>NZ_VKKH01000005.1 GCF_007197995.1 Aliiglaciecola sp. M165
CCAACTTTTACAAACCTCGTAACGCATTGTATTTATTGAGTTTTATAAATCGGCAAGATAATAGACTTAAATAATGAAACAACAAAATTAAAATATGAATCAATATGTGAATAGTTAATTCATATTTTAAGTCAACTTTCGCAGCGCAATTAAATTACCTGGAAGATTTTTACTCTGGAGTTTGTGAAAATTCTGACTCATTAACGATTAGTGACTGATTTAACGGCATTTTACTAAGAATAAGTCATTGTGATGGTCGAGCTGCGCCGTTATGCTTGGCGGGTATTTAGAAATAAAGAGGATTTTTATCGTGAGTGACAATGCAGGGTCTGCCAGCAAAATTATCTTAGCTACACTTGTTTTGGCAATTGCGGTGTTAAGTTACTTTTTGTTCTCGCAAAATGAACACCAGCCGATTGAATTATCCGACGAAGCAAAATCAAGTTTTTTGGACGACAGTGATGAACCACTCAGTGCTGCAGAGATTGCTCATTCCACTGACACATTGCCAGAAAGCAATTATCCAAACGCCGAACCGACCAAATTGGAGTTGACCCTATTGGGTGTTGTGGCAAGCAATATAGAAACAGAATCATCAGCCACGATTCAATCTCGTCTGCAAGTTCGAACTTACTTCATTGAGGATCAAATTGCTTACACAAACGCCATCATCAAAGAAATACGAAATGATCGAGTGGTACTTGATAATGATGGAAAAATCGAAGTCCTCAGACTTCAAGGCACAAAGACGAGCGAAGGTGATATCAGCACTAATAATGAAACTCGTGAAACAACTGAGCAAGATCAATCTCTAGAACAAGCAATTGGGAACCGTCCCAAGGAACTGGAACACATTGTTCGTTTAGTCCCCGTTGATGAGAACAATTCATCGCAAGGCTACAGCGTAGTGCCTGGCCTTAATCCGAAACTATTCAGAGCTGCACGTTTTCAACCTGGTGACGTTTTACAAACTGTAAATGGAATAGACGTGAATACTGAAGAGGGTCTCGAACAAATACAACAACTGATTCCGAACGCGATGACACTGGTATTTAGCGTGTTAAGAGGAGGAAGAACCATCAATTTGTATTTGGATATTCCTTCGGAAGGATTGAATATTAAGAAAAACTAACACTGAAAGTGTTTGAATGGACGAGCAAGGGAAAAAATCCGCTCTAAGGCAGCAAACTGCTAAGTAATGGATTTATACTGAACGTCAACAAGATGGTGCGGAAGGAGAGACTTGAACTCTCACGCCGTGAAGCACTGGAACCTAAATCCAGCGTGTCTACCAATTCCACCACTTCCGCAAGTGGGGTGGGCGATGGGGCTTGAACCCACGACCACCGGAATCACAATCCGGGGCTCTACCAACTGAGCTACGCCCACCACTGTGTTTACCTGTTTTACACTATTTTATTTTTACTTGCCAGATTTTTGCGAGCCCTTAAGATTTTAATCCTTCCGGTCGCATGGCGCGTCCGGCAGGATTCGAACCTGCGACCACCCGCTTAGAAGGCGGGTGCTCTATCCAGCTGAGCTACGGACGCTCGACGAATCAAAGCAAATAAAAAAATGGTCGGTGAGACAGGATTCGAACCTGCGACCCCTTGGACCCAAACCAAGTGCGCTACCAAGCTGCGCTACTCACCGAACCTACGTAGCAATAATTCCTCATCGCTACGGGGGGCGCATATTACCCACTTGCCCTAATGTCGTCAAACACTTTTTTCGACAAACTTTCTAGTTGCTTGTTTTTAACTCAATTTCATCCTTTTTTGAGCTAAATTGCATTGCATTTCTTCAAACAGGATTATTGCAATAACTCATGGCTCGCTGGCAATTTATTTTTTACCCAGACCGCCAAACGATGTTTCATACTGAGTAAATCTTCTGAGTCACTGGGTAAAGGAGCAACCAATTTATCATTGACCAACAATCGATAAATAATTTCGACTTTTTCTTTTTGTCCCATCGTTGCGCTAAACCCGGTGTAACCACGGTTTTTTGAATAGGTTTCTCCCACAGAGAGCGCGAGCTTTAGAAGTTGTGCCTCATTTTTAAGCTTTTTCATTTATTCAACTCAATTTGTTTGCCCATCATAGGACCATATACCATTCTTCTTTGGAGAAAAACCAAGTTGTTGTAAATAGTGTTCGTGCTCTGTGCTATCTGCTTTGGCAAAAATTTGTTCGTAGCCCGTAACTTTTTTAAGCTGCTGACCTTGCGCAAGCACAAACTGACCAAGTCGACACTCACGGTATTCAGGCACGACAAAATCAAAGTCGACCATAAAGCTGTTTTCTTCAACCGGGAAACCCGACAATAAACCAACAACTTCGGTGTTTTCCATCATGAAATAATAGCGTCGATTTGGCTCATCCATTTTTTTGAAAAAACGCGGAAAAAAATGATCAACTTCAGCTTTGTGATAATTTAAGAAGAAATCAACATAGTTAGAGGGCATGCTGACTTCCAGTACCGAAAAGTGAGTTTCAGCCTGTAATAGCATCTTACGCAAATACACAATGTTGGTTAAGGCTATGAAGCCGTTGAGCAATGCAACGGGCGTGGCGCCAATGATCACTCCGTAGACACAAAACGATGATGCGCCAAACAAATTAAACCATCTGAGCTTAATGATAGAACTGCGTGTTAATGAATAAGCGATAAGAGCCGATGCGCAATAACCGAAGATTTCAACGCCTGAAAATTCCAATGATTCTGTTCCTTTACGAATGTCTTAATACGTTCTACACATTATATTGCGAGCGTAAAAATGATGAGACCGCAAATTATACTGCATTTTTGAATGGGTCAGTGTGAATATTTGAACCATCAGCGTTGCGATAATCCCTCAGGGTATGGGACAATATCCTAATTCTCCTTTTCAATGTCTCAAAAAATGCCAGCTCAAATTATCAATGGAAAATCTATCGCCAAACAAGTGCGTGAAAACGTAGCCTCCCAGGTTGAAGCAATAACCGCCGCGGGGAAACGCGCGCCGGGTTTAGCGGTCATTAAAGTCGGTAGCGATCCGGCTTCAGGGGTGTACGTTGCCAATAAGCGCAGAGCTTGCGAAGAAGTTGGCTTTGTTGATCGAGCTTACGATTTACCAGCCAATACGTCACAAAGTGATTTGCTTAACTTGGTTGATGACTTAAACAAAGATGACAACGTAGACGGCATACTTGTGCAGTTACCACTTCCAGCTGGCTTAAACGCTGAGCAAGTTTTGGAAAGAATACAACCCGATAAAGATGTTGATGGCTTCCATCCATACAATATCGGCCGTCTGGTGCAGCGTATGCCCGCACTGAGGCCTTGCACGCCTAAAGGCATAATGACCTTAATTGAGTCTACAAAACGCCCTGCAAAAGGCCTGGATGCGGTCATAGTTGGAGCTTCCAACATTGTTGGACGTCCAATGTCATTGGAGCTGCTTTTAGCCGGATGCACAGTGACCACTTGTCATAAGTTCACCCAGGATCTAAAAAGTCATGTAGAACGTGCAGACATACTTGTGGTTGCCGTAGGTAAAGCCGAATTTATTCCGGGCGATTGGGTTAAACCTGGTGCAATCGTAATCGATGTTGGCATTAACCGCCAAGCAGATGGTTCATTGGTTGGTGATGTAGAGTTTGATGTTGCTAAAGACAGAGCGGGTTGGATAACGCCCGTGCCCGGCGGTGTTGGTCCTATGACGGTCGCCAGCCTGATCGAAAACACCTTGGAAGCCTACGTAAAATATCGCTCGTAATGTCACAGCACACACCTAGCGAATCGGAACAGGCGATTGGCGCCACTAAGGCGTGGGTTGATGCTGTAGTTGTTGGCCTTAATTTCTGCCCATTTGCGAAACGTGAAGTGGTTGCCAACAGCATTCGCTATGAATACTTGCATAAATACCAAAAAAGTCATTTAAAACAATTCCTTGAACGTGAGATACAGCTTTTAAACGCTAATACAGATATTGAGACCACTCTGCTGATCTTTGGTACAGGATTGGAAGGCTTCTATGATTATTTGGATGCGTTAGATATCGCAGATGAATGGATAGATAATTCAGGCCACAGGGGCACTTATCAAATCGCTAGCTTTCATCCCGACTATATTTTTGAAGGTGAATTGTCTAATTCGCCAGCAAATTACACAAATCGTTCGCCTTTTCCTATGTTTCATCTTCTCCGAGAGAGCAGTTTGGAAAAAGCCATTCATGCCCACAAAAACCCTGAGCAGATCCCCATCGACAATATCCGTATGGCGACCAGTTTAGGCGAAGACAAACTAAAAGCCCTGTTAAGAGCTTGTTTAGCTCAATAAAAAAGCCGCTTAACTCAATGAGCTAAACGGCTTTTAAATTTGCTTGATAGGGTGTTATTTGGCTTTATTTCTTCTACGTGACGTTGCGCCGAACAGGCCAAGGCCGAGCAACATGATAGATACGGTCGCAGGTGCGTTAACCGATGTCACACCAAATAACTCTGTACCTGCAAAGGTACGATCTCTGTCATTGAACACGTCATAGCTAATATTCCAACCCATTGCATCGTATGCAGCCAAATCAAGCGAAGTGACTTCAGTACCTGTACCAAAACTCACAGTTGGATCAAGCAGACCCAAGGGTGGAGCTATATCTTTCCAGTGACTTGCCTGACGCCCGTCTCCGAAGGTTCTACCCGTAGAGAAGAAACCGGCTCCTGAGCCTGCAGTAAAAACAGAGGCTCCACCATCAATGGAAAAGTAAGGTGCTTCATTCGTCATAAAGTCTCCACCAACCGCCCAATCCAAAGCGCCCTGAGCTGCACTGTCAGCACTATAGCGGAATAGATCTAATGCACTCATGATGGCGAAATTACCAATATCTCCCCCAAAGCCAGTGTTTATATCATAAACATCGACCCCAGAGACAAAGCCTAGTGCATGTCCAATTTCATGAATTGCTACACCAATAAAATCGATTTTGTCTCCATCAATGCCGTCTTGCGGATTAAAATCAAAAGCAAAATCACTACTGAATGTCACAGTTCCATCAGCCCCAGCAGCATCCGCTGCCAGCAAACCAACGGCTTTTAACACAGCAGTATTAGCGGCCAAAAATGAGTTGTTAGCTCCACCATCACTGTCGAGAGCACGGGATACAGGCAAAGCGACACCTGTACCATCGGGACGCGGAGCGGAAATTAAAGCGTCTACTGCCGCTGAGCCACCAGCGGTGGACGCTACCAAATTCGGCATTACTAAATTTGAGTCCAAATTTGTTGTACCTGTGGCCTGAAGGGCATTAACAAATTGTCCAAGGTCTGCGACTAATCGAGAACTACCTGTAGAGCCCAAAACATTGGGTGGAAGCCCTCCAAAACCGACATCTAGATTAACTTCAACGTCGTTTGAGATGACATTTTCCCAAAACGCGCTGGCTACTGAGAATCCATAAAACGCTTGGGTTCCCATTTCAACACCGCCAGTGTTGTTTAAATTGATCACAAGTGCTTGTGCGGGTGACAAGGCAGCGGCACTGCATAAGGCTGCGACACTGACGCTGAGTAATTTTAATTTCTTCACAACTTACCTCTTTTTCCATTCTTTGTGGCTTGCGACTGGGTCAGTAAAGTACAACTCCATCTCTTTACGGTCATTTTTTTAACCCTACAAAATGCAGCAATATATGGACCACCAAATGTAGTCTATTGAAATATAAAGAATTTAAAATTTATGTCGCGATTTAGCAGCACTGTACTCGCCTGAAATGTAAAAATAGTTGACACTTCTATTGAGTAGTAAACATGATGATTAATTGTGGCTTTGATGTCGATGTGTAACAACGTAAAAGAACTGCTTTTAAGTGCGGGCAGTTAAAAGCAGCTCATTTGTAACTTAATCGCCAGATGGCGCTTCACCTTCGTCAATAGAAGGTATTTCTGGAGTATCGGATTCAACGGCAGGGATTTCAACGAAGTCATCCAATCCTTTGTTAAGTTGACCAAATGCAAAGCTAGAAATTTTGTACGTTTGGCCATTCCAATAACGGGCGGCATCTGGATTGACAGATTCAAACTTCGCAAAATACTGTTCATCGATTTCAGTAACCGACAGTAAAATTGTCAGGCCATCATCCATCGAGACCTCAAAACTGGCGTCGATGTCATTCGCTTGCCAAAGCTCATTCTCGAGGTTTTCAATTCCGTCAAAATTTAACGAGGTGATATTGTTAACAAAGCCATCAAGAATCGAATCGTATTTGAGTGTTTGACCTTCAGGAATGTCAGATAAAGCAAAAGTCATTTCGTCATTTTGCTGTTTGATAATTGAAAAAGATTTAGAGTCGGTTCGCTTCACAGCGATTATGCTTTGAGGATCGACATCCAAAATAGGTTGTTTGAGCCAATCCACTTTATCTGTAGGTAGATTTATCACCCTATCAAGCAACCAGGTTTGGTTTTCGCCAACTTTTCTTATGTAAGAACCTTGCCCGGAGTTGGCCACTATTCCCACTAAGACCTGGTAACTATCACCTGCAGCTTCGATTTGAATCAACGCTGCTTGGCTATCAGTTTGCTCAACGTCCAACAGCCCTAAACGTGAAAAGTTTTCCGATTTTGCAGTTTTTGATTCAAATAAAACGGCCCTAGTTAGGCTCTCGGCCAAATCAGTTAGCGACTGTTGGTCAATAGGATAATTAATTGTTGGCTGTTGAAGCTGTGTTCGCCAACCATCACGAGTGCGCCTGGCGTCGATCACTACACCGTCGGCTCTCGACACTTTAACCCGGTCTATCTTGTCTGCATTTTCAAGCAACCTGGGATAGAGCAAGGTTTTTTCCGGCGCTTGCTCCATTGACTTGATATACAAGAAATATGCTGCAGCACACACACTGACCAATAAAACCAGAAGGGATAAAATTTGTTTATTCATTACGACAACCCTTCTTTATTTTTCGACGTTGTGCGCAACAACCTTGCTAATAGCATTAGTAACAGCATCAAAGCAAAAGGTGCTACGGCAATATTGGTGAATTTTAACCAATTGCCGAGTTTTTCAATATCTTTGTCTAATTGATGACGCACATCGCGCAGTTCTTTTCGAATCTCAACCTTCTTATCAACGAAGTCATCTATGGCTTGCTGCTGTTCAGCAGACAGCACCAAAGCAGCGCCTTCTGTTTGTTGAGATTGCAATTGAGCAAGTTGTGCTTCAGTTTCGTCCAATTGTTGCTGAAGAATTTGTTCCTGTTCACGGAATTTTCGCTCAGCTTCAACGGTTAGAGCGTCTACAGTTGTAAACGGCCGCGCAAAGGTTCCTCTGCTGCGAATA
Organism: Aliiglaciecola sp. M165; assembly: GCF_007197995.1. Taxonomy (GTDB): domain Bacteria; phylum Pseudomonadota; class Gammaproteobacteria; order Enterobacterales; family Alteromonadaceae; genus Aliiglaciecola. The sequence goes on from NZ_VKKH01000005.1 coordinate 7,315, forward strand.
CTGATTAAAGCGTCACTACCGGCCAAGTTTTCAACGGCATTTGTGACAAAATCGCCGTTATTGGCAAAAGGTGTATAAACCGTCTGTCCGAAAAAATTTGCCTGTTGTACCCAAAATCTGTCTGCCAACATATCTGTATCGCCAACCACAATCGCATTAAGTTGAGTGGTGTAGGAGACAAAATCTTGTTGCGCTGCACCCTCTGGTGCTGTTTCAAATGCAGAATTTGCAGCACCACTTATTCTAGCGGCTAAAATATGTCTGCTGTTTTCGCTTGAAAACTCTCTCGCTAAAGATTGCGGATCGCGGTTCATAGAATAAGGTGCAACAGCCATCAAGTCGGTATCATCGGATGACGTCATCAATGGTAACCATTCAAGTTGACTATCCTCAGTGCGACCAAAGACACCAAAAGATGCACCGTTGATAATTTCCAAACTCGCAGTTGTCACGTCATCGCGATCCAATTGCTGCGCCCCAACACCTACGAAACCAAAGTGCCTGGAAACACCACCATCTGCTGTGCGAATATCTAGTCCTAATTCTGCATCGAGTAATACTTCGTCGCTGTTAAAAGACAGTCCCCAGGCAGAAAACAGTTGTTGCAAATTAGAGCTGTTGGGGCCCATTGCCCCCATCCCGGCCATCATCGCCATGGGATCCGATTCATTGTTTGGATCAACAAATGCCAATAGCTTGCCACCTTTCATCACATATTGGTCGATGGCATACATTAGTGACTCGTTGAGAGCCTTAGGATGCACTAGGATCAAAACATCAGTTTGCTCAGGCAAAGCGTCAGCGTTGTTTGCGATTTTTTCTACCGAGTACAATTGTTCGAGTTGCGATAAAAACGTCCAAGCGGGGTCAAATTGCCCCGTCATTGGATTTTGTCCACCAGAAAGCGGTAAGTCACTTATCAAGGTGACATTAACGGATGCAGGTTTCGATAAGGTGTGAATAAGTTTACTAATTTCATATTCAAGAAATTTCTCTTTTTGCGGGTCAAAAAAAGCGATGACTTCTTGATCATCAAGGGCATTCGTTGCTGCCAAGCCTAAATAAATAGAATCACCCAGATTACCCAGGGTTGCCGCAGTTAAGCCAAATTGATTGGCCTGGTCCTCTGCTTCAGAAAACGGCTCCGGATCGATCACATTCAGTTTGATTTTTCCTGGCGCAGCATTGGCATATTCCCTAAGCATACTCTCAACTCGGCTCGCATAATTGCGCAGCGTTGTCATGCCTTTGGAAGATTTGTCAGAATAAAAGAAATAGAAATTGATCGGCTCATCAATACTTTCGACTATTTGCTTACTACCAGAAGAAAGTGAATACACTTTGTTTTCGGTCAAATCTAAGCGCACCGGGGAAAGCAACTGATTGTTTAATATGGTCAAAGCAAAAAACAGCACTGCCAATAAAATCAAAATTAAAGAGGTGGAGAATTTATTCATTTTATTAGTCCGCCTTTTTGTGTTCGATAATCAACAAGCTGGCGTACAGCCAAATCGCAATAGATAAAAGGAAATAACCCACGTCGTTAAGTGCAATAACGCCTTTGGCTATGGATTCAAAATGAGTCAGGAAACTGAAGGATGCCACCGTATCGATGACAATTGATGGTGCCCAGTCTTTGAAAGCATCGAGTACAATATTACTGCCACTGACGACAAATAGAAAACATATGACTACAGCCAAGATAAAAGCCACAACCTGATTTTTGGTCAACGCCGACATACACATGCCAATCGCCAGGAATGCCCCGGCCATTAGCCAGCTTCCAATGTAAGCGGCAATGATTACGCCATTGTCGGGATTTCCAAGATAATTTACCGTTATCCATAATGGAAAAGTCAAAAGCAGCGACAACCCCAAGACTGCCCAAGACGCTAGGAATTTTCCTAATACAGCCTGCAGTGAGCTGATTGGCAGCGTCATCAATAATTCAATGGTGCCGCTTTTGCGCTCTTCTGACCAGGTTCTCATGGCAATGGCAGGTACTAAGAACAAGTACAGCCAAGGATGAAAATTAAAAAATGGCAGTAAATCAGCTTGCCCTCTTTCGTAAAGGCTGCCGATAAAAAATGCAAAAACCCCGGATAGGATCAAGAATATTGTAATAAAAACGTACGCCACAGGTGTAGCAAAGAAACTAGAAAGCTCTCGTTTAAATAAGGTTGCAACCATTCCCATTATGCCTGCTCTCCTTGGGTTAATTCTCTAAAAACTTGGTCTAAACGGCCCTGCTCTACAAACATGGTATCCACAGGCAATCGCCTCTCTTTTATATGTTCGGTCACAGAGTGCAGCACATCGGCTCCGTTTCGGGTGATCAAGGTTACCTTGCTGTTAGGTAGGTCGTCTTCGATGTCAATCACATTGTCCAGCTCTAAAAACCCAGAGGTGTCCGATGGGTAACTAAGATGAAGTGTTACCGCATTATGGTATTTCGATTTTCTAAGTAAGGCTTTTGGAGTGTCGTCAAACATCAGCTGTCCAGCAGAAATAATCATAACGCGATTACATACAGCCGTTACTTCTTCAAGAATGTGGGTGGAAATCACCACGATTTTATCTTTGGAAAGGTTCTGGATGAGTTCTCTGACTTGATGTTTTTGATTTGGGTCTAAGCCATCTGTGGGCTCATCTAAAATCAAAATTTGTGGATCATGCAAAATCGCTTGCGCCAGCCCCACCCTTCTTTTAAAGCCTTTAGACAAATTTTCGATTGGCTTGTCCAATACCGACTGCAGCTCAATTTGTTTAACGACGGTGCTAATCCGCTCGTCTTTGTGCTGCCCTTTTAAACCGCGAACTTTAGCGATGAATTCCAAAAATTGCAGAGGTGTCATATCCCCGTATGCTGGCGCGCCTTCAGGCAAGTAGCCAATCATCTGTTTGATTTTTTTGGCGTCGTCGACAATGGACAAATCGGCAATTTGTATTTCCCCGCCCGTTGGCGCAAGAAATCCAGTCAACATTTTCATCGTAGTGGATTTTCCCGCACCGTTTGGACCTAAAAAACCCACCACGTCTCCGGGTTGGATATTAAAAGAAAGGTCATTAACCGCGACAAAATCACCAAACGTTTTAGACAAATTATTTACATAGATCATACTATTCCCATAATGATCAACGAGTTAACGAAATCCACTGGATATATGGTGTTCGCAAAAAAGAATTCAAGGATTGATCGCGACAATTTCTGTCGAAATCCAGGTCAAAATTTTGAGGGTAAGCATACTAAAAAAAATGACTTAAACCAGAACTAATGCGACGATTAGTCAGGTTTAAGCCAATATTGGTCCGGGAAGTGAACAAGGACTAGTCTACGCCTAAAGTATGTCGAATTCGTGTCATATCCGGAGATAAGTTTTACAAAATGTGTCAAATAACCATAGATCCAATTGCCATTATCCATACTCCGTTTAAAGAAAAGTTTGCGATCCCGCGTCAACCGGGCCTTGCGTCAGAAGCAAAAGGACATATCGTTTTTCGAGCAGATTATTCCTCCGCGGATTTTGTGCGTGGACTGGACCAGTTCAGCCATATCTGGTTGATGTTTCAATTTCACCAAACCGCTAAGCCATCTCACCCTCCATTGGTGAGGCCTCCCAGATTGGGCGGAAACAAAAAAATCGGCGTGTTTGCTTCCCGCAGCACGCATCGTCCTAACAACCTTGGCATGAGCGTAGTCAAACTCGATTCGGTAACACTTAAGGATAACGCGGTGAGTTTATTGGTTTCAGGCGTGGATTTGCTCGACGGAACGCCAATAATAGATATTAAGCCCTATATTCCTTACAGTGACGCAATACCTGAGGCCATGGCCGGATACGCGCAACAGGCACCTAGAGCACATTTGCATGTTCAGTTTGAAGAAAGCGCAAAATCGCAACTCATTGAGCAAAAAACTAAACATACTGATTTGGAATTACTGATCAGACAGGTATTGGCGCAAGATCCTCGCCCCGCATATCACCAACAAAAAACTTCTGATCGGGTGTATGGCGTCAGTTTGTATGACCTCAATATTCAATGGAGAGTCGAAGACGACCAGTGCATCGTTACCAACATTTCAGGCTAATACCAATTCCAATGAGTATAAAGTTTACTTGGCTAAGCCACTAAAGCACTTATTGATGACATTATTCCTTTGGCCTTTTCAGTGGTGCTGTTAGAATGTCGCCCGCCCAAAAAAGTTTGAATTTTGTGAAGATAAGGAACTGCACAGACAATGCGTACTAGCCAATATTTATTGTCCACCCAAAAAGAAACTCCAGCAGATGCTGAGGTGATTAGTCATCAACTTATGTTACGGGCGGGAATGGTTCGCAAACTCGCATCTGGCTTATACACCTGGCTACCGACTGGCCTTCGGGTATTAAATAAAGTAGCAAATATTGTACGCGAAGAAATGAATAAAGCAGGCTCAATTGAAATGTTGATGCCCGTCGTGCAACCTGCTGATTTATGGCAGGAAAGTGGTCGCTGGGAAGAATACGGCCCAGAGTTGCTTCGTATTAAAGACCGCCATCACAGAGATTTTGTTTTGGGACCCACTCACGAAGAAGTCATCACCGCGTTAGTGAAAAACGAAATTAGTAGCTATAAACAGTTACCGCTCAACCTGTACCAAATTCAAACCAAATTCCGAGACGAAGTGCGACCGCGATTTGGCATCATGCGTGGACGAGAGTTCACCATGAAAGACGCTTACTCCTTCCACACCGCGCAAGAATCATTGGAAGACACCTACAAAGACATGTTTACCGCCTATTGCAATATTTTTGATCGCATGGGCTTGGAATATCGTCCCGTCATTGCTGATTCTGGCTCCATTGGTGGTGCTGTATCACATGAATTTCATGTATTGGCTGAATCTGGCGAAGATGCCATCGCTTTTAGCGATTCTTCGGACTATGCAGCAAATGTCGAAATGGCTGAGGCCATCGCACCGCAAGTTAGTGCCGCTGAGGCAACAGAAGAAAAAAGTCAGATTGATACACCAGACGTGTCAAGCATCGAAGATGTCACTAATTTTTTCCAGATCAGTGCAGACAAGGTAGCAAAAACGATCGTTGTGCTGGGTGAGGCCGATGAAAATGGTAAACAAGGGCTTGTCGCGCTTGTGTTACGCGGTGATCATCAGTTAAACGAGATAAAAGCTGAAAAATTAGAAGGTGTAGCTATCCCGCTCGCGTTGGCTAACAATGATAAAATTGTAGCTGAACTGGGATGCGAAATAGGTTCCCTTGGACCTGTGGACTTAAATATTCCAGTGTTTGCTGATCGCAGTGCGGCTGTGTTAAGTGATTTTATCTGTGGCGCAAATATTACGGGTAAACACTTAAAAGGTGTGAACTGGGATCGTGATGTAAGTGAATATCAGGTCGCGGATTTACGTAACATTGAAGCAGGTGATCCCTCACCCGACGGCGAAGGAAAGCTCGAAATCAAACGAGGGATAGAAGTCGGTCACATTTTCCAGCTGGGTGACAAATATTCAAAGGCCATGGGTTGTGGCGTACTGAATGAACAAGGCAAGCACCAAATCCTAACGATGGGTTGTTATGGGATTGGGGTGTCAAGAATAGTCGCTGCCGCCATTGAACAAAATCACGACAAATATGGCATTATCTGGCCAGACGCAATCGCGCCATTTAAAATTGCACTGATCCCGATGAACATGCATAAATCTCATCGCATACAGCAAGTTGCAGAGAAAATGTATGATGAACTAATAGCAGCGGGTATCGATGTGCTGTTTGATGATCGCAAGGAACGCCCAGGTGTCATGTTCAATGATATGGAACTTGTTGGTGTACCCCATACAATAGTGATTGGCGAAAGAAATCTTGACGAAAATAAAGTGGAATATAAAAACCGTCGCTCTGGAGAAAAGCAGCTTCTGGATATTGACGGTATCCTTGAATGGGTGAAAACCCTGTAGACCTCTAAAGGACTTTCCGCAGAGATTTCAACAAGAGATCTCTGTGGAAAAAAGCACCACCGCTACAAATCTATTGCCAAGCCTTCTGCAGCAGCAAACACTTGTAAATCATCTTCAGCGATAGCAATCACTTCTTGGCAGTGACTTTCAATTGCCGCAATTTGCTCGTCGGTACGAATATGATCATGGCTATACAAGGCCAAACGCTTAGCGCGGCTTGCTAACGCTAACTTGACGGCTTCTTCAGCCACTGAGTGTCCCCAACCTGATTTTGCGGGCATGTCTGACAACATGTATTGCGCATCATGAATAATGATATCTGCACTCATCGCAAAATCGACCCATTGTAAAAAGTCTGTTTCCTTTCGATAAGGAGGATACAGCTCGTTGTCGGTGATATATGCGACCTTGGCGCCGTCCGCTTCGATCACGTATGAACTTCCACTTCCTGGGTGATTCATAGCATGACGATAGATGGTCGCACCATTTATTTGCCAGCTATTGATTTCTTCATCTATGGCTTCAAGCACGATATTGGATTGCAATGATTTGTGGTGAACCGGGAAGTAACTGCCGGTCATCTGTTTTAAAATTGCATCGTGTTCATCATAAGTAGTCATTCCCGGGGTGATAAAAATGTTACGCCCTGGCTGATAGATAGGAGAAAAAAACGGAAACCCTTGAATATGGTCCCAATGATTGTGAGTCAATAATAAATGGATATCCGATTGCTTAGAAATAAGCTGTTGACCAAGATTTTTAATCCCCGTACCTGCATCGAGAACGATGTCCGTGCCATCGTCCAACTGGATGTGCACGCACGCCGTATTTCCACCGTATTTCGCGAACTCTGGTCCAGGCGAAGGAATTGACCCCCTAACTCCAAAAAAGGTTAGTCGCATATCTAGTCTCTTGGTTTGGCCTCGCAACTACGAAGCAATCAGTGTTATTAGCATAGCGTAACACTATTGTATTGAACAAATAAGATATGAAGTTATGCAAAGTTATTGAAATTTATATGGAAATTTTAATACAAAAAATATCTATGGACTTTTTCGGTGTAAGCAAACTTAGAGGTATTAACTTTACTGCTCTTGCTCAGCCTTTTTAGGTCCCTAAAGGCACAGACTACATGGCACTCGCCTAATCTCGGAGTCGCATTTACAGATAAGTTTTGGTACGCAAAAGCGGTAAGGATCTGCCCAAGAGCGGTTAGCCCTGCAGATTTTTGCCTTAATTCGTCTTTTAGGCCGCTTTGTAGCACGCCCTACCATTTTGTTTGGCTTGATAAAGGGCACTGTCAGCACGATTAAAAATATCTTGCTCACTGTCGTTCGCTAGATAAACCGTACTGCCAATACTGCAGGACACTGCATGTCGAGACAGTACTGGATCGCTTTTCATAAGCAATTGAATCCTTTGGGCTATTTTACTGTTGGTAGCAATTTGACTACCAGGTAACAGACAACAAAATTCATCACCGCCAAAACGAAATGCATAGTCAGTATCACGTAAGGAGTGACGCAGAACTTCAGCAACTGCTATAAGTACTTTGTCCCCTTCATGATGTCCAAAGGTATCGTTGATGTGTTTAAATTTATCCATATCGATGACCAGTAGTCCAAACCCTTCCCCATAACGATGGGCTTGGCTGATCAAACGCAGCAGTGTTTCCTGATAGTTGGCGCGATTACCCAATGACGTCAAATGATCTTTTAACGCCAATTGTTTGATACTGTGATACTCCAGAGCATTGTTCAGTGGAAACTTAAATAGCCGATGTAGCTCAATTAAGATGGCGTGTTCGCGCATGCTCAACACTTTTGAAAATGAATACACCAAGGTTGCGAATATTTTGCGGTTTATCGACTGGTCGAGAGACTTAGATGTCGCATTTTCTGGCGCTTCACCTATGGTTATCAGGCCAGTTGGAAACTTAATCGTGACAGCATCAATGTTCAATTTACTTTTCAATTGATTGTAATACAACGATGCCAATTTATGCAGATCAATACTTGACGCTAGCTGTTGCATCACAATATTTGACTCGTGCTGCTTCATGCCTTTAGGCGCAGTATCACTTGTGAACAAATGGTCATTAATAGTGTCGTCGTATAATTGGCTGATCTGTTCCAATTGTCGCTCCTGCCAAAAAATTGGCGAATTCATGTGTAAAAACGGCCCAAAAGGCAATATACAAAAGAATTTGCAATTGCTGTGCCATCGGACCTTTTTTTACTTTTAGTTGGTGTACACTTAAGGTTCACGATTAGGGATCTGCCACGTATGCACGTCAGTTTTGCGAGTATTTTGATTTTGATGACTGCCGCCGTATTTGCGGTTTGGCTATTCAAACGTGTCAATCTCCCCCCGATCCTCGCCTATTTAGTTTGTGGTATTTTTGCTGGTCCGCACATGCTGGCAGTTATCGACAATCCCGAAGAAATTCACTTTTTTGCCGAATTAGGTATTGTTTTTTTGCTTTTTTCCCTAGGTTTAGAGTTTTCTTTACCCAAAGTGCTCGCCATGCGCCATCTGGTTTTTGGTATTGGCTTGGGGCAAATGTTATTTACCACTTTGGTATTTATGGGGCTTGCCATTCTCGTCGGTTTTGACGCCAAAGCGTCTTTGATCATAGGAGGGATGGTGGCACTGTCATCGACGGCAATAGTCATTAAACAGATGAGCGAAAAAGGCTCTCTAAATACAACCCGTGCACAAATGGTTGTCAGTATTTTGTTATTTCAAGACTTGGCAGTTGTTCCTTTACTCATTCTTGTGCCCCTGCTATCCAGTGATACACAGTCTAGCATGTGGATTGCCATCACTATGGCGCTGCTCAAAGGGACTATCGTCGTGGCGCTTTTGTTATCGGTGGGCAAATGGTTATTACCTAGAGTATTCAACGAAGTGGCCCGGACACGCACAGATGAACTTTTTGTACTTACCACCATTCTAGTGGCGTTGATTGCAGCCGGGATCACCTACTCTTTTGGGTTATCTATGGCATTAGGGGCTTTTTTGGCTGGCATGATGCTAAGTGAAAGCCAATATCGCCACCAGCTTGAAGCGGATATCAGGCCGTTTCGAGACATTTTGATGGGTTTGTTTTTTATTACCGTTGGAATGCGATTTGAAATGCAAATTTTGGTAAGCCAATTCCATTGGATTCTGGTTGGCTTGATCACCATATTGGTATTAAAAACCTTGATTGTTCGCGCATGCGCTTGGTTGTACAGATGTGATAAAACAGATGCCTGGGCAGCCGGTTTAAAACTTTGTCAAATGGGTGAGTTTAGTTTTGTGTTAGCCGCATTGGCGGTTAATCATGATGTCATCAGTGCGGCCCATGGCTCAGTATTGTTGGCTATTGGTGTATTGAGTATGGCTGTCACACCTTGGTTAGTCGACAATGGGTTACTGTTCGCGAAAAAAATCGTCGGTGAGCCACAAGTTACCCCCGATCCTTTAGACGAAGATGTGTATCAACCTAACATGACCGATCACGTTCTGATATTTGGTTATGGACGTGTGGGCCAATCAGTAAGTCGCCTACTCACAATAGAAAAAATCCCCTATCTAGTTGTCGACGCTGATGCGGTGCGTGTTAACGAAAGTCGAGGGGCTGGCCAACCTGTATTTTTTGGTGACGTAAGTCAAAAAGACATTTTACGAGCAGTAGGTATTGACTCAGCTAAGCTAGTGTTAATTACCTTCGACGAACATCAAAAAGCACTTAATGTCATTAAAACTCTCGCCGAACTCAGGCCCGGCTTGCCGATTGTTGTCAGGACAAGAAAAGACTATCACCTAGAAGAACTGTATGCTGCAGGCGCGACGCAAGTGGTACCCGAAATCCTTGAAGGTAGTTTAATGTTGGTATCACAAATACTGCATCTGTCGGGGATCCCTATGTCGCGCATCCTCAAAAGAGTGCGCTCTGAACGCAAAGATCACTATCGCCACATGCACGGATTTTTCCCTGGTGAAACCACTGAAATCACCTACGGGACAAAAGATAAACTGGAATTTATGCATGCTATTGTGTTGTCTCGGGAAGCCTTTGCAGTGGGCAAAAGCATCACTCAACTCAATTTATTGCAAAAGCGCATAACTTTGCAGGGTTTGCGACGCAACAACCTAGAGATATCAGACCCAGACCCGGATGAGCCATTGAAGCCTAATGATGTATTGGTGATATCTGGCAAGCCTAGACGGGTAGAACGAACAGAGCGCTTTTTACTTGAAGGGCATTAAATGACGCAAAATCGGGAGAGCATTCTCTCCCGTAAAGTACTGTTAAATTTTCGTTAGCCATCCATGAGTGTCAGCAGCTTGACCCCATTGAATTTCGTTAAGCGCTTTGCGTAACTTCATTGTCGTTGGCCCGGCTTCACCAGTACCTACGCTAAACTCCTGATTGTCTTTAATCAGTGTACCAACAGGCGTTAACACCGCTGCGGTTCCCGATAGTGCCGCTTCGGTTCCTGGCTTAGCAGAACGCTCTAAGAGTTCATCTACAGACAGCTCTCTTTCACTGACTGTCATGCCCATATCTGCGGCAATTTGCAGCAAGGAAGCTCGAGTGATGCCGTGTAAAAAGGTACTATCCAATGCCTTAGTGATAATTTCATTGCCATCAATCAGTACAAAATTAGCGGCACCGGTTTCCTGCACATCGCCATCTGGGCAAAACAGGATTTGATCGGCATTGACATCCGCTCTGGCTTTAAGAATCGGTCCCAAAGCACTTGCATAGTTACCACCACTTTTGATCATCCCCATATGCGGCGCACAACGCATACCATCGTTTGCCAACAGCAATCGTAGAGGTTTCGCGCCACCAGAAAAATAATCCCCTACAGGAGACAACAAAACATATAACATCGAATTTGCCGATGGCGCAGCCGCTTTTCCGATCGCTGCATCAGTACCAAAATGAGTTGGACGAATATACATGGAACCGGGAGGCGCAGGTACTTCGTCTTGATATTTTTTAACGACGTCGATAATCATTGACGATAGCAACTCAGTATCTATGGCAGGGAGATTAAGCAGCTTACTGCTTTGTGCCATACGCTTCACATTTTCATCCATGCGGAAAATGTTTATTGAGCCATCTTCATGCTTAAACGCTTTTAGACCCTCAAAACAAGTACTTGAGTAGTGCAATACATGGGCACCAGGATGCATTTGAATGCTATTTGAACTGACAAAACTAGCTTCGCTCCATTGATTATTTTCAAAGGTTGCTAGTGCCATTTCTGGCATAAAGACGGTACCAAAGGCTGCCATAACTACTTTTACACTCCTGTATCCTGTTAAGCACATTGTTTAATGCACATCTAAGTCGTGGATTTTACGTCAGATACCACCAAAAACACTAGTGCCCAGCAGCTTGTTTTTTAGATTATTTTGTAAAGCAGAATCGACAAAGGAAGATCACAGCGCAGGCTCAATAGGCTGCCATTGCATTTTATCAATGAAAACAGGTGGCATATGCACTGAAAAAATAACGTTTTCCGCTACCCAAATTGCCACAGGAAGGCCATCAAACGTCACGGTTAGGCTTTGTTCTCTTGTCCACGGTGCGATGTCCCAGGTTTTAAACCACTGTTTCAACGGTTTGGACATCGCTGCATCTTGAGGTTTGAATTTTTCACTGAAGACACTTTTATGTGCTTCGATCGAGCCGACATTTTTAGTAGCAGACGATGAAAAGATCAGCTGACCAAATCCATTGGGGTGTATAAGTTTTCCATGTTTGAGCGCAATTTTGCTTCCCGCTTTAAGCGCCTCACAATGCTTTATACAGAACAGTTTGTTTCGAAAGCGCCGAAATTGCCATTCTTGCCATTGTAAAATCGGCTCTGCATCATGTTTTGCATTCAATACCTGCTGCAATTCATCCAAAACCGCTTTCGACGGCATGGACACATTTTTTTGCTCCAGCCACGTACGCACGAGTTGATGCTGCCAAGCAATAGAGTATTCGTTAAGACTATCAATATTTAGCGAATCGTTTTCATCAGTAATCGATTGTAAGCGTGCATCGCAAACCTCATATAGTAAGGCTTGTTGTTGTGCAGACAGTGAGGCGCTGCGCGCAACTGCCTGACTGAATCCAGGCCAGCGTTGAGACAATAAAGGCATAATTTTGTGACGCAGAAAATTTCTATCGTATCGACTATCTTGATTAGACGGATCTTCAATCCATTGAAGTTGGTTATCACTAGCATAAGCGACGAGTTGCTCACGGCTTATATGTAATAACGGGCGCGAAAAAATCACGCCGGAATGGTGCTGATGACATTCTGGCATCGCTGATAATCCCTTTGGCCCAGCCCCTCTTTTTAATTGCAGCAAAACCGTTTCTGCCTGATCGTCCAGATGTTGGCCTAAAAAAATAATTGAACCATGATCGGCACAATTGATTAACGCTTGATAGCGTTGTTCCCGAGCCGCGGCTTCAATGCCTTTTTTGCTTTTTACATCGATATGAACTCGAACGCTTTTAAATGGTATGCCTAGTGCTTCGCATTGTGTCTTACAATGCTGCTCCCAGCTATTAGCCTGTTCTTGTAATCCGTGATTAATGTGTACCGCAAGAAAGTCATGTTGGGGATATTTGGGGTGCAATGACGCAACACAATGCAACATAACTTGGGAATCAACACCGCCGCTGTAAGCTACAATAATTTGCTTGCCGTCACCGGCTAAATACTCGGTTATATTGGCGACTACAGTTTCAATTGCGTTCATAAGCAAAAAACCGCCTTGGGTAAACAAGGCGGTTTTGTCGTAAGCAGTTTAGTAATTTTAACAGTAACCAAACGACATAAGTCTTTCATAGCGCTGCTCAAGCAAGTCTTCTTTAGACAAGCTCATCAATTGAGACAGTTGCTGCTTTAACGTCGCTTTTAGATTGGCAGCCATAGCATCATGATTACGATGAGCACCTCCTAAAGGTTCCTCAATAATGTTATTGATCAACCCCAGTTCTTTAATTTGACCGGCACTGACACCCATAGCCTCGGCCGCGAGCGGAGCTTTTTCTGCGCTTTTCCACAAAATAGACGCACAACCTTCTGGTGAAATAACCGAATAGGTACTGTATTGCAGCATATTGACCCGATCACCCACACCAATTGCTAATGCCCCACCCGAGCCGCCTTCACCGATAACGGTACAAATGATCGGCACACTGAGTTCAGCCATTTCTTTAAGATTTTTCGCAATGGCTTCACTTTGTCCACGCTCTTCTGCGCCAACACCTGGATAAGCGCCAGGTGTGTCAATGAAGGTGATGATTGGTAAATTGAAACGTTCCGCCATGTGCATCAAGCGTAACGCTTTGCGATACCCTTCTGGTTTAGGCATACCAAAGTTGCGACGAATTTTCTCGTGGGTATCACGGCCTTTTTGATGACCAATTACCATGACCGGTTGTCCATCAAATTCCGCAAGCCCACCCACGATGGCCTTATCATCAGCAAAGGCACGATCCCCAGCCAGCTCATCGAATTCGTCAAATAAATGAGGAATATAATCCAATGTATAAGGACGCATAGGATGACGTGCCAACTGTGACACCTGCCAGGCACCTAAGTCTGCGAAAATTTTGCGCGTTAACTCTGCACTTTTTTCACGTAACTTAGTGATATCTTCTTCCATGCCGACATCGAACTCACCACCTTGGTTTACCAGGCGCAGTTCCTCTATCTTCGCTTCTAAATCAGCTATCGGCTTTTCGAAATCAAGGTAATTTAAACTCATCCCCAACCTTTTAAATTAAGTATTTTGACGGTACTACCATCAACTGAATTGCAGTTGTACACACTCAGGTGTTAACACTTGCTGCAATTCGTAAATTAACTGATCTTCAGGTGTCACGTACCATTGTGCTCCAAATGCTAATGTCATCTCAGCATCTGGATGAATCACCCGCATATTAATTGGGCAACTACCACCTTGATAATTCTGTAAAATTGCTTGCAGTTTAGACACACTTGCGTCGTTACACCAGTTTGATTGCACTTCTAAACCTAAACATTTAACGTTTTTCTCCCGAGCTTGGACGATGTCCATGGCATCACGGGCCGATATTGTATTGCCACCAGAGAAATCATCAAAGCTGACCTGTCCAGATATGAGCAAAATTCGGTCAGGTTGCAGCAGTTCCTCGTATTTTTCATACATATCAGGGAAGAATCGTGCATCCATTCTTGCACTTTTATCGTCCAAGGTCACGATCGCCCATCGACGCCCTTTTTTGTTTACCATGACACGAACCCCCAACACCAAACCCACCGCCGTTGAGGTGGTATCTTTATTGGTCGGCTTCAAATCTACTAGTCGCCCAGAACTATAATTCTTTATCTCTTGAGCGTACTGATTGATCGGGTGCCCGGTTAAGTATAGGCCAAGGGTTTCTTTTTCACCTTCCAGCCATATTTTCTCTGGCCAATGGGGCACATTCGAAAAGGCTTGCTCAACCTGTTCAGGTTCGGTGGTCAACAAACCAAACATATCCGATTGTCCATGAGATTCTGCTTTGGCGTGTTGATCGGCGGCAGCAATTGCTTCTGGCAAAGTTGCCATCAAACAAGCTCGATGCGGTCCAAGATTATCCATGGCGCCCGACAAGACCAGCTTTTCTAACACTCTTTTGTTGACCTTTTTTAAATCAACTTTAGCGCAAAAATCGAATAAATCGGAAAATGTCTCTTTTTCCTTACGTGCAGCAATAATCGCTTCAATCGGACCTTCACCCACACCTTTTATCGCGCCTATTCCGTAGACAATTCGCCCTTGCTCATCAACGGTAAACTTGTACTGGCCGGCATTCAAATCAGGTGGCAATATGGTGATGCCCATGCGTTCGCATTCATCGACCAAGGTTACAATTTTGTCAGTGTTATCCATATCAGCAGACATTACCGCTGCCATGAATTCTGCTGGATAATGTGCTTTCAACCACAAGGTTTGATATGAGACTAACGCATAGGCTGCTGAGTGAGACTTGTTAAAACCGTACCCGGCGAATTTCTCCACCAGATCGAAGATTTTCATTGCAAGATCGGGATCGATATTGTTGTTTTTGGAACCATCAGCAAAAACGGAACGTTGCTTTTCCATCTCTTCAGGTTTTTTCTTGCCCATTGCGCGACGCAACAAATCGGCGCCACCCAAACTGTATCCTGCCATTTCTTGAGCGATTTGCATCACCTGTTCTTGGTACAGAATAATACCGTAAGTTGGCTCAAGGATTTCTTTGAGACAGTCGTGCTGATAATCTGCATCTGGATAAGAAATTTCTTCACGACCATGTTTTCGGTCAATAAAGTTATCTACCATGCCCGATTGAAGGGGGCCTGGTCTGAATAGGGCCACCAAAGCGATAATGTCTTCAAAACAATCGGGTTTAAGTCGTTTAATCAGGTCTTTCATACCGCGAGATTCCAACTGGAATACTGCGGTAGTCTCTGCATTTTGTAGCACTCGGAAACTACGCGGATCTTCCAAAGGGATGGCAGAGATATCAATTTGTTTGCCCTGACCTTCGGCAATCATGTCAATTGCCCATTGAATAATGGTCAGTGTGCGTAACCCCAGGAAGTCAAATTTCACGAGTCCTGCAGTTTCAACGTCGTTTTTATCAAATTGTGTAACCGGGTTTTTACCTTCGTCGTCACAGTACAAAGGTGCGAAGTCGGTAATTTGAGTTGGGGCGATGACCACTCCACCCGCATGTTTGCCGGCATTTCTGGTCACACCCTCGAGGATCCTCGCCATATCAATGAGATCTTTAACTTCTTCATCTTGATCATAGAGCTCAGGAAGCCGAGGTTCTACGGCAAAGGCTTTTTCCAAAGTCATGCCCGGATCAGATGGAATGAGCTTAGAGATCCTATCAACAAAGCCATAAGGATGGCCAAGCACCCGACCAACATCTCGCACAACGGCTTTAGCAGCCATTGTTCCAAATGTAATGATTTGTGAAACCGCCTGACGGCCGTACATGTCAGCCACATGATCGATCACCTCGTCACGCCTGTCCATGCAAAAATCGACATCAAAGTCAGGCATCGAGACCCGTTCAGGATTCAAGAAACGTTCAAATAGCAAATCAAATTCTAGTGGATCGAGATCAGTGATATCTAGCGCATAAGCTACCAACGACCCAGCACCTGAACCACGTCCCGGTCCGACAGGAATACCGTGATCTTTACTCCATTGAATAAACTCCATGACGATCAAGAAGTAGCCAGGGAATCCCATTTGGTTGATAACGGTAAGTTCGATTTCCAAACGTTCATCATATTCAGGGCGTTTTTCTTTACGCTCTTCTTCGTCAGGAAACAAAAATTCAAGACGACGCTCCAAACCTTCCCAGGATACTTTTACCAGGTAATCGGCGTCGGACATACCACCAGTTGGAAATTTTGGCAGAAAGTATTCGTTCAGCTTGACGGTAACATTACAGCGTTTTGCGATTTCCACAGAGTTTTGTAATGCCTCTGGAATATCACTAAACAACTCGCACATTTCCTCTGCGCTACGCAGATATTGTTGCTCGCTGTAAAGTTTCGGGCGTCGCTTGTCTTCTAATGTATAGCCGTCATGGATAGACACGCGAATTTCGTGAGCGGCAAATCGGTCTTTGTCCAAGAAACACACTTCATTGGTGGCAACCAAGGGTAACTCATGATCGACTGACCACTGACAAGCTCGCTGAATATACTCATTTTCACCTGGACGTGCGGTTCGAGTCACTTCTAGATAAAAACGGTCAGGAAAATGCTGCTGATAAAACGCACTGATGTCTTGTGCAAGGGGCATATTGCCTTTAGTCAACGCAATCCCCAAGTCGCCATGCAAACCACCAGAGATAATAAGCACACCTTCTTGATGCTCAGCCAACCAGTCTTTGTCAATCACTGCACGGTTTTGAAGATGTCCCCGTTGATACGCTTTGGAAATGAGCAGCGTGATGTTTTTGTAGCCTTGATTGTTCATTGCCAGCAAAGTAAGACGGAATAATTGTTCTCCAAGCTCTTCACTTGTCACCCAAAAGTCGGTACCGATTATAGGTTTTATTCCACTCGCGTGGGCAGTTTCATAATACTTGACCAGACCACACATGTTCATCTGGTCGGTAATAGCCACCGCAGGCATATTCATTTCTTTGACCCGCGCTAAAATCGGTTTGACCTTATTCAAACCATCCATCATCGAAAAATCGCTATGGACACGCAGATGGACAAATTGGCACGTAGTGTCTTGAACTTCAGACGACATGAATTGCTCCATTATGTTGCGACAAAGCTTGTTGCACGGGTTTAAAACTCATTCTATAGGCTTGATTGGGTCCCAACTCATAGAGTTTTTGCAAGTGTGCTTGCGTCGGATAACCTTTGTGCTGACGATACCCATATTCTGGGAACTGCTCGTCAAGGGCAAGCATTTCACGATCTCGAGTAACTTTGGCAAGTATCGATGCAGCGGAAATCTCTGCGACGCTGCCATCCCCCTTTACGATAGCTTCACTGGGATATTGCCAATCGGGTAATCGGTTGCCATCGACCTTAACAAAATCCGGCTTAATCGATAGTCCGTCAACGGCTCTTTTCATGGCTAACATGGTTGCATGCAAAATGTTGATTTGGTCTATCTCTTGCGGTGTCGCCCGGCCTATTGACCAGCACAATGCAGACTGAATGACTTCATCAAACAAAACTTCACGTTTTTTTTCGCTAATTTTTTTCGAATCGTTTAATCCGACAATTTGCCTATCTGGGTGCAGTATAACCGCTGCTGTCACGACATCGCCAACCAAGGGACCTCGCCCAACTTCATCTACACCGGCGACTAAAACCTTATTCATTGGCAATTCCAATAAGCTCAAGTACTGCGTTGGCTGATTGTACATCAGCGCCTTGCTGCAGCATTTGATGTAATTCGACAAACTTGTCTGTCACTTGGCTTGTTTCTCCCTCAAGCATGGGCGTCAAGTAGCTAGCGATCTTATCTGGATTAACATCTTGTTGCAGCAATTCAGGGACGATTTTTTCATCTGCTAGCAAATTTGGTAATGCAAAGTACTTAGCTTTATAAAGCACCTTCATCATCTGATGTGTCAGCCATTTTAACCGATAAGCGACAACCATGGGGCGCTTGCACAACATGGCTTCCAGTGATGCCGTACCGGAAGCGAGTAAAATCGCATCAGAGGCGATCATGACTTGCCTTGACTGGCGCAATAAAACTGCAATTTCAAGCTCTTCAGGCAAAAGACCATCTTCTACCATTGCCGCAATTTTTTGTTCAATCTGCTGTTTACGCACATCATTAACCGCGGGAATTACGACTTGGAGTGAGCCCACGTTTTTAGCAACTATCGCAGCGCTTTGAATAAAGATATCTAACAACATATTGACTTCACCAGCACGACTGCCAGGCAACAAAGCCAACACCTTTTGACCAGGTTTTATATTAACCCCGTCCAGCATTTCACGGGCGCTATCGCTATCTGGGTGTAACGGAATATCATCAGCCATTGTATGGCCAACAAATTTACACGGAAATCCGTGTTTATCGTAAACCTGTTTTTCGAAAGGAAAAATACTCAGTACAAGGTTGGTCGCTTCACCAATACCGTAGATACGATTTTCACGCCAAGCCCAAACCGTTGGACTGACGTAGTGCACCGTCTTAATTCCAAGCTTTTTCAGTTTTTTTTCTAACGGAAGATTAAAGTCTGGCGCGTCTACACCAATAAAAACGTCAGGGGGATTGTCTTTAAAATGTTGCAAAATAGTTTTACGAATATGCAATAGTCGACGAATTCTTGATAACACCTCGACCAGCCCCATCACCGATAACTCTTCCATCTCAAACAACGTTGAGCAACCTTGTTCAAGCATGTTTGGTCCGGCGATGCCTTCGAACACGGCGTCAGGAAACCGTTTGCGGATTTTTTTGATTAAGCCCGCAGCAAGCACATCACCAGATGCCTCACCAGCGACGATACCGATTCGTAATGGAGGAGTTGCCATAGATGCTATGTATCAAGCAAGAGGTGTCATGTTAACGAATGATACCCCGAGTTGATTCAGCAACAAAGTCTGCCATGATGCCGACTTGTGGTGTGTTTTGTGCCATCTCACGTAATTGCTCGACAGCCTGTTCGGCTCGATTGCCACTTCGGTACAGCACTTTGTAAGCACGTTTTATTTGCATAATTACGTCTTTATCAAAACCACGGCGTCGTAATCCCTCAGAATTTATTCCTGCTGGTGTGTTGTCTGTACCACTGACCATAACATAAGGTGGAATATCTCTAAGTATGATACTTCCTCCCCCAGTGAAACAATGTGAGCCAATGTGACAGAATTGGTGAACCGCGGTAAGACCGCCTAAAATGACACTATTGCCAACATGAACATGACCGGCCAATGTTGCATTATTGGCCAAAATATTGTCATCACCAACTATGCAATCGTGAGCGATATGCACATAGGCCATGCATAAATTTCCAGAGCCAACTTTAGTCAAACTTTGATCTTGTGTTGTGCCACGATGGACGGTGACACATTCTCTAAAAATATTGTTATCCCCAATTTCTAAGCGAGTATTTTCGCCAGCATATTTTTTATCCTGGCACTCTTCGCCGATTGAAGAAAATTGGAAAAAGCGGTTGTTAGAACCGATTTTCGTCGGCCCTTTAATTACCACATGAGACTCAATCACGGTGCCGCTGCCTATTTCAACATCTTCCCCTATCAAAGAGTAAGCGCCTACATGAACATCTGCCGCAAGTTTGGCTGAAGGGTGGATAATTGCTGTTTCGTGGATCACAGGTTACATTTTCCTCATTGCACACATAAACGACGCGCTACAACACTCTTTTCCATCCACGCTGGCAACACCTTGGAATTTCCATATACCGCGTTTTTCTTTTATCAATTTGACGTCAAAATCCAGTCTGTCACCGGGTACCACTGGATGCTTAAAGCGCGCACTGTCTATACCAGCGTATAAGTATAGTTCATCTGAATTACCCGCCGTTTTAAACCCTAATACGCCAGCAGCTTGCGCCATAGCTTCGAGAATTAACACCCCTGGGAAAATGGGTTTGCCAGGAAAATGCCCAGTAAAACATGGCTCGTTAAAGGTAATATTCTTGAAGGCTTTTATTGATTCACCAAGGGTGTAATCAGTCACTCTATCGAGAAGTAAAAATGGATATCGATGAGGCAATAACTCGAGAATTTCTTCAATCTCAATAGTTTTCATTTGTTCGGACAACGGTATATCTCCTTTGTACAGCGCCTAAATTAGGATTAAAACGCTATTTGACACGGTCATTTTTCCAATGCTTTGACACGTTGTGCGATAGAGGCAAGCTGCCGGAGTTGAACAGCGTTTTTACGCCATTCACGGTTCGGCACGGCAGGCATCCCGGAAGAGTAAACACCAGGTTCAGTAATGCTTTTTGTGACCATACTCATACCCGTAAAGTGGACATTATCGCAGATCTCAATATGGCCATTAATACCGCATAATCCGGCAATGGAACAATTACTACCTATTGTCGTGCTTCCTGCAATCACTGAACACGCCGCCATAGCAGTGTTTTCACCGATTTTAACGTTATGTGCTATCTGCAATTGGTTATCAAGTATTACACCATCTGCAATTACAGTATCTTCCAGCGCACCACGATCAATGGTTGTGCTAGCACCAATTTCCACGCGGTCACCGATGACGACTCGACCAAGTTGCGGAATTTTAATCCACTTACCTTTGTCATTAGCGTAACCGAAACCATCACTTCCGATAACCGTCGCTGATTGCACCAAGCAACGCTCACCAATAACAGTATTGTGGTAGATGGTCACATTGGCCCACAGCTTAGTGTGACGGCCAATTTCACTATTCTTTCCAATGAAAGTCCCTGCACCAACCTGCACATTGTCTCCCAGCTTTACGCCGGACTCTATCACTGCATTTGCCCCCAAGTGCACATTAGTGCCCATTTCCACATCATCCGCTATTACAGCACTTGGATGTATACCGCATGCAGCATCAGGTGTGCTGTCAAGAGCTTGGGCTGCCAACGCAAACCCAACATAAGGGTTTTCGTGTACGAGTGCAGAACCTGGACAATGCGAAAGTTCGTCGGGGTGCAAAATAACGGCTTGTGCCGTCGTATCAGCAAGCTGGCTACGATACTTGCTATTGGACAAAAAGGAAATCTGACCAATGCCTGCATTTGCCAGCGTACTCAAACTATCAATCTGAGTTTGCTCAGTGTCATCAGCTGATAAATGCAGCGTGGCGCCGATTTTTTCCGCTAACTCTTTTAAACTGATTGACTTCATGCAGGCTCCAAAGGCTTATTTCATTTGGCTGACTTTTTTCAATACTTTTTCAGAGATGTCGTGCGCAGGTGTAGCAAATACAACCGCCTGACGATCCAAAACCAACTCTAATCCCTCTTCGTCAATCACAGCTTGAATGGCTTGATTAAGTAGATTTAAAACTTTCACGTTTTCTTCTTGTCTGCGTTGCTGAAGCTTTTCTTGAAGCGGCTTAGCAAGCGCTTCATATTCTGTATTTACGCCTTGTAAACGTGCTTGTTCAGCTTGGATTTGAGCCTCACTCATAGTGGGTGCGTCTTTACGCAACTTTTCTAAATCTGCTGCCATCTGTTGACGCATAGCGTCGATTTTTGCACCTTCATCTTTAAATTCAATTTGCAATGCTTGCTGGCTGGCAATGGCTTGAGGCATTTGCTGAACAATCGCTTCGCGATTGATGACACCAATTTTTTGCTGTGCTTGGGCAACCGAACTGATCAGGGCACTGGTAATAAGGGCCGTAGCAAAAAGGGTTTTAAATAACTGTTTCAAGGGATACTCCTTCCTATGTTTTTGTTTTTCCGATTAACGTACATGCTAACCTAAGTTTAAAATGTTTGTCCGATATTAAATGAGAAGAAATCGACGTCGTCTCCATCTCGTTCTTGAATAGCTCTTGAGAAACTAAACACCATGGGTCCCATTGGTGATAGCCATTGTATCGAAAGTCCTCCAGAAGCTCTATAGCGAGTCCAATCGCTGTAATCAGCAACTGCGTCTGGACTGTTGGGATTCAACTCGAGATCGCGATACTCGTTAAAATCAAATTCAGTGTCCCAAACGTTACCTGCATCGACAAAGAAGCTAGTTCGAACGGAATTGTCATACTCTTCTCCTACAAACGGAGTGGGAACGATTAATTCGATCCCCCCTAGCACCATAGCATTGCCGCCCAATGAACGAGATGATACTGATACTTGGTCTGCTTCTGGACCGAGAAATATGGTGCTACCGTCGGGCCCAATGATATTTCTCGCTTGTCTTTGCACGCCGCGAGGACCAACTGTGTTGTTTTCGAAGCCACGCAATGTGTCGCTACCACCGGCAGTGAAGTTTTGTGTAAAGGGTAATATTTGTTCTACGCCGTTAGTTTCACCATAACCATTACCATAACCAGCTCTGAATCGAGCAAGCACAGACCAACGTTGACTTTGTGACAACGGGAAGTAGAACTTACTGTCGAATATTGTCTTGAAATAGTTTACGTCAGAGTTTGGCGTTGTGACGCTAAATGAAGCACTTTGTGATGAACCTGCGGTCGGAAAGATACCACGATTTAGCGTGCTTCGGCTCCACGTCACGGACGCAAGGAAATTGTCATAGTTTATCGGTGCATCAGGGTTTTGTGGATCAATAAACTGGCTATAGAAACGGTCGGTTTGTTCAAACGAACTACGACGAGACAATTCAACATCACTGTAAGAAAGACCAAACCCGATACGGTTGAACTCATTGATAGGATATCCTACGTTCACTCCCAGGGTGTATTGCTTACTGTTGAATTGAATTAAGTTGGCGCTACCCGCATCAAATTCACTGTATGCAATACTGCCGCCCAAGCTAATACCATCAATGGTGAAATAAGGGTCTGTGTAAGAAATCTGCACGCTTTTTTGGAACGAAACGGTACTGATATTAAACGCAAGTCTCTTACCTGTTCCCAAGAAGTTATCTTGTTGGATACCTGCTTGCAGACTCAATTTCGTTCTATCGCCGTAACCAATACCTGCGTTAAAGGAACCAGCAGGTTGCTCACTCACTTTATAGATCACATCAACTTTGTCTTCTTCTCCAGGCAAACGGATGGTTTCAAAGTCAACTTCTTCCATGTAGGTTAATCGAGAAAGGCTGTTTTTAGATGACTCCAGCAAACTGTTAGATAACCAAGCACCTTCCATTTGCGAAACATTTTGACGCAATACGTCATCTGCGGTGACCACGTTCCCTTCAAAATTGATTCGTCTCACATAAATCCGTTTCCCAGGGTCAACAGATAAGGTCAATTTGACAGTTTTATCTTCGTCATTGATTTCAGGTATGGTTGTGACTTCAGGATAAGCGTAACCGAAACGACCAAGGTAGTTACTGATAAACTCTTCCGTGTAGGTAACTTCAGCTTGGTTATATAGCTCACCTGGCGTGAGAGGTAATAACGCGTTGATGTATTCTTCATTACCGAGAAGGTCACCCACCAATTCCACTTCTGAAATTGTATACTGCTCACCTTCAGTTACATTTAAGGTAATATAAATGCCGTCTTTTTCAGGGGTCATTGATACCTGAGTAGAATCTACCGTGTAACGCAAATAACCTCTATCAAGGTAATAACTGCGCAGAGTTTCCATGTCACCAGAAAGCGTTTGTTTTTGGTAACGTGTTTCAGACAAGAAATCCCACCAAGGCGTATTGAACTTTAACTCCATTTGCAGTAAAAGTTCGGCATCGGAAAACACCTCATTACCAACAATATTGATTTGTTGGATTTTTGCAGAATCACCCTCTTCAAAAAGCAATTTCAGGTCAACACGATTTCGCGGCAGAGGCGTTACGATGGCACTTACGTCAGCGTTATATTTTCCGATGCTGTAAAAGAAGTCTTTTAATCCGTTCTCAATACCTGTCAAAACAGTTTTATCCAATGGTTCCCCTACTTGGATATTATTACCGTCTAAACTTTCTTGAAGCTGCTCGTCTTTAATATCATCATTTCCTTCGAAAATGATATTACTGATCGTTGGGCGCTCTTTAACTTTAACAACGAGTACCGTTCCATCACGCAATATCTCGATATTTTCAAAGTGCGTTGACGAATACAAACTGCGAATTAATTGCGAGGTTCGGAAACTATTTATACGGTCGCCGATTTGGATTGGGAGATAGGTTAACGCAGCACCGAGTGCTACACGTTGTAATCCTTCGACTCGAATGTCGGTTACCACAAACTCATCGTCGTTGGCACCAAAGGCTAAGCTAGCACTGGATAACAATAACCCGGCTACAACTAACTGTTTAAACTTCATTTATTAATATTCTTCCTAAGCACTCAATGCTAGCGGTGGCGTAGCTCACTCGCCCGAACACGTTAAAGTCGTGCGATATCGTTATAAAAGGCGATAGTCATTAGCAATAACAAAATCACGCCACCAATTTTAAACCCTATTTCCTGTACCGATTCAGGCACCGGTCGGCCAGTTAAAAGCTCTATAAAATAATAGAGTAAATGGCCGCCATCAAGCACTGGCAAAGGCAATAGGTTAATTATTCCCAAATTTACGCTGATTAAAGCCAAAAAGCCTAAAAACGCAACAATTCCAAAACTAGCGCTCATACCGGCGCCTTGGGCGATGGAAATGGGTCCACTTAAATTTTTCACAGACACATCACCGGTAAACAACTTACCGAGCATATCCAAACTTAAAGTGAATAAACGCCAAGTTTCCTTCGCTCCCTCAAACACAGCATCAACTGGTCCGAATTTCTTCGTAAACAAGTGTGTAGCTGGCCAGGGCTCTTGGAAAGGGATGATCCCTAAGAATCCTGTTTCTTGCTCATCAGGCTTGACACCTACTGCCCCGTTTAGCAGAACTTCGGTGCCACTTCTTTCGACCAAGATAGTAACATTTTGTCGTGGTCGTTGCTTGATAAGCTCAACTATTTGTTCCCAATTTTCGACAGTAGTTCCATCGAAGGCCAGAATTATGTCATTAATCTGCAATCCAGCCTGGTCTCCTGGAGAAGATTCTTCTACAAATGCGACTTTTTTGGTGATGCCCGGACGATATGGCACTAACCCCAAACTCGAGATTGGCGACTCTTTATCTGGGTCCAAATTCCACTGTTGCAAATTTAAAGTGATGTCTCTGGTTAAGCCACTTGTCGACAACACCTCCAATTTCGCTTCATTGTCGCCGATCGCGCGCATAATTGCATAGTTAACGCCTTGCCAATCTCGGATGTCTCTGCCTTCAAAAGACACAATCTGGTCACCCGGCTTTAACCCACTGGCTGAAACAATTGAATTGGCTTTCACTCCGCCCACTATGGGTTTCGCTGCCTGTTCCCCAATCATTAACAGCATCCACATAGCAAATACGGCAAAAATAAAATTGACCATAGGGCCAGCTGCGACGATAGCAATTCGTTTCAAGACATGCTGCCGATTAAACGCAAACGGTAAATCCGCCTCACTAACCTGCTCAACTCGCTCATCCAGCATTTTTACGTAACCGCCTAAAGGAATCGCTGCGACGACATATTCAGTGCCTAACTTGTCAGTCGTACCCCAAAGTTTTTTGCCAAAACCAATTGAGAAACGCTCGACCTTAACACCGCAGCGACGAGCAACCCAGAAGTGACCCCATTCATGCACGGCGACTAAAATACCTAGAGCAATAATAAAAAAGGCAATATTCCAAATAATTCCCATCAACTCGCACTCCGCAGTAAATATTGTTGCGCCAAACTGCGAGCTTCGGCGTCAAGGGCGAGTATTGCTTCGACATCAGCTAATTTTTGCGCTGGCACACTATCTGTAACAGCTTGATTGATAGAAGCTATATCGGTAAAGCGGATTCGCCCATCAAGAAACGCAGCAACCGACACTTCGTTTGCTGCATTCAAAGCCGTTGTCGCATACTGACCGGCTTTACAGGCTTCTATTGCCGTTTGTAAATTTGGATAGCGTTCGAAATCGGGTTTAGTAAAGGTGAAATCAGCGAGACGGTTAAAATCCAAATGAGATACTCCTGAATCAATTCGCTTTGGATAGCTCAAACAATGAGCTATCGGTGTGCGCATATCAGGGTTACCTAGCTGTGCTAAAACAGAGCCATCGGTGTATTGCACCATCGAGTGAATGATGCTTTGTGGATGCAGCACAATGTCAATATCTTCACAAGCCACACCAAACAACCACTTAGCTTCAATAAACTCTAACCCCTTATTCATCATAGTCGCAGAGTCGACTGAAATTTTCCGCCCCATGTCCCAATTCGGGTGGGCACAGGCTTGTTCTGGGGTGATATTTTCGAAGTGATTTAACGGCGTTGTTAGAAATGGACCGCCAGAGCCAGTTAAAAGAATTTTGGCGATACCTGAAGCTGCGATATTCCCGTATTCGTAATCTGCGGGGAGACATTGAAAGATAGCATTATGTTCGCTATCAATCGGCAGAAGCTGTGCGCCGCTTCGATTGACTTCATTGACAAATATTTCGCCGCACATCACCAACGCTTCTTTATTGGCTAACATGACTTTTTTACCCGCTTTTACTGCGGACAATGTTGGTAATAATCCGGCCGCTCCGACGATGGCCGCCATGACACTGTCGACACTATCTAAAGAGGCAATCTGGCACAGTCCTTCATTTCCAGACAATACTTCGCAAGTCAAACCTGCTTGTTGCACTTTGTTTTTAGCATCTGTAAATAGCGATTCGTCTGATACTACAATGTATTGCGCATCAAACTGCTTCGCCTGAGCGACTAATATATCGATATTTTTATGCGCACTAAGTCCAACAATCTTAAATTTGTTAGGGTGACGACTCACCACGTCTAAAGTACTCTGCCCAATCGAGCCCGTTGCGCCTAAAATTGATAATTGTTGCATCATGCCATCCAGAGAACATAGCAATAAGCAAACACCGGAAACGCGGCAGTTAAGCTGTCTATTCGGTCTAAAATTCCGCCATGACCAGGGAGGATTTTTCCACTGTCTTTGATGCCGGCACAGCGTTTAAACATGCTTTCATTTAAATCACCCAGCGCTGAGACACCGACGGTTAACCCACCTATTAGCACATGCAACCATATACGAGTAGGATCAACTTGATAATGCGTCGCCGCAAAGGCAATAATGGCCGTCGAAGCAGCCACGCCGCCGAGGAGACCTTCAAGGGTTTTACCTGGTGAAACGTTAGGGCGAAGTTTATGGCGACCAAACTTTACTCCCACGAAGAAGGCTCCGATATCCGCAGCCCAGACAATACCTAGCACGTAAAAGATTAACGAGACACCGTAAAAAGGATCGATTTCGTACA
Source organism: Aliiglaciecola sp. M165 (assembly GCF_007197995.1). Taxonomy (GTDB): domain Bacteria; phylum Pseudomonadota; class Gammaproteobacteria; order Enterobacterales; family Alteromonadaceae; genus Aliiglaciecola. Next base: position 34,736 of record NZ_VKKH01000005.1, read on the forward strand.
TATGAGATCGAAGTGATACCACGGCAACCCAAGTAGGGATCAAGGTTAAGACACCAAACAAACTGCGGATCATTTTGCTGTTTCGCCAAAAAGATGAAAAGCGCGGATACGCCAATATCATCAACAACGAAACTGCCCACCAGATGGCTGCTACACCTAAAATATATTGATAAATTTCGTTTAAAGCACCCTGAAACCAAATAAGTTCAGTGGGTACCCAATAGGTTAAAAATAAACAACCTGAAAAAATGAACCCTGCATAAATGGCTTTTTGCACACGAGGTAACACCCCGGACATGTTTGCCCATTCATAGGCGCCAAGCCCAACAACAACTGCAATGAATAATTCGAAACCTAGCAAAGGAAGAAACAAAATAGCGAGGATCGCCAGTGGTGCCAGAATTAGCGCAGTAATAATTCTCTGCTTTAGCATTCTCTAGTCCTCACTGTCATGTTGATACGCTTCACTTGGTCTCAACCTGTTCGCCAGTCATACCAAATCTTCTTTGTCTGTCGGCAAAATCATTAACCGCCAATTGAAACGCCTGCTCATCAAAATCTGGCCACAAAGTATCGGTAAAGTACAACTCAGCATAGGCGCATTGCCACATTAAAAAATTACTAATGCGATGTTCTCCCCCCGTACGAATCAAAAGATCCAATTCTGGCTGGTCAGCCAAAGAGGTAAACTGGTTGAATTTGTGTTCGTCGATTTGCGCGCTATCTAGCTCACCGCTGGCGACTTTTTCAGAAATTTGTTTAGCTGCATTCACAATGTCCCAACGACCACCGTAGTTTGCTGCAATATTCAGGATCAGCGACGAATTGTGCTGCGTCATTTCTTCGGCTTTGTTGATCTTATCGACGAGTTTCTGATCGAAGCGCGAGGTATCACCAATCACTTTTAAACGAACGTCATTTTTATTGAGCTTTTTAGCTTCGCTATTGAGAACCAGATTAAATAAATCCATTAACACACCCACTTCTTCAGCAGGTCTGTTCCAGTTTTCGCTACTAAAAGCGAAAAGAGTAAGTGATTCAATATTGTTTTGACGCGCAAAACGCACAGCCGCACGCACAGATTCAACGCCTGCTTTATGGCCAAAAGTGCGAATCTTGCCTTTCTTTTTGGCCCAACGACCGTTGCCATCCATAATGATGGCAACATGTTTTGGCATTTTATTTTGTGTCATAAAATTGTTTGGAAATCGTCAATTAAGACTAAATTTCCATTAGCTCTTTTTCTTTATCTTGCAACACAGCATCAATAACTTTGACAAATTCATCAGTGAGCTTTTGAATTTGCTCTTCTGCCTTGTGGCTATCGTCCTCACCAATTTCTTTTTCTTTGAGCAACTCTTTTACGTCGCTGTTCGCGTCACGACGAATATTTCTGACGCTTACTCGCCCCTGCTCCGCTTCGTTTCGTACGACACGGATAAGATCTTTACGACGCTCTTCTGTTAAAGCTGGCAATGGGATACGAATCGCTGTACCAGAACTCATTGGGTTTAAGCCCAAATCAGATTGCATGATGGCTTTTTCTACAGCTGCGGCAGCGCTTTTGTCAAACACAGTTAGTGCCAATGTACGCGCATCTTCAGCAAAAATATTGGCCAATTGCTTGAGGGGTGTATCAGTACCGTAATAAGGTACCATGATGCTGTCTAGCAATGCGGGATGAGCTCTTCCTGTTCTAATTTTGCTTAACTGGCCTTTTAGCACAGTAACGCTTTTATCCATGCGTTGTTTTGCGTCATCAAGAATATCGTCAATCACTGCAGTCTCCGTAATTTTTATTGTTAGTTAGTCGCTTGGTGAGAAATTGTGGTGCCTTCATCTTCACCTAGAACAACTCTTCGTAAGCATCCAGGTGTATTCATATTGTAGACACGAATCGGTAAGCTATGATCTCTAGCAAGAGTAAAAGCGGCCAGATCCATGACTTTTAGTTCTTTTTCCAGTACTTCTTGATAGCTGACATTTTTTAGCAGCACCGCATCGGGATTTTTTACCGGATCATCACTGAAAACGCCGTCTACTTTTGTACCTTTTAATACGGCATCAGCTTCTATTTCAATGCCCCGCAAACATGCTGCCGAGTCAGTAGTAAAAAATGGGTTTCCGGTTCCTGCCGAGAAAATCACCACACGACCTGATTTGAGTAAACTAATGGCTTCGGTCCAGTTATACGCATCACAGACTCCATTCAATGGAATCGCTGACATTAAACGCGCATTGACAAAGGCACGATGCAGAGCGTCTCGCATTGCCAAGCCATTCATTACCGTGGCTAGCATTCCCATATGGTCGCCAACGACGCGATTCATACCAGCTTTGGCAAGGCCTTCACCGCGAAACAAGTTTCCACCACCGATGACAAGCCCAACTTGTACACCCATTTCAACAAGTTCTTTGATTTCCTGAGCCATGCGATCAAGTACTTTGGGATCGATGCCAAAACCTTCTTCTCCCATAAGGGCTTCGCCACTTAATTTTAAAAGGATTCTGCGATAGGCAGACTTGGGTGCAATACTCATTGATCGGCGTTTCCTTTAGGTTACGGCTTGGGAACTATGGCCCTAGCAAGTCTAGTCTTTAATTAACATACAAAAAGGCACCTCAATTTGAGGTGCCAATAGTTTATATGACAATGGCTTTACGCAAAAGCGAAAGGCGCAATTATTTCTTTGCTGCCGCCATTTGTGCCGCAACTTCTGCTGCGAAATCTTCTTCTTTCTTCTCGATACCTTCGCCAACTTCAAAACGCACGAAGTTAACTACGTCGGCACCTTTAGACTTAAGCATGTCACCAACTGATGTAGAAGGATCTTTAACAAAAGGCTGTCCAGTCAAGCTGATTTCACCGGTGAATTTCTTCATGCGGCCAGAGACCATTTTCTCAGCAATATCAGCCGGCTTACCAGACTGAATAGCAATCTCAACTTGGATTTCTTTCTCTTTTGCAACAACCTCAGCAGGAACATCTTCAGGCTTAACGAATTGAGGACTCGCAGCAGCAACATGCATTGCAACATCTTTAGCAAGCTCTTCATCACCACCATTAAGGATAGCAATAACACCAATACGTCCACCGTGGACGTAAGCGCCCAAGTTTTCGCCTTCAACAGAGATAACACGACGAGGAGAGATATTCTCACCAATCTTAGCAACTAAAGTTTCACGTGCTTCGGTTACTTTAACGCCGTCAATCTCACTGTTGTTCAGTGTATCCATATCATTGATTTTGTTTGCAGACGCAAGATCAACAAGCTTGTTAGCAAATGATAGGAAACCTTCGTCACGAGCAACAAAGTCAGTTTCACTGTTAATTTCCATCATAGTAGCAACACCATTTGCTACTTTAGTCATGATCACGCCTTCTGCAGCAATACGACCCGCTTTTTTAGCGGCTTTTGCTTGACCAGATTTACGCATATTTTCGATCGCTAGCTCGATGTCACCGTCTGTTTCAACAAGTGCTTTTTTACAATCAAGCATACCAGCGCCTGTGCGCTCGCGAAGTTCTTTAACTAGGGCTGCTGTCACTGCCATTTTGGATTCCTCAGCAATAAATAGTGTTCTTAATTTATGAAATAGGGGCCGTAATAAATTACCGCCCCTTTTAGAATTTGAGTGTCATGTTGTTACAGATAACCTTGCAACACCATGACACAACCGCAACCTAACGTTGCGTTACAGATTACTCTGCAGCTTCAACGAAGTCGTCTTGTTCAGCTTGAACTTCAAGGTTCTGTTCACGACCTTGAGATACAGCATTAGCCGCTGCGTTCAAGTAAAGCTGAATTGCACGGATTGCATCGTCGTTACCTGGGATAATGTAATCAACACCGTCTGGATTAGAGTTAGTATCAACAACAGAGATAACAGGGATACCAAGATTACGTGCTTCAGTGATAGCGATGTGCTCGTGATCAGCATCAACAACAAATAAACAGTCAGGCAGACCGCCCATGTCTTTGATACCACCTAAGCTGCTTTCTAGCTTAGTCATTTCACGTTGAAGCATAAGTACTTCTTTTTTGGTCAACTTTTCAAACGTGCCGTCTTGAGACTGCTGCTCAAGCTCTTTAAGACGTTTGATTGACTGACGAACTGTTTTCCAGTTAGTCAACATACCGCCCAACCAACGCTTGTTCACGTAGAACTGGTCACATTTCTGTGCAGCTTCTTTAACGGCATCACTTGCTGCACGCTTGGTGCCAACAAACAATACTTTACCTTTCTTAGCAGATACACCACTAATGTAGTTCAATGCTTCATTGAACAAAGGAACGGTTTTTTCAAGGTTGATGATATGAACTTTGTTACGAGCGCCAAAGATGAAAGGCTTCATTTTTGGGTTCCAGTAACGAGTCTGGTGACCGAAGTGCACGCCCGCCTGGAGCATGTCACGCATAGATACGTTTGCCATTATAATTTCCTCAATTGGGGTTAGGCCTCCATACATCCCATCTGTCGATCCATTCGAGCGGCAAAACCCGTTGTGGACACCCCGACACATGTGTCGATGTATGTGTGTTATTTAAAGTTTATTTTCGCGATATAGAGCAACCAAACAGAGTTACCCTTAAATTGCGGTGCGCTTTATATCACGTCGAGCGTTGACACGCAAACAGATTCGCTCTTTTCACAAGTTTTCGTTATATCAATTGTTTCCAAATCGACATCATCCCGGTGACAAAAGGACTAGGTTCTATACAACGGTTTTGCGAGAAGTTACAATCCGCATTCTGAATTTTTGCGAAACATCGATGTGTGAGCATCTGCTCGATAGGAAAAACCGCTTTGACAATTACCATCAAAACACCAGAAGAGATTGAAAAAATGCGCGTGGCGGGTCGTTTGGCCGCTGAAGTACTGCAGATGATCGGGCCTCATGTGAAAAAGGGTGTCACCACTGATGAACTCAATCAAATCTGTCATAATTACATTGTTAATGAGCAACAAGGGATCCCAGCGCCGTTAAATTACGGTAATCCGCCTTTTCCTAAATCCATCTGTACGTCAGTAAATCATGTGATTTGCCATGGCATCCCAGCAGACAAAAAACTTAAAGATGGCGATATCGTTAACATCGACGTGACGGTAATTAAAGATGGCTATCACGGTGACACGTCAAAAATGTTTGTGGTGGGTAAACCCAGTATCTTGGCAGAACGTTTAATCCGCGTGACCCAAGAAAGTTTGTACATGGCAATTAAGCTGGTAAAACCTGGCACTCGATTGGGTGACATTGGCCATATCATTCAACAACATGCCGAAAAACATAATTATTCGATTGTCAGAGAATATTGTGGTCATGGGATTGGAGCCAATTTCCATGAAGAACCCCAGGTCGTGCATTATGGTCGGCCCAACACTGGCGAAGTTCTAAAAGAAGGCATGTGTTTTACTATTGAGCCGATGGTCAATGCAGGTAAACGTTACTCAAAGATCCTCCCGGATCAATGGACGGTGGTGACTAAAGATCGAAGCTTAAGCGCCCAATGGGAGCACACCCTTCTAGTGACAAGTGACGGCGTAGAAATCCTAACCCTGCGAGAAGACGAGCAAATTGATCGAGTCATATCGCACTAAAATTGACTATCTTGGGTAATTGTCAAAAAAGATAACACATCATTTTCATACACTTATGAAGATTGATTATGACTCACCTATTTTAGTTATTTGCCTAAACCTTGCGCTTGTTAGACACTTCGACATCATTTTTCTTTGGATGAGAGCATAATAGCACTTCGTCCAATCAACAATTCGCGTGCAGCCTGAGGTATTCTTTTGTCGTTGACAGATCTAATTAACAAAGTTGAAGCCATAGACGATATCAACAATCTTCCCGCATTCAAGCAATGTGTTGCCGACAGCTATACCTGGTTGGAAGAAAATTTTGACCAAGTCGCCGTTGACCAGCTTGTGCACGAGCGTGCCTCTTTTGTTGATGCCTTGCTTCGTCATGCATGGGTGTTAATTGGTTTAGATAACATAAAAGGGCTAACCTTAATCGCTGTTGGGGGCTATGGTCGAGGACAGTTGCAACCCCATTCAGATGTCGATTTACTCATTCTAAGTCCCAAAGCTATCAATAAGTCTGCACAGGACAAAGTCAGTCAATTCATTACCTTATTATGGGACATGAAGTTAGATATCGGCCAATCGGTGCGAACGGTAAAAGAAACCTTCAAACTGGCAAGCACTGATATCACCATCGCTACAAATCTCGTCGAGTCTAGGCTGTTGACCGGTGATCTAGATACCTTTGAATCCTTGCAGAAAAAACTGCTGGGCAAAGGCTATTGGAGCAGTAAAGATTTTTTCACTGCTAAATATCAAGAACAGAAAGATCGCCACAGCAAATTCAACGATACGTCTTACAACCTTGAACCAAACGTAAAAGAAAACCCAGGATGCCTGCGTGACATTCAATCTATAGGTTGGGTAGCTAAGCAGCATTTCAATGTTTGGAATGGCCGAGAATTAGTTGAGCATGGCTATTTTACTGAGAGTGAATGGGCGGAATTGATTGAGTGTCGATCACACTTATGGCGAATTCGCTTTGCCTTGCACATGGTATCTGGTCGCAGCGAAAACCGCTTATTATTTGACTACCAGGCCGATGTGGCGGAAAAACTCGGATACGGTAACGGCAAACCTGCTGTGGAAAAAATGATGAAAGCATTTTTTCGCATTGTCCGTCGCGTTAGTGAACTTAATGAAATGCTTCTGCAATATTTCAAACAAGATATTTTGGACGTTAAGGTTAAACATGTCTGCATAGTCGACCAAGATTTTGAGCTGGCCGACGGCTTAATCGCCACGCGACAAGACAAGGTGTTTGAATCGCCAGAGCACATTTTGAGGTTTTTGCTGCTTGTCGCCAATACACCGGAATGCACAGGCCTGCATTCTAGTTGTTTAAGACAATTACGCAACGCTCGCCGAGCATTCAGTCAACAATACTTTTGTGAACGGAAAGAATGTCGCAAGTTATTTATGCAATTGATGAGGCATCCTGACTTCTTCGGGTTAGCCTGGGACTTGATGTATAAACACGGAATATTGCAGGCGTATTTACCTCAATGGGATCACATCGTCGGCATGATGCAATTTGACTTGTTCCACGCTTACACAGTTGATGAACACACCCATCGTTTGGTTAAAAACGTCTATCGTTACCATTTAGACGACAACAAAGAATTTCCTCGCTGTAAGCGGATTGTCCGAGAAGCCGACAAACCAGAACTACTCTATATTGCTGCGATTTTTCATGATATTGGTAAAGGCCGAAATGGCGATCACTCCGTATTGGGTGCCCAAGATGTGATTGAATTTTGCCAAATGCATGATATTGACGGTGACGATGCTGAACTGATTCGATGGTTAGTCGCCAGTCACTTGTTAATGTCGGTCGTTGCCCAGCGCAGAGATATTTACGATCCAGACATTATTGGTGAATTCGCTGCAGCAGTAAAAAGTCACAATCATCTTAAACATCTTTATGCCCTGACGTTGGCAGATATTCGAGCGACTAATAATAACTTGTGGAATGATTGGAAGGCGTCATTGCTCAGAGAACTTTACCTATTGACACAAAAAGCCCTGGATAACGGATTGCAGTGCGGAGCGACATTGATAGAACGGGTTAACAAGCACCAATTAGAAGCGCGGGATTTGCTCAAAGAGCATGGCCTTAGTGCCAACGACATCGATCAATTTTGGCGCAGATTAAACAACGATTATTTTGCACGATTCAGCCCAGCACAACTAGCCTGGCATACACAAGAAGTGGCAAAAGCTAACATTGCCGACAACCATACATTGACGGTAGCCCTAAACGATTCAACCACTAAAGCAGGTACTGAATTGTTGGTATACGGAAAGAATCGTCCGGCTTTATTTGCACAAATTGCTTCGGTGCTAGACAGCCGCAACTGTAGTATTCATGACGCTCAGATCACTATCACCAGCGATGATTATGTTTTCGATAGCTTTATTTTGTTGGAACAAGATGGATCACGCATTAGTTCGCCGAGCCGAATGAAGAGCCTCAAAACAGCCATTGAAACGCAATTAGCGAAACCCGGAAAAGAACACAGTAATAAGCGTAAGATGTCTCGTCGTATGAAACAATTGGACGTCAAAACCAAAGTGCGCTTCTACCAAAGCAGTTCAGATGTCACCATGATGGAATTGGAAGCATTGGACGCCCCTGGGCTTTTGGCAAAAGTTGGTCATCTATTCGTGGACCTTAACCTGACTCTGCATATGGCAAAAATCACCACTATTGGTGAGCGCGCAGAAGATTTATTTATTATCGCCAATCAAGATGAAAAAGCGGTAACAACCGAACAACAAGTACAACTTAAAAAACGATTATCTCAATTATTAGATCAACCTCAGAATAACGGTGAAACATGTCCGACCTAAAAAACAAAATTGAATCCGCGTTTGAACAACGCGCCTCTATCACAGCTGCTAACGTCGATGCTGAAACAAAGAACGCAGTATTAGACGCTATTGCAATGTTAAACTCTGGCGAAGCTAGAGTTGCTGAAAAGATTGCTGGGGAGTGGGTCGTTCATCAATGGCTGAAAAAAGCCGTGTTGTTGTATTTTCGTATCAACGACAACGACGTAATGGAAGGAGCAGAAAGTCGCTTCTATGACAAAGTGCCTTTAAAATACGCAGACTATACTAAAGCCAAGTTTGCTGAAGAAGGTGTTCGTGTTGTGCCACCTGCGGCAGTACGAACCGGCTCTTTTGTAGGTAAAAACGTTGTATTAATGCCCTCTTACGTCAATATCGGGGCTTTTGTTGACGAAGGCACCATGGTCGATACCTGGGCGACGGTTGGCTCTTGTGCACAAATCGGTAAAAATGTTCATCTTTCTGGTGGTGTAGGCATAGGGGGGGTCCTTGAACCACTCCAAGCCAACCCGACGATTATTGAAGATAACTGTTTCATCGGCGCACGCTCAGAAATCGTCGAGGGCGTTGTAGTAGAGGAAGGCGCGGTAATTTCGATGGGCGTATATATCGGCCAAAGCACGCGCATTTATGACCGGGAGACAGGTGAAATCCATTATGGTCGAGTCCCAGCAGGCTCAGTTGTAGTTTCGGGTAGCTTGCCAAGTAAGGATGGTAAATACAGTTTGTATGCTGCCGTTATCGTGAAAAAAGTGGATGCGCAGACACGCTCAAAAGTGGGAATTAACGCACTACTGAGAGCCGCTGAATAATATCCAATCCAATACTGGGGTAATCAAATTTGATTGCCCCTTCTAACTATTTTTCTACTAACTCTCCGTCAGACACCCAGATTTTGCCGTCTTTTATCACCATATCGACGTATTTCAACATATTGATATCGAATAGTGGATCACCGTCAACAATCAAAACATCAGCCAATTTACCGGGCTCGAGAGTGCCTAACATTCTACCCTGCCCTAAAATCTCTGCGTTCGTTTTGGTCGCTGCTGTAATGACCCTTGATGGTGACATCCCACTATCCACCAGTGCAGACATTTCTCGCCAAATCGCATCATTGTGAAAATTCAATGGGCTCGCAGCATCAGTGCCAACCCCAATGTACGCATTGGCTTGAATAAACTGTTTTGCATTGATCTGAGCGTGACGAATTTCATCAGGCGTATCATGAAAATAGGACAACCTATGAAATTGTTTAAAACTTCGTTGTAACTCCTGATAAAGATCCTCTGGCATGTCTCCTTGCATTTGAGGCGTATCTAATCGACCAGGGTTGTTTAAGGTAGCAGGGTACACCCAGATCCTATGCGCAATCGTTTGAATAACCGGAGTGCGAGACTCAGCAATGCGTCTGATAAGTTCATCAGGGTAAGGCGGCATTTTTGCACTACCTACATGTTGCAATACGTCCACCCCGGCATTAAGTGCTTTTTCGATTGCGTCGACTTTATACAGGTGAGCATGGACTTTTACGCCGCGCTCATGGGCGACTTTCACCACGGCTTGATAATCTTGCAAGGTAAGACCCAGCCAAAGTTTGATCACATCTACCCCTTGGTCGATTAGGTACTTTGCCTGTTTCGCTGCTTGTTTGGGGGAATTCACTACCAGCTGATATTCATCTGGCACACCATCCAATTTAATGCGGGTGATCCAGGGGCCGGACACAGTCAACCGCGGACCTGGGATTTGCCCAGCTTCGATGCGCGCCTTGGTATCAAGAATAGAAAGTGGACTGCCCAAATCCACCGCAGAAGTTACGCCCGCCCGCAACATTTGTTTCGCCGCGATGGGCATTATCTCATCCAGCCGTTTGGTACCGCCAATAAAGCGATAATACTGGTCGTAATCACCGTGACCAATCAAATCCAGATGCATGTGCAAATCGATTAACCCAGGTAAAACCGTTTTACCCCGGGCATCAATGATCTGCGCATCTTTGGGGATCGAAACCTCATGTTTCGACCCTGCGGCAGTGATTTTATTACCTTGGATCAGCACCACCGAGTGATGAATGGCGGGTGTTTCATAGCCATCTAAAAGCATTCCGCCAACAATCGCAATCGTTTTGGGTTGATTGTCTCCACCTGCTACAGCAGCAGTAAAAATCAGCACAACAAAGATTAGGCAGCTTTTAAACTGCCAACTAAAAGGATTCATCATCGCCTCCTTAGAAGCTGTGCTTTGTGATTATCAATGTGCTCAAGCGTATTCGTATACCCAGTGAATATTAAGCGACAAGTTGCGGCAGCAATGTCTCAACCCAGGGCACAACGTCACCTTCTGGCTCTAAAGTTTCCATCGCATCAACGATAAGCAGATCCGCTGCCGGTTTGCCTTGTAATTCTAGCAAAACCTCAAAAATCTGTTTTCCAGCGCCACAAAATGTATCACCGTAACTACTGTCACCCAACCCAGCCACAGCAAAAGGTTTTTGCGCCATTAACGGCATCTTGTCGCGAAGATCCATCACAAAGAATTCTATGTTTTGTGGTAAATCTCCCTGTCCTGTGGTTGAGCTAACAAATAAAACGGATTTGCTTGAGGTGAAGTCTTCAATAGTGGGGTCGGTGAACACTTCTACACTGTGACCTTTACCTGCGATCATATCTTCAACCTGCTCAGCTACGTGCTGGGCGTTGCCATACACTGAACCGACAAAAATACCTACATCTGCCATTAACGGGTTTCCTCTTGATGAATTGATTGGTGTAACTGTGAAGGGGTCATTCCCCAGGAATAAAGTAAATCTGCCATTCTTTTGTCGAAATGGCTACGTAAAATCAGTGGATTTTTTTCTACCGGATGCATTAACGCCATTTCAAAGCAGGTCAACGCCATGCCTTCAAAGTTATACTGCAGACGCACAAATTGATTTTGTTTTCCATCACCATGAGTGGTATCTCCCACGATTGGGTGGCGAATATGCGCCATATGGCGTCTAAGTTGATGCTTTCTCCCCGTTTTAGGCATTAGCTTAATAAGGCTATATCGAGCAGATTGATAACGACCGACCGGAAAAGGTAGCTCAAACGATTGTAGAGTTTGAAAATCAGTCAGTGCATCTTGCGGCGCTTTGTCTTGGCGCGCTTTTTTATCGGCGATTTTGTCGAGTTTTTCTTTTAACGCATAATCGATTTGCCCTTGCTCGGGACTATAACCTCGAACAATTGCGTAATAGGTTTTAGATACGTGTTTAAGGGTGAGCTGTTCTGTCAACATTCGTGCTACATCGGATGACAAGGCAAACAACAAGACACCTGAAGTGGGACGATCCAATCTATGCACAGGAAACACGTGCTGATTAATCTGATCACGCAGCATTTGCATGGCGAAGACGGTTTCGCGTTTATCGATTAAACTTCTGTGCACCAACAATCCAGCAGGTTTATGAATAGCGACAACATGTTCATCCTGATATATCACCTCTAACATCATTTATTCTCCACGCCCGATGCAAACTGCGCGTCAATATCGGCAATTATCTGAAGAACTCCGTTATGTGTTTTAGAACAAAATTGCCCCTCAGCTGCGGGTAACAAACACAAAGCATTGGGCATTGGCGCGTCAGACTCAATAATGATGGTCATTTTTGGGATAAAAACAAATTGCAACCACTGCTCAAATGTCATCACATTGCAGGCAAAAGGCACACCTTGTGTCATAGCCTGATGCAGGGTGGAATCACAAATAGGCGTTAACGACCATAAGCCACAGGCCTTCATGTGTTCAGCTAAATGATTGAGTAACGATAATAAAACGTGCTTGTACATTAAATATGGGACTTTTATGTTTGCTTTCTTTTGATTTAGTGGTGCAAACAGTATAATCCTGCCTGCCTTTAAAACGACTAACGATATCATAACGTAAAGCCCCTATGAGCAGCAGCCAAATCTCAACAATCAGTGAGTTTTTATTACACGCCGGTACCGATTATCGTGTTTTTGACATGGGTCGAGGAATTAGAGCGCTAGAAACACAAGCCTTCCTAGATTTGGAGAGTGGAAAACACGCTGCACCTTATCCGCGTAATCAGCATGCATGGTTTGGGATCGTTTTTTGGGACAAAACCCGTTCCACGCAACAATACATTTGGTTCGTTAAGTTACCCTTGGACGAACAAGGTTTAATCGTAGGTGCTTCGCGCAATCACTTTTTGCAGATTATCGTTGATGCCCTAGGTAGCCAGCTTGAAAATACCGAAGCCAAAAACGGGCAATTACCAGAAAATCTCTACACGTTCATTCCTAATCAGCACCAACTAGCGGATTTTAATAGCATTAGTCGAGCAACCCTTAATCTCGGACATTCACAATTTCACACTGCAGCCTGGGCATATTTACAAGCTCCTCTTGTGCTCGATTGGCAAGGGGTTGCGTTGCAAGGAATCGCCGATGTGGTGTCTCAGATGCAAGAGCCTGACGTAAAACAGGTCATTGCACAGCACCTGACTCGATACCCTACTCAGGTTGTTTTTTCTTTGTTGGTGAGTTTAGAGAATCAAACTACTGACCAAAAAGTTTTTGAAGCCATTCATAGTTGGATTCTTGACCACAAGCAAGATCCCATCGCGTGGCAACATGGTTTAAGGGCATTAAGTCGTAACGAATTTAGAACTGGTGTTAAGCAACTTTTGGAAAACGTGCTGGCTAGCGAAGTCGCCAACGACCCAAATACTCTTTTAGTGATAAGTGGCAGGCTTTGGCAGCATTTGTCAGAGCCTGGTCTGCTGCAAAGCTTTATGCAAAAAACCGCCGACGTCGACCCAAGCTATGCCTTATTTCAGGGTGTATTTCGTGATTTGGTGCAAGTGCCTGATCTTAGAAACGCCATGCTAATGCTATTGAGATTGCCTGAAAAACCCCCAGTATTAGCGCAGGCCATTGGTAGCCTGTTTCAAAACCCTAAAGGCAGTTAAGCATGCAGTTCAATTTAGCAGATATCCTATTGCTGGCAGTTATCATTGCCATCGGAATTCAATTCTGGCGCATTAGAGCAATCTCAGAACAGGCCAAGCGCTATCTCGAACGCTACTGTGATTCTCAAGGATTGCAATTGATTAGCGTAGCCCGAAGTAAAACACGCTTAACCTTCCACAAAGCAAAGCTAGATTGGCGCACAGAATTTAACTTTGAATTCTCCAGCACTGGCGAAGAACGCTATTTGGGTAAATTGTGCATGCGTGGTTTGACGGTAGTCGACACCGAGATGCCCGCCTATCGCATAAACTGAACCTGTTTAGCCTTTCATGACAAGCTCAAATTGTTGTTTGTGCAGAATTTGTCCATTGATGATGACCTCCACAAAGTGTGTCCCTGGATAATAGACTCGGGTGGTTATTGGCTTAATTCCATGGTTCTTTTGTAAAACAAGCGATTTGCCAGCGGCCACTTCGATATTTTTCCACTTAAAGACCTTTGCAGTGCGGGTACCATTCGCTTTGAGATGATGGATCGCATAGTCAATCATCAAACGTTGAGGGCGCTCGGTGCCATTGGTTAATGACAAGGTGAAAGTCAACACATCGCCAAAATGCAACTGGGTTTTGTTCAGGTCCAATTTGATTGAATTTAAAACCGCAGGGTGAAAACCGAAACTCTTCAATACCCGTGGATGACCTTGTTTAAGTAATGTTCGGCATCCGTGCTTAACAAGCCTTTGTCGATTTTTATCCGCTTTCAGCAGCCAATCTGCCGCAATAGTTGCAACCAAATCAGGATGGTCCTTTGCGATATCGTTGAGATTGTTAGCGACAGATCGTCGAACATATTCGTCAGGATCATCTTTGAGTTTTTCTAACAGAGCAATGATTGGACTGGGATCAGCAACAAACTTTTTTAGTTGCATGCCCCAGGGTAAGCGCGGACGCGTACCTTCTGATACCAACCTTCTAACATGCACATTGTTATGCGCACACCAATCGTGTAATACCGGCAACACATTCTCGGCATATTCATCCAGAAATGGGCGGATGGCAAACTCTGCCGAAAAGCGCATGGTAAGTTGTTGTAAAAGTGAAAGCGACCGTTCTAAATGTGTTTGGCCTCGCAAAGCGACATAGTCCGCCATCGGCATAATCGCCCACCCCCTTAGCCCAGTATTCAGCTCGTCCGTTGGATGTTTTTCTTCAATACTTGGTGGTGCCAATGAGCCTTCAATAAATTGCGTAGCAGCTAAAAAATCTTCAGGTAAATACGCACACATTGCTTCAACAATTTGATTTGAGCGGGCTTTAAGCTCTAAAGAATTAAAATCTTTTGTGGCGTGCTGACAAAAACCCTGCTGATCAAACTTGTTATCCTGCTTGGCAAAATGGACTGCCATGTTGTTCACAAGTTTTATATTAAATACGTTCTTAAACGGCTCCATTTAATCCTCTCAAAAAAAGTAAGTGCACACTAACTTTTTATCATAATTTTAGCTATCAGATCTCTAAACCACAGCAATGCGTGGTCATGCTGGGTGTTTTGATGCCAATAAAGATGGGTCTCAATGTTGGGCATCTTAAATGGCAGTGCCAAAACACTCAGATGCTCGTCACAGAGTCTATGGGCAAGCGCAGTGGGTAAGGTTAACAGCATGGGCACATCCGTTAACATATCTCTAGCGGCATAATAATTTTGACAACGGATCGCTACGTTGCGAGAAAGCCCTTGCCCTTGCAGAATAAGATCTTCTACAGCAGCGCCAGTTGGCCGATGAGAAACGCTAATATGCCGTTTAGAAAAATACTCTTTTTGGGTTAATGCTTTTTCTTTTAACAATGACTTATCTACCAATATACTGAAGCTATCGTCCAGCATGCGCTGGTGCAAAATGGGTGATTTCATCGGCATAGCCACATCAAAAACCATATCCACCTGACCTGCCGTTAGCATCCTACCAAGCTGATTGCGCTCAACTTTAATACTCGCTAATGTGGTGCCTGGAGCGATCTCAGACATTTTCCGTATGATTTTTGGCAGTATAGCGGGCTCTAACGCATCGTGAATGCCAATACGAAAATGGTGTTGGCTAGTGCCGGGGTCGAAGTCCCCCCATTGTTGAAGCATTTGTCGAAGTCGCGACAAATTATCAATGATCAAAGGTGCCATTCGCTGGCAAGCTGGTGTCGGCAACATTTGATTTTTACTGCGTACAAATAAAGGATCTTGCAGGCACTCCCGCAATCTTTTTATCGCATGGCTAACAGCTGAGGGCGTAATATGCATTTGCTCGGCCGTTCGCGTCATATTCTGCTCTTGGTAAAGACTTTCAAATACTTTGAGCAAATTGAGATCAAGTTGTTGGATTTCTCGTTGATGTTTCATGACAAAAGCAATGAATTTAGTTCATAGTTACTTGATACTATATTTCATTTCATTCAAATACAAACTTCCGCTATGCTGGTTGCAAATTGACATTGGAGAAGACCATGGATTTTCAACCTAGCAGCAAAGGCCAAGAGTATCTAGCGCAACTAAAAGCGTTCATGAATGAACATGTGTACCCGATAGAAAATCAAATCTATTCTGAGTTGGAAGAACTTAACCCAACGGGGGATTGGAAGAATTGGAAAGTCCATCCCAAGATCGATGAACTCAAAGCGTTGGCAAAACAGCAAGGTTTGTGGAATTTGTTTTTACCTGACGATGAGTTGGGTAAAGGACTCAGTTGCATTGAATACGCGCCACTGGCGGAAGAAATGGGGCGCGTGCCTTTTACGCCGGAAATCTTTAACTGTAATGCGCCA
The DNA here is from genome assembly GCF_007197995.1 of Aliiglaciecola sp. M165. Taxonomy (GTDB): domain Bacteria; phylum Pseudomonadota; class Gammaproteobacteria; order Enterobacterales; family Alteromonadaceae; genus Aliiglaciecola. The sequence goes on from NZ_VKKH01000005.1 coordinate 50,973, forward strand.
GATACAGGCAATATGGAAGTGCTTTATCATTTCGGCTCACAGCAGCAAAAACAGACTTGGTTAACCCCTCTGCTAGCTGGCAAGATTCGCTCGGTATTTGGTATGACCGAACCCGATGTGGCTTCCTCTGATGCCACAAACATGGCTGCCACCATTGAACTGGACGGCGATGAGGTGGTGATAAACGGTAAAAAATGGTGGAGCACAGGACTAGGACACCCTAATGCCAAGGTGACCATTTTTATGGGCTTATCAAACCCAGAAAATGACCGCCACGCGCAACACAGCATGGTGATCGTTCCGTTGGACACCCCAGGTATTGAAATCAAAAGAATGCTGACGGCCTATGGCGATTATGATGCCCCCTTCGGCCATGGTGAAATGCATTTTACCAACGTTCGCGTTCCCAAAGAAAACATCATTATGGGACTTGGAAAAGGCTTCGCCATTGCCCAGGGGCGCTTAGGTCCTGGTCGCATTCATCATTGTATGCGTGCAATCGGTATGGCCGAAAAAGCGCTGGAGCTGGCGATCAAACGTGGAGCATCGCGCACAGCGTTTGGCAAGCCTTTGATCAAGCTGGGAGGCAATGGAGAACGCATTGCCGACGCTAGAATGGCGATTGATCAAGCCCGCCTTCTAACCTTGAATGCTGCATGGAAAATCGATGCCGTTGGCGTAAAAAATGCCATGACAGAAATTTCAGCAATCAAAGTTGTGGTGCCGCGTATGTTACAAAGTGTTGTCGATATGGCTATCCAGATGCATGGTGGAGCGGGCATGTGCAATGACTTCCCATTAGCTCGATTTGCTGCGGGAGCTCGGGCATTGAGATTGGCCGATGGCCCAGATGAAGTGCATCAAGGTATGGTGACACGTTTAGAGTTGGCCAAATATAAACCTAAGAACTAACCCTAAAGAGCACAGCCATACATGAAACATGTTTTAATCACCGGCGCAGGTTCCGGATTAGGTAAAGCCATAGCCCAGCAATATGTTGGGATGGATGTCTCGTTGTGTATTGCCGATGTCAATGCAGACGCCGCACAACAAAGCGCTCAAGCGCTAGTCAGTCTGGGCCAGGATGCTTGGAGCATCGCCTGCGATATTACTAGTGAAAAAGATATTGAAGCCTTGATTGCCGAGGTAACTAATCGCTGGGGAAGTATCGATGTATTGGTCAACAATGCAGGTGTAGCCACCGGCGGGGCCTTGGAATTCGAAGATATCGATCAGTGGCAATGGGTGATGAATATCAATCTGTTAGGTATGGTAAGAATGACCCGTGCCTGCGTTCCCCTGATGCAACCTGGCGCAAAAATCATCAATATTGCCTCGCAGGCGGGCATTACACCTATCCCACTTATGGGGAGTTACAATGCGAGCAAGGCTGCGGTTGTCAGCTTTTCAGAAACCATGCATCTAGAATTGGCACATCAAGGTATACATGTGAGTGTCGCCTGCCCGTCATTTTTCCCGACAAACCTGGATAAATCGTTACGCAGTAAACAGCCGGGAATCGGCTCGCTAGTAAGCAAAATGCTTAGCAAGTCAGACATGGATGCAAACCAGGTTGCCAAAGCAATTATTCAGCAGGCAAATGCAGGCAGATTCATGATATTGACTCACAAGGATGGCAAAACCGCTTATACTCTGAAACGATTTTTACCGACAAAAACCTATCTGAATATGATTAAACAAAAAACCAAAAAAAATTGATGAATATAAGAGGTCATCAATGAACCAAGCGGACAATCTTGACGCCCAAAGCAACACAAAAAATACTGCCATAGATACAGCCGGAAACGTAAGACGTGGCGAAGAGCTTGATTTGCAAAAGCTCAATCCATGGTTAGTTGAGCAGCTTGGTGATGTCTCTGGCATACCTGAGGTAACGCAATATTCTGGCGGCGCATCCAACTGGACTTATTGTCTTGTTTATCCAGAAAAAGAAGTCATTTTGCGCCGCGCACCAAAAGGCACAAAAGCTAAAGGTGCCCATGATATGGGCCGTGAATACCGTCTGCAAAAAGCCCTGAAGCCTGTTTATCCTTATGTTCCAGAGATGCTTGCCCACAGTGATGATGATTCACTGATTGGTAGCGAATTTTATGTGATGGAAAAATTTACCGGCCTGATCCCTCGTAAAAATCTACCAAGAGGTGTTTCGCTGGATAAAGCGCAAACACGAGAATTATGCTTGAAGGCTCTAGACAGTCTGATTGAGTTGCACCAAGTCGATTACAAAGCGGCAAACCTCGAACATTTAGGCAAGGGGGTGGGTTACACTCAACGTCAGATCGAAGGTTGGACTGCCCGTTACTCCAAGGCTAAAACCTGGAATGTGCCCAAAGCCAAATACGTGATGAATTGGCTCAGAAACAATATTCCAGCCAATGAGCATATTTGCATTACACACAATGACTTTCGTTTTGACAACCTGGTGTTAGATGCCGAGCAACCCACCAACATTCTCGGTGTGCTAGATTGGGAACTTGCTACCTTGGGGGATCCACTAATGGACTTAGGCAACAGTTTAGCCTATTGGGTAGAAGCAGGTGATGACCGTATCGCCAAAGGAACACGAAGACAACCCACTCACCTTGACGGAATGTTAACTCGCCAAGAGGTGATCGATTATTATCTTCAAAAAACCGGTTTTAAGGTAGATGATTTTACATTTTATGAAGTCTATGGCCTGTTCCGTTTAGCCGCAATCGCTCAGCAGATCTATTACCGATATCATCATAAGCAAACCGATAATCCGGCCTTCAAGAATATCTGGTTCTTTGTGCATTACTTGCTTTGGCGTTGTAAAAAGGCCATAAAACGAGGCCAGTCATGACCATTATTTACCTTATTAGGCACGGGCAGGCGTCTTTTGGAAAACAAAACTACGATAACCTTTCCGAACATGGCCACCAACAAGCCAGAATTTTAGGTGAGTCATTACAATCTCGAGTGGGTCAGTTTGATAAGCTTGTTTTGGGCAGTATGCTCCGTCATCGGCAAACACTAGAAAATTGTCTCAATGCAATGCAGCATGCATTCGATGAAGACGACCTGCGGATAGAAGCTGGCTGGAACGAGTATGATCACAATGACATTCTTGCTCAGTTAGGCCCTGAGTTTTGTGATGCGCCATCAATCGAGCGCTGGGTGCGCAGTCAAACGCATCCTAAGAAGGCCTTCGAGTCGATGTTCAATCGTGCAATGGACCGTTGGATAGCGGGAGAGCACGATGATGAGTATGTCGAATCCTGGCAGCACTATCAGCAGCGGATCAGACAGGCGCTTAGTAATACAATTGACTATGCGGGTGAGGCAAAGCATGTCGCGGTATTTTCTTCAGGCGGGCCAATATCTGTAGTCAGTCAGGCATTGCTCGGTGTCGACCCAAGCAAAGTCATGCAGGTCAACTGGACGTTGGTGAATTGTGGTATCACCAAGCTTGTCAGTACAGGATCTCGTCTTTTTGTTTCGACGTTAAATGATCACAGTCATTTTGAGGGCAAAGACAAAGCCCTTATAACCTACAAATAAAACAAAATAAGAATCAAATCATATGCTAAGAAAAAATATTCTCATTACAGGTGCCAGCTCCGGCCTTGGTAAAGGTATGGCAATTGAATTTGCCAGGATGGGGCGAAATTTGGCGCTTTGTGCCCGTCGTGTCGAACGATTAGAAGAGTTAAAGGCTGAGCTGCAATCCATCAACCCAGACATCAAAATCTCGGTGATGCCTCTCGATGTGGACAACCACGACCAGGTATTTGAAGTGTTTCAAGCATTTAAACAAGAATTTGGCGAGATTGATCGGATCATAGTCAACGCAGGTATGGGCAAAGGCGCTTCTATCGGTACCGGCTACTTTTATGCTAATAAACAAACTGCTGTCACTAATTTCGTTTCAGCATTGGCCCAGTGTGAAGCAGCGATGGAGATTTTCAGGGAGCAAAATGCCGGGCACTTAGTGACAATATCTTCAATCAGTGCATTTCGTGGCGCGCGCCGCGCTATGACTGTCTATGCCGCGACCAAAGCTGGCTTAAGCAGTATGACTGAGGGATTACGCATTGATGTGCTGGGAACACCCATAAAAGTGTCTACAGTACACCCGGGGTTCATACGCAGTGAAATCAATGAAAAAGTGAAAAAAGTCCCTTTTATTGTCGATACTGAAACAGGCTGCAAAGCGATGGTTAAAGCGATTGAAAAAGAAGGCGGAAATAGCTATGTACCCGTTTGGCCTTGGGCATTTATGCGCTTTATTCTAAAAATAGCTCCGCTTAGCTGGCTCAAGAAAATGAGCTAATTGAAGGTTCACATCAAGGTGTATATGTGATGCAAGATTCATTTTTGACCCAGACAGCGTTGCCGATCATCATTGCACTGATCATGTTTGGCATGGGCCTGAGTTTAGTGGTTGGAGACTTCCTACGGGTCGTCAAAATGCCAAAAGCCATTGCGGCGGGTCTACTAGGGCAAATCATTTTAATGCCAGCCCTAGCCTTTGTGATTGCTATCGGGTTTGAACTGAGCACACCTTTGGCGATTGGCTTAATGATTTTAGCGGCTTGCCCTGGCGGTACTATGTCCAATGTTATCAGTCATATTGCGCGAGCAAACTTAGCGCTTTCGGTGACGATGACCTCTATATCGACGGTAATCTGTGTATTTTCGACGCCATTTATCATTGCATTGGCGATAAGGTATTTCTCTCAATCGGACATTCAAGACTTTTCGATTGGGCACACCACTGTGTCATTGATCATGATTACTTTAATCCCTGTGTCCATTGGTTTGTTTGTTCGACACAAATTCGAAGCAACCGCCCTTTACCTTGAACCCTACTTTAGACGATTCTCCAGCGTCTTTATTGCCTTGATGATAGTGGCAATATCTATCGAAGAACGTAACACTTTAATCTCGTCTTTTTCATCAGTCTTTATGGCGACACTCGGTCTAAACTTATTAGCAATCGGTGTAGGGCTCGCCCTTGGCTGGATAACGAAATTGCCGGCGATTGATGGAGTCACCCTGGGCATTGAAGTGGGTATTCAAAATGCTGCGTTAGCAATTTTGATTGCAGTATCTATCCTAAAACATCCTGACTATGCCATTTCAGCAGGCGTATATGGAGTGACCATGTATATAGGTGCCTTTTTATTGGCTATACTGGCTAAAAAAACCCACAACAGGTAATGCCAAACTATGAGCAACCCATCAGATAAGCTGATTTCCAACGATTGCGAAAAAGCCCCCTGCCCTGCGATTAAACTGCTCATCCACCCAAAAGAGAAGGACATTGGTGATTTCTCTGTTAGACGGCTATTACCCTTTGCAAAACAGCGTATGGTTGGCCCTTGGATTTTCTTCGATCACATGGGTCCTGCTGACTTTTCACCTGGTCAGGGCATTAACGTTCGCCCTCACCCTCATATAAATCTGGCTACCGTTACCTACTTGTTTGAAGGAGAAATCCTACACAGGGACTCTTTAGGGTATAAACAAGCCATTAAACCTGGCGACATTAATTTAATGGTTGCGGGTAAAGGCATTGTGCATTCTGAACGCGAACGTCCGGAGGTCCATCAGCAATCGCACAGATTACATGGGTTACAATTATGGATGGCTTTGCCCGAAGCAGATGAGGAAATTGACCCGGCCTTTTATCACTACCCCGACAAAGATATTCCTCATATTGATTTAAATGGTGTTGCGGTAAAAGTAATGATCGGCAGTGCCTACGGCCTTACATCGCCGGTAAAGACATTTGCCGATACTCTTTACATCGAGGCTCATCTTTCTGATGGACTGCAATTAGATTTACCCAATGCGCAGCAGCGGGCTTTGTACGTAGCACAAGGAAAGATAGAGATAGCGGGTGTGGAAGTGAAGCAATACGAAATGGCAATTTTGAACAATAGTGACACGCACTCGGTTGTTGCCACACAAGATGCCCGAATCGCTCTGATTGGTGGTGAAGAAATGTCTCCTCGCCATATGTATTGGAATTTTGCCTCCTCGTCCTTGGAACGTATTGAGCAAGCCAAACGCGACTGGCAACAAGGTAAATTTCCGAAAGTCCCAGGTGATGACAAGGAATTTATTCCTTTGCCCGAATAAAGCTTTCACACTCTACTACCACTAAAATTTGAACTGAGAACTGGCTATTTGGCAGCACTAAAGTGCGCAGATGCCTTTTAATACCAATCCACACTTTTTTACCATCAATTTAATAATTTTCTTTTCATTTTCATTATTTCAGTCTATAAAATGTATACATTTTTATTTTTGTATACTTTGGAATGGATCAATTTTTAAAAGATACATCCCTGTCAGCAATTTCAGCGGGGTTTATTGCCGTGGTAGTTGGCTTTGCCAGCGCCATGGCCATAGTATTTCAAGCAGCACAAGCCGCCGGGGCTAACACACTTCAAATTGAATCTTGGGTGTGGGCCTTGGGCTTAGGCATGGGCATAAGCACTTTGGCTTTGTCTTTGTGGTACAAGCGACCGCTGATTATCGCTTGGTCTACCCCCGGTGCAGCGTTGCTGGCAACCAGTTTAACCACAACCAATCTTGCGCAAACCACCGGGACTTTTTTATTTGTGGGCGCGCTGATTTTTATTGTCGGTATAACGGGGATTTTTAGCCGAATCGGCCGCAGCATTCCATTACCAATAGCCTCTGCCATGCTCGCCGGAGTGTTAGTGCAATTTGGTCTTGGTCTGTTTACTGCAATCGAGCAGCAAGCGAGTTTGGTGTTGCTACTCATTTCGTCATTTCTCTTATTAAAACGCGTTGTCCCTCGTTATGCAGTGCCATTGGTTCTGGTCATTGGCACGATATTTTGCATTTGGAACGGCACTTTCCAATCACAGGCTTTGTCATTAAACTTAGCCTCACCGGAGTTTGTCATGCCGGAATTTTCGTTATCCTCGATGTTAGGGATTGGTATTCCGTTGTTCATCGTGACCATGACCTCACAAAATTTGCCAGGGGTCGCCATTTTAAAAAGCTGTGGTTATACCCAACAACGTATTTCACCGCTAATTACCACCACTGGGATCACCACGCTGATCTTTGCGCCTTTTGGAGGTTTCACCTATAACCTCGCGGCAATTACCGCAGCGATATGCGCTAGTAAGGAGTCCCACCCGGATCCTGATAAGCGATATATTGCAGGTGTGTCTGTAGGTGTCTTTAACATTATCGCCGGATTGTTTGGAACAGCTGTAGTGGGGCTATTTGCAGCGTTTCCCCAAGCGTTAGTTGCAAGCATCGCCGGACTCGCTTTGTTGTCTACAATTTCAAGCAGTTTCCACAATGCTTTTGAAAAACCTCAATATCGAGAAGCTGCAATGTTAACCTTCTTATTAACCGCCTCAGGTATAAGCTTTTTTGGCATTGCGTCGGCTTTTTGGGGTATTGTATTAGGATTACTTACTGTCATGATTTCAGCTAAAAACTAGTATGCAAAAACAACCTGCACAGCAGTTATATGCAAAAATTAAACTGGATATTCGCAGTAACCAGCTTCCAGTTGGTGAGCCGTTAAAACAAGAAGCCTTGTCAAAACGTTATGGCGTCAGCCGCATTCCTATTCGAGACGTTTTGCAGCGCTTAAAAAATGAAGGCTGGTTAACAGGCAGTGGCAAACGAGGAGTAATGGTTCCTCCTTTCACAGCAGGAGAAGCCGAAGATCTTTACATGATGAGAATGTACCTGGAACCTCTGTTGCTCGGCCACGCCATCCCAAAGTTAAACCAACAAACTCTTGGCAAAGCAGCGGATTTTCTAGCGGTGATTGATCAAAGTAAGGGATTGACGATTGAAGAGTTAGGTGAGCTAAATTGGCAGTTCCATGCCTGTTTATATGAAGCAGCCAATAGGCCCACCTTGTTCAACACTGTCGCCGCCTTACATCAACAATGCGGAAGATATATTGGTTTCCATAGTCAAAAACTCAATTACTTAGAAGCAAGTCAAAAGGAACATTATCAATTACTCGACGCCGTGAAACAAAAACAACTCAATCGCGGCAAAAATATATTAAAAGCACACATATCCGATGCAGGTGAAATACTTGTTGAATACCTTTTACAATCTTTACACTTTTAATTCAGTCTTTTTTACCAAGTATTTGCCCAGCCGCATTGCTGCTTTATCGTTATGTTTAATAAGGAATAATTTGAATTCGGTATAACATATAGCCAACTAGCATGTAAGCAAACCTGATCTAAATCGGTTAAGTGGATGTAAATGCTGGGGCTAAAATAATGTCAACGAATCAATTAAATCAAACTGCTTTACTATCATTGCTGAATCAAATATCAGACGCTACGGCTATGCTCGACCAACAAGGCAATTTAGTGTTTAGCAATGCCGTATTTGATAAGCTTCCCGAACAATTCAAACATTCAATGTTAGAACATTCAAAGCAACGTTTAACCACACTTCCGGGTTTTTTCGATTTTCTAGGTTACAAAATTAAAATGACCCGTGAACATGACTACACCAGTCTCATTGTTGATATGTCATATTCTCATCGCACCTTGTCGGTCTTCACACTAAAACACATGACCGACTTACTTAAAAAGTCAGACGACATTTATTACGCTGCAGCAAAAGCGATACAAGACAGTTTAGGCTGGAAATGGGTCGCGATAACACGATTTAGAGAAAAAGGTCGACTCGAAGTCTTATCCTACCTTGATAACTATTTAAAGGTAGACAATTTCGAATATGACATCGTGGGTACGCCTTGCCAGGCCGTTGTTGATACCAATCGCTTCACTATGTTTGAAGATGTCACTAAAGCATTTCCCAATTATCAGGCACTCCAAGATCTGGGCGTTAAAACCTATGCAGGACTAGTATTTAGAGGACCAAATGGTAAACCTATTGGACACATAATGGCCATGCACGACAGTAGTGACGTCAACTTTGCCCATGCTGAGGAAGTCATCGATATCGCTACTATGGCACTGTCCTCACATTTCCAATTACGCAGCGCTACTGATCAACTTGAAGAGGTGAAAATTTTGGCTGACAAAGATCCCCTCACTGGTATCGCAAATCGCAGTGCATACGAAAAAACTTTGGAAAAAATTAACAGTGCATATAAAAAGCGTGTTTATGATGACTGGAGTATCGCCATCATTGATTTAGACCACTTGAAGCCATTGAATGACTCGTTAGGTCATAAGGCAGGTGACCAATTTATTCGGTTAATGGCAGTTGAATTGAGTCAATTAGGACGTCAAACCGACAGTGCATTTCGCATTGGTGGAGACGAATTTGCGTTGCTGTTCTCACAAAATGCCACGCCTTTTATCGAATCGATTTTGGCGCGGTTCAACAACGCAATTAGCAGGATCAGTAAACTACTAAATTTCCCGGTAGGCGCAAGCATCGGTTTTGCAGCCCTTTCAGAAACCCAAGGTGATACTAACCAATGGGTGCAGTTAGCCGATCACCGTATGTATCAAGACAAACGTAATAAAAAACAAGTGGTGTCCTAACATGAGCAATTACCTTCCAGTTGATTATCAATCTGCACCATTAGAACTGCGAGAGATCTACGATGAAATTTGCTTGACCATGAACGTTGATGAACCTCCTTCTTGGGCAACGTGTTTGGGAGGCGCAACCCATCTAGTTAAAGGCATGTGGGCAATGCTTAAACACTGCGTGGTCGAAAGTCACTTGCCGCCACTATTAAAAGAATTGATATTTTTCGCTGTGGCGTACCACAGAACCGTGCCCTACTGCATGAACATACACGCCAAGAATATTCTTCGCATGACCGAGCACTTAGCATTTTGCGACTTAAAAGATATAGTAGAGAACAAATCCAGAGGCGTGATCCCCAACTCCTATCAGGTAGCTATCAATTTGGCGACCAAGCTGAGTAAAAGTGATTGCTCGCTGCAAAAAGCGGATTTTAAACTATTGGAAAAAGCCGGTTTTGACGATGTGGAATCCATGGAAATAGCGACGCAGGTTTCCGCCGCTTTGTATTTTAATGTACTGACCTTTGCAGCTGATTTACCGATACCCAATTATCTGAAAAATGATCGACAACATTGGCGAGAAAGTGTTCGCTAGCGGGACTTTACTTTTTTGCTAAATCATATCGCTTAGAGAGATTTCCGTATGCGTCTTTATTTCGACCGACAGGTGTCTTTTAGCGAATTGTACATCGTTAAGAAGCAAACTTTCACCTCCTATTCGCTTTTGCCAAATATTACAGAAATTACCTAAGCAATTGCTATTGTTGAATAAAATTATTCATTGCATGTTAGTCTACGGCGCTTTTTAGTTTGTGAGCACCGCGCATTCGCCGCAGTGCACTCCTAATAATCTGAAAATCCTTGCGCCGCAGCAATCAACAATGGAGTGAAATATTTTACTAAATGAAAAAAACGATCTTTATAATTCTTTTATTTGTCACCTTCAGCTCAAATACATTATTAGCTAATGACAGTATAAAAAGCCTAGAAAAAATCCTTACTCCAGAACAAATGAATGAGGATTTGAAATCTTGGCGAGACTGGCTGACTAACACACATCCCGATCTGAACATTCGCATAGACGACTTGGCTCAATTTGATGCGAATATTAAAAAAATAACAAATGAAACCGTCCGTCCAGCAAACGTAAAAACGTTTCTTTCAGAAATATCTATTTTTAATAGCCAGTTCAACGATGGCCATATGAATATTATGGTTCAAAGTCAGGGGAAACTTATCAATGCTATTGTTAAGGAAGACAATGGGTTGTTTCCATTTGAAGTCATCGTCAGTAAAGAAAAGGTATATATTTCAACAAAACTGGGCGGCGCAAGTAGCCCGTTAACAATGGCTGAAATATCTAGCATTAATGGTATGGCTATAGCGGATATTTATGGGAAATTAATAACTAGGATGTATGGTGATAGCACTCGTCATAGAGAGAGCTTACTATCAGATAAATTTGCCTTATTTTATTGGTTATTCATAAAACAAAGCGATAGTTTTTCAATTGTGTACAAAAAAGCGGGTAAGACTGAGGAACGAGTATTTCAGTCAACAAGATCGCTGCCTAAAGCAATATCTAATGAATCGTTCGAAGAATTGTTTAAATTTGAATTACTGGACGACAAACAAGCATTGTTAACCATCAATCTATTTTGGTGGCAGGACAAAGAACGTTTTTATCAGTTTACTAGAAATGCTTTCCAAACAATTAAAGACAGTAATATTGAACATCTCATCATTGATGTCCGCAAAAACCCCGGAGGGGATGATGATATGTGGAAAAATGGTTTGTTGACTTATATTGCAGATAAGCCATATCGACATACAAGTAGATATACTAAAAAGATTATCGCGAAATATATGGATGAAGGCGAAACAGAAGGAGATGTTGTTACAGCTGATTATGACAAATTTGAAGCACCCTTAGACAACGAGCCGCTTAAATTCAAAGGTAAGGTTTCTGTTGTGGTGGGCAAGGTTACCTATTCTTCGGCAATCGTATTCGCAAACACTGTTCAAGACTTTGGATTTGGCAAAATTGTTGGGGAAGCTTCTGCGGGCTATTCATGGCAAACTGGCGGTATTCAGTTTTTTACCTTCCCTCATTCTGGGCTAAAAGCTGTGAGTCCCAGGTTTTATTTATCTAGACCTAGCGGTAACGGTCGTGGGCAGCCTGTTTTACCCGATTTCCCGTTGTACGATAATCCGCTCAATGAGCGAGATTTAGTCAATGAGATTGTCAATAAATACGATAAATAGTTTTCTTGCTAATTAGGGTAGCTGGAGGCTTCTAGTCTCCTACTACCCGCATACATCTCTATAAAGAATCGTCCTGTTGGCTTAGCGACCTTTAAAACAACCTTCGCACCGTGAATAAAGTTCCTCGAATATCGGTAGAGAAACGTTAGAGCCTCATTTGTCACTCCCGTTAGTAATGCTGCCTCTATGCTGAAACCGGTTCTTACACCGATTCACCTTCTCGGAAGTCCGTGTGAATGTGAGACGCTTCTTATTTGGCGTCAAAAACCAGAATTAGGTTGTTTTAAAAAAGCAATTTCTTCCTCGGTAGATGGCCGACCTAAAATATGATTTCGATGAGGATAACGACCAAACCTGTCGATGATTGCCTTGTGTTGTAGCTCGAAGTCCAAGGTATTGGCGTCACCAAATTCAGTAATTAACTCAACTGCTATATCATGTATGTCTACCGATTCGCTATGCATATAGGGCATAAATAAAAAACACCTGTGTTCAATCGACATTTTCAGATGTAAGCCTTTTTCAACCGCCACTTGAGCCAGGACTAAAGCAACTGAATCATAGGCAAAAGCCTGTGCAGTATCACGAAATATATTTCGAGAGAACTGGTCCAAAAGGATCACTTCCGCCAACGCCCCATCAGGATTTTTTCGCCAATCAAAAAGTTCGCCTCGGGCAGCTTTTTGCTGCCAATCACCAAATCTTGTTTTGATTGTTAAATCAAGTTCATCAGATTTTTGCCAATGCTGATCCGGAGTTAGCTCATGAAACCAAAAATCCAAAATGTTTTGATACATCTCTTTTCCTTTGACCTACATAAATTGCGTAAATAAATAATACTATCCACAGAGCATAGGCTATTTACGCCATGCATTTATTTCTTCGATATAGTCCTTGGGCAAAGCAAGGCTTTTAGCGACAATGGCTAAAGATTTGGCATACTCAACGTTTTTTCCTTGCAGCTTTTCAACTGGTAGGACATAAGTGACCGCCGACAAACTTTCACCCGTTAACGCTGTTGCTACAACTTCTTCAGGTATGTATTCAGCGACGCTTGGTTCGCTGTATAGAGTTTGGAGTTCGTCATTTTGTAACTGCATCACAGTGCCATAACAACGCTCATCAACAGATTTAATTAATGTGGCGCGATTTCCTATCCTTAAAGCATATCCATCTACGCGAGCCAATTTGACATGCTTAGGCGCCAGGCCTTTTTGTCTCAACAGATTTTCATCCATAAACAAACCGTAAAAAAATACTATTTTCATGTGCTGCTCACTGATGCAAAGCTTATAAGTATCAAGGTGTTACTAAGTATTACTGTTAGTATTTGTTCAGCCTCTTCGAAAAACCGTGGGTGAAACTCCTTGTTTAACACCATAAATCCTTTACTCTTAGTCAATCCCTGTTTCGTCATTTATATTTTTACCCTTATTTGGCTTAGCTTTGCAACATGACTAAGGCAAATATGACTTCTCCCGTCCGCATACGTTATCAAACGATTGAAATTGGTAACAATGACATCCACCTATGTACCTTACGTGATAATCAACAATTTAACGATGACCAGGGGCTCGCCCTGGAATTGGGAATATCATCGGCAACTTGGCCTCTATTTGGCGTCATTTGGCCTGCCAGCATTGTATTAGCCCATTATGTTCTTGAATTTGATACCAGTGGTAAACGTATTCTGGAAGTAGGCTGCGGCATTGCATTGTCGAGTATTCTGTTGAATAAACAGCATGAAAATATCACCGCAACCGATTATCACCCAGAAGTGAAGGTTTTCTTAGACAGAAACACCAAGCTAAATCAAGGTAAAGACATCGATTTTGAGCGAGTAGATTGGGCAGATGATAACAGCCAGCTTGGCAAATTTGATTTGATCATAGGGAGTGACTTACTTTATGAGGATCAGCATATCGCGCTGTTAGCGGGGTTTATCGAAAATCACGCACAGGATAAGTGCGAAGTCATCATTGTCGACCCAGGTAGGGGTAGAGCAAGCAAGCTCAGCACCCAAATGCAGGCATTCGGATTTACTAGCGAGCATGCTAAACCTGTCCATACAGAATACCTAGAAAAACATTTTAAAGGTCAGATTCTTAAATATTCAAGAGGGGAATAAGAGAATGGAATTTAGACTGCCAGAGTTATTAGTTCAGGCAACGTTTTGATTTGTTTATATCTTCCTTTTATATTGCTATGACAATCTAACGCATTTAACCAAATAGCCTTCAAGCCAGCGTCCAAGGCCGCTTGCACATCGTTATTAAAGCTGTCCCCCACCATAACCAAAGATTCGGGTTTCTCTCCCAACGCCTTGGCAACCCTAGTATAAAATTCACCGCTTTGTTTACAGACCCCGATGTTTCCATGACAAAAATAGCCAGAGATAAATTGATCAAGCTTAACTCGTTTAAACGCTTTTTGAATGTCTTGTTCTGAAGAATCTGCCGCATTAGTCGCGACATAAATTCTTGAACGTTGAGAAAGGAGCGCCAGTACTTCATGCGCTCCGTCGACCGCCTTCACTTCTGTCCAATCACACATTTTTCCTGATTGGTCGACATAATCGACCATTAAGGTGTCGCCCCAATCAAACAAGAAGCTCTTAATCAAATTATCTCCTGCAATACGATTGAAGACGACACGCGTTTATCTGAGTCTTTACTAAGATCCAATCTCTTTTTCATCATTGGCAAACAGGCTCTCCAATTCGGCCCGACCTTTTTTACTGATTTCGATGAGATTGGGCATATCATTGGATTTGTTAATAGATTGGGTCAAAAGATGCTTGTCGTGACGTTCGAAAATATCACACATTTTGCTTGCCTGTCTTTCATCAAATCCAAAGTCCTTTAACACAACTTTAGCGGCATCTAGTCCACTGGCAAACACTTCTCGAATGTAGCTTAGATTTTCTATGTCGACCAATTGTCTGACTGTTGCCCGGTTGTGAGCGCGGACCACAAGCTTAATATGGGGGAAATGTTCACTCACTAAATGGGCGATTTTCAACGAGTCCTCTTCGCCATCAACGGCAACGAGCAGTATTTCAGCATGTTCTATACCTGCAGCGCGCAATAAATCCAGCCGTGTTGCATCACCAAAAAATATCTTGCTGCCAAACTTTTTAACAAATTCAATTTGCTCAGCGTCTTTGTCCAGCGCGGTAAATGGAATATGGTTGGCAGCCAGGATCCTGGCCGTGACCTGTCCAAAGCGACCAAAGCCAGCAATGATCACACGGGGTTCATCAGTTTCTCTGTGTGTATCATAAACAGGTGGACAATTTCGACTGTTAAACCACATGCTATGCAGAATGACGATGGGAGACGTCAACGCCATCGATATTCCCACAATCAAGGTGATTTGGCTGGCAAGCGCAGCATCCACCAAATTGCTCATTGCTGCTTGGCCCATTACAACGAAGGCAAATTCGCCGCCTTGAGAAAGCATTAAACCAACACGCATTGCGTCGGTATTGCTTTGTTTAGCCGCTTTTAGAATGGCAAAAATAATGGCGGTTTTTATTACTACCAATAAGATGGCAGCCGAAACTATGAATACCGGCTGCGACACCAACAGTTGCAAGTCAAGGTTCATTCCAATGGCGATAAAAAACAGACCTAGCAATAAACCTTTGAAGGGTTCGATTTCGGTTTCTAATTGATGTTTGAAGCTGGAATTAGCCAACAATATACCCGCCACAAAAGCGCCCATACCCATGGATAAGCCTGCCTCTTGCATGCCTAACGCTGTCGCCATCACAATCAGTAAAGCCGCAGCAGTCATGATTTCAGAACTGCCATAATGAGAAATTAAACGCAAAAACGGATTGATAAGGTATTTGCCCACAACTAACACCGCAACAATTGCGGCGACACTGATCCACCATGCTGGTGCGTCGGCCTGCCCACTATCAGAAAGCGCCTGCACCAAAAGCAAAATGGGGATCACCGCCAGGTCTTGCATTAAGAGCACTGAAAACCCCTTCTGACCTGGAGGCGTGCGCAAGATATCTTGCTCGTTCATTAGCTGGATGGCAAAGGCGGTTGATGAAAGGGCTAACGCTAAACCGATAACAATGGCACTGGTCCAATCGATGCCCATCAAATATTTCACTGCCAATGAAATAGCCACAGCACTGACGAGTAATTGCCCTCCCCCCGTAAATAGGATCTGATCACGCATTTTCCAGAGTTTTTTAGGTTCGAGCTCTAACCCAATAATAAACAACAACAACAC
The DNA here is from genome assembly GCF_007197995.1 of Aliiglaciecola sp. M165. GTDB lineage: Bacteria > Pseudomonadota > Gammaproteobacteria > Enterobacterales > Alteromonadaceae > Aliiglaciecola. The sequence goes on from NZ_VKKH01000005.1 coordinate 67,010, forward strand.
TACGCCAAGCTCAGCAAAATGCAGGATAGTTTCTGGTTCCGATACCCAATCCATGACCGATGGACCAATCACCATGCCGGCAGCGAGATATCCCAGAATTGCACCCAATTTGAGTCGTTTAAATATCGGCACCGCTACGACCGCGGCACCAAGAAATATCATCGAAGAACCCAGTACGCTCATGTGTTTTCCTATAGTTACGATAAACTACATTTTTTGTTAAAAAAAGCGGTAGCGATACAGAACAGCGAGCCTTAGAGCGAATTCATGCTGTGTTTGTTTTTGTTAAGAAGGCTGCGTAATATTAGCTACTTGCACAAGTCTTTGTCCATGAATTCAATTATATACTCGCACAAAACACTAAGTATTAAATAAGGAAATTATTGATGTTAAAAAAACTTATCATTGCCTCTATTGCGATCACCTTTTCAATTTCTGTTAGCGCATCTGAACCAGTATGTGCTGGAATTGAAATGATTTATGATGAAAATGGAGAGTTAATTCCGTTGGATCGTTCAGTACACCAAATCGACGAAAGCACTCCAATTTTTTATCGTAACAGCGAATTCATTCCTAATGTTTCTATAGGTCCAAGACGTTTCACGAATATTTATGTAAAGAATATTTCAGATAGAGCAGTAAACTTCTTTTTTGAGCCGGTTTACCATTCCTATACTTCTGGTCAATTGGCAACAGTTTCCCCCGAACAACTTTATGGTGTATTTGAGAGCGCTAATTCACCAATGAGTTCCTCCGGAGCCTTTATGCTTGCGAACACTCTTGGTAGGATTTACTTTTACTACAGTAGTCAAGAATATCAATTAAGTGGGAATATATATTGGGATTCTGCAACTTGCAGTACTAGCCCGATGGTAGTTACTGTAGAGTCATATTTTTATCAGAATTATAGCAGCGGCAGAGGTGGTATAGATAATTACTACGTAAACAACGGACAACCGTTCTAAATTAAAAATTAATTTGGTCATCTGCGTAGACAAAGTTATAGTTAGCTTTGTCTACCTTAAACCCAATTCCACGTCACGAATAATGAAGTTACCTGTATAGACAGGATCTATTTCCCCGGTTTGTTCGATAGCGAAATATTCTTGTTCTTCCAGGCTTAGGCCCTGATATCCACCAATCACCTGATACAACCAAGCTTCTGGATCAAATTCCAGATTGTTGTCCTGGTAATATTGCAAGGCCGTAACACGATCTCCGGAATCAATGACATGGCAGAAGTAGGCTTCTACGGCTTTTTTAAGCCGATCTTCTTCAAAGGCCACAGCACTTTGTTGTTCTACATGAATCTGATGGGCAGCGCGTTCTGGTTGGTAATGTTTGTGTGGGCGGTTTAGTGCTCGAATAGCGCCCACTAACTGTTGGAGCTCTTTTTCATGTTCAATTCGTTGGGTATCGGCAGCAGCACTACCAATAACGCTTGGCGACTGATTAAACAGCATAGGTACTTGCGACAGACCACAATAATTAACCGGTACAAAATCTGGGCTATGCTCCATGTGTAGCAAGAAGCCCTTAAGCAGCCGTGTACGTCCACGAAATTCACGAAATCGGCCCAACAATGCCAGCAATCTGGCTTGTACGATGGACAATTCTTGGGTCACTCGAGAGAAGCTATGTTGCAGTGTGACGATCAGCAAATGCCGCAGCTCACGATTACTTGCTGCGATGTCACTTAGCTGATCAAACTGAAACATTTCCAATTGGTCTAGCAACTCGGAAACTTGCGATTGTGCTAATTGGTTTTCCCGAATTTTGGCGTCGATAGATGACACATAACCAAATTCATTATTGATACGGCTGAACAACACCCGCACATTATTTGCCAAACTTTCGGTCAGGGCATAAACATGCTCGGTGAGATCTGACAAATGTGCGTGAGACTCGGCGAATCGACCATGTTGCAGCGCTTCTTTATAATGCTGAGCAAGGGTTTTTAAACTCGCCAATGACGAGCCAATGTTGGCGTCGATCTGGCGATTACGTTCGTCATGCAAGCTGGACTCAAGCAATTGGCGCACTGCGTTTTTTAAGCGCAGCTCTGCATCCGCTTCCGGTCGCCACAAAACGCCTTGCTTAATTAAACTATCAATAACCTTGGCACTGAATTTTGCTTCATCCACACTGCCCGACAAGTACGCATGCATGATCAAATCGGCATGCCGACTCATTGCATTGAGCAGCTTAACGCCGGCTTGATGGATATTCTGATTCATATCAAGCTACCTTGTTGAACCGCATTTTCTGCCTGTTCGGCAAGGGATAAAGACTCAGTTTCATCAATGAACTTTATCACCTCAAACAAATACTCAATTTTTCCGGTCGCAATAAAAATCTGTTTGTCCTGATTCGGTCTCAATAAATACCCCAAATCTGTCAGACGTTTGAAAACTTGCTTAAGCTGTCCGTCGACTGACACGCTCGTTGAACCAAAGAGCTTGTAGTGTGATATTTTTGCCAATTGTTCACTGAATGCTGGTGTATCTTCGATGGTACCTTGCAATTCAGATAAACGAATAGCGCTGCCTTGGGTGACAGGCACGTCACTACCATTTGCCTGCTGGACAAGTAACAGCCACTCCACCAGCGGCACCAGATGGCTGGATATTTCCTGAAACTGCTGGGTCAAGACCTTACGCTCATCATCACCAAGTGATTGATATGCTGCATAAAATACATCGCCATCGGCAGCACTAGCGAGGGTTCGGTTTAGCACGTTGAGTTGCGATTCAATTTTATCGCTATTGCCGCTGGCTTTGAGATATCGCCAGCCGTCCTCATCGCTAATTTGACAGATAAAGACACCCGACAATAGGCGCTCTAAAATTCGACCTTGTTCGGTGATCATGCGCTTGTCTCCAACTCAGTTTCTTTGCGTTGTTGTAATCGCTTGGTGATGGCACTAACTTGAGGTTCAACCACTTGCAATTTACGTGTCGCTTTATCAATCAAATAACGGTTGTTAAACAGTGACAAAACCTCTGATTCAGGGTTCGGGAAGGCACCGACAACACTGATGTTATTGTTTTGACAAGCATCAAAGATCTTTTTCACGTTACTTTGGTGAAGGGTGCCCAGTTCATCAATGGGCCAATGGATGGTGGCATTCGCACCACCACGCAACAAGCGCGTAAAGGCCAACAAGAACTTACACAAGATGAGGTAAGCCATACCGTGACTGGAAGACTCATTAAGCTGCCGGTCAGTGCGGATAACAAGGTGCGAGTTACCCTCTTTGATATGCAGTTCAATATCCAATAGTTTACTGATCCCGCCGCTTAATGCCGCGCGGCCAAGGATATCTAGCACTCGGCGCATACTCTGTGCGTAGTCATCATCGGGCAATTCCACCGCGCCACTTTTCATCCAGGCTTGATAAAGCTTGTTAAACTGAGCTAGTTCTGGCCAGAACTCCAGCTCAGATATTCGCGAGCGAATTTTCACTGCCGATTCGGACACGCCATCAAGAAACAGCTCTTCGTCTACTTCTTTACTGATGCGCTGACTCTGGCTGGCAATGCGTTTGTCGATGTCTTCCAGCACGTTATAGTACTGGGTTAAATCAGCACCGAAGATACGTCCTTGCTCTCGCAGGCCGTGTAATTTTTGAGGAACGACCTCATTGAGTAACTGAGCCAAATGGGCAACCATCCGCCGATGATCGATACTGCGGATACCTTGTGCATTAACGACCGCGCAATCCTCTCGCGAGCGCTCCCAAATATCCGCCAAACCAGTCCCCGATTGGGCAGCGATGAGTTGATCAAAATGCTCAACATACACTTTGATATCGTTTAACAATCGATCCCGAGTTTGCAACAAATCCTGTCCTTCAGAAATTCGCTGCGCCACACTGATTGAATCAGACGTTGATTTAGAGTTGGCAATGTCGCTGTCATCGATTTTTGGCAGATTAAGCTTGGTGATGCTGCGGTTGATGTTCTGGACTTCAGCATCTTGTTCACGGGCAATTTTCAGTTCTTGTTCTAGCTGAACTTGGATTTCTTTGAATGTTTGTCGCTGTTGTTTAAATGCTGCTTCTTTTTGATTCAATTCACGCTCAGATTGACTCGCAACTTTTTTAACCTTGGCCAGACTTTTCTGCCAGGTGACCTTGTAACCGACAAAATAGGTGGTGTACCAACGTTCATAGTCTTTGACCATATGACGGTGGGTATCGGTATAGGTGATATCTTTTTGCAGCTTTTTGATCAGCTTTTGCAAGCCGCCAATTTCGTCGACATCCACGCCTCGGTTATCAAGCTCATCGGCTTTCCATTGTTCGGTAGCAAGCTTGTCCTGACTGGCCACTTCTTTGGCGCGTTTAATGTGTTGCTCAATGGTATCGATTTTTTCTTGTGTATCAGCGATTAGCTGCTGCCAATGGAACTGATGCTCAGTTTCGGCTTCACGCTGTTGATCTTTAACTTCCTGCAACGCTTGAGCATGCTGACTTTGACACTTGCTTTGCTCCGTTTCATTTGCCGATAAGTGCTTTTTGTTCTGTTGTTTGCGCTGTGCTAATGCATGAGCGTATTCCTGCTGGATATGATCTTTGTCTTGTTGAGCGCGTTTGCGCGTGGCTTCAGCGGTTTTCACTTCGCTTTCCGCTTTGGCTTGAGTTAACTCTCGATTGCGCACTAGTTCACTGGATTTAGCCAATTCCAACTCTACTTCATTTTGCTTTTCTAGCGCTTCAGCCAAGACATTTTGCGCGTCGGTCAATTCCTGTTGAATTGTTTGTTCAGAGCGCGCATATTCGGGTACCTCAACACTATGCAGATCTAGCTTGAGTCCAAAAATTCCGTCCGCTTTTTTGCCCATTGAGGGCTTTAAATCTTTGCGTTTGAGTAAATCAGGGTGGATCACTTTACCCAATGTCCCTTGCCAATCCGGTTGTTCCTTGCGTAAAAACTCTAACAAACTGTTCTCGCCTGGGTATAACAAGGCTTCAACCTTCTCAACCTGATGTTGAGCGTCTTGGTGATCCCGTCTGGTAGCTTCAAGTTTTGAATTTGCCAGGTTTCTTTCTTGCACCGCGGCTTGGTAATCTTGCTGCGCCTTACGATATTTCTCTCGTGCGGCATCTTCGCTGACACTGGCTTCTTTGAGCGTGGCATCAAGAATATCCAACTGGCTCTGCTCAAACTCATCAAAACCAGCATTTTTGAGGGTCGCGGATATCTCTGCATGCTTAACCTTGAGCTCGCCTAATTGCTGACGATATTCGCTTTCAACATTGTTCAATTGACCTTGAAAATCTTGTTTGATTTTTTGCAAAGCTTCTTGCTCTTGGGCCTTTTGCTCAGATAGGGTGTTTTGATGTTGTGTTTTTTGCTCAGAGTAAGATTCCAATTCAAGATTAAGCTTCTCGCTAACCTGTGCTAATCGTTTATTAAAACTTGATTCAATGTCCTGGTGTTTTTCAGTCAATAAGCTATACCGAGTTGTCGCTGTCTCTAGCTCACTTTCCCACTGGGGTAACTGTTGTAGATTTTTCTTGAGGGTCTCAATATCTTGCGACTGCCAATCATCAAATTCCGTTTCAATTTGCTCTAAATCTGATTCCAGTTTTTCTACATCCGCTCTGGCGGCAGACAGCGTTTGGTTGAGCGTGTCTCGTTCCTGTGTCCAATTTGTGTCGGCTTGTTTATTAGCCAACTGAGTTTCGTCAAGCTGCCCTTGCAAAGTCACCAGAGACGCAGACAGGCTGCTTGCGTCTAAGTCAAATTGTTGCTTGATCTGTGCAAGGCGCAATTCACTTTGTTGCAGCTGATGATCGGCCTGTTCTAATTTGGCAAATTCAGGACGAATTTGCTCAAATTCTTTGATTAAATGGCATTCCTTGATCCAATCCTCTACGCGATTTCGGCTCAAACTTGAACTCGGCGGTTGTACGCCATCTTCTTCTAATATGGCGGCTATCATCGCCTTGATAGTTTCCATTTTGCCTTCTTTGGAATGCACTGCCTTGGCGAGTTTTTCTATATGCCGAAGATGATTCGCCTGTTCGCAAAGACTAAAGATCCTCGCATAACCCAACAACTCACGATTGTTGGTGCTGTCGTTTAGCACCCCTCTATCGTTTTGCAGTACCGCACGAAATTCTTTGGTATTGAGCAAGTTAGTCACCAAAACATTGGAACGTTTTAAACTACGTGCCAACTCATTCATGGTAACGCTGCTATGCTCACCCGCTTTGTTTTTATACAGATAATCATTGAGCTCAAACGGCTTACCAATAAATCGATAGTTAACACCGTTGCCACTGGATGCCAGCACTACCTGACACAAGTCATCTTCGCTGCGTGCGTATTCGTAAACGATAAAACTCGACTCTCTGGGCAAATACCACTTTTCAAAACTGTCTCGTGTGGCCGGCACTACTCGGCTTGGATATTCGCCGTAAAAAACGGGAATAAGGCGCTGCAGTGTGGTTTTTCCAGAAGCGTTGGTACCACAAATGTTGGTGTGACCATCGAGTTTAAGTTCAACAACACCGGGCAAATGGGTGTCTATGAGAATAATGCGGTGTAACCCAGGCATAATCGTCCTATTTATTATAATGTTTGAGACAGCTAACTCGGGATTCAGATGCGTGATATTGCGGGGGTAGAATTCCGTTTGGGAATTGATTCTATCTATGTTTCACCCATTTTAACACCTCAAAATCGGCTATTTTTATGGGTTTTTCTAAGTACTTGATTTCTGGTTATCTATCTCCTTCTCAGACTCTATCACCTGGTGTTTCGCCTAAGCGAAAATAAGTTAAAGGTGTTGCGGGCATCGTGTTTAGCGATCTATGCTGACGCTTAATATTTGGCCTTTGTTCAACAAACCCATGTTTGATCACATCAACACGATTCTCCTTGTTTGCAGTATTTTTAATGGCTTGATCATCACTGGCCTGTTGGTGTTTAGAGCTAAACATCGACTGGCAAATATCGTTCTGGCCTTTTACGTCATGTTGTTGAGTGTCAGAGTCATCGTTTATCTGCTTGGCAAAGAACACCTCTACGACCCTTACAGTTGGTTATATTTACCACCACTGGAGGTGTCTCTGGCCTATGGGCCGTGCATTTATTTGTATTTGAAAGCGTTATTGTCTCGGTCTTTGAGCAAATTAGACTGGTTACATTTGACTCCTTTTGTTTGCCAGGTGAGCTACTACAGCGTGCTGATGTTCGTCGTCCCGCTAGGGCACAGAGCCGATGCATTAGCCTTTCATATGGACTGGATAAGGCACCTTGAATCCTTTTTAGTGACGCTCTCGATGGGGTCTTATTTGCTGTTATCTTGGTTTAGCTTTGGTCTTTACCGTCAATGGAGCAACGATCAATTCAGTGACAGTGATAATTACAGATTGACTTGGTTAAGGTCATTTTTAGGTATGACTTCGACGTTTTTTCTACTCTGGGTAATTTCTGCCGTCAGTCATGTATTTATCTCTTCTTCATTTTCTTCGCAGTTCTACCTTTTCGCCGCACAAGCCCTATTGCTTTGCTTTTTATCTTTCGAGAGTTGGCGACATTCTCACTTTGAATACCCGGCACACGCCGACCTCAAGGCAGATATTGCCTCAATATCTTGGCTTACTGCTAATTCCCTCAATCAACAAAAGCACAAAAATGAAAATAGCCGAAATGAACCAAAACTGCACGATCAGGCCCATAGTTGGCTTGCATTAATCGAAAAGGGTAATTGGTGGCAAGAGCAGGAAATTTCGTTAGCCACTGTTGCAAAGCGTCTAGGTACCAATACAAGCTCCTTGTCCAGGGCGATCAATACGCTGAGTAACGAAAACTTCAATTCATTGATCAATCGATTGAGGATTCAATATGTGTGCGATCGATTGTCGGAGCGATATTTAGAACAGGACATACTCGAGCTTGCCTTTGAGGCCGGATTTAATTCAAAGAATAGTTTCAATCGAAATTTCAAACGCTTCGTTGGTAAGACACCCAGTCAATATCGTCTATCTATGAGTACCAAATAATAAAAATATATCTACCGCACGTATAATTAACGATTTGAGACGCACTAAATTGACGCTTAGAGGATGATTAAATTAAATCACTTCAAAGGAAAGCGTATGTGCACTTCAATGTCAAAACAGTCTCTTTTAACTTTATTCAATCAGTTTCTGTGGGGCGGTGTGCTCACAGGATTTGTGTTCGTTTCTTTTGCACAAGCGAATACCGAAACACTTTCCTTTAAAGATCCGCAACTTGAAAAAGCAGTACTTAAGCTTCTGCCAGTCGATACTCCTTTGACACTCGGTAACGTGAATCAGATTGAATCGGCAGATCTGAGTAACGCAAACATACGGTATCTTGATGGCATCGAAGCCTTGTCTAATTTGAAAAAGTTGTCGCTGAACAATAATCAGATTGAAGATGTACAACCCCTTGCTGCGTTGAGTGCACTAACAAACTTGTCGCTAAATAAAAATCAAATTTCTAACATCGACGCTTTATCCTCGCTTAACAACTTGCAAGGGTTTGCCATCGAGCACAACAAGATCACAAACGTTCAAGTAGTTAAACATTGGCCAAACATCCGTGGATTAGATATTTCGATTAATCAGATAACGTCACTAGAGGGCGTTAAAAACAATGATTCTGTCGTCGCTATATGGGCGTCCCACAACGCCATTTGCGATTTGACTCCATTGGAAAGTATTACAAACTTGATAATTCTAGCGATCGCGGATAATTGTTTTGATGACTTGTCTGCGCTAAAAAACAATCGGGGGTTAGTGGAACTAACACTCGCTAATAACCGTTTGTCGAACATCACACAATTGTCATCACTGACAAGTATTGAACGGTTGGATATATCCAATAATTTCATTCAAGATCTATCGATTCTATCTTCCTTCACCCAGCTTAGATGGCTTGATGCACGCTACAACCTCATTGATGATTTAACCCCGTTAGCGAATCTTAAACTTTTGGAAAAGTTGATGCTTGGCCAAAATAGAATAAGAGATATTGCGGTACTTGCCGGTGCTCCGCAATTAAAGTGGCTAGTTGTTGGTGGCAATCTACTAAGTTCAGCCGAATCACTTAAATCTATGCCTAATTTGGTCAATGCCGATGTTACTTACAACAGAATTAATATTGATAATGCCAACTGGCAAAAAACGGTAAATCAACTGTCACACAATCTAAAAGTATTATCTTATACCCCTCAACAACCAAGGGCTATGCACAGCGATATTCCGGGGGCGCAACCAAGACAACAAGACTTTGACGCACAGCTGCTAAAAGACAATTCAGGTGATCGATAAGCCACTTACAAAAGTAAAAGTATTATTCATTTAGTAAGAGAACCATAATGTTTGGATTGTTCAAGTCAGACCCAAGTAAAAAACTACGCAAGCAGTATGATGCTAAGTTAACCGAGGCTATGCACGCACAACGTCGCGGAGACATTAAATCCTATTCAATGCTCACCGCAGAAGCAGAAAAGATATGGGAGCAAATTGAGTCTCTAAAACAAAACTAAAAAAGCCTGCAAAATTGCAGGCTTCTAAATGACCTCAACTCGGGTTAAGTAGGCTTATCCATATTTAGATTATGCAACAGCCCGAATACTGGATTCGGCTCGCTCGATTGCTGCCTGTTGATCTTTCATCAAGCCACTGCTGTTTACAATCTGCACATCTGTAATGCCGATGAAGCCCAGCACATGTTTTATCCATCCAGAAACAAAGTCGATGTCTGTGCCCAATTCTGTGCCACCTGAAGTAATGATGACGTAGGCGTTTTTTCCTTCCAATAAACCAACGGGGCCATTTTCTGTATAGCGAAAAGTCTCTCGAGCTCGAGCGACCATATCTATCCATGCCTTAAAAGCGGCAGGAACCCCGAAGTTATAAATGGGCGTAGCAATCACTAAGGTGTCAGCTTGTTTTAATTCTGCAACTAAAGCATCTGATTGGGCTAGCACTGCCCGTTGTTCTGCAGAACGCTCGGCCGGGTCGGTAAAGTTTGCGTTTATCCAAGCTTCATCAACAAAAGGAACCGACTGAGTCAGATCTCGATTTTTTACATTAGTGTTAGGTTGTTCAGTTAATTTGGCCACTAGTTTGTCAGCCAGCTCTCGGCTAACAGAACCGTTTACTCGCATGCTCGCATCAATTCTTAAAATTTCTTTGTTCATTTTTCTGCCCTTTATTTGACGATGATTTGTATTAAACGTTAGGTTAAGGACATCATATACCTTGACTATTAATAGAAAAATACAATAATTATCAAATCACTTTTCCGTTTTTCAGAAATATATTATGAATCAGCTTGAAGAAATGCGTATTTTTGTCACCTTGGTTGAGTGCAAAAGTGCGAGCAAAGCCGCAGAGAAACTTGGGCTGGCTAACTCAGCGGTAAGCCGGAGAATGAAAGATCTTGAATCGAGGCTCGGTGTGCAACTTATGCAAAGAACGACACGGCGTATGCATATCACTGAAGATGGCGAGACCTATTTTCAACGCTGCAAACGGATCCTCGAAGATATCGAAGAAACCGAATCTCTTATTTCAAGCTCAGCGCAACGATTACAAGGCACTATAAAAATTGCCGCACCATTAAGCTTTGGCATCGGTCATTTATCATCTGCACTTGCTGCCTTTATGCATCAACATGAGGCCATCGAAATCGATCTCGATATGAGCGACAGGCGCGTTGACATTATACAAGAAGGCTTCGATTTAGCACTGCGTATCGGCCAGTTAGAAGACTCAAGTTTGCGGGCAAGAAAGCTGTCGCACATTAAACATGTAGTGTGTTGTTCTCCTGCTTTTCTTCGCCAATACGGGCCTATCGACACACCGGAAAAGCTCATGCAAGTGCCTACACTTTGTTATTCAAATATAAAACAACCCGATCGCTGGCGTTATCAAACAGCAAAGGGGGAAGCATCAGACGTTCAGGTCTCCCCGCGAATGCGTTCTAGTAATGGTGACTCTCTACGCGAGGCGGCAGTGGCTGGATTAGGTATTATATGTGAGCCCACATTTATTTGTCATACGGCGATCAAACGTGGGTTACTTGTTCCGGTTCTAACAGACTACCAATGGTTTGATATGGACCTTTATGCAATCTACCCGCAAACACGTCATGTCTCAGCTCGTGTGCGCACCTTTATCGATTTCCTCTCCCAGCGTTTTGGTGAGGATCCCTATTGGGACGAATGCATGGAGATAGAAAATCCGCACAAAATTCCTGCAACAATCAACTAATACCTTTATAATCCCAATGAGCTGTTTAAATACGTTGGTGAGAGATGAAAAAAGTTTGGTTGTTGTGGATATTGATGAGTATTGCTGGTCAGGTTTTTGCGCAAGAAGATGCTGCAGACATAGCCCCAGAACCTCTCGACCCGGCCTATGAAGGCATTCACGGCATGGTGGTGTTTAACAATGCTTCAGCCTTGTATGCGTCCCATCTACCGTTATACAGAAAACCACACAACGCTCAGCTCATCTATAAAATCGAAGCAAAAGATCCGGCATTGATTTTTTTGGTTCGTGATGCAGATATGGTCACGATTAAACCGGAAAAGTTCAATTTACAGCGGCTACTACGCGGTGAACAATTAACCGTTAAAGCTGATGTTTACATTGGCCATTTTGAACGGGGTGGCTCCTTGACCTATGAACAGGTTGAACTCACTTTCAGCGAGCAAAAGTATATGCGCATGCTTGAGGAACTGGGTGAGCCCTCTACATTGCAAGTGTATGACGAAGTGCAGCTGAGCAAAGGGTTGCGAATATTAGTGCATCAAATCCAAGGAGCGCCGAGTTACGATCATCTTGTTTTGTTGTATCAAAATATTGGCTGCATTACCCAGATCGACACAGGTATTGCTGTGCCCTCTGAACAGTTCTTGATCAATCGCTTAAGTTTTTGCGGTTCAATGAAACCGCTATATTTTGAAACCCAGGATTTTGCCGAAGGTGGCCCTGAACATACCAAAGCGCATAGCACTTACTAACAAAGGCTATTTACACGCGTATTAACCGACAAGTCAGGTCGTCAATTGATAGATGATCGGCGATAAAAACACCTTATACCAATCCACACAAAGAAGTGATCAGGTATTATTAATTAATAAGGTGCTAAAGTATGCCGGTTTCGCCATTAAATACCGTTGAAGTTGCTCAAAAACAACTCATTCTAAATATTCTACGTTGCTTCTTACTTCTTTTTGTCAGTAGCAGTTTTGGTGCTAATGGAATTGAACCTTCACCTCAAGTGTCCCAGGAAAAAATCCATCCGCTGAAGCGCTTTGAAGGTCGATGGGTCGTTGACCAAAAGGGATTTTCAATGGTCTGGGATAAACAAACTATTCAGACTATTCCGCTAACCGGGCAAGTGTCCGATTGCCGTATACTAAATACGCCAGATGCTTTGTTGTGCGAAGTCGCAACGCCAAATGATCCAACGGCCAACAGCGGCAATATAACCTGGGTTTGGGATCGCTCATCGAATAAAGTACATTGGCTTTCTCATTTTTCACCTTCACGTTATGGCGTCGGAACAGGCGAACTGGACGAAAAAGACAACTTAGTTTTTCGTGTACATTTTTCAGATGAACCTAAAAGTACCTATCGTATTTATCAATGGACCTGGCAGCATGACGGCAGCTATGCTTTGATGTCTCGGCAATACGACCAAGACAATAATAAGACTGGAAATTGGTATGGCGGAAGATTTGTGGCTTTGACTGAACAAAAATAGCTTGTTTTTTCATTGAAGCGATACTGAACTACAGTTATTTAAATTGAGATCAATTTAATTCAGAAGTCATTCTATGAAAATTCAAGCATGCAAACCCTACTTTAGTGAACACATATCAGGGGCTATGGCGTATACCCACATATTAAGTGGCGTCATCCACCCGCAACGAGATGCACCTTTAAGTGAGCAAGCACTAGCCCAATTCAAGGACGCCGCCAGTTCAACAAAAGAAGGGATTTCTGTTTCGATGTGTTTTGCGGGCTCCTCCGGAACGGGAAAAACCTTATTGCTGGCCAATCTCTGCTATGCCTGTCAGCTTCCTGCCATTTTTGTTGAAAAGGCATTCTTTGATGCAGTGGAAAAGTCCAGAATTTCCGCTTTGTTTACATTTGCAGAAAAACAAAAAGCCATATTGTTTTTTGACGAAGCTGACCCATTGTTGATGGGTAACACTTCCTATGCAGATGAAGATACTGTTGATCCTGATTTTATATTTAAACTTGTGCAACAACGCCAAGGGGCAAGCATATTTACTATATCAACTTCCGAGGCACTAGAGCGTTGTAAAATGCGTCTCAAATATGTTGTCGAGACCAACTGATCATTCATTAATGAATCATTAATTCGTAGTAATTCTCATAGCCTAAACTTTGTAGCCAGGTGCTAGTGCGGTGTTTTCAATGCCTTCAAGTATCTCCAAGTTAGCCAATGCCAATTGACAACCTTGCCCCGTGAACTTACTACCAACAGAACAATCAACCTGCCATTGCCGAAGAAGGTACGCCGCCAATGCCGCTTTAATTGTTAAAACCATCTGGCCATCTTGCATAGCATAATCCATTTGAATAGCTCGTGGTTGTGCAATGCTAGGATGCGCCGTTAACGTTAAGGTTACTTCAGTGTTCCACTGTTCATCATATTGACGACCTTCTTTAGTATTGATGTCCTGCGGAAGCGTTTTTACAAAAGTAAACCGTGTACAAACAAAATCTCTGAATGTTTCATGCTTGCGATCGTAGGCACGAACATGCCAACGATGGCCATTATTTACAATGGCATGAGGACACAATACCCGAGTCGTTTCCCCAGAGCTAACTGAGACATATCCACACTCAATCGGTTGTTTGTTGTGAATGGCACGCATCAGTGCTGCGATGATCCCTGCATCTGGATGAATTAATCTTACCGCATCAAAGCACTGTTCAGAGGGTTGCACGCCGTGAGAAATACCATTGCCAAAACCGCGGCTAAGAGAAGTCAAAATGACTTCAGGATCATGGCTAAAAATCGCTTTAAACTCCGCTGTTCGATGATAACTTTTGGTCTGATGTACCAATACGAGATTATTTGGAGCCAATGCTTTGTAGGCAGTAAAATCTCGGGTGCTTGCAGCTAACCCTGTTTTAAAGCGACTGATGAGGTCTGTTCTGGCGACATGACCAAAATACTGCAAGCTAAAATCGATGAAAGCAAGTCGTTCTTTTTGAGCGTGAGTTAGTGTGTCCAATTGTTCAGTCATTTCAGTATCCAGATTGTCAATATTTTAATAACGATAACGTGAAATCCAACAACATGCAATCCTTTTGATGCCATCTTTATGAGTCCATTGTAATTGCATGTTACTTAACCTGAACTCGGGATAAGAGAATCTGCAACTTATTGATTTTAATGAAAAGACTAAAACATATGACCCGGTAGTGGTCTGAAGTTCGAGTTCAAGGCACACAAGTGAAGGAATAACGGGTTATTTCGAGCTTGTGTAACGCAGAAATCGTACTTAAGAACGCTGCTGGGTGGATTCGCTTATCCCGAGTTCAGGTTACTTACAACGTCTCTGTTAGGTTTTTATATTCTACGAATGACTATTCCCAGCGCTCTTTGTCTTGTTCTGAAGCACTTTCTTGACATTCCCCTCTTACCAATATTTCATTTTCTAGTTGGGAGTACTCAAGCAAGATGTAACCGTTTCTACAGTATTGAATGTTAGCAAGTCTGGATTCAAGAATCGCTATGGCCTGTTCGCGCATATCTGCTTCAGAATTTTCGGGCTTAGCTATCTCGCTTTGTGGAGTTTGCTGAGAACCCGAACTTGAAGGCTCAACTGACCCACCAGAAGCCTTACCATTTCCTCTGTTACCCCCTCCGCGCCCCCGTTCATTACCTCTTGCACGTCCTGAGCGCTCTGATCGGTTTTTGCTCTTTGAAATAAGTGTTAAGTGAAATCTCTTTGAACCATCAGGCTTGATTTCTGTTTCAAACAGTTGACGCTCGGGCCCGCCGCGTTTCGGATGACTTGCACACCCAGAGCCGACCAAAAATAAAAATAGTGTAACAACAGAAAATATCAGTACACGCATAAGAAGCACCTTGAAGTATTTGTATCGTGATCAAGTTGACAATTAAAAGTGGGCAGGGTTTTGGCTGCGCTTGAACTTGCACAATTTCTGCACATTTGCTTTTAAAACGTAAGATAATTAGGTGGTCAAATGAAGTCGGTGTCGAACACTCGACGATTCCAAGCCATACTCAAACGACCCATTAAATGAACACATTTTTTCGGCTAAAAAGCTAACTATGTCATAGGGTTATTTAATTTACCATTCTTGGAAAATAGTGTCAGAATACTTTACAAAACTAGTTTTTACCTTTTTATGAACTCCCCGATAGTCGCTACGAAACCTAGGTTTCGCACCTATGGCACAGGCATTGCTTATATTTTAATCAGTAGGCGTCTGGAGTGGGCGTCCGCATTGGCAACGGAACAAAGTGGAAGGGAGGCAATGACAACGCAGTATGTCACACCACCACGACTAAGGAGATTTGTATATGAGAAAGAACATATTGGCCGCAGTAGTCGGAATGGCCGCATTAACGTTAACTAGTGCAGCAAACGCCGCACCTATTACTTATTTTGGAGAAAATTTGACGCCAGGGGCTACGGTTACTGGTGATCCTGCCGCAGCACGAGCAGATTTTCTCGCAGCATTGTCAGGTGGTGTAGGCACTGAAGACTTTGAAGGGTTTGCAGTAGGTGCTAGCACGCCCCTAGTCCTAAGCTTCCCCGGTTCCACAGGCAACATTGGCGCTACGTTATCGGGCTCAGCGTCCGTTCAAAGTGGGGGCGGTGCAGGTCGATTTGCTACATCGGGTTCACAATACGTAGAAACTCCAGGTGGCGGCGACTTTGTCATCGATTTTGGTGCCCCCATTGCAGCCTTTGGCTTTTTTGGCACCGATTTAGGCGACTTTGGTAATGATCTGGAAATTACGTTAACGGATATCAACGCTGTTGAGACGATGTTTACATTGGACTTGAATGGCACACCCAATGGTGGTCTTATCTTTTGGGGCTTTACTGACACAAGTAATCAGTACACTCAGGTCAGTTTTGACAATGTTCCTGGAGGCTCAGACGTCTTTGGATTCGATGACATGACCATCGGTGATGCAGGTCAGATAATCGGTGTTCCTGAAACAGGCTCGCTGGCACTGTTTGGTCTTGGTATCGCAGGCTTAGGCTTTGCGCGTCGTCGTAGGACTTCCTAATTTCAGTTCAAACAATCGTTAACACCAAAAACGGCGGCTCTAATGAACCGCCGTTTTCTTTTGCGTGACGCTGACAGCAGTTAATTGACCCTATCCAAGATATACATCAGACATTGTCAATATTTTTTACAACGAATAAATGCGCCCAATTTTATAACCACATAAGTTGTTGATATTAAAATAGACATTGAAATAAATACAGTGTGGAGAAGTAGTCTAAGGTCCAAACAACACGTCGCATTTCCGCTACAAATAGCCAATCTTTTTGAAAAAATCTGATTATTTGTTTTGTAATTAGAAAGCTATGCAGCAACAGCGAGTTGTCAAACGAGCAATCTAAGAAATTTACTGACTCGAATATCAGGGTAAAAATTAAAAATTTAAACTTTTTGCTGCGATACAACGTCATATTAGTATCGGACGGTAATTTTGGCTCCTTTGTCCACAATGCTTATCCGAACTTGGCAGCCTAGTGAACTGCCATGTCTCCTTGGGCCGCTTGTTGCAATCTACAGGCGGCTTTTTTATGTAAAAGTCAAAGTTTACGTGAGGCCAGCGACAGGCAAAGACTTAAGTGATCAGTGATGAAGCTAAAGTGCGAAAATTCGTCTTGGCCAAAAGCCTGTGATTTATCTAAGTATTGCGCGGTGATAACACCAATATCTTTATTATTGATTTTAACCGGCGCTAAACAAATAATACCAGACTCAATCAATTGCTCTGAATCAAAAGTCATGTAGTCACGCCATTTCGGGTGTTTGTGATCTTCGATCACATCCGCTTCTCCATGCTCAAGGATGTAAGTCATGATGTTGTCGCCATCTTGCAGAGAAAACTCCCCCATAAATCGCAGGGGCTGACCCTCAGTGTCTACGGTTTGTCTGCACTCAAGGGTCGATCTGTCTGAGTTAAATACCCAAAACGTGCATCGGTGATAGTGGAATATTTGTGCGAGGTTACCCAAGGTTACCGATAAAAACTCATTCACATTGCGACTGCTTTTAGAGAGTTCAGAAAGGGATTTTACCGTTAATATGACCTGTTGTTCAGCGCTGAGTTCTGGCTGCAAAACTTGCTTCTGTACAGCAAAATCCTGTTGTTTAGGGATGGGACGCAAATAGGTTTCAAGTACTGAGGCATTGTATGAGCCTAATAACTCTATGGCTAACTGTCGAGTCACCTCAACACGCTTTTTAACTGCAGGTACATCAATGTCCATCGTTTTGCCAACATCTTTTAGCAACTGATCAAATTTAGCGCGATTTTTGGGTGGTGACCCGATAGCCTCACTCAGTTGATTCGACAAGCTAATGATGTTCATTTCACGAGTGCGACTTTGCGGTTGATCTAGGGATTTAACCAACAACTCACCTAGGTTCCAGGTTTTCGCCAACCCCACGCTAAGCTCTTTAAATTTGACCCCTGCTACTGAGGCGCAGTATTGTTCAAAGGCGATTTTAGGCATTCCCGCCTTTTTTATTAGTTCTTTGGTTAGCGGGTTACCCGTACTCCAAAATGACGTTTCGCCAATGTTATACATCATGGCGGCTAAATAGACTTCTTCTTGAGTACTTTCATCGTAATCTGGCACCATCATTCGTGCCAACAAACCAGCAAAAAAGGCGTTAGCCATTAACCGCATTAGACGTTCATAAACTTCTGGTGCTAAGCGTTTACTGTTGAGAAGACCTTCTAACACTTTGGCGGTCAA
The DNA here is from genome assembly GCF_007197995.1 of Aliiglaciecola sp. M165. Classification (GTDB taxonomy): domain Bacteria; phylum Pseudomonadota; class Gammaproteobacteria; order Enterobacterales; family Alteromonadaceae; genus Aliiglaciecola. The sequence continues at coordinate 85,031 of NZ_VKKH01000005.1, forward strand.
ACAAATATTTTTAACCGATTGGATCCCAAGAAAAATAGCCGCGCGGGATACCGTTGTCACCTTTTTAACCGGCGAACGACTTGAACTGTTTGCAACTTTCAACAGACAGGATGACAAGGCTTGATCATGAAGAATGACTTTACTTAGTTTTGGAATTGACGAACGATCATCGTTGGAAAATTTATCCAAGATACTAGCGATTGAGGTTATTGCGGGCAGCTCTTCTTTAGCCAACATGGCAACCCACTGTGACGAACTTCGCTTTGGCTTGTCGCGCATCTTATTATCCAATTCATTCGACTCTAAAAATCAAATCGAAACTACCAAATAGTGATTAATTATCAATCAGTTAAACCGTATTTGGTCACTGAGTTATGCAACTAGCCTAGCCTATTCTGAGCAAAGGAACAAATCAAGAGAGTCGACTAGTTCTCAAGCAGTTTGTGAAAAAAAAGCTTGGTGGCCTCATTCATCGGATAAAACGCCTCAATTCGCAATTCATCAGTCGTGACATCCTGAGGTGTTCCAAAGGTAGAGATCACAGAAAAAATACTTAGGTGAGTATCACCCATTTGGAGTTCAACAGGGATCACTGGCATCAAGGAGTCATGCTGGAAAAGGTCACCTTCATCAATTGGCCCAGCCGCTTCAATATGTTGCATTAGATAGTCATGGACCTGAGGATCTGGGCTCGACATTGCTTCTCTTTTGAGTCGATTTTTAAACAGCGGAGCAGTCTTGTTCCAATTGCTCATGAATCGTCTTAGGCCATCAGGATGCATCGTCAGTGCAATCAAATTCTTTGGATCAAAACTTATATGCTTTCCTTCATGATCCTGGCTGGTAACAAGCTCACTAAGCATAGTAAACAGCGTTTGTGCTGAGCGGTTTTGTTGCACTATGTTCCACATTCTATCGACAACCACGGCGGGAAAGGGATCATGATGATTTAACATACTTTCAAGAGCTAAGGAAACGGGTTTCATGTCTACGCTGTCAATGGCGCTCTCTTGGAACAATGCTTTGTATCCAGCAGCCTCAAACAAGCGATTTTGCTCTCGCAACGGAATGTCCATGGCCTCACACAAGCGAGCGATCATTTCCCGACTTGGATGACTTTTACCGGTCTCCAAATAACTCAAATGACGCTGTGAGATATCAGCGCGCAGCGCCAACTCAAGCTGCGACAACTTTCGAAATTGTCGCCATTTGCGACACTGATAGGTAAAGTTTTTGGTGTCCAGCATAAAATTCTCCGCCTTTGAACCTGGGCTTCTAATCGCAATAGTGTGCTCATTGTTGTATGAATTCAATTACCTGTGAGGTAATTGCTTGGTATATGTAAACCGCTCATTATGCACTTAACAAATTGTTTAGGAGAAATTTATGAGCACTCGACAAACCCTCTCTCTTTGCCTGTTAATCCCTTTTCTGGCGCTCACCGCCTATGCACTATACACAGTAGGCTACATCGGCATATTCGACTACCACCGTCATAGCCCTGCTGGTTGGCAGGTCTTTGCCGATTTGGTGATTGCCCTGATTATTGTCATGATGTTTTTAATTCCCGATGCCAAAAAAGCCGGGCGCAACCCTTGGCCTTGGGTAATCGCAACACTTTTTCTCGGCTCAATCGCGCCTCTTTGTTACTTAGTACTGGGAAAGAAAACAGAAAAGTCTGCATAAAGAAGTTTTGGTTAAATTCCACAAAAAGTAGTGGAATTAATAAATAGCGTTCAAATTAATTTCCACTATCCAATTGAATTAATTGACTATTATTTCTGGTATAGCCCTTGCTCGTATTAGTTAAGTACATCAATGAAATGAAGTACTTAATTAATCGAGGTGTTTGCAGCAAGGTGCTTCAAACCATTAAGGAGTCATAGTTATGTTTAGTTTCTTATGTGGTGTTTTGTTCTTTTTTGTCTGGATTATTCCAGTGATCGCTATAGGCGTGTCAGACCGCACTTCAGGTGGTGAGAAAGCAGCATGGCTATTGGCTGTGATCTTCATATCTTGGTTCGCATGGATTTTCTATTTGTTGCTGGCACCTTTAAAAACCCAGCGTTATCGCGCTTAAATAAACTAGGATTAACAACCTCTTTGTAATGCCTCGCCGAATCTAACAGGTATGCGGTGAGGCGCACCATTCGTTTTTATGTTGTTCAATAACTCAAAAAAATTACATTGTCGACAATATTGGTAGTCAAGCTTGTAAAACCTCAATAATTTAACTATATTGTCGACAATTTCATAGCTTGAAGATATTTCCTATCGTGAACACCCCTGCTGAAACGCCAGTAACCTCTGCCGATAAAACCTTTGTGCTGTTGCGCAGCGATATTGTTGAAGGGGTTATCACCGCAGGTAGCAAACTCAGTGAAACAGAATTGTCGACAACTTATTCGGTTAGTCGAGCGGTGATCCGAGAAGCCATCAATCGTTTGGAAGCTTGTCATTTGGTTGAACGTAAAGCCAATGTTGGGGCCAGAGTGGTTACACTCACACCCGAAGGCTTGGTGCAGCTTTATCAGGTGCGAGAAGCGTTGGAAGGCATGGCTGCCAGACTCGCCGCCGCCAATATGACCGATCAAGAGATAGCTGAGCTACAAGAGCTGCTCTCTGAGCATTTTGAAGAAGTTAAAACAGGCCACTCCTACTACCAGGAAGCCGGTGATGTGGATTTTCACTACCGCATTATTGTTGGAAGTAAAAACACCCATTTGATTTCGATGCTAACCAACGGTATTTACCATCTGGTGCGCATGTATCGAGTGCAATTAGGTATGGCCGGTCCACGAGTGTCAACGGCATTCGGTGAACATAAACATATTGTTCAAGCCATCGCTAATCGAGACGGAGAATTGGCTGAAATGTTGATGCGTCGACATATCCTCTATTCAAAAAACAATATTGAAAACAAGCTGCTGTAAGGTCAAATACAGCTTTTTATTAACAGATTAATATTTAACGAGGCCTCACATGAGCTCAGGTAAAAAATTTCACCAAGCATTAGCAGACAATCATCCTTTGCAAATTGTTGGTACGATCAACGCCTATTCGGCAATGATGGCTAAACAGATTGGCCACAAAGCAATTTATCTTTCTGGTGGTGGCGTCGCGAACGCATCTTATGGCCTACCTGATCTGGGTATGACTTCATTAAATGATGTCATCGTTGACGTGCAACGCATTACCTCTGCTTGTGACCTGCCTTTATTGGTCGATATCGATACCGGATGGGGCGGCGCGTTTAATATTGCCAAAACCATTCGTGATATGGAAAAAGCCGGCGCAGCAGCCGTACATATGGAAGATCAAGTTGCACAAAAACGTTGTGGCCACCGTCCAAATAAAGAAATCGTCTCGACAGAAGAGATGGTTGATCGAATTAAAGCCGCCGTTGATGCACGTACCGACCCTGACTTTTTCATCATGGCCCGCACTGACTCTTTTGCCCAAGAAGGGCTTGAAGCGGCTATTGAACGGGCGAAGGCTTATGTTGCAGCGGGTGCTGACGGGATTTTTGCCGAAGCTGTGCAAACCGAAGAACATTATCGCGCTTTTGCAGAGGCGCTTAATGTACCCATTTTGGCTAATATCACTGAATTTGGTAAAACTGAACTTTGGAATGCTAAAGAGCTAGGCGAATGGGGAGCAGACATGGTGCTTTATCCGTTAAGTGCATTCCGTGCGATGAACAAGGCGGCAGAAAACGTTTATAACGCTATCCTTAAAGATGGCGATCAAAAAGCCGTCGTCGATACTATGCAAACTCGCATGGATCTGTACGACTACCTTGGATATCACGACTATGAGCAAAAACTCGATAGCTTGTTCTCTCAAGGCAAAAACAAATAACCCTACACATTAAAAATATAATCGTAAACAGGATACAAACATGGTTGATAAAAAGTTAAGTGGCGCCGGCCTGCGTGGTCAAAGTGCAGGTGAAACAGCATTGTGTACGGTTGGTAAGTCTGGCTCAGGATTGACCTATCGTGGTTACGACATCTCTGATCTGGCTGAAAACGCCACCTTTGAAGAAGTGGCGTACTTGTTGTTTAAAGGTGAACTTCCCACCAACTTGCAACTGCACGATTACACCACCCGGCTGAACGCTAAACGCGACTTACCTCAAGCACTTAAAGAGGTTTTACAGCGTATTCCAGCCGACGCTCACCCAATGGATGTGATGCGCACCGGTTGTTCATTCCTAGGTAACTTAGAACCAGAAACTGATTTCGAACAGCAACAGGAAGCGGCCGACAGATTGCTCGCGGCATTCCCAGCGATCATGTGTTACTGGTATCGCTTCAGCCATGAAAATGTCGAAATCGACTGTATGACCGACGAGCCTTCCATTGCCGGACATTTTTTGAAGCTTCTAACAGGCAAAACACCGTCAGCGCAACACGAACGCGTGATGGACGTATCCCTTATTTTGTATGCTGAGCATGAATTTAATGCATCAACCTTTACTGCAAGAGTTTGCGCGTCAACCTTGTCTGACATGTACTCCTGTATCACCGGCGCTATTGGCTCTCTACGTGGCCCTTTGCACGGCGGGGCTAACGAAGCAGCCATGGACATGATCCAAAAATTCTCATCACCAGAAGATGCCAAAATCCAAATGGCACAGATGTTAGAACGCAAAGAGAAGATCATGGGCTTTGGTCATGCCATCTACCGTGAATCAGATCCACGCAATGTCATCATCAAAGCTTGGTCTGAAAAACTTGCTGAAGAGTTTGGCGATTCAAGTTTGTACGACATCTCAGTAGCCTGCGAAGAATTCATGTGGGACACCAAGAAGCTGTTCTGTAATGCCGACTTTTTTCATGCTTCAGCCTATCACTTTATGGGAATTCCGACCAAGTTGTTCACGCCAATCTTTGTATGTTCACGTTTAACAGGCTGGGCAGCACATGTGATGGAACAGCGCAGTAACAACCGCATTATTCGCCCAAGTGCAGATTACACTGGCCAAGGCCCTCGTAGCGTTGTACCCATCAGTCAGCGCTAAGCGTTAATACAACCGTTGATAGAGGGTCTAGTGACCCTCTTTTTTGCTCAGCCCAGCGGGTTAACAGACAAAGTAACAAACAGGTAAGTCCCTATGAACAGTCAATTTAGAAAGCCACTGCCCAATTCCAATTTAGATTATTTTGATACCCGTGAAGCAGTCGAAGCCATCAAGCCCGGCGCCTATGACACCCTGCCCTACACCTCTAAAGTACTAGCAGAAAACCTGGTTCGTCGTTGTGAGCCAGAAAAGCTCAATGCAGCCCTTGAGCAGATCATTGAACGTAAGCAAGAACTAGACTTTCCTTGGTTTCCAGCGCGGGTAGTATGCCACGACATTTTAGGACAAACGGCGCTGGTGGATTTGGCCGGATTACGAGATGCCATTGCACAAAAAGGCGGTGATCCGTCTAAGGTGAACCCTGTCGTGCCCACGCAATTGATTGTTGACCACTCTTTGGCAGTTGAGCATGCAGGGTTTGATCCCGAAGCATTTGAAAAAAATCGCGCCATCGAAGAGCGCCGAAATGAAGATCGTTTTCACTTTATTAATTGGACCAAAACTGCATTCAAAAACATTGATGTGATCCCGCCAGGTAACGGCATTATGCATCAAATCAACTTGGAAAAGATGTCTCCAGTTGTGCATGCCAGAGATGGCGTTGCCTTCCCCGATACCTTGGTAGGCACAGACAGTCATACTCCCCATGTTGACGCACTCGGTGTGATAGCCATCGGTGTAGGTGGATTGGAAGCAGAATCTGTCATGCTTGGTCGCGCATCTTACATGCGCCTGCCAGATATCGTTGGGGTTGAGCTAAAAGGCAAACGTCAACCGGGCATTACCGCCACCGACATTGTTTTAGCGATTACTGAGTTTTTGCGCAAAGAGCGTGTGGTATCTACGTATTTAGAGTTCTTTGGTGAAGGTGCACGAGACTTAACCTTAGGTGACAGAGCAACCATTTCGAACATGACACCAGAGTTTGGTGCCACGGCCGCGATGTTCTACATCGATGAAAAAACCATCGATTACTTGCGCTTAACCGGCCGTGATGAAAAACAAGTTCAGCTTGTTGAGAACTACGCTAAGCAGACCGGTTTATGGGCGGATGAATTAGAGGGTGCTCAGTACGAGCGCGTATTAACCTTCGACTTGTCTTCAGTTGGACGCAACATTGCTGGGCCGTCAAACCCCCATCGCCGCGTACCTACAAGTGAACTGGCTAAACAAGGTATTTCAGGCGTTGTGGAACGACATGAATCATTAATGCCAGATGGTGCGGTGATCATCGCAGCCATCACCAGTTGCACCAATACCAGTAATCCTAGAAACGTTATCGCCGCAGGTTTAATCGCCCGCAACGCTAACAAGTTAGGGCTAACACGTAAGCCTTGGGTTAAGTCATCTCTTGCCCCAGGCTCAAAGGCAGTGCAGCTGTATTTGGAAGACGCGAATTTATTACCTGAGTTAGAGCAACTAGGGTTTGGAATAGTCGGTTTCGCTTGTACTACCTGTAACGGTATGAGTGGTGCCCTTGATCCAGTTATCCAAAAAGAAGTCGTCGATCGTGATTTATATGCCACAGCAGTATTGTCAGGCAATCGTAACTTCGACGGTCGTATTCACCCCTATGCCAAACAAGCATTCTTAGCTTCACCTCCGCTTGTTGTAGCCTATGCCATAGCGGGAACCATACGTTTTGATATCGAAAAAGATGTGCTTGGACATGACCAAGATGGCAATGCCATCACGTTGAAAGACATCTGGCCAACTGATGAAGAAATCGATGCGATTGTGGCCAAAAGCGTCAAGCCTGAGCAGTTTAAAAAGGTCTACGACCCTATGTTCGATTTAACCGTAGATTACGGCGACCATATCGACCCACTGTATGACTGGCGTGAAAAAAGTACCTATATTCGTCGCCCTCCCTACTGGGAAGGAGCTTTAGCAAGTGAGCGTACCATGAGCGGTATGCGTGCTCTGGCGGTGTTAGGTGACAACATCACCACCGACCATTTGTCTCCCTCGAATGCCATTATGCGTGACAGTGCTGCCGGCGAATATCTATTGTCGATGGATGTACCAGAGGTTGATTTTAATTCTTACGCAACCCACCGCGGTGACCATTTAACGGCGCAACGAGCGACCTTTGCAAACCCTAAACTGCTCAATGAAATGGTGCAGGAAAACGGTGAAGTTGTGCAAGGTTCTTTGGCTCGTTTGGAGCCCGAAGGCAAGGTAATGCGCATGTGGGATGCAATTGAAACCTACATGGAGCGCAAACAGCCGCTGTGCATTATCGCAGGTGCAGACTATGGTCAGGGCTCATCCAGAGACTGGGCAGCAAAAGGCGTTCGCCTCGCGGGTGTAGAAGTGATCGTCGCCGAAGGCTTTGAACGTATTCACCGTACCAACCTAATCGGTATGGGCGTATTGCCTGTCGAATTTGAAGCAGGCACCACACGTAAAACGTTAAACATAGATGGTACTGAAACCTTTGATGTGAAGGGCGAGCGCTCACCGGGCGGCACATTAACATTAGTTGTTACTCGCAGTGACTCAAGCCAAATCGAAGTACCTGTTAAGTGCCGTTTAGATACAGCGGAAGAAGTTTCTATCTATGCAGCGGGCGGTGTACTGCAACGTTTTGCCCAAGATTTCTTGGAATCAGAAGGCCAAAGCGCATGAGCACCGCAGTAAACAATGGATTAAAACAAATCAAGGTACCCGCCACTTACATTCGTGGCGGCACCAGCAAAGGCGTGTTTTTTAGCCTGAATGATTTGCCTGTACCTGCGCAACAAGCAAGTGAATACCGTGACGCGCTATTACTGCGCGTAATAGGTAGCCCGGATCCTTACGCTAAACACACAGACGGCATGGGCGGCGCTACATCAAGTACCAGCAAAACTGTGATCGTGTCAAAAAGCGAGCAACCCGGGCACGATGTTGACTACTTGTTTGGCCAAGTGGCGATCGACAAAGCCTTTGTTGATTGGTCAGGCAACTGCGGAAACCTATCCGCTGCAGTAGGACCGTTTGCTATTCATGCCGGCTTGATCCCCCAAGAAAAGCTCGTGGAAAATGGCACGGTCACCGTGAATATTTGGCAAGCCAATATCAAAAAAACCATCATTGCCTATGTAACCATGCGAGACGGCGAAGTACAGGAATTAGGAGATTTTGAGTTGGACGGTGTGACTTTCCCCGCGGCAGAAATTCCAGTGGAATTTGTTGATCCTGCCGACGGTGATGGCGATATGTTCCCCACAGGAAACCTAGTTGATACCTTGGATGTTCCAGATATTGGCAGTTTCGATGCAACGCTCATCAATGCAGGCATACCCACTATCTTTTTAAATGCAAAAGACATTGGTTACACCGGCACTGAATTGCAAGATGCCATCAACAACGATCCAGCCGCCCTTGAGAAGTTTGAAACCATACGCGCGCATGGCGCGCTGAAAATGGGGCTGATAACCGATTTAGCTGAAGCCAAATCGCGCCAGCACACACCTAAAATTGCCTTTGTTGGTCCTTCACAAGACTATGTTGCTTCAAGTGGCAAACAAATAACGGTAGCCGATACAGATTTGGTGGTGCGCGCTTTGTCTATGGGTAAATTGCATCATGCAATGATGGGCACAGCCGCAGTTGCCATTGGCACAGCTGCTGCTATTCCTGGCACACTAGTAAATCTAGCCGCAGGCGGTAGTGAGCTCGAGTCCGTTTGTTTCGGACACCCATCAGGCACCCTTCGTGTCGGCGCAAAAGCCACACAACAGGATGGAAAATGGGTAGTGGAAAAAGCCATTATGAGCCGCAGTGCACGGATATTGATGGAAGGTAGGGTGAGAGTGCCTGAGCCTAAAATCTAACGTCATTACCGAGACTAACAAACAACGTCATCCCCGAGTGCTCTTTTCGGGGATCTCCATATACATCAACCAAATTCCAAGCCTGCGTACGCCTTTAAAAAGACATGTCAGCCCATTGCCCAACGAATTTAGTCGTGATCATTGCAACTGTACATTTTTTAAACTAATTTAGAAGTTCATAAGCAAGGAGGGAACCTATGAAAAATAGTATCTTTAATCTAAAACTGGCATTCGCTATCGCTGTTCTTTTAGCGTTTTCGAAGAGCAGTTTAGCAAGTGATGCCGACGATTTTAAAGCCGCTTCAAAAGCCGTTTGTGAGAAAATGAAACAATGTGCATTGGCACAAATGGACATGTCAGACATGACCCCGGAAATGCGCCAAATGGCAAACAGTATGGTCAGTAATATGTGCATCGGAGTGCTTGAATTTAGCCAGATTGAGCCATATCAGGCACTATATGAACCTGCTGCCGCCTGTTTACAGTCAATGTCGATACTAAGTTGCAACGAGTTAATCGAGAGTGGAGATGTAGTAACCCCAGCTTGCACTGAATACGAAAAATTGGCTCAAAGTTACCAAAATGGTGGTTAAATCTGAAGCTTTGTGTCTTCGAAAGTGACGGTAAAAGTACCTGAGCATAATATGTTAATGAGCAAAACAAAAGGCTGGGTCTAAGTGTTTACCGCAGCACAAACAGCATTACCAAGTTACGTTAGACAATGATTAATTCAATGCAGAACGTTTAGGTTGATATCGTATGTAAACTTGAGCCTTATCAACACTCATAAATAGGACGATAATGCGTTTTGCTAGATCGTGGTGCGAGTTAGCAAATTTTTTACTAAAAACGACGTAGGCGGGGTTTGACAAATAAGGAGGATGTAACTTTTCAAAATTTGTATAACCCAGGGTCTCCGCCATCGATTCGATTGGATATTGACCATCCATCGAACACACTTGAACGATTGCATCGACACGACCTTTTTCGAGCATCCGGTGCTTTTCTGTTGGATTAAAAAGCTCTACCCACGTAGGAGAGATCTCCTCGCTATGGCGTTTAGTAAATCCAGCTTCAATCCCTACAATAAAAGGGCCAGTCTTACTTAAACCTTTCTGTGCTCGTTCCATTTGTGGTCCAGCAATACTGAAGAAACACACATCAGCCGTGGATATAGCACTTTCGTTTAAATCAAACCCCAAGCTAAGTGGATAAACAACGTTATCTCGCTTGGCATCATAACCACCTATCATCATATCAACCGAGCCATTTTCAAGATCTGCATTACAGCGTTTCCATGGTCGAAGTGAGAAGCTGAGAGTCGCTTCTGGAAGTGTATTCTGATTAAAAACCTGGCGAATTAAATCAGGGTTGATCCCCGTCAATTGTCCGTTCTCAGTCATATAAAAAGGGTAAACATTGTCTTGTGGCGCGCAAAAAACGATATCGGTAGGCGTAGAAGTTGTTTCGTTAGCTGCAACCCAAAAAAGTGATGATATAAAAAAAGCACATCCCAAAAGCAGACTTCGCATAATCAACTTCATTAAAACTTTCTCTCAATCTTTACCGCGTCCACTGCACATAACGTTATAGGAGCTGCATGACACCACAGAAGGATCACGTGTCTTTGTCAGGCAGTAAATCTTTGCTTGAGACATCCTAGCATGACCTTTTCAATACCTCCATTTACTACTTCTTTTGTTGTATACACCGGTAATTTTGACCGAAAAAATAACGACTTGGACAGCAACGACTTGGACAGCCACAAACTGTACTACCTACATCTGCCAGTTGTCTAAACTTACTTCAAACCCACCAACCCAACGGAATGATGCCGCTAGCAAGGAAACGCCAAATAAGCTTGGTCGACACACCCTACTATCATTGTGTGTCGCGTTGTGTCCGCCGTGCTTTTTTGTGTGGCGAGGACAAACTTACAGGCAAAAGCTTTGAGCATCGTCGTCAGTGGGTAGAAGACAGATTGTTATTTCTATCAACCGTATTTGCTATCGATGTCTGTGCCTATGCCATCATGAGTAACCACACTCATGTGGTGCTGCATGTAAATCTTGACCAGGCCAAAAGCTTGAGTGACAAGGAGGTGTGCTCTAGGTGGCACAAATTGCACAAAGGTACATTGTTGACTCAACAATTCGTTCGTGAGGGTAAGATTCTCTCGGAAGCGGAACAATTGACGGTAAACACCACCTTGTCTATTTACCGACAGCGATTAACTGACATCAGTTGGTTTATGCGTGAATTGAATGAGCCTATTGCCCGTCAAGCCAACAAAGAAGATAACTGTACTGGCCATTTCTGGGAAGGCCGGTTTAAGTCTCAAGCATTACTTGATGAGCATGCTCTCGCCGCTTGTATGGTCTATGTGGATTTAAACCCTCTTCGCGCCAATATTGCAAAGACACCAGAGACATCAAACCACACCAGCATCAAACGCCGCATTCATAACCTGAAAAAGGGCTACCAACCCAAAACCTTGATGTCTTTTATAGGCAACCCCAGGCAAAACCAACCTGAAGGACTCACCTTTAACCTGATTGATTACATTGCCCTTGTGGACCTATCAGGTCGAAGTTATGATCTGGAAAAGCGCGGGACTATTGCCTTGGGAGAATCCCCTATATTGCAAAGATTGAGCGTTGATGAACAACGTTGGCTAGCGATATCATCATCCTTTGAAACTACCTTCAGCGTCGCAGCCGGTCAGACGAACACATTGAGGCAATTTAAAAGGCGCTACAGGCAAAAAGCGCAATCTGGCTAGAATTTAATAGTCTCCTGCCCGACCGTTACATAAATCCTGCGCTTAGATAATTACTTGTTTAGCCCGATATCGTCTGAAATCGCGATTCAATCGCTAAAAATAGCAGAGCCCATCCCAGTCATCTTGTTAGTCCAAATTTCAAAACAAAATCACTGTTCACATTGAGATATTTATCCACATTTTGTGACCTTGTTTGATTCGTTGATTATGTGCCTGTCCATGATCTATGTCATGAATTCAATGTCCATGATCTAGATTTGTGCCTGTCCATGAACTAACTTCCATGAACTAACTATCATCTAGATTTGTGCCTGTCCATGAACTATATGTGTCCATGAACTATATGATGATCTAGATTTGTGCCTGTCCATGAACTAACTAGAACTAGAACTCAGAAAAACTGTACCCAGGTACAGGATACGCACCACAATATTGCTGCTAATCTCTATTTGTCGCTTAGACAAGTATTACTGGTATTCCTGTGACAATCATAATCGTTGCATGCTTTGTCATCGAGCCAATCAATTGTTAAATTACAAATATCAGGAGATATTTCATGGAAGAGTTAAATATAAACGAAGTGAATAGCGTCAGCGGTGGTGGCACCACAGAATGGGGTGTGTCGGTAGGTGCTGCGACGGCCTTTGTGGGTATGGCTATAGCTATTGGGGCAACAGCTCCAATTGGCGCTGGTATTCTAGCAGGTGCATCCATTGCATCTTCACTTATCGCCATTTACCACAAACTTGATTAACAATGTAAGGGAAGTCAGTTCCCTTTTTCGAGGATCTCATGTTCATTTTATTCGCTTCTTCCGTAGTAGTCTCGGTTCTAACAAGTTTACTTTTACTACTGATTGGGTATATCGCAGCCCAACAGGTTCTCATTTCCACATTGTTGGTAGCGACCTCATGCATGGTTCACTATCTATTTGTAATTGAGTTAAAAAAGGGTTGGAGCAAAAATAAAAAACAAAGTAAACAACGATAACTTATTGCTTGGTTTTTGAAATGAAAGGGAAAAGCTTTCAGATTATCAGGTATACCTGCACAGCTTTTCCCCCAGAACTGAGGTTACTTATACTGTTCAAAAAAACGAAAAACGTCATCCCAAAGCCCATTTGCCTTCGCAAAAAAGTAACCCATATGGCCGACTTGATTTAGCCCATGATCTTTAGGATTCAGGTCAACCATCTCCAAAACTGCATTTCGATAATACGGCATAAACGCATCTCTAGATTGAGGCATCGCCCATTTATCATCAATGGAGTTAACCGCCTTTATCGGTAGTCTTACCTTTTCAAACCGCTCTGACATACCCGGATATTGAGGATCTTGAAAGAAATAACTTGGGAACCGACACCAGCGCTTCCACTGTTTGTAAACACCCATAGGTAAGTCTTCACCCATTCCCAATATACTCCAACCTAAATAGCCTTTTGCCCGAGTTACAATTGGAGCGATGACATTCCACATGAATGACACCTTATACTTTTCCAGACCCGGCATCCAGCCATGCCAGCCAGCGCCCGTGCCAAAGGTATAAGCGGCATTAAGTTTGTCATGATTAGACAGCATGCCAATCGCATGACCACCATAAGAGTGCCCGACTAAATATAATGGAAGATCCTCTTTTGCTTGTTCGTCAATGACTGCCACCAAGTCTTTGCTCGCCCAGTCTCGATAATCCATTTCAAATCCTTTCAGGGTTGCTGGGGCTGAATCGCCTATGCCGCGATAATCGACAGTGACAACATTGAAACCCTGTTGGATAGATTGCATCGCAAATCGGCTATAAAAACGTTGAGGAACTCCCGTTGCCCCAGCAATGATGATGGTTCCCTTAGCACTGTCTGATTGATAAAGTCTTCCGGTCAATTTATAACCATCGGTCGCAACAATAGATAGAGGTGTAAATTCAGCCATGTCGGTCTCCTGAAAAATCTCGCGTTTGTCTGAGATGGCCTCATTCTAAAGTATGGAGTACACTCCATAGTCAAGCGATTTATTTCTGATTCCTACCGTTCAAAGGGGAAACAAATGAAAGCTAGTGAATTAGCAAAACGTGCAGATGTACCCAAAGACACCCTTAGATATTACGAAAAAATTGGCCTTATCAGCACACCGCCCAGAGGCATAAACGGCTATCGTGATTACCCAGAATCCAGTCTAGATGAATTACGCTTTATCAAAATGGCGCAATCTGTTGGATTCACACTGAATGAAATCAAGCCAGCGATCCCATTTCTGGCTAACCCTGTTCCGGGCTGTCCTTTGCTCACGAGCGCAATGACAAATCAAATTAAGCGCATTGAACAAAAAATCGCAGAACTCGAAACGGCAAAATCTACCTTACACCGTTGGTTGGAAAAATTGTCGATGCCACCTGTGGTAGCACCGTCAAAAACAAAATAAAAGGTTATTGCTTGCGCCATAGAATATAAACAACAACTAAAAACCAGATACAACAACTGAACAATAAAATGATCGCGCCATGTACATCTAAATGAATAGTTCCCGTCGCAAATAAAAACATATTCAGCGCGGACAGAACAATACCTGTTGAACTCATCAGCAAATGCTTAACTGGCCCAACTCCTGCCAGAATTGACCAACTAGCGATGCCTAACAACCAGCCTATGGCGCCTGTATAGGCTAACGCCTGATTACTGTTCCACGAAAAACTGCTTAACAGGTTGTAGGAGTCTTGGCTCAAGGTTGATTCAGATGACAGCCACACAATGGTGTTGGGAAAAATAAACCCACTCACCAGCGCGGCTCCGCACATGGACAATGAGCCAACAAGAAAGGCAAAACTAGAAAAGGAAAACAATAGAGAATTGCCAAAAAGTGCCTTTAACCCATATTGGCAACACACATAAAATAGCAAAGAACATATGATAAGAATGCCATGAACACTTTGATTTAGGGCGGCTTCGCGCACTATCTCGGCAATTTGTTCATCGACGTTGTCAGCACCTACTGTGGGATGGAACAAGACGAGCAACATAGATAGCAATGTAACCACCAAAAGAAACAAAGCGGTTATTTTTAAATCTTTAGGGGCATTTTGTGATGTCATGTGATTTACTCCTTGTGAATTCCCGCTAGACTATCAAGCCATGGCAAAAAGAAGTGGGACAAAACCCTACAGTTGTTCAATACTGAACATCGACACAGAATTGTTCAGTAAAATAAGAAACTATGACCTCAACATCTGACATCTCGCCGGACAAACGAATACAACGCACATTGACGGCGCTTCAACAAGCGTTTGATGCTTTGGTAACTAGCAAACCCTACGACGAAATCACCTTAAATGAGATTATTACCAAGGCCAATGTCGGGCGTTCAACCTTTTATCAGCATTACAAAAGTAAAGACGATATCTTGGCAAAAAGACTCAGTTGGCCAATGTCAGTCATAGCCAGTGCGGTAACAGAAGACGCAAATATTGAAGACATTCAAGGGATCCTAGCCCATTTCTGGGATAAACGAAGCTACGCTCGCATTGTGTTTGCAGGTTCCACCTTCAAACAAATCAAGCTCGTTTTAGCCGAGCACCTTAAAACCCAACTTAAAACGGTCGATCCCGCTCAATCCAGCCTTGTTCCGCATGAGACCTACACAAAAATGATCGCCGAGGCGCAAATGTTTTTGATCGCCAACTGGCTAACGGGTCAAACCCCCATCTCATTAGACAAAGTGACGATGGGGCTAATACAAATATCCCAGGCGATGTTCAGCGGATTAAAAAAGTGATTGAGCTTTTTTCCTACACACTAAGTTACCAGCAACTTGTAATGGTGCTTCTGGCCGCATTCTTTATTGGCATGGCAAAAACCGGTGTGCACGGTGTGGCAATGTTTGCCGTACCTATTATGGCACTAATTTTTGGTGGTAAAGCCTCGTCTGGTTTGATGCTACCCATGCTCATCATGGCCGACCTATTCGCCGTATGGTATTACCACCGTCATGCCAATTGGGGATTTCTAATCAAGCTCTTTCCCTCTGCAGCCGTGGGTGTATTGATTGCTACAGTAATTGGCAACAGCATTGATGATGTAATGTTCAAACAGATTATGGCAGTGGTCATTTTTGTCAGTCTTGGGATCATGTTATGGATGGAAACATCAAAAAAGGAAAATGTCCCAGATTATTTGTGGTTTGCTGTTTTAATGGGGACCTTAGGGGGTATCACTACCATGATAGGTAATCTCGCAGGTTCAATTATGGCATTGTATTTGTTGAGCATGCGCCTGCCGAAGAACGAATACATAGGTACCGCTGCCTGGTTCTTCCTGGCTATCAACCTTTTTAAAGTTCCTTTTCATGTATTCAGTTGGGAAACCATTTCGCTCAACTCGTTCTATTTGAACCTGCTTGGCTTGCCCTTTATCGCTTTAGGTGCCTATATTGGTGTGCAAATTGTTAAACGCATTGCGGAAAATTATTATCGGTGGTTGATTTTAGCAATGACTGCGATCGCGGCTGTCTTTATGATGGTTTAAAACGCAGTTAGGGCGATGTTAGTTTGCGCTTTAGAATAGGAATTCAATTTATAGTGTTCGGTCGCCCAACCTAACAAAAAGCGTTCAAAGTCAGCCCAGGCAAAAGAATATAAATCCCGCCATTGTGATTCAAGTGCATAGAAATCAACGGTTGCTCCATAATGTATGATTGCCTGTTTTAAATGGACAAAATACTCATCTAGCAAAGAAGCGGCATGTTGATGCAAGCCATCATCATCGAGACAGCTTCCCAAAAAATACACGACATCTTTGATCCCACAACCACCGCCAACATACTGAAAATCGACTGCCGCTAAGTCATGTTTTTCAAGGTCAAAACAAAAATTCGCCAGCTTCGCATCACCGTGGACCAAGGTTTGGAATTGACATTGATTTAACCTTTCATCGATAGCTTGTGCTTTGTCTTTTAGAGGGCCCGTCCTCATCTTGTGCCACTCATCTGGCCGCGTAGAGAGATGCCAATAGGTACCAACAGGCCATAGTGACTGAGTATTAGTTTGTAAAAAACGCGCATGGAAATAGGCCAGCCAACGAATGCCCTGTTCAATCAATGGCATCGGGGCATCATCACATCGGTAGTCAAACCCTGCTTGATCCAAATCTTCCATCACCAACCAGCTCATTTCGCTTTGAGAATCACTTCCCAAGCAAGCAGGAACGCGGCAGTAGGCATCGGTCATTGCGGCAAATCGTTGATAAAATACCATTTCGTTTTGATAAGAGCTTAATTTGCGTTGATGTATTCCAACCTCTTGGGTGAGACGCCTCATTAGCGGGATTAACGACTTTTACGATCACATTCGTGTTTTGATCAGGTACCCAATAACGTGCAACTTCACCGTATCCGCTCCACAGCTTTTGCAAAACGGTTACCTTCTGTGGGGCGTCTCCTGCAAACAATTTCTGTAATGCCATATTTAAAATACGCTGCGCTTCTGGTTGCATGCAAAATCCTTGGTCTACTAGGCGAGTGCTTTTTGTCTGAGACAAACCCTTGCACACTCGCTTGAAGCGACTTACTCTTTGACGATGATTTTAAAGGGTAACAATATGACAACATCCTCTGCATTTCCACATTTATTAGCACCTCTGGACTTAGGCTTTACTACACTGAAAAATCGCGCACTGATGGGCTCGATGCACGTTGGTTTGGAAGAAGAGAAAGGGGGCTTCGACAAGCTTGCAGCGTTTTACGCAGAGCGTGCAAAAGGTGGTGTTGGTTTGATTGTCACAGGCGGCATAAGCCCAAACATTGTTGGTTGGTTAGCCCCTTTTGCAGGGCGTATGAGTAGCCGGCGACACGCAAAAAAACATAGGGTTGTCACCGACGCAGTGCACCAAGCGGGCGGCAAAATATGCATGCAAATTCTTCACGCAGGACGCTATGGTTATCACCCGTTTAGTGTATCGGCATCGGCAGTAAAGGCGCCAATTTCAAAATTCATGCCTAAGGCCCTGTCTTCTAGAGGCGTTAAAAGCACCATTAAAGACTATGTAGAATGTGCCAACTACGCCAAAATCGCCGGGTATGATGGTGTTGAAATCATGGGCTCGGAAGGCTATCTGATTAACCAGTTCTTTTGTGAACGCACCAATCACAGGGATGACGAATGGGGTGGCAGTTTAGAAAATCGCGCCAGGCTTGCAGTGGAAGTGGTCCGTCAGACTCGTGAAAAAGTGGGGACCAACTTTATTATCATTTATCGTCTTTCGATGTTGGATTTGGTAGAAGGCGGCGCACCTTGGGAAGAAGTAGTTTATCTGGCTAAAGAAATTGAAAAAGCCGGAGCGACCATTATCAACACCGGCATTGGTTGGCACGAAACACGAATACCAACGATTGCCACATCTGTTCCCAGAGCAGCCTTCACCTGGGTAACCAAAAGGATGAAGTCGGAGGTCAATATTCCACTGATCACGACCAATCGCATCAACACACCAGAAATTGCCGAAAAAGTACTGGCCGAAGAACATGCTGACATGGTGTCCATGGCTCGACCCTTCTTGGCAGATCCACATTTCATTGCCAAAGCTATGCGTAATGAATCTGACCAGATCAATACCTGTATCGCCTGTAATCAGGCGTGCCTTGACCACGGCTTTGAGCGCAAGCGCGCCAGCTGTTTGGTAAATCCCCAAGCCTGTTATGAAACCGAACTGATCTTCAAAACTGTGTCGAGTGCAAAAAAATTAGCGGTTATTGGTGCCGGTCCCGCCGGTTTGGCATTTGCAACCTATGCGGCGCAACGGGGTCATAGCGTGCACTTGTTTGACAAAGCCAGCGAAATAGGTGGCCAGTTTAACTATGCAAAACAAATCCCCGGTAAAGAAGAGTTTTATGAAACCTTACGTTACTACGGCAAACAGATTGAAGTGCTTGGGATTGAGCTGCATCTGAATACTGAAGTTGATGTTCAAACCCTCGCGCCGTTCAATTTTGACGAAGTTGTTATGGCAACAGGCATCAAACCTCGTGAACTGAACATACCCGGCATCGATAATCCAAAGGTTATGAGTTATCTGGATGTATTGCGAGACCATAAACCTGTGGGGCAACGCGTTGCGCTAATCGGTGCGGGGGGCATTGGTTTTGATGTGGCTGAATACTTGGTTGAACAGGAAAGTCTCACTACAGATTTAGAAAAATGGCTATCCCATTGGGGCATAGACAAAACCTATCAACAGCCTGGTGCACTAACTAAACAGGACATTCACTGCGCAGATAGAGAAGTCTACTTGTTACAGCGTAAGAATAGCAAAGTCGGCGCAGGATTAGGTAAAACCACGGGTTGGATCCACCGCACTACATTGACCCAACATAAAGTAAAAATGATGAATGGAGTGACCTACGAAAAAGTCGACGATCAAGGTTTGCACATTAAAGTTGGCGACAAACCCATGCTGCTCGAAGTAGATAATGTCATTGTTTGCGCAGGCCAGCTCCCTTTCAGAGAGTTGGAGTCCAGCTTATTAGAAGCGGGCATGACAGTGCATGTGATTGGAGGCGCCGACGTAGCGGCTGAGCTTGACGCTAAACGTGCGATCCGCCAAGGTGCTGAGCTGGCTGCGCAGATTTAACTCCATACTTAGGGTATTCGCTGTATTGAATACCCTTAAAATCAATCCAGAATTAGTCGCACTTTACTGCATCAGTTAGTAATTTTGTCTGAGCAATATACTGACTACCGTGTGAGTCGATGGCTTGTTGATCAATGCGTTCTGAGGCCTTATGCACACTCTCTAAATTTTCAGCTACGACAATTAGGTCCTTCTGAATTTGAGCAACCGCATCCTCCAATGTGTAGGTTAGCTCGTGAACCTTTGCCATATCTACGGCATCAAGTGTCTCTTTGCTTAAAATGTTGGTGAGTTTGTCATTGTAGCTTTGTAGATTGCATAGAGCTGTGGCCAGATCAGGAGAAGGAACTGAAGGGAAATGACGATACGACTCTTTAGCAGACACAGTAGTGGCATTAACAAAAACAGAGAAAAAAACTGCAGAGAAAACGATCTTCATAATTCATCATCCTATTTATTTTGTGTAACAGATCCTAAAGTGCGTCAGTATACTCACATTCAGTGTCGTGAGTTAAGAGGTCATATTGTAGATGTAATCGTCATCCTGTTGGTATAAACGTCATCACGCAGGTATAAACATCATCCCGCAGGTTTAAACGTCATCCCGCAGGTTTAAACGTCATCCCGCAGGTATAAACGTCATCCCACAGGTATAAACGTCATCCCACAGGTATAAACGTCATCCCGCAGGTATAAACGTCATCCCACAGGTATAAACGTCATCCCACAGGTATAAACGTCATCCCACAGGTATAAACGTCATCCCGCAGGTATAAACGTCATCCCGCAGGTATAAACGTCATCCCGCAGCGCTCTTGTGCGGGATCTCCATATACATCAAACGAATTCCACATTGCATGCGCGCCAAAAAGCCTGCTGTGGTCGCTTAGGTGGCTGGCACCGCACCAGCAGCATGAAACAATTGTATATGCACCTCCACTAGCGCATCAATATTTCGCTGGTATCCTCCACCGATCACCGCAGCAACGGGTAAGCCTTTTTGTTGGCATAGTTCAAATACCAAAGTGTCCCTTGCCAATACGCCTTTTGTTGAAATATTCAGATGACCTAAATCGTCATTGATGTGGATATCTACTCCCGCATCATAGATCACCGCGTCTGGTTGAACATGGTTTACCGCAAGATTCAGTGCACAGTCTACGGTATCCAAATATTCATCATCCTCAGCACCTTTGGGCAGAGGAAAATCAAAGTCAGAAATCTGTTTTCGATGAGGAAAGTTCTTTTCACCGTGGATGGAAACCGTTGCAATCTGCCCATTATTTTCAGCTAGCTTCGCCGTTCCATCTCCTTGATGCACATCACAATCAAAAATTAGCACCTTATCGATAGACGAATGCTGCAACATACTTAGCGCGGCCAAGTACAAATCATTAAACATACAAAACCCTGAACCGTAATTGGCGAAAGCATGGTGATACCCACCAGTAAGATTTAAAGCTTTACCACTTTCAAGGGCTAGCTCAGCAGTTAACAAAGTCCCACCCACAGCCGTCATGGTTCGTTTAACCAATTGCTCCGACCAAGGAAAACCAATACGACGCATGGCTTTTGCATCAAGCTGGCCTGTGACAAGTTGTGATACATACTCAGGGTTATACACGCGGTTTAGCATTGCGACGGTCACCGGGTCTGGCGTATGAAAAACCGTTTTTGGCACACCTTTAGCGAGCAAAGCATCGTAAATGCCCTGATATTTCTCGATGGGAAAACGATGCTTATAAGGCAAATCTAACTGGCTATAAATGGGATGAAAAACCAACGGAGTCATAAGTACGGCAGGATGCTGAAATGGCTTAAAATTCCGTCTACTATCACAAAACAGCTGACCGCTTTACAGTAAAAAATCATTTTTTTATCGCTAATGTGTATCAAATCTGCAATTTTATCGTTTAAATAGCGGTTTATACCTACACCACATCCAAAACTAAAATAACAGGGGTTCGTATGCGCAATATTTTCTTACTCGGATGCTTCGCATTCAGTTCAATGGCTATAGCTAATCAAAACAATCCCAAAACCGAATTTACTGATCAGGCAGCGCTTCATAAAATCCAATCGCAAATATCCGCAAACAATATTGAAAGAGATATCGCCAAGCTGGTGAGTTTTGGTACTCGCCATACGTTATCTGAAACTGAATCAGATACGCGCGGAATTGGCGCCGCACGGCGTTGGATTAAAGCAGAATTGGAGAAAATTTCCAAGGCCTGTGGTAACTGCCTGGAAGTGTATTTTCAATCAGAAACCATTAGCGGTGAAAGACGTATCCCTGACCCTGTTGAAGTAGTCAGTGTAATTGCTGTGCAAAAAGGCACAACTGATCCAGGTCGCTACGTGATCATGTCGGGTGATATCGACTCACGTGTGTCAGATGTGATGAATTATACCGACGATTCACCCGGCGCCAATGACAATGCTTCTGGTGTTGCTGGAACGCTAGAAGCCGCCCGTGTGTTGTCAAAATACAAGTTCAACGGTTCGATTGTTTACGCTGCTTTAGCAGGTGAGGAGCAAGGGTTATTTGGTGGCCGTATTATGGCAGAACAAGCGCAAAAAGATGGTTGGCGCATTAAAGCCGTGTTAAATAACGACATGATCGGAAACATCGAGGGCATAAACGGTGTAATCAATAACACCACTGCACGGATCTTTGCTGAAGGTACGCGCCAAACTGAAACACCTGAAGAAGCCAGACTAAGACGCTTTACTGGCGGTGAGGTGGACTCTCCTAGCCGTAATCTTGCGCGTTATATTGATTGGATGGCGGACCGATACATTCCTAATCTCGACACTATGGTAATCTATCGTTTGGACAGGTTTCGCCGCGGCGGTCATCATCGTCCGTTTAATGATTTAGGCTACCCGGGGGTGCGCATTATGGAAACCAACGAACATTATGACCGTCAACATCAGGACCTGCGCACCGAAAACGGGATTGTTTATGGAGACACCCTTGATGGCGTGAACTTCGAGTATGCTGCCAAGCTAACAGCGCTCAACGCTGTTTCACTAGCGGGTATGGCTTGGGCTCCCACTCCACCAGCAAAAGTAGAGATTAAAGGCGCTGTGCAACCCAGTACAACGCTAAGCTGGCAAGCCGCAGACAAAATACAAAACCCCAATTTGGCCGGTTACAAAATCTACTGGCGCTACACAGATGCGCCCCAATGGCAATTTAGTCGTTATGTTGGTGATGTTACAGAGTTCACCTTAAAGAACGTCGTAATCGACAACTACTTCTTTGGCGTCGCCAGTGTTAGTAAAGACGGTTACGAGAGTCCCGTGGTCTTCCCAGGGGCAGCAGGCGCATTTGGAGAGTGACGCTAATCGTCATCCTCGAAAAATTTAAACGCCATACCCTCTTGCAAATGCCTGCGTCATTATCGACGCGTGCTTGCCCTGCATCATCCCCGCATGCTTAGCCTACGTCATCCCCGAGGCGCTCTTTTCGGGGATCTCCCTCATCACTGACCATTTACACTTAACTACGCAATGCGTAGTGGGTTACTACGTTTTGCAATGCAGATTCAGTTTCAATGGCTATGTACCATGTCTCTACCGATTCGAATCGGAATATCAAACTAACTGACTAACGGAGAATACAAATGCCAATTATCAACGTCAAACTAATCGAAAACGTCTTTAGCAAAGAACAGAAAAAAGAAATCATTTCTCGCCTGACCGATACAATGGTCGATATCGAGGGTGAAAATATGCGAGGTGTAACCTGGGTTTATATCGAAGATATAAAAGAAGGAGATCTTGGTATTGGTGGTCATGCTCTGCATGCCGCGGACGTTCACCGTATGCAGCACGGTGAGTAAACGATAGGGCGCTTAGCGCCCTAAATTCTTTCAACTGCTTACAGCTTGAACATCTACGTAGCGCGATAAAGGAAACCAACTCATAACGTTCTTTCGCAAATACCCCGCGCCATTAAATTTGATTTCTCTGTCGGCATAGGCCGCTAAGCTTTTTTCCCCCATCCAAACTTCTGCCAAACTACGAAGCGTACAGGTAATATACATCGATACGTCATAACCAGGATCTTCATTACACAAATCGACTGAATCACTTTTTGCTATCATCCACCATTTGGTTGCATCAGGCTGGTCACTCAGAATCACACAGAAAACATGCTGTCCATCTGGCAGACTCTCGATTCTAAGAGTACGATGAAAGTCCCACATGAAGGTGCCGGCATCAATATCGATATCGCATAACTGATCGCGCGCCCACCTTAGACCCCACCTGGCTAACTGGTCCATGATCGGTGCCAGTTCTTTGCCACTCTGCGTTAAATAATAGTTTCCTCTATTTTTACCTAAATCCTTTTTATGGATGATAAGGCCGTTTTTTTCCATGGTCTTCAGTCTGTTACTCAAAACAGTTGGAGAGATCCGCGGCAGAGCATTTTGAAAATTATTGTATCGGTGAGCTCCCATAAACAATTCGCGAAGGATCAGCAAAGTCCACTTATCTCCCAAAATATCTGTCGCCTTTAAGGTAGGGCATAAGCTACCAAACTTGTTCATCTAATTAGTCATCCAACGAATTGTAGTTAGATTAATAGCTTAGCAATATTAATTTGATTTTACAGGGATTGGGAAAATGAGCCTCTAACCTCACTATACGAAAGTGGATCTCTTTTAAATAAAAATAATAGGCCACGCACCAGACCTCGGCTTAAGATACCACCGGGAATAGAAAAATGTCTGCGGACTTTTTTATCACTTGCTTCGGATCAACAACTCCTCCAATGCAATTTTATTTGGGCGATACTGATTCACTTTTTCATCTTCTTTGGGATAACCCAGTGCCAACCCGCACACCAACTTGTACCCATTGGGAATGTCAAAATGCTTTTCTAATGGTGATCGCCACATGCCAAGTGCACCTTGCGGGCACGTCCCCAAGCCTTTGTCGGTCGCAGACAACATGAGAGACTGCATCATGATCCCAGCATCCACTAGTGCGGTGAATTTCATACCCGGATGAATAAAAACAAAGATGGCGACAGGTGCATCAAAAAAGGTGAAGTTGCGTGACATGGCCTCGTCCCTAGCTTTTTTGTCTCCACGCTTAATGCCAAGCACATCATACAAACCTTTACCCGTATGCATCCTACGATCTTGAAAGATTCCAGGGTACTTACCTAGTATTGGTTTGTAGTCACCATCTGGCATGGCTTTGCTAGTGGCGACATTAAAAAGCTTTAACGGCAATGGTTGGCGCTGGATTTTATTGATTTTGTAGTAGCGTGAAAGCAGCTCCTGACCAAGCTGTTTGCAGGTCTCCCCAGTCGCCACGGCTACTTTATATGGTTGAGTATTAGAGCTCGACGGTGATTCGATTGCATCGCTCAAAATCCCATTGATGATTTCTTGCGGTACAGGTTTGTCAGAAAACGCACGGATGCTTCGGCGTGAATGTAGTGCTTGTGAAAATTCCATAGAACCTAATGAATCGAGTAAAATTGACTAAATATTTTCATACCACTGGACCATGGGTCAACTACTGTAAAACCTATAACGAGATTGATTGCAGGTTATTTTCCAGTGTGTATTTTCTGGTATTCTTAAAACAGAGCCGCTAAAAACTGTCTACTTTGCGGTTAATTCAAATTATAGGGACACGACTTGCTTGTGTCTTTCATATCACAAACAAATGTCTGCTCAAATCGCTCTCGCCAGGTATCGAATTTTTCCGTTTCGACATCCATTTTCCAGACTTTTTGGATTTGATAATAACTTTCCTTACCGGAAATCATCAGATGAAGCACTTTTGCTGTGACCTTATCGTCTTGGATACATTGGGTCTGCCAATACAAGACTTCATCTGCAATCGCTTTGGGATGTTCTAAAGTGATAGATTCGAATTTCTGACAATGGCGCTGACCAGGTGCATCCATTTCTGCCCGTTTGACATTCAAATCTGGCGACTGCCCGTAATAAATACTCACTGCATAGGTGTCTACCCAGCGTTTACCCGGTTTTTGCCACATGTTTGAACGATAACCGCGTTCTTCTTGCTGAAACAATTGCCAACCTTTTATTTCTTCTATAAACGGCATGACTAAATGCTCGCCTTGATAAACGCTTGTTTGGCTCGCACACCCTAAAATACATAGGTTAAAAAATGCGATGAAAAATAGGCGCATCAATCTTTTTCCTTGTCCGGCGGTTTGGTTTGATATCAACTTAGTCACACACTTAGTTGATGTCAAATGCACTAGTTTTTGTGAAATTACCATGCCAAAGCGTCTCACAGGTAAACCGTGTTTTTTCATCAAACTGGCTGGAATAAATACGTGAATTAGCTTTTTGTTTTTTGGAAGTGAATATGTCCAAGGCAATGAGCCGATTTTCTACCTGTTTTGCGATTGCTTCGCTGGTATTGACCAAGGTGGTTTGCCTACCTACTATTTTGCCAATTTGCTCGGACAGAAATCCGTAGTGAGTGCATCCCAATACAATGTGATCAGCATTGGCTTTTAACATGGGATCCAGATATTGCTGCAACATTTCTATGGTTTGCGCATCATCGAAATGCAGGTTTTCGATCTGTTCAACCAAGCCTTTGCAAGCTTGATTGACAATGGCTTTATCGCCAGAAAAGCGCTTTTGCAGCTGCGCATATTGTGGACTTTTAAGCGTATTGGCTGTTGCCATTACACCAATAACTCCGGTTTGCGTTGCTTGCAGCGCAGGCTTGATACCAGGCTCTACGCCTACAAAGTCTATGGCATACAATGATCGCAATTTACCTATGCAGGTCAATGTTGCAGTGTTACAGGCGACAACAATTAATTTAACCTTTTGACTGATCAAAAAATCGATGATCCGCTGGCATCTAGCCAAGACTAAATCCGGTGACTTTTCGCCATAGGGGGCATTGGCGCTGTCAGCAACATAGATCATCTCTTCGTTTGGCAACAATTTAGTTATAGCGTTTGCGATAGAGATACCGCCTACACCAGAATCAAAAATTCCAATGGGTGCATCGCGGTTGTGTGAGTTGAGAGAAGGCATGTAAGCGGCTAATTAAGACTTTGGGAAAAAACGAAAGGGTGGGTCGCACCCCTTCGTGCTAGTGATTTACAGGTCGTCGAGGAAGTCTTCGAAATTTTCGTCTTCTTCTTCGATTTGAGCTTCGTTCTTCTCCGGGATTTTTCCGTCTAAGACTTTGAATTCCAAATTCTGGAAGTAAGCGTTTTTCACAAACGCATAGGGGTCGAGCGATTGTTCTAAATTCGCTTCTTGTTCGATAAGTTCAGCCCGAGCATCTAACGCTTTGATCCCAGCACGAAAGGCTGCCACGTAAAAGGTTAGGTCATCGAGTGGAAAATACGAGGTATCGACAATATCACCCACCGCACTTCGAATATCTGTTGGCCCCAATGCAGGTAACATTAAAAAGGCGCCCGTGCCAACACCGTATTTACCCAGCACTTCGCCAAATTCTTCTTCTTGACGTTCCAGACCAATTGCCGAAGCCACATCAAACAAGCCTAAAATACCCACCGTTGAGTTCAATGCGAATCGCCCCAAACTCGTCAAACTGCCACCAACTTTACCTTGCAGTAAGTTGTTAACTGTATTGGACGGCTCTTCTAAGTTTAGTGCCGCGTTAAGTAGCCCTGTTCTGGCTGGAGAGGGCACATAATCAACGTAGGCAACAGCCGCAGGTCGCAATAGGTATTCATCCAGAATCTCATAGTTGAAATCCCACATTACGCGGTTAAACCCTTCAATAGGGTCCCTTGGATCTGAATAACCTTGGTTATCGACCTGTTCATTGGTCGCTTGTCTAGAGGCGCAGCCACCTAACATAAGCAACGTTACAACAACCAATAAAACTTTATAATTCATTAAAGCAATTCCTTATCTATCAATATATTTTGCAAGATTTGTGTGCCTGGTTTCAGGTCAACCACCACCTCTCCTTGCAACTCCCCTGTTGTTTGAGCGACATTTTCATCAACTGAAATCCGCGCCACGAGTCTTGTCTCGTTCAATTGCGAAATTTTATAGGTTGGCATCATGGCATTGGCATCTGACAACTCCACTGATACGGGTAAATCGCTCAACTTACTTTTAACCACTGCTGCCGGCATTTTTACCTGGCCATTGGCGTCTTGGGCGAACACAAACAAATAGCCATCAGCAGGTATTTTATCTTTAAGTTGTTGATCAATGTCCACAGTAATGAGAACCGAGGTTTTGCCCAATTGAACAACTTCCCCACCCAAGGCTGCGATACGTTGATCAACTTCCAATTGCATAGGATCGTTTGGCGCCAATTTAACTTTCAAACTTTGCCAATTTTCAATTGCCTGATCGGTTTTTCCTAACTGCGTTGACGTTACCGCCAGCATGCCCAATGCGTTGGCGTCCGCCGGATTGAGTAAGACGAGTTTCTTCAGCAATGGTTCCGCATGGCGAAGATAATCTTCTTGCCCGGTCATAACAAGTGTCTGAGTGTAACTAGATAATACACCCGGATGTTCGGGCGCTATTTGATACGCCTTTTCAAAGGCCTGCAGTGCTGTGTCCAATCGATTCAAAGACGCATGCAAGCGTCCTAGCAGCAACCAACCAATATGATCGTCTGGGGTTTTGATCAACTTGGTGCGCATAGCCAAGGCAAAATCTTCAATATCTTCGGCTGTCACTGTGGGGTCGGCATCTAGGACTATTCGTTTAGCCAATTCAGACGATTGTTGGGTGACCGCTTGCCAATCTTTCACGTCACCGACTTCATTACTCTTGTAATAAATAAATCCACTGATCGCCAGTGTTGAGATCAGCCCGCCAGAAACCATCCATTTTGCTGAACTATTGCCAACGTGTGTTTCTGAGGTCTCGTCCACCAGGGCAAGTTTTAACTCTTTGATTGCAACCTGTTTGTCGTCTTCTGATATCAAGCCTTCTTTGACTTCACGCTCCAATTCGGTCATTCGCTGTTTGATAATTTGCGTATTCGATAACACGTCTTGATTCTTGCGCGCGAACCCTGCCACCCAAGGAAGGATCAATATCCCAATCGCGATCACTGACAATAAAACAACACCTAGCCAATAATTGCTCACTTATCTTTCTCCAATAACGAATCAGCTTTCGCCAGCACAGCCTCATCAAAATCTTCAGTTTGTTTTTTCCGTCTAGAAAAAACCACGCCTAAGGCGATTAGCACAAACAACGGGGGAAGCAACCATAACCAGACTGTTAGCGGTGTAACAGGTGGTTTATAAGAGACAAAATCGCCATAGCGGGCTTTCATAAAATCAACAACTTCCTGCCTGGATTTACCTTGCTGCAGCAATTCATATACTTTGCGTCTCAAATCATGGGCAATCATCGCATCCGAATCAGCAATATTCTGGTTTTGACATTGAGGACAACGTAGCTCTTGCGTCAATTCTAAAAAGATTTTTTGTTTTGCCGGGTCGTCAAATACAAAAGCTTCTTCTGCAGCCAAGACTGGAAAAGCCAAAAACGTCAAGATTCCAAAAAGTATGGTTAACTGTTTCATTCAGCCACCAATTGATTATAAAGAGGGGCAATTTTGTTATTCCACACACGAGGATTAATATCCCCAATGTGATGCATTCTCACCACACCTTGTTTATCGATGAGAAAGGTTTCTGGAGCACCTGTGACCCCTAAATCCAAAGAATAATCTCGTTTCACATCAAAGATATTAAATGCATACGGATTACCGAGTTGACCTAACTTAACTTCAACTTCTTTTTGGATGGTTGGAATACTCTTGATACCAAAATCGGGATCTGTATCCTGGTCGTAGTACAACCCCACAATCCTAACTCCTTGCTCTTCACGAAGCTGGGTCAAATAAGGTAATTCGACGGCACAGGTAACACACCATACTCCCCATACGTTCATAAGTGTAACATCCCCCTTGAACACGTCGGGTGTATGCGTCACCTCTGGTTGCATGAGATCAGGCAGTGAAAATGGTGGTAACGGCTGATTAATGAGACTTGAATCTAGCTGTCTAGGATCACTGTACAAGCCTTTGTATAAAAAAATTGATAACACCACAAACATTGTTAGCGGGATCATAAATATGGTTACTTTTCTCATGCTTGTCCCTGGGAAACTTTTTGTGCGGTTGCGACATTAGATGCTTCTACATCTGGCGTTGCTAGCTTTGCAAACCGTTGTTTCACCTTGGCAACTTTTGCCATCCTGTAACGTTTATCGCACATGGATAACACGCCACCAAACGCCATTAAAAATGCGCCTGCCCAAATCCAATTTACAAAGGGTTTGATATACAAACGCAGTGCCCAAGCACCGTTGTTGAGCTGTTCACCCAAAGCAACAAATAAGTCTCGGCTGATCCCTGAGTCGATCCCTGCTTCTGTCATACTGGTGCGCTGCACCGGGTAAAAGCGTTTTTCCGCTTCCAGATGTGTAACCTTTTCAGATAGTGACGTGTCGGTGTAGACATCAACTATCCCTACATGACCTGAATAGTTAGGCCCCACTAAATCGCGAACGCCGGTAAATTGGAATGCATAGCCACCTAATTCAACCACATCACCAGGACGCATACGAAGGTCTTTTTCTTCTTCGTAATTACTCACTAGCGTGATCCCAATCAACATTACAGCAAAGCCGATATGACCAAACACCATCCCCCAATGACTTGGCGTCAAACTCGTCAATCTTTTGAGCAAACTGCGTTCTTTGTTGTGCGATGCATCAGTACGCTGCATGATTTCTTGTATCGTGGAAACAAATATCCAACCACTCAATACCAGACCCAATGTTGCCATGTAGGTCATCTGATCGTAACTGGCTTGAATTAAGAATGCGGCACTGACACTGATGGCAAAAGCAACAATAAGGTGTTTTTGTAAAGCCTTAGGCGATTGTCGTTTCCAGCGCGAAAGCGGACCGATAGCCAACAGCAGCACAAAAGGCACAATTAAATAAACGAACATTTCATTAAAGAAAGGAGCACCGATTGAAATCGATCCCAAGCCCAGTTCTTTGTGGACGAGTGGCAATAGGGTGCCAAGTAATACCACCATGGTGGCAGCGGTAAGTAACAGGTTGTTTCCAATGAGCATCACTTCTCTGGAAAACCATTCATAGCGGCCAACACTTTTTAACTGAGGTGCTCTAACTGCGTACAAGATTAATGAACCGCCGATCACAATTCCTAGCAACGCCAAGATAAATAGACCACGGGTGGGATCACTGGCAAATGAATGCACCGATACTAAGATGCCGGAGCGAACTAAAAAAGTGCCCAATAAACTTAATGAGAAGGCAGAAATGGCCAACAACACTGTCCACGATTTAAATATTTTACGCTTCTCTGTCACCGCCAGGCTGTGCATCAGAGCGGTGCCAATCAACCAAGGCATAAACGAAGCGTTTTCTACTGGATCCCAGAACCACCAGCCACCCCAACCAAGCTCGTAATAAGCCCACCATGACCCTAAGGCGATCCCTACGGTCAAAAATCCCCAGGCCGCTATCGTCCACGGACGCGACCATCTTGCCCAGGTTGAATCCAATTGACCGGATATCAATGCGGCAATGGCAAAAGCAAAGGCTACAGAAAATCCGACGTAACCCATGTAAAGCATGGGCGGATGAATGATCATGCCGAAGTCTTGCAACAGTGGATTTAAATCTCTTCCGTCAACAGGGTAAAAAGGTAACAAACTCTCAAACGGGTTTGATGCCCACAACATGAACAAATAAAACCCGATAGCGACCATCCCTAAAATAGACAGGACTCGGGCGACCATGGCTTTAGGAATACCATCACTGAGTAAAGCGACAGCGACTGTCCAGATCGCGAATATCAACACCCAAAGTAGAAACGAGCCTTCATGACCGCCCCACACAGCAGTGATTTTATAATACCAAGGCAGCAAGCTGTTAGAGTGATGGGCGACATAGGCAATGCTGAAATCATCAGTGTAAAACGCATAGGTCAAAGCAACATATGAAAATGCAGTGAATAAAAACATGCCGATGGCCAAAGGCTTTGCTGTGGCCATCATTTGTTGATGGTTTTTCTGAGCACCCCAAAGCGGGTATATTGCTAATAGCATTGACATCAGCAATGCCAGGATAAGTGAAAAGTGCCCTAATTCAGCAAACATTCAATTGATTCCCTTATTGCCCAGCGCCAATATTTTGTGGTTTAACGTGCTTGATGCCTTTCATTTTTTCGGCTAGTTCCGGCGGCATGTATTCTTCATCGTGTTTGGCAAGCACCTCTTCAGCAACGATAAAATCAAATTCAGTCAATCTACCTGTCGCCACAATGCCCTGCCCTTCTCTGAACAAATCAGGCAAGATCCCGTTGTAACTGACGGTCACAATCGGGCCCACATCCACTAAATCGAAACTCACTGCCAAGGTATCAGGATCACGATTGACGGTGCCAGGTACCACCATGCCGCCAATTCTTAACCTTTGTCCTACTTGTGGCATAGCACCATTTTTACCTTCGACAATTTCAGAGGGGGTATAAAAATGATCAATATTTTCGCTCAACGCAGTAAGCATCATCCATACTGCCGCCGCGACCAATAATACGATTGCGCTAATACCCATTAATCGTTTTTGACGTCTTGGATTCACTGTGACTCTACCTCTTGTTTAAGCTGCGATGGTGACGCAGAAGGTTGCGCCTCATCAGTTTTTTTCTGTTGGCTTTTCTGGATACGTTTCTTACGAGCAATTTGTGCATTGACTGCCTGAATTAATTGCTTTTTCGCCCACAATGTTTCTACAACCAATGCAATCACTGCGAGAAACGTCACCGAGAATGCCAACCAAACAAAAAAGCCATAACCGCCCATGTCCCAAAAAGCTTGCCAACTATCAAATTGAAACGTCATGCTTTGCCCTCTCTGATCAGGGTTTTTATTGCCCAGGGGCGGTGAATTTCGCGACGAAGTAATTCGTTTTGAAGACGCTTAATTGACAGCGCTCCGACTAATAAACCTGTGCCAAACAAGTTAATCAACAATGGCCAAAGCATTTCGGAAGCAATGGATGGCTTTTCAAATTTGCTGATCGTTGCACCTTGATGCAAGGTGTTCCACCATTCAACTGAGTAGTGAATAATCGGCAGATTTATAACGCCAACAAGGGCCATTACGCCTGCGGCCTTGCCCGCCTGAATTTTGTCATCAAAGGATTTGTATAACGCGATCACACCTAAATACAAAAACAATAAAACCAATTCAGAGGTTAAACGAGCATCCCAAACCCACCAGGTTCCCCACATTGGTTTTCCCCAGGCAGCGCCGGTAAACAAGGCAATGAAGGTCATCACAGCGCCAACCGGAGCTATCGCCATCATGCCCATGTACGCTGTTTTTATTTGCCAGACAAGACCGATAAAAGCCGCGATGGCCATACCTGCGTAAGCGCCCATGGATAAAATTGCACTTGGCACATGAATGTAAATGATCCTGAAGGAATCACCTTGTTGATAATCCGCAGGGGCAAACCCTAATCCCCAAACGGTGCCAATACTGAGTGCCAAAATGGCGCTGATGGAAAACCACGGCACTAAGGTGGTGCATAATTGATACGCAGACTCAGATTTAGCGTAGGGATGTAACCACTTCCACATTAACTTTGACTCACTCTTAAGGCATAAGCGATGGCCATAGGAGCCAAGGCGAACGCCAATAATAACATTGCGCCTATTAAACCTAAATGGGCGCTGTAAGGTAATTGCAAGGCAGCGGCATCGACTGCGGCCGTTGCAAAAATTAACAAAGGTACAAATACAGGTAGCAATAACAAGGCCAGCAGTACACCGCCTTTTTGCAAGCCGACCGTCAAACCTACTGCAACAGCGCCAACTAAGCTCAACAGCGGAGTCCCAATCACTAGGGTCAACAATAATGCTTGAAACATTTCGACCGTAAGATTGAGAAAAAGTGCAAGCAATGGCGACAACAAAATGAGCGGAACTATGCTTGCCAACCAATGCACTGCGACTTTGACCAAAGTCACTAATGGCATCGGCACGCCACTGAGCATAATTTGCTCAAGGGTGCCATCTTGAAAATCATCGCGAAACAGTCGTTCCATGCCCAACAAAGAAGATAAAATCGCCGCAACCCAAATCACTCCAGGACCAATCTTTTGCAGTGTTTCAGGTCCGGGCCCGACCCCCAATGGAAACAAGCTGATGACTAACACAAAAAACATCATAGGTTGTAATAGTTCAGCTCTTTGCCTAAAAGCTAAGGACATATCTCGTTTGAATATTGCCAACAAACTGCCACTCATATGCGATACTCCAAAATCAGCTCTTTAGTTGCATAATCCAAATCTAATGTTTGGTGAGAGGTAATGATGACAGCACCACCATTTCCCAGATGGCTGACAATCTTATCTTTAAGTAGTGCTATGCCTTGAACGTCTAATGCGGTAAAAGGTTCATCCAACACCCAAATTTTCGCCTCAGATTTGAGCCAAAGGCGGGCAAGTGCGACGCGGCGCTGTTGGCCTGCCGATAACTGACTGATTGGTAAGTCCTCTAGCCCTACAAGACCAATTAGTTCCAGTAGTTCAAAAAGGGCATGTTCAGAGGTTGTGATACCGTTGAGCTGGCACCAGAATTTGAGATTTTCAATACCGTTGAGGGTAAGGTTTAATCCCAATTTATGTCCGAAGTAGACCAGGTCTTGATTAAACGCTTGATCAACTTTGTGTATGTTTTCGCCCTTGTACATCACTGTGCCGGCGGCCGCGTCAGCTAATCCAACCAAAATACGCAACAGGCTGGTTTTACCTGCGCCATTTTGTCCACGAATATACAACAACTCACTTTGCTCAACAGAGAAATCTGTGTGCTCAAACAAAACGCGATCTTGTTTAATGCAAGCTAAGTTTTGTCCACTAAATAAGATCAAATTACGAAGTACTCCACGTTCCGATAAACACGCCCCAACAATACGCCGAAACAATCAAAAAAGGTGCAGGCTAAAATCGGCGCAAATCATACCATAGCAAACCGGCAATACCAGTTATTAGATTCTATACTCACAACAGGTTATGCTGTGGATCCCGTTAACTCTTTTACGACGCTCATCCAGCCAGGTTCATAGGCCCAAGTGTATGTCTGATATTACTCCTGCTGTTCAACAACAACTAACTCAGGCGCTTTCTCAACTTGTCAAAGCACAAGGCGATTCGCCAATTGCTCGTCAGGCCGCGCAAGTTGTTGTGCAATATCTGGGCGGAAATCAGCTAAACCTTGGATTGGACAAGAACACACGTTCAATCAGCTTAGACAAATTTGCCTCTTTGCCCAGCGCACTTAAACCCGGCTCATACACAGGTGAAATACAAACCACGCAGCCAGGTAAACAAGGGGCAACATTGGCGTTATACCAAGCCAATACCAACTCAACGTCTCAGGCGTTGCTGGCAAAACTAAATCAAAGTCAACTTAGCGCGATCCTCTCTGCTATCAGCCAAGATCTGCAACCCGGCGCGCAAAGTAAAAGTCAAATTGTTAACGCTAAGGTGACCAACATAGTGGGTCAACAGGTGACCTTTTCAGCCACAGTGAACGGCAAAGCTCAACCAGTCACAATCCGCTTAGCGCAAGTCCCTTCTGAGCTAAAAATTGGACAGTCTGTGCAACTTCAGGTGATCCCTCGGGGCAACGACTGGCAAGCAAACTTGCTCACAACAACAAATACTCCGCCAAATCCGCATAGTCCTAAACACGTTGCTGAGCCGAGAACATCGTTTACAACTTTAAACAAAACACCTATTCAATTAGAAAAGAGCAGCGCCGTGACTCTGCTGCGAGCAGATCTATCGGGGACCACAAAAACTTCCACTGCAAATGTTGTTAGTGTAGATAAAAATGTACTCATGGCCGCTGTGCTAAAAACCAATATTTCATTGCCACACCAAGCATTAGAGCAACTCACTGCGCATGCTACAGACAAAGATGGACAGCGCCTAAACATTACACTCAACACCTCATCCAGTGGTGAATTGCGAGGACCTCAGTCTGCCCCTGTTGCCAATATTCCGCTTACCAAGCAACAATTGCAGCAGGTCCAAACGCTCATTACTGAATCCGCGACAAAACATACTGTAGCAAGCAGTAATACCGTACAGAATCCGTTGACAAACACCTCAATCAGCTCGCCAGCAATCGTGCTTGAGCAATTAACCAATCAGATCAACAAGGTTAGAGATCCAGAAAAGGCTGAACAACCTCTACTTGCAAAAGATTTATCCAAAGCAGTTAAAGAGATTGTCGCGCAATTGCCAAGTGCACAAAAAAATGAAGTGTTAAAACAGATAAATGAAATTAGCCGTCGATTATTACCTAGTACGGCAAGTCCATCTGAGACCATTGAGATCATTAGTAAAGCCTTGAGCGATCAAGCAACACTCAAAGAACCCTCAAGCAAAGCAATAGCAGATTTGTTTTTAAAACAAATCAACCAAGGGATCCCGCAAGGCAAAACGACTGATGCTGAACACATTAAACAATTGTTAACACAGCCGGTTTTAAATCTAACCCCAACGCAAATTGTGCAGCCAGCATCAGGGGGGCAAGGTTTGGTCGCGGGTTTAATTACCTTGTTGCAAGTCAGTTTAGCGTCCAGACTAGCCCGCACGTCTGCACCACAAAGCGAAAAAATCGCGCAAATTGTTTCAACCTTATTAGGCCCAACAGTTAAACAAACCACTGGGCAAACTCAGCGATCAATGAACGATATACAACAGCTTGACCAAAAACATCAATTGATTAAGCAGCTTGGACGTCTTTTTGCGCAACATCAATCAACAAAATTAGCTAGCGCTGAACAAGCCATGCAGGGCCAAGAGGGTCTGTATTATATTCTGCCTTCGGGTATCGGTGAAAATAAGCGAGATATTGAAATATTGATAAAGCGAGAGTCTGAAAAAAACCCGGGGCAACAAGTTGAACAAGGCAAGACTGCCATTTGGCATTTGACCATGAAATTGGATATCGGCGATATCGGACAATTACTCACCAAAGCCAAGTTAAAAGATACTGAGTTAGAACTCGACCTTTACACCTCTAATGAAGCGTTGAAGGCCTTGGTATATGAATATTTACCCTTGTTCAAAAAGCGATTGCAACACCTTGGGATTGACGTTTCAAAAACCCTTTGTCAATTGGGTAAAATTCCCCATCACCTGCAATCTCGTCCTTATCAAATTTTTGAAACCCAAGCCTAGCTTGAAAAGGTAGCCAAGATGGATAAAAAAAATAAAAGTGCGGTAGGGATCAAATATCAAGAAGGCGACAAGGAAGCCCCTAAGGTTATTGCCAAAGGCTTTGGCGACCTTGCAGAAGAGATTATTCAAGTTGCCAAACAAAATGGTGTATTGGTACATGAAGATCCTTACCTGAGTGAGTTTTTAACTACCCTGGATTTGGGCCAGGAAATTCCAGAGCAGCTGTATCATGTCATCGCTGAACTCATAGCATTTTCTTATGTTCTGCAGGGCAAATTTCCAGAGAGTTGGGCGCAAACTAAGGGTAAGATTTCGACCAACGCGTAGCCTGATTAGATAACAAATATGCAGGTTACGAAATTCTATCCGATAATTAGTGCTTAAATAGCGTATTAAAAAGCACACATAGTTGTTTTTTAACAGCTTTGTCTGAATTACCAGACAGGTTAAGCTTGATATCAACATGTTGAGTGGGAATATTTTGGATGAAATTACGCAGTTATCTTCTAGCGTATAAAATGTGCTTGTTAGGCATCACCCTTTTAATGAGTGGATCGGCATTTGCTGTTGGAGAGACCCTGATTGAATTAGGCGCAGATTCGTTAAACATGGTGATGATTGCCATTGCCGTCATTGTCACGCTCCTTGTGATAACTCTGGTATTTTTCAAAGTCAGCCAAAAACGTGCGTTACAGAAACACGCTCAAAACGAACAGATCCTAGTCCAGACGCAAAATCATCTAAACAACTTCCACGTTGGCATCGTGCATGTCAATCACGCTGGGAATATCCAATATTGCAACAAATTAGCCGCCTATTATTTAGGTAATCGTGCAGAGAACCTGGTCAACCAACCCCTCATCAATTTGCTGGACGAGAACGTCAGCGAAGGCCTAACCCATGCACTGGGTGCGAAAGTACAAAATAAAATGCAGATTGTGGGTCCGGTAAAAGCCCGTCAACTGCTATTAGAGTTTGCACCACAAAAAGACTCTCAAGCGAATGTTGCTTCAGTGATATCCATCGTCGATGTCAGTGACAAACAAGCTGAGTTAGACACAATGCGCCAGGATTTGGCGCAAAACAACCAACTGCTCGACAACTCTCAGATTGGTCAACTGCATATAAACTTGTCTGATAAACAATTTGCTGCCAACGCGATACTGGCAAAGATGTTGGGGAGCAGTGACGAAAGTCTTAGCGGAGAACTCTCTGCTTTTGAAAACTACTTGAATCAAGGAACACAATTTGAGTGGAATCAAGCGATAAAACGGGCGCAAAGTGGCGAAGACGTAGAATTTGAGTGTCGATTTGATGGTCATCACGATCTCGTCAATGCAAAACTCGTTGGCGTCGTCACTGAAAAAGATGAAAACGGAAAAGGCACCCAGGTACACTTTAGTGTTATCAACCAAGACGAGGTTATTAATTTAACGAAAGAGGTAATCAGCGCAAACCAACGTGTGAGAGGTATGCTAAGTGCCAGCAGTTATCCTACCTTCCTGCTAGACGACAAAGGCCTTGTCATTGGTTGTAACACCCCGTTTGAATTGGCATTTAATACCTCGATTGAAAACATCCGAAATACACCAGCGAATCAGCTCGCGTTTTTCCCCGACTCACTCAAAGCGCTACAACCTGAAAGTAATCAGTCTGGCTCAATGCCCTATTCGGCTAATTCTGGTCTGGCTCAAGAAATAGATCTAGAACTTTCTTCGGGAGAAAGGAAAACTCTGCGAGTCAAACTACAAACGTTTAGAGACGACACCGGCAACACCGTTGGTTCTGTCTGTACCTTAGAAGATATTTCTGAATTGAAGAATATCAAAGCGAAGTTGGAGCAAGAACAGAAACACTTCGCCAGTATCATTGACAAAGCTCCGCTTGGCATTGCGATGATCAATGAAGATGACAAAATTGTTGATGCCAACAAGGCTTTGCTTGACCGCCTCGAACTGTCTGAACGCGATTTGAAAAAGGGCTCATTTTATCAGTTATTCAATGACCCCAATAATTCCGGGAAAGCCGCGAAGAAATTACATAAAAATGGGCGATTGGAAGGCTTTCATGCAGATTTGAAGGGTAAAAACGGATTGTTACATCCCAGTGAGCTCAACATTGAAATGTTTGATCAGGAAAAACAACAATTCTTGTGTTGGATTTCAGATATCAGCGACGAGCAATATCAGCAAGACAAATTTGAAGGATTGTTAGAACACAGCAGTATGCCTATGGCGGTGCTAGCAGATGATGGTTTTAATAAACTAAATCCTGCTGCGTGTCAGTTCTTTTCAGTCGAAGACGAAGAAGATTTATTCGGCTATTACCCCTATTCCAAAAAGCTCAATAATGAGTCAGACGAATTAAAAGAATTCAAACAAAAAATCCAACAAATTAAGGAAGATGGTCAAGCACTGTCGCTAACTTGGCAACACAGTCGTGGAGACAACTTGCTACCATGCCAAGCGACGTTCGTGCCGATGTTTAAAGGCCAGGAGTTCGATTCCATTTTGTGCATATGGACCGATTTGCGCGCACTCAAAAAAGCCGATGCTGAGCGTATGGAAGCGATTAATCTCCATCAAGCTGCAGAACGCCTGATTGTTGAAAAGCAGCAACTCCTTGAAAGCAGCCAGGATCAGTTGGCAAGCAAAGTAAGAACCTTGTCTGATACGCAAACCAAACTGCAAGCTGCCAAAGAAGATTTATCCGATAAAGAGTCTGAAATATCAGATCTACAGCAAGCCCATCAAAACATTACCGAGCATTTAAATAAGTTACAGCAAGACTATCAGCAAAGTAGAGATTCTCTGGCGAGCAGTGAAAAAGCTAATGAAGATCTTGCCGAGCAACTTGAACAATCAAGCAAACGCGTCAATGGCCTTGAGCGACAACGCAACCAGATCGCAAATGAGTTGCAATACAGTGAGAAGAAATACAAAGACGCGCAGCGTGAATTGGAAGAGAGCGAAGAGACCGCCAGAAGATTAGAACAAGAGCGAGAAGAGCAACAGTCGAAAATGTCAGAGTTTGTTGGCGAGATCGATAGCTTAAAAACCTCTATTGAGCAAAAAGACCAACAAATTGCTGATGTTAGCGGTCAAATTAATGCCTTACAGTCTCAGCTCACCAGTTCATCTGAAGCCAGTCAAAAACTACGTGAGCAACTCATAAATCAACGTAAAGCTAGCGAACTTGCTGAGCAACAACGCAGAGAGCTTGAGCAGACTTGTTTTGTTGCCCAATCCGAACTATCAAACAAAGCCCGCCATATCGACCACTTGCAACATGAAATGGACAAATTTGAAGAAATGTCCAATCAGCAAAAAGGCGACATGGAAAAACAACAAGCCTTGTTACAGCAAGAACTCGAAACCAAGCAACAACAGTTACAATCCACCATGCAGGCACTGGACGAAACCAAACGGTTGTCTGAGCAAGAAAAGGCTGAAAAAGAAGCCCAACAAGAGCGCTTGCAAAAACTCCAAGAGGAACTTGCTGAGGTCGAACGCAATAGTGAAGAGCAACAACGGAAAATTGCTGAAGCCGATCAACAGTGGCGTGAGCAACAACGTTCGTTACAACAGGAACTGCAGGCTAAGCAGCAGAAACTGAATGAAACAGAACAGTTAATCAAACAACAGGAACAACAGGTTGAAGCGGAAAAAGTTGCCAAGGCGCAGCAGCAAAAACTGTTTGAAAGACTACAGGCCGAATTGGAAGAAATGGAACGTCGCAGCGAAGAGCAGCAGCGACTGAAAAATGAAGAAGCCGAACAACGCTTACAAGAACAACAAGCCAAGTGGCAGAAAGAACTTGAAGATAAACAACGTAAGCTGCAAGAGGCTGAAGAGAGCTTAAATCAAACAAGACAACAGACGGAGCAGGAAAAAGCGCGTCAAGAAGAGTTGATGACACAACTGCAGTCTGAACTGCAAGAAATGGAAAAACGCAGTGCACAGCAACAGCAAGCGATTTTAGAAGAAGCCGATCAACGCTGGAAAGAGAAACAGGATGCCTTGCAACAAGAACTGTTAGATAAGCAGCAACGGTTGCAGAAAACTGAACAAGCTCTGCAACAAACGACTGAACAAACTGAAGCTGAAAAGGCTGAACAACGTAAATTATTTGAACGTTTGCAAAGTGAATTGGCCGAAGTTGAACGCCGCAGCGAAGCGCAACAAAGACAGAAAACGGAAGAGGCAGAAAAACGCCTTCAAGAACAGCAGCAGCAATGGCAACAAGAGTTAGAGTCCAAACAGCGTAAATTGCAAGAAACGGAACAACGACTCAATCACGCCAAACAACAAACTGAAGCGGAGAAAGCCCAACAGATGCAGTTGAAAGAAAAACTGCAGACAGAAATGGCTGAAATCGAAAAACGCAGTGAAGAACAGCAAAAGGCTATTCTCGAGGAAGCTGATCAAAGATGGAAAGCACAGCAAGAAGCGCTACAAAGAGAACTTGAGGCCAAGCAGCAAAAATTGATTGAGACTGAACAGGCATTGCAGCAAACGGCACAACAAACTGAAGCAGAGAAGGCCGCGCGGGAGGAACAGCAACAGATCTTTGAAAAACTCCAAGCCGAACTGGCGGAAGTAGAGCAGCGCAGTGCTGAGCAACAACGAGAAATGCAAGAAAGTGACGAGCAATGGCAAAAACGTCAAGAGGCACTAAAACAAGAAGTGGAAGCAAAACAAGCACAGCTGCTTAATACACGTAAACAGTTGGATGAAAATCAGCGTCAAACCGATGCAGAAAAACGCGAACGCTTAGAGCAACAACAAAAGCTACAGCAACTAAAAGTCGAATTAGCCGATGTCGAAAACCGCGCTTCGAAACAAAAGGAGATGTTGCAAGGTAGTGATGAGCAGTGGCGACAGCATCATGCAGAAATCGAAGAACAGAAAAAACAACTACAACAGGCACTGCAAGAAGCTGAGCAGCAAAACGCGCAAATGAAGCAGAAGCTATCCAGCAGCTTGCAGGAGCTGCAAAAAGCAGAATCTCAAGTGTCGACTACGCTTTCTGGTGAACAAAAACTTCAAGAAGAATTGGAACGAGCACGAAGCGAAGCGGAACAACTGCAACAACGATTGAAGCAACAAGAACAACAAGAGTTGAAATTACAACAACAACTTGCCGAGCAACAAAAAGCACTGCAAAGCAGTGAGCAAAATATTTCAAATATGCGCCAAGAGCAGCAGCAACTGGCTCAGGAGTTGAATTCGATTCAAGAGGAATACGACCAAACAAAAGCCAGCTTAAACAAACAAGATAGTAATCAGTCTGAGCTAAACGAAAAACTTCAGCTGCTAGAAAAAGAATTAAATAGCAGCAAAGAGCAGATCGCTAACAAAGAGAGCGCTTTGCAAGACGCTCAAAAAGAACTTGAGTCTTCTCAGGAGAAACTGCAAGACAAAGAAAAAGCGTTGATAGAAGCACACAAAGAAGAACTTAAGCAGGCGCAAGAGCAACAACCTGAACAATCTCCTGCTGATATCCCAGATTTTGCCAGAATCGATATGCCAAAAGACCCACAGATATGGTTTGATTTACTGCCTTATCTACAGAAGAATCCGCCTAAGGAGTCTCTCGCTGTTGCATTAAGCGATTTGATGTCTGAATTAGAAACTTCTATGTACAGCATGGATTTAGCGGTGCAGGAAGACAACAACAGCGGTATTTTGATGCAAGCTAGAAAGCTTGGGCACGTCTGTCGTAAAGTCAACTCCATTCCACTTGATGATGTTGCGACGAGAATGGAAACTTTTTTCCAACAAGGTGAAGTTGATAGTATTTCGATATTCTGGCCGAGTGTAAAAGAGTCGTTGATGACCACGCTTCGAGTTATTTACGCTCAGTTGCACAGTTAGAATAATGTTCAATTATTCTGTAAGAAGATAATTGAGCAAATGTTCGAAGCTTGCTGTACCAGGATGGATCCAATCAAAATGGCCGGCATCCTCGTCTATCTGAAAAGGAATGCCGGTAAAACGCACTTGGCTTTCATCGACAATCCCGTCTTGGCCACCACCAAACAAAAACGTTTGTGCACTCAGTGAACCTGTTTGCGGATTAGCCAAGGTATATTGCTCAGGTAAATCTGCTGGGCGGCCGTTCATAAAACTCACAGCCAACGAATTGCAGCTTCCCTCCTGATCTGCGTAGGTAATCAAATTAGTTATCGCTGCCAAACCCACAACATTAAAATCCAAGTCTAAATTGGTGCGGGCCAATAGTGCCAGATGTCCGCCAGCAGAGTGTCCAACGATGCGGATTTTGCTTTGTGATTGACTATAAATTTGCTGATAAATAAAACGGATTGCAGATTCAATATCTGTGTAGGTGCCCGGCCAACCGCCACCTTCATCACCCGTTGCACGATACTCGATGGACCACACGGGGAAGCCATTTAAAGACAACGCTGTTGCCATAGGGTAACTCTGCGCCAGACGAAAACGGTTTGACCAACAGCCGCCGTGAATCAACACGATGTTCGCAAGGTCTTGCCGTTGTTGCGTGTTTTGCGCAGGCCAATACTCAACAAATTGCAAACTGTCTTCACCATAAAAACGTTTTTGAGTTGACGGCTCATAATTAAGATTCAAAACATCGCCGTATGAAACTGAACGAGTTACGGCCGAATAAAGTTCGCGATGAAACTCTTGAATGTCAGGCGACATTTCCGGCGGTAGTGGCAGACTTGGTGCTTCGGGAGGGATAGGCTGCATTGGGTCAGCCTCTGTTACAGGAATATTGGTAGGATCAGACGATCCTCCAGAGCACCCCAGCAAGGTTAAAATGCTAATCAAGAGTAAGACAAATTTCATAACTATTTTATTCAGTGGCGATACATGGTTATACGCAAAATTTAATCATTAAGATTTAAACCTTTGCATTGGTTGTTGCGACACATATATCTGACCACTACGCATCTACCATAAGGATATTCCATGCTCAACATTAGCTCCCCATCTCGTTTTACAGTCGCTGTCGTTTTTTTATCGTTCATTGTTTTTTCAATTCCCGCACAAGCCACTTGGTCTATCATCGCCGTAGACAGAGATAAAGGCGATATTGGCATCGCTGGCGCGTCCTGCACATTTGATGTGTCAGGCATTGCCTCAGTTGTGCCAGGCAAAGGAGCTATTGTTGTTCAAGCAGCCAGCAACTATTTTGCTCGTATGCAAGGGGTTAAAATGATGCGCGAAGATGCTTCAGTTGAGAAAATCCTCGAGAGTATGAAGCAAGAAAACTTCACACCATCAAGGCAACAATACGGTGTCATACTTTTATCAGAAGGTACAAAGCCGATGGTAGAAACAGGCCACGAAGTAAAAGGATTTAAAGGCGCGAAAATTGATAACGATGTTGCGGTGATGGGAAACATCCTCGTCGGCCAAAAAGTATTAGACGATGCCTTTAACGCCTTTAAATCACCCGACCAGACCTCATTTGCTGAAAAAATGATGAGCGCATTACATGCCGGGGCAAAAGCAGGTGGCGATAGCCGCTGCGGTGAACAACGAGCGCGTTCAGCGTTTATTTCCATTTATTCTTCGCGCACGGAGGCCATTACAACATTGTCCGTTTATGGAACGGATGTCGGCGGAATGCCAGCTGTCGACCTGTTGGCGGAAAAATTTAGCAATCTATAAGACGTAAAAATCATTGTTGTATCGTGATTGCAGATATTAAAATTCGTTTTAAGCGCGGTGCATAACCCTAATTTTGTATTAGGGTTATGTCGTTTGAGAGATAGCAGACCACACTCGTTGTTGGTATCATCCTGCCTTTTTACTAACAACGATAATGCTTCGCTGAAGCACGTGTCTACTGGA
Organism: Aliiglaciecola sp. M165; assembly: GCF_007197995.1. Classification (GTDB taxonomy): domain Bacteria; phylum Pseudomonadota; class Gammaproteobacteria; order Enterobacterales; family Alteromonadaceae; genus Aliiglaciecola. Next base: position 129,452 of record NZ_VKKH01000005.1, read on the forward strand.
AAATAACGCGCCATGCAAAACCAGATTGTTTATCAATTCCCATCCGCGCAAGTTGCTAATCGCTTTTTAAACGAAGTTAACTCATCACGTCTGCCTGATATAAAAGCTAAATTATTCAAAGGGTCTGACAAAGTACAGGTTGTTTATCACTATGCTGATGGCGGATTTGACAGCACCAGTGCGGATCTGGATGACTTAGCTAACCGTTATGAAGGTAGCGAAGTCAGTTGACATAAAGCAGATTTACCAGCTTTTCTGCATGTCGACTTGTTTTTCATTTCTTTTCTCACTTGCTGCACACTTTTACTAAACGCCTAACTTGGATTCTGACGACAAAATATATACGCTAGACAGGCATGATGGGAAAGATAACAATAAAGCGCTTTTCTCTTAATATATTGAGGCGGTTGAGCACAGACTTTTAGTTCCTCAGAAATACTAATTGGTCATTTTCAAGGAGTTTCGATAAATGACATTCGCAAAAATATTTTACGGCCCGATCATCGGATTTTTCGGGATCGCATTGTCTATATTCGCTGGCTTTAATCATAAAGGGTGGAGCTTGTTAGTTTATTCGCTTAGTAGTGCGTTCGCATTTTCCATCGCCATTTTCCTTATGTATCTCATTGCAATTCGTCGTAAACATACTTTTTTTGGATGGGAGAGAGGCGCAAAGATTAACTTGGTTATTCCTTCATACTGGAATAGAAACGAATATGACCCAAAAGCGCTAGAAAAAGAGTATCGTTATTACAAAAAAAGTAATGGTGAAAAAACATGGCTGATCGGTGCCACAACTTACCCATTGACCAGCACAGGTGGAACATCACTGGCGTGCAATCTCACTGCACTTATCGCATGTGAAGTAACGCGAGAGATAGAAGTTAAAGGTGATGAAGAAGATCTGCGCAATGTAATTGGAACCAAAATATGTATAGGTAGCCCAACGTCCAACACGCTAACTGGGAAAGTTCTCAACGTGTTACCCCAGAATCGTGCCATCACATTCACATCCAAAACAATGAAATGCTGGCTAAGTGACGAACCTTATGTCGCTACTACCCAGTACGATTTTGCCATTTTAGCAAGGATGAAATATCAATCGGACATACATTTTGTTTGTGCCGGTATCGATGAAGAAGGTTCTGTCGCTGCAGGCAGATTGCTCGCATCAAAATGGAAATCATTGCCAAACGATAACTTTGTCATCGTTTACAAAGTGGAGAAAAACTCTTTTGATGCTGAGGAGTGTGTAAAGATTATTAATCAAAATGGCGAGTGGGTTAACTTCTAGGTATTTTGCCCAAACACTTCACATCGATTACGGCCCGCTTGCTTAGCTTGATATAATGCCACATCGGCCTGATGAATTATTTTTTTAGGATCTAATGGGTTGCTGGCAATTAGATGGACAACACCTATGCTGACTGTTACCAGTCTATGGGGGCTGGCCTCATTATGTTTGTGAGGTATCGAAAGTTGCGCAATTTTTTGTTGTAGGTGATTTATACTTTCTTGTATCTCATTAAGTGATACCGAGGGTATTATGACTGCAAATTCTTCACCTCCCAATCGCGCTACCATTTCGCCTGAGCGTTGAAAATGGCTCTGCATGCATGAGGCTAATTCCTGCAAACACTTGTCGCCTTCTACATGCCCATATTCATCGTTGAACAATTTAAAATGGTCCACATCGATTAGTACAAGTGTCAACTCAGAGTTTAGTCGAGCGCTTCGTTTTAGTTCTTGCAAAAAATGCTGATCAAAAGCACGACGATTTGCCAATCCGGTAAGACCATCGAGCAGTGACAAGCGCCTGAGCTTTGCTTCCACCTCTTCTCTGACTTCAATCTCTTGCGCAAGCCGTTCGTTCAATCGTAAGGCTGAAACAAATTGTTTATTGACCGGTCGCACAGTCTTTAAGGTGACTGCTGAGTATAACAGTATCGCCAATATTATTGCATGATTGAGGCTACTTGGATGTAATGCCAACATGACTAAACAAGGAATAATAAGCGGAAAAGAAAACATTAAAAACACTCTGAAACTTGAAGCGTATCCAATTGCCGCGCTACTACAGATACCAAAAACGACAAGCGTTACCAACAATGCATATTCAGGAATAGAAAACGCTCCAAAGGCTACCCAGAAAAAACCATATAAGGCACCCTGAATGATTGCCAGAATAATAAACAGATTGTGCCATTTAGAAATATTTAGGACAGCGTCCTGACGCTGTTTGAAACGAAGAAATACGGGAATACGCGCCAAGGCAACGGTAGAATGCACAATCAACCAGGTGATGAGCAATATATGCTCAACTTCATTACGGAATAGCCAACAAAGTAATGCACCTGCAAAGGGATGGCTAACTGCAATTGTGTAGGAATTGTTGTACAAACTTTCAACTTGCTTGACTTCGATTCGTAGCTTAATAGCTTGATTATCCATTTAGCAAAATCTCCCGCTATTACGCTTCAACAACTTGATTGCGACCTTTATGTTTAGCCATGTAAAGTGCTGCATCGGCCTGATGCATCAGTTCATCTATCGAATTTTCAGCATTCATGTGTGATAAACCAACGCTAGTTGTCAACGTTAGGGTTCCTTTTGACGTTTCTATTTCAATACTGCCTACATCCTTACGCAATCTTTCAGCCATTTGCAGTGCCTGCTCTCTGCTACCCACCATAAGAAGAGAAAATTCCTCACCACCAAGTCGAGCGAATATGTCGGTTTCACGGATCCGTGCTTTAACTATTTTGCAGAACATTTTTAATGCTTCGTCACCACAAGCATGTCCAAATGTGTCGTTAATCGATTTAAAGTGATCGATGTCAAACATCATCAAACTAAATTCCAACGATTGGGATTTGCAATCAGCGATGAACTTTTGCGACTCAGAAAAAAAGCTTCTGCGGTTTTTCGTTCCGGTGAGAGAATCTGTTTGAGCTTCAATTTCAGCTTTTAGCTTTTGTTGTTGTAATTCAATAGTCCTCTCACCAACCAACACTTCAAGTTTAATTTTGGATTTTTCCAATTCGTCACGATATTGCTTTTCCGCAACGATTTTTTGCTGTCTGAGGGTCAAGACTTTAATGCCTATCGCAACAATAATGACGATCATTTCGGTATAGGAGGCTAGAGGTGGCCAATAATAATTGACAAAGTTATGCTCAACATAGCCTAAATCTCTGAGTGCTTGTGAGACTAATCCAGTGGCAAGGAAACTCCACGCTACGGCATAAACCAAGGCTTCTTTGGAACCCTGCGACCAACGCCGAATTCCAGCAATAAATGCAACCGGGTATAACAACAATGCTACAGTGATTGATAAAATAGCCAAGGCTTTAATATGCAATAATGCCGCCACAAAAAGTAGCACCGCATTGGCAATCATAAATAATAAAAACTTGTCCAACCAAGGTGTATATTTGCGTGTTTCTAAAAACATCCGTGTAAAAACAAGCCCGCAAAAGATAGTGAACGCGCCTGAAATTGAAATATAACTCCAATGAAAATTAGTGCTCAACACGTATTTGTGGGTGTAGCCAAAAATTGTTGCCCAGGCGACTATTTTTGCCAACGCATAAATCGAGTAAACAAAGTACAATTTTCTTCTTGTAATCAATCCCACCACAAACGCGAATACAAACATCAAAAACAAGCCGCCAAACAAAAAAGATAGACCAATGCTTTCTAAATTTTGCATTTTCTGGAGATTAGAGGGCGTCCATATTCTCAGAGCGGGAAAGACATAACCGCTTCCTTGGGAAGAATATTTCACTAAAAACTCTTGAGTTTGCCCTGGTTGCAGCGTGGTGGAAAAAACAAATCGAATATGTGGGTATTCACGCTCATTGAAAGAATCTAATAGAGATAGATTAGCTATAGAGGTGAAATTAAGATCAGCGGATTGTTCTGTAGAGAATGCTTCTAGAGATATCAACTGATGATCAACATATTCCAATGCGAGTTCAACTTTGTCAGTTGTTACATTCTGCAGTGTAAAATGAGACCAAATTGCCCCTTTTATAAAACCCGTTGAGCCGGGGGAATCAAACTGCTCAAATCCGCCGGCTTGAAAAACCTCGATAACGTGTTCTAAGCTTTTCTGGTCGCTAGGATCATGCCAAACCATTATTGAGTCTTTGATGGAGAGGCCGTTGACACTCTCCTCAATAAAAATAGGTTCTTTCGCAAAGATAGACGTGCTTAATGACAGAATTAAAAATAGAAACAGTAGATTTATGGCATATGTTCCAATGCTTGGTGTCAAAAAGTTATTGGCCAACGATCTAGTATCAATCTGCATTTTCTTTTACTTCTAAAATCATACAGCCAAACTTAACCTCGTAATGAGCGTTATGTTCTTCAAAGCCATATGTCCACTTTAAATCGCTTAAACTATCAGCGTCGTTGGTAAGGGTACTATATACAGGTAAAAGGTTACAGAATGAAAGCAAGATTGTGACCCCAACTAAGGGCTTTGTGAAGTGTAAACCCGATAACAAGCTGCATTTTGAGTGACCCAAATCTTGGATAAACAGCGCCTGTAAACACCGCTAATTATCCTCTTCTGTTAGTTGTTCACTATGCGCTCATTGCGACTAAACAACATAATTCTCGCCTTGGTAGGGGAATACATCACAATACATACTTATTAAAGACCAGTATCAAAATGACCGTAGCTTTTATCTTATTGATAAAACCTTAAAATAAGCAATATCGACATTTCTGACCCGGGATTGGGGTTAAGTAATATTACCCCTTCAAAGTCACCTTATAATCAGTGAATGAACCATTTTAGTATCTAGCGCTTTGAAAGCGCTAGTCTGATGAATTTGACGAAGCACAACTTTTATATAGCTTCACAACATAGTCTTCCCATAAAACGCAAAAAGCCCCATCAATAGACTGACGGGGAAGCTCACGCTAAGGAGAGGTGTATCTAACTGACGTTACAATACGTCTTCTGATTCAATTGGCTCTTCCGGCTTAACTGTCTTTGATAGCAAAAGCTCATCGCGAAGGCGTCTTTCAATATCATCAGCCATATCTGTGTGCTCTTTAAGATATTTCACTACGTTAGCTTTACCTTGGCCAATTCTTTCGCCGTTGTAGCTATACCATGCACCGGCTTTTTCAACAAATTTTTGCTTCACGCCTAAATCGATCAGCTCAGCTTCCTTACATATGCCTTGACCGTACATGATCTGGAATTCAGCTTGTTTGAATGGTGGAGCAACTTTGTTTTTGACGACCTTCACTCGGGTTTCATTGCCCACCACTTCGTCACCGTCTTTGATTGCGCCAATACGACGAATATCTAAGCGAACGGAAGCGTAGAATTTAAGGGCATTACCACCTGTTGTGGTTTCGGGTGAACCAAACATGACGCCAATTTTCATACGAATCTGGTTGATGAAAATCACTAATGTATTAGAACGCTTAATATTACCTGTTAGTTTACGCAAAGCTTGCGACATTAGCCGTGCTTGCAAACCAACGTGAGAATCTCCCATGTCACCTTCAATCTCAGCTTTAGGTGTCAGTGCAGCAACCGAGTCAACCACTACGACGTCAACCGCGCCTGAGCGAACTAACATATCGCAGATTTCCAGCGCTTGTTCACCCGTGTCTGGTTGAGAAACTAACAAATCATCGATATTAACACCTAACTTGGATGCATAAACTGGATCCAACGCATGCTCAGCGTCAACAAACGCACAGGTTTTACCCATTTTTTGTGCTTCGGCAATGGCTTGTAATGTCAGCGTCGTTTTACCTGATGACTCAGGACCATAAATCTCAACAACCCGCCCACAAGGTAAACCGCCTATTCCTAGTGCAATATCAATTGTTAATGAACCGGTTGAAACCGCTTCAATATCAAGCGCCTGGTTGTCACCCAAGCGCATAATTGCACCTTTACCAAATTGTTTTTCGATTTGCCCAAGGGCAGCTGAAAGCGCGCGAGATTTATTATCGTCCATCGAGTTATCCTTCGATTAAGCGTTATTAGTATTCAAGAAAATCTATGGTGAGAAGTATACTGTATGATTATACAGTTACAAGTGCAGTTTTCACTTTTTTTAAATAATTCGTGTTTGTAATTTACTAAGATTCTGATTACTTTGAATTTTCGATTTGTTCAATTATCTTGCCCAAAGCGAAATCAATCGCTTGTAATCGAATCGAACTACGATCCCCGTCAAATATTACGTGTTTAGTAAGGATATTTCCGTTCACAAAAAAACCAAACCAAACTAAACCAACCGGTTTTTCTGCAGAGCCACCGCCAGGACCAGCTATGCCGCTGATTGATACTGCAACATCTGCACATGCCGCCTGTGCGCAGCCTTTTACCATGTACTCGACCGTGGCTTGAGACACAGCGCCATCTTCATTTAGCGTTTTGACTGGGACGTTAAGCATCTGCGTTTTAGCCTCGTTGCAATAGGTAACATAGGATTGCTTAAACCAACCAGAGCTGCCCGCCACACTGGTTATTGCGTAGGCAAGGCCACCGCCCGTACAGGACTCAGCGCAACTAATAGATAAATTTAGTTGGTCAAGCAATTTGCCAAGTCTTGCAGCGAATAGAGTAGTCTGGGCGTTCAACATGTAATGAAAATTTCCTAGTCACGAGGTGCAATAATACCCTGATCAATCGGTAAAGCGGCAGCAAAAGTGTAAGTATTAAACATTTGGGCAATAGACACAGCGGTGAATATGTCCATAATTTGCAATTGATCAAAATCGACTTGCTTTAATCGGTTTACCATATCTTTTTCGACTACACATTTTTTCAAACTTAACTCAACGGCTACTGCCACAGCCACTTGATAGGATTCTGGTAAAATGCCGTTGGACTGATGGGTGGCGATTTTTACTAAATCATCAAAACTTAAGGCCTCAGTAAGTCGCAAAGCATTACTGGCATGCAACTCTATGCAGTAGGGTGCGTGTCTGTGGTGGGCAATACTAAAATAAATTAACTCTAATAATAATGTCGATACTCTTCCGCCAAAAGATACCGACTTAAACATGTTCCAAAAACTTTCGAGTATTTCAGGGGATTCACCAAGATGTGTTGCCCAATTGGGCAATTTGGTTATATTCAGAGATTGTAAAATATCATCATATACACACTTCAGTTGACCTTCGGCCTCATGATAAGGAATACAATTGTAGTTACTCATTGATCACCCACATAATTTACCTTTACTGCGGTTAAATTTGCGTCTTTTTTCGACTTTTTATTGCGATACATTCGTTGATCTGCAAGGGCTATCCACTTTTCAATATCATTTTCAGCTTCGCTTAGTGAGGCAAAACCGATACTTGCATTGACTGGGTATTGCATAGCGGTACGAACACGATGAATGGCTTTGCTAAACCGACCAATAAGAGAGCTGATAAAGGCAGGAGTACTTTGCGAAAAAATCACTGCAAATTCATCGCCACCAATACGAAATGCGTGATCATCTTGCCTTCCGATTTTATCCAGTTCCGTTGCCATCAAGCGAATGAATTGATCGCCTGCGTTATGGCCGACATTATCATTCAGCGGTTTTAGTCCGTCTAAATCTATGATGGCGATTGTCCAGTCGTGGGCACGTTGCAGATGTTGGGTAGATTCGACGTAATTCAGGATACTGTCATAGGCCAAGCGGTTGCCAATGCCGGTCAATGCATCCACTTTAGCTTGTTCTTGTACTTCTTTGAGTTGGCTTTTAGCGTTATGCAGTTGAAAGTGGGATGCCAGCGCCAAAGTTGACACACTTATAACATCTTCGGCCAGCGTAAAATCAACATCCCGTTTATCGTGCATCACCATAACATGTCCCAATGGCTGATTATCAGCACCACGATAGACAAGACCAGCATAAGTTTTGGCGCCCATTTCATGCAAAGATTGATAATTCGGGAAGGCCGCTAGAACGTCAGAAAACAATGTAAAACTATTGGTATCTACGACCATCTCGCAAGGTGTACCGACAATATCGTATTCGGTTTCTTGCATTTTTTCATGGTTATCTAAAAAGGTAAGCACTTCCAAGCGATGTTTAGATTTAAATCGCGTGATCGCCACCCATCTCCAAGGCAAACATTCGGAAATAGCTTCGGCGGTCGCCGCATAAATATCGTCAGAATGTTTCATTGCCTCTGACAACTTGCGCAACGTCACCTCTGCAATTGAGTTTTCTTTGTCTGTATCATTGACGATAAACGCGTAACCATTTGCAAATTCTGCAAAACGTACCAACCTGTTGTTTACCCAACAATGCTTTAGGGCCTTTGTCTTTCTATTCGCCCACTGCTGTAGCATGTCTTGTTTAAAGTCAGAACCCATTGCGACAAAAATTGAATTTGAAAAAACTTCATTGTCATCCGTATCAAACACGCATACAGGCTCGTGCAGATGATTAAACAATTGTTCGTACAAGGAAACGGTGGCAACCAACTTTTCAGACATAATTCGCCAATTCTTGAAATCTGAGGTATTCAAATCCTAGAACACAACTGGACTTGTTTCAAAATGTTCCGCTAACAATGCCTCATCAGCCTGTATTTTTTAAGTTTGCGGTGGTCGACAGTATATTTGCGACGAGCTAAACCGGTTATCAATGAAAAGTCTCCGTTTACAGAAACAATTTGTTGCATACTCCCCCATTCAACCGGGATTTCCACTATTCAGTCACACCTATCCTGCAGTTCAAATAAAGCGACTAGTGTCAAGTATTCAATCCAAATTACCCTGCCTTTAGGCACAATTTTTTGCCTTAAAATAAAAAATCATCGTTGCTATTTTAAAGCGACGAGCAGGGAGATAAACATGTTTAAAAACAATCGAATAGCTAATTCGGTGAAATGTGCTTTGCTTTTGGCAGCAGGTTCATCATTAGCCTTCACATCCAATATTACAATGGCACAAGAAGCTGAGGATTCAGCAACTGTGGAAAAGATATCGGTAACTGGTTCACGGATTAAGCGCGAAGACTTAGTTGCTACCTCTCCAATTAATATAATTGATGAGGTGGCCATAGAAATAAGTGGTGCGAATAATGTTGCCCAATTCCTGAATGAGCTTCCGTCTGCAGGTATCCCAGGTACGACAGATTCCGCTTCTAACTTCAGAACCACCACATCAGGGATCAACACGGTAAACTTGAGAAACTTAAACTCTAACCGCACGTTAGTGTTGGTCAATGGCCGACGCCATGTTGGGGGTAATGCAGGATCTCCAACGGTCGACGTATCCATGATCCCGGTTAACTTGGTTGAACGAGTGGAAATTGTAACAGGCGGTGCTTCGGCGGTTTATGGTTCAGAAGCTATTACCGGTGTTATCAACTTCATCATGAAGGACGACTTCGAGGGCATAGAAATTACCGGCCGCATGGGTGCTTCTGACTTAGGCGGTGCTGACGAGACCGATTTTACCCTGACAGCTGGGGGTAATTTTGATGACGACAAAGGCAATGCAGTCATTCACTTGAGTTATAGTGACAGAGGGATACTGAACTCTCGTGACCGAGAATTATCAGCCAATGATGCAACCAATAGTACCTTTGGTCCAAAGGGAAATTTCTTTGTACCTGGCACAGGTTTTGTTACACAAGATGACAATACTGGACTCTGGGATAAAAACTTCGTTGCAGCGGAAGATGGTTTTAACCGTAACCAGGTAAGGATCATTCGTGTACCGACGACGCGTACACAATTTAGCGCCAACGTCACGTACGAAATTAACGAGCACTTTAATTTTTTCAGTGAGTCTACCTACGTCGAATCGCAAGCAGAGTCTCGATTGGAACCATCCATTGTTGGTGACTTTGTATCAGTAGGAAATAGTGTTTCGAACATTCGTATTCCTATCGAAAACCCATTCATCCCACCAGAATTACTTTCTGCCGTTCAAGCTGCAAGTCCGGGGGCAACTGAGATACAAATGTTTAGACGATTTGTGGAACTCGGCCCTCGTACCAGTGATGTGCAGCGCAAAGTGTTCAGAACGGCAATAGGATTGGAGGGGATCATCAATGATGATTTCGATTATGAAGTGTATTACCAATACGGAAACTTCGGCCAAGATCAAACCAATGGTGGTGTATTTAATACACTGAACTTCTACAACGGACTCCGAGTAGAAGACGACGGTGCAGGCGGGTTCCAATGTAGTGATTCTTTTGCCCGTGACCTTGGTTGTGTGCCGATCAATGTATTTGGGGCAGGTTCTATAAGCGGCGCTGCACTTGACTGGGTTTCCGTTGACAGTCAATTAACCTCTCGTATGGATCAACAAACCTTTGGTGCGACGATATCTGGGGTTGCCTTCGAGCTTCCCGCGGGTGATGTTGGTATTGCTTTTGGCTATGAATGGCGAGAAGAAGAAAGTAAGTTCAATTCTGACTCTCTTGCTCAATCCGGACTAACGTCTGGCAATACAACGCCTAACACTGTTGGCGAATATGATGTTAATGAGTTTTTTGTTGAAGCAATAGTACCTCTTATTGCTGATGCTCCTTTTGCACATTATCTCGGTTTAGAACTTGCCTATCGCACGTCTGATTACAGCACCATAGGTTCAGCGAGTACCTACAAAGTATCGTTAGATTGGTCTCCAATCGAAGACTTGAAAATACGTGGTGGTGTTTCAACTGCAGTAAGAGCCCCTAACATCGGTGAGTTGTTTAATCCTGGAAGTGAAACGTTCCGAAACTTTGTTGATCCGTGCGCATTTGGCGGTCAGGGCGGTACGAGTTCAACCGGCGAAACCTATGAAGCGCAATCCGCTACCGTTCAAGCAAATTGTGCGACGATCAATGGCACCGCTACCTTGGATCCCTTCGGCTTGAACATCCGCAGTGCTGGAGGCTTGTCAGCAGGCAACCCCAATCTTAATGAAGAAGAAGCAGATGCGACAACCATAGGATTTGTATATACGCCTTCTGATCTGGAAGGATTCAGCTTTACTGCGGATTATTACAAAATCACTATCGACAATGCGATCAATAGTTTTACTGCGCAAACTACCGTTGATCAATGTGTGCGCCAAGCTAACTTTCCAAACAATCCATTCTGTAGCTTGATACAGCGAGATCCCAATACTGGATTGGTCTTACGTATTAATGCATTAGCAATCAACGTAGCAGAGTTCGAAGCATCGGGGGTTGATTTCACAGCGGACTATGCATTTGATCTGGGTCCAGGTAATTTGCGCCTTGGGGTAGTGGGCAACCACTCTTTGTCGAACGATTTCTTACCTTTTTCCGGCGGTGAAACGGTAGACAGCCAAGGCGAGATAGGGGCTCCAGACTGGAAAGTAAATCTTAATGCCACCTACCTGTGGGATGAGTTTATTTTCTCTTGGTCCACCCGTTATCTCGATCGAGTGTTTGTTGAAAATGACCAAAAAGAAAACTTTGGCGAAATTGGTTCTTATGCCTACCATGATTTCCAGATGCGCTATGCCTTAGGTGAAAATGGAAACTATGAGTTATATGCAGGTGTCGATAACATCTTCGACAAAGAGCCTCCTTTCTTAGGTCAAGGTGTTCCTGGTGACATTACAGGTACTAATACGGCTTCCGATGTGTATGACGCGATTAGACGTTACTACTACTTTGGATTCCAAGTTAATTTCTAAGTGTGTGTCCTGAAGTTGGGTTAACCCAACGCTTAAGTGTTTCCCCAGCCTTAGTGCTGGGGATTTTTTTGAGAGATTCCCGATAAGAGCGCTCGGGAAAGACGTTGTGTTGAGGGATTCCCCAAGCACCGAAATCAGAACAACCTATTTTCTAACTTTGTTAACACCCATCACCAAAGCCAGCACAGCGGCGCCAGCAACCACGCCGGCAACACCATCAAACAGAATTGGTATAATAGACTGCGACCAATTTCCTATCATTTGATTAAACCAAGCAGCAAAATCTTGTGAAATGTGATGCAAAAAAGGCACACTGTGCACTAGGATGCCGCCACCTACTAAAAACATTGCTGCGGTGCCCACGATCGACAGCAGATGCATTAATTTGGGTGCAATAATTAGAATACTGCGCCCCAACCAACGTTGAAAACCATTAAACCCGCCTGATACAGATTTGCGCAAAAGATACAAACCAGCATCATCCAGTTTAACGATTCCGGCAACCAATCCGTACACGCCAACGGTGAAGAGAATAGCGAGACCCGACAGCACTGCGATTTGTGTAGTAAAAGGTTCGCTTTGTACTGTGCCTAATACAATCACAATAATCTCTGCGGAAAGGATAAAATCGGTTCGGATTGCACCTTTAATTTTATCGTTTTCCATAGCGACCAAATCAATCTGATGGTCAGCGACAGCCTTGAGTTTTTTGTCATGTTCAGATTTCAATTCGGCTTTGTCATGCAAAAACTTATGCATGATTTTTTCGAAGCCTTCATAACTCAGAAACAAGCCACCTATGACCATTAATACAGTGATCATCACTGGCAAAAAAGCACTAATTAACAGCGCTGCAGGAACTAAAATTAATTTATTAAGAAACGAGCCCTTGGCAACCGCCCATACGACAGGTAACTCTCTGTCTGCTTTTACACCCGAAACCTGTTCGGCATTTAGCGCTAAATCATCCCCTAGAACGCCTGCAGTTTTCTTCGCTGCGACCTTAGACAGAACGGCAACATCGTCCAAAATAGTGGCGATGTCGTCAATTAAAGCGAGCAAATTTGCAGCAGCCATAAATATCCTTTTTTGTTGGTGTATTTAATCTAATTCAGCTTTTTGTGGATCCATTTTTGAAGGATTTAGTGCCATATCTTGCAGTCGCAACAAATCGCTGATGGGACTGAGTTGCACGCCCTTGGATTCGATGTCTACCAGCGCCTGTTTTAGATATTCAATTGTTTGTGGATAGGGATGGCCAATGCCAACAGCAAAACCGTATTTTTTTGACAATCTAATTAAGCGTTGAAACTGTGCGTCTATTTGTTCCATTCGACGATCATGGTCTAAAAACACATTTCGTTTAATGCTCAAAACACCATAATCGCGAGCAATACTTTCAGCTTTGCTATAACGGGTTGTGCGACTGTCGACAAAAAACAGTTCATGCTGAATTAGAAAATCCATCGTTGCATGCATGGGATAAGTTAACTGTGTGAGTTTGCTCCCCATGTGATTATTCACGCCAATCGCATCAGGTACAGTCGCCAACGCTTGTTTTAACGTTTGTTGCAACATGGCCTGAGACATATCAGCGGTCAATGCACCGGGCCCTAGTTGATTCCCTCCCAAAGATTCCATAGGGATGTGTAACATCACCTCACGCCTTTGGCTTGCCGCTCTGCGTGAAAATCGTTCAGAGAGGTGTGTCATAGGTAGAATCGAAAAAGCCACTTCAGCGGGTAGTTCAAATGCTTGCGCATCGCGCTTGGTGTTGCCCATATCGTCAATGATAAGCGCGATTTCTGCAGCCTGTGAGCTCCAACAAAAAGAAAGGACACTTAGGGTAACTAAGCATTTTTTTAGTATAGATATAGGTAATATTCGCACGGACGTATTTGTATAATTATTATAGTTATCTGACAAGTTGCGCTTATATACTTGAGTATATCCAACACGTTGTATATTACTAGAGCGCGTTTAGCATTGTTGGTTTATTTTGCAGCGAATTGAGTGGTTTTTGGTATTAGCCTACAACTTAAGCCACTTGGCCGGGTCAATAGGTTTACCTTTATGACGAATTTCAAAATAGAGATTTGGAGAACTCTGGCCTCCACTTTGCCCGACCAACGCGATGGTTTCACCCGATTGCACATCATCACCGACATTTTTTAATAACGCCTGGTTGTGTCCGTACAAGGTCATATAACCGTCTCCATGATCAATGACAGTCATTAAGCCGAACCCTCTGAGCCAGTCGGCATAGAGTATTTTTCCATCATGAACAGCGCGAACAGGTGCCCCTGTATTGCCATTAAACAGTACGCCTTTCCATCGGATCTGGCCTTGTCGAATTCGGCCAAACATCTTCCGAATACGCCCTTGGGTTGGCAATAACAATGCTCCCCGTAAAGAAGCCAGGCCGGTCAAATTGACAGGTCTTTGCTGCGCTTCCTGCTGCGCCTCTTCGATAGCTTTGAGTAGTGCTTGTTCGTTTATCTGTAATTGCTCAATTTGAGCCGCTTCAGAATCAATTTGTTGTTCAATTTGTTGCAACGTCGACTTGCGTAAGCCTTGCTGTTGCACCAATTGCGTGCTTTGCTGTTGTTGGGTTTTCTCTAGTACAGTGAGTTCTTGTTGTTTTTGTGTCAGAGATTCACTCACTTGTTTGAACTGAGCAACCAAAGCCCTGAATTGATCGATTTGCTCTTTTCGCGCTTTTGATAAGTACTGGTAGTAACTAAACGTGCGTTCAAGTTTAGATGCGTCTTCTAAATTGAAGAGCATTTTTGCAAAGTCATAGTCGCCACTCATGTACATGCTTCGGAATTGACTAGAAAGTGCTTGCTGTTGATTTTTCACATCCGCTAAAAGACGCTCTTGTTCTTCGGTTAACTCGGATTGTTGCTGCCGATTTGAGGTCAGTTCTTGACGGGTTTTATCCAACTCTTTAGCGGTTCGCGAAATGTTCAGCTCTGCGGCTTTGAGTTGCGCTTGCAATTGCTTGGCACGGGCAAGTTGTTTTTCAATTTGCTCCTGCTTTTGTTTGATTTGCTGCTGAATTTCTTTGAGCTCTTCGTTTTGCTGGGCATCAACGGGATGAAATAAAAAAAGCGCTGTTAAACACAGCGCGATAGATTTCACAATGAATGTTCTGCCTAAGATCAAGTCGGGCTCCAGATCAGCCTATTTTAGGGTAACTATGGGTGTGCCTGTCATTTCTTGAGGCTGCTCCATTCCCATCAAATGTAACATGGTCGGTGCAACATCACTCAAGGTTCCACCTGTACGAGTGTCGGCATCACGGCCAAAATAAATAAAAGGCACAAGTTCACTGGTATGCGCGGTATGCGCTTGACCCGTCGATTCATCAACCATTTGCTCAGCGTTACCATGGTCAGCGGTGATCAAACATTCACCACCCACTTTAGCTAGTGCCTCAGTCACTCTGCCTATGCAGTGGTCGACCGCTTCAACGGCTTTCACTGCCGCTTCATACACACCCGTGTGTCCAACCATATCACCATTTGGATAATTGCACACAATGACATCGAATTTGCCCGACTCGATGGCCTCTACCAATTTGTCTGTCAATTCTTCAGAATTCATTTCAGGTTGCAGATCATAAGTCGCCACTTTTGGTGACGGTATTAAGATACGCTCCTCACCTTCGTATACACTTTCACGTCCACCGCTATAAAAGAAAGTTACGTGAGCGTATTTTTCTGTTTCGGAAATACGCAACTGGGTTTTATTATGCTGTGCGAGCCAATCCCCCATTACATTAACCAAGGGTTGAGGTGGATAGGCTGCGGGCGCGTCGATAGAGTCAGCGTATTGGGTGAGCATGACAAATTCAGCAAGCTTAGGCACCCGTTTACGCGTAAATCCATCAAAATCAGTGTCTACAAATGCACGAGTGATTTCTCTAGCTCTATCGGCGCGGAAATTCATGAATATGAGTGTGTCATTATCGTTAAGTGTCACTGCATCACCGATGATGGTTGGCTTAACAAACTCGTCGTTTAGTTCTCGTGAATAAGAGGCTTCTAAGCCTTCAACAGCACTGGCAGCCTGAAACTCAGCCTGCCCTTCACAAATCAAATTGTAAGCCATTTCAACACGTTCCCAACGCTCATCACGGTCCATGGCGTAGTAACGGCCGACCAAAGAGGCGACTTTGCCTACACCTAAATCGGCAAATAAAGCATCGGCTTTTTGTAATGATGATTTTGCACTTTGCGGAGGCGTATCTCGACCGTCAAGGAAGCAATGCAAATAAATTGCTTTTGCACCTTTGTTTGCCGCCATCTTTATCATTGCAAAGATATGATCTTCGTGGCTGTGTACGCCACCTGGAGACATCAGCCCCATGATATGCACGGCGTTATCAGTTGCCACGGCTTTATCTACCGCAGCAGACAAAACTGGATTGGATTCAAATTCTCCGTCAGAGATGGCTTTACTGATCCGGGTAAAATCCTGATACACCACTCGACCCGCACCCAAGTTGACATGACCCACCTCTGAGTTGCCCATCTGTCCTTCGGGCAATCCCACATCCAACCCAGACCCCGAAATAAAAGTACTGGGGTAGTTGGCGGTGAGTTTATCTAAGACTGGCGTGTTAGCGTTAGCAATAGCGTTGTTATGAGTGTCTTCTCTGTGTCCCCACCCGTCCAAAATTAAAAGTGCTAGCGGCTTTTTCGCGTCAGTCATACATTGCTCCAATGATAGATTTCAGTAATTTTCTTACAGTTTATCCTGTGCAATTGTTCACTGCCAATGGCTTTGTGTAGGAATTGTCCATCATTGTCGCCATAAGTTATGTCTTTCTTGTCGTTTGAAGGTGCTCTGGGACTGGTTTCTGTGTCGATTTTCTATATACTTTGCACTCTTTTTTTGTGCCAAGGGGTCATGTAGTAATGGATCAGTTAATTGAATTTGCAGGTAACAACCCGATTTTGTCCGCTGTTTGGGCAGGATTAGTGGTTGCGTTGGTATACAGTTACATCGCTGGCGCATTGTCAAAAGTGAAAGAACTTAGTACCCACGAAGCCACAATTTTAATGAACAAGGAAGATGCCTATGTTTTGGATATTCGTCCAGCGGCGGAATACAAGAAAGGCCATATCCTCGGTGCCAAACAATTAAAACCAGAGTTAATTAATCAGGGCGACTTTAAGTCACTTGAAAACAGTAAAGATAAACCCATAGTAGTAGTTTGTGCGATGGGTATGAACGCGAAGAAAACGGCAAATGCCATGATCAAAGCAGGATTTCCTAACGTGTCGGTTTTAAAAGGCGGTATGAATGCCTGGCAAGGCGCCAGCTTACCTGTCTCGAAGTAATTTGGAAGGCTGAAGATGAGTAAAGTAGAAATTTTTACTAAAGGTTATTGTCCCTACTGCCAACGAGCAAAGGCACTGCTGGAACAAAAAGGCGTTGAGTACATAGAATTTCCAATTGATAAGCAGCCGGAATTACGTGACACCATGATAGAAAGAGCAAACGGCGGTTATACTGTCCCGCAAATTTTTATCAATCAACAACACATTGGTGGTTGCGACGACATGTTCGCACTCGAATCACAAAATAAATTAGATAAATTACTCGGCGCATAAGCCGGGAAAAGCATAGGATACAAGTTAAAATGGCTGAAGAAAATCAAGCAAACGCAGCAGGTGCACAGGCTAATCAACAAAATGCACAGTTTGCAATTCAACGTATTTATACCAAAGACATCTCTTTTGAAACGCCTAATTCTCCGGCTATTTTTAAGAAAGAATGGACACCAGAAGTTAAATTGGATTTAGACACTCGTACTGTTGAAATCGAAACCAACCTGTATGAAGTAATTCTTTCTGTGACGGTGACCGCCTCTATCGGAGAAGAGACTGCATTTTTGTGCGAAGTACAACAAGCAGGTATTTTCTTGGTTGGTGATATGCCCGAAGCAAATAAAGCGCACACGCTTGGCTCTTTCTGCCCCAACACGCTGTTCCCTTATGCCCGTGAAGCTATTTCAAACTTAGTCAATCGTGGTACTTTCCCTCCGTTGAACCTTGCGCCAGTTAATTTTGATGCGATATTTCAACAGTACATGCAAAAGCGTGCAGAACAGCAACAAGAGCAAGCACCTAAGCTAGACGCTTAAGGTTTTGTCACTGTGAAGCAACTCGATTCACAAAGCGTAACAGTATTGGGGGCGGGGTCTTATGGCACCGCCCTTGCTTTTTGTCTTGCTCGTAATGGCGTGACAACCTATTTGTGGGGAAGAGACGCTGAGCAAATGGCAGATATGGCCACATCCAGGCAAAACGCCCGTTACTTACCTGATGCCACCTTTCCTGAAGACCTTGTTATAGAATCAGACTTAACTGCGGCGATTGCTAAAAGCCAAGATATTTTAGTTGTCGTGCCGAGTCATGCGTTTGCACAAACTCTTGATGCTATCAGACCGTTATTGCAAGAAGACCATCGTTTGATTTGGGCAACAAAGGGATTGGAGCCTCACACCGGAAGATTGCTGCAAGAGGTTGCAATCGAAAGACTTGGCGAAACGATGCCAATGGCTGTACTGTCAGGGCCAACCTTTGCAAAAGAAATGGTTGCTGGCTTACCTACCGCGATTTCGTTGTCGTCTACAGACAATCTTTTAGCCGAGCAATTCACTGACAAACTTCATTGTTCAAAGAGCTTTCGTGTTTATCGCAACAACGACTTTATTGGCGTTCAGCTGGGCGGAGCAGTGAAAAATGTTATCGCTATAGGTGCTGGGCTTGCCGACGGACTGGGATTTGGCGCCAATGCCAGAACCGCTCTGATCACGCGAGGTTTAGCCGAGCTAACGCGTCTTGGCCTTAAGCTCGGTGCAAAACCAGAAACCTTTATGGGCATGGCTGGGCTCGGCGATTTAGTTTTAACCTGCACAGACAATCAGTCTCGTAACCGACGTTTTGGCTTAGCGCTCGGACAGGGGTTGAGTGTAGACAATGCTATCGAGAGTATTGGGCAGGTTGTAGAGGGCTACCGAAATACGGAAGAGGTTAAAATTCTGGCAGACAAATTTGATATTGAAATGCCAATCAGCGAACAGATTTTTCAAGTTCTTTATGAGAATAAACCTGCCAAAGAAGCTGCCTTCGCATTGCTAGGGCGTCAACCTACCAACGAAAGCTGATAACGATACCCCACCATCAAATAACATGTTTGTGACGTAGGGTTAGTGTTTTAACCCTGTGTTAAATCGCGCCTTCAAAATCAAGTTGACGCCAAGATTCATACACAAACACGGATACCGCATTCGACAAATTCATGCTGCGACTATTGGGCAACATAGGGATCCGCAGACGTTGCTGCTCAGGCAGACTTTCGATGATATCGTTGGGCAATCCCCTAGTCTCAGGTCCGAACAACAAGGTATCGCCTTTTTTAAAACTGACCTGCGCAAAATTAGCAGTGCCCTTGGTAGTGCAGGCAAAAATCCGACTGCCTGCAAACTGCTCTTGATAATCTTGCAACCTCTTGTGACGCGTTACTTCTGCAAACTCATGATAATCCAACCCAGCGCGACGGATTTTTTTGTCTTCCCAATCGAACCCCAAGGGTTCAATCAAGTGCAATTTAAATCCAGTGTTAGCACAAAGACGGATAATATTGCCAGTATTGGGTGGGATCTCAGGTTGGAAAAGAACAATGTTTAGCATAGTGTCTTAAAAAAATAATAACTTGGTAAAAGTGTACCAAAAAACAACCAGCCCGAGACAATTTGTTTGCCTCACTAAGACGATTAGCTTTATTCGTGAATCTCAATAATGCGTTGTGCTAACCAGCATAACTTCGATTTAACCTTTAAAACCCTTACCAACAATATACACTTCCCGAGATCGTGGGCGGGACGCTGCAGGTTTGCGAACCAAAACTTTGTTAAAGGATTGGCGTACGTCTTTAACATACTCTTCATAACCAACACCTTGAAAGACCTTGGCGCAAAAGCTTCCCCCAGGTTTTAGTACATTGCGCGCCATATCCAAGGCGAGTTCAACGAGATAAATTGAGCCGTATTGGTCTGCGGCATTCACACCACTAATATTGGGTGCCATGTCAGAAATTACCACATCCGCTTTAGCCCCTTCCAGAGTACTGAGAATTTGTTCGTATACCGCTTCTTCGGTGAAATCACCCTGGATAAAGGTGACACCCATTATGCTGTCCATGGGCAAGATATCTGATGCGATGACAGTGCCCTTTTCACCAACTAAAGGCACCACAATTTGCGACCAGCCTCCGGGGGCAGAGCCCAGATCCATGACCGTATCACCCGGACGGATTAATTTGTCTTTTTCATTAACTTCAATCAGTTTATAGCTAGCCCTTGAACGATATCCGTCAATTTGTGCCTTCTTTACATAAGGGTCATTTACGTGTTCGTCCAGCCATTTTTTACTGGTTTTTGATCGGGCCATGGATTAAATCTGCTTTTCATTTCGCTAAAACGGTGCTTATTGTAAGCTTGCGCTAGGTATTTGCAAATTTCAGGTAGGTTTTATAGGGTTTAGCCCTGACTTGGATTGGGCTTACCGTTACAATCTTGTGCAACAACGCCATTCCTATTGAATATTAGATTGAGATTTATATGACGTACTCTGTATTACTGGATTTGCACAAAACGCGGTTAAAAACAGACCATGTGAGCAATGCGCAATGAAATTTGAAGAAGTTAAAAAACTCAATCAAAAAAAGTACCGGTCTCAGTTTGGCTATTACCTTATTGAAGGTGAACATTTAGTCCTCGAATTGCAAAAAGCCGCCGCCAATCAGCGTCAGATAAACAATATCTCGCTTTACGTCACTAGCGATTATCAGCAATGGGCGAGCCAGTTAACAATGGATTGCACGGTATCTGTGATTAGCAACAAACAGATGAGCCAATTGAGCAATACAAAAACGCCCCAGGGGATTGTTGCCTGTGTTCCTCTGCCAGCTCTGCAATCGCAAAAGCCGGTTAACAAGCAAAACGAGCGTTGCATTTACCTGCATGAAGTTCAAGACCCTGGCAATCTGGGTACAATTATTCGAACTCTGGCCTGGTTCGGTGATTTTCGTCTGTTGCTCAGCGCCAATAGTGTGGATCCGTTTAATCCCAAAGTTGTTCGTTCAAGCATGGGGGCAATTTTTCATGTGCCTATCGAACTGGATGTCGCCTTAGATGATTTGCATACACGATTTAGTAAATTTGCTTACCTTGATATGCATGGAGCCAAAATTAGTTCAGAGGATTTTGCCCACTATCCTTGCTACTTATTTGGTAATGAGGCTCGCGGAGTGCCTGCGGAGGCTTTAGCAAGATTTAACGCTGACGCTTATACTATTGAAGGCAGTGGTAAAATCGATTCACTTAATTTGGCCAGTGCGGTCAACATTTGTGTCTATCAATTATCGAAAGGGTAGTAGGTGCACACCCAGGAAAGTATGCAAAGAGACGCGCTCAGGGATTAGTTTCTATAAAAGTGAGTATTTCCCGAAGGCATTCATCTCGAGTTTCTTCAAGTTCCATGAACAACTCATGTCGCGCATTTTCAAGGTAAACATGTTTACAGTTGGGTAACTTAGCGACCATTTTATCCTGCCGACAATTATCAACCACCTTATCATCACCAGCCTGCAGCAATAGCACCGGGCTGACAATTGAATCAGCGTTTTGATAAATTAACGACATTGCGCGGTATGCTTCAAACAGCCACTTACTTGTCACTCCGCCCAGCTTAATCGAGGGGTTTTCTTCATACTCAGCTCTGAATACTTTGTACCGTGTTTCACTTCGGGTCAGCACATTTTTATTGAAATCTGCGGGCATATAATCACCCTGCCCCAAGAAATACCAAGGCTCCTTAGACAGTGCTTTGTTGCATAGCATATGAAAGCTTAACAGCGCATAGGCAATGACGTTAGGTAGGGCGGGCCGAATGCCAAACATGGGCGCTGACATGACGCATTTTTCAAAATCATCGGGATGTTTAATCAGATAAAGACTAGCAATCGCTGCGCCCATAGAATGACTAATTAAAATTGGCTTGGTTGCACTTTTTGGCGCAATGACGCGATCGAAGAAGATTTTAAAATCAGATACGTAGTCGTCAAAACTGGCAACATACCCTTGCTGAGTGTTTGCAGTCATTCGTCCCGATAAACCTTGTCCTCGATGATCATGAATAAATACCGAGTAACCGGCGTTATAGAGATTAAAAATCAGTTCTTTATATTTGAGTAGGGTTTCTATTCGCCCAGAAGAAATAGCGATTGAACCACGAGCATTAGGGTGAAGCACAAAGGCATAAGCAATCTGAATATTGTCTTTGCCAGAAAAATAGCCGTTGACTACTTGCTCGCGCCAAAAGGGCTCAATGTATTGCTGAAAACGGGTATCAAGCAATGATTCCGTCTCTTTCAGCTCAACAATGTCGTATTTCCTCGTTGCAATCACAGATATTCTCTAATTTAAACTTGGTTGATGGGAATAGTAACCACCACTTCAAAACCATTATTCACACAGTTTTGCGCTTTGATGTCTCCACCATGCAACAAAATAGCTTGTTTGACGATTGCTAAGCCTAATCCCACTCCTCCCGTTTCTCGGGTTCGAGAAGTAGACGATCGGTAAAAAGGCTCAAACATTTTTGTGAGGTCAGCCGAGTCTACGCCTGCCCCATCGTCTTTTACACGAATAACTAGTTTAGCTGTTTGCTGCTCAAATGACATTTCAACTTTAGTCGAAGAATATTTGAGTCCGTTATTTAATAGGTTACGCACGGCACTAGCGAGTAATTGCGGATAACACGACAGTCTTAGCTGGGGAATATCTTGCACATCCAAATCTTTACCTAAATTTTGTGCTTCAAAGCGACAATCATTGCACACAGGCTCTAACACACTCGCTAAATCTACCTGTTGTAAATCATCCACTGGCACATTCGCTTCCAGCCTGGACAGTTTGAGCACCTGTTCAATCATGTGGTCAATTTGGGTCGCTTCTTTTTCGATTCTTTGCAACTGCTTAATAATGTTGTCCGGGATAGTATCTTGATTATTGTGGGCGATTCCGATGGCTAACTGCAATCGCGCTAAAGGTGAACGAAGCTCATGAGAAATATCAGCAACAAGACGTTTCTGACCGTCAATCAAGTCACTCAAACGTTTTGTCATTTGATTGAAGCCTTTACCCAAATCACCTAATTCGTCACCGCGCACTGAGGCAATATCCTCTTGTTGTGAAAGATCGCCTTGAGCCACTTTCTTGGCACTTTTTTGCAACGACCGAATAGGCTTAACCAATGTCCAGGTAAACATTGCACACAACGCTGCGCTGATAACTAGCGCAATAGTGGTTAGCAATACGGGATTAGCTCTGGCAAGTTGACGAATGGATCCTGTAGGTTTAGGGCGGCCGGCAAATAGCGCATAGTTTTTACCATTGATGACCATTTTTTGTGGCCCGAAAAAAACTCCGGCCGAGGTGTCAATTTTGTATGCCTGTTGTTGTTCAATGAGATCAAGAAAGGGGCCTTTCAACGGGCCTAAACGTCTTGGAAAGCCATAGATAAATTCTCGACTTTGTTGCTCGATCAATAATAACGCTAATTTGTCCCGTTGCCCTGCTCTTCTGAGTACCAAAGACAAATTTGCATCTGGCCTGCGCTGCGTAATCACCCTTATTCGAAATGCGATTTGTTCAATTTGCGCCGCATGTTCAGCTTGAATCGGGCGAACCGAGTAACTTCCTGATACTTGCTTTGCCGTCCACGCCCCTATCAGTACCAACAATATAGCCGCTAGCCAAAACCACAAAAAAATCCGCCCAAATAAACTGTTAATGGGGTTAGCTTTTTTTACCCAATTCACGTGTGCGCCACAAACAAATAGCCTGTGCCTCTGACCGTTTTGATTTTTTCTAGCGTTGAATGTTCGGCCAATTTGCGCCTAATGTTACTCAGGTGCATATCGATACTCCGGTCAAATGCCATCAGTTTTCTACCCATGACTTTTTCACTGATATCTTGTTTACTGACAATATGCCCACTATTGATCATTAATAAATGCAGAATTAAAAACTCGGTTGCCGTCATCTCAATGTTGATGTTTGAACAACTGACCGATTGCGTCGACGGTGTAATTGTCAGGTCATCAATTTGAATTTGTTGTTGAGAACTGCTTGCAGGAAGATAATCCATTCGGCGCACAATGGCTTTGATTCGGGCTGACAATTCTCGGTGATTAAATGGCTTGGGCAAATAATCATCAGCCCCCAGCTCCAACCCAAACACTTTATCAAAATCATCACCTTTAGCCGTGAGCATCAACACAGGAGTCAAGTGACTTTGTCGAAGACGTTTGAGCACTTCAAAACCATCAAGTTTGGGCAACATCACGTCTAACAGGATCAGATCGTAATGGTTATGACTGGTGGCTTTGTTTAACCCCTCTTCACCATCGTGTGCCAAATCAATTTCATAACCTTGAGGCGTGAGATATTCACACAATAAGGTTGTGAGTTCTTTGTCGTCATCAATGATCAGCAGAGTCTTTGTTTGCATAGTTTCTTTTCTTAAAGTTTTAACACAGTTTAAGTGAGTGCTCTTTTTGCTTGAAGTGCGCCAAACACTCTTTACACAAGCTTTACACTCGCCAGACACTTCTTTGCACTGACTTTTCTATAATCCTCATCAATGAATAAAGCCGTCGCCATTGCCACGTTATTTCCAATGGCTTCGATTACCGATAGGTCAATTTTAAGGATACTATGATGCAGACAAAAACACTTTTCCAGCGTTCATTACTAGCCGTTGCGACAGCAGCATTAATAACTTCGCTACCTGTCATTGCCCACAATGCTGAACAACCACCAATGAAAAAAATCCTTAGACAGTTGGATTTAACCGACCAACAGCGCGCTCAAGTACGAAATTTAATGCAAGAAGTTCGCAGTGATGCTCAAACAGTGCATCAGGATCAGGCGTTAATTAAAGAGCAACTAAAGAACGCGATTCAAGCGCAAAACTGGAATGAAGAGGTTGTCACTGCACTAATTTTGCAAAAGCAAACAGCCAAAGAAAAGTTAGCACTTACTCGCGCAGTCAGCCAAAACACGCTTTGGAATCAACTAGATGATCAACAACAAGAAAAGTTCGAAAGCCTTGTAGATAAACGTCAAAAACGCGATCGCAATCGAGCACCTTTGCGTCGTTTTGAACCACTAAATCTTAGTCAAGAACAGTATTCAGAAATTGAAGCGCTTATCAATCGCCAAAAGGAACAGATCACAGAACAACAAAAAGTGAGCAAACCGTTTCGTAAACAACAAGTCGAGCTAATCCAAGCAGATGATTTTAATCAACAAGCATGGCTAGCGTCTCATCAAACCATGCAGAGTATGCAATTAGAGTTGGCCGTTAATGTTGCCCATACCCGCCACAAAATATGGAATATCCTGACGCCGGATCAACAGCTCAAAATGCAAGAAGTGGCGCAAAAACGCCAACAAAAAATTGAAGATAAAAAACGTAAGATGGAACAACGGAAAGGCAGGATGTAAGCTTGCCTTATTGCGTTGCATGTTCATCAATCTAGAGTCATGGCGAAGGGAAACTGTTGGCTCTTTACCCGAGCGGCCTAATCTTTCGAGAACGGGTCGTTGGAGGTTTTAGCATTCTGATTTATTCAATTGGGCGGCGAGACGATATTCACCCGAAAAAAAGCGTTTTTTTAGCAGTAGAAAGCAGGATTATTTTAGGCTGACTAAAATCAAGTGTTTTGACACCTTGACTCTAGTATAAAAGTAAAAAGGGAGGCTTAGCTCCCTTTTTACAAGCAAGCCAGTGATTACACTCGCTTAAATCTGCGCATTGCTAATAAGGCTATGGCCAATAAGCTAATTGAAGCGGGTTCTGGTACCTCTACCGCGTTTAAGGCAATCTCGCCACCGAAATAATTTCTTTGGGTTAAACCGCTAACGACGAATGAGTCGAGGGTATTCCCATTTCTATCGAACTGGATCATGCCTAGATTCACACGGTTATAAGCCCAAAAGGTATCGCTTGCGCTCTCATATGCTAACCCAACCAAAGACCCAGTTAAATCAAAGCTTCCCAATAGGTTACCAGACAAATCATAGTTAGAAATTGTGGAACCGAAAGTCGATATAAATAAGCTATCAGTAATAGGGTCGTAAGAGATTCCAGAGCCCGATTCGGTTAAATCAAAAAGCACACGTTGATTTGACCAATCTTCGTTAGCGACGGTAACAGAGTTAACAACGCCGCAGCACTCAACCCCATAATTCACTCCTATGCCAGACGCACCATCGAGTAGTTGAGAAAAAGCATTACCACCAACCGACGTATTACCCGTAGCATTGCCGGCCAAATCATACTCAGTTGCACCATTATCATCACGGTGACCCAACCATATCGTATCTCTAACAGAGATTGGATAGCCGAGATTGAAGGTGGTGTACTCATTAACTACACTCGTGCCTTGGATCTCTACCAAAATACTGGCATCACCATCAGCAAGGAAGTAGCTTTGCAATAAACCAGCATTCGCAAAACTCATGGTCAAAAAGCACGATAGACCTAACAGAAATTTTTTCATTATTTTTTGTCCTTTATAATCAGTAAATTCATAAAAGAATCATTCTGATTATTGGATCAGCACAAACAATGCCATTCCGTAACCAATTGATTTAAATGCACAAATTATTTCACGAATTAACTTACTGTAAATGAATCCGACACAATTCACTGTGCATCACACAATCTATTAGTAATCAGGAATAAACCTTTGATATTCGTCACTGCTAAACAAAGGAGAGGTGATTAGTAAATCTGCGGTGGAGCGACTGCACGCAACAGGCAGATTCCATACGGAGCACAGGCGCAGTAACGCTTTAACGTCTGGGTCATGAGGCGCAGGATTGAGTGGATCCCAGAAAAATATCAAGCAATCTAGTTTTCTTTCTGCGATCAGTGCACCGATTTGTTGGTCGCCGCCTAATGGGCCACTTTTAAAACGATGAATCGACAAGGACAATTTGTCAGCCAACAATCCACCTGTTGTACCCGTAGCAACTAAGTCATGTTTTTTGAGTTGTTCAATATGGTCACCTGCCCACTCAACCAGTTCGCTTTTTTTATGATCATGTGCGACAAGCGCAATGGTTTTTTTGACAAAATTTCCCATTTAATTTATTCCAAGTCTGAAAGCTTTATCTGTGTAACAGTATTTAACACTTGTTGATTTTTACCCATTCCACCAATAATAAGCAATTGATCTTTATCGTTAATTAGACCTCTGTGATCCATTGTTGCGGCTTTTGTGCTGGAAATGTTCCACTTCATTGTGTCTAGATTAAAAATCCAAACTTGGTTATCCGCCTTTGATGGCTGTCCATCATAGCCAATCCCGTTATAGTTGTATGGATTATCCGAACCACCAGCAAAATATAGTGTGTCTCCGACATGAGTGGCGGCCATTCGATAACGCGCAGTACCGGTTGGATGAGGCAGCGTGCGCCAATCAATTTTATAGATGTCGTCCGTAATTGTACCAATGTAACAGGCAGATTCGGCGGCAAATCCCCTTCGCTTGTTCGCTTCAGGCACAACTGCCACACCATCACAAACAACCATTTTATTTACTGATATGGCACCAGCATGTCCAAATACCGGTTTGCCTAAAAACGGTGATGCCTGGCGCCAAGAATCAGTTTGGGTATCGTAAACCTGAACGAGATTCACATTGCCGTCGTTGTGCCAACCACTGACAAGATAAATATAACGTTCTTGGTGCACCAGAGCGACAGCATCGTCTACCGGAACAGGCATCGCTGCTAATTTGATGTAGTTGTCTTGTACCACGTCATATTTAAAATTATCTGGACTGGATATTTCGGTGTGGTCTGCAGCCACCGTATAGCCACCAAATAAATACACATGTTGTTTGATGCCAACCGCAATACTTGCAAGACGACCTTTGAGTGGTAAAGACGAAGGAACTGATGTTTTTTGTTGCCAACTATTTTCACCGATTTTCAAAGCCCACACTTTATTGTGAATATCTTTGTAATCACGTCCCGCGCCGAGTCCCATCATGGAGACTAGATAGTCACCATGTTCAGTTTTTACAAAGGCTACAGCGTTGTTCGAGACAGGTTCTGGCAGCGGTGGATACGATGCATAAGAGAGGTTGATTGAGAGCAAAGCAGAGATAAAAAACGTGATTTTTTTTAATAGCATATGTGATGGATCATCTTGTTGAGTAAGGTCACTGTTGGTGCGACATAATCCAGCGAAATGAACTCATCAGGCTGATGCGCCTGTTCAATACTACCGGGACCTAATACTAATGTATCGCAGCCCAACATATTGATAAAGGGTGCCTCGGTTGCATAGTTGGCATTTTGCATCGAAAATCCCGTCAAGGTCTCCGCTAAATCAACAATATCGTGTTCGTTTTTACAAGCAAATGCTGGGGAAGAATCGTACATCGATGTGCGTAATATTCGATTAGGATACTGCTTATAGACGGGAGCCAACGCATCATCAATCATACGGACAGCCTGTTCATCACTTAGCCCAGGTACACAGCGCAAATCAAAATTTAATTTACAATGGCCGCAAATTCGATTCTCGGCATCACCACCGTGCACATGCCCTAAATTCAGCGTCGCTTGAGGCACGGTAAAACTCTCATCACGATAATTCAGTGCTAAATTGTCACGTAACTCCAGCAAAGAATGAATGGCCTTGTGCATAATTTCAATGGCATTCACGCCTTTTTCTGGGTCACTGGAATGCCCTGATTGACCGGCAATTTCAAGGCTTTGCCCCATGTGCCCCTTGTGCTTTCCTATGGGCTTAAGCTCTGTGGGTTCACCAATAATGGCCATTTCAGGCTTAATCAATTGCTGGCTTGCAAAAAAGCGCGCTCCGGCCATGGTGGTTTCTTCGTCAGCGGTGGCTAAGATAAAAAGTGGTTTTTTAATTTTATCTAACTCTAAAGTTTGAATAGCTTCGAAGATAAATGCAAAAAAGCCCTTCATGTCACAGGTTCCTAACCCGTATAATCGGTTGTCTTGATGTTTAAGTTTAAAGGGATCACTGTTCCATCGCCCTTCATCAAAAGGCACCGTATCTGAATGTCCTGCCAGCAACAATCCGCCTTCTCCAGACCCTACTTGCGCCAACAGATTATATTTGTTTCGGGCATTGGGTACTTTTTGAATAGAAATTCTAAAACCAATATCAGCAAAAAGATTACTTAAATAGTCGATGATCTGCTTATTTGATTGATCAATACGTTCTTCCATCGCACTAATTGACGGGATAGAGATGATTTTTTCATAAATATCTAAGAAAGTACGATTTCGCATAAAAACCCTTAATATATTTATTCACTTTTATTGCATATTTATATCATTAGTGGCAAGCTACGTCTATCCAAGTGATGAAAGCAAGATCACAAATACAGATTAAACCTTATATTGACGATTGAGAACAAATTAAAAAGATGACACAGAATTTTTCCCTGCCTTGCTACGTTCGCGCATTCATGCGACGAAAATGAGACCTGTTGCGTAGCTCGCTCTTTACCTTTGATTTAGGGTAGTGTTCAAAGGTAAAGAGCGCTTTTTTTTCCACTTTTTTAAACTCTATTTTATTGGTTATTAATGATGTTCAAAGCATGTGTTATTGGCGCTAGTGGATATACTGGTGCCGAATTAGCAAAACTAATTGAAGACCATCCGCACTTTGAATTAGCGGGTTTGTTTGTTTCACCAGCAAGTCAGGAAGCGCATAAACCGATAAGTGCACTACATCCTTGGCTGCAAAGTTATGTTGATCACACGCTAGTCCCTATCAGTGATGAGAAGCTTATCGAATTGGCTGAATCTATGGATGCCATTTTCCTTGCAACCCCACATGAAGCCAGCCACGATTGGGGCGCTATGTTGGTCAATGCCAAAGCTAAAGTATTTGATTTATCTGGTGCCTTTCGGCTCAAAGATAACAAGATTTTTGAGCAATTTTATGGGTTTAAACATGCCCACGCCACATTGCTGAACGAGGCAGTGTATGGACTAGCCGAATGGTATGCAGATGATATTGCTAAAGCGAAATTTGTGGCGGTTCCAGGATGTTATCCCACTGCATCGCTGCTTGCACTTAAACCTCTTGCCCAGGCAGGGCTCATTGACAAACAGGTGCTACCTATTATTAACGCGGTGTCTGGTGTAAGTGGTGCGGGCCGTAAAGCGGCATTGAGCAATAGTTTTTGTGAAGTCAGCCTGCAGGCTTACGGTGTACTTGGACATCGCCATCAACCTGAAATTAGTCAGTACTTGGGTGACCAAGTCATTTTTACGCCGCACCTAGGCGATTTTAAACGAGGCATCCTTGCCACCATAACAGTAAAACTCGTCGGAAAAACAGCACAAAACCAAATCGATGATGCTTATCAAAGCGCCTATTTAGAAAGTCCGCTCATTCGCTTGATGAAGCAGTTTCCGAAATTGGATAATGTTGTTCGCACACCTTTTTGCGACCTTGCTTGGAAATTCGATCCGGGGTCTGGATATCTTGTGATCGGTAGTGCCATTGATAACCTGTTAAAAGGTGCAGCATCTCAAGCAATACAATGCGCTAATTTAGCCTTCAATATGAAAAGCCACACCTCGTTGGCAAAACCTGCTTTGGTCGAAGGAGCAAAGCCATGACGGTCAAAGTGGTTAAAGTAGGCGGCGCCTTTTTGGATGACCCGGATATTTCTATACCCTTTTTTAAAGCATTGTGCGCGTCTCATACTCAGACCCCCATCGTACTAGTGCATGGTGGTGGCAGCTCAGTCGAAAAGCTTATGTCAGACTTGGATCTACCAACAGCGAAAATTGATGGGTTACGCGTCACACCGCCGGAACAAATTAATTATGTGGTGGGCGCATTAGCCGGCACAGTCAACAAACAACTCTGTGCATTGGCGCAACAAGCTGGTTTAAATACGGTCGGGTTGAGCCTATTCGATGGCAACATGACAGTTTGCCAAAAAATTAACGATGAATTAGGTAATGTGGGTCAGGCAACGGTCCATGACCCACTATTATTGACCACTTTGTTGGGTTCCGGTTACTTGCCTATTATTAGCTCCATTGGCAAAGACACATCCGGTCAATTACTCAATGTGAATGCCGATCAAGCGGCTACGGTAATTGCAAAACTACTTAATGCTCAGCTGGTTTTGTTATCGGACGTAAAAGGCGTGCTTGATGAACATAGCGAACTGGTCAGCAGTCTTGATGAAATACAAATTGATAAACTCATCGACTGTGGAGTGATCCGTGATGGTATGACGGTTAAAGTTAACGCTGCGCTTGATGCAGCCAAAGCCATTCAGCAGCCGGTCACCATTGCGAGCTGGAAAGACCTAACCATATTTAATGACGACGGGGCCGGATCCGTTGGAACAACAATTTTACCCAATAAACAGGAAGCATGATGAAACAGGACTTGTTAACCTTTAAAGATTGGTCAGCGCAGCAAATCTCAGATTTGTTGAGCCTTGCTATCAAAATGAAAACCACCCCTGCAGATTACCAAGATTCCCTAAAAGGCAAATCGGTTGTCGCTTTGTTCGAAAAGCCTTCATTACGCACCCGGGTTAGCTTTGACATTGGCATTCACAAACTGGGTGGCCACATGGTCTATCTTGATAGCCAGGCAAACAAACTAGTCGGCCGTGAAGACGCATCAGATACCGCGGCAAATCTCGCATGTTGGGCAGATGCGATTGTTGCCAGAGTGTATTCCCATTCCACACTTGAAACCTTTAGCCAATCTGCCAAGGTACCAGTAATTAACGCGCTTTGTGACAAATATCACCCTTGTCAGGCCCTTGCAGATTATCTGACGTTGGCTGAAAATTATGAACAGCTTCAAGGGTTAACCCTTGCCTATATTGGTGACGGTAACAACGTGACACATTCATTATTGTTGATGGGCGCAATTTTAGGTGTGAATGTGATTAGCGTGACCCCGTTGGGCCATGAAGTGGATGAAGAAATCCTGCAAATAGCTCAATCTATCGGTGAAAAAACCGGTGCAAAGATTGTTCAGGATCATGATCTTCGCGCAGCAAAAGGGGCGGATGTGCTCTATGCTGACACTTGGATTTCGATGGGTGACACCACTGCATTGGATCAAATAAAACAAATTTTCGACCCTTACAAAGTCGACGAAGCGTTGATGGCAATGACAGGGGCAAAGTATGTAATGCATTGTCAGCCTGCCCATCGCGATTTGGAGATCAGCGGCAGCTTGATCGATAGCGACCAGTCTTTGTTAATGCAACAGGCTGAAAATCGTATGTGGGCACAAAATGCCATTTTGGCGACTTTACTCAAATAACATGAATCATAATACGTAATTTTTAGGAACGAACATGTCAAAACCCTCTATCAAAAAAGTGGTATTAGCCTACTCAGGAGGCCTGGACACCTCTGCGATAATCCCATGGTTAAAAGAAAACTACGATTGTGAAGTTGTCGCCTTTGCAGCCGACGTGGGTCAAGGTGAGGAAGAGTTGGAAGGCTTGCACGAAAAAGCCATTCAAACCGGTGCAAGCGAGTGTTACATCGTCGATTTAAAAGAAGAATTTGTTGCCGACTATATCTTCCCGACGATTACCACAGGCGCAGTATACGAAGATGATTATTTGCTGGGAACGTCTATGGCGCGCCCCGTGATTGCTAAAGCACAAGTGGAAATTGCCCGTAAAGTCGGTGCTGATGCTGTGTGCCATGGCTGCACAGGTAAAGGCAACGACCAAGTGCGTTTTGAAAGTGCATTTGCAGCCTTGGCACCGGATTTACAGGTGATCGCCCCATGGCGTGAATGGGACATGGTTTCTCGTGAAGATTTGCTCGATTATCTTGCTGAGCGTGATATTAAAACTAGCGCTTCCGCGACCAAAATATATAGCCGAGACGCTAACGCATGGCATATTTCTCATGAAGGTGGCGAGTTAGAAGATCCCTGGTGTGAACCCACGAAACAAATCTGGACCATGACAGTGGATCCTGAAGATGCACCAGATAGCCCAGAGCGAGTGCAACTGACTTTTGATCAAGGGCGATTGGTTGCTGTCAATAAAGAACATTTATCTCCCTATCAGGCCTTGGTCAAACTTAATGACATAGCCGCGGCACACGGTGTAGGCCGCATCGACATTGTTGAAAACCGTTTAGTAGGTATGAAATCACGAGGGTGTTATGAAACACCAGGTGGTACAGTCATCATGGCAGCCTATAAGGCGTTGGAATGTTTGGTGCTAGATAAAGCTGCATTTAAACATCGTGAGCAGCTAGGCTTGGAGTTTTCTCATGTGATGTACGACGGCCGTTGGTTTACTGCATTGTCTGATTCGTTGCTCGCCGGTGCAGGGTCGTTTGCTAAACAAGTCACTGGTGACATAGTAGTGAAATTGTACAAAGGCAGTGCCACAGTGGTGCAGCGCCGCTCACCTAACAGCCTATATTCTGAAGCCTTTGCCACTTTTGGTGAAGATGATGTGTACGACCAAAAACACGCCGAGGGCTTTATTCGTCTGTTTAGTTTATCAAGTCGAATCCAAGCGTTAAACGCCAATCCTATCGCCT
This sequence comes from Aliiglaciecola sp. M165, assembly GCF_007197995.1. Lineage (GTDB taxonomy): Bacteria > Pseudomonadota > Gammaproteobacteria > Enterobacterales > Alteromonadaceae > Aliiglaciecola. The sequence continues at coordinate 162,814 of NZ_VKKH01000005.1, forward strand.
CTGAAGGTGAAAAGAAGAACAATGGAGAGAGACGCTAATGGGTCTGTGGGGAGGCCGTTTTCAAGGTGGCAGCAGCAATATGTTTCGGCAGGTCAACGACTCCCTGCCCTTTGACCGGATCCTAGCTAGTCAGGATATTCGCGGTTCAATTATCTGGTCACGTGCGATAGCCAAGGCGGGGGTAATGAGTGAACAGGAGCAACAGCAAATTGAAGCTGCACTGTCTGCACTGTTGGAAAAAGCCGAAGCGGGTGAACTGGATTTTGACGCTAGCAGTGAAGAAGATATTCACAGTTTTGTTGAAGCTGCGCTGATCGAACAACTCGGCGATCTGGGGCGAAAGCTGCATACAGGCCGTAGCCGTAATGATCAGGTCGCCACCGATTTTCGCCTTTGGTGCAAAGAACACATTGTTAACTTACGTGATGACTTGCTTGGCGTGAAGGCCGCGCTGGTCAACTCGGCGGATGCTAATCGACAGGTTATATTACCCGGTTATACCCATCTTCAGCGAGCACAACCGGTGCGTTACCCTCATTGGTGTCTGGCCTATGTCGAAATGATTAAACGTGATATCAGCCGTCTGGATGATTTGCTGATTCGTATGGATCAGAGTCCTTTAGGATGCGGTGCGTTGGCGGGGACAGTATACGAAATCGATAGACAAGAGATCGCCTCTCAACTGGGGTTTGCCAGTCCTAGCATCAATAGTCTCGATGCCGTCTCCGACAGAGACTATGTGCTGGAGCTGATGTTTTGCGCCAGCACCAGCATGATGCATTTATCTCGTATGGCAGAAGATTTGATCTTCTTCAATTCAGGCGAAGCGGGTTTTATTACATTGGGCGATGCAGTGACATCAGGTTCATCATTAATGCCACAAAAGAAAAACCCCGATGCATTGGAGTTGATGCGAGGTAAATGTGGACGTGTGTTTGGAAGCTTGCAAAGTTTGCTGGTCACCATGAAAGGCCTGCCACTTGCCTACAACAAAGATATGCAAGAAGACAAAGAGGGTGCGTTTGATGCAGTCAATCAATGGCATATTTGCTTGTGTATAGCAGCGGAAGTTATCGACACCATTCAGCTTGATGCTCAACGCTGCGCACAAGCGGCACGCCAGGGCTATGCAAACGCTACAGAAATGGCAGATTACCTCGTTGGCAAAGGGATCCCGTTTAGAACCGCACACGATATTTCTGGACAGATCGTGCTAGCGGCCATAGCGCAAAATAAACCCATCGAAGGGCTCTCATTGACCGAGCTTCAAAGCTTCAGTGATGTCATTGAAAACGATGTGTATGACATTTTGGAGCTGGAGTACTTAGTCGATAAACGCAATATTCTAGGTGGCACTGGCGCGAAACCGGTATTTGCAGCGTTAGATAACGAGCTTGCGGCGTTGAAAGGGTAGGGAAAGGAAACACCATGGTGATGTCGGACATTGATAGCGTCAAACTTTTCAGAAACTCTGCGCCTTATATCAATGCGCACCGAGGAAAAACCTTTGTATTGATGTTTGGCGGAGAGGCTATTGAAGACGCCAACTTTGCCAATATCATCAGCGATATAGCCTTGTTAAACAGCTTGGGAGTGAAACTCGTTTTAGTGCATGGTGCAAGGCCACAAATTGACCAACGTATTGCGTTACGTGGTGTTGAAAAGCGCTTTGCCAACAATATTCGACTCACCGACAAACAAACCCTTGAATCGGTTAAAGACGCAGCCGGTTCGGTGCGTTCGCAAATAGAGGCCCTGTTAACCATGGGGCTGGCCAATTCCCCGATGCACGGTTCACAAATTCGCGTGTGTTCGGGCAATCTGGTGGTGGCAATGCCCATGGGTGTGCGCGACGGCGTTGATTACGAGCACACGGGCCTAGTGCGCAGAATCGACGTTGAGGGGATTAATGATCATCTTCAAGATGGTTCGATTGTTCTACTGTCGCCAATGGGTTATTCGTCTACAGGAGAGGTCTTTAACTTATCCCACGAAGATGTTGCTACACAGGCTGCTATAGGATTGCAAGCAGATAAGCTAATTATTTTTTCCGAACATCAAGGCATTATTGATGAATCAGGAAAACTGTGCAGAAACATCGACTCCGCTCAACTTGAAGGGCTTTTGGCTGGGACAGACACCCACAATCAGCGCGCTATTTTACACGCGATCAAAGAGTCACTGGCAGAAGATATTCCTCGATGTCATTGTGTTGGCTATCACCAAGATGGAGCATTGTTACAGGAGTTGTTCACTCGTGATGGTTCAGGGTCGTTGATTTCTAAAAAACACTACGAGCAACTGCGCCAGGCTAAAATTGAAGATGTGGGTGGGATCCTTCAGCTAATTAACCCGCTTGAGGAAAAGGGCATTTTGGTCAAACGATCGCGAGAGCTACTGGAAGCTGAGATTGAAAGATTCACCTTGATTGAACGGGACGGCATGGTTGTCGCTTGCGCGGCTTTCTATCCCTATCAATCTGAAGGTACGGGCGAGTTGGCTTGCGTGGCGACTCATCCAGACTACCGAGGTAGTAGTCGTGGAGAACGCTTACTTGAAGCCATTAAGCAACAAGCCGAACAACTCGGTCTTACGTCGATTTTCGTGCTCACCACGGTCACCGCTCACTGGTTTCAGGAGCAAGGATTTGTTCAGGCTGACCTACCCTCTTTGCCTGAATCGAAAAAGGAACTTTATAATTTCCAGCGTAACTCTAAGGTATTCACACTAAAGTTCTGATTTTCAATAATCTCGTCAAACGAACAAGTACGTTTGATAACTAGAGTCATTCCTTTGTAGTGCGATAAGCCCTTCAATATATTGTCAGCATTTTTAACATTAACCAATTGAACATCAACATGATTTCATTTAACCCGCTGTATTTTATATATATTTTGTGTTGGTATTAAATTTGCTGGTTTATTTTTTAAAAGCTAATCAGTTTGACAACGGAATCAAAACGTTATGAAAAAATTACTACAAACTGCCCTTCTTCTAGCGTCTACGCTCTCATTGAGCGCCAACGCCGGCTTGTTGATGGCAATAGATAACAGAAACGATACCTTGGTCAGTATTGATACTGACACCTTGGCACTGACAACTATTGGGAACTTGGGGACAAACGTCGCTTTTGGCGGGCTTTCTTATGATTCCAACTCTGATACATTGTACATGGTAGGTGGGCGTAACAACGAAAATCTCTATACTGTTGATATGACCACAGGAAATGCGTCTTTGGTGGGCTCACACGGTATCAGAGACTTATTTGCCATAGCTTTTGATACGACTAGCGGTATGTTATACGGATCTCAATTTTCCGGTGGAACAGGTCTATTTTCATTGGATGTCAGTACGGGTGCAGCAACAACGATTAATGCCGCGATGGCTACCGGAATAGGTGGCATGACATACAATGCTGTCAGTGACATTTTGGTTGGTATGAATGATGGAGCGGGTGATTTATACAATGTCAACCGAGCAAATGGCGACCTCACGCTATTGTTTGATGGTCCTTTTGTCAATAATAGTGGCCTAGCGTTTGATGACGAGAAAGACGTATACTGGAGCATCGATTACAGCGGTAACCTATTTTCCTACGATAATGGAAATGGCTTTGCACGAACCACAGAATTATCCGGATTAGGAAATTTTGATGGGCTTGCTTATATCAATGAAAGTGTAACTCAACCCAACGATATTCCTGAACCTGGCGCTTTGGCATTATTCGCACTAGGCTTGTTAGGTTTGAGAAAGGTGCGTCGCAGCTAAATTTTAATAAACGAATTAGTCGACTAGCAAGCCCGCTTTCACAAGCGGGCTTTTTTTAGATACTCACCCGTTTATATTCTCGATACTCCGGCTGCCAGAAATTGCTATTGATACTGGCTTGCAACTGCTCATCGGTCGTCTCAAGCGCAAGCCCTTGCGATTGAGCCACTTTACCCACAGCAAAGGCAATCTTGCGACTCAAGCTAGCAATATCAATAAGAGGCGGAAGTAATGCACCTTCACCTGTGTTTGCCAGAGGGGATGCATCGGCCAGGGCTTCACTCGTCACCATCAACATTTCTTCGCTGATCAATCTAGACTTACTAGCTATCACACCTAAGCCAATTCCTGGAAAAATGTAGCTATTGTTACACTGCGCGATAGGATAAATCTTGCCATTGTATTCAACTGGAGAGAAGGGGCTTCCTGTTGCAATGATCACCTGACCTTGAGTCCATTCAATTACTTGCTCAGGGCGGGCTTCAACTTGTCTTGACGGATTACTCAAAGGGAAAATAATAGGCAACTCACAGTTGGCTTTCATGCCTTTAATCACATCTTCAGTAAACAACCCAGCCTGTCCTGAAACACCGATCAAAATATCCGGCTTAGCGCAGTTAACCACATCTAACAATGATGCCCATTCGCCATCATAGGGCCAACCTTGTATGTCATCTGTTTGCTGTACCAATTTCTGCTGAAAATCTCGTAGTCCTTCCATCCCTTCTGTCAGCAAACCATAACGATCAATCATGAAAACTTGTTTGCGTGCTTGCTCGTCACTGAGACCTTCGTGGCACATTCGGCTAATGATCATCTCGGCAATACCGCAGCCTGCGGAACCTGCCCCAACAAACACCACTTTCTGATCTCTTAACTTTGCATTTTTACTTCTGCAGGCGGCTAAAATCGAGCCAAGGGTTACTGCTGCAGTACCTTGGATATCGTCATTAAAACAACAGACCTGATCACGATACCGTTCAAGCAGTGGCATCGCATTTGGCTGAGCAAAGTCCTCAAATTGGATCATCACACCAGGCCAACGTCGCTGCGCCGCCTGAATAAATAAATCGACAAATTCATTGTATTCGTCTTGCTCTATGCGCTTGTGGCGCGCGCCCATGTACATAGGATCATCAAGCAATTTTTGATTGTTTGTTCCCACATCCAACATCACGGGTAAGGTGTAAGCAGGGCTGATCCCGCCACAGGCAGTGTACAAAGACAATTTTCCAATCGGAATACCCATTCCGCCAATGCCCTGATCGCCCAAACCTAGAATTCGTTCGCCGTCAGTAACAACAATCACTTTAACTTTGCGTTTCGTCGCATTGCGCAGAATATCGTCAATTTGGAATCGTTCTGAATAAGACACGAACAGACCGCGCGAACTGCGATAAATATCAGAAAACTGCTCACAGGCATCGCCAACAGTCGGGGTATAAATGATTGGCATCATTTCATCGATATGCTCCTGCACCAATCGATAAAACAAGGTTTCGTTATTGTCCTGGATTGCCCGCAGATAAATATGTTTGTTGATCGGGGCACTAAAGCTTGAATATTGCATGTAAGCACGGTCGACCTGCTCTTCGATACTTTCATATCTTGGCGGCAACAAGCCGGTCAAATTGAAATTTTCTCTTTCTTTTGCGGTAAACGCACTGCCCTTATTTAGCAATGGCGTTTCTAGCAGGGCGGGACCAGCGTGGGGAATGTACAAATATTTCGAAGCGTTGCTCATATTAGCTCAGTTTCATCCGTAGTGATTAAACACAGTGTATGCAGAAAAACAAAAAATGCGACGTTAGTCGCGACATTTATAGAATGGCGGCAAGTTTAGCCGAAAACGCTACAAACTCAGTATGAATTTATCTGGTCAGAGGTGATTAGGCGCAAAGAGTCGTTTTGCAACAACCTATCAAAACCCTAGGCACCAATCACTAAAATATATCGTCAGGTTCGTCCTGTTTTTCATCACTCTCAAATGGATCCACAATGACATCTTGTTGAACAGACGCTTCGGGTTGAGTGCCATCAATAAAGTATTCAAACATAGAGGTGTAATCTGTTCGGGTTGTCAATTTGCCCGTTGCGCGATCGATACGTACCGTTACGATGCCCTCAGGGATCGGTTTAAACTCTTGTTCAACGCCGTCTAAAGCAATTTCCATAAATCTGATCCAGGCAGGTTGAGAAGCTTTTGCACCATCTTCTGCACCGATCATTGCATTTCCTATCCAGTTGAATTTTTCTGGATTTTGATTGATTAAATTTTGATTACGCGATGTTCGGCCTAACATTCGCCCCATGTTATCGAACCCAACCCAAGAAGTAGCCACCAATCCTGGGGCAAAACCACTGAACCAGGTATCACGTGAATCGTTAGTCGTTCCTGTTTTACCCGCTAAATCTGTGCGACCAAGGATGTTACGAGCACGCCAACCAGTACCTAGCCAATAGGTATTTCGCTGTGGATCTTTGTTCCAACGACCATTTCCTCGCACTGCTGTGCGCATCATCTCGCGAGTAAGAAATGCATTGTGTTCAGAAAGCACTCGTTCAGCCAAGATAACCGGCTTTTCACTTTCTGGCTCGGGCTCATCGATAATACCGTTTAATTCAGCGGCTAAAAGCGCTTCAATGTCCGGCTCTGAGATTTCTTGTGATGCTTCATCAATAGATTCTGGCTGTTGCACTTGTTTTTCGCATTCAGCACAGGCGATTGCCGGATTGGCTTCCCATAGCACGTCGCCCAAGTCATTTTCAATTCGCTGGATAAAGTGCGGTTGGACATAAAATCCTCCATTTGCAAGTACTCCCATACCTGCGGCGACCTCAAGCGGAGTATGTGAACCTGAACCAAGCGATAAGGTTTCATCTTTAGGAATTTCAGAACGATCAAAACCAAATTTGCTCAGATGCTCCACCGCATCATCAATGCCAATGGCTCTTAAAAGCCGAACTGACACAACGTTTTTCGATTTCCCCAATGCCACGCGCATGCGAATTGGCCCATCATAAACAGCAGGGGAATTTTGCGGTCGCCAAGCAACGCCGGTGCTCGCATCCCATTGGTTAATAGGTGCGTCATTGATCACACTTGCCAGCGTGTAACCTTCTTCTATTGCTGCAGAATAAATAAACGGCTTGATGTTTGAACCAACCTGACGTTTCGCCTGCGTGGCACGATTAAACTGGCTTTGATAGAAACTGTAGCCGCCAACAATCGCTTGAACTGCCCCGTTTTGGGGATCTAAAGCGACAAAAGCACCACTGACCTGAGGGAGCTGAGAGAGTTGCCATTGTTGGGTTAGTTGATTGTAACGAATCCAAACAAGTTGCCCTTCTTGAACAATGTCTGACGCCAATTCAGGATCAGGACCTTGTCTATTGTCGTCAATGTAAGGCCGTGCCCAATGTAACCCTTGCCAGTCGATAGCAAGACGTTCGCCTTGTGCTCGAAAAACTTCAATGCTTTGTTCTTCTACATTTGTAACAACTGCAGCTGACAATACCCCAATGTCACTGTAAACACCCAGAACATCCAACATTTGCTCTTCTGTGAAGGGTGTGTCTAAGATTTCTGATTGTTCGAAGGTCGAATCTACTTGATCACTAACAGGGTCATTCGCCTGGTCAACGTCCTGTCCCCATAACGTTCTGATAGGTCCCCGATAGCCGTGACGCTCATCATAATCGTGTAAATTTTGTATAACTGCTGTTTGCGCCGCTGCTTGTAAGTTAGAAGGCGCCGTTGCATAAACCTGATATCCTCCGGTTTCAGCTTCTTCCTTTCCATACAGTTCAATCATCTCATTGTAGATGATGTCAGCAAGATAGGGCGCGTCTAAGGCGATTTCTGCACCATGCTTTTTGGCACCTATGTCTGCATTAGCCGCTTCGTTGTATTGAGCCCGTGTAATAAATTCCTCATCCAACATACGCAATAAAACAAGACGGCGACGCTGTTTCGAGCGTTCAAGATTACTAATTGGGTTAAGTACCGAAGGCGCCTGAGGTAGTCCAGCAATAGTAGCGATTTGTGCAAGGGACAAATCGTTTATGGCTTTACCAAAATAAACTTGCGCTGCGGCGCCAAAACCAAAAGAACGGTGACCCAGTTCAACTTTGTTTATATACAGCTCCAAAATTTCTTCTTTACTGAGCAGGCCTTCCATATGCCAAGCGATAAAGATTTCCTTAATCTTACGGATATAGGTTTTTTCCCGAGTGAGGAAAAATCCGCGGGCAAGCTGCATGGTTAGCGTACTACCACCTTGTGCACGCTCACCGGTAACAACCAAACTCACAAAAGCGCGAGCCATGCCGATAGGATCTATACCAGGGTGTTCATAGAATCGACTATCCTCTGTAGCAAGCACAGCTTGTATCAGTTGCTCTGGTACTTCCTCAAGTTTTAGGGGGATTCGGCGCTTGACACCGAACTGGGAAATTAACTTTCCATCTTGAGTGTATATGCGCATAGGCGTCTGCAGGCGGACATCCTTAAGCACCTCGACACTGGGTAGGTCGGGCTTGATATAGAAATACATACCCACAATCGTTATCGTACCAACGAAAAATGCGGCTATACTCAGGATTAATAACAGTTTGATGTACTTCACAAAAATAATACTACCAGAGCAAAATTGACGAAATGATTTATATTTTATACCTATGTACCGTTATTAGAACCATAAAAAAATAAAAAATAAGTAATAATGGTAAAACTAAGGCAACAAGTAATGATTCGGAACTAATTGTGTTAAAAGAACTTTTTAAGAAAAAAGTATCACAAATGATCGGTCTCGATATCGGTACACGCTACGTAAAGGCTGTGCTGTTCGAAAGTGACGGAGATCAGATCAAGGTACAAAGTTTCGCATGCGAGCAAATTATCGGCAATGCTTTTACTGACCGAGAGATCAAAGATTTTGACGCGGTGGGCAATGCGCTTAAGAAAGTTAAGCTTGCGTTAAAGACTAAAAAGAAAGATGTAGCCGTAGCGATTTCAGGCGGTTCTGTAATCACCAAGGTCGTGTATATGGAGCCGGAACAGCAAGATTTTGAATTAGAAGGCCAAATCGAAATCGAAGCTGACAGCTTAATCCCCTATCCTCTCGAAGAAGTGTATATGGACTTTGAAGAATTAGGAGAGAGTCAAGCTAATCCTGGTAAAGTTGACGTGCTACTCAGTGCGGCGCACAAAGATATGGTCGACAGTCGCATCACCCTCATACGGGAAATCGAGTTTGAACCTAAAGTTGTCGATATTGAAGGCTATGCTTTGGGTAACGCCATGCAGGAATTCGCCATTGCCGAGCATGATAAACCTTTATTATGTTTCAATATTGGTGCTTCACAACTTCAGCTAACGGTAGTAAAGAATGGGCGGATAATCTATGCCAAAGAACATAGTTTTGGCATGGACAGTCTCATTCAAGATTTGAGCATCATCCATACACTTGAAAAACAAGAGACCGAGCAACAGCTTGTCAACGGAGAGTTGCCCGCAACTTGGCGGCAAGACACTTTTCCAATCTTCTTAGCAAACTTAAATCAACATTTAGGTCGTGCGATCCAGATGTATGTAAGTTCGACCCATGAAGAGCGACCCACATCAATTATGGTTTGTGGCGGCGGAGCAAATATTGAAGAAATCGCTTCTGATCTTGAAAACGAATTGGGTATAGATGTAACCGTGTTCAATCCATTTCAAAATATGCAAATTTCTGAAAAAGCAGCACAGCAGGGGTTCGATAAAGTTGCCCCACAGTTAGCGATTGCAGCAGGTTTGGCATCAAGGAGTTTTGTTCCATGTCACATATAAATCTTCTGCCTTGGCGCGAAGCATTGCGACAACAGCAGAAAAAAGAGTTTTTAACTCTGCTGTTTGCCGTAGCGCTCTTTGTAATGATTATTGTTTGGTTGATCGGCATGCTGATCGATAGCCAAATCGCCGGTCAAAACCAACGTAATTCCTTTTTAGAAGGTCAAATTGCAGTCCTTGATTCTGAAATAGCCAAAATCAAAGATATTAAAGACAGTAAAAAAGCAATCGAGCAACGAATGGCGCTGATCGAACAGTTGCAAACCAGCCGTAATGTAGCACCCATTGTGTTTGACGAGCTGGCAAGGTTGGTTCCTCCTGGTATCTCATTCAGAACTTTTTCCAGACAAGGCAATATTATCGAAGTGTCAGGCATGAGCGAGTCGAACAACCGACTGTCGTCTTTTATGCGCAAAATCGAAGAGTCTAAAATATTTGGAAATGGTGAATTATCATCTATCGTTGCGGACACCACCGCGTCAGATGCCGTCAGTGAATTTAAACTTACGTTCAATATCAATGCATCGATTGCCCCTGACTTCTCTGAAGCTGAGCAGCAGGAGGGTCAACAATGAAGTTTGATTTTAATAAACTCAAAGAAATGAACGAGCTCGATTTCGAGCAGGTTGCCAATTGGCCGTTTGAAGTCAAAACCGTTGTCGCAATTTTTGTCGCTGTGTTAGTCGCCTTTGGTGGTTATTATGGGCTAATCTCTTCGAAACTCCCTGTTTTAGATACAGCGCAAATCAAAGAAGATGAGTTAAAACAAACATTTGCAGCTAAATACCGTATTGCGGTAAATTTAGAAGCTTACGAAGAGCAACTTGCACGCATTGAAGCGGATTTTTCTTCGATGCTTAAGTCATTACCCACCAGTAATGAAACACCTGGCTTAATTGACGACATCACGTTTGTCGGCACAACCGCAGGGTTAACGTTTAAATTAATTAACTGGCAACAAGAGATCCCTAAAGAGTTTTACACCGAGTTGCCGATTCAAATGGAAGTGTCAGGTACTTATCATGAGTTTGGGCAGTTTGTTTCAAATATTGCTGGATTACCACGTATTGTAACCTTGCATAATTTTGACATCGCACAAGAGCGTGGTGAACTGACATTTCAGTTACAAGCGAAAACTTATCGCACAGCAGTATCGGAGCAACCACAATGAAGAAACTTTCAATGGTGATTGTGGCCGCATTACTTGCCGGGTGCGAGGCACAAACCGATGATTTGGTGCAATATATCGTGGAAGTCAAACAAACGGTTCCAGTGAATATTGAACCTTATCCAGAATTCGTCACTATGCCGCCGTTTGAGTATAAAGCGTCAGAATTGAGAAGCCCATTCAAGCGTCCTCGCAACGTGGCAGTGCAAACTGTAGAAACAAAACGGGACAATTGTTTACAGCCCAATTTTAATCGCGCTAAGCAACCGCTTGAAGCATATGGTTTAGACGCACTATCAATCTCAGGGACCTTTACCAGTCAAGGTAAAATGTGGGCATTGGTAACAGCAAATGATGGGTCACTTCATCGAGTGACAGCAGGAGATTATTTAGGTTTGTTTTTTGGAAGAATTACATCAATCAATGATGGCAAAATTTCGATAACTGAAATGCTGCCCGATGGCGCCGGTTGCTGGCAAAGAAATGAAGCCACGCTGAGCATGTCCTCACAGGCAGGAGAAAATGACAATGTCTGAACGTTTTATCTTTAACAAACGCCTGAACAAGAGCAACAGAGCTTGGTATTGGCTATCTTTAGCTGCGATTGGGATGTCATTTGTCTCATTCAACTCGATTAGTCAGGAAGGGCAAGCTGTACTAGTTGATACTGACAAACAAATCGCGTCGGTTTTCCGTTCGAACATGAGTGACATAGATTTCAAACGCACCTCAACAGGCGGAGCGAGAGTAACTTTGTCTTTTGACAATGCCGATTATCAAATGCAAATCTCGCAAAAAGATAATCTTTTAACGCTTTCGCTTCCCGCGGTGCAACTCGGATCTGATCAACTTTATAAATTAGATGTTGCTGACTTTGCGACACAAGTCACACAAATCGAAACATTTCAAGAAGCTGATGCCAGTCGCATAGAGTTTAGCTTACTCAGTAAAGCAAGTTTTACACACAAAAAAGGTGCGAATGAACTCGTTATTGAGATCGAAAAAGCCAGTGAAGAAGAAGTTGCCCAAAGTGACGCCATGTTTACTGGTGAGCCTATCTCATTAGATTTTCAAGATGTTCCTGTACGCCAGGTCTTACAGATCATTGCCCAGGTGAATGGCTTTAACCTTGTCACAACAGACACGGTGACAGGTAATGTCACCATTAGTTTGACAAGCGTGCCCTGGGACCAAGCACTTGAAATGATTCTAAAAATTAAAGGGCTCGACAAGCGACTCGAAGGCAATATTTTATTGATTGCTCCAGCAGAAGAATTAACTGCTCGTGAAACCCAGCAGTTACAATCTAAGCAACAAGTTGCAGATCTAGCGCCGCTTAATTCAGTCAACATTCAAATCAACTATGCTAAAGCGTCTGAAATGGCGACTATCCTTAAGTCGTCAGATTCTAGTATTTTGAGCCCCAGAGGTTCCGTCACGATTGATGAGCGCACAAATACCTTGCTTCTGCGTGATACTGAAACGTCCATTGCCGAAGCACGCAAAATGATTGACGCACTAGATATTCCAATTAAACAAGTGTTGATTGAATCCAGAATGGTTACGGTTCGCGACAATGTCGACGAGCAATTGGGTGTTCGTTGGGGTATATCCGACAGAAATAGCGATGGAGGAGTCTCGGGTTCTCTTGAGGGTGCTGACGCTATCGCTAGCGGTGTTTTCCCTGAGTTATCAGACCGACTGAACGTAAATCTTCCTGTTGCTAACCCTGCAGGCCGTATCGGATTGCAGATTGCTCGTCTAGTAGATGGCACCATCATTGACTTAGAGCTAAGTGCTTTGGAGTCTGAGAATAAAGGCGAAATTATTGCCAGTCCGCGTATTACTGTAGCAAACCAACGTGAAGCATACATTGAGCAAGGTACTGAAATTCCATATGTTCAAGCAACTTCAAGTGGTGCAACATCAGTTGAATTTAAGAAAGCCGTTTTAAGTTTGAAAGTGACGCCTCATATCACGCCAGACAATCGCATTATTTTAGATTTGGTTGTCACTCAGGACACCCGTGGTGAGACGGTATCAACGTCAACTGGTCCTGCAGTTGCCATTGATACACAAGAGATCAGTACGCAAGTTCTGGTAGAAAACGGTGAAACCATCGTTCTGGGCGGTATATTCCAACAAACCTCCACCGACGATGTAGCGAAAATTCCGTTGTTAGGTGATCTGCCAGTTGTTGGTAATCTATTCAAGAATACTCAACGCATCAATGAAAAACGTGAATTGCTGATTTTTGTTACACCAAAAATCATGACCGACGCGTTATAAAAACACAGCTTTCCTCGACTTAATCGGTAAAATCATTAAGTCGAGGAAGCAGAATCCAATAAATACCTCAACTTCACGTTAACAAAACTTGCATATTTCTGCTTTTAACTGAGATAATCCCGCTCTCGAAATTTAGACGAGGTCTGGTTTATACCAGTTCCATTAAGTATATGGCCTCTCAGAATGCGTCCAGCGGTGTTTGAACTAGGCGTCACGATGTAGGAATGGTTGTTCCCTTTCAAGTCGTGACAACGCTGGACAAACACCGCTGGGGCATTCCCTTTGGGCGATGCCTAAAAGCGCTTACTCGTTGTTCTGCCCTTTAGATTTAGCCCGCTAGATCTTCAAGGACACGCCGCGATTAAGCGCTTTTATTCACTCGCTGAGAGGCCATATACTTAGTGGAATTGGTATTGCACCAATCCATACTGAAAACGTGATTGGTATTATTCAAAAATTGGGCAACGAAAACCCGATTAACAATAGTTGTGATAAAAGCAAAAATGGCTGAAAAACGTAATATTTTTCTTGTTGGCCCAATGGGAGCTGGCAAAAGCACGATAGGAAGGCATCTCGCCGACGAACTTCACCTAGAATTCTTTGATTCCGATCAGGAAATTGAGCGCCGCACTGGTGCAGATATCGCCTGGATATTCGATTTAGAGGGTGAAGACGGTTTTCGTAACAGAGAAGAAAATGTCATAAACGATCTCACCGATAAGCAAGGTATTGTGTTAGCAACTGGTGGTGGTTCAGTGGTAAGCAAAGCTGTGCGAAACAGACTTTCCGCCCGCGGTATCGTTGTATACCTGCAAACGACCATCGACAAGCAAGTTGCCAGAACGCAACGGGACAAACGTCGTCCACTGCTGCAAAACGAAAACCCGGAAGCGGTTCTTCGTGATCTTGCTGACTCTCGTAATCCTTTATACGAAGAGGTTGCAGATTATGTGGTTGATACAGATGACCAAAGCGCCCGTGCGGTTGCCAATCAAATCATCAACAAAATCGGCCTTTAAGCATACGAAATACACTGAGGAACATCGCTCATGTCAACAATTACGGTAAAGTTGGGTGAGCGAAGTTACCCAATTTCGATCGATTCCGGCAATTTGTCAAACCCACAATTGCTCAAGGCCCAGATAAAAAGCAACAAAGCCGTCGTAGTAACCAACGATGTCGTTGGGCCTTTATTATTAGAAAAGCTGCTCAAATCGTTGCAAAGTATTGAAGTTGATGTCATCACCGTCCCTGATGGTGAGCAGCACAAAAACCTGAAACAATTCGAATACGTAATAACTCGACTTCTTGAAATGCATGCAGCCCGTGATACCACTATTATCGCGCTAGGCGGTGGTGTGGTGGGCGATCTTACTGGCTTTGTGGCGGCGAGTTTTCAACGGGGCATGCCATTTATTCAGATCCCAACGACATTGTTGTCGCAAGTTGATTCTTCTGTCGGCGGAAAAACAGCGGTCAATCATCCTTTGGGGAAAAACATGATTGGTGCATTTTATCAGCCGAAGTCAGTCATTATTGACATTGATTCTTTAAAAACTTTACCCAAGCGTGAATTTGCCGCTGGCATGGCAGAAGTCATCAAGTATGGCATTATTTACGATGGTGAGTTTTTTGGCTGGTTGGAACAACACTGCTCACAACTTAAAGATCTTGATCCTCAGCACCTGCAGACAGTCATCAAACGTTGTTGTGAAATAAAGGCCGAAATAGTCGCTAAAGACGAGCGTGAACAGGGTATTAGAGCACTTTTAAATCTTGGGCATACCTTTGGCCATGCCATTGAAGCAGAGCAAGGTTATGGTAACTGGCTACATGGTGAAGCTGTCGCCGCAGGCATGATTATCGCTGCCCGAGTTGCGTTGGCAAAAGGCTGGTTGTCTGAACAGGATTTGGACCGTATTATCAAGCTTACCGATGCCTTTGATTTACCTACAGAGCCACCAGCCAATATGAACTACGAGACTTTCATGCAACATATGCAGCACGATAAAAAAGTGTTGGCTGGCGCGATCCGTTACATCATTCCTCGGAAAATTGGTGAGGCAGTAGTGACCAAAGACGTTGAAGCTAATGAACTGATCGCTATTTTGGGTCAATAAGGTTTACGCCTGTGGCAATTGATGCGCTACATGACAGACTAGAGTATTTGGTTTCTTACTCCTCTCAGTTGATTCTGATAGGTTGCGAGAGTCTTGCTCAGCAGCAATCTTCTCTTCAACAGTTTTTGTCTGTTCAGCATGAAAACACTGACATTGCGTTTTTAAATGGCGAACCTGAGCATTCTGATGACCAGTATAGAAATGAGATTTATCGGCAGTTAATCAAACAAGATGACGTCAACGACTTGCCGCTTGACAAAGGATTGTTGCAAAGGTTGCCCGAGGACACAGGGCCAATACTGGTTTGTATTTGTGCAGCAGAACACATCTCCAGCAAGCTACTCAATGAACTTTGGCAACTGGTTCGCAGCAACAAAAGTCAAAAACAGGGAAGGCATATTAATGTTCTTTTATTTGGCTCACCGGATTGGATTGCACAGGCCAAACAACAGTTGGTCATCGATACCAAACATTTGCCGGTACTGCTCAGCACCGAAACCGTCGAGCCAATCTCGTCTACCGACAGCCTGCTTGATACGATCAGACAAAACCGTCGAATCGTGACAAGCCGTATGGAAAGTGCTGGATCGGAAGTGGAAGATGAAGCACTTATTGCAAAACCCTTGTTCAAATACGCAATAGCAGTGCTGTTTTTGGCATTATTTGCGAGCATCATATATTGGCAATACCCAGAGGAGATACGCAATTTCCTCAACCCTCAATCTACCCAAACCAAGGTGACTCCCCCACTCCACACGGAGCCCGAAACTACTCTAGAAGATTCGGATTTAACGCAAAATAAAATTGCCGATAGTCCAATCGATGCTTCCAAAGCTGATGATATGTCCGTAGATATTGAGCAAACCGTCGCGCTAGTAAATGAGCGGGTCAATGATGAAGATACCTCATCGATAGCTGAGGCAGCTACGCCAACAGAAAACGAATCACAAACCTTGGTAACCAATTGGCAGCAAGAAGTTAAGAAGATTCAAGCACAGGCAGAAAACATCACTGAACAGCCTTCAGTCACTGTACCTGACACCCTTGCGTCGGAAACTGACCCGTCAAACGAGTCGCGCATATTAGCGGAAACAGAAGAAGAAAACTCACTAACCAGCGAACAAATCTCTGCTAATAAACTGGACGCAGAGCAAGCCATAATGGCGTTGTCAGATGATAAATTTTTACTGCAAATCTCTGCCATGTCTGACCGACTGATGATAGAAAATTTTATCGCCGAGCATGGGCTCTCTGATGACGTTTGGTTGTATACTACTCAGCGTTTCGGCGGAGATTGGCATGTTGTTGTGCACAATGTTGTGTTTGATACACTTATTCAAGCTCGGGACTTTGTTGCTCAATTACCAGCGAGTATTGACAACTCTCAACCATTCGCAAAGTCAGTTCGGCAAATTAAACAAGAACTGGCAACAGCTAATGAATAAAAACCATCTCCTGCAAAGCGTTAACGTAGTGAGCAAAGAACAATAAATGAAAAAAAATAAGCATCGCGCGTTTCTAAAGTGGGCCGGAGGAAAATATGGACTTATTGAGCAAATATGTCAGCAGTTGCCAGATGGAAGAAAGTTAGTCGAGCCCTTCGTCGGTGCAGGATCGGTGTTCCTAAATACCCAATATGACCGTTATCTGTTAAATGATATCAATCCTGACTTAATCAACTTGTATAATCACGTCAAACAAAAAAGTGATTTTTACATCAGCGAATCACGCAAGTTGTTTACTTCAGCAAATAACTCTCCGGAGCGTTATTACGCAATTCGAGACGAGTTTAACCAAACCTCAGATACCTTTTTACGCTCTTTGTTGTTTTTGTATTTGAATCGACATGGCTATAACGGATTGTGTCGATATAATCTTTCTGGGGGCTTTAATGTTCCCTTTGGCCAGTACAAAGCCCCTTATTTCCCTGAGCCTGAACTTGAGTTTTTTGCTGAGAAGGCACAAAAAGCTAAGTTCACTTGTGGATCTTTTGTGGATACCTTCAGGCGTGTTCGCAAAGGAGACGTGGTGTATTGTGACCCGCCCTATGCACCGATCAGTTTGACGGCAAATTTCACCCAATATGCCAAAACGGGATTCTCATTAGACGATCAACTACTTCTTGCCAAATTAGCCAAGCACAATGCTTTTAAAAAACAGGCTACTGTGTTGATCAGCAATCATGATACATCGTTTACCCGCGACATCTACAGCCGCTCAAACATAACCAAATTGATGGTCAGCCGCTCTATCAGCCAAAAAGGTGATAAACGATTAAAGGTGGGTGAAGTCTTGGCCTTGTATGTGCCTTTCAGGGAATAAAGCTACGTAAACGCAAAAAGTATCAAGCCAGTATAAATTTAACCAGCAGTAATAAACCCACAACAAGCCCGATTACAAAGACTATTCCAACCAGTAAAAACGGGATAAATGACTTTTGCTTAAAATCATGTTCATAGTTTTTATGGGTTTGTACACCAAACATGCTTGCAGCGACGCTTTTAAAAACATTCCACAGACTGTTATTGGTGTCAGGCTGCTGCAACTATTGATTGCCTCGATGGCGCTCTGTTGAATCTTCACCAACTCTAGATAACAGCTCGAGCAAATCCAAGTAATGGAATTGGTAACTCGGAGAGCGACCGGAGAACCAACTTGTCCAACTTACATCATTTTTTTGCTCAGAAGCACAACGATTTAGTGGATGGCTCATTGGGAGGTTAGTATTGAAATCTACTTCGTCGAAATTTGCACATACGCTGTCACCTTTCACAAATGACATTTGCGCAGCCATCAGCACAACAAAAGAAATTGCACCAACTGTGGATAGGCGAGCTTTTGACTTCCTGTTCATAAGTACCCCATGTGTTAAGTAGAATAACCTTATTATACGTGCGTTTATTGAATGAACAACGTCCATTAACCGAAATACTCTGCAATTTATCGCACTTAAACCTGGATTTTACGGCTAAAAAACAAAAAAGCCAACTGAACAGTTGGCTTTCTGAGTAAATTTTTTGGCAAAACTAATTAAAACGTTGTGCCCCAGCTAACAACAAATTTAGTGTCGTCGCCTTTGCCAGAACCAGCAGCTTCTTCATCGGCTTTGGAGATACTGAACGTAAAATCGCCTTTCGCTAAATCCAATTGGAAATGCCCGTAATCAGAATCACTTCCTGCATCAAAGTCATAATATCCATAGGTAAGACCTAGCGAGAACTCTTCAGGCAAGTCAAAACCATAGCTAATGTTGTAATACAAATCACCAGTATCAAATAATGAACCTTCGTCAACTTGGCTATTTACTGTGTAAGCAACGCCAAAACCAAAGGCGTCGTATGAGCCGTTGAAATAAATTTCACCAAAGTTAGAATCGTCAAATCCGTCAGCTGGGTAAGCGTAGTAGATGTAACCCACATCGTAACCAAAATCACCCGACTCACCGGCATAACCTAGGTAATAATCGTTTTCAGTTCCGCTACCATCGCCAAAATCAATAGATCCGATCCAAGTACCGGCGTAAAAACCGCTTTCATGTGAGTAATCGATACCGCCAGATACTGATACGCCGTCATCGCTTTGACTGACACCACGCCAGACGTAGTTGCTGGTTACACCGACATTTGCCTCAACTGAAGCTAGAGCAACAGAGCTATAGCTTGATGCTGACATGACAGCAACTGCTAGGGCGGCCAATTTCAATGATTTCATATGTGTTCTCCGAAATTTTTTGTGTGTTATCAATATTTTGGTAATTATTATTATTTTAAGTTTTTGTCGCTGCCAGAAGTAAGGCAATTCTAATGCCGCTAATTCAAATTCGCGAAAACTCACTATATCCTTCTGTTTTTTATGCATTTTTTAAATTTTTTTAAAACATTTAATGTATCGTAGCGCGACCCAACCCCTGTAAAAACGCACCACAATGAAACCTTAGCACCGTTTTGGTGCGATGTCCTGTTAAACTGAGTGCTTTAGTCGACGCCCTTTTTTCGTTAAAGTACGCGCAAAACAATTGGAGCCCGTTATGCAGCCTTTTCAAATAGCACCTTCTATTCTCTCAGCAAACTTTGCCAAACTGGGCCAAGAGGTAGAAGATGTGATCGCCGCAGGTGCCGATTTGATCCATTTTGATGTGATGGACAACCACTATGTTCCAAACCTGACGATCGGCCCTTTGATATGCGAATCGTTAGTCAAGCATGGGGTCAGCAAACCTATCGACGTGCATCTTATGGTTGAACCAGTTGATCAAATGATTGTTGATTTTGCTAAAGCCGGCGCAAATAGGATTAGCTTTCACCCGGAAGCAACAAGGCATCTTGACCGCAGTATTCAACTGGTGCGAGATAATGACTGTAAGGTGGGCCTGGTACTAAACCCTGCCACCCCAATGGCATATTTGGACTATGTTTTGGAGCAGCTAGATTTTGTACTGGTCATGTCCGTTAACCCTGGATTTGGTGGCCAGTCCTTCCTGCCCTCCTCATTGGATAAAATTCGCCAATTGAAACAACGTATCCTCCAAACAGGAAAATCTATCAGTATTGAAATTGACGGCGGCGTAAAAGTCGATAATATCCGCAGCATAGCGCAAGCGGGAGCAGATACTTTTGTTGCTGGCTCGGCAATTTTCAATCAACCAGACTATAAACAAGTCATCGATCAGATGCGCGCAGAGTTGCGCGATATCAATCAGGCTTAATTTCATTTACACAATTAAAGAAGATCTAAAGCATTATGAGTAAACCCATCGTATTAAGTGGCTGCCAGCCTTCAGGACAACTAACCATAGGTAACTATATGGGTGCGTTGCGCCAGTGGGTCGATATGCAAAATGATCACGACTGTTTGTATATGTTAGTGGATTTGCATGCCATTACGGTCAGACAAGATCCAAAAGATCTCTTCGAAGCATGTTTAGATGGCCTAGCACTTTATATTGCCTGCGGGATAGATCCCAAGCAAAGTACTATTTTTGTGCAATCTCAAGTGCCAGAGCATGCTCAGCTATCTTGGGTATTGAATTGCTACACGCAAATGGGTGAATTGAATCGAATGACCCAGTTCAAAGACAAGTCATCGAAGAATCAGAATAACATCAACGTAGGTTTATACAGCTATCCTGTTCTTCAGGCTGCCGATATTCTGCTGTATCAGGCGAATCGTGTTCCTGTAGGCGAAGATCAAAAACAACACCTTGAACTTACCCGTGATATCGCTACACGATTTAATAACCTGTATGGCGACATTTTAACTATCCCTGATCCCTTTATTCCTGAGTTCGGCGCTCGGATCATGAGTTTGCAAGACCCTGACAAAAAGATGTCCAAATCCGATGACAACCCAAACAATTATGTCGGTTTGTTAGAAGATACTAAAAAGCTCACTAAGAAAATTAAACGTGCGGTCACCGACTCTGATGAGCAGGCCAGAATATTCTTTGATACAACAGAGAAACCTGGCGTATCAAACTTACTTACCCTGCTCTCTTGCGCCACCGGAAAAAGTGTTGAATCCCTTGTTCCTGATTACGAGGACAAAATGTACGGCCATCTTAAATCAGATGTAGCCGATGCAGTTGTCACTCTACTTGAACCAATTCAGCAAAAGTTTCACGAGTTGAGAACTGATCGCGCTCATTTGAATGCCATCATGCGAGAAGGCGCTGAAAAAGCCAGTGCACGAGCGGAAGTCACACTGAAACGTGTTTATGAAGCTGTTGGGTTTATTCCCAAGCCTTAATGGTACACCACTCCCCCAAAAGGTTAATTGACATAATTCGCGTTGCAGATTGCACCTAGATGTTGCTACTCATTGATAACTACGACTCATTCACCCACAACCTGGCTCGATATTTTCGCGAGCTGGGCGTTGAGGTGAGCGTAATCCGCAATGATAAAATAAACTGTGACGATATCGAAAAATTGAAGCCACGTTATTTGGTGATTTCTCCCGGGCCATGCACGCCAAACGAGGCGGGTATGACCTTACCTATCATTCAACGATTTGCTGGAAGAATCCCTCTTTTGGGGGTCTGTCTTGGGCACCAAGCGATAGCTCAGTCGTTCGGCACAAAGATTATCGTGGCACAACATATCATGCATGGAAAAACATCTTGGCTAAAACATTCTCACTCTGAATTATTTGCAAATGTTCCTCATCCATTTGAAGCGACTCGATATCATTCACTTTTAATAGAGCCCGACACTCTACATGCAGAATTTGACGTGACCGCATGGTGTGATGAGTTCTCAGTCAAAGAAATAATGGCTATTGAGCATCAAACATTACCTATAATGGGTGTACAATTTCATCCAGAATCTTTGTTGACAGTATCGGGGCACCAAATCCTTAATAACTATCTGACAATTGCCGATAATTGGCACAATGGATGCGTAAATCGCTTATCAACTTAGTTAATGTCAGTTTCCTTTTATAGGGCATACTGATAACGTTGTAAAAAATAAATAAAAATTCACTAAACGAAATATAAACTACCCATGAAACACACAACTGAGCTAGCAAAACTAAAAAGTGACATCCACCAACGATTTGATCGCTTGACGTTAAGTTTACAAAGTGCACAGCGAGCCATGGGTATAGAAAGCGAAAAAATCGCCTTTGAATTGACTGAACAAAGCGATGCAAGGCGAACATTATTAAGAGTTGAAAAACAAGCTATTCGCGACAAAGAGTTGAACAAGCGTTCACATGCAAGCTTTGTAAATAGTATTCGAGACATGGTGCATAAAGAAATTCGTGCGCGACTCATTGAGCTAGTTAAGGATCCAGACAACCTGTTCCATGATGTGTTGGCGTTTGATCACAGGTTGCCAGAAGTCCTCGATTTGCTATCCACAAAAGCCTGTTCCATCTCCAAATTAGAACCAAGCGCCGCTAACATGCCGTGGTTATACGACGAATTGATAAAACTCATTAATACGCCTAAATATCGAAAAGTTGATGCCAAAGGCAAAGTGGTGGTGGTCGAAAGTTTCAAAGTTGCATTGAGCTTCTTAGGCATCGAAAACTTAAGAATGCTTATACCATCTGTTGCCTTCAGACGCTGTTTGCCACAGATCACCGACCCTTATCCAGAAATAAAAACGCGCTTAATGGAAGCATCGATTGGCACTGCCATGTCTTGTAAAAAAATTGCCCAAGTAAGTGACCTGGACGAATACCATGGTTTTATACTCGGCTTGCTCCATGATCTTGGCAAGATCGCGGTGATAAGGCTTTACTTTAAGCTGTTTGATGCTGTGCACAAAGAAGCGACGATAGAGGCAGAAAGCGAACGTAAGCGAGATGAACATCTGGCCCTGGGTGAAATTACTCCCTCGGACGAATTCTTAAGACAGCTCATCGAGGAGTTTTCGTACCCATTGAGTGCACGGTTTTTCGAAATCATGCAATTCAAGCGCTTATTTGTTTCTGAAGCTTTGAATGAATTTGCCCAAAATAAGGCTGTATCCCATATGTCTCCTTATGGAAAACTATTGGCACAAGGTGTGGCATATAATCGATATCGCACTCTCAAGCTAAACAAAATGATAAATATGGATGAGGCAAAAGATTTTTTACGCCAGTTTTATTTTCCTAAAGGTGCCCTTTCAGTACTGAAAACCACCGATCTTCGTGAATTAGACGTCGAAATGGATGAAAACTAAACAAATATTACTATTGTCTTACGGTACTTTTCGGTTTTTACAAACATTTTTTTTACATAATCATGCACGATGTCTTTTTTAAACAACCTTAAGCTTTTTTACCGCTTGTCTTGATACAGCGCTTTTGTGTTTTTTTATTTGACCTGCAAAACCCCAGTTCAAAAATGTACTAACCTCAACTCAGGATAAAGGGATCATCGTGGCATCGCTATTTTTAAGCCTACCGGCGTTGCGCTATTCGAGCAATTACCCGCTAAACGTACGATAGTGCATATTGATATGCACAAAAATTTCTGTGCAGATCCGTTGTTTAGCAACAAGCAACACGCAGGGATATAATAGGCGCGTAAAAAAATAGAATTTTTGTCCAACGTCTAATTCCCTCAACCCGAGCTGGGTTTAAATAGTTATTCACAATTCCTGCAAAATTAGCGTAAAGCCTTTATTTTTAAGGGATTGCAATACATAGAGTAGAGACAGATTGATTAAAATCTGACACAATGCGCAGTCCAAAATATTCGCTACAAGACAATGTTTGAATTATCGCTAAAACTGATTAGCGGCAGGTCAAGATAAATGTGAGGTAATGCATGCAAGTAACACGTAAAACGTTTGACGAAGTTATGGTCCCTAATTACAACCCAGCTTCTATGGTGCCTGTTAAAGGTGTCGGTTCAAGAGTATGGGATCAGGAAGGTACTGAATACATCGATTTTGCAGGCGGTATTGCGGTAAACGTATTGGGTCATTGCCACCCTGAGCTTGTCGCTACGTTAAAAGAGCAAGGCGAAAAGCTTTGGCACTTAAGTAACGTATTCACCAATGAACCATCAATGCGTCTTGCAAAGAAGCTTACTGATGCAACCTTTGCGGAACGAGTATATTTTGCCAACTCTGGGGCTGAAGCAAATGAAGCAGCGTTGAAGCTTGCCCGTCGTTTTGCCTTAGATCACTTTGGTGAAAGTAAAGACCAGATCATTTCTTTTAAACAAGGCTTTCACGGTAGAACATTTTTTACCGTTACAGTAGGCGGCCAAGCGGCTTATTCTGATGGTTTTGGTCCAAAACCTGGTGCCATCGATCATGTTGATTACAACGATCTTTCTGCCCTTGAAGCAGCGATGTCCGATAGAACCTGCGCCGTTATGATGGAACCTTTGCAAGGCGAAGGCGGGATAATCAGCCCAACTCAAGAATTTGTTGAAGGTGTTAGAGCACTTTGCGATAAACACAATGCCTTATTGATTTTCGACGAAGTACAATCTGGTGTCGGCCGCACAGGTCACCTCTATGCATACATGGGTTTAGGCGTTACACCTGATATTTTGACCACTGCAAAATCCCTAGGCGGCGGATTCCCAATTGGTGCCATGCTGACTACCGAAGAGATCGCCAAGAGCCTTAAACCAGGTACTCATGGTAGTACTTATGGCGGCAACCCATTAGCCTGTGCAGTCGCCGAAAAAGCGTTAGATATTGTTAACACTCCAGAAGTACTAGAAGGCGTTTTGAAAAAAGAAGCCCTGTTTCGTGAAGGAATAAAGGCTATCAATGATAAGTACAAAGTATTTACCGAAGTCCGTGGTAAAGGAATGCTTTTAGGCTGTGCATTGAATGAAGATTATAAAGGACGCGCAAGAGACTTTTTAGTTGCTTCAGCGGCAAACGGATTAATGTGTTTGGTCGCTGGCGCAAACGTCGTGCGTTTTGCTCCGTCTTTGGTGATCCCAGACGAAGATATCAAGGAAGGCCTAGAGCGCTTCGAACGCGCTGTTGCGCACGTGGTTAACGGTTAAGTCGCAGACCATAGTCTCAGGAGCGCCCGACAATGAAAGTGATCCGCCCGATAGCTGAAAAAGATTATGATTCATTGCATGATATCGCAATCGAATCAGGCATTGGTTTTACCTCATTGCCAGTAAATGAGTCTTTACTAAAAAGCAAAATAACCCGCTCTGAAGCTGCGTTTACTGAAAATGTTGATAAACCGGGAAACCAAAGTTATTTGTTTGTCATGGAAGACACTGAAACCGGCGAAGTAGTTGGCACAAGTGGCATCGAAGCAACCGTTGGATTAGACGATGCATTTTATCACTACCATTGCGGAAAAGTGGTTCATGCTTCTCGTGAGCTAAATGTGCACAATACCGTCGACATTTTAACCTTGTGCAACGACTACACTGGCGTGTCAGAAATTTGCACTTTATTTCTCAAAGAGAATGCACGACAAGGCAGCAATGGCCGTCTTTTGTCTAAATTTCGCTTTCTATTCATGGCTGAGCATCAACAGCGATTTGCGCAAACGGTCATTGCAGAAATGCGCGGTGTTAGCGACGAAAATGGCACCTCACCTTTCTGGCAATGGTTAGAAGAGCATTTCTTCTCTATGGATTTTCCCACTGCAGATTATATGACAGGGATAGGTGACAAAGTATTTATTGCGGAGTTAATGCCTAAGTATCCTATTTACGTGAATTTGCTGAGTAAAGCGGCTCAAGCCGTTATTGGCAAAGTCCACGAAAAGACTCGTCCGGCGTTGCAGTTGTTGCAACAAGAGGGCTTTAGTTGCAGAGGGTACGTGGATATATTCGACGCTGGCCCTACTGTTGAAGCGAACCTTGAACACATTCGCACCGCGCAAGCCAGCAAAAATTTGCCAATACATATTGATGACGATAAAGCTCAGCAAGGTATATTGAACTTTGTAATCAACACACAGGTGGAATCTTTCCGTGCAGTTACCACCGAAGTATTGGTCGATAGAGCGTCTGGTCAAGCGTATATTTCCGCCGCAGCTGCGCAATCCCTACAAGTAGAAAACGGACAATCAATTCGTTTTGCCCCAACAAAAATTAGCTGTTAAACAGCGACAGGAATACGAACTATGAGCACTCTTGCACATTTAATTGGTGGTCAATGGCAAGCTGGCCAAGGCCACGACATTCAGTCTATTGACCCAGCAAAAAAACAGCGTATCTGGCAAGCGAAGTCTGCATCTGCCCAGCAAGTAGATGAAGCTATCGCGTCGGCTCGCAATGCTTTTATCGATTGGAGTGATTTGGATTTCGAATCTCGTCTTGCAATTGTTAAACGTTACGCTGAGCTTTTAGGCGAAAACAAACAAGATCTGGCTTTAACCATTGCTCAGGAGACTGGAAAGCCACTTTGGGAAACCGCCACTGAAGTCGCAGCTATGATTGGCAAAATAGGTATTTCTGAAAAAGCTTATCATGAACGCACTGGAACCGTTGAAAACCCTATGCCATTGGGCAAAGCCTTTATTCGTCACAAAGCGCATGGTGTGGTCGCCGTGTTTGGTCCCTATAACTTCCCTGGGCATCTGCCAAACGGACACATTGTTCCGGCTTTATTGGCAGGCAACACCATTGTCTTTAAACCCAGCGACCTGACACCGTTGGTCGCAGAAAAAATGGTCAAAATATGGCAACAAGCTGGTTTACCTGATGGGGTGCTAAACCTGGTACAAGGCGAAGTTGAAACCGGCAAAGCACTTGCCAGCCATAATGGAATCGATGGTCTGTTTTTTACTGGTAGTTCACGCACTGGCAAGATCCTACACGAGCAATTTGCCGGCCACCCTGGCAAAATACTTGCCCTTGAAATGGGCGGCAACAACCCGCTGATTGTTAAAGATGTTAGTGACATAGATGCCGCAGTGCATGACATTGTGCAATCCGCGTTTGTTACCTCAGGACAACGCTGTACCTGTGCCAGAAGATTGTTTATCGAAGCTGGAGCAAAAGGCGACGCCATATTGGCCCGATTGATAGACGTCACCAAGAACATTGGCGTAGGTCAATACGACGCTGATGAACAACCGTTTATGGGTGCAATGATTTCTTCACAAGCAGCAGCGTCAATGGTCAGAGCACAAGACCAATTAATCGAATTAGGTGCCAGCGTACTCATCAAGTTGCAACACACAGATACAGAATCGGGCTTTGTCACACCAGGAATTTTGGATGTAACGGCTATCGCGAACGTCATGCCAGATGAAGAACACTTTGGGCCTTTATTAAAAGTGATCCGTTACAATGATTTTGATGATGCGATTGCGATGGCCAACAATACAAGTTTTGGCCTCAGTGCTGGGCTTCTGAGCGACAACGAAAGCGATTACCAGCATTTCTTTAAACGCATTCGAGCGGGCATTGTGAATTGGAACCGCCCCATCACAGGCGCTAGCAGTGCCGCGCCTTTTGGCGGAATTGGTGAAAGCGGGAATCACAGGGCAAGCGCATACTACGCTGCCGATTACTGTGCATTCCCAGTCGCATCAGTCGAGCTTGAAGCAGTGAACATGCCAGCTAGCTTAAGCCCAGGCCTTAAATTTTAGCAAGCCAGATTAGGTTTCAAGTTCTAATTTTTCCACATTAAATAGGCTTTGCGGGATTTTCCGCAGAGCCTGATGTTTTAAGAGATACCATTATGCATACAAATATTGATACCTTGTTCGCCAATCTATGGCAGGACTACTTGGCGATCACGCCTTCAGCACAGAAAGTTCACCAACTTCTTGGCGAAACAGCAGGCCAATCAGAACTCGTTAACGACCATGTTGCATTTCGTACTTTCAACATAGACAAAATCAACCTAGATAAACTAGCCGCACACTTCATTGCCCTAGGGTACGAAGAAAAAGGTCAATACAACTTTGAGCAAAAGAAGTTAATTGCAAAACATTTTGAACATGCTGATACCACTAAACCAAAAGTTTTTATCAGTGAACTAATTGTTGAAGCCTTTAGTGAGTCCGTTCAAGCAATTATTCAAAAAATGGTAACGAATATCGAACCGAACGCCGCCGCGCAAGATGACTTTTTATATTCAGGAACCCACTGGCAGGTATCAAGCGAAGACTATGACACCTTGTTGGAAGCCTCTGAATATGCAGCGTGGATGGCAGCGTGGGGATTTCGTGCAAATCACTTCACGGTTTCAGTCAACCATTTACAACATTTCCAAGTGTTGGCCGATGTCAATCAGCAGCTTAAAGAAGCGGGGTTTGTACTCAACACCTCTGGTGGTGAAATAAAAGGCGGTCCAGAGGTTCATCTTGCGCAGTCCTCGACCATGGCCGATCACATTGAAGTCCAATTCAGTGATACCAAAAAGCAGATACCTAGTTGTTTCTACGAATTTGCACAGCGTTATAAAATGCCTGATGGAAATATGTATCAGGGATTTGTCGCAGCATCTGCTGACAAGATTTTTGAAAGTACTAACGCCAAAACGATGTGATCACCCCATATCTACCAATAAATAAGTTCGTTTACAAGCTAACAGCTGTCGTTTGGCGTCAGGCAGTTGTTAGCTTAACCGAGTTTTAAACAGCCTACTCTTGTGACGATCACTCCAGTTTTTGTGGTTTTACTCAAAAGCCCAATTTCGACTGACTGCCAAATACCTTAATTTGTCCCCTCTTCACGGTTCCTACCAATATACATTCACGCGGCTGGCACAGATATAGTCAAAAAAAAGCATATCCATATTCTTGCAGGTGTATGTCACGGTCGCATTCGCATGTTCGAGCACCATGGTAAGTACTTTCAGCCGTTGCGATAACAAAAGTAAAATGTGTACCCAATACATAGCTATGCAAAAAAATAGGGATTCCTTTAGCTGTGCCAATAATGGTAGAAAAGCCAAATTCCGTTGAGTAAGGAATATTGAGTACTCTTCGTAAGAAATATTTCTTCTGACCGTTTTTGTCCAGCGTATTTTAACTAATCGACACTAAAAAATATTGATTTTTGGGCAAACAAATAAAGCGTGAGCTTTACAAAAGAAATTAAAAAAAAGGCGACAGATATTTGTAATGTCAGAACTCAGTGAGTTTAGTAGCGATAGGCTGGCAAACATAAACCATTAAAAAAGCATCACCTTGAAGCACACTACAAAAATAACATGTCCAATTGCACTACGAAACAGGTTACTAGTGGTGAGTCGTTTTATAATTAAATTTTAACAACGACTCACCGATAATCTATGATCTTGTAAGTTGCACAGAGCCTATTACAGGATCATTAAAAGCTTTTAAGCTAGCATCTTAGACACATGCCTGATGTCTGTGCCACAACACCCACCAAGAATGTTTATAGACGGGTGTTGATCCACAATGTTTTTCACTTGCATTGCGAGTTCAACTGGGTCCCCATCGTCGAGTACTTCGCATTCGTCCAGTTCCGCGTGGCTTTTGCAAGAAGCGTTCGTTCTTATACCTTTTATTCTCTTGGTCCAACACTCTCCGGCAAGCAATGCAGTTTCAAAGTGAGTCGGGTGGGCACAATTTACCATATAGTAATCTGGCCCTCCGCCTGTTGTTTTATCAACAGTTTCAATTGCATCTTTCAAAGAGCTTCCGTCTGGTAATCGCCCATCTGTTTCAGTTGTAAATGAAATAACAACCGGCATATTGCATTCTTTTGCTGCCTTTACTATACCTATTGCCTCATCTGGATAATTCAACGTTAGTGCAGTTATCAAGTCAACATCTGCACTAGCAAGAGTTGCAACTTGCTCGGAATGATATTCGTATGCCTCTTCCATGGTCATTCGTTCAGTCACCACGTACCCGTCGTTACGAGGGCCGATACAACCGCTTATTAGGCTATCCGTTTGTGCATGCTGTGCTTGTAGATTTCTCATGAAAGAAACACATTTCAAATTCAGAGCTTGTATTTCCTTTGTTTTTAGCCCTAGTTTATTACACCAATCTCTGTTGGCTCTCCAGGTTGGAGTGTCAAGTAGCAAAGTAATTTTGTGTTTGTCAGCTAACTCAAAATAATCGCTGAAATAATCCCTTAATGCATTTCGTCCATTTTCAGACCCAAGCAAAGTAAATGATGCAAACAAAGGTAAGTCTATTTCTTTTTGAAAAACCATTACAGTTTCTAAGCCACCGTCGGTTATAAATAAATCATTTGTCTGGTGAGGTAATTTAAGTTTAGTCATTTTTTTTCCTTTTGAAGGTAAGTAAATTGAGTTGTCAAACCCAATTACTAGAACAATCTCTATAAAGTTGCAAAATACACGAAATTATACTTTGGAGGATCCTATGAACGCCCCATTTAGCTCCAATTGGGGTTTTTAAGCCTAGTTAGTCTCGCGCTAGGTGAAATACTATAGGTCTACAGTAGATAGCGGGGAGTAGGCATATTCAAGCTGAATCTAAAAAGTATTATTTTGATTCGACGAGAGACAAAGATATTCGAGATGAGCTAAAACTAGCCTCTGATTTGTCAGTGTCTAAAAAGGTAGCAATCGATTGTGGATGTGGATCAGGAAGCGACATAGGTTTTTTACTCGACGAAGGTTTCGAAGTGTATGCATTTGATATTGAAGAATATGCTATAGAGCTCTGTAAGCGTAGGTATTCAAGGAATTCCAAGGTTCACCTAAATATTGCGACTTTCTATGATTATGCTTACCCTAAAACCAACCTCTTTGTCGCCGACTCGAGTCTGTTTTTCTGCCACCCAAATAAATTTGAAAGTGTCTGGCAGGAAATTTGTGCGTCTCTAGAACCTAATGGGGTTTTTTGTGGATCTTTTTTAGGTCCAAAAGATTCCATGATAGGTAGTGGCGGTGCACGAACTAGATATTGGGATGATTTATTGGTGCTTAGCGAAGAGCGAATTATTCAGTTGTTTGAGAATTTTTCGATTAAGCTTTTTTCGGAACATTTGCAAGAGGGGATAAACATTGAAGGCGCGCAACACCGATGGCATATATATTCGTTAGTAGCAAAAAAAATTAGGTAATGTTTTTTCGCAACGAAATTGGTTAAAAAATTTAAAGGAGCAAATAAGTGAAGAAATTTTTACCTACTCCAGAGAGGCCTCAACTCTATTTGGGATTCGTATTTTTTATCTTAGGAGGGTGGTGTATTGTTGACCCACAAACTGTCGAATCTCTCTCAATAAATCAACAATACGTGATTCTCAATGATCTTTCCAGCCTACTTCTTCAGTGTTTCGGAGCACAGGCCGTTTTAGTATCAATTGTCATTTTCTGGTCAACGTTTACAAAAAAAACTTATGTTATATTTGGATTGTTTGGCTCAATTCCATTTGTTTATTTTAACTATTATTTCGTTTTTGTTGAACCTATGTTCTCCAAATTGATGCTCCTGGACTTTTTTGGAAATTTATCTATCCTGGGCACTTGCATTTGGGGCGCTATCTCTACAAAACAAGTTAATTAGTAGTTATTAACCACAACAATAATCGATACTGCATTGCTAAATCAGGAAATTTAATGGTAGCTCGCTGCTATTTTTTCCAAGAGTATAGTGTGTTTGCGCGATGTCCGTTAACGATTAATTATCGTTAAACCTGATTTGTATATTGTTACCACATAATATGTCTACTCATAAACCAAACCTTGAGGTTTAAGAAATATTGAATTTATAATTGCCTTCAAATACAAACATATCGGTGAGGTAAAGCAAAGTGAGCTGCACGAAAATCACTCAAAATGTGGTGTGATATTAGAACGAGTGAGACGTTATTTGAATATATCTTTAACTACAACCTTTGGAAATTTTTGCGTCAATTTCAACCATTTGATGTTCATAGCCTAACATCGAAACACCCAATAGTGTTGAAGGCGGTGCCCCGTCGGGAAACATAAATGTCACAGCTTTCCATGCTTTCAGGAGATCATCTCGATTCCCTGCAACATATATCGTTATATGCTTGATATCATCAAAACTAAAAAAGTGACAATTCATTACTTTCTTTAAGTTGACTAAGCATTGTCTGGCTTGGATAAAAGGGTCAGATATTCCAACCAAGTTGTTCTTAGAGTCGAGTGGGACTTGACCCGAAACAAACAATCGCTCACCGCAACGTTTGGCAAATGAATAATTTTCAGTTTGATGAAGGCCAGCTCTAGTTTCTATCTCGTTCATTTATGCTCTTATTAACTCTTTAAATTTGTGCCCTAATCAATGCGTTACAATCATAAATTCGATGCCCACCTCATCTAATAATAGTTTCCTATGCAGGAGCTACAGTGTGAAGGCCATTACAAGTAAACTCTCACTGATATCTATCAATTTGAGAGGTCAAGAATACCAGGTTAATCATTTCAATCGGCTCGATGCCAAGTTGACCCCAAGTTTTAATACTACGACTTAGATCCCCCAATTGGTAATATTGACAGAAGTGCCAAAGTATATTTTGTCTGTTTACGCTCAATTCCAAGCGGTTCACAGGTATTAATTATATTCACAGACTTTTCAGTCTTACAAAGTGCTATTAAGTCTCAATCGTCCAATGCGCGGTAGCTATTTCTCAGAGAGCATTGCGCAGTAAAATCATTGTTATTATGTTTGGGCCATAGAATTTTTTTAGCTGACCGATTTCATCCGCAGATTTTATAGATTTATACATTACAAATTCGACCCTCTATGGGGTTGGAATTTGAGGTGCTTAGGATCACGCTTTTCTCTTCTTCTATTAATCGTTCTCGTAATGTTTAGTAATTATCCCGCCTGATCAATCGATGGCTAATAAACGAAATAATACTCCTCTAAAAATTCAATTAAATACTAAAATTGACAGATTGATGCTTAATAAGTCACTCATTTATAAATAAAACAAACAACGCTGTTGCTTGTCAGTTAGTCTGCAGCCTTATCCAGAATGCACTGCCAAATATGTTGCTCAAAAGCTTCATAAAAACGGAGTGTTAACTCATTTTAAAATCATAATTCGAATTTGTTGCAACTTCCTTAGAGCATATGGCGTATTTAGACTCACGCAAGAGAGGTAGGTTATATCGTTTTGCAACACCTCACGATGTTTTGAAACAACTTGACGAATCTTGCAACTGCAACAACTTGTAGCGAAGAGTTAATATTAAGTGCGGACGTTTTAGAAGACCGTACTTCAGTATTTAAGAAATTAAGTAATCAGTTAAAAATTAAGAAAGGAGTAAATACCAATGCGAAGTCAGTCTAGTTTAGTAGCGCTCATATTATCTGCTGCATTAATGTTTTCAGCATGTGTGAACGCCACAGATGTGCTAGGACATTCTCAAATAAGTAGCCCTTTGGAAGTCGTTGACTTCGGTAATAATCTTGATATCAGCGAAGGGAAGTATAATCAATTTTTGGTAACGACTGACCCTGGGTATACTAAGCTTCGGCCTACTGGATATCACAGTTCACCAACCGAGCACACAATTGAAGGAGCTGTGTATATCTATAAAAGGAGCAGAATTTCCTCTGGAGAATATTCAGACTGGAAGCTTCTCCACTCGATAAAATATAGCGATAATCCAATGTCGTGGCATATGATTGATTTTGGTTTTGATGGGTTAGGTGAGGACATTGGACTTTCGGCATCTATATCACCAAGTGGAGAATGGTTAGCAATTGGAAGAACACATGCAGGTGATAGCCATACTGGTCGTCGTCCCGGGGCAGTTGAAATCTATCGACTTGATAGTTCTTCCGATTTCTACAGCCATCACTCCACGGTGCCAGGAAATTTTGCATATGAAAATTTTGGTTACGAAGTTGACATTACAGATAGATACTTGGTTGTAAGCGACCCATTTTATAATGGTAATCGCGAAAATATGGGCGCAGTTGAAGGTTACAAATTGATTTCGGGGCGCTGGGAGTACCAATGGAGATTAACTTCCAGTATTGTTAATAAGAGCTCTGTACAAGGAAATAAATTTTTTGGCTTTTCAATAGAAATTGATGACAAAACTAACAATTCAGTTGTCATAGGAATGCCTGGAGATGAGTCACACTTCGGTGCAGCATATGTGTTTTCAATGGATAATCCTACAGATTACCCTATACGCGTTAGCAATCCTTATCAGCAAAGTGGTGATCAGTTTGGCAAATCAGTTTCCATATCGAATAACGTGGTTGCAGTATGCTCTCCAAATTACACTTCAAGTAATCGCCTTGAAAGCGGCTCAGTCGGCGTGTTTAACATCAGCAAGGGCAAAGCGAATTACATTGACAATTACCTACCTTACAATCGAAGCTATTATGACGCGCAGTCAGAGGCCCATTTTTGTTCGGACGTAAGTGTGTCGGCTTCTTCAATAAATAAATGGGATATTGCAGTAGGTTCAGCCGACTACAATTTTCGGTCTGGCCGCAACAATAGAACGGACTCCGGAGCAATATACATCTACAGTCAGCATTGGCTTTCTGGTTTAAGTCGCCATCGTCGAGTTTCTCCGAGTGTAGTTCCTAGTTCTCACCAAGGAATTGCAGTGAAAATGGTCAATTCCTACTCTGGTAGAGAAGCGTTTAGTACCATGAAAAAAGCAAAAACTTATGTAGGAGATTCTTCACCAGCACGAATAATATTCTATCCGATAAGTGGTTACTAAAAGTGAGTACAAGAGTTTTTTTAAAAGGCTCTTGTTCCCGCGAGGCGTCTTATTTAGTTCACTTGTTGATAATCTGCAAATAAAACGAACCGCATCACGGGTTTTACATTGTTTTTGCACTTCATATCAGAAACATACAGCTACAAGCTTTCAGTCAAACAGATTGCTTACAGCAAATTTTACCTGCTAGCAAAACACTGGGGCTAGGGATTCATTGGGACGAGAGAAAACCCGAATGTGATCTCAGGGGTCCGCAGTTCATTTAACTGGTGGGATAATATGGGAATAGAGCCCGAGATCATTTATTTAGAGAGAACTAAAGATTTTAGAAACTCCGAAGCATGTAAAATAAGGTCAAATAGTTTTTATCCATTTCTAGTACTGGAAAATACCATAATAGGCTAACTCTCAAGTTCGGCAAATGTCTAATAAACTTTGTGTGCGTATATTGAAAACTACGTGGCAACAGACTTACTGATAAACAATTATTCTGAAACAGGCAAGAACATTACGTTCAATGAATACCGTTCTTGCTTAACCAGGCTTACGACTACTGTCAAGTTAGACGCGCTTATTCTTTTTTCTCAATATTCGGAACTTGTGCCTTAACCATAAAGTTCCTGTCAAAATTTGATTTTTTACTAGTTGTGCAGTCTGATTTTTACATCATCTGAAAAGAAGCTTTACGGGGGTAGACGCTCATTGCGTTACGACAGTTAAAGAATTTTGTTTACTATATTATTTTACGTTTTGAAGTTAGTCTAAAGATCTCTTGAGCAAGTTGTTTTGTACACATATTTAGTGGCTTTCTTCGCAGATAATATACCAAGATTGCCACCTGATACGGTAATTGTCCAAATATTAACAGTACCAAGTGACTACTTTAACAATGCAACTGAAGTTAATGCTGAATTACTTTTATAGAATCAACGATTCCCATAAACGGTAAACCTGCAGTGGAATAAGCATAAGTAATAATACCTATAGATACTTCCCCATCTACCCCCCAAGTAGGCCCACTGCTCGCATCTTGATATGCCAAATCTCCATTTTGATTGTACAGATTCCAACGATCAAGGTTTTCATTCCCACTTAAATTTGGTAATTGCCAATAGGCGCTCAGCGTGCCGTCTAGACTACCAACTAACCGAAGGTCTGCTCTTCCATTTGGTAATATGTTTTCTCCAGCGTCAGTTGTTCGAGAAATTCCATCGGAAGTTAACTTTCCCTCTATTGTATTTTGCACTTCTCCACGATGACCAACTACCAAATGAGCGGAATTTACGTTCTCGAAACTGGGATGGTGAATTTGAACACCAACAAAATTATAAGCTCCTCTCGCAGGGTTGTGAGGACTTAAAGGGTTATCCAGTGGAGCAGTACCGACGTTTCTCAAAATAACTTCAAAAGGGAACTTAAACCCTTCTACAAAATCTAATCTTCCCTGATCCGAATGGTAGAACAAAGTTCTGTCTCCATCATTGTTTAGCAGTCTAGCCTCATATCTGCCACATTTCTTTCCTACGTCCGGCAGGGCTTCAGTGTTAATGGACGAAAAAGAATTAAGAGGCTCTAGATGGGTACAATCAAATGAATCTTCAATACTGATTTGTTCATTAATAGGAGTCACATCTACATATATACTTTTATTTGTTGAAAGGCCTTCTGAGTCAACCACACTAACCTCTATAGTGAAGCTCTGAGCTGGAGCCGTAACCATAATCGAGCTGCCATTATGTGTAAATTCCTCAGCACTCCATTGGATAGAGTTCGATAGATCTCCATCTTCTTCATCGATCGCAGTTGCATCTATAGAAAAAGTCGCGTTTTGTTGAACTGCAATACTTGTTAATGAAAGTGATAGCACTGGTGCCGTGTTCTGAGGTTCGTGAACAGGCTCCTCATTATCTCGTAATTCATAGCGAAATCTTACGGCTGTTGCACCGACATATTGGTTATTACTACCCTCAGAACTAATTTCGACAAAACCACTTTGACCTAAATCAAATTCAAAGCTGCCAATCGGACGCCATTGCCCCACAAATTCGTCAGATTCGCAGTTTTGATCAACTACCAATTCTGCTGTTCCATGCTTGTGCACAACGGTATGTTTCACTTCCGTGCTTCTAGGAGTATAACAAGAGTTAAAGACTTCGACCTCATAAGTACTAAGTTGAGGAAAGTTAGGTGAAAAACGATAAGTACTATTGCCACCAGCAGAAGTGTACACACCTCTGTTGCCGTTGTATGGCATAGATGCACCGCTTGCGTAGTACCAATCCCCACTATGACTTGTTCCTTCACCATTTGCCTGCAAAATGATTTCCGATGGGCTGGCATAAAGACTAAGGCATACAGAGGCCGACGTAAGCAATAATAAACTTTTGAATAATGTTCTTTTAACGTGAATTGAATGCATTGAATACAACCTGTTGGGGGACCAAAACGTTAGTGTTTGCAACTCCAAGTTTCTATTAATATTGCAACCAGTTAAGGCGGTATAAAAATTGAAGCACATCATATTTGGTCCGTTGAATCGAGCGCATTATTGTATAGAGCTGCCTCGATGTTTAACTGGTCGTATTGGTCGTATTGAGTGCAACAAAGACATGAAGCAATTTATAGCTTTAGCTCGTTTTTTGGGAATGTGACAGGTTATCGAAGCATGATTTGTTTTTAGTGCGCTTTTTGGCCCTTTTAACTTCTTTGTGCAACATACACCGCTCATATTTTCTGGTCTTTAGAGGTACAGTCCCAAACTGTTTTCATCATTGTCATTTCTAGTCACCCCACTACTTTTGATGCTTCTCGACGGAC
This sequence comes from Aliiglaciecola sp. M165, assembly GCF_007197995.1. Classification (GTDB taxonomy): domain Bacteria; phylum Pseudomonadota; class Gammaproteobacteria; order Enterobacterales; family Alteromonadaceae; genus Aliiglaciecola. The sequence goes on from NZ_VKKH01000005.1 coordinate 199,870, forward strand.
TTGAAAGTTAGTTTGATTTCGACATGATTCGATAGAGGAAGACACTGAGAGTATCCTCACCTTGATAACTCTTCGTGTGGACGTTGTTTAGCATAGAAGTTTGGAGCCATGTTGAAAGGTCATTCGGACAAATATTAATTCACTACGTGGAGTAGACAATGGTCAAGTATCTAGCAACACGAACTATTCTCATAGGGATACTATCCCTTAGCGCAAACTCTTTTGCCAACGAGAGAGAGCTTATCTCCAATGGAGATTTTGAAAGTGGATATCATGGTTTTTTTGCCAATGATTCGGCTAATTTATCAATTTTAAATACTGGGGAGTCTGTACATCCGCCTCTTAGAGGGAATTCGAGTTTAATCGTCGATTTACCACCATATTATGAAGTGTCTTACCTTCACGATCCGAACTGGGGAAGTGGTGAATTTTATCAAGTAATATCTTCCAAAGCTCTGGTGAAAAACGTATCTGATGTGCTCGCTGATATTGAATTGTGCAGCAATGTTTATTTCCAGAATGGTACGCTAGTTTCCTCTTGTGATAATGCTAAGCTCTCTCCTAATGAGATAGTCAATTTTGAGGCCGTTTCAGACATTGAGCCAAATGTTGAAGTAGACCGGGTTTGGTTTCGCATTGAATCTAAACACGATGTTGGTACTGTAAAACTCCTTGTAGATGAAGTATCGATGGTCGTAACCCCCCCGACTACAGGTAACTCCCAACCACCTGTTAATGTAGCTTTACCTGAAATCCCTTCGAGTTTTGACACACTTTTAGACTCTTCATTTGAAGCTAACTTAAATGGTTTTACGTCTACCAGTAGAGACAGTACTTTTGAAATAATCAAGCCAGGTCTAGATAATAATGGAAGTCTTCGAGCCGATTTGCCAAGTTATCATAGGATATTTTTTTCTTACGATTTTCCATGGAATAGTAACACTTTCAGTGATTCTGCTAAGGCACACATATATGCAAAGCAGCTAAGCAGTGATTATACCGGCTACCTAGAAATGTGCTTATTTATAGTATTTCAAAACGGAGACTTTAGTAGAAATTGCTTAGACTCTACGGATTCTCTGACAGTTTCCGGTGAATTGCTGGAAGTGGCTATTGATGACGGTACACAAAGCCCAATTGAAGTTGATCGGATTTACTTCTCTATACAGAATATAGGCAATGAGAGGGCACAATTGTATCTAGATAGCGCGTACGTTGGTTTACACACTGTATTAGCCAACGAGGGCCCTGTTGACTCTTCTCCGGCGATACCTCCCGCTGCGCCCCCATCTGATCCTCATGACCCCGATGAGAATTTGGCGACTGATTTAGAATGGACAAAAAACATTTCACCATCTCACCCGAGATTGCTTTTTACCCAAGATAATATGAATGAACTGCGAGACTGGCATTCTAAAAACCCATTCGAACCAGGAAATATATTAATACCTGGTTACAGTGGCTTCGATCCTTCTGGCAATGCGTTTAAATACCTTCTCACAGGCGAGAGTCGTTATGCAGACATAGCTATCGAGGGTATGTATCGAGCTGCTGAAGAAATATATTCGGAGTTAAATTTAAAAACCTGCAATACCTGTCGTTGGTATGGTGAGGAAACAATTTTGTCGTTTGATTGGCTATATGATTATATGAGTGCAGAACAGAGAAATTACATCGCTTCTCGTTTAACTCCTACTTTTGAAAAATTCCTCGATACATATTGGGGCTCTGCTCTGCCTATATTTGATGAAAATAACTTCTTTTGGGGTTATTTCCGCAATGCTGTTCTTTGGGGCATTGCTATTTATGGTGACGATGAAAAAGCGGACATGTTTTTGCAGCGTTCTTTGGCAGAAAGGTGGGAAAATATAGGTATTCCTCATTTCAATATTGGCTCTCCTTCAGGAATACCTTCTGAAGGAGTTAATTATGGACCTTATCTGCTCTATTATAAGAATTCCGTGCAAAAAACTCTAAAGATGTACGGACGTGACCTGCATACAGAAACAAATTGGTATCGGAATTCGGCATGGTGGTTATTGTATTCAACCCTACCAAAGAAAACCTTTGACAACCCAAACTCCGAGGCTGCGGGTTGGACAGTGTTTCCATACGGTGATGCAGGTGGGTTCTATAGTGGTAACGCACAACTAAATTATGGCCTACAAAGATTTTTATCTTATGCGTTAACTGAATGGGATGGTTCTGGGTTAGAGGGTTACTTGCGAAATATTACAGAGCGGAATTCATCCGCGTCAGAAATACCCAACTATATTAAAGCGTTTGATAACGGTGGAGATGTTTCTCAATTGAATCAGTTGCCAACTGATTATTTCATAGATGGTGAGCTGGCATACGCATATACTAAAAGCTCATGGGACGAGGATGCGGCAGTAGTTAATTTACAACTGACTTCGCCTAACCCTGTGGGACACGAGCACTTAGATTCAGGAAATTGGCAGTTCTGGAAAGATGGCGTTTGGGCAAGCCGGGAATCTCCTGCAAGAGGATACGGATCGCTAAACGGGCAAATACCAGGTTACCTCGAACAAGAAAGAGTTAATGTCAACTTACCAATTGCACACAATGTATTGTTAGTGAACGGAGAGGGGCCTCAATATCAATATGAACCGCGTGGAAGTGTTACTGATGTTACTAGCGAGGATGACTATTTTTATGCGTCCGTAGATTTGAGTGATGCTTACAGTGATAAAGTCGTGGATAATGTGAAGCGAAGCTTTCTTTTTATAAAACCAATCGAAAGTTTGTTGATCTTGGATAACGTTGTTAAAAGAGATCCGGATGCTGCGATGACCTTTATTGCGCACTTTCAATCCCATCCTCAGATCTCACACGACTCATACTCGGCGGTCAATAGGCATATTGAAACTAAGATAACAACATTGCTGCCTACAGAGGGTGTTAGTACTAGAGTTGTTAATGAGGAACGGGAGATTAGAGTGGACGGACAGCCATTCGATAATGCACATAGATTAATGGTTGAATCAAAATCTAGTCAGTTTCTGCTCCATGCAGTTGTAGCCAAGTCTGTTTCTGAAAAGGAATTGACTTTCGACTTAGTGGAGGGCAACTCAAATTATTTAGTCAAAGTCTTAGCCGGAGAAGATTTGGTTGCTGAGATATCAATTGATAAAGATAGTATGAATTTTTCAAAAATTGGCATTAATAAATTGGGTGAAGAGCTCGTTGATATTCCAAAAGGTATTGAAAAAATGTCGCTCGACAATGACTCAATTACTTGGAACAACGTCTACAAATAGAATCATTATATTCACTACCTTGTCTTTAGTGGCCTGTATTTGACGCGGGCCGCTTTGTTCGCAGAACAACTTATTCAAAATCATCTGTAGCGGTCAAGCAATATCAGCGAGGGTCTTATAGTTATTCCAGTACGGCTGTCTCTATTCATTTCGTGTCAATCCAACTTGTATAAATGCGTCCACAGCCGACTTTAATAACCAAAAAATAAATTCGTCAATCCGTCGTTTGGCTTCGGTAAAATTTCGTCTGTCTGTTGTTGGTACCCATTCTGTTTTCATGCTTCTAGAGAACATTTCCAATGGGCCATTATTCCAAAAGTCGCCGCGCTGCCATTAACAATTCATCCAAGGCGATATCTACAGTGATGCGTGATTGCATTGATTACCAGGTTGCTTTACAGGACAGTAGCTCAACAACAAAGTAAATCCACTTTTCATGAGTTTGGATGTTAGTGATATCTGTCGCCCAAGCCTTATCAACATTCATCGGATTGAATTTCAATTGAAGCATGTTGGAAACAACATAACTGAACCTGTTACTAAGTTTCAGCGCGCAAACCTTTAAGGTTTGCATCAGTTTGATGTATTGGATGAACATTACGACGCTCACCTACGTCACGTAAATCAACATGGAGCTTCGCTGCTATAGAAAAGCTAAAACTGGTTAATCAAACCCATTAACTGTTGGTCTTCTTTGGTGAGTATAGAGATTATTACCTTACGCCAGGCCTAGAAACCACTGAGACGCACATTCAGCATCCGATATTACCGACATGCAGGCCAACAATTACAGTTGAAGTGATAAAGGCATACCTTCGTCAGACTAGTTTACTTAGTAAATCCGGCTTTTAAACTTAGCTCGCTTTTCCGGTACGTTTTTAAGTTCTTTCTTAAATAGCCTAATCTCTGCTGCCTAATCTGTTGAAGCTTTGTGCTCTTTCGAATCAGAACAATACGTCTTCACGCGCACACAAAAACTTTGCGAAGTGACTTCTTATCGCTGGGCAACTCCTGCAATAATATGACAGCGATTATCTATCTGTTTAAACCGCTTCGGTTTTAAATTCTTTGGAGTAGAGTTTATCGCTCGTAAACACCTATAATTAGTTTATCTAACTGAGAGGTGACTCGGAAATTAGCAGCGATTCATTCTTCCTCGTCGTATTTTTTAGGGAATTCAGAAAATCTTTGCTAACGATTAATCTCTCTAGACTTTAACAAAACGTAGCAGTTATCTGCAATAATTAGACGCGTCTATACCACTTTTGAGGCATATTAAATCCGAATCATTTGATGATTTGGGTCGCGTTGTTCAGCACTCTTACAAACTTTAGCGCTGGCAACACCGAAGTATGGAGAGATGTTGATGAATTGCTCTGCTAGTACGTAGCAATAACTTTCACACTATCAGTGACCTTATTACTATCTATATATCCAATTATGTTAGGATTACTGTTAACTAATTCTAAAACCTCAATGTCGTTAGCGACTGCCTTAGGTGGGATTCCTTTTCCCGTAAACAAGAGTTTAGCCCAATAAGCTTTCAATTGGCTCGGTGACTTTTTTAGCGCTTCAACACTAAAACGTGTGTTGATACTTTCATCTTCTTGTTTAATTGGGATCGCTACTGATCCATCAGGAAAAGTTTTAATTTTTCCCAAAAAAATGTTTGATATTACATTTTTGTTAAATGAATTGGTGTTTCCTTTGTGGACTATCACTGATATTTCAGCAAGCGTTGATGTACTGAAGGACAGAAATAGGATTGTGCATAGAATTTTTCTCATTTTATTCCCCTTAAAATATTAAATCTATTCCAACCGACCAAATCGAGAAGTCTCCAACGTCGGTACGAGAATCTTCCCCTAAGAAGTAATCCACTTTGAGTGCCGCATTCGGATGGAAATCATGTCTAAGGGTTACACCGGAACCTTTAAATTCGTATTCCCTAAACGCCTCGGCAAACGCTATGCCTGTATCGAAAAGAATTTGGTTGTTAACTTTTGAGAGAAACTTATCTTCCACATTGTCTTGGGTAAATTCTTCAGTGTGGACTAAGATAGTTATTTCGGGAGTAACTCTGTACCCTAGTGATGCGTACCAAACTTGATTAAACACATCAACGGAATCTTTTATGCCGTATCGAGTAATTTCGAAATCGATTAAAATGTCATTTTTATCGATATTGAATCCTAAATAACTATATCTTCCGTCTTTACCTGTATATTTAATGGCATTTAAGAAATTGTCGACTTCAACGTCTGTAGCCCCTTGACTTATTGCAAAATCAATAGCTGGTTGAGCGGCCGCGAATATTACATCTGTGTCAACTTCTCCGCCATCTAAGACATTGAAAATTACTCCACCATATATGTTCCACCATCCACCTGAAAAATTTGCTCTAAGTGATACAATATCATCAAGGCCAAACGAGTTCGTTTCGCCTGTAAGGGGCTCAAAAAAATCTCCTTCCCAGCTACCATATAGAATTTTAGTTGTCAGAGCGTATTGGCCGAACGTAAAATCACTATCTAAAGTTATTCCATCGATAGTATTGAATTCAAAAGGTTGATAGACAGATTTAGGCAGACGTGCAAAATTATAGGCATAGCCTACATTTTCAAATTCTGATTGATAAAATAAAGGATTTGCAAATCGACCAGCGCTAATACGGTGATTCGGTGTGAGCTCATAGCTGATGTAGGCTCTAGACGCCTCTAGGTTGAAATTGTTTTTACCCTCTGCAACAATTTGTATCGTAGCACTTAGACCATCCCCCATATCTGCGCGAGCCTGTAACGCGAACAATGATTCATCTTTAAAAGAAAGCTCACCATTTCCTTCAATACCCTGATGTGCAGGAGTATCACCGTCTTGGTCTGAAGAAGTGGCTCGAATGGAGGCAAAACCGTTAATAGAAACTTCTGCAAAAGCGGAATATGTAGAAGTTATTAATATAAATAAGAGTGCAGGAGTACAACTTATTATTCTCACTTTGGTTACCTCATTAATTTAACTAGCTCTTTATTGATAGTTAACCAATACGCAATAAATTTTTTTTATAACATAATTGGATTAAACTCAGCCTCGATTCAAAATAGTTCAACGCATCAAAGAGGCAGGTAAAGCGTGTGTTACTGATGATGTGATTAATTTAAGAATGCTTCCAGGGTTTAAAATTAGGAATTAGGGTTAAAACTATTAGTTGGAATAAATTGTGGAAAATAACAAAAAAATAATGATACTAGTTGTTAGAGAAACTTCTGCTTCCGTGGCGTATAGTTTTATAGATATACTTAATGTTGTCGGCCGAGCCTGGGATGGCATTCCAATGTCTCCCGCTAGTTCTAGTGGCTTCGATATACAAATGGCTTCCTTTCTACCTGCTCCCCTTTTACTAAAAAGCGGCCTATCTATTCATAATCTAATTGACGTCAGACATGCGGATGAGCCAGATATCATTATCATCCCAGACCTTATTATCGGAACCAATATTCAACCCAGCGATATGTGGAGAGACGAAATTAGCTGGATAAAGCAATCTCACCACAGAGGTGCACTAATTGTTGGCGCATGTACGGGAAGTATTTTGCTTGCTGAATCAGGTATTCTTAACGACGAGATGGCAACTTCCCATTGGGGGTTTTACACAATGATGGAAAGTAATTACCCAAAAATAAAACTTAATCGAGACGACCGAATAGTAGTTTCTGGCAAAGACTCTACACTGATCACAACTGGTGGTTACGCAACTTCCAAAGAGCTTATGATGTACTTAGTACAACGTTTCTTTGGGAAGGCTGAGATGATTCGGATCATAAAGTTGTTTTTGTTTGGTAAATATAGTTCTGGACAACAACCTTATGTATACTTAGACATCCCTCTGAGTACTAAAGACAAGGCTATAAACGAAAGTATTAGGTGGTTACTTGACAATATTATTGATGGAACCCCCCTAGCCGGAATGCTCGAAGCCGCTGGTTTACCCTACAGTACATTCATACGTCGCTTCAAAGATGCTACAGGTTACACCCCAAATAAATATATTCAATACTTCAGAATTGAGCGAGCTAAAAAGCTTTTGGAGCTTACAAAAATTCCTTTAGAGCAGGTATGTTTTGATGTTGGCTATGAGGACCCTCGCTCATTTCGAAATTTATTTAAGAGGCTCGTGCAAATGTCTCCATCGGAGTACCGGCGCCAATTTAGTACGGTTGATGATTTACTCCCAGAGTAAACTCGCGCTAAATCAAGTTTAATGTAATGGCCAAATTAACGATGGCACTACATTTTAATGCTGGGGCAACTATTAATCTCCCCTATCAACAAATAGGTACGTTTCACAGACCAAATTGTAAGCATGTAAAGTTAATATTTATTAAGGCTTTATGGGGTACTTGAGGAACTTTTTCCGATATTGATTAGGAGTTACGCCTGTGTGTTTTTTAAACAACCTTCGAAATGATGACATATCTGAATACCCTACATCAGAAGCGATCTCTTCAATATTTGTATTGTTTGCTTCTAAACAGTCTTTCGCTTCTTCCATTCTGAGGGATACTACATATTCAATGGGTGTGTAACCAGTGGCCTGCATAAATCTTCGGTAAACCGTTTTTTTGGAAACAGATGTTATCTTAACCATTTCCGCTACTGGATTTTTCTTGTCATAATTTTCAGAAATCCACAACTGTAACTCCTCGATCATCTTGTCATCATGACGACGTTTTCTAAAGCCAGTTGCGTATGGGATAATTCCGTCAGATTTATCCCCTAATAACCATAGCTTCGATAATCTACATGATTCTGCAGTACCTCGAAACCGTGATACCAGGAAAACTATTAGTTCCTCCCAACCACCGGCACCACCGATAGTAAGTATACGGTCATCAATGGTACCAATACTGACTCTGTTGGGTTTTACTGTAATACTTGGGTAGTCCTGTTCAAATCTTTGTAATGCACACCAGTGGGTAGTTATCATCTTTCCATTAAGAATACCGCTCTCTGCCAGCAGCAGAGCTCCAGTACAGATACTGCTTAAAATGGCCCCGTTTTCATATTGTGATTTAATCCACCTAGCTTCTTTGGGCCATCTGCCTATGACAGAGTTAAACGGATCTACAAAGAGGTCAGGAATAATAACGATATCTGGTGTAGTGGCGGACTCAAATGTATGAGTTGCTTTTAATGGTGCGCCAGTTGGCGCATTAATGATGTCAGTTGTGAGAGCAACTATTTCCACATTAAAAGGCGTCACTCCTACTTCTTCTCGCGTAGCGAAAGTCCAAGCTTTACCGACACTTTGGAGAGTTTCATGAACTATATATAATATGGATGCCGAACATTCTGGTATCATAACAATCGCTATATTTTGTACTTTCACTTCTTTCACCAAATAGCTAGTAATTTATTAAGTTCCTGATGAACTATTAATATCAATAGTACTCCCTCACATTATTCTCAATCAACTTTAAAAAGCATTAGCTTTATTACTAACATCATCCTGACTAGAAATCTTTAAATTGGCAGAGTCTGAATGAATGTTCTATATTTCCCGTTCACTCATCACAAGTGATAACGGATATTTAACTTCGAAAAACAAGAAATGGCATTAGTTGTTTTAATATAAATATTGGAGCGCAAATTATATTTTGCTAAAAATTTTAAAGTTTGCTTTTGGATATTTTCCGATCGTAGTAATGGCTTCAACATTTACTGAAGTAGAGTCTGAACTTAAAGTCGTATTGGATCGATTGTCTTCGGACCCACACACAAGCTTACAGTCGTTAAATAGAATATTGAAGTCCTCAGACATTGAGACTTATCCCGAATTATTGTTGCGATTACTTAAGGCAAAATGTTTTTCTGAAATAAATTTAGGAAAATTTGAAGAAGCCATGAGAACAGCAGAACAAGGTTTGGCGCAGCTTGATGGGGAATCTACGAATCAGGGGAAAGTAAGATTTATCATATGTAAAGCAAATGTCGAGGTGCAAAGAGGTAACGCGTTTGGGGCACTAAGTCTTTACAATAAAGCAGTGGAATTCGCTAAAGGCACCAATGAGCTAGAGGCGTTTTCTTTGCAATACAGAGCACGTTATTTCTTAAATTATCAATCTTTTGATGAGGCTATTCAAGATAGCCTGAAAGCATACGAACTCTATATTCTGGAAGGCGGTCACGAAGCTCAAGCAAATGGAGCTCTCATGAATATAGGGCTGGCCTACTACAAAATGAAAGACTTTGACAGCGCCAGAGATTACCTCCGCCAATCGCTAATGTATTTTTCTAAGACTGACCACCCTTTTGTTCAAGCAAACATATACCACACACTTGGTTTAATAGCATATTCTACTGGAGATATTAGCGAAGCGATTGATAATATTGAAGAATCTGCCGCCATTAACAATGCTATTCAGAATAAAATTGCATTGTTTAAAGACTACATAGCATTAATTGACTGTTTCATAGCAAACAAAGATGTGAAAATGGCTAAAAGTTATCTCAATAGAATTATAAATATACGTAAAAATTTAAATTCTAATGATGTAATAATTGCTGCTGAAATTGCAGAGGCTAAAGTGTTTTCATTAGACAATAATGTTTATTCAGCAATTGCAAAAATTAGTAAGTTAGAGAAAAAATTCACTCTCAATAATTTGCAGTCACTCGAAGTCTTTCAGCTACTTATCGAACTATATGAAAAAACTGATAACGTATCTATGGCTAATACCTATCTACATAAAATATTAAGTTTGGAAAGAACCGTTTTTAACGATCGAATACTAAACAATACTAGGCAGATTAGTCTTAGGTACAAAGTTAGAGACATTCAGGTTAAGAACGAATTACTTAATTTGAAGGCGCAAGCAGCAGCTTCTGAAATCGCATTAAAAGAGGAAAAGATGGCGTTATACTTTTTTATCACTTGCGTTGTAATTTGTGCTCTTTTAGTTTCCATAGTTATGGTTGTGCTGTTGTTTAAGAAGAATAAGGAAATAAAATTAATGTCACTGACTGACGAACTTACTGGAGTTATGAACCGTAGAGCAGTTATAAATCAATTAAAAAGAGAAGTGGACCATACGTTACGTTACGATAAAAAAATAGTAGTCGGCATTGTTGACATAGATCATTTTAAAAGTTTGAACGATAAGTTTGGCCACCCATTTGGGGATCAAGTGCTTATTACGATAGCTAGCAAGTGCTTGTCTATAATAAGAGCATCTGACTATTTTGGAAGACTCGGTGGAGAGGAGTTCATGTTCATTTTACCCGAAACGGACCTGACTAAAGCCCTGGCTTTTAGTGACAGATTGCGTGCGATAGTGAAGAGTACCAATTTATCAGATGGGAAAATATCTGTTCATATTAGCGTCAGTATCGGAATCGCTTCACTGACGAGTGAAGATACCGTTGATAGCATATATCACAAAGCTGATACTGCTCTTTACCAAGCGAAAACGTCGGGGAGAGATCGTACTGCGATGTTCGAAAGCACAAACTAAAGGATCTAAGTAGCGATAGTCATTTTTCAGCGTAAATTGTTTCATCTTAATTTTTTGGGCTTCATTGCCTCCTTTCTGTCCGTTCTTACACGTTAATTCCAACTGATTTGTACTAAGATCACAAGCAATTTAAGAGCTAGCAATAAGCACAGCAAATTAGTTAGGCAGCCTCGATTACTCTCACTAACACTAACACTAACGTAGAAGTTTGAGTGATGTTTTTATAAACAGGGGCATTTAATAGTAAGCGCTTTAAACCAAGTTTTGTGGAAATCTAATTTTTCCTTATTTTAATGCGTAATTGTTGCTTCTTAGCAACAGCTTTAAGCATGACGTTATGAAATTAACCTTGAAAAAGTGCTTCTGTCAAAAATTAACAATTGGTTGGCCTATCAGTGTCACCCTGCCAATGGAGTAACAAATGAAATTACGCATTAATGTAGTTTTTCTTATAGTTTCAACGATCTCATCATTGAGTGTGCTTGGTTCTTCGGAAAACAATGTTGTATACAGCGCCAGCAAATGCGCACTCAATTCAATGGACGGATCTTTAACATGGTTTTCAGGAAAAGAATCTTGGGACGATAACAACATTCCCAGCTCTGTATATTCCAGCTATGGACTGCACAATAAGTCAAGCGATAAGTTTTTTAGTGTAAATTGTCCTATTGTCAATTTAGCACCTGAAATAGTATCACCAGTTTCAGTTGAAGTGAGATTTAAAAACTCCGATAAATTTAGAGAGGGAACAGAGACTCTCAATCATTATTACGGAGATGGATACTATGTATGGTGGCCAGTTGGTTGTCGATTAAATTCCAGAACCTCGGACAGGAAATATTCAAAAAAATCTCAATTCGTATCTTTTGCAGGTTTAACCGGGGGGACCAGCAAACAATTGCCAAGTCTCACGCAAAACACCGACAGTACGTACGGTATTTCCTGTTATATGGGGCCAGACTCAAAAATATTTAATTACGTGGTTTCTCAATGATCCCTCCAACATTATTTAGCGCAAACTTTGAAATTTACACCCCGAAGGAAAACACAAATGAATAAACCATCTTTTTACATCGGATCGCTGTGCTTCTTTATAGCCACCAGCGCTTTTTCCCAGACTCCCAAACACAAAGCGTTGTATAACACTAATAGTTGTAAAGTACATGTATATAAATCTGAGTCAGAGGCAGAGTGGGAAGAAGAATCTGGAGCGATACATAAAATTTATGGAATAAATAATTCCTCAGGTAGTAAGTTCCACAGAGTATATTGTCCTATCGATAATCATATTCCTCAAACGACACCTAGTGGCAAATTAGTCGTCAATGTAACTTTTTCAAACAACTTCGATGTTTCTAAGCATGAAATCAATCGTTTTCATCCAATAGGCTGTAGATTAAAAACGACAAATTGGAGCGGTCAGTATGGCAATACAACTAGGTGGAATAGCTTCAAGGGGCTTACATCGAGTGGGTCAATCGAGCGGGAGCTAAGTGTAGACTGGATATACAGTGGAAGCGCGGGAATGGAGTGCTTAATTGGTCCAGGAATGGGTTTAATCAGTTACGAAGCATCTTTTTACTAATCAGGTGGCAGTTTATGAATTTTCGAAACAAAAAATCAGCCGCTAAACCACCTATCTTGAGATAATCACAATGAATCAAACTTTTAGAACATTTTTTATTTTAGTTTTGACGTTAACGTCTACCAGCAGCATTGCTACGGGTGAAAGCGCCGTTATCTATAATGCGAACAATTGTGCTTCATCGTATTTATCAGGACCAAATTCAGACTTGGACCCAAAGTCAGTCTATAGAGTCGACGGTGTCCACAATAGTTCATCAGAACAATTTTTTCAGCTTACATGCCCAATTGATATAACTTCTTTGGAAAAAAGACCGATATCAATCGAAGTCTACGCCAGGTACCGTGGTAATTCGAACGATTCAAAGCACCAAACTGCTACTTCTGTGGTCGGATGCTACGTTACACATAGAAATTGGAAGGGGTCTAGCTACAAAGTTAGCTCTTTTATATCATTTGTAGGAGAAACATCTTTCGGAGCGAAGTCTATTGGTCCCATTTATGGTGGCTTTGCAAGTGGCAGCGCAATTCTGAAATGTACTTTGGGACCTGGCATGAGTCTATTTAATTATTCAGCGATAATCGAGTACGAAGATTAATGAAAAAAATTTTCCTGATTTGCTTTACCGTAGTAATAGTAAATGTATGTGCGAGTTTGTTCTTGCATGTAAAGCTGAATAGGCAATATGAATTTTTCAACGAAGCGCAGAGTAAATCCCTTCAAATTTATTTAAAAGAAATAAACGAAGTTAAGCTAAAAATAAATGAGGTTAATACAGCGTATAGTTCGCCGGAAGAAAAAACTAGCCCTGAGAAAAAAACCCCACTCTTGACGCCTATTGATACGTTAGATGGCAATTTAGATAGGCGTCATGATGAGTCTGGGTTGGATATTGCAGACACTAATATAATTAGCATGGAGGAAGAATTTGGAAATTACCAGAGCGAACTAAATCAATCAGACTATAACAATGCTTTTCAAGAAATACTTTACCAAAATTATAGAAATAATTTTTTAGAACATGCTCCTAATAGTGAAGTAGACGCAAAATTTAGATGTACGGATATTGTGTGTGAGATTGTAATATCCTCTTATGACTACAAGCAGATAGACCTTCTTTCAGATTGGTTGGTAATGGGTAAAGCGCTTGTTGGTCTTCAGTTTAGCGAATGTATCATCGAGCGTAGCGAGGAGAGTAGTTTGCTAATTTTTACCAACATTTGTGTTATCGGCAGTTCGAATTGAGCACGTTAAAGCCGTCCTCGGGGAACGTCCTCAAATTTTGACCTCGGTGTCTCAGATAGATGGGATTGGTCGAATAATCTGACAGATTTATATCGACAAATTAGGACCAAATATAAAATGGACTTAGTGCTGTTCTTAGTTAATACATAGCAAGTAATAGTCTCCTAAATTTTAGCTTTTAAATGGCTCAAGCTAATTTAAGCAGTTTTTTTAGACTTGTTAGAAACATAATCGCTGGATTAACAAGGTTATTCTAAATAGGACTTTCGATGCCATTTGTTTTTCCTTAAGAACATATGGCTAAATTAATATGAGATCTCGTCATTCCAAATGAGCTTTTGACATTTTCTTTCAAAATTAACATTTTTAATAGGAACTTATATGCTCGAATTAGACGTCTCTAAATTAGAGCAATTACGCAAATTTTCCGAAATGGAGAAAAAGGAAGATACTGCAAGATTTATTATTCCCACCACCTTTAAACAGCATATGTGCTTTCAAGCGGATGAGGCTCTCACATACCTGTCCATATATGACGATGGTGCACTTGTTGGTTTCTTTATGATACGCACCGAAAACTCAGAGAGTGTCGAGTTGAGGAGAATGGTTGTTTTTAAGAAAGGCATAGGGGTGGGTCAAAGATCGCTATATGCCTTGGAAAAATATTGCGAGACTCATTTAGCCTGTAAGAGGATTTGGCTTGATGTTTTTTCCTACAACACCCGAGCCAGGCACATCTATGAAAAAACAGGATATGAAAAGTTTAAGACTGCGAACTACTCTCAAAGAACTTTAATTTTTATGGAAAAGTACATTTGATATTGAAGGTAAGTTTAATCAGGTATTTATACTCAATTAGAAAAATTTTGGTTGAATATGCTTGTGTGATGAAGAGTCTAGATTAAGCCAGAATATAAACGATTGTTGTTTTCTCGCTTTGTCCTTTCCTGAAAACTAAGCCAAAGTAGAGAACTTCTCAAACTCTGTAAATACCTTCAAATATTTGAGAGATATGGCACTTTTTTAACCATATAGCCCCTCATAATTTAATGTTATATCCGCTAGTATCATTATCAGATTTTATTCTTCACGAAAAATCTAAGTCAAGGTTTTGTCATCAATATGTTGCTAATTAACTGTGGGGTAAAATGAAAAACTACGCAATTTTCATTTTTTCGATAGTGTCCTATACCATAGGGGCACTTTCGATTGTTCTATTGATGATATTCCTATTTAGTGGAGCAATGTTGTTTAACCCTCTACATAATCGAGGCTACGACATGCCTCTTGAATACCAAATTGCTAGTAACGTTTTTCTGGCTATTATTTACTTCTCAATTCACTCTTTAATGGCACGTTCATCTTTCAAAGGTTGGTGGAATTCTCACTTTCATTTTGCGATGCAAAGAGCTTTCTACATATTTATAAGTGGTATTACAACAATTACTTTTCTCTATTTATGGTTTCCTTTGCCAAACCTTTTCATTGAATTTTCTCACCCAATAACAAAGATGTTTGTAATTATTTTTCACGTTTCTGGATGGGTTCTAATTTTTTCGTCGACTTTTGTCATAGATCACTTTTCTTTTTTTGGCATCAGACAGACTTGGCGAAATATGGTAGGGAAAACATCTGTTGATCCCCCCTTTACGGTCAAATACATGTATGCCGTTATTAGGCACCCGATTAGTTTAGGTTGGTTGATGGTTTTTTGGAGTTCTCCAAACTTTACTTACGGCAATCTTTTGTTAGCCATACTCTCAACCGGCTACATATTGATTGTTACGCCAATTGAAGAAAAAGACCTAGTCAGAACAATTGGGAAAAGTTATCTGGATTATAAAGAAAAAGTTCCAAAAATTTTACCGCTGCCTCGCTTGAAAAACAAAAACTAAAAACTGTTTATGACAAAAATTGTGCTTGCGTAAGCGACTCAAATAAGAATAGTTGGAACGAATTGTGAATAATTTAAGCAAAAACAGTAAATTACTCGAAACTTTAGCGATCCTTGATTCTAAAACCCCTATTGAAGATGATAAAAATACAATACTGGTGGTAGATGATGAAGATATCGATTTGAAAATTTTGAATAGTATTCTGAGTCCTAAATACAATGTCGTATTAATGCGAAGTGGCAATGAAGCAATTGCATATTGTGTCAACACCCCTCCGGACTTGGTATTACTCGATCTTCATATGCCTGAAGTTGAAGGTACCTTAATTTGTAAACTGCTTAGACACCATAAAAAAACAGAACATATTCCTATTATTTTTATTACGGCGAGTGACGAACATGAATCCCAGGATGCATGTTGGGAAGCTGGTTGCGTAGATTTTGTAAACAAGCCAATTGTAAAATCAACATTGCTACATCGAGTGAAAGCACATCTAAATGCAAAATTGACGACCGATAAACTGCGCAAAAATACATTCTTAGATGGGTTGACGGGCGTTTATAATCGAAGATACTTGGATAACAAATTGGAATCTGAATTACAGTATGCTGCGAGTGGGATGGAACCTCTACATTTTATGATGATTGATGTTGATTTATTCAAACAGTTTAACGATAGTTTCGGTCATTTGGCTGGTGATCAAGCCTTGAAACTTGTCGCGCATGCAATCTCTCTTCACTGCCAGCGACCAAGCGATAGTCTAGCGCGTTTTGGAGGGGAAGAATTCGGTGTATTGTTACCCAATACAAATCGTCATTTGGCACTTAAAATTGGGCAAAAAATTCTTCATCAAGTTTTTTCACTTCAACTAACAAATCCAAACTCAGAATATGGAGTACTTACAGTGAGTATCGGTATTGCCGAACTACCACAAAATTCATCGAGCATTGAAGAGGTAATTGCTATTGCAGATAAGAACTTGTACGAAGCGAAGCGACATGGCAAAAATCGGGTCTGGTTTACCTAATGTTTTGTCAGATTATAACTTTTTTTAAACCTTTACTCTGACTAGATGTACTATTATAAGAATCATTTTAATTTTGACTTGCTTTCAATATGACTGGACCCAATAAAAAGCACTATTTTGAAAGATTAGCACCAATCCTTCGATGAGGTTTTTCATATTATTCGGCCTGTTTTGCAAACTCACCTGGTAATATGTAATTCATTGAGCTTCGGGTTCGAACATGATTATACTATTTGACCATAGCTCAATTTCCTAACGTGCTTCATCCCTAAATTCAGGGATACAACGTTGATTACTCGTAAATGTTCCTCCAGTGCTCAACGAATACATCGAATCTATCTATGTAGTGGTCAAGTTATATTGACCAAGGTTTATAGTATAGCAGTATCTTTTTTCTGATTCGATTGGACTCAGACCGCCAGTGTACTGGGCCTAGTTTAGCTGTGAAAGCCAACAATATAATTCGTTATGTGTGGCTTGGCATCTGTAAAATTCCGATAACCAGTATTTAGAACCCATTCCATTATTAAACTTCTGAAGAATCGTTCCGCTAGGGTATTATCCAACAATTTCAAGTGAGGTGAGATCTCTTAACTTCTATTTCAAACAATATGAGAATTTACATATGCAGATATTTCTCATATCGCGAAATAACATGATAAGTGCGGGATTCGTTATTTCAACGAATAAGAGATCCCACACTTTTAGGAGACGATTCCGTCTCAAGTCTAGGATTGGTAAACACAATCATACAATCGCGGCGTCTTCTTTTAGCAATAGGACGACTAGATAGATCAGTGCAAAAGGTGGAAAAAACACAGTAAACATTCGATGATTGCCGCTGTCCTAGGGTTCTCTGTTTTGGTCTTACCCAACTTTTAGCTGTAATAAGCAAAAAAGATGAAAAATCCAATCGTCGCCAAAATGCTCAGTGCTGAATATATATACTCTCCTTAATGAAATAAATTGTCTCTGGCTAACCCACTTGTGACGAAATATAAAACATCATTTATCCAATACCCACATATTGTAATTGTTTTTCGATAATTAATTATCCATTATCGATATATAAATCATTTCAGAGAAGTTTCAATAATGCAGAAGCAATTGAAAGTAAATCTCGATTTACTGTTATTACAACGCAAGATGAAGTTGTCAGAGTTATCCAAAAAAGTGAATATAACCATGGCTAATTTGTCGAAACTTAAGACTGGGAAAGCAAAAGCAATACATTTCACTACTCTTCTATCAATTTGTGAGGCATTAGATTGTAAACCTGGCGATCTATTAGATCTGGAATGAATAGGAAAAACTTATGTTGATCTACCCTTGCCATTAGAAGGTATTAACAAAGGTCATAAAGTATAGAGGGGTGATAGCTTGTCTCAATCAACTAATAACGTTACCTTCAAGGCTCCCAGTAAATTTAATACCTTTAAAGAGATCACAGCACCGTTAGATTGGTTGAGCACGTTAGGTAGTCTACCGCAGCTACTCACATTACCTAAAGGTGATGGCAGGCCCATTATTTTAGTGCCTGGGTACATGGCCGATGATTACTCTATGGCGCCATTGAAAGGCTTTTTACGCCAAATGAATTATGATTGTTACAATTGGGAGCTGGGCCGCAATCATGGTGACGTTGATCAGGATATTGTGCGGCTGGGCGCAAGAACATTAAAGTTGTTCGAAGAAATTGGACAAACACCGATTACGTTAATCGGCTGGAGTCTAGGAGGTGTGCTAACTCGCGAGGTAGCGCGATTGTTTCCTGAATGCGTTAGGGAAGTTATCACCATGGGCACACCAATATCTGGCGGCCCAAAATACACAGCCGTTGGAAAGCGTTATGCAAAGCGGAAGAATCTCGATTTAGATAGCTTTGAACTACACGTTCTAGAGAGAAACCAATTAGGCTTCAAGCAACCCGTCACATCAATCTACAGCAAATCGGATGGCGTAGTAGGTTGGCAGGCGTCAATTGATATTTATAACAGTCACGCTAGAAACATCGAAGTTAAGAGCACACACATGGGATTAGGCATAAACCCTAAAGTTTGGGAGATCATTGCCATGACGTTGGCAAGCGATGAATAGATTCCCGCCTGCGCGGGAATGGCTCAATAGTTTTGCTAGTAGTCTGATTGACTAATAATGGCTAATCTTCGTCAGGTGTACTATCTTGCGCGACTTCGGGTGAAACTTCCTGTGCTTTTTGCGTCAATTCAATTTCGACGCCGTCAACCCTTTGCAAGCCTCTAGGCAACTTGTTACCTCTACGGCCCCGTTCACCTTGATAGTGAATCAAGTCATTTGCGGTTAACGTCATGCCTCGCTTTCCAGCCATAATTTTCACTTGGGCACCATCAGGCACTACTGCAAGGACACTGACATATTCTTCACGGCTTTTGGCTTTTGCAGAGGGGATATTGATGATTTTATTCCCCTTGCCTTTACCCAAACTTGGTAAGTCCCGCAGTGGGAACATTAACATCCGTCCTTCATTCGATATAGCCAAGCACCAGTCGGTTTCGATATTGGAAACCGTTTGTGGCTTAATGACTTTGGCTCCAAGCGGCAAAGATAGGTAAGCTTTACCGGCCTTATTTTTACTGACCATATCAGCAAATTTACCGACGAAACCATATCCGGCATCAGTCGCCATCAGATATTGTTGTTCATCAGCACCCATGATCACATGTTCAAAGGTTTCGCCACCTACAATGTTGAATTTGCCCGTGAGCGGTTCCCCTTGACTGCGAGCAGAAGGTAAGGTGTGAGCATCAGTGGCGAATGTGCGACCTGATGTATCCAGGAACACTGCCTGTTGGTTGCTTCTGCCTTTGGCGCTAGCCAGATATTTGTCGCCCGCTTTATAACTCAACCCTTCGGCATCAACCTCGTGACCTTTCGCACAGCGTGCCCAGCCTTTTTCAGACAGAACAACGGTTACCGCTTCGGAAGGTACTAATTCTTTCTCTGAGAGCGCTTTAGATTCGCCGCGCTCAACAAGTGGAGAACGTCTATCGTCTCCATATTTTTCGGCATCAGCCAAGATCTCTTTTTTGATTAAGGTTTTTAGGCGACGATCCGAACCTAATAACAATTGCAGCTCATCGCGCTCTTTGGCAAGCTCTTCCTGCTCTCCCTTTATTTTCATCTCTTCCAGTTTAGCTAGATGACGGAGTTTCAACTCAAGAATTGCTTCTGCTTGTTTGTCAGATAAACCAAAACGTTTTATCAATTCGGCTTTTGGCTCATCCTCGTAACGGATGATACGGATGACTTCGTCGATATTTAAAAACGCTATCAACAAACCTTCTAAAATGTGCAACCTGGCCAACACTTTGTCCAAACGATATTGAAGTCGCTTGACCACGGTATCTTTTCTAAATGACAACCACTCGCTCAAGATAGTGCGTAAATCTTTAACTTGAGGACGGCCATCCAAGCCAATCATATTGATATTGACGCGATAATTTTTTTCTAAATCGGTTGTGGCGAACAAATGTTGCATTAACTGCTCAACATCAACCCGATTAGAACGTGGTGTAACTACCAATCGCGTTGGGTTTTCATGATCTGACTCATCACGAAGATCACTCACCATCGGCAATTTTTTGGCCTGCATTTGCCCAGCAATTTGTTCTAAAACTTTGCCACCAGACGCTTGATGAGGCAACGCTGTGATGATTATCTCGCCATTGTCCTCGTGGAAAACTGCACGCATTTTGATAGACCCGCGCCCTGTTTCATAGAGCTTTTGGATATCCGCTTTTGGCGTGATGATCTCGGCATCTGTGGGATAGTCAGGCGCCTGAATATGTTGCAGGATATCGTTTAACTCGGCACGACTATTATCTAGCAGCAACGCACAGGCGTTGGCAACTTCACGAGCATTGTGAGGCGGTATGTCAGTCGCCATACCAACCGCAATTCCGGTCACACCATTTAGTAAAATATGCGGCAAGCGCGACGGTAAAACTTGTGGCTCTTGCATTGTACCGTCGAAGTTGGGTTGCCAGTCGACCGTACCCTGCCCTAATTCGCTTAGCAGTATTTCACTGAATTTTGATAAACGAGATTCGGTATAACGCATAGCCGCAAAGGATTTTGGATCGTCTGGTGCGCCCCAGTTCCCTTGACCATCGACCAATGGGTAACGATAAGAAAAGGGTTGCGCCATCAATACCATGGCTTCATAGCAGGCAGAATCACCATGAGGATGGAATTTACCTAATACATCACCGACTGTACGTGCTGACTTTTTATATTTGGCCGTTGCACTAAGTCCTAATTCTGACATCGCATAAACGATGCGTCTTTGAACAGGCTTTAAGCCGTCGCCAATGTGCGGCAACGCTCGGTCCATGATAACGTACATGGAATAATTGAGGTAAGCGTCTTCTGTGAATCGACTCAGAGCCAGTTGCTCTATGCCATCCTTGTTTATAGTTATCTCTTCGCTCATAGTGTATTACGTAAACCGATTGTTTTTATTATAAAGACCAGCAAAAGCTGGCCACTTTTAACGATTATTTGCTGTAGGTTACCTTATAAATCGCATCAGCGAAATCATCCGATACCAGAAGGCTGCCATCGGGCAGTGTCAGCATGGCTACAGGTCTTCCCCAAGCCGTATCATCACTGTTTAAGAATCCATCAATAAATGGGCGATAATCGGTAATTTTGTTGTTTTCAACCATGGCCATCATTACCCGGTAACCCACTTTTGAGCTTCGATTCCAAGAACCATGCTCTGCAACAAAAAGTGTCTTTTTATATTCTGCTGGGAATTGACTGCCTTGGTAAAAATGAATACCTAATGGCGCTACATGAGCGCCTAAATTGAGTTCTGGATGGACATAGTCACTGGCTTTTTTGCCCTCGCCAAATTCCGGGTCCGCAATAGTTCCTCCGTGAAAATAGGGGTAACCAAAGTGTTGTCCTTCCTTACTCACACGATTGATTTCACACGGAGGGATATCATCCCCCATCCAATCTCGACCATTGTCACTAAACCATAATTCTTTTGTTTGCGGATGCCAGTCAAAACCCACGCTGTTACGAACACCTTTAGCAACCCACTGTTTTTCACCTGACGATAAATCGACTTTCAGGATACTGGAAAACATGGGGTCATCAAACTTACCATCGTTTACCGTTTCGCAAATATTACAAGGAGCACCGACCGGCACATACAACCAGCCATCAGGGCCAAAGTCGATATTTTTCCATCCATGATGTTTTTCGCTAGGCAATCCATCAACGACCACCTTACCTTGAGGAGATTTCGTATAGGTGGAATCGATGTTTTCATATTTTAATATTTGGCTTACTTCAGAAACATACAAATCGCCATCTTTATAGGTCAGTCCAGATGGCATGGTAAGACCCTCTGCTATTAAAACGACTTTTTCCGCTATTCCATCTTTATTCTCGTCAACCACCGCATGTACTTTCCCCTCGCCGCGACTACCAACATAAACGATTCCAGTTTTGCCAATCGCCATTTGCCGCGCGTTTTTAACGTTTTCCGCATAAACGCTGATAGAAAATCCATCAGGCAAAGAGAGCTTATCCAGAGCCAATCCCAGGCTACTTGAGGTGAACGTAAGCGCGGCTAACCCTAAAGTCAGAAGAGCAAGTTTTTTCATGAGGAGTTCCTAGCAAATTATTATTAGGTTTAATATACAACGAACAAAGGATATTTGGTTCACTGATTCGTAATTTATATTAAAATGTAAGTTGTTGTGGCCTTTGCAATTGAAAAACATGATAGCAGAGGGTTAAATGGACGTTACGACCTTAGAGACTGATGGACTATGAATATCAATAAAAATTTGATGTGGATGAGCATTGCTGCCCTCTTGTTTTTTGTTGTGCCAATTGCTCAGAGTCAGTCTCCACTCTCGACCAATTCTTTTTCTTCATTGCAATTGATCAATAAAAACGAGTCATTACGCCTTAATGGCAAATTAAAATATCTTAGTGAGACTGACGAACAACTGACCATCGAAGATGTGCGAAAACGCACACAAGATTTCCAATGGCACTTGGGCGGTCACAACCCCAATTATGGCATTCGTGACAAGGGGTTTTGGTTACATACCCGATTTAGCAATGTCAGTGATATTGAAGAGTGGGTGATTGATATCGGCTTCTCCCATCTGGACAAAGCGGATTTCTATTTTCTGCAAGGCAAAACACTTTTAGCTTCCAGCCGCCAAGGGAAACTATCTACTGAGCAAACGACTCGATTCCCAACTCTCAAAGTTGATTTACCCAATGCACTATCTGTTGATCTGTTTATCCGGCTAGAAAGCAGCAGCACACAAGTTATCGCACCTGTAGACATACAGCCCTACCAAAAGTACCTGCGAACGATGTTTTGGGACAACCTAATGTGGGGATTGTTTTATGGTGGATTGATCATTCTTGCCATATACAACTTAGTGCTCTACATCAGCAATCAAGAAACCAGTTTATTAGCCTATGTAGGCTACATTTGCACGGCTTTGGTATGGCAATTTGTCTGGGGTGGTCATTCAATCATGCTGCTATCAGAGAACATGACTGTCTGGCTTAGCAAACACATGGATTTGATATTCATCCTCATTGGTATCGCATCGGGATTCTTTACCTACACGTTTTTAAATGCGAAAGAGACGGCACCTAAATCAACACCGTTTATCAAGACCAATATCGGATTTTTAGCTACCTTGGGGTTTTGTTCTTTACTCAATTTACTTCCAGAGTTATGGCAAAACTCTGTGGTTTATCTAACCAGTTTATTTGCTATCGCCAGCTATCTGGCCGCAGGTTTCGAAAGCTATAGCAATCGATTTAGACCTGCACGCTACTTCATTTTTGCCTGGACAATACTTGCACTTGCAGCAATAACAGGGATGTTAAGCTTGTCTGGGATATTGCCGACAAATGCCTTCACGACTTATTGTTTCCAAGTAGGTATTTTCATAGAAGCGGGGTTGTTTTCATTGGCTATTATGGATAAAAACCGTAGTCAGCTGGAATACGATATTCAGCAGGCAACCAATGATTTGCGAAATAATGTGGAGTTTATTGAAGAGCAAAACGCACGTCTAGATATAGCACGTAAAGACGCGATAAATGCAAGCAACATTAAATCTCAGTTTCTAGCCAATATGAGTCACGAGATCCGAACTCCATTAAATGCAATTCTGGGATTTAGTAAAGAGCTTCTCAACACTCCGTTACCGGTAGACAAACAAGAGCATGTTCGCATTATAAACTTCTCTGCAGACAGCTTGTTGGGCATCGTCAATGACGTATTGGACGTATCAAAAATTGAAGCGGGTAAGCTACAAATTAATAACCAACCTTTTTCTCCCAATGATGTACTTGAGGAGATGGTCAGTGTTATGGCTAAATCCGCACATCAGAAAAATCTGGAATTTCATTTCGAGCTAAATCCATTACCTGAAAAATTAGTTGGTGACGCTCAGCGTATCAAGCAGATCCTGACAAACTTATTGGGCAATGCGTTAAAATTTACACCCAGTGGACACATCAGTCTCAAGGTCGCTGGGAAAGTCTTAAAACATGGCATGTTTGAACTAAAATTCGTCATCGAAGACACAGGCATCGGGATCAGTCAACAAGACAAGAAAAAGCTATTCAATGCCTTTACACAAATTGATGACGCAACGAGTCGCTCTTACCAAGGAACGGGCTTAGGACTTGTTATTTGCCAACAGCTCGTTCGATTAATGGGGGGGAAAATTGGATTGACCAGCCGCCCGGGCAACGGCAGTTGCTTCACCGTAAGCATCATGACTAACCTGCTCAATAAAACTGATAATTTTTCTCGCAACATCGGTTGGAACAATCGCCAAGTACTCATCTACGAGACCGATCCTGAAATTACTCATTCGACAGCTAAGATGCTGTCGAACGTGGGCGCGCAAACTACGTTAGTAAGCGATATAAAAGAGCTAAAACGAATTAAACACAAGTTTAGCGACGTATTTGTATGTTTATCACAAGGTTACTTGCGAGCGAACCCCGGCATATTAGATATTCTACTCAACGCTCAACTTCCGGAATTGGTCATTTTGTATTCCGGGTACGAGCTGGTGTTTGCTCAGCATCACAAGTCAGAATACATGGTTAAGCAACTTCGTTTGCCACTAACGCTGAACAAGTTGGCTAGTTTGACTGAGCTACCCATTGAGTCGCAACAAAATCAACTGCAATCAGAGTTACTGCAATTGCCTAGCGTTAAAATCCTGGCTGTCGATGACATGGAAATGAATTTGCGGCTGCTTAAAACCTGGTTCAAACCTTCTAAAGTGGAGCTTTTTCTGGCTTACACTGGAGAAGAAGCGGTCAACCTTTGCAAGGAGAACGAGTTTGATCTCATCCTAATGGATGTACAAATGCCAAACATGGACGGTTTGCAAGCATCTAAATTGATACGTCAAACTCATCTTAACCTTGGCACGCCAATTATCGCGGTAACCGCGCATGCACTAAAGGAAGAACAAGAACGGTTGATGGCTTCAGGTATGGACGATTATTTGCCCAAGCCACTAGACCTGTCTGATTTGATTGAGGTGATTCAACGTTGGTGTGCGTTGGCTGATAATAATGATTTAGCCGATTTGGGTGCGCAATCTATTGATTGGTCTTTGGCCCTAAAGCGAGCCAATCAAAATCGAGACGCCGCTTTAGAGCTTCTCAATGCTTTTATCGAACAACTTCCTAATTTTGTATGTGACATAAAGACCAGCTGGGAAAACGCTGATCGAGACGAATTAAAAGCATTGATCCATAAACTTCATGGCGCTTCGTGCTATACCGGTGTACCTAAGTTATTAGAACTTTGCGAAGAGCTGGAAATAGCCATCAAAAGCGGACAATTTGATGTGGTCGAACGCAAACTACCAGACTTTTTTACTGAAGCAGAGGCTATTATCGAACAAGGGGCGGAGTATGCAACCGCGTCCTCGAAATCTGGATAGTACTGATCCGTATAAATAAACGATCAGTTAAGGAAGTTCTTGCAAAACATTGATATGGCATTGTTTGAGCAGCGCAACGAACTCTTCTGAACTACGATCCAACTCAGCAACTGAAATAAACAAATCGAAACCCAAGCTATTGCGTAACTTGCTCATGCGATTGGCTAACATCGCTGGAATGCCTTGTACGATAGTTCCGTCAGGCATCTTGAATCTGTCATCTTCGATCAAGTCATTATTATAGCATCCGCCAGTAGCACAGCCGCTATTGTGAAGCAATAAAGCTCGTTGCTCCAACAACAGATTAGTTGCTAAACGAGGGGAAATACTATCAAGAAGTGGTTGATAATCTTTGATCCTTATTCCCACCATTGATAGGGGTATTTGCTCGATTCCCTGACTTATTTTTGGTACATCAATTCGTTGAATATTGTCCCAATCAAGTTGCCATTTCCCGTGACGATGTTGGTAATGAATAAAGCGCTTTGTCAGTTCAATGCTGTGCGGGGGTTCTCGCATTTTAAACCAACCAATAAGCATGGTGACGATTGAGCCACTTAAGGCAAAAATGCCAATTAAGTAGACTGCCTTAGGTAACACTATCAACAGCAAAATGGCGACGAACAATACCCCAACACCAACGATGAAGGTCGTTAAACCATTCCGTTTAGAGGCCGCTCTGATCTTAATACTTTGTGTTTGCGACGCATCTTTATTTATTGTGTTGTTTTCATTGCCAGACATAAAAGTACACTACCAACATTATCAGGGCCCAAACCACGATCATACGCAATCGCAAACAGTAGGGGCAGTCTGTTTTTATCCAACGTTTTAAATTCGTCAACATATGCATTTATACTACGATAAAGCGTTCCATGAAGTTCAAAAAAGCGAGTTACGAAGCAATAACCTTGGAATATGAGTTTACAGACAATCAGCAAAAAAGTCTGTGTTTAAGACAACCGTTGGTTTTATTGAGATAAAAGCGTCAACTGTGGCTTTATGAAAGCGCTTCAATATGCCGTTTCAAATTTCACGATGGAAGCCTTTGCAATGGCTACAGAACGTGACCAATTAAATGGCAGATGTTCGACGTAATGTCCTAGGTGATATTTTATGTTTAGAGGATAAAAAACATAATGTTCTACTACTTTTTAAGAAGTACCCTTTACATTTTAACTATAGCTTTAGTTAGCAGTATTCATAGTCATGCAACCGATACTAAGCACATTGTTGTGGGCACCTATGCGTATCCATCAATCGATCGTGAGGCGGCTGTTAAACCTCTTGCCGAGCTAGTCGCGAATACTTTTCACCTGCCTACAACAATTATCGTTGCTAATACTCCTTCAGCATTAGCCCGCATGGTCGCACAAAATGAGGTGCAAATTGCCGTTCCAAACTTAGTCGGTTTTGCCCTCATTGCAGCCAGCAAACCTGATATTTATACCCTTGCTGTCCCAGATAATACCGACTCGACTTACACCAGCAGCATAGTCGCTTACCAAAACGAAGATGCAATTTATAAGTCACTGTCTGAAACAATTACGCAGACTACAAAGCCTATAGGCATGGTGTGGCCAGATTCGGCTTCCGGCGCTATCGTCGCATCCGCCTATTTGAAAGAAATATTTAACAAACAGCAACTTACGGAGCTGGCCAATATTACTTACCTGCAAAGCCATCAAAATGTTCTCGACGCACTATTAAAAAACACCGTTGATGTCGGCGTGTTAGCCACAAAAGTTTTCAATGAGCGCCATTCTGAATATCAACAATCATTGGTTGAAATTTGGCGGTCCCCACCCATTCCATACGGCCCTGTTGTTTGTAAAAAGTACCTAGAGTCAATTTGTTCAAAAATCAAAAATGTTTTGTTGGATAAAAATCGAAACTCACGAGCGGTGTTAGAGGGATTAAAGCAAGGTTGGGTGGAGTTTGAATCCTCAACATCATTCGTTACTGTGGAGCCAAAAATTTATTCTGCTTTTATTGAACACTATGCAAATTGATACCCGTGTCGCTGATCGCAAAGTAGAACAAGAAATGATATCAATGAGGCAATATATATTGCCTCACTAAATACCCGCAATCCGGTAGAACGGTTTACAAGCTTTCATTACGCAAGGGCTATTTCGGCGTGAGGCGCCTTTCTCCCTTCACGTATTGCTAACCTTCCAGCGACAATTGGCGTAAATACCAAAGACAAGATGACTGAGAATCCTACTCCGCCTGCCAATACCACTGCCAGCGGTGGCCAGAAAGACCCTTCACTGAAAATCAATAGCGGGATAAAACCGCCTACGGTGGTAAAGGTCGTTGAAAGAATGTGACGGCTACAGCTCATAGTTTCTTTAACAATTTCATCCAAATCGCCCATTTTTGCTTTAGGGTTGGCATTAATCGAAGCGATCACCACGATTGAACCGTTTATGGCAACACCTATTAGACCAGCGCATCCTAACAATGGATTAAATCCAATCGGCAATCCAGATAGCCATAAACTGAACATGCCCAATCCGACAGACAAGGCCGCAACCGAGGCTATCAATACGGCTAATTTTACGCTGCGGAATGTCAAAATCAGCGTGGTGATCATCAATACAAGTAGCACTGGTGCGTATGTCGCTAAAAGCCCTAAGGCTTCTTGTTGTTCGTCTGCATCACCGGCCATCTTGATCCGATAGCCCTTGGGCAAATTGAAATCTGGGTCGTTTAGCTTAGCAGACAGCATATTGCTAACATCCACTGCGGTGGCGCCGGGAAGTAAGAATCCCTCAACAATATTGACCCGCTCACCATTCATTCGGGTGATACCGGCAATACTAGAGCGAAGCTCAAATTGCCCAAGTGCGGAGACAGGCACCCAAGTTTGTTGGTTCGCCAAAGGCGCGCTAAGCAGAGGTATCGCATTCAGATCATCCAAATTATCACGTTGTGATTCTGGAATTCTGATGCGGATTGGTATTTCTTCAGTCCCCTCTAGGATTGAACCACCCAATTGTCCATCCAAAGAGGCCTGCAATTGCGAGGCAATATCATTGAGTGACAATCCAGCCAAAGAAGAGACATTTCTCGTCACGTCGAGGATTAATTCTGGCTCACCCATTGTAATGGATGCAATAGAATTGGTAACGCCAGGTATCTCAGACATTGCTAGCCTAACTTTCTGGCCCAACTCATTAATGATAGCCAAATCTGGTCCGTAAATTTCAACACCAATCGGCGCGGATATTGGCGGCCCCTGCCCAAATGCACGCACAACAATTTTTGCTTCAGGGAAATTTTCGTCGAGGCTGGATTGCAACGCAGGAATAAGCTGCGCAGCTTGCGTGACTGATTTGGTTTTCACCACACCGTTGGCAAAGTGCGCGGTATTGTCTCGATTCATTACTTGGTTGTAATAGACACTAGGCGCTGAACCGCCAACTAGCCAAGTGACGGATGCCACAGAGTCGTAATTTTCAATATGGAGATTGATATCTTCAACCACAGTGCGCGTTTTATTAATTGAAGTGCCGTTGGGCATCCAAACGTAAATTTCGAACTGGTCCCGATCAGCGCTAGGGAAAAATACATTGCCTAGCTGCCCTGCCAAGACGAACCCCGCGACAGGCAAACTGACAGTCATGATCAGCATTAATATTGGACGTTTTATCGCTTTACCGATGGCCTGTTTATACCAGTCGGTGAGCATTGGAAATTGAATGCCGCCACGATACCAAGGCTGAACAGTGTCCAATGTTTTGGGACGAGGCAAATATCTGGCCGCCAAAGCAGCGATCACAGTCAACGAAATGAATAGTGAGCCCACTAATGCCATTACTACGCTGACCGCAATAGAGCTAATAAAATCACCGATATTGCCAGGTAAAAGGAAAATGGGCATAAAGCCTAATATCGTCGTTAGTGTTGAGGCCAATAACGGGCTAAATAAATGCCTCAGACTTTTGACCAAAGCATCTAAGCGACTGTTGTTTGGATCTAACAGATTTGCACGGGTTTCATCGGTGATAACTATTGCATTATCAATCAATAAACCAATCGCAATGATAATCCCAAATATTGACATTTGATGGATCTGCTCATCGAAAAAACTGAGCGAAAATAGCGTAAATGCTGCGCTTAGGGGCAATGAAATTCCCACGATCCATGCAGAGCGAAAGCCCATAAACAAAAACACAACGGCCATTACCACCAAACAACCCATCAGCAAGTTTTGAGTTAAATCGAGCAATCGGGTTTCAGTGTATTCATTTTGCTCAAACACAATATCGGCTTGCGCGGTGCCTTCATATAACAGATTGAAACTTTCAAGCGCTTGTTTAGTATTATTTGTCCAGGTGTCTACGCGAACCGTCGGTTGCATACGCGCAGCAACAAAGACTTTCTGTTGGCCATCAACCAAAGCGATATCATTGGGCGGATTTTGCCAACCTCGATATACCCTAGCAACATCTTGCAGCCGCAAAAACTGACTGTTGGCACCGACAGACAAGGGAATATTGCGGATCACGTCTAGGTTAGACAGCTCCTCGGCCACCTGAATTCGGATATTTTGTGATTCACTGCGCACTACTCCGGCAGGTAACTTGGGATCGGCTGCGGCAATGAGTTGGCTAACCTGTGCAACACTTAATCCCGCGCTGGACAATTTATGTGGGTCGACTTCGACAGTAATTTCTTCAGATAACTCACCGTAAATACGAACTAGTTCGGTACCAGGCACATTGCGCAATCGGTCTGCCACTTCCTCACTCATTCGAGTGAGAATGGACATCGGCGTTTGATAGCCGTCGGGGGAACCCAATGACAGCAGCATGGTAAAAGACGTGGCGCCGCGTTTTTCGTCTAACTCAGGTTCACCTGCACCAGCGGGAAATTGCTGTTTTGCGTCAGCCAAACTGTCACGGATTTTTGAGAAAATTTGTTCGTTAGTGGTTTTGTCGACCCAAGCTTGCAACTCAATGCTGATCACTGAAATCCCGGCACGAGAGGTTGACTTGATTTCTTTTATTTCGAACAGTTGTCGAAGTTCATCTTCCAATACATCGCTCACCAAGGCCTCGACTCGTTCAGCCGAAGCTCCTGGGTAAGGCGTCAGCACCAAAACGTTTCGCGTATCGATCCTCGGATCTTCTAAACGAGGAAGGGACGAGATTGCTGACAGCCCAGCAACCAAAAAGATAATGATCGTCAGCGCTAGTAAGTGACCGTTGCGGAAAAACGCGCTATACCAAGGCGCGTTGTTCGACGATAAAAGAGGCGCACTCATATTTAATTGATCCCTTGATTGGAGGCTAGATCAATCATCACTCTTGCGGTGACAGGAGACTCAACGGCTTCGACGAGTTGTCCAGGAACTAAACGTTGAGCACCGTTCACTATCATCCAATCTTCTGCACTGATAGCCCCACGAACAAAACTGTGGGTTTCGCCAGAATAAAGCACTTCAACAGAGCGAGACGTGACCGTCTTTTGACCTTTTCCGTTAACGGTAAAAAGTGTCCATAAACCACGAATGCCGCTGCTTAATGCTTGTTTAGGCACCCAAACTCCCTCTTCATTAACCTGTTTGCTGTAGGTTAATGCGACCAGATCACCAGGTAGTAAATGAAGACCGTTAGGCTCCAATGAAAAAATCACATCAATAGTACGAGTATCAAGCTGACGCGTGGTGGCGATGGATTTGATTCGACCACTTAACAATACGTCATTGGCGCTTAGGGTGTGTTGTTGACCGACGGCCAAATCTTTTATGTGATCACTTGATAGTGCAATTCGTGCATCATAAGCAGACTTTTGTTGTGCGACGAGAACCGCTTGTCCTGCAGACACGACTGTGCCTGCATCGACCGGACGCGACACTATGGTGCCATCAAAAGAAGCTCGTAATTGGGATTTGTCCAACTCCACTTTTAATGTGTTGATCCTGGCTTGAGTTTCTTCGACCAACGCCAGTGTAGCTTGTGCGCTTTCGTTAACTTCATCCAGGCGTTGTGTCGATTCTAATTTTTTCTCCACCAGCTCTTTGACTCTGTCTTGAGATTGCTTAGCTAGCCTGGCATCAGCTCGCGCACGCTGGAGTGCAGCTTCAAGCTCTTTCATACTGGCATCAATACGCTGTGTATCCAGACTTGCAACAAGTTGACCCGCAACGATAGTGTCACCTTCGTCTACAAGGATTGTCTGCAATTTACCGGATAATTCGAAGCCAAGATTTGACAAATTGGCCGCTTCGACTCGGCCATAGGCGAGTTGTTGCTGTTGATATGCTTGTTCGGGGGTAAGTTGAATAATCTCCACACGGTGCACTTTTGCATGACTAGGCGGCGTCGCCACTTGTCCTGATCCTGCAGCGACCATCAACCCAACCACGGCTAGCATGGGAATGATAATGGCGATAGCAATAACCGCAGGCCTTGATAAATTCGTATTCACAACCTTTTCCACTCTATAATGTTCAAAAAATAACGGCGTTATTTGTATTTGTTGATAGGTTAGTATATAAATACTGGACCGTCTAGTATGATAATGTAAATAATTATTAAAACGTGTTGTATAAGTGAAAAGATCAATGTCTGTTGAAAATAAGTTGTGTAGTAAAAATCAGCCTAAAGCTGGACGCCCAAAAAGCGAGGAAAAGCGCGCCAATATTCTGTTTGCGGCGAGTGAGATTTTTTTAAGTCAAGGGTTTTCCGCGACGTCAATGGACTTGGTGGCTAACCGTGCAGGGGTGTCAAAACAAACCGTCTATTCGCACTTCAGCAACAAAGATGCCCTATTTACGGCTGTCATTGATTATAAATGTGAGCAATATCAGCTCGATGAAGAGCATATGGGCAAGTTTACCGATCATCCGCGTAACGCAATGATCACCTTTGGTAATCAGATCATGAGTTTGCTTCAAGACGAACAAGCCATCGCCATGCACCGTGTAGTCATTGGTGAATTAGCCACAAACCCTCATGTTGCTGAACTATTTTACATTGCTGGCCCGCAAAACGGTATGCAGCTGTTCAGTCGATACTTACAAAGAAACACTCATCTGCAATTGAATGAAGAACAAGCCCAATACTGGTCGTGCGCGTTTTTCAATATGCTCAAAGGCGACTTCCATTTAAAAAGTTTATTGGGGCTACCGTACAGTATGTCTGAAGAAAAACAGCTGAATCTTGTCTCGAAGGTGACCGACCACGTACTAGCAATGATCGCGGTTGAGGCTAAGTAGCCTCAACTTTCGTGTTCTTTTAAGGGGCGATGTGTTTGCTTAAACCTTGACGATTCAAGCCTTAATCCCATACGAGTCGATATGCAGAAAGCGTGTTACCTACTCTAGGTAAAAACAATAAATTGCTCTGGGGCACAAAGTGCATGTCGATGCCTTTAACTTCATCCTCTGTTAATGGTTTTGGATTTGCGCCTTTTTTGAGGGACCACAACCTGTGATCGTCGATAAGAGAAACAATAAACCCGCCTGTTCCATCGGCCGTGATGCCATCAATATCAACTAACCCCTCGCCCATTTCAATGAGCGATTTGACAGGTCTCCTGGTTTCAAGATCAAATGCTGTCCACGCATTGCCACCGTGATAAAGGATGTTTTGATAGACTAACAGCCCATTGGCGGTTTTCAAAAGCTCATCGTCTTTGACCCAAACTTCCAGCTTATTCTCTACCAATTTGTATATTGTGCGACTGCGGCTACCGGAAACATACACATCACCATTTTCTGCCAATGCGACGTCATTCAATACAGGGATTTGCTCGGCGTCGACGGCGGGTGCTCGCATAATTATTTTGTTATTGTGTAGATCGATAACCACTAACGCATCATAGTCCACCGCATACAGCTTATCGCCTTTGACAGCCAAACCTGTTGGGCTGTGTAGCCCTGTCATCCACTCAACTTCGAGATGCTCGCCCCTTGCTGAGACTCGCGAGATAAAGCCGTTGCTGTCTTTAGCATATTCGTTGACATTGGACACATAAATCATCTGTCGTTGCGCATCATAGGCAGCAGATTCGGGCATGTTAAATTTGCCTTCTAGACGCCATAACTCTTGTAGTTTTGCGCTGGATGATGGTGCGCTGAACGTTGCAAGGGTTGGTACACTCAGCGCACATATGATTAAAAGCTGTTTTATGCTGGTTTTCATCGATTTAGCCTAATTGTCATGCCATCCTCAGCAAATTCGACCGGACCAGAATAACGGGCCCTAATATGTTTTAAGCTTAATTGCTGTGTTGGCAAAGTGCGTTGCATGAAATGAGATAGCAACAGCTTTCTAACTTGCGCACTATTAGCAATTTCGCCAATTTCTGAAGGTGTCATGTGCAAGTTTTTTGCAACCTCTCCTGCGGTTTCTGGTACGGCATTATTTGCAATCAACAAATCTGCCCCTTTGGCAAAAGTTGCCAAAACCTTTTTGTTATTACTCATGTCACCACTGAACACTAATGTACAACCTAAAACCTGAATCTTCCATGCGACTGCGGCAACTGGTCCATGGTGCACGGTGACTGCACTGGCGGTTATCTCCGCATCAATGTTTAACTGGTTCTCGTAGCCCGTTTTGTTTGAGTCTGATTTATCGATATCAACTACGTTAATCTTGTAGTCGGCATCAGTTGTCTTGTCGACATAGTCTTTTAGGTAGGCAAAGGCTCCTTTGGGTCCCATCAGTCGTTGCACGTAGTCTGAAGTAGAGGGCATCAGAGCGTTTTGAGTAGGGCCGGCGACAATCAAGACGTTTTGTCGCGGCGTGAAAAAGCTTCCTTTGATATAGGCTGGCAGATCTGAACTATGATCGACGTGTAAATGCGTGAGCAAAAGCGCACTAACATGTTCGAACTTACCTCCAGCCGCACCAAAGGCAACACTGGTTCCTGGCCCCGCATCGACAATCAGCTTACTGTTTCCATCCACCCAAATAATATACCCAGAAGAATTTCTTCCATCATCCAATTCGGGGCCACCTGACCCAAGCACCTGCAGGTTAACCCGCTGTGCGTCACAGGTTCGAGCAGCCGCTTCGATGGCGATAGTCACTGGCAAAAATGACATGGAAATAAAAAACAACAGCATATTATTTAAAGTAAAAAGTTTGTTCATTGTTTTTGGGGCCTGTTTATCTTTGTTGATGCTTATCTCGAGTTGAGGTTATTTATGCAACCTTTTTATGGTTTGCCACGTAAGATTTATACATGTGTACAAAAGGGAATGCCCCTAAATGGGAATTATTCATCTGCATTCAGTGTCTTATCAGTTAGCATAGACAAATATAAATTAATTCAAACTAATAAATTGGGCGATTTATGAAAATACTCAATCCGCTTCGCACCGCTATATTGCTCAGTTGCGTAAGCATCGCCAGCACTAACGCACTTGCAAATAATTCGCCGCTTTCGGAACCACTTTGGTTGCAACAAGCCAGCAAAAATGCCAGTTCAACCGGTTATTCGTCCAAACTCATAGCTGGTCAAAAAATGCTGGTCAACCCAGCGATGTTAGAAATTTTAATTACTAATGATTCAGCGCAGTTTGAAATTCCTGTGGCCTTTCCCGATGGCAATGAAAGCATTTTTTTGCTTAAGCAAGTGAAAGTCATGGACGAAGCGCTCGCCGCAAAATTTCCACAAATTCGCTCTTTTATCGGAATCGATACGCTAAATCCATCAAACAAAGGTCGATTCGACCTTTCGCCTGCCGGGTTGTCTGGCATGTTCAAATATCAGAATGAATGGGTTTTTCTCACATTCGACAAATTTAACGATAACCAATCCTATGTCAGTTACTTTGCGAAAGACGAAATCGTTCCAAAAGGGTTAATTGACCAACAACAAGACTACCTACGCATTCCCGAGAACCTAGTACCCACAAACTTAGATAATGGCAATGCGTTAGCTAAACCGCTGGCTGCGCGGCCCAACGGCGATTCAGTAACGACCTATCGACTGGCTGTTAGTACCAGTGCAGAATATACTCGAGAAAATGGTGGTGAAGCAGGGGCATTGGCAGAAATCGCCCGCTTGGTGAATCGAATGAATCAGGTTTTATTGGTAGATTTATCCATTCAGTTTGAATTGGTTGCCAACAACGACCGGTTGATTTTTACCAACGCTGAAACCG
Source organism: Aliiglaciecola sp. M165 (assembly GCF_007197995.1). Taxonomy (GTDB): domain Bacteria; phylum Pseudomonadota; class Gammaproteobacteria; order Enterobacterales; family Alteromonadaceae; genus Aliiglaciecola. The sequence continues at coordinate 235,551 of NZ_VKKH01000005.1, forward strand.
ATCCTTTTATCAACGATTCAAGCGAAGATCTTGCTGCCAATCAAACCACTATCGACAATTTAATTGGCTCTGCCAATTACGATATTGGCCATTTGCTGAGCACCGACCCGGGAGGGTTAGCGACACTTAATAGTATCTGTTTTGATGGTTTTAAGGCACGTGGTTATTCTGGTAGCAGTCGCCCTTTTGGTGAAAACTTTTACATTCAACTGGTGATCCATGAATTTGGTCATCAATTGGCAGCCGATCATTCGTTTAATGCTTTGGGCACTGGCTCCTGCACAAGTGATCAGCGTAGTGATGACGCGTCGGTGGAACCCGGAAGTGGCACAACAATTATGTCTTATGCAGGCTTGTGCTCAAGTCAAGACGTCGAAAATACCGCAGATGCGTATTTTCACAGCTTTTCAGTTGAGCAAATTCAAGATCATTTGGCTAGTCTCAGTTGCGGTACAGTTGCGTCTAACGGCAACGCAATTCCTGTCATCAGTACGGCGGAGATTGCCCACACAATCCCAGCCAATACCCCATTTATGCTCACTGCAGCGGTGACTGATGCAGACAACGATGAGCTGACTTATATTTGGGATCAAGTCAACCCAGGCGGTATAGCTGGCGCAACAGGTTCCGCTGCAGAAATTCGTGCTGATAATGGCGCCAATCCACTTTTTCGGTCTTTTCCACCAACAAGTCAACCAACCCGTTACTTTCCGCAATTGAGTAACGTTTTAACTAATACCATTGATTTTGGTGAGGCGTACCCAACGACTGCCAGAACATTGAATTTTGAACTATTAGTCAGAGATGGCAATGGCGGTGCAAACACGCTTCAAGCCAGTCTGGATGTTGCACCTACCGGTGAAGTGTTTTCTGTAAGCGAACCTTTGGCATCGGTGCGCTGGTTAGGCGGTCAGAATCAGAGTGTTGTTTGGAATGTAGCCGGAACAGATCAAGCGCCGATTTCTTGTGCAAACGTAGATATTCTTCTCGACGCTGATGGCAATCAAACTTTCGAATCGACATTGCTTGCAAACACCCCCAACGATGGCCAACAAAATATATTGGCACCCAGTACCAACGCGTCATCGGCGCGTTTGATGGTGAAATGCAGTGATAATGTCTTTTTTGCGGTTAACTCTGGGTCTTTTGAAATTTTACCGGGAAACAATCCTGTTGCACCATTAATCACCGACCAGGATGCCAGAGCCGAAGCTGAGGACAGTACGTTTAATATCGATTTTACCGATTTGATTGTCGACGATCCTGATTCTGATTATCCGTCTAATTTTACCTTAAGTATTCAACCCGGTGCGAGCTACACGGCAACAGGCTCTACGGTGGTTCCCTCGGCAAATTTCGCGGGAACGTTACAAGTTAACGTGGTGGTAAATGATGGCATCAGTGACAGCAACATTTTTGCTTTTGAAGTGACTATTTTGCCGGTAAATGATGCCCCGGTGGCCGTCGATGACAATGAAACCGTTTTGCAAGGCGCAGGTACTAGTACATTTGACGTGTTAGCCAATGATTCAGATGTTGACCAAGATCAAATCAGCTTGGCTGAAATCACCTACCTTGGCAATGCGCAGGTAAGTATCGTAAACGGCCAAATAAGTTACACACCAGCAGCGAGTTTTTTTGGCACAGACACTGTGCAATACCGCATAGAAGACCCTTCATTTGAAACAGATACCGGCACCTTGACTATTGAAGTGACCCAAAGAGACCCCGATCCTGTGCCATTACCCACCCCACCAGTAACCACAGATTCAGGTGGCGGCAGTGCTGGATTTGGACTTTTGTTACTTGCGTTGTTGGGATTACGAAGTCGTTCAATTAGCAGGTCAGCACCTGAGGTACAGCAATGTTAAAGGTTCAATTACTAGGTTATTTTTTGGCTGCGTTTCTCTTAATGGGCTGCGAGAATCTAACCATTCGAGAGGCATCAGAGGTGAAGGCATCAGATGAACAAAACAGTGACGTCAAAGACGTCACCGAACAACAAGCACAAATTGATGCGCGCGAAGCAGTTGATAAGCAGGATTTCCGTTTGTTGGCTTTTGCCAATAAAGTGATTGCATTACCTGGAATTGGCACAACAGAACAATCATTAAAACTGCTTGAAAAACAGTGCGGATTTCGATTTTTGTCTGGCACAGGCGATACCGTCAATATAGGTGACGATTTGAGCCGCCGCAAAGCACTTAAGCGTTATGCAGAGGTTTATAATCCTATTGTATTAAAAGGTTGTCAGACGTTTCAAAAACAATATCAATAGACTGCACGTTTAGGCCTTTCTTTTTGTGTTCATCTTTGCTGTTTTTTTGATAGACTCTCTGGCCAGCAAATGGCGGGTTGTCTATCAATTTTGACAGCAATTAATTTCCCAGCATTCTCTTTCTTTGATACACACATAAGGGTGTACGATGAACTTTAAAGGTCAGCATATTCTTTCGGTTAATCAATTTGACCGAGACTCCATTCAGACGGTTTTTAATGTTGCCGATCAAATGACTCCTTATGCACTAAGGCAAAAACGCACCAAAGTGCTTGATGGCGCCATTTTAGGAAACTTGTTTTTTGAAGCCAGTACTCGTACCCGAGTCAGTTTTGGTACTGCATTTAATTTGTTAGGTGGCGAGGTTAGAGAAACAACCGGCATGTCGAGCTCCGCTTTGGCCAAAGGTGAATCCTTATTTGATACAGCCAGAGTATTGAGCGGTTATTCCGATATTATTGCCATGCGTCATCCCCACTCGGGCTCTGTTAGTGAGTTTGCCGAAGGAAGTCGGGTGCCGGTTATCAATGGTGGAGATGGTCCAAACGAACACCCAACCCAAGCACTTCTCGATTTGTACACGATAAATAAAGAACAACAATCATTGGGTGGGTCAATAGATGGGATCCACATTGCGATGATTGGCGATCTTAAATATGGTCGAACAGTACATTCGCTTTCCAAGTTATTAAGCCTGTTTAAAAATGTGCGCTTTACACTGATTTCACCAAAGGAATTGGCAATGCCCGATAGTGTATTAGACGTTATTGAGGACGCTGGGCACACTGTGATCCAAACAGACCAACTGGAAGGTAGCGTAGACGCCGATATTTGTTATCAGACAAGGATCCAGGAAGAGCGCTTTGAGTCACAAGAAGAAGCGAACAAGTATCGAGGAAAATTTCGACTCAATCAGCTCATTTATACCAAGCATTTTCAATCCAAAACCGTCATTATGCATCCCTTACCTCGTGATTCTCGAGCTGATGCAAACGAATTGGACAACGATTTAAATCTACACCCCAATTTGGCCATATTTAGACAAACAGACAATGGAGTACTAGTAAGAATGGCGTTATTCGCTTTAACGTTGGGCGTTGAAGAACTGGTCTCAAAATACGATCGTGACGTACATTGGTATAGTGCTAAACAATAAAGTGTGACGTCGACAATATTAGGCTCATACCAAACACTTCTAAAAGGTTTAAACTAAAAGAATTTCTATGCAAAAATCTGAACAACTCTTTGCTCAAGCTCAAAAACATATTCCTGGCGGCGTAAATTCTCCAGTCCGCGCGTTTAAAGCAGTGGGAGGTACACCACCATTTATCGTCAAGGCCGATGGTCCATATCTCTATGACGCTGATGGCAAGCAATACATTGATTATGTGCAATCTTGGGGTCCCATGGTACTGGGTCATAACAACCCGTTAATCCGACAGGCAGTGATCGATGCGGCGCAAAACGGCTTAAGTTTTGGTGCGCCGACAGAATCTGAAGTCACCATGGCAGAACTCGTCAACTCATTGGTTCCATCTATGGATATGTTGCGAATGGTTAATTCTGGAACCGAAGCAACCATGAGCGCGATTCGTTTAGCGCGAGGCGTGACAGGTAAAGACAAAATCTTAAAGTTTGAAGGCTGTTATCATGGCCATGCCGACGCCTTGTTAGTGAAAGCGGGTTCTGGAGCATTGACCTTAGGCGTGCCAAGCTCGCCTGGGATCCCAGAGGATTTTGCAAAACATACACTCACCATGGAATTTAACAACCTATCTAGTGTTGAACAGGCGTTTGAACAATTTGGTGATGATATTGCCTGCATTATCGTGGAGCCTGTAGCCGGCAATATGAATTGTATTCCCCCCGTAGATGGCTTTTTGCAAGGGTTAAGAGATATCTGCGACAAATATCAAAGCGTTTTAATCTTTGACGAAGTGATGACTGGATTCAGAGTAGCAAGAGGTGGTGCACAAGAGCATTATCAGGTTAAACCTGATTTGACTTGTCTTGGTAAGGTTATTGGCGGTGGTATGCCAGTTGGAGCGTTTGGCGGAAAAGCAGAGATCATGCAACAAATCGCTCCCAGCGGTCCAATTTACCAAGCTGGTACTTTATCTGGTAATCCCGTGGCCATGGCCGCAGGCATAGCCGCACTTAGTCAAATAAAAGCTCCGGGGTTATACGAACAGCTTTCTGAGACAACAAAAGCCATTGCTGAAGGTATCAAACAGCGGGCTATCGCTTGCGGGATCCCAATGACAGTAAATTATGCCGGCAGTATGTTTGGCATATTCTTTACGGACATCGAGCGGGTGACCAACTATCAACAGGCTATCAATTGCGATACAGAGACCTTTAACCGTTTTTATCATGGTATGTTAACCAATGGTGTTTATATGGCTCCAGCTTCCTATGAAGCAGGGTTCGTATCGGCAGCCCATGACGAAGCCATTGTGAGGAGAACTTTGGATATCGCAGAAAAAGTTTTATCTGAGATCGCCGGTAAATAAAGCATATTTTACCCATTCACATTAAGAAGTGATCAGTCGGAATGCGGATGGGTATGATTAACAAGACAAAAATGCCAGCAGCATAGGAATTTTTAGAATTCATTGTTAAGCTGTTGAAATAACAACATTAGCGAAAAGTAAAAGCGGCTGTAATGTTCGAACAATTGACACAACCCATCTCGCTCATCCTGCTAACGATTATTGTCGTTTTGGCGTTGGCGTTGGTGCGTATGAGTCAGCGATTGAAAAATCATCAACGACAACAGCTCGCTACGCGAGAACAAAGTCAAAGCGCTCTTGCACTTAGCGAGAGCGAAGATCAGGACAAACGCTTTCTCAGCAAGGCCGATGAAGCATTGCGGCTGACACAAACCTTTCAGAAATTTGTGCCGCGGCAATTTGTTGAGCACTTTGCCAAACACGGCTCCAATACGTTGGAGCTTGGTAGAGCAGATGAAGACGATGTGGCGATATTGTTTTGCGACATTCGAGGGTTCACCGGGTTATCTGAAAAAATGACTCCTCAGGAACTTATGAAATTTTTAAACTCGTATTTTCTGAGAATGAACGATCCGATTCACCAAAATAATGGGTTTATCGATAAGTTCATCGGTGACGCCATCATGGCCTTATTCGATCATCCAGATGGTACTGACCAAGACAAAGCCATCGATGCCATTAATGCAGCGATTGATTTGCGCTACGCCCTTAACATTTACAATCAGCACCGGAGCAACAGTGGCTACCCACCCGTTAATATCGGTGTAGGTGTGCACTTTGGACCAGTTATCATTGGAACTGTTGGCTCTGATGACAGAATGGATACGACGGTTATTGGTGACAGCGTAAACATTGCGTATCGCATTGAGTCACTTGCACCAAAACTAGGTGCAGACATTATTGTCAGCGCACAAACGCTTGATACCGTCGGCGATCCGGAAAAATATACCTATAGAATACTCGATTGGGTAAGAGTCAAAGGTCGAAATACCCCTTTAGAAGTTTACGAAATTCTTGATCATCTGCCTGAAGAAGAGCAAGAACTAAAATTAGCAACGGCTGAGCTGATAAACAAAGGTATAAAAATTAGGATAGAAAAAGACTGGGACGCAGCACTAGCGTTATTTCAGCAAGCACTTGTTATTAGTCCAGAGGATCCATTGATAATTCATCATATGGAACAATGTCATAGAGCCAGAGATGCCGATTATTCTCATGACTGGGATGGTGCTTTAACCCTGCAATAAGCATTCTGAAAATCCTTTTAAAAGGTACAAAATCCAATAACCTTCCAAAAAAGTTATACGTTGAGCGGCAATTTACATACCCAAAAGTGTCGCTAATTCGATGCATTCGACAAATCACTGACATATATTGAGGTTAAGTTTTTAACCAGGAAGTAATGTATGGTGCCTTTAGATTTCATCGTCCCTTTGGCCTTGATGCTGTTAGTACTAGTGGTACTTTGGAGGACCCAAGTCAGTGACATTGAGCAGCAGGACCGCAACACCCTTATCAAGTTGCGCAAAACTCGTGGAGCGCCGATGGAAAAGCAAATTGTTTTCCCCGATGTCAGCAAACTCCCGTCAGATCCAACGCCTGCTATAGATGTGACCAAGCTTGTCACTATCACCGATGAATTTAAATCCTTTAGACTTCATCACAAGTTAGATGAACAAAAGCAAATTCAGGCCGTGGAACGGGCGACAAAATTGCGTCGACCTCACCCAATGTTGTTGTCATTAACAAAGAATATCGTCGACCCTAAAGAGCTTTTTAATATTATCAGGACCGACCCAGAGCTCGTTGCTAAGGTCCTTAAAATTGTTAATTCTCCTCTTTTCGCACTACGAAAACCCATCACAACGATCAACCACGCAGTTATTTTTTTGGGCGTAAGCCAAGTAAAAAACATAGCTTTGCAGTTTATCTTGCAGCAAAACGCGCACTTTAGTAGTGAAAAGCAAAAGCTGGCCTATCAAAAAATATGGTCGGCGAGCTTTGTCGCAAGTTCGTTAAGTGTGTTGTTGGCAAAAGAGATGAAAATGCCCGATGTCGCTCAGATGTCGACGCTGTGTTTGCTACAATACCTTGGCGATATAGCCGTATTATCTGCACACCCTGAACTTGCGAAATTCTATTTGGATAGCTCATCTACTTACACTCGTGTAAAGGCCGTTCAGGAAAAAATCGGTACTCATCCTGCGAAATTGGGCGCATTGCTTGCGCAAAAGTGGCAATTACCCGGTGACATATCACAAAATATTAGTGAGAGTTTGCTGCCTATGACCAATCAGTTAGGGGAGCACTTATTAAACATGGACAAGAGCCAAGAAATGATCTTCTGCTATTACGCCTGCCGCTTGGCGGATTTACTCGTTTTTGAAGAAAACAGCGATATGCTCAATTTCGAAGGACTCAAGTTCGAACAAGTTGGCAAACTTGAGTTTTACTATGCACAGGAGCAAATTGAAAAGGTTCGCCTTGAAGCCTTGCATGATGCACTTTGCGCCCGCCAATTTAAACATAAAGCGGCGCAACTGATCGCCCAATTTGCCGCAACACAATGAACGAACGACGCCATTGCTAGGGTGGCCTACGACTCAAGTCTTATTGTGCGCCGACGTTTTTCTAGCCACACTGATCAATATTGTCAGAGAAACCAATTTAAGAACAAGTATTGTGGCGAGATACTGAGGCGCACTATGAACATCAAGATGAACATTCGTTTGGTCGGCATCCTAACCTATTTACTGGCCATGATAGCGCTACAGCAAGTTATTGTTATTCCACTTATTGCCTTGGCGCTGGTTATTGCCGTTTACAAGGCAAAATCAGATGTACTCAAGGCTCATGCAAAGTATATTCTTAGCGTTTTTGCAGCCGTAAGTGTGGTGATGCTAATCGTCAGTCGTGTTTTTGCACCAAGCGAGGCTGTCGTTGCCGCCACTTTCGCGGTTGCCGTTGCCTTTATGATGCTCGCCTACGGCGGACTAAAGGCATCTTTAGTTCGCAAGCCCTTCGCTTAATCTTTATTTCGTTTGATAAAAGTCAGTGATGGGGCAAAAAATGCTGCGCCGGTTTCAGGGACCGTATAATCTAAAAGCTTGTCGTACACTCCGTTTTCATCACCATACATCATACTTTTTAACATCAGTGTAAAAGGTTTAGGGCTTTTCGCAAAAGACAGAAACATCAAGCCTTTTACGGTCATATCACCATAAGGCATGCTTTGCCTTAGTATTTCTATACTGTTGCCATTTTCATCTTTAAGGCTTGAACGTTTAGTGTGTGCAAATGCGGCTTTGTCTTCACTGGCGTACTCCACATTGTCTTCTTTAGTACGCCCAATAATGTCTTCTTGCTGTTTGACTGGAACGCGCTGCCAGCGGTCCATGTTGGTGCGATAACGCTGCATGTGAATATAACTCCCACCAACAAAATCGGGGTCGTCATCACCAACAACAGCCACATCAAATTTATGCATCCCTTTAGGGTTTTCGGTTCCGTCGACAAAACCTATGAGATCACGCCCATCCAAATAGCGGAAGCCCTTAACTTCTTCAAACAATTCCACATGACCTTTGAGTAATTCGCACACTTCGCTGCCAATGGCAAAACACACGTCAGCGCGGTCGGCGCGGATTTGAATAAATATGTCGCATGGCGTTGCCGGAGCGTGTCGGTCATCACACTCCATATCAGGGAAAGGTGCCAATTCCATTGGAATTAGTCCCGGATATAAATCAGACCAATAGCTGCTGCCAATGGCAATAACGCCAGACACCATGGCTTCGTAATGCTCCTCATCATAATGTTCAAAAACATTGAGAATATGTGCGAGTTTGGCGCGGATCACCTGGGCGTCATCGTCAATAACATTAAACATTAAATACTGGGCGTGAAGATTTGGTTCTGCACAAATGCCTTTTTGAACTTGGGCCATGGTTAACCTGTCACCTTTTTATTTTTCAAACATAGCATCTGTTAATATCCAGATGCCTGACCGTCTTTGCGAGTCTCTGAGGCCCCAAAGTATACACCAGTTTTTAAGTCCCGCATGATGGCCTGATATCCACCGTAACTGCCTGAAACATCCCTTAATACATGGCCCATTTGTACCAATTGTCGGCGGGTTTCGTAATCGTATCCACTTTCTAAGCTCACAAAGCCACCATCGATCATGATCTCATCGGTTGGCTCGCTGGAACCAGTATGCAACATTCGTGGCGCGTCGCCGGCTTCTTGAAGGTTCATGCCAAAATCGATGAGATTAACAATTATCTGTGCATGCATTTGCGGCTGTGTACCACCACCCATGACGCCAAAACTCAACCAAGGTTTTCCACTGCGGGTAACAAAAGCCGGAATGATAGTATGAAATGGCCGTTTTTCCGGCGCATACACGTTAAAATGGCCTTCTTGTAGCGAAAACATCTCTCCACGGTCTTGCAAAATAAACCCTAACCCCGTGGGCGTCATGCCTGACCCCATTCCGCGATAATTGGACTGGATTAGAGACACCATATTCCCTTCTTTGTCGGCGGTTGTCAGATAAATGGTGTCGCCTTCATTAATACCCGCATCATAACGCTTAGCGGCTTTTTTCATGTCAATGAGCTTGGCCCGTTGCTGTGCGTACTCTTTTGAGATCAACCAGTCTACTGGGATCTCATTAAATTCAGGATCAGCATAATATTTAGCACGATCCTCAAAGGCTAGCTTTTTGGCTTCAACAAAGGTATGGATATATTCTGGAGAACCAAACCCCATCCCTTCGATATCATACTGCTCAAGAATGTTCAGGATCTGCAGTGCAGCAATACCCTGACCATTGGGAGGTAACTCCCAGACGTCGTACCCACGGTAGTTACTCGATACCGGTTCTACCCAGGTTGAGGTATGCTCTGCCAAGTCCTCATAGCTAAGGAAACCACCCTGCTCCTTCATGTATGCGGCGATTGTCCTTGCTATGTCACCTTTGTAAAAGGCATCTCGCCCACCTGTTGCGATTTTTTCTAGCGTCGCCGCCAGATTCTGATTAACAAAAATCTCGCCTTTTTTGGGTGTTGCGCCATTGGGCATATAGGTTTCTTTAAACCCATCAAATTTGCTCAAAATTGGCACACTACGATTCATATACCATGCGATTAGTTCTGAAACAGGAAAGCCTTTTTTCGCGTAGTCGATGGTAGGTGCAAGGATGTTAGTCATTGGAATTGAGCCGAACCTGTTGTGCAATTCAAACCAACCATCAACAGCGCCTGGCACTGAAACCGGGAGTGGGCCATGAGAAGGGATCTTGCTCATGCCCTGCTCTTTAAAATACGCTAAGGTTAACGATTTGGGAGAGCGGCCTGACGCATTCAATCCGTATAGCCGCTGGGTTTTGGCGTCCCAGACTATGGCAAATAAATCGCCACCGATTCCATTTCCTGTTGGCTCAACCAACCCTAGCATGGCATTGGCGGCTATTGCTGCATCAATGGCGTTGCCACCTTGTTTAAGAATATCCAGCCCCACTTGCGTTGCCAAAGGTTGACTAGTTGCCACCATACCGTTGGTGGCGATAACTTCTGAGCGCGATGCAAAGGGCTCGCCCGTTATACGGTCATAAGCATGACTACCAGAGCTAAATACAATTACAAGAAGACTTAAGTAAATTAAGCGCATGATTCTTTTCACCTTTTATGCAGATGGTTAAAGGATACGCTTTGCCAGAAGTGCTTTAAAGGAAAATCATTCACTCAATGGACGCTTTGTTGATTTGCCAAGAGTAATAGCAATCCACATACAGAACTGATCCAATAGAATGCGTCCCACGGTTAGGTATAAGGAAAGGCTTTGTGTTTCAGTGAGCCGCCACTCTATAATGATATTACGCTTTTTTGAACGAGAAGAGTCAGTACGTCACTCATGTCCAATGATATTCAAATCGGTATCCCCTGCGTTTACGAGGACTTATGTTTCTGGTTAGGTGTAGGGTTTGGTGTGCTGGTAATCGTTGCCATCGCAACGTTAGTTTGGTCTGTATGGCAAGACAAACGCAAGCAGGAAAAGCAGAGACAGATACGCAAAGAGAAAATACGCGCTAAGAGACGAGGCAAATTCCGGTAAACTTATTCGTCTATTATGAAGGTATAACGACCATTAGGGGTTTTACGGAACTTACCACTTGATAAATCTCCATCATCAATAATGAAGTCAAATTGAATAATTTCTTCCTCAGTCGCTGTGGGCCCGTCAATAGAGATACCCGCATAGGGATAGCCATTGGGTCCTTCCCAATTCCAATTCCCACCCAATACGGTTTCTTGTGTCCAATCGGCTTGGTTGATGGCTAAACCTACTGCATCAGGTGGCAATACCAAATGGCTGTCGTTTGGATATCTGCCATGAACTTGTTTCCAAAGTTCAAATCCCCGGGAAAACCGTCCCAGTTTTGCAGCCGTTTCCGTCAACTCTGAGCGCAAAATATAGTTCCGATAAGACGCCATGGCAACAGCAGCGAGCACGCCAATTATGGCGACAACAATCAGCAACTCAATTAAAGTAAACCCTTTTTGAGTATGCTGAAATTGACGGTTTAGATATCTTAGCTGTCGATTTCTTTGCAATTTTACACTCACATGCTCAGTGCTAGATTCTTTTGAATCAAGCAATCATAGTAGCCTGTCGCAAATTTAGCACATACTGGATGTGGCTAATATTATCAGCGTCTATACCCGAGTATTAAGGGTGTAAACTTTTATCAATTGCGGCGAGCAAATCTTCTATACGTTCACAGCCCACGCTCAATCTTACTAAGCCTTCAGGCACATCATCTGTTCCCCAGCGTGCACGACGTTCTGCCATGGTATGCACACCTCCAAAACTCGTTGCCTCAAAAATCAGTGCGCAAGACTGTAAAAATTGATCGGCCTGCGCCGGCGAGCCCAAGTCAAACGAAACAATAAATCCAAAATGATCCATCTGAGTTTTGGCAACATCGTATGAAGGATCAGTAGGTAATCCCGGATACCTCACCCATTTAACACTGGGGTGATTATGCAAAAACTCAGCTATCTGTTGGGCATTGCTGACCATTCTTTCCAAACGCACATCTAAGGTTGCCAATCCTCGATGCACCAACCAGCTTTCCATCGGGCCAGGAATATTTCCTGCCAGTTTTCGCCATAAGCGAACCCGCTCTAACAACACCGGGTCTTTGGCAGATACATGCCCATAAACAATGTCGCTATGCCCATTGAGCGCTTTAGTATCAGCTGACATGGAAAGATCAGCCCCCAACTCCAACGGTCGCTGCCCCATCACGGTCAGCGTTGTATTGTCGACTGCCAATAAACCGCCTGACGACTGTACTCGTTTGGCCAGTGCTTTTATGTCTACAACATCTAGCAATGGGTTGCTTGGCGACTCGATGAGCACCAAACGCACATCTGAGTAATCATATTTTAGTAATTCTGGGGTTGAAACCAAATTCACTTTCACACCGTTGGGAACGAGAAACTCCTCTGCGTAGGCCCTTGTCGCAAAATAGCCATCAGCAGGTAATACGATGATTTCTCCACATACAACCAAGCTACTCATAATCGCTGCAGCAGCCGCCATTCCTGACGGAAAGACCACTGTTTCACCGCCTTCAAGTTCACTTAACCCCGACTCTAATGCCTCCCAGGTGGGATTAGAAAAGCGACCATATTGAAAGTCTGCGTTGTCGGTATGACCAGATAAATGAAATGTACTGGCAAAGGTTGGACCTTCATTAAATGGACGACCTTGCTTTGCCTGTGGCAGTCCTGCATGCACAACACGGGTGCCTCGATGTGTTTTTTGGCTCATAAATCACTGTGATGAGATTTGGAATGTGCTGTCTATGTTAACCTGAACTGCACGCAACGTCATTTAATGGATATGGGTATGCAGCGCTGCCAATGAGGATTTTACTGCCATTTTACGGCGACGGCTAACGGGTACGCATTTACCTGACTTGAGCCGACTAAATGCCTGCCCGTCACTGTGGCTTTCAAAACACTCTACCGCCATCAGGTTGACCAGGTAGGAGCGATGTACACGGCAAAATTCATCAGGAAGTTTAGCTGCCAAGCTGCTTAGAGATTGTTTAAGCATCAGACGTTCGTTCGCACAATGGACAAAAACATAATTGTCATAGGCTTCAATGTATTCAATATCTTGACGGTCAACAACGCGTACCTGGTTGCCTTGCTCAAAGGTATAGGACTGCTCGCTTTCAGGTAACTTGAGATTTTTTTTATGCTGTTCAAGCAAGCTCAAGGACACCACGCAGGCTAGATAGGCCACCATTTCAACGGGCAACCAAAAAGCGACTTTTTTGGCAAAGGCCGACACGAAATTAAAGTCAAATGAGAACAGAAGGCCGAGCATAAAGGTATCAAACAAAATATGCAGCAAACTAATCAGGGCGGCGACGCTGCAGTGAATCAACAACCATTTAGGATGCTTTTCACTAAACAACGGAATGCGTAGACGCATCCAATTTGCAAACACGGCGATCACTAGCCAACTGCAATAACTAATGCCGACATTCAAAAAATACTGAAGCTGACTAATTTGCAGTTGCCGATCTGGACTGATACGCAGCCAGCTAGTGCTAGCGCTGGCAAACGCAATGATGCACAGCACCAACAACGCTAACGACAACCAACGCCAAGAAATGAGTGGCTGATTTTGCTGACTCGTATGCATCAAGCTTGTTGTCATTTATTTAGCCGTGCCTTAGTTTGCTAGTAACCATGTTCCAAAATTACCTTTGGTTTGCATTTTGATTGCATAGGGTTGATCGACACTCACCCAGATGATTTTCTCTCGGATCCCATGTGATTCAACTTTCCAGGTATCATAAGTTTGACCATTCACTTCGACCTCTTCGCGACCAAGTACCTTAATATTCGACCACAACATTTGTGAGCCGTTGTTTAGGTCAAATACTGGAATAGATGCCTCGAACCCTTCAGCCAATGGTAAGGCTTTGATTGCATAATTAATTACTGCTGGCTCAAAGGCACCATGAGGATAAGTTTTATTATATTTCACTGGGTTGAAATCTGAATCTGGTGCCGGAGTCAAATCACCGTGAAACAATCCATCCTCATACTTAACTTGTATCAGATACTTGGGTAATTCAAGTCTGCGCTCGACGAATGCCATGGTTTTCGGGTCGAGGTAAATCGTATCCGGTATGCTATCGGCTTGAGGGTTAAAATAAATCTGCAACTTGAGTAACGCTTTACCGTCTTTGTTCACCGGCTCCATTACATAACGCATTGTGCCGCCGGTTTTTTCGTACCTGATATCATGTGCCCAATTTTGAGTGTTCTCGGTTTCAATTTGTGCAGGCAGCATTTTTGGGTAGATGGGTTTTGCTGGCTCAGTATTACCACATGCACTGCAAGACATAATGGCCAGCGTCAGCCCAATTGTTTTTAGATATTTCATTGTTTCGCCTTATGGATGTTGTTTGCAAAGACAATGGCTCCTCTGCGAGCAACGAAAAAGGCTTTGTCCGTCAACGGCAGCTAAGTGTGGGTAAACGGTAAGTATCGATACCAAGGAGGTAGAGGCTAATATTTTCAAGCAAAAGAAAAGCGCCTACTTGAGGCGCTTCTAGTGAGTCTTTTAGTCAGGTTAGATGGGCATTGTTATTATTGTATTCCTATCAACTAGGGCCCACCGTCTCCCTGAAAATCGGTGAATTAAGAACGACCACCTGTGAAATCTGGGTAAGCTTCCAAACCACACTCGCTCATATCTACACCTTCGAACTCTTCTTCTTCGCTTACACGGATACCCATAATGGCTTTCAGTGCTAACCAAACCACTAGGCTTGTGACAAATACCCATACGAAGATAGTCAGTGCGCCAATTAACTGGCCAGAGAACGATGAACCGCCATCAGCAGTCAATGGATTTGTAACAGGCACAAGAAGAAGACCTAGCAGACCAACTGTACCGTGCACAGAGATAGCACCCACTGGATCATCAATCTTCAGCTTGTCTAGGGCAACGATGCTACCCACAACTAACAATCCACCGAGAGCACCAAATAGTGTTGCTTGCAAAGGTGTAGGAGTAGAAGGTTCTGCAGTGATAGCAACCAAGCCTGCCAACGCGCCATTCAGCGCCATGGTTAGGTCAGCCTTTCCGAACAAAATGCGCGCTAGGATTAAGGCAGCAACTAAACCACCCGCAGCGGCAGCATTAGTATTCATGAATACTACGGCTACACTGTTAGCACTTTCTACACTGGCAGTGGCCAAAACAGAACCACCATTGAAGCCAAACCATCCCATCCAAAGAATGAACGTACCTAAGGTTGCAAGTGGAAGGTTCGCACCAGGGATGGCGTTAACTTTGCCATCAGCACTGTATTTACCCTTACGAGAACCCAGCACTAATACACCGGCTAATGCTGCAGCAGCACCGGCCATATGTACGATACCAGAGCCAGCAAAGTCAGAGAAACCTAGGTCGCCTAGCGTGTACATACCAAATACTGCTTCGCCACCCCACGTCCAAGCGCCTTCCATAGGATAGATGAAACCTGTCAAGACAACGGCAAAGGCCAGGAATGCCCATAGTTTCATACGCTCAGCAACCGCACCTGAAACGATAGACATTGCCGTAGCAACGAAAACTACCTGGAAGAAGAAGTCAGCTGAAGGCGCATAGGTAGCAGGCTCTGCTTCACCTGTAGCACCGTCACCAGTGATCCCACTTAGGAACCAAGTGAAATCGTCTCCGCCATACATAATTGAATAACCGCAAACCATATACATGATACAAGCGATTGAATATAGGGCGACGTTTTTGGTCAGAATTTCTGTGGTGTTTTTTGCACGCACCAAACCCGCTTCGAGCATGGTGAAACCGGCAGCCATCCACATGACTAACGCGCCGCATATTAGAAAATAAAAGGTATCTAGTGCATACCCAAGTTCAAATGTGATTTCCATGATTATCTCCTGTACTACTTAGATGGCTTCGCCGTCAGTTTCACCTGTACGGATACGCACGGCATGCTCTAAGTCATACACAAATACTTTTCCGTCACCAATTTTGCCGGTTTTCGCTGCGCCAACAATGGCTTCAACTAAACGCTCGACATGATCGTCTTGAACCGCTACTTCAAGTTTCACTTTAGGTAAGAAATCCACTTGATACTCTGCACCGCGGTAGAGTTCTGTGTGACCTTTCTGACGGCCAAATCCTTTAACTTCGGTAACGGTTAGCCCGTCAATACCGATCTCGGAGATGGCTTCGCGAACGTCGTCAAGCTTAAAAGGCTTAACTATCGCTGTTACTAATTTCATTATGTTGCTCCCGGTGTTTGCTTTTTATTAAAATGCTAACCGAATAGAACAAGTCTCGTGCCATAAATATATATTCATATATTTCAATGAGTTACTGATTACTAGCGTTGTAAAACGACTCAAATTCGCACACTAATGGTGCGATTGCAGCTTTTTGCACCAAAATGATCCTATAAGGTTCAAAAAGACGAATGAATTGATAAAAATAAGCCATGGAACTTCTACTAATAAAAATCACTCTACTCACAGTCGTCTGCAGGGAATGAGTCCGTTTATTCGTGGAATTTGAAAGGCATAGGATCGAACAACAAGAGGTTAAAAAATCCTCATTACTCCCCATTATTGGCGCGTCGCTACTCGTCCATATAGCACTTGGCGCCTGGATATTTTATAGCCATACTGGACATAAAGCGCCACCCGTAAACGCAGAAACAAAACCCATTGAAGCGAAACTCGTTTTTGTTGATCTTGCGAAATTTCAACCTCCAACCAATAACAGTACGGAAGAGATTGACGAGCAACCTACGAATAAACTCCAAGAGGTCGTTGAGCCTTTGGCAGAAGTTGAAATCGATGAGCCTGCAGATCAAATACCAACAGAAGTTATTGAAAACGAGCCGGTTAAAACGATTGTTGAAGATCGCAGAGACAACTTGCCCGTGTTGGATATGCCCGAAGATATTGATCATGCTAAAAATCAAACTGATGACTTAATTTTTTCTGGTCAGGCTGGAAGCGGTATAAGTCGCGATTTGGCACGTCAACATTTGCAAAATTATCATTCACAAGCCGTTGAACAGCTGTCTTCGCAGCAAGCCAAACGCTATCAGCAAACAAAAACTTCACCGGATTTACAGCTCCCAGAATTTGACCCTTTTACCACTGAAGATGAAAAATATCGCAAAGAATTGAGTGTCAGAGTCGATTGCAGTTCGACCTTGAATAAATCGTTGTCAGTATTATCCGGGATTACTGGAGGTGGGCTTAAATGTAGCGATGGTGCAGATCTAACGCCCTTTTTAAAAAAACATCTGAACAAAGGCATCGAATCACCTGACGAATCAAATTGAAGGGCAAGACAACTCAACTAACCAAACAACCGCTCCCATAAGCTCTTTTTACGCTCCTGAATTTTCGGATTTTTCACATCACATTTATCAGGTCGTTTGGGCAGTGTTTCCAGAATTGCCGGTAAGCTCATGCTCGATTGACACCCGGCTTTTGTAGCGCGCCCTGATTTGGGATTGAAGTGTGCGATCCCCAATCCTGCAGGAAACCGCCTGACCAGAGACTTAGGCTCTTGTCGATCCTGATACCCCAGATACAATCTCAGTGCACCGTTTGCACCAGTCAATCCAGTGGGCGAATTATCGTCCTTACCAATCCATGTGGTGACCAGTATGTTTTTATCGAATCCGCTAAACCAGCTATCTCGGTAATCGTCAGTGGTTCCGGTTTTCCCTGCCATGTTAATAGACGGAAAACGACGACGAACCTGCTTTGCCGTGCCTTCTAAGGTGACTTTATGCAGTGCGTAATTCATTAAATAAACAACTTTTTCATCAAACTGTTGGATGGCGGGCTGCTCAAATGTCCACATTACTTGATCGTCGGCGGACAAAATCGCATTTACCGTATGCAGTGGGAGCTGCGCACCATTGTTAGCAATAGTCTGGTACATCTGATTGACCTGAAAGGGAGACAAATCAAGGGCCCCTAGCGTCAATGCTGGAAACCGAGTAATGGCTTCATCAACACCCAGTCGTTCAAGTGTCATTGCAATATTATCAATACCTAGTTCCAGGCCTAAACTGACCGTAGGCACATTTAAAGATTGAGTTAACGCGGTAAATAACGGCACTTGCCCGCGAAATTGTTTGTCAGCATTTTGTGGTTTCCAAGGCTTGCCACCATCGTCAGGCAACTCTATGGGTTCATCAAACAAAGGCGTCGCAAGGTGGTATTCTTCCGGACGTTCTAAGGCAGTCAAATACACTGCCGGTTTGACCAACGAGCCTATCGAGCGTCTGGCATCCAGCGCACGATTGAAACCTTTGAAACGGGTTTTTCTGTCCCCAACAATGGCACGTACCTCACCACTGTCAATATCAGTGATCACCATGGCACCTTGAAGATCAGAGAGGTTACGATCTGATTCAATCTCGTCAACACCTGAGGTTAAGGCTATTTCGGCTTTTCGCTGTGCATTGGAATCGAGTGAAGTAAACACTTTCACCCCGGATTGGCGAATGTCTGGATTGGCCAGAATAGTGCGGATTTCGCGTTGTACCTGATCCATAAATGCAGGGTGTTTTCCCTTCACCAAGGTTGCACCTGTGGCGACATTCACCGGTTCATCCAATAAACGTTCAAAAGTGGATTTACTGATTTTCCCGTCTTCAAACATGAGTCGCAGCACGAGATTACGTCGCTCAATAACCCGCTCTGGATGCCGCCTTGGATTGTAATATGATGGTCCTTTTATCATACCAACCAAGGTAGTCATTTCCGTCAGATTCAATTCATTCAAAGGGCGATCAAAGTAGAAAAAACTGGCCAAACCAAAGCCGTGCACCCCAGAATCGCCGTTTTGGCCGAGAAAAACTTCGTTCAAATAGGCTTCTAGAATTTGGTCTTTGCTGTAGCGAGCGTCGATCAAAATCGACATCAAAGCTTCTTTAGCCTTGCGGGAAATTGACTTTTCATTGGTCAAATACATATTTTTGACCAACTGCTGAGTCAAGGTACTGCCTCCTTGCACCGCGCGACCTGCTGAGATATTGGCTATCAGCGCACGTAATATCGACAGCGGCGCGATACCATGATGTTGATAAAAATCTCGGTCTTCAACGAGCACCAAAGCATCCAACAGTTCTGGTGGCACCTGGCCCAAAGACACCAACATACGGTCTTCTTTGCCTTCGCTCAACAGTCGAGTGACGAGCCAAGGCTCTAGGCGAAAGCTAGAAATATCCATTTGGCTGTTGAGGTTTGTAATACTATGTACTCGGCCAGCTTTAAGCGTCATGGCCAACGCCGTTTCCCCTTGAAAGCCATCGGGGAAATGGAATGCTCGACGATACACCACAAATCGCTGATTGCGATATTCGTATTCACCGGTGGTTTGGGCTCGACTCACCCGGCGATATCCAAGCAGTTCTAGTTCTTCGATAACTTCTTTAGCGGTGATCTCTTCTTTGAGCGAGAGCACTAATGGCCGAGCATAAATTTGCGCAGGGACTTGCCACTTATTACCGGAAAATTGCTGAGCGATGACCGCATCGAGATAAAACATGTAGGCGCCGAAGCCGACGATCGCCAGCAGTAGCAGCTTCCAAATATATCGACGAAACCAAGGTAGAGGATTGAGTTTTTGCGCAACAGACATGAATTTTTATTGTAATGCTTTTTTAAAATTTTCCGCGGCAGTGTAACAGCGCAAAGCGCTGCTCACAATTGGCGTGAACTGGAAACACTTGTTAATTAACCCCAATCCCGGATAAGCAACGCCTGTAAGCACCGCTATTTATCCCCCTATCTTCGTTGTTCATTATGCGTTTAGAGCGACTAGACAATATAATTCTCGCCTTGATAAGGGAATAAATCACGGCACTTACCTATAAAAAACCAATATCAAAATGACGATAACTTCTATGTCATTGATAAAGCTTTAAAAACTAAGCTATTCCGACATTTCTTATCCAGAATTGGGATTAATTAACCCCAATCTTACATATGTTTTTTAGTTTTAGAGGTGGCCTTAGCGTTGGCCGGGTCATCAGGCCAAAAGTGTTTTGGATAGCGACCTTTCATTTCTTTTTGCACATCTTTGTAAGAGCCTTGCCAAAAACCAGCAAGATCTGCGGTCTTTTGCAAAGGCCTTCCTGCGGGCGAAAGAAGGGACAACACCACAGCAATGCTGCCATTGGCAATGCGAGGAGATTGTTGCCAGCCATACACCTGTTGCATTTTCACCTGCAACTCGACTGTGCCATCATCGAGATACGTAAGCTTACAATCTTGTCCAGACGCCACCTTTAAATGCGTTGGCAATTCTTGCTGCAACACTTTTTGCTGGTTCCAATCCAACCTGTCGAGCAATATTTGTTGCCAATTCAGCGCCCGCAGTAATTTTTCACTGGTGACATCATCAAGATAAGGTATCAACCAATCGTCTAGGGTGTCTAGCAGCGTCTGTTCTGTAAAGTCAGGCCAATCCCCCGCCAACACCCTATGGGCTAATTTCAACCTGCCCAGTAACTGCACAATAGATTCATTCCACTGTAGACAGTTGAGGCCAGATTTGCGCACAAATCCCAGCACTGCTGCCATGCTGAGTGCGGGATCTATTTCACTAATTTGTCTTTCTTCAATAACAATTTCACCCAGTTTGGTGAGCTCTCTGGCCACGACACGTTTATGTTGAGTCGACCAAAGACAATGCTGCTCACATTGGAAAAACGCAGAAAATTGCTCATCAATAAATGTTCTATCTACTGGTAGCGCTAAGTTTATAATCGCATCCCCATGCTGATTAAAATTAAGCCTGCCAATAAGTAGCCAAGTTGGAGAACCGAGTTGATGAAAAGGCACTGGAGAATAAAAATCTGCGCCGCCGCCACTGAATAACTGGTAGCCACCGGACGCTCTAAGCTTGCCAAGAAACTCTGGGAAACACCAAGCTAAAAGCGAAGGTAGATGTGACATTGAACGGTTAATTTGCTCAGCTTTGAGGGTGATTGACAATCGTTTCGCCCAACGTTTTGCCTCAAACCACAACGGGTGTTTAGGTTGACTTAAAACCACATTTAAATGCACTTCGACACTCGGCTCTTCGCGCAACTCGGCAATGGGACGCCCTTCCAAAACGGCAACCAACAAGCAGGCAAGCTGACTGGCGCTATCTCCAAGTAGTTCACTTTTAGCTAAAACCTTGGCAAACCTTGGATGACAGCCAAATTGGTTGCATTGATGCCCCAGAGCGGTAACTTTCCCGGCGGCATCAATGATCCCAAGCCAGTGCAGCAAGTTTTTTGCATGGCTAATTTGAGCCTCGCTAGGTTGTTCTGGTAGCTGTAATTCATGAAACTCGCTACCCCAAATTAATGACTCGAGATAAAACTGGCTCAGATCAGATTCATGGATTTGCGCGGGCCGTTGTTCGATTAATCGTTGTTGCGTTTCGTTTGACCAGAGGCGATAACAATGACCAGCACTGAGTCGTCCGGCTCGTCCCGCACGCTGTGTTGCCGAGGCTTTGGAAATTTGCGTCATCGATAGCTGCGAGATCCCTTTCGTTAAATTGAAACTCGACACATTCTCTTTGCCCGAGTCGATAACAATGGTGATCCCATCGATCGTTAAGCTAGTCTCGGCAATATTGGTGGCCAATACAATTTTCCGCTGTCCTTGCACAGAAGGCAGCACTGCTTGCTGTTGCTGTTTTTTGTCCAACATGCCATAGAGTGGGAACACCTTGATGTCGGCACTAAAAGTTTGGTTGCATTGCGCCGCGACTAGCTGAATTTGTCTGGCTCCAGGTAAAAACACCAGCATATCGCCATTGTGTTGCTCCAAGGCTTCTTGAATAACCTGAAAAACATGTGTTTCGAGTTTTTGACGATTCAGTGCAGGGCGATACAATAGATCAACAGGAAAACTTCTCCCTTCACTGTGAACCTGTTTGGCGTCTGGTAGGGTTTTGCTGAGCAACTGCGGATCCAACGTTGCCGACATGACCAACACGCGAAGATCTTCGCGTAACCCAGCTTGTGCATCCAAACACAATGCCAAAGCAAAATCCGCATGCAAGTTTCTTTCATGGAACTCATCAAAAATCACTAAGCCAACTCCGTTTAGCTCAGGGTCGTTCTGTAAGGTCCGCGTTAACAACCCCTCGGTGACAATTTCAAGCCGTGTATTAGCGCTTACACGACGCTCTCCTCGCATTCGATAGCCTATAGTTTGTCCGACATCCTCGTTGATTTGCTCAGCAAGGTACTGTGCAATGGATCTGACCGCGATTTGACGTGGTTGCAGCATGATAATTTTTTTGTCTGAAAAGCAAGGCAACTGCAACAGTTTTAAAGGCAAAAACGTCGATTTCCCTGCACCAGGCGGTGCACTGAGGATCACATCATGCTCGATGATCTGTTTTGCCAATTCAGGCCAACATGTTTCTACGGGTAACAACAGGTAAACTCAAAATGTTTTATAATCGGGCTAGTTTAACGCGAAGAGAAAATGATGCGCTATTTTTTAGGATTTGATTTGTCCGCGAAAGATAAATTGGCTATTGAACATTGGCGTTCGATTTCGTTGCCCCATTTTGAACGCAGTATTCCGGCAAAAAACTTTCATGTAACCAGTGTATTTCTTGGTCAGGTGACGACGACTCAATTGGATTTATTGACCCAGTCTATTGAGCACTGCCACGAAAACTTCAAGCCCTTTGAATTGCATCTTGACCAATACGGTTATTGGTCAAAACCTAAGATTTTATGGCTGGGTTGCTCTGGAAATATTCAAGCAGCAACTCAGATTCATGGGCGTTTAAAAGAATTATCTCAACAGGCTGGAATTGTGGTCTCCACTAAGCCCTACGTACCCCATGTTTCCATTGTTAGAAAAGCTCCGAACGACCCACCATCCTCATTAATTGCAGCGGATTTTAAAGTTAACTTCGATCAACTGCACTTGTTTGAGTCCGTCTCTGGTAAATCAGGAGTGCAATACCCAATACGTCAAAGTTGGCGACTAAACCCGTTTGCACGCCCTCAGCCGGGCAAGCGGTGATGAGTTATGCAAATAAGTGCTTTACCCTCAGTGCCTTGGATCGCACAATACGCGACAATTGCGTGTTAATGTTTCCAGGGAATGCCTTATGCAACAAACTTTTCGATTAGTCATTGATTGTCCTGACCAGGTGGGTTTGGTCGCTGCAGTCAGTCAGTTTTTGGCTGAGCATCAGGCGACCATAGTCGAAGCCAGCCATCATACCGATACTCAGCTCGGGCGCTTTTTTATGCGTCATGAGATTGAAGCTGATTCGTTAAATCTCAGTTTAGATAGTTTTAAGCAGGCATTTGCGCCCTTGGCTGAGACGTTTTCGATGAACTGGAAAGTCAGTGATTCACATCAAAAACAAAAAGTAGCATTACTTGCCAGCCATGAGTCTCATTGTTTGATCGATATATTGCATCGCTGGCATACCAATGAATTGGATTGTGACATTCCGTGTATTATCGCCAATCACCCACAAATGAAACAATTTGCTGACTGGTATAAGGTGCCATTTCATTGGGTGGACTTTAAAAACCAGGACAAAGCCAGTGCCTTTGCTCAGGTCGAAGCCCTGCTTGACGAGTATCAAGCTGACTTGACGGTGCTTGCGCGTTTTATGCAAATCGTACCGGATTCCTTGTGTCAAAAATTAGCCGGCAAAGCCATCAACATTCATCACAGTTTTTTACCTTCTTTCGCAGGCGCAAAGCCTTATCAACAAGCTTATGATAGAGGGGTGAAACTTATTGGGGCGACCTGTCATTATGTGACTAAAGACTTGGATGAAGGCCCGATAATTGAACAAGAAGTGATCAGAATCAGTCACAGTGATTCGGCAGCTGACATGGTGCGAAAAGGAAAAAACTGTGAAAAAGCCGCCCTTGCTAATGGTGTACGTTATCACTTGCAAGATCGCGTGATTATTCATCAACATAAAACCGTTGTATTTGCCTAGATTACTGATGTCATGACAGTTTATTGGGTGCGACACGGACAAACTGATAGCAATCGCGAGCGCGTAGTACAAACACCTGATACGCCTTTGTCGTCATTAGGTCATCAACAAGCACAGCTGCTTGCCAACGCTTATAAGAATGCAGATATTGGATTAATTCTTTGCAGCGATCATATGCGCACCCAACAAACAGCTGCACCACTTCACGAGGCGCTCAACTGTCAAATCGAATACACCGAGCTTTTGCAAGAAAGAAGTTTTGGTTCACTGCGCGGTCAACCTTATGACAGTATTCAAGAGGATTTTTTTGCCAAGGATTATCATCCCCCCCAAGGTGAAAGCCATCCTCAGTTTGTAAAAAGAGTTTTTGACGCATGGGACTTGGTACTAAATAAATCGACAAAGACGCAAAGCGACGTGTTAGTTATGACACATGGTTTGGTATTGCGCGTGATATTCGCAGAGATATTTGGCTTGAAAGAAACTGAAATACAAAGACTTGGTTTCGAGAATACGTGCGTGACAAGTATTTCCAAAACGTCACCCTGGCAGACAAGATTGTTATGTAATGTCGATCATTTGGATTGTCTTTCCGACCCAGAAAGTGTCGAGCAAGGAGCCGTATAATTTAAAAGTATGCAGAGTAACTAACGTTAACTTTGTTATCGATAAAGCCATTGTCGAACAAACTACCTAGTTCGCCCGTAGACTCCCAACGATGGCTACTAAATTCCAGGTCGACATGATGATCTTCACGAACACCTTTAAATCGACTAGTGATCATGTATATACGGCTTTCGGGAAGTTCGAATTGCACGCCTTGAGAAGATTTAAACTCAGGGGCTGATTGTAAAACCATTCCAGCGCTGACGCTTACATAATGATTTACTTCGTATCTTGGCATCACTGAATAGCGTTTTAAGCTGATTTTCTGGTTGTTAATACCCCAGCTCAACTGACCCTTTGCATAAGTTAATCCGCCTTCAAAGGAGAAGTTTTCGGTAAAAGGCTGGGTAAGTTTCAGTTCATACTCGCGGTGTTTACAACCGTTAAATTTGATACGTGATTTATTAAACTCAACATTGACGGTGTCGGGTAAGCTTGATTTAAGCCAATTGACACTTTGCGAAACAAAGTTGTCTTGTGCTTGGCAGGTAGTGCCAACTAGTGTCATCAACAAACAAAGATATTTGACCATGAACTTCACTCACAAGGTGCGTTTAACATGGTCAAATAGTACGCAATTTTTTTAAGGTTTAACGTACGCCTATCAACAATAGGTATATGTAAAAATACCTTAACTTGGCGGACCTGATTCTGTCTATTTAATATTCAATGACTTAGCAACAACTATTGAAAATTTTATCTTGTTACTTTTTTCGTTTATCAACAGGCTCTGCACATTTAAATACGTTTTGATGTTTGACTTTGCCAATCTCGCTTCCTTCGCCTTTGGCATATTGAGAGTTCCACAAGTCTTTCATTTCTGGCTTTTTGCCTTCAGCCGCCCACTGTTGTTCCGCCTCTTTTTGTTTTTGGTAATTGCGCTGGCGGTTCTGATCCCATTCCTGAACCTTTTGCATGAAAACTGGGTCTTCGCCCAAATCATGAAGCTCCATTTGCATATCATTGAGCAAGGCGAGCGGGTAAGGCATGATCCGGCAAATAGGCTCTCCTGCAGCAAATTTAACGGTCTTTTGTGCCTCGGTAAAACGCCAGTTCATGGTAAATGGAAAGGGTACCCAGTCAGTTCGCACAAAAGCATCGAGTGGCGTGAGTGCTGATTTGTCATGATTGGCTGGTCCAGATATTAACAAGCCATATTCCGGAGGGGTTCGAAACAAAAAAGGTAAATACCAAGTCACAGTGCCTGAGCCAAAGTGCGGTAGTGGCGCAAAGGGATCTTGCTTTGCCGGTCGAATGTCTAAGCGATCTCCATTTTCCATACCGCTCCAGCTAATTTCCACGTCGACCGGATTCAAAAGCTCCCAGCCCATGGTGTTTGCAGCCGTTAACGGAATACACCGATATGCATAACGGGCGGGCGTATTGTCCATCCATTCACGAGTCGCTTTGCAAGGTCTTATCATTGCCGACACATCCCGCTTCACACCAGGGATTACATAGGCATGAATAAGATTGTTTGGGATAGTATTTGGCTGCATTGACTGACTCATTGGGTTCTCACTTATCATTTATTTGAATAGGTTAAATCTGCTGATTCATTGTTAGACTTTTTGAGCTAGAAAACCTATTCGCATTTCTTTTTTAATTAAATTTGTTTATGTTCTAAACACAAAATGACACAACAAGGCCATTTATGGGTACGCACCAGTACGCGGATGATCCGCGCAATCAGACCATACTAATCAATATTAATGACGAACTCTATCCTCGTAATGAAGCAAAGATCTCTGTGTTTGATAGTGGGTTTATTTTGGGCGATGGTGTTTGGGAAGGAATTCGTCTGCATCAGGGCAAACTAGCCTTTATCGAGCAACACATGAAACGTTTGTACGATGGCGCAAAGGCGCTGGACATGGATATAGGGTTGAGCAAAGAAAAATTGGTTGAACGCATCCTCAATACCTGTCAGGCAAATCATATGGAAGACGGCGTGCATATTCGATTAATGGTCACCCGTGGCATAAAGGCTACCCCATATCAGGATCCCAGAGTTACGATTTCACCTGCAACCATAGTGATCATTCCAGAGTTTAAAACACCTTTACAACCCAATGAAAATGGCGTGGCACTTTTTACCACTCATGTTCGACGTGGCTATCCAGATGTTCAAGATCCCAAGCTCAATACGCATTCCAAATTAAACTGCATATTCGCTTGTATACAAGCTGCCAAAGCAGGCGTAGATGAAGCCTTGATGCTTGATCCTCACGGATTTGTTGCTACCTGTAACTCAACCCACTTTTTCATTGTCACCCAGGGTGAAGTCTGGACGTCCACAGGAGATTTTTGCCTGGATGGGATAACGCGTCGTAATGTCATTCAACTTTGTCAGGCCAACAATATTCCTGTTTACGAAAAGAACTTCACTTTGTCGGATGTTTACGCCGCCGATGAAGCGTTTATCACGGGTACCTTTGCCGGACTAACCCCGGTATCCGAGGTGGATGGGCGTATGATTGGTCACCCGGAAAATCCGATGATCGCAACGTTGCAACAACATTATATTGATTTAATTGAATCTCTGGGAGCTCCAAATATATGACGCTACGAATCGCCATGTGGTCAGGGCCACGTAATATCTCCACAGCAATGATGCGTAGTTGGGAGAATCGTTCTGATTGCAGTGTTGTTGATGAGCCCTTTTATTCGTTTTATTTAAACAAAACACAAAGCCCCCATCCACTTTTTGAAGAGGTTATCGCTTCACAAAGTAGCGACTATGATACCGTCACTCGGGCGCTGGTAAATGGGCCTTGTTCGACACCGCTGCAGTACCAAAAACATATGACTCATCACATGCTGGATAACGTTGACTTGAGGTGGACAGAAGGGTTAAAACACTGCTTTTTAATTCGCGATCCTCATCAAGTGGTTAACTCCTATTTTAATAGCCGAGGTGTGTGCACAGCAGAAGATATTGGCATTATTCGCCAGGCAGAATTGTTTCAGGATATTTCTGCTATCACCGGGCAAAACATCCCGGTAGTGGATTCAAATGCAGTGTTGAATGATCCACACAAGATCATTTCTGCACTTTGTGACGCGCTGGAAGTTTCATTTGACCCAAATATGTTGGCTTGGCCACAAGGCACCCGAGAAAGTGACGGTGTGTGGGCAAAGCATTGGTACCACTCAGTAAATCTTTCAACCGGTTTTGCACAGCCGCAAAACATAACCTTAAATTTAAATGATGAGCAAATGCGTATTGTCGAAGAGGTTATGCCTGCCTACTTATTACTTAAAGAATTTGCCATTGGTTGATCTGTAAGCTTTAAAATACGGTAAACAACTCTGCACTGAGACTGTTGGACTTGTAGTTTCGGGCGCAGTCATTAGTATTGATTTGCTTGAGCGGTGCACATGACGTCGCTCTTATAATTATAAAGACAGAAAAAATCTCCAAACATAACTGGAATCATACATGAATAAATTTGCCCTGACCCTAACCAGCGCCGCTATGATCGCGACACTGGCTGGTTGTTCGAAACCCTCGACAGACACCCAAACAGCTGCAGAAAAACCGGCTATGGAAGCAACTCAACAAGCAGACAATCCGTTGTTAGCTGAATACGCTGGCCCTTACGGTGGTGTGCCTGCATTTGACAAAATGGATTTGGCCGACCTTAAACCTGCTCTTGAAAAAGGCATGGAAATCAATCTGGCGGAAGTAGACGCAATCGTTAATAACCCAGATGCTCCAACATTCGAAAACACCATCGCGGCACTGGAACGATCCGGTGCGGAACTCAACAGAGTATTCCGCTATTGGGGCATTTGGAGTTCAAATATGAACAGCCCTGAGTTTCGTGAAATACAGGCTGAGATGGTACCTAAGATCTCCGCGTTCAGTTCCAAAATCAATCAAAACGAGGCTCTTTTTGCCCGAGTCAAAGCGGTTTATGAAGGCGAAGAGTTTAAAACCCTGACACCAGAGCAACAACGGGTTACATGGTTAAATTACAATGGGTTTGCGCGAAACGGCGCGACATTGGAAGGTGAAGCCAAAGCTCGCTATGCTGAAATCAATCAAGAACTTGCTACTCTTCAAACCAAATTTGCCAATAACGTATTGGCCGATGAAGAAAATTATGTTCTGTACATCACTGAAGACCAGCTCTCTGGACTACCTGAATCATTTGTCACTGCGGCAGCTTCAGCGGCTGCAAGCCGTGATCAGGAAGGTAAGTATGCAATTACTAACACCCGGTCTTCAATGGACCCTTTCCTGACGTACTCGGATGAACGTGAATTACGCAAGAAGGTCTGGGAAACCTACTACAGCCGTGGCAACAATGGCGATGAGTACGATAATAATGAATTGATCAAGCAGATTTTGGCGCTTCGCCACGAGCGTATTAAGTTGTTAGGCTACGACAACTATTCAGCTTGGCGCTTAGAAGACCGCATGGCGAAAAACCCACAAAATGCCATGGACTTAATGGAAAAAGTCTGGCCCGCAGCCATTGCTCGTGTGGAAGAAGAAGTTAAAGACATGCAGGCGGTTGCAGATGCCGAAGGCGCAGACATTACCATAAAACCTTGGGATTATCGGTATTATGCTGAAAAAGTTCGTAAAGAAAAATACGACCTAGATTCAGATGAAGTGAAGCAATATTTGCAGTTAGACAAACTAAGAGAAGCGATGTTTTACGTTGCGGGTCGTTTGTTCAATTTCAAATTCTCACCTGTTCCTGAAGGTTCGGTGCCGGTATTCCACGAAGACGTTAAAGTATGGGATGTTACCGACCTCACCACCGGAGAGCATATTGGTTTGTGGTATCTTGACCCGTTCGCTCGCAAAGGCAAACGCTCTGGCGCTTGGGCAACAACTTACCGCAGTCACACGACCTTTGATGGTAAGAAAACGGTACTGTCTTCCAACAACTCAAACTTTGTGAAAGGCCCTGAAGGTGAACCCACGCTTATCTCTTTTGATGATGCTGAAACCTACTTCCATGAGTTCGGTCATGCACTGCACTTCTTGGCAGCAACAGTAGCCTATCCTACGTCACATTCTGGCGTTCGTGATTACACCGAATTCCAATCTCAGTTATTGGAGCGTTGGTTGACCACAGACGAAGTGATCGACAACTATTTGGTGCACTACAAAACCGGCGAGCCGATTCCAGAAGAGCTCGTTGCGAAAATCAAAAAAGCGTCGACCTTCAACGAAGGATTCAAAACCACAGAGTATATGGCATCTGCCATTATGGATTTGCTGTATCACACAACCGATCCTGCTCAGATTGATCCACAAACATTTGAAAAAGAGCAGTTGACTAAACTGGGTATGCCAGAAGAAATTGTCATGCGTCATCGCAGCACACACTTTGGACATATCTTTAGTAGCGAAGGCTATGCGTCGAGCTACTATGGCTACATGTGGGCAGAGGTCCTCACCTCAGATGCCGCAGAAGCATTTGCTGAAGCACCTGGCGGATTCTACGACAAAGAAGTCGGCGAACGTTTGGTAAAACACCTATTTGCTATTCGTAATGCGATGGACCCAGCAGAAGCTTATCGTCTGTTTCGTGGCCGAGATGCAAAAGTTGAAGCACTCATGCGTGATCGCGGCTTTCCTGTTGAGTAGAACATCAGTTTACTGAATAAATATACGTACACAAAACGCCCTTCGGGGCGTTTTTTTATGCCTTCCTTTTTTGATGCCCATTAAATACCAAACTGCACGAAGAAATAGATTGGTATAACTTTAAACTGCATCCAATGTCCGTCTTGAGCCGTTTGCTTAATTACTAGAAATAATGCAAGGAACAAGACAGGTGCAAACTCAACCCTTTCGATTATGGACATCTACATCAACAATCTTTTCAATCTGTCTTGTGACGGGAGTGCATGCCGCTGTAGACATTGAACGATTAACCGTTAGCACATCTCGCGCTAACCTAGTAGGCGCAGCGATCTCTGCGTCCCAAGGTGTGGTTTCTGAACAAGAGTTTCAATTCAGACCCT
Organism: Aliiglaciecola sp. M165; assembly: GCF_007197995.1. Taxonomy (GTDB): domain Bacteria; phylum Pseudomonadota; class Gammaproteobacteria; order Enterobacterales; family Alteromonadaceae; genus Aliiglaciecola. Next base: position 266,088 of record NZ_VKKH01000005.1, read on the forward strand.
TGTTGCGAAATGGTGAACTATTGGAGCTTATTCCCGGCATGATCGCCACACAGCACAGCGGCAGTGGCAAGGCGAACCAGCTTTTTTTAAGGGGATTCAATCTGGATCATGGCACTGACTTCGCTACCTTTTTAGATGGTATGCCTGTCAATATTCGTTCTCATGGTCATGGGCAAGGATACACAGATTTGAATTTTATTATTGCCGAAACCGTGGGACAAATAGACTTTAAAAAGGGGCCCTATTACGCCGATGTTGGGGATTTTTCTGGCGCGGGAAGTGCTGCATTCATTAGCCATGAGAAGTTAAAACAGAACTTTGCTGCGGTCACTGTCGGTCAGCACAATTACCTGCGTTCGGTGGCCGCCACACAACTCGATTTGCAGCAAAACACGTCACTTTGGGCGGCAGCAGAGTTACAGACTTATGATGGTCCATGGACAGATATAAATGAAGATGTTCAGAAGAAGAACGTATTTGTTAAGGCTCGCCACAAAACCTCTTCAGGCAGCTGGGCACTGTCATTCATGGCGTATGACAATCAATGGAACGGTGCAGATCAAATTCCTCAGCGCGCAGTAGAGCAAGGTTTGCTCGATAGGCTCGGCTCTTTGGACACGACGACCGGTGGGAATTCAAGCCGGTACAGTGCAAACTTGCAGTGGAACAGTGAAAAAATGTCGTTCAACGCATTTGCCATCGACTATCAACTACAGTTGTACTCTAATTTCACCTATATTCTCGATAACCCGGAATCCTCAGACCAATTTGAGCAGCTAGACAACCGACTAGTGTATGGCTTTAATTTTCACAGACACTTTGAGCATCACAATGCGCGCACGACCTTTGGTATCAGCGGACAATATGACGACATCATGGATGTCGGCCTGTTTGCTACACACAATAGGCAACGTCAAGGCGCTATTCGATTAGACAAGGTTGAGCAACAAAATCTCTCGGCTTACGTTGATCACCGATTTACCTTATCAGATCGGCTCTACGGACATATTGGTGGTCGATACGACTATTTCCAAAGTGATGTCCATAGTCAACTCACGCGCAATATAAACGGAGTAGAATTAGCTGACAATTCGGGTAGTAAACATGATGGATTGAGTTCCCTCAAAGCCGGTTTGGTATTTGAAGTAAATGAACAGGCCGATGTGTATTTGTCTGCCGGACAAGGCTTCCATTCTAACGATGCGCGGGGCACAGTTTCAACTGTCGATCCCATTGATGGGAGTGCGATTCGCCCAGTTGATCCTTTAGTCCGTTCTCAAGGCAGCGAAATTGGACTGCGCTGGTCTAATAATGACACGTTCAATGCATCGATCGCCTTATGGCAGCTTTCTCTAGACAGTGAATTATTGTTTGTAGGTGATGCTGGCAATACTGAACCAAGTTTAGCCAGTCGCCGTTCTGGCATTGAAATGACAGCATATTGGCGAATCAGTGATTTGATAACATTTGATGCCGAGTATGCTCAATCAAACGCGCGCTTTACAGGTGTTTCAAAAGAAAACTCTCGAGTTCCCGGCGCTATTGACCGAGTCGCGCAATTGGGCGTTTCGGCTCACTGGGACAATGGGCTAACAGGATCGCTGCGTATTCGTCATTTTGGTCCGCGAGTCCTGGAAGAAAGCGGTCAAGTGCGCTCTCAACCTTCAACTACTGTGAATGCGTTGGCCGCGTATCGTTGGCGTGATCTTGAGGTAAAAGTGGAAATCCTCAATCTGTTAAATAGCAAAGACCATGATATCGATTACTTCTATTCATCCCGTTTAGCCACAGAGCCAGAATCAGGTGTTGAAGATATACATTTTCATCCTTTAGCCCCGCGCAATGTCAGATTGTCACTGCGTTATACATTTTAACCCCGTTATTACAGCAATTAGTGCATCCAACAAGGTGTCAAAGCCGTTATTTAACCTAAATTCTGGATATCAGGTCCTATAAGCCATGACAACTTCCGCGCAGCTTAATGCTCGTTATCGACAGTCTATTTTTCGCCAATTGCAGGTGCTATCGGTGGTTATTTGCATAGTGCTAGGACATTTTTTGTACCTAGAAGACAAAGCAACTTTTGGCAACACGCTTGTGCTACTCATCAGTGCACTAGCATTTTTTGTGATCTTAATTGCCAGTTATGCCCCCATCAAAGAGACTTGGCTATACCAGTGTGGATGCTGGTTGACGGTATTTCTAATCGGCTTTTTTCTTTTTGACTATGGCGTAGTCTCTTCTCCAGCCTTACCCTGGATCGGAGCCGTACCTTCGCTGCTAATTTTTTTTATGGGCGACAGGCAGGCAAAACGCACCGCTTCATTTGTGACCTTGGGTATCGTCGCTGTTATCCTCATTTCTCTAAACAAAAATGAGATGGCGAGCACGCACACGCCACAGCGCGATACGCTTTTGCTTGTATCATCCTTGTGCGCCTTTAGCTACGCTTTTTTTATATCCTTTGCATTATGGAATCTAAACCGTAAAGAAAAGATCGCTTTGTTCAGTCAAAGCGAAATGGATGAACTAACTGGGGTTATGAACAGGCGCGCGTTTAATCGACGTTTAGATCGTCGGCTTTCTCAATCGCGCACTGAAGCAAGTGGCCTGGGGATCGCCATTCTTGACATCGACAATTTTAAAAGTATTAACGATAACTTTGGTCACGTCGTTGGAGATGAAATCCTTAAATTAGTGAGCCAGGCAATACGCCAAGCAGTAAGAGAGACAGACGTCGTCGCCCGATACGGTGGAGAGGAATTCATTATACTGCTTAATGTCAACTCGAACGACGAAATCAGTTCTTTGAGCGAGCGAGTTCTGTCTAACGTCAGAAACATTCAATACACCGCCAACGGTAATACCATACAGGTGACCCTAAGTGGTGGTGCCGTATTTGATACCCGTCCACAACGTGCACACATTAAAGACATGGTTGAGGCTGCTGACAAAAACCTCTATCGCGCCAAGCGTTCAGGCAAAGATCAGTTTGTGTTTTGCACTGAATAGCGCGGAGTCGATGACGACCACAACAAAACATAAAAGCAAACGAATCCCCCTTAACGCTGCACATCGAAATTGCTTATCCAAGAAATATTAAAAATAGTTTAAAAAATTGCATCCAGTCTGCAAATGGGAGCGTTAAGAGAGATTAGAAGGACAACAAACAGGTTCGAAGTAGTGAACTAAACAAAAGCGTGTTGAATGTTGCTGTACAAATTATGTTCGACAGGCTCTAGTAGATACAATTAGCGAGAGTAGCTGACGTGGTTCATAATCAAACACACTTTAAGCAAATCAAACACGACATGAATAAACGGCTTCACGCAGACGATATTCTTCAGGAAAAACTATTCTTACTCATCTGTTCAATTCAGCAATCGGATGAACAGGCTTTTTCTGATTTTTACGATCTCACTGTTGACCGGGTCTATAGCCTAGTATTCAGAATATTGGGAGATAAAAACGATACTGAAGAAGTGGTTTGTGACGTTTTTGCTCAAATCTGGCAACAAGCAACAAAGTATTACAGTGAACGCGGGAGTGTAATTGGCTGGTGCTTGCTAATTGCGCGATGTCGAGCGTTAGACCTTTATCGTAAGCGTAAGACCTTTATCGTAAGCGTAAGACCTTCAAAGAAATGATGAAAGATGCGATGGAATGCTTCGATGAATTTTCAGATGGTAGCTATGAACCAGAAAAAGTCATTATGCTCAATAGCGATAACAATGAAACCCAAAAAGCGCTTGAACAATTGTCCATGGTACAAAAACAATTGTTGTCGCTCGCTTTTTATAAAGGGCTAAGTCATTCAGAAATTTCCCAAGCGATCGATATGCCATTAGGATCCGTAAAATCTAACATCCGTCGCGCACTTGAAACCCTAAATATCAAACTTAAAAATCGAGATCTGCAATGAATCATAATGATAATGAAGAAGTATTGTCACAACATGAATTAATGCTGTTAGCAGAGAACTCCGCAGCTACCACAATTGATTCCTCGCTGAAACAACGCATGCGAGGCGCGATTAAAAAGCGTATTGACGGAGAGTGTCCTGATGGCGGGATGACGAATCGAGCGAACCTGCAAGAATGGTTTGAATTAGATGAAAACATATCAATAAAAATACTCCATCAAGATCATAACAAAAAGATTCAAACCGCCCTGTGGAGGCTGAAACCAGGCGCCATTATAACCGGACACCGTCACAATAACGACGAAGAATGCTTAGTCCTTGAGGGTAGTGTTAGAGTGGGGAATCATGTATTGAATGAAGGGGATTTTCACACCATGGAACAAGGCAGTTACCATTCAGACCTAGTCAGTGAAACTGGAGCCTTGCTATATTTAAAACACGACATGCATGAGCGATTGATGGGCCCTGCCCATTCATAAAATAATGAGTTGATAGGTTGCTGTTTAGACAGCCTATCTTTTTCAGGGGACAGAAAATCTGCGACGCTTATGAAGTACGCCGATAAAAACCGATTTGATTTACTCAGTGCCGAATACACATTCAACATTATGCGCGGCAAGGCGAGGATCAGATATTTAAAGTTACTTCTTAGATACCCAGTTCTTCGACCTTCGCTTTGGCGTTGGGAAAAAGTGATGCTGGATTTTACTTCCCATTGCCCGGCTTGCCACCCAAGCTCAGCCTCAAAAAGGCAGATTTTTTTGCGCGTGCAAGATAAAATCTCTGACAATCAACAGCGTTTATAACCTCCGAACATTAAGGGGGAAATCAAAATAAACCGCCTACTATTCCATTCGGAATTGTTGCTAGTTATCCTAATTAAACGTTGACTTCCTTCAAAAATATGCAAATATTCACATATGTATATTTTCACATATATTAAAAATGAACCCATGTAATTTTTTTAAATGTTTGGCCGACGATGCACGTCTGAAGTTGTTACTGCTCATATCTGAAGTAGGAGAAGCCTGCGTGTGTGATTTGGTCTCGGCTTTAGATATTGATCAACCCAAAACGTCACGTAATTTAGCCAAGCTAAGAGAAAGTCAGATTTTGCAGGGAGAGCGAAAAGGAAAATGGATGTTTTATCGTCTTCACCCAGAACTTCCTGATTGGGCGAAGAATGTCATCCGTGAAACTGCAGACAAAAATCACCGCTACTTGGGTGAGTCCTTGAGCCACCTGGTTTGTTGTCGACAAAACCGGGCGCATAACTGTTAAGGAATAGAATGAAAATTTTATATATTTGTACCCATAATCGTTGCCGAAGCATATTGTCAGAGGCGATCACCAACCATTTTGCGCAAGGTGTAATCGAAGCCAAGAGTGCCGGCAGCCAACCTGTTGGCGAAGTACACCCTCTATCACTCACTTATTTAAAAGAAGCCGGTATCTCAACACAAGGTTTACAAAGCCAATCTTGGGATGAATTTGAAGACTTCGCAGCGGATATAGTGATCACGGTCTGCGACTCGGCCGCAGCGGAAACCTGTCCGGTCTGGTTTGGAAATTCGTTAAAAATCCATTGGGGCTTGAGCGACCCTTCCAAATTAGACGGTTCTGATGAAGAAAAAGCTGACGCGTTTCGCGCCTGTATTGAACAAATTAAGCAAAGAGTTCTGAATTTGAAAACGTTGGCAGCAAAAAAACTGAGCACAGCAGAGTTAAAAGCAGAATTGGAAGCATTAGGAGCCAAATGAAAATGTTAAACGATTTGTCTTTACCCAACATTGATGAAACACAACTTGATGTACCGACTTTGGAAAAATGCCAACAAGCTCCGGCCATTCATAAACCTAGAATTTTGTTGTTGTACGGCTCTCTACGTGAGCGTTCTTTCAGTCGTCTTGTTATTGAAGAGTGTGCAAGGTTATTAAATCGCTTTGGAGCCGAAGCCAAGGTGTTTAATCCACATGGCTTACCACAAACCGACACCGCAGACGAACATCACCCTAAAGTAAAAGAACTTCGAGAATTGATGATGTGGTCCGAAGGACAAGTATGGTGCTCACCGGAAAGGCACGGCTCTATGACCAGCATTTTTAAAAGCCAGATAGACTGGGTTCCATTAAACATCGGTGGCGTGCGCCCTACACAGGGTAAAACACTGGCGGTAATGCAAGTCTGTGGAGGCTCACAATCGTTCAATTCGGTCAATCAGATGCGCGTCTTGGGACGTTGGATGAGAATGGTGACCATCCCCAATCAATCTTCCATACCTAAAGCCTTTTTAGAGTTTGATGAAAACGATCGGATGAAGCCTTCGCCTTATTACAATCGCATTGTTGATGTAATGGAAGAATTGATGAAGTTCACCATACTCTTACGTGACAACAAACACTATTTTGTTGATCGTTATTCCGAACGGGTCGAATCTGCAGAACAAGTTAGTCAGCGCGTTAACCAACGTTCACTTTGAAAAAGGATCTAGAAATGGGATTGTTTGAAAGGTACTTATCCGTCTGGGTTGGTTTGGCGATTCTTCTGGGTATCGGACTCGGTTCAGTGGCACCCGATGCTTTCGCAGCAATTGCTCAGCTAGAGTTTGCCCACGTTAATATCGTGATTGCTGTGCTGATTTGGATAATGATTTATCCAATGATGGTACAAGTCGACTTTTCATCGCTAAAAGATGTTGGGAAAAAGCCACAAGGGCTAATACTGACACTGGTCATTAATTGGTTGGTGAAACCTTTCACCATGGCATTGCTAGGCTGGTTGTTTTTCAAAGGATTATTTGCGCAATGGGTGGACCCTCAAACAGCCACTGAGTATATCGCGGGTATGATTTTGTTGGGTGTTGCCCCCTGTACTGCGATGGTCTTTGTCTGGAGTCAGTTAACCAAGGGTGACGCTAACTACACCCTTGTTCAGGTCTCAATCAACGACGTCATTATGATTTTTGCTTTTGCACCGATTGCCGGATTGTTGTTAGGGATCACCGACATTACCGTGCCTTGGGACACCCTACTGTTGTCCGTCGTGCTCTATGTATTAATCCCGCTATTGGCTGGTGTATTGACTCGGAAAAAGTTGGATAGAAACCATGACCATACGCGGCTCGAAAAATTTCTTGGGACATTGAAACCTTGGTCGATTGTGGGTCTTTTGGCGACGGTTGTTTTACTGTTCGGCTTTCAATCAGAAACGATTATTGCTAAGCCTGAAGCGATCCTTTTAATTGCCATTCCACTTATGATCCAGACCTATGGTATTTTTGCCATCGCCTATTTTTCTGCCAAGAAAATGAAGCTACCCCATAATGTAGCAGCCCCAGCCTGTATGATTGGTACGTCAAACTTTTTTGAACTCGCCGTTGCCGTTGCCATATCTTTGTTTGGTCTGCACTCAGGTGCTGCGTTGGCGACTGTGGTTGGCGTGCTGGTCGAAGTACCCGTTATGTTGTCTTTGGTTTGGTTTGCCAATCGAACAAAGCACTGGTTCAGCTAATAACTAACCCCAATTCTGGATAAGAAATGTCGGAATAGCTTAGTTTTTAAAGCTTTATCAATGACATAGAAGCTATTGCCATTTTTATGTCGGTTTTTAATAGGTAAGTGCCGTGATTTGTTCCCTTATCGAGGCGAGAATTATGTTGTCTAGTCGCTCTAAACGCATAATGAACAACGAAGATAGGGGGATAAATAGCGGTGCTTACAGGCGTTGCTTATCCGGGATTGGGGTTAATTAACCCCAATTCTGGATAAGAAATGTCGGAATAGCTTAGTTTTTAAAGCTTTATCAATGACATAGAAGCTATTGTCATTTTTATATTGGTTTTTAATAGGTAAGTGCCGTGATTTATTCTCTTATCGAGGCGAGAATTATGTTGTCTAGTCGCTCTAAACGCATAATGAACAACGAAGATAGGGGGATAAATAGCGGTGCTTACAGGCGTTGCTTATCCGGGATTGGGGTTAACTAGCTAACGGTGCTCAGCGAGTTGCTTCTCGAGATATTTAGCCAATTCTAACATCGCAAAACGTTGGACTTTGGTTTCCGCATCTGAATTATAATTAGTGTTGGTGTTGACATCATAAGCATAAACATTGCCGTCGCCATCACTAATGGCCTCGATCCCTGCAACCAGAATATTGTTGTCTTGTAGGAATGATTCGTAGCGATCAATAAAATCAGGATGATAGTTCTCAAGAATTTCAAATTTCGCTTTGACTTGCCTGTCTGAATCAGCGGTTGGACAAAACATATCATCGATTGAACAAGCATCTGCGGGGCACAATTCAAAACCTTCAGAGGTATCCACTTTGACGCCATAGAGGAATTTACCGCCAATGAATTCATGCCGAATTATGTAGGGTTCTGGGGCTTTGATGTACTGCTGAATGAGTGTGATGCCATCAACAGGTGGATCAAAATTAGGACTTTCAACATAGTCCTCCAGTGCCGAGATAGAATGAAACAATTGCACGCCTTGTCCTTTGCCTGCTCGGTTGTGTTTAGTAATGAAAGATTCTTGTCCTAAGGCTTTAGCTGCCTCAATAATGTTCTTCTTACCCACAGCAACAAGGGTTTTTGGCGTGGCAATTCCAGCATTTTCCAAGGCCATATATTGATTAACTTTACTCACTTCCAAGCGCAGGGCTCGAGTTCCATTGATCACGGTGCGACCATGTCGCTCTATCCATGCCAATACAGCTTCAGTATACTCAGGAGCATACCTGTGATCTCGGGTATGAGAAGATGCGCTAATTCGATTATAAAAAACACCTTCAGGCGGTTCTATCGAAAGGTCAATCATTCCTTGATCTAGATGCCACAATTCGTAAGGAAGATTGAGCTCGTCCAATCGAAGTTTTAGATGATCCGTCCATTCATTATTTTCGTGCAACACATATATTTTAGGCATAGGTCGTAATCTCTCACACTCAAAGGCATAAGCATGCTTTCAATCGTTTTAATGAATCGAGAGTTTAAAGTTCGCCACGGCGATTGACCAGCGCTTCCTTAATTTCGTGTGCCCGCTCTTCGTCAATGTCATAGGTCCACATTACCCATATGGCAAAGCTTGCAGTAACCACTGGTATCAAAATGTCGGCTAGGCGCAAGTTAGTCATGGTTTCAGCCGTTTGAAGCGGTGCACCTGCATCAAACCCAACGAGTTTAAGTACGGCTCCTCCCAGTATCAACGCAAGAGCCATCCCAAGTTTGACCATTAACCAGTAAATCGCGGCAAAGGTCCCTTCTTTGCGTGGCATGCCGTTTTTCAATTCATCCAGATCACACACATCTGCTGTCATGCTCATCATTAAGGTAAACAGGCCACCGATACCAAACGACATCAAGGGAATGGGCATAAAGATTAACCAAGGGTTGTCTGGATTAAAGCCATACCATTTAAGCCCATAACCTACAATTGAGATGAGTGTGGAGATAATAAATGCGTTTCGTTTTCCCCAGCGATTGGCCATCATGCTTACAACCGGGATGACAAGAAATGCCGTGACCATAGCACTAGCAGTGGAGAACCATGCCGGCCAGGTGCCCGCAGCACCATAGTCACCATCAAACATGTGAAAAACAATTATAAAATAGCTGAAGGAAGCAACAAGTTGGAAACCATTGAAGACTAAGAATGTTGCGCCGCAAAGTTTCACAAAAGCGGTGTTTTTAAATGCCTGCAAGATGCTTTTGCCGACTCCCACTAAGTTACTGGCCATGGTTCTAAACGAAATTTCTGCACAATTTTCAATATGTGAGCTGTCGATACCTTTACAGAACAGTCCAGGCAGTAACCCCAGAATCATACAACCCGCTGCAACCACTAAAGACAGCGTTCTTACGCCTTCAGCTTGGCTTTCAAAAAGATCAGGGTCAGCGATTAATACCCAGAACCAAGGAACAATCATCCAGGCAATCTGGCCCATGAATTGGGAAAATGCCATCAAGCGTGTTCGTTCATTGTAGTCCGAGGTGATTTCGTAGCCCAATCCCACAAAGGGTGTCGCGTACATGGTATTACCAATCGTAAACGCCAAAGAGAACAACAAAAAATACCAGAATATATAATCTTGGGAGGTTTCAGGGTTAAGTTGCCACATTAACGCAAAACAGACACCGCTTAATATTGCGCCGACTACGATATAGGGACGCCGCCTACCCCATTTTGAACGAGTATTGTCGGTGATAAAACCCATAATCGGATCGGTTAACGCATCAAATAGCCTCGGCAATCCAGACAGCAAACCCGCTAACAACGGATCTACACCAAATCCAGTAATTAAGAAAAAGGCAAATACACCCAGCGCGGCAGGAAGTAGATTTAGCACCAAGGTGCCGGTGCCATACGCAGCTTTTTGGCCTAAGGGAACAATATCCTTTGCAGCAGTTTCATAATGCGACATAACAGTGTTACCAAGATCCCGATTGTAAACAAAAGGTTAATGTAAGGTATTTACAAGCAATTGTAACACCTGAATGTCGAGAATGAGGTGACAAGTCTTTTTTGCGCGACGACATGGACTCACAAACATTAATCACACAAGTTGATTCAGCGTATCCATAATTTCAAAAAAAAGGGCACGTATCCAACACGTGCCCTTCACTTCAATAAGCTTAAAACTTATTTGATGAACAGATCATCCAATACATCATCAGACTCGATGTCTTCCACCACTTCAATTGCGTTGATGAACCTTGGTTCATCATCAGCACCAGTATTTGACAAATCTTGTATCATCACCGTTGCTGAAACAGCGTTAGCCAACACGTCAATGTCGAACGATTGCTGGGCGACATTTTGCGCCTGGTCTGTTGCTGTTACATTGATACTCGCAGTCCCAACACTGTCTTTAGTAGGGGTTACAGACAAGGTCACACCACTAGCATCATATGAGAGCTGTAAGCCCTCTTCAGCGATAAGTGCTGGGTTTAATGAATTAACCGTAACACTGATATCGCCACTGGCAGTTTGATTGTCAGAGACACTAATCGTCACCAGATTTGCCTGTGAATCGGCCAAGATTTCCTGTTTACCAGCGGTAATCGTAGGCGCTTGCCGATCCACTTCTGTAGCGGGATCGTCGTTGTCACTTCCGCACGCCACGAGTACGCCCGATACTGCCATCAAACAGGCGTATTGACACAATTGCTTAAATGCTTTCATATATGACTCCTAGTTTTTAGGGGTAGGAATGGGTGCATCAGTTGGAGACCCAGGATAAGGCGTCAACAAATACGGGAAGGTATTGTCAAAGTCTTTTGCTGAGATAGGCGCGCCATCAGTTAGTGCCGCACCTCCTACGGGTGCATCCTCTGGTGCACAAAGGCCCAAATTGATCAGTGCGCCACCTTCACCCAATGGAACGTCATGACACAATGCACCCATCACTACACGCAAGGCAATATCTACCGCGTCATCACCAGGTCGGCGACCATTTGGGAATCCTGCCACATCACCCGCGGCAACGCCCAGTGGATGCTGTGCCTCACGGGGAACCGCATCAAAGTTTGTGTTCAAGCGTAGCATTTCACTTGGTGTAACCGTTGCAAGCTGATTCACACCCGGGAACCCCGTCAAGAAACCTGTCACCAAATCTTGTCTGGGTACATTAGACGGCGCAAGGTTATCAATTGATGTTCCCAATGTGGCATTAACTGGCCCGTTGAATAGCGAGTCAATAATTTCGGGGAGCACCGGGTGAGTTACATAGTCTAGGAACCGCCCATCACCATTTGGCTCGCTAGAATTGAATCGGTCTTTATCCGGGAAACCAATCACTAATTCATTGACCAGGAAGTTACCCAAGCGAGAAACCTGCGTCCAACCGCCTAAGCCGATCTCAGGACGTGCCAGAGTAGGTCTGCGGTTCAAAATGGTTGCCTGACGTAAACTAGACGTGGTCCAGCCACCAATTACGCCGTTTCCGTCTCCGGTCAGACAGTCTTTATGCACTTCAATCGCAATAGTAGTGACGTTATTTTTAGCTAAAATATTGCGGTTTTCGTCTTGTGTAACACCACCATTGAATCCACCGCCATCTCCTGCGCCTGGAGCACTGTCACCTTCGATAGGTACAAAATTCACTAGGTCAAACACTTCACCCAATGCGATTTTGAAGCCTTCGGAACGCTGACCGACAAATACTCTGCCAGGTGCGTCGCAGCCCGGAATTTGGGTGTCGTGGACAAAGCTATCCGCATAAGCAGTGTATTGGCCTGGGCCACCAAAGGTTTTAGTCCCCGAATAATCAAAAGGTTTTCTAAACGAATCTTGGCCGGAGTTTGCGTCGACAACCTTACGTTTGTTTCCACGTCGACGATCGCCATCTACACGAGTCATGGTGTAGCTTTCGATTTGATTGAGTCCAGTTTCATCTGCAGCCGACAACTCACCGACATTTTTTAATGAGGCAGATATCATTTTTTGGTTTTCACCTGATCCCACTGGCAGCTTGACTGTTCCACCAGACACTTCTTCATTGGAAAATCGGAATTGGAAGGTAAGATCTTCTTCTGCATCACCGTCATTATCGATATGAATTTCATACAATCCTGCACTGTCTAGCGGAAAGTAGTTCGGGCCACCATAAGCGGCTTGCACAGGGTTGTAGTTAGCTAAAATAGTGACATAGTCTTCACGCCCAGGCTCATAGCTTTTGAACATGTAGAAGTCTGTACCGTCTAGCTGAGGATATTTACCGATATAAGGTGCCTCTCTGTGACTTGAGGCAAAGGCTGCGCCTGCGCACATTGCGGCAACGACACCACAAGTCAGCAGACTTTTATTAAATTTGTTTCGCATGAGACGTTCTCCTGAAAGTTATGTTTGTTTTCATCACAAATGGCCATTGCCTGTTCGTGACTTGTAACAACTAACGCTTCAGTTTCCGCTGTAGATGCAAACTATATTTTTTATTTTTTTGCATCCAAAAACGTCTTTCATACGTGGGCTCTTCAGAGTTTTTCGCTTTTTAAGCCACAATATTTAGTTTGCATCCGGAAACGATTTTAATCCGTTTTGTTCAATACCTGCTCTGACAATTCCGATAATAAAAACAATAAGGTGTAACCGTTGAATTTACTTGATCCCCAATTAATAGCACCGCAAATTAATGAAATCATCCCGTCGGTCATGACCACGCCTTTGATGTTGAACGTGCTGATATTCGCGGTATTGGCCGCGATCCCCGTCACCTTGAGTTTTGACCTTCAAGGATGGGAACGGGAAGACTCGGTTATCCGCATTCGTAAGCGTGTAGTCAAACTCTTGCTATACCAGAGTATTGCGTGTGCTGTCGCTTTTGTGATTTTCATTTTTCAGCTATTCCCTGCCAACCAGATGATATTTGCCGTTGCATTGACTTTGCTGGCAATGAAAATTGCTTTAAATAATATTCTTCCGTTTACACAACATATTGGCTTGGTTTGGTTTTTGTGGGGGCTGATGCTTAATTTGTGGGTTTACCATGTAATGCATTGCTTTGGTCATTCTGTGTTATTGGTATACGGGACCTTTTTTAATCTGTTTCTTCTTATGCTGGTCAGTGCAATCTTGATTTTTTTCGTGATGCTTTTTCATCGATTGAACCAATACAGGTTCTTCGTCAACTACGGAATTCAAATTCTCTCAGCTGTCGTTTTTTACGTGTTGATCTATTGGTTTTCAGGTTTGCTGTAATTCCATTGGCTAATCAATTCTCGTTTTAATCCTGAGCTTTTCGCGTAACAGTTCCTTGGATTGGTTGGCGGAGCTATCCTCTTTGCTCCGCCATTTTTTTATCCATCGCTGTTTCTTTTAAAGGCGCTCTATCGTCCATACTAACGCGATTGCACCAATAAATACTGAACCACCTTTAAGTAACAAACCTTGATATAGCGGCTGATGTCGAAGGAAAAACAACGCTGGTAATATCAAAGCCAAAATAGCCAGTTGTCCAACCTCGACACCAACGTTAAACGCTAATATAGACACAACTTGGTGCTGAGTTGATAAACCAAGCTCAGTCAAAACGCTGGCAAATCCCATTCCATGCAAAAGACCAAAAGCAAAGGTTATCCACCCTAGTCGGATAACGACTGGCCAAATATTATTAAGAGCAGTGAGTAGAACAGATAAAGCGATCCCGGCTTCTACCCAACGACTGTCTGGTGAAATCCATCCTAATGCAGTCGATGTCAGGGTAATCGAGTGTGCTGCGGTGAATGCAGTCACAATCCAAGCGGCCGTTTTGAAAACACGAGTGAATTTGTGTTGAGCATACCACTTACCGTGCTCTCTATAGAGCACACAGGTCATCATGAGCACAAGTAGAAACAGGATATGATCGATACCAATGAAAATGTGCACAATGCCTTGATACAAATAGGTGACAAAGGTTTGCGCAACATAACTTTTGGCTGGGTCAAACTGCATGTTTTGATTTGTTTTGTCGAGTACAGCACTTAACGCTGAAGTTTCCTCTTGACCAAAACCCAGGATATTAACGACAACTTTATGATTTGGGTCTTGTTCAAATAAACCTGAATAGGTTAGGCCAAGAGGCTTTGCAGCGATGTTTTCAGAACATGAAGCGGTAAAATCTATGACTAAGTACCCTTCATCAAAATGGTCATCCACTTTTAAATCGTTGCTTAGGTTCATGCCACATCGTTGCTGATCAGTCTGTATGGTCAGGTGAGACGATACATAATCATTAATATTGCTTTGTCTTTGCAGCACTTCGTTCCATCGAAGCTGGCCATCCAAATCGCCATCTAAACCCAAAGCATTCTCTAAATCATAGAAACGAAGCTGGAGCTGTCCATCCCACTGGTTAGCCTCAGGTGAGGCTTCCAATGTGAGATAGGCGGTACTCAATTGATGTCCCAAGGCAGAAAAACCAACAGAACAACAGGCTAGAACCAGCAAACAATTAAACAAGTAAAGCCCCTTCATGATTGACCTCCCTTGTCAGACTCAGACTGAGCTAAACCCATTGATTTGGCCTGTTCAACTAGCGCTTTGTCCTCTGGCATTTTAGCCAGTTGATAGTTTTTCTGCGCCCAAAAGTAAGCTTTTTCAGCATTGGGCTCAACATGGAGATAAAAACGAGCCAGATCTGCGGCATGATAGACATCTTGCCTGGCGACTCTCAATTTTACACGATTAAAGGCAAGCGCTTTCCATTGCTTATTTGAGGAGCTGTCGTTAACAGAAGCTTCAGCCATCGCCAAACGCATGAGCAACGCATCGTCTTTGTATGGTGCCTGGCTCACGATTTCTCCCAAGGTTGCCAGAATTTGTTGGTATTCACCTAGCTGGTGCATTACATCCGCCCACAACACCAAATAGCTCACTGGCATTTGGGTCAAATCAAAATATTGAAGCCATTTTTGGGCGTCTTGAGGATTATCCATACGGAGGGTCATGTCTGCAGCCATTTGCAGTAACCAGATGAGTTGTATTTTGGTCTCACCTTGTGCTGAAGACGCGCCTTTAAGGTTAAAGCGATTTAAAAGTAGCGATAGTTTTTGATAGCTTTTTTCCAAATGCTCAGGTTGATAGCTATTGACCTCCAATATGCACGCCGATGCCACAAAGATATCTGTTTTCCCAAACAATGCCTTACATTGGTTTGATGCAGCGTTATGTTGCGCCGTGATAAGTAGAACGCTCGCTTTGAGTAGACGTGCATTAACATGATTAGGATCCGCTTTTAAAAGCTGTTCAAGCAGCGCAAGCGCCGACTCAAAATCGTGTTGATGTTGTTTGAGGCGGGCCATGAAATAAAGATAGAATTGCGCATCTCTGGATGTCGACTGTGTTGCTAGGATTTTAGACGCCTGTGCTAAATGGGTATTTTCCAAACCCGGATATTGTGCCCGTTCAAAATGCCAACTAAGTCGTTGCTCAATCGAAGCGTTACCTTGCGGTAGTTCCGCTAATGTCCAATTTGCAACAATGTCCTCTTTTGAGGGTTGTCGCGGTGCAGCGTAAGTTATAAAAGTGACAAATATCAAGTAAAGCACAAGTAGAATTGCTATCGTCAATCGACTGGGCCGATTTTTTATGGGTTGCAAAAGGGATCGCATTGGAAAGGCAGAGCCATTCTTTTTAGTCATAGTCTTGTCTCGTGTTAATGCCAGACGTTCCGTTAAGTACCAAAATGGCTGTCGGAAAATCTCACTCTTCGTTAAAAAAACAAACGAAGCAACAGCGAGGTTAGATGCAAATAAATTAGAGCAGCGCTAAAACACTGCTCTAATTAAATGTAAAATTCAGAGTGAAAAGTTGACTAACTTGGCTATAGCAATGCCAGCGGCGAAATATACAAGACTTGAGTTGGCGAGCCAGTCACAGAGCCACCTAGCGGTTCAATACTGACGGCCAACGCCGCAATCTCTGTAGTATCGAAACGATTATGCTTGACTAAACTTCGTATCCCTTCTTGTGGCAACAAACCTAGAGAGATTGGCGCTGTACCGTCTTTGGGTACCATCCACAGTTCGTAGTCCTTAGCTGTTTCTTTAACAACGTTTTGTGTAGCCTGTGTATCAATTCTTGTATTAAAGATTTCAATTAACCAAAGGGGCTGGTTGTCTTCAGATTGAACGACTGTGATTTGATTCGGCAACGGCTCAAGAGATTCTGGTTGTGAGAATAGAAGAAATGCCAACACCAAAACGGCGGCTGTAGCAAAGCCAGTGATACTTTGCCAAATACGCACTGAATGGGTTTTAAAGTCGACGACATTCTGCTGGGTGTTGATGTCTCTTTCAAGCAGCGTTTGTTCAATTCTTTGCCACACCAATT
The DNA here is from genome assembly GCF_007197995.1 of Aliiglaciecola sp. M165. Lineage (GTDB taxonomy): Bacteria > Pseudomonadota > Gammaproteobacteria > Enterobacterales > Alteromonadaceae > Aliiglaciecola. The sequence goes on from NZ_VKKH01000005.1 coordinate 282,821, forward strand.
CACTTGGCGGTTGTGGTGTAAGTTTTTCCGCGAGTCCATTAAAATGCCATTCCCAATCTTGAATAGCGCGTTCGATTTCAATGTGCTCAACACGAAGTTGTTCCAAGCGTCTTCTTGCTCGAATACTTAATGTACCCAATACGTATTCAGCAGCTAATACATGACGTAAGTTTTCGTTTAAGTAATTCATAACCCCAAACACCTCTTTAATGCTTGTACTCCGCGCCGAATCAAGCTTTTACTTGTGCCTAGCGGGCTATCAATATGGTAGGCAATCTCTTGATGGGTCAGACCATCGAAGAAAGCCAGATGTATCGCTTGCTTTTGTTGAATGCCTAATTGTTCAATGCAATGATCAAGTTGATTTTTGTTGGTGAATTGGAACGAATCTGTTGGGCTGTCTGACACAAGTTCTTGTTCAGATAAACCGTTACCTTTTCTGACTTTCTGAAACCGCAACATATCTATGGCGCGATACCGAACAATACTTGTCATCCAGGTCAGAACACGTCCCTTGCCCTGAGAATATTCTTTGGCGTTGTCCCAGATTTTAATAAAACCCTCTTGCAATACGTCTTCGGCTAACTCGTTGTTTTTTAAAATACTCATACAAATCGCATACAAATGACCGCTTGTAGCCTTGTAAAGAAGCTCAAAAGCTTTTCGATCGCCGCTTGCCACGCGGTTAAGTAATCTAAGATGTTCTTCGTTATCCATGTGACCTCAAAATATAATGGGCTTTGTGTACTAAACGCTTTACCTGTCTCATTGGATGCATAAACTTTTTTAGCTCAGACTTAACGTTTCTAGGATTGAGGGTTAATTACAAAAAATAGACGCATTGTGTGTTTAAATCGACAAAATAGTTTTTGAATACAGTATATTGCTGCTTAGTTCGTTATTGTGACTGGAGTTAGAATGAATAGACACATTGGATTTGGATTAAATATCATCGCATTAGGGCTTTTTTTCCCCGGTATTTTATTGCCCATGTTTTCATTGAATATGGAAATGTCTGCTGCATTAAGTGGCTCATCGTTGACATCTGCTTTGGTGGATAAGGAGTTATCGATTATGGCGACAATCGACGAACTGTTTCACGATGAACGATTACTGGTCGCATTTTTGATTTTTTTATTCTCGGTGATTATTCCCCTGACTAAAACAGCGTTGGTCAGCATTGCCTATTTTCAGCCTGGCACGCGGCTGGAATCAAAGTTATTTGGATTCGTCGCGAATATTGGCAAATGGTCAATGGCTGATGTGTTTGTTGTAGCAGTATTTCTTGCCATATTATCCACTAACCATGCGGAAACTTCTGAATCCCATGAATTTGTTGTCTTTGGGTTCAGGTTGGCCCTTGATGTGAGCACCCAGACCTTATCTAACGCCGGTCAAGGATTCTATTTTTTTACTGCTTATTGTCTGGTGTCGTTATTAGGAACACACTTGGCGATGTCTGCAGTGAAAAAATTGAATGTCGATGCGGCTACCGCGTGAGATGTTTAAAAGGTTTAATTGATTAGGAGATCCCGGCCCAAGAGCGCTGCCGGGACGACGTTTTTTCCGAAACATCCAACTACATATTTCCCGAAACATCCAACCACATATTTCCCGAAACACCCAACCACGTCTTTTCCGAAACGCGCTACCACGTCATTCCCGAGACGCTTTTGATCGGGAACCTCTTACACCACGCCACCATTCAATTCGTCTAACTTTAATTTGTATTTACGGCTGACTTTTACTTCATCACCGCTAGACAGCTTAGCAATGTATTCACCATTAGAGTTGGGGGTTAGGCGTGTGACTTTACTCAAATTCACGATTGTTGAGCGATTAATCCTTGGGAACGCGGATTTATCTAATTCTTGTTCAAACTGACGTAACGTTTTTCGCACGATATGTGTACCTTCGTGGGTATGAACACACATGTAATCACCCGCCGCTTCAATCCAACTAATGCTATCTATTTTTATACGCAACCATTCAGAACCACTTTTCAGGGAAATGGTATGTTGCAAATCATTTAAATTTGATTGGGGCCCTTGTTCGAGACTTTGCATGAATCCGTCTAAGGATTTTCCCGTTTTACGACTTAGCAGTTGATTCAATCTATCTTGCTTGTCTAGTGCATCGTGTTGCAAAAATGCATGACGCAGGTTATCCAAACAGGTTCTTAGACGTTGCTCCGATAGAGGCTTTAACAAATAATCAAAGGCTTTATATTCAAATGCTTTTACCGCGAAATCTTTGAAGGCTGTGACAAATACCACTTTAGGTACGGAGTCTGAATTTTTATGCAAAAGTGCCATCAATTCAATGCCACTTAATCCTGGCATTTCAATATCTAAAAACATCACATCAGGTTGAAACTGGGTAATTGCCTCTAAGGCACGCTGTCCATTCTCACATTGTGCCATAACCTTAAAATCTGCTACTTCTTTGAGCCGCAACGCTAACCCTTCCCGTGCTAGTGGCTCATCGTCGACAATTATGACTGTGATAGTGTCCATCAGTACTCCTTTGCGGGCATTCCAGTTCGCTGGACCAATATGGTTGTTGTAGGCAACAGGTAGCTGCACGTTGTCTAATCATGATTGCTCAGCGCACTTGTTCAACATTGAGATGTAACAATTTATTGAACACGGGAATATCGAAATCATTAGTAGCAAGTTGTCTGACGCCGACTTGAACTGACCCTAACCAACTTGCAAAGGGATATAACTTTTAATTTCGTACTATCATCGTGTTTTACGGTTCGAAGCTCCTTTTAATAGAGAACCTTAACTTAAACATTCAATCCACATAACGTTGAGACACTGCTTGGGGGCAGACATATTTGTTAACATATAGATAACCCCAATCCTGGATAAGCAATCATCTTTCGTCTTACTTCGCTTTTTGTTAACTCACGTATTTGAATAGGTGTTAAGAGCACAATTTCCATTAACCAAAGCGTGGGCACTCACTTAGCATATAAAATTTCTTTCTTTTTAAAATAATACAAATCAGCAACTTATGGCTTTTTTAGCCAATATGATGACTTTTTTGCATCCACTTTCTGCAACTTTATAAAAATGACTGGCGTACATGGCGTTGAGAACGATGAAACCTAATTTTGGAGAAACCCATGAAAGCCACTTCGATTAAAACGCCCCTATCTCTATTAGCCCTAGCACTCAGTACCGCGATCCTTTCTGGTTGTGGTAGTGATTCAGAATCTATTCCAGATCCCGTAGCACCACCACCTCCTCCACCGCCACCAGCAGCAACAGATTTTCCTGCTCAGCAAGCCAGTCCAGCACGTTTTGTTGACGGTGATGTGGGAGAAGTCTTCACTACAGAGACTGGATTGACCCTCTATTACTTCTTAAATGATGAAGCTGGCAGTTCAAACTGTAATGGAGTCGAAGGTGATGCACCTGGGTCTACAACTGACGAAACAAGCTGCGCAGGTGTTTGGCCGCCATTATTGGCTGCAACAGGCGCTCAACCTACAGGTTCATTTTCAACCGTCGAGCGAGATGACGGCACCCTGCAATGGGCTTACAGAGACTTCCCACTTTATACGTTCAGCAATGACAGTGCCCAAGGTGACACCAATGGTGAAGGAATTAATGACGTATGGTTTGTCTCACGTCCTGGTCCTTCAAAAATTGCAGATGTCAATTCAGTACCTAGCTATGTTGGCAACGGAACTATCAGTAGTGTGACGTCAACAGCAGAAGTGTTGGAAAGCGTCCGACTCGACAAAGAAGGATTTTCTTTGTACATCTTCGACAACGACGGTCTCGATCAGTCAGCATGTTACGGGTTAAACGGTGACGGATGCATCACCGCATGGCCTCCACTTATCGCTGACAATGCAGCAAAACCTGCTGCGCCACTTTCAGTCGTAGAACTGGACAATGGTCAAATGCAATGGGCCTATCGTGGCAAACCCCTGTACTTTTTTGCCAGTGATACCCAAGCCGGTGACTTCAACGGTGACGGGGTTGGAGGTGTGTGGCATTTGGCTTCGCAGCTGCCAGCTATTCAACGTGAAGTGAATGCGCAATCTAGACTTTCTGCCACAGGTCGCGTTTATGCGTTGTTACCCAATACAGATAACAACAACGAGCTAGAAAGTCAGCAAGTTGATAAAGACCAATTCACGGTTTATACCTTCGACAATGATACCGCAGGTACATCAAATTGTAATGGCGACTGCGCGGTTGCATGGCCTCCGTTCTTAGCTCCAGATGCTGAACCAGCGGTGGGCAACTTCAGTAAAATTGAACGTACAGACGGCGCCATACAATGGGCATACAATGATTCGCCGCTGTATTTCTTCTCAGGTGATAATGCTAAAACCGACTTAAATGGTGATGGTGTAGGGGGTGTTTGGCATATCGTTGAACCACCTGCTGCTCCTGTGGTGAGCCCAACGTCCATTTCGGCATTGTCTAACTCATTGGGGCAAACCATCAAAGTAGACGGTGAAGTGTTAGCTCTGATTACAGATAATCAAGGAAACAGCGAAGCTGTCACCGAAGATCGCACCGATTTCCAACTCTATACCTTTGATAATGACGGTGATGAGCTGTCTAACTGCACCAGCACAGGATGTATGCAGAACTGGCCTGCATTGCTGGCTAATGAAGCTGATACAGCAACTGCTCCGTTTAGCATTTTTGAACGGGCAGATGGTCACAACCAATGGGCATTTAATGGTCAACCCTTGTACTTCTTTACTGGTGACACGTCTGCTGGCACCACAAACGGTGAAGGTGTAGGAGACGTATGGTTTGTCGCTCGTCCCGCTCCGGTGAGAGTATTTAATTCCACAGACGATGGCTTAATGATCGTAGCCAATGATCTGGTGCTAGCGAGTCAGGGGAAAACGGCTGAACAGCTAAATGACTTGACGCTTTACACCTTCGATGACGACACGGCTAACTCGGGCGAATCGACCTGTTTTGGTGGATGTGCAGTGACCTGGCCTCCGCTTTATGCAACCTCTGCGGATCAAGCGTTTGGTGAATACGAAATCATTTCTCGTACCGAGTCTGACAGCTCACAAACCTTGCAATGGACTTATAAAGGACTGCCTCTGTACTTCTTCATTTCAGACTCTGAATTGGGTGACACTGGCGGAGACTACCCAACGTGGGAAATCGCACGTCCTTAATCTTTCGATAAGCGTTAATTTCCCTCATTCAATGATGGATGAGGGAAATGTTTAAGCTAACCCAAACATTCTCGGAGATCCCCATGAAAACGTTCTATTTACTGCTGGTCAGTGCGCTGTTGACTGCGTGCAACGCTGGTAGCGGAGAAGGATTGGACGACAATGGTCAGCCGATTTCGTCTGCTCCCGACGTACCTGCACCACCCACAACGCCTGAAACACCTGAAGAGCCCGCAGGATTGCAAGCCAACTTGGAGTCAATCCAAAATGAAGTGTTAACCCCTATTTGCACCCAATGCCATGCAGGTGGCAATGCGCCACTTGGATTGCGAATGGATGATTTGGAGACCTCGGCAGCTAATCTTATTAATGTCGATTCAGCAACTAACTCTACGTTCAAACGCGTATTGCCTGGTGACGCAGAAAACAGCTTCTTTTACTTGAAGATTATTGGTGCAGCGATTGCTGGAAACCAGATGCCACTAGGACAAACACCTCTTGATTCGCAAACTCAGGAAACGATTAAACAATGGATTGATAGCGGCGCTCCACTCTCTGCACAACAACTGACAGCGGCGGCAAAAACCGTAAAAGCGAGTAGCTCTTCTACTGAAATATCTTTGACTTTCAGCCAACCGATGGATTCAGCGACGCTTCAAAGCAGCAGTTTTTCGCTTGTTGATGCATTGAGTAAAAACGCCATATCGGCAGAGACGTCAATTAACTGGCTTACGCCTCAAGTGATGACGCTCAGTTTCACTGCAGACAATCTATCACAACAGCAACCCATACTAATCATAAACCAACCTTCACTGTCTACCGTCACTAGCCTAATTGGCCACCAACTAGACGGCGATAGGGATGGCATTGAAGGAGGAGAGTTTCATCATGAAATCACTTTCTAAACCTAATAATAGTGTTGCCGAATTATTACTTGCTCCATTGATGCTGTTGTATACCATTTTTTTGGTTGTAGCACTTATGACCACCAGCTTTGAAGCTTCTGCAGAACCTTATCTAGCGGTGAAAAACAACCTTAAGTGCAGCGCTTGTCATGTAAATCCAATAGGAGGAGGTCTGCGCAATAGTTTTGGTAACATTTATGGTCACACACAGCTACCAGTTGATGTGTCCGATTTTACCTCTGCCGAAATTGGCAAAATCACCGACTTTGTTTCTGTGGGTGGCAACTTGCGCTATAACGGTCAATTTAGCGAAGACGATGCGGATCAAGATTCAGCAACATTTCGTGTGGATTCTGCTCAGGTCTATGTTGCCATAACCCCTAAAGACTCAGGGTTGACCCTCTATTTAGATCAACAGATAGCGCCAGGGGCGGCGGTAAATCGTGAAGCTTACATTCAGTATCAGTTTTCTGGCCAGCATTACATAAAAGCTGGAAAAATGTATGTGCCCTATGGTCTCAGACTTGAAGATGACACTGCCTTTGTCCGCCAAGTCACCGGGTTCAATTTTGATAGCAGTGACAACGGCATTGAATTAGGGCTTGAATACAATCAAGCCACAGTAAATCTGTTTGTCACAAATGGCACGAGCTCGGTTAGTAACAATGACGATAAGTTTTTGTACGGCATTAAAGCAGAGAAACTGTTTAGTGGATTCCGCTTAGGCGGCACAGCTGTTATCAATACCGCCGATGAAAACGAAGAACGATTGTGGAATTTGTACGGTGGAGCGGTATTTGGTGATTTCACCTTTTTAACCGAAATCAATCTAATTCAAACCGAACAAAATTCGGGCCCTGATTTGGAGGAGTTTGTGGGTTTGGCTGAGGTAAATTACCAATGGCGCAAAGGCTGGAATTTTAAGCTGACCGGCGAATACTATGATCCCGACAGATCATTTCCAAATAATCACGAAACTCGTTATTCGTTCATAGTGGAATATGCGCCCGTGTCAAATATACAGCTGCGCGCAGGTCTACGTTCCTCTGAGGGGATCCCTCAACAACCTAATCGTACTGGAGAGCTTTTTTTCCTACAAAGCCACGTATACTTTTAATTGTTGAGCTTCCCTCACCCTTTTGAGCCAATCCTAGATTGGCTTTTTTTTTACCTGCGCAACTTTCAATCAACACTGACGTATTGCTTAACAGAAGCATTTAAATCATTCGTTTTGCTAACCTACAAGGAGAAGAGAAATGAAGTATTCATTATTACCACATCAGACCAACCGCTTATTTATGACGGATGGTGGCTTAGAAACCACAATGATTTTTCACAAAGGATTGGAACTACCTTACTTTGCATCCTTCACTTTACTCAATGAGCCAAAAGGACGAGACCAACTCATGGATTACTTCCATGGTTATTTATCCGTTGCTGAACAGCACGATTGTGTGATGATTTTGGATACACCAACCTGGCGTGCCAATGCTGATTGGTGCGAATTGTTGGGTCTGGACGCAACACAAGCGCATAGGATCAACACTCAAGCTACAGCGTTGATGCAAACGATTCAAGCAGGCGCGCCCCGTACTCCAAGTATCATCAGTGGTTGTATTGGTCCAAGGTATGATGGGTATTCAGCCATTCAACAAATGGATCAGATGGACGCCTTTTATTACCATTTACCGCAAATTGAGTCGTTAACTCAGGCAGGGGTCGATATCATTAGTGCGTTAACCATAAATTATGAGCAAGAGGCGATAGGCATGGTTAGAGCGGCGCAAACGTGTAACATTCCTATTGCCATTTCATTTACAACGGAGACGGATGGTCGTTTGCCCAATGGTTCTAGCATTGAATCGGCGATTGAAAATGTCGACAAGGTTACCGGCTATGGTCCGGCGTACTATATGATTAACTGTGCTCATCCGCAGCATTTTCAACAAGCGCTGGCTGCGGGAGAGGCATGGACGAGGCGAATTCATGGTATCAGGCTCAACGCATCGAAAAAGAGCCACGCTGAACTCGATGCCTGTGAAACTCTTGACGATGGAAATCCTGAAGAATTAGCCCAACAGGTAAAAAGCTTGAAAAGCATTCATCAAGGGATCAATATTGTCGGTGGGTGCTGCGGCACTGATACTCGCCATTTATCGGCCATGCTTAATCTTTGTGCCTAAAGGTTTGCCTTAAGTGTGTCATTGGAGTGATATGTTGTGGTTGAAAACTCGCCACGCAACTTTTTCACTGACACGACGTATATAGCAACAAGCATATCGTTTAATCACTGATTAGAGAATCAAGATAAACATGACTAACGCGACAGAACCGGAAAGGCTACAACAATTGCTTGCTCAATGTGCATTGGGCAATCAAACGGCCTTTGCGCAATTATATGAGTCCGTCTCAGGCAAACTTAATGGGATTGCTTACCGTATCCTTCACAGTGTCGACTCCGCAAACGAAGTATTGCAAGAAGCCTTTGTTCAGATTTGGCACAAGGCCGGGGAATATCGCTCAGACAAAGCCGAGCCGATGACCTGGATGGCTTCGATTGTGCGCTATCGCGCCTACGACAGGATCCGTTTTGAACAACGTCGAATTGAAGGTGCGCAGGTGCAAGCCGAATTAGATAATTTCGAATCGATTGCCGATAGTAGTCACGATCAGCCACTGATGTGCGAATTTGGCCAACAATTGGAAGATTGTCTTGCCACATTGGACAGCAGCCAGCAAGGGTCGATATTGATGGCTTACTATTATGGGTTTAGTCGTGAAGAAATATCCGAGCATTTCAAAACTCCGGTAAACACTGTCAAATCATGGTTACGTAGAGGAATAGTGAGGTTACAACAATGTCTGGAAAAATAAATCAACAAGACTTTGCTCGCTACTTCTCATCGGAAGTAGTCGACCATTTGGCATCCAACTATGTGATGGGAACATTGACAACACGAGTTCGTAATCGCGTTGATGCCTTGCGCAATGGTTTTGAATGTAGGCATATCAATGAACGAATTTTGTTTTGGGAAAACCGTTTGTCACCGTTGGACGAAAAAACCCCCGAATTAGCCCCTAAAGCGCAAACCTGGCAAAACATTCAAGCACAGCTCAATATGACACCACAAGTGGCTTCGGGTAGCGTACAGGAGACATCAAAGAAATTTGATTGGTCGTCTTTGTTTTTATATCGCTGGGCAACCGCTTTCTCGTTAATGCTGGTGGTGATTGTCGGTGTTGCAGTGATGCAAAAACCCGAGACTGTCGGCAATTTGAGTTATGTGGCGGTACTGGCAGATGAGAACCAAAAACCACAAGTCGTAGCAGCGACTTACGGTGATACTCAGACTTTAATGTTGGATATTCTTGAACTGCCAGAGGTCGAGGAAGGCGAATCCTTCGAACTTTGGGTGACCTCAAAAACTGACAGACAAACACGCAGTTTAGGCGAGATACCTATTGGTCAATCTAGCTTTAATCGACAACTCACCGATGCGGAATGGCGATTAATCAAAGATTCGGATTCACTGCTAATTTCAATTGAAGAGATAGGCGGATCGGCGATGGGTGAACCAACAGGAGAAATCGTTTCGAGCGGTCTATGTATTCGTCTCTCGGCATGGCAACAGCAAGACCAAGCATAATGATGAAATTCCTTATTGCTGCTATTGCATGTTGCATGTTGTTGCCAAGTATTACTGCAAAGGCTGACGGATTAACCGTAGAGCCAACAGCCAGATATCGTTTTCAACAAGTTAATGATCCAATAAGGGGAGATGCACAAGCGAGTACCTTAAAGGTTCGTCTAAGTGCAGCTTGGAAAGATCAAAGCCCCGTATCTGCTTTTGTGCAAGCTGATTATGTTGAAGCCTTTAATGAGAATGGCTTTAACTCAGTGACCGTGACCCGAAATGCCAGTCCTATTCCTGATCCACCTGGAGGTGAACTCAATCAGGCCTGGCTGCAGTACACTGGAGAGTCTAATTGGTACCTGCGCGCTGGTCGACAATGGTTAAAATTTGATAACGAACGCCACGTCGGCACCATAGAATTCTGGCAGAACGATCAAACCTTTGATGCATTGTCGCTTGTGTACAACGACTCATTAAATTGGGACATCTCATTGGTACATATTGAACGCGCTCATCGGATTTTTGGTGACGACGCAAAAGCCCGATTACCGGAGAATGACATTCGATTTGAAGTTAATCCAAACCGCCCCGTGTTTGAATTGGGTAATCATGATCATAACAGCCACATTATAAATGCTCGTTACTCTGCTGACCGAAGACTAGCGGTTACCGCCTACGCCTATTTGTTAGAAAACGAATCGGCACAGCGATTATCGACGAATACTTTTGGTGCGCGGCTTAGTGGCGAGTTCAAACCTGAAGCAATCAAATATGCGTACACAGTCGAATTTGCCAAACAGAAAGACAGTGGTGACAACCCTTGGCAGTTGGATGCTAACTACACGCTTGTTGAGCTGAGCGCCCAATATAAAAGTCATCAATTGATGATTTCCCATGAACGTTTAGGTGAAAGCAATGGATTTGGTTTTGCGACATCATTAGGCACAAATCACAAGTTTTTGGGTTGGGCCGATGTGTTTACCAACTACATATCGACAGGGGGTATCCGCGATACCTTTTTCACCTATCGAGGTCGCGCCGCAAAACTACGCTGGCGCATTGTCGCTCATCAATTCAGAGATGATGGCAGTGGTGACATTGCTGGTAACGAGCTGGATCTGGAACTCGGTTTTCGCTTCAATCGACGGTGGGAAGGCAAATTGATTGCCGCAAAGTATTTCGCTAAAAACGGGATTCCAACCTTACCCGCTTCACAACAAAACCTAAGCACCTGGTCATTGTCGCTCGCCTACAATTTCTAACATCAAGTTGGGAGCTCATACCAATCCACATAAAGAAGTGATCAGTCAGAATGCGCCCAGCGGTTTTTGAACAAAGCGGCGCTATGCCCGAAGGGTGGTTCCCTTTTAAATAGCGACAATGCAGGTCAAAAGCCGCTGGGACATTCCCTTCGGGCGAGATTTAAATGGGCGTACTCAGCGTCGCTTGAACTTAAAAGAGCCCCACTCTTGATTCTTTCAAGCGCCTTGATTACGCCCATTTACTTTCTCGCTGCCTGACCACTTCTTTATGTGGATTGGTATTAGTCACTGCCAGTCGTCTGCATTGCCGTCATGACTGATCACAATCCCGGTCTGTTCGTCATAAAAATCGTAGAGCTCGTCTGGCATAGGATTTTGTTTAACATCTAGATATTCAAGTTTGCTTAGTCCGGTAATTTGCAAATCTTCTAATTGGTTGTCAAATAAATGCGCTTCGCGTAACGAAACTAAGGATGTAATGTCGAGTACGGTTAACTGATTCTGCATCATTCTTAATTTTTGCAACGAAACCAAGCCTTGCATATTGATTGAGGTGAGGTTGTTTTTAAATAGAAAAAGTGTCTTTAACTCTCCCAACCCGCTTATTTGCAAGGAGACTAAATCATTGTTAGCAAGATTAAGCATTTCCAACCGGTTTAGCTGGGTTAAGTCTGCTTCTTCAATGCGGTTATTGAATAATGACAAACTTTCAAGATTGATAAGTTGTTGGATGCCATCAAGACTCTCGATACCTTGGTTGTGGCATTTCAGTTTAGTGATTTGTTCAACACCCGTTACACCTTGTTTTGATAAGGCTGCCTGGATACAGGCTTTAAGTGCCGGGTCTTTGATTTGCTCGAGAGGCGACCCGTAGGCCTGTAACCAGCCTATCGACAGAGCTAATCCTAGCGCGACCCAAAGTTGCTTGGTCTTCAAATATTTTTCCCTTTGTTGAATTCAAATTAGAACATAACTGACTAGAGCACAGATTAAGACCATGACCAATCACAAATTACTCCACATAAATACAAATTTATATTGAATTGTCTGTCGAGATATTTCATATTTGTTGCTGAATGTTACAAAATATTTCAATAATAAAAACGATAAAGAGAAATTCACTATGTCACTGACCCAATTTGATGTGCAACCTTTGTTTGCTGTTCCCTATTTTCGAGCCAGCCTTGCTGATGCCATTTCCAAGGAGCAAGTTGAATACATCAAGAGTTTTAAAATGCTCCCGAACAAGCAAAACCTCATTTCAGAGAACCTCTCTATATTTGAGGACCCCAAATTAGCCAGCATCAAAAAAGCTGTGCAAGAGGCACTCGATGTCTATGCCAAAGAAGTGATGGGGATCAGTCAGAAATTATATGTGACCCAATCCTGGTCACTGATCAATCAGCCTAACATCGGTATGCACACCCATTCTCACTCAAACTCTATTGTTTCGGGTTCTTTATACTACGCAGAATTGCCATCGCCAGCGTCGAGAATGATCTTTGATCGTCATACCACATACCGTCAATTGGTTATTAATCCGGCACAAGACAAACAAAACATCTACAACACGCCACTAAATGTTGTGACCCCAAAAACCCATGAAATATTACTGTTTCCATCTGATCTTACTCATCAAGTGGAACCTAACATGTCTGATAAACCACGTTACTCCATTGCCTTTAATTGTTTCATAAAAGGAAAATTGGGTGACTTCAGAGACGTATCTCATTTAGTGTTGTAACAACGAGATTAGAGCGTGTTTCGAAAAAGCACCTCTTTTGCAGGTGCTTTTTTTGATTTCACTGATATCATTTAAAAGATGCTGCCCGGCGCGTTTACCAAAAAAGAATGCCTGATGAAGCAGTCTCGCTGATTACTTTTAGTTTGTGACTTTGTCGGCTCGAACCTTCTTACCTGCGAAGTAGGTTAGCGGCCAAATCAACACGAATATCCATCCTGACGCTTGGCCATTGAAAGGTGCCGGAACAATCCAAACGAGTAGTATCGACAAGACACAAATACCCACCACAATGAAAAACTCAATAATCCCAAGATAAGTTAATTTAATTTCCTGTTCATCCAGCGCTAGTTCCTTATGCAAACGGTATGCTTTGTAATAAAACCAGGCAAAACAAAGGTGGATCGCCAATATACCACCAGCATAAAAGCTGTGAATGATGCTGTAGCGTTCCATCGTAAATCCGTCTATTTCTATCCCTAAAGGCACATCGAGGCCAAGAAACAGATTGAAGAATAAAAAATTTATAACAAAACTGACCGCCCAACGAAACGGAAAGACAAAAAACAGAACAAGGAACATCAATAGGCCATTAACCACAACTATCGACATATTATTCAAGCCATAGCGCCTAAAAAATACGTAGTGGTGATACCAAATTGAAAACAAAAAAATAAAGGCAATACCAAATGCGGGAAATTGCAGGAGAGTGTTGATCAGTCCGTCAAAACTTTTGGGGACCTCGAGCGATACAATCAACAATGTCATAGCAAATGCAAATACTGCGTCAGATAGACCCTCTATGCGGGAAACGTCCCCTCCTCGCCATCGAAAACCGGGATCATCTCCAAAACCTTTCTCGCCTAGTGTCTTACGCATTTAAGAAACCTAAACTATTGTTTATAAAAACATTTGCATTGGATGTTATGCAAGTTTAGTTAATCATGACCAAGTTGCCAGTATCGAGTTTAAGTATATTTGACTGATACCCTATTCGACGAACAAAACAATCGAACCGAGTCAACAGGATTGGCAAGCTGGAAACTTGCTATAAGAACTTAGATACTGGTGGTTCAAAAATGTCAGGTTTTGTTGAGACCTCAGCTGAGGCTTGGAGGTATTCGTTCAACATGTTTTAACCACTGCCAATCCGCTATAACCTGAGAAGCATATTGTTTGGAGGAGGATTGCAATTGTGACTGAACCTTGGGCAATGCCACAAGCATAGCATGCTCGAAGCTTAGTGAACGGCGATCACCACGGCAGTGAGCTAACGCCAAGGCGACGCCGCATGCTCTAGCGTATTGCACAAACCCGCCGTCGTGGGTATTAATATGACCAATACCAATGTGTTCAGGATCAATACCTACTTTGGCGTGATGGCGTGATCGAATTAACCAGTGTTGGCCTTGCCAATAGGCCTCATCTACCAATATATCGGGTTTGCGTTGCATTAACCGTTGACAGCGAGCTGTTAGATGAGCCGGGTTTAATTTGTTTTGTACTGCAATGTCAGGGAAGTAATAAAGCGGCGCTGCCTCGCGTTGTTGTTTGACTTCAACAACGTGGCATAATTTTAAATCTACTAAGTTTGTCAAATTCTCTGGGCCAACTAAAAAGTAAAAGCGTTCCATATTAACCGAACCGGTTCCTGATCCCTGGCGAGCAACTATATCCAAAATGGAGTCATTCATGTATGGTGCAAAAGCCGTCTTAATTTGGCTAAACTCCTCCTCTGCCAGAGGAAGAAACTTGTCTTTAAGCTGTCGAAACATAAGAGGGATATTATCGATATTGATAGCTTTCGCTAAAGAGCTCTTTACTAAAAAATGCTCACTGCCAGCTGCTCGCTTTTTTGCTTTTTTAAAGCGTTTGACCAAAGCCGATGGTGATTCGAAGTCGTTGAAAACCTGATCAAGATGATTGTTATCTTCATCGCCCTTCTGACATACACTCATATAGCCATCAAAAAAAGCATGGATTGCCTGTTCACTCAACCCATCACTAACTGCCGGTTCTGCCGATAAAAGCCTATCTGAAAAAATTTCGCCTTTCACTAAGCGCTGACAATGGTCAGCACATAAACGCAAGCTCACGCAAAATCGAAGCAGATCCCATAACGGATTGCCAAAACAGGCGTCGTCAAAATCGTTGATGGCAAATATCACTTCATCACCGTGAGAGCCCTCTTCTGTAAAAAATCCAAAATTGGACGTATGACAATCTCCCATCACTGTTGTAATTGGCATTTGCACGGCAGGAAAATCTATAATTTGAGCTTGGATATCGGCATAGAATAATTGTGAGGAACCACGAAAAAACACAAAAGGACTGGTTGTCATTTTAATATGTTTGGGCAACCCAGCACCTGGACCCACTCCATCAATTCGCTTCAAATGCATGCGTAAAAAAGCGTTTCTATCAGTCATAATTTTTCTACGGATCCAAAGTGACTTTGAGTGGGATGTCACAAGTGTAGTTGATATGAAATACCTGAAAAAGCCTCTTGGTTACTATTTTTCCAACACTCGTTTAAGAAGTAAAACTTTCTCTGAAGAAGTATATTGCAATAGCCAGACTTTCAAGTCGATAAAGCTGCTGCAATACCC
This sequence comes from Aliiglaciecola sp. M165, assembly GCF_007197995.1. Taxonomy (GTDB): domain Bacteria; phylum Pseudomonadota; class Gammaproteobacteria; order Enterobacterales; family Alteromonadaceae; genus Aliiglaciecola. Next base: position 298,146 of record NZ_VKKH01000005.1, read on the forward strand.
GGCAATACGACATTCTAATTTTGATATTAATCTTTGCAATGGTAGTCTTTAGTGACGTGAGACTTAACTTAATTGTAGAAAGCTCCAAATGACCGTTCGAGCACTATTCTTTTTTCTTGTTGCTCTTGCACAACTGAGCGCCCCCTTGCTCGCGCAAAATATTAATGAAAGATCATCAAATAGCGACAATACAATTCTATTCCCAAGAGTTAAAGACGCTGCTTTGTATCAAGATCAGGCGAATTATTACTTCGAACTTTTAGAGCTTGCATTGGAACGCGCTGATGTGAACTACAAAATAGAAATTGTCCCGATCCCAACGATGGCGCAAAGTCGCAGCTTACTCAATGTAGAGCAAGGTGTTTATGACCTGCACTGGGGAGTTACTTCGACGGAGCGAGAGCAGGCATTGCTCCCTATCAGAATTCCTTTGTTACGCGGGTTACTAGGGTTGCGAATCCCTCTGGTTAATGAACGAAGAAAACGGCTGTTAGAGAAAGTCACACAATTATCGGATTTCAAAAATGTTTATTTTGGTCAAGGTCACGATTGGATTGATACACAGATTTTTAAACAGCACGGTTTGCGCGTGATTGAAGCGTCCAACACAAAAGCTTTGCATGAGTTACTAAATAAAGATCGTATTGATGCCCTGCCGCGTTCAATACTAGAAGTTTGGTATGAGCAAAAACATATGCAACACACCAATGTCTATGTTGACCAGCACATCGCGTTTTTCTATCCACTTCCAACCTACTTTTTTGTCAGGAAGGGTGAAGATGAAATTCATCAACAGTTGACGATAGGGTTGAAACGAGCCATTGAAGACGGCACTTTTTTGTACCTTTTTAACAAATACTTCGAAGATGACATTCAAAGAGCAAACTTAAAAAACCGTCGGTTGTTTCGACTCAACAATCCATTTCTACCTGCGCTAACACCACTTGATGATTCGGCGTTGTGGTTTGATTTTCCTATCAATGATTAGGTTGTCAGACCGTAATGCGAATGTCCAATTATTGGGGTCACTTCAATTTGTGGCGTTTTTCTAATAACAATATAGAAATGTAGCGTGAGCGATTAAGCTCTTTTAAAGCACATATTGTTAAAACCAAGCATTGGCACTAATACATAGATATTGGATAAGTCTATTTCTCAAGATTGATTATCATCGATTTGCTCTGGATTTACTTCAACAATCTTGAATGAAGTGCCTTCATCACCTTCAAAAAGCACGCTGCACTCTCCCCAAGAAGCAGGGACCGACCACATCGAATCCTCTTTAAACGTAAATTTTGTTCGTTTGCTCTGACATCGAATATCAACGGTTTCCAAGTTGCCATTTAACTCAGACACACCAAATGAGTTTCGATATAGTTTGTGAACTTCCACACCTCGCGACCCAATCTTTTGATTACGAACCAATAGCTGATCACTATTCATATAATTTTCGAGCTTTTTGGCGGTTTCAAGTAAATTCGCGCTTATTTTCTGTGAGTTAGGACTATCCTCAATAATTTGGAAGGTATCTAACGCATCGGTGTAAAGCTCGCTTTTCAACTGCAATATAAAAATTCGCTGTTGACTCAACAAGAAGTTATCACTACCCAGGTATTTATCTCCATCGTTTGAGGAAACCGCACGACTGAGGCTTGATAACTCGCGACTCTCGTCTTTAAGCGCTGAGGCGACTTTAGCATCTAACATCCAAAACCAAGCATTTTCATACATATTCCATATTTTACGTGATTTCATTTTGCTTAGGACGTCATCGGCTTCAACAAAATTTCCCTGCTCCAAGTAATCGCTGGCCTTCATATACATGGCCCTAAATCTTTTCCTTACTCCGTCGCTACCATTGTTTAAAACAAAGTCCATTTGCACTTTCATCTGACATTGTTGGATTGGTTCGCCGTCACGCATTGCAGGAGAATATTGCCATTTTTTAATCGCTCTAAGAGTCGCTTTTTCAAAGTCTTTTACACCAGAAGAATCAATAATTACCGGATCAATTACTTGACCATTATTATCAATCACATAACTCACCTGAACCCATCCTTCCTGGCCACGACGGGCTGACTCCTCTGGGTATCTTGCTGCTTTTCTCTCAAGAGGTTTAGCTTCGACCATTTCATATAACAATTCGGACGATGGAGAGTCACTTTTCGCGACAGAAATATTGATTGAGGCGGTAAACGCCACTAAAACCGCAATGGAAAATTGGGCACAACGCATGAACATTCCTTTGTATAGATTGGACAGATTAGAGTTCAAGATAGCAACGGATATATCGACAAGGCAAGCACTTTTGGTTACTCCATACAGTGCACCTTAGAGCACTTAACATAAAAAAAACGCTCATCTAAAGACGAGCGTTTTTAGTGCAGGCTTATTTGTTGACTATTTTCTAGATAGTCTCATCGAACCCAATAGTCCTGCCAAAAAAAGTATAAAAATAGAAGGCTCAGGTATTTGCGTATTACCAATCAATAGATTGTCCAGTTCAAAATAACCTTCACGCACATCTGACAAACCATCGATCCCGATATTTACCAAGCGAACACCAATTGTTGATGTTACACCAAAAAAGCTGTCAAATGACCCATCATTAAAAGCAAATGACCGAGGTAAAGCAAACAACTCAGTTGTATCATCCGCATAGGTAACTAAGGCTGAATACAAGGTATCCCCGCCATTTAAAAAATCAAAGCCAAAACCATAAACACCACCGCCATTTGACACAGACGTGCTTTCAAAATTTAAAGCAAATGAACCATTGCAGCCGGCACAATAGGTTCCGCCTCTGGTGACAACGTTCAGGTCGTTAAATCCTGTACTTTGATATTGAGTTTCACCCAAAACCGCAGACATTACAGCATTTGATTGAATAAATTCGTAAGCGTCATTGCTATAGTCATCGAATACGATTGAATTAAGCTGAGCACGAAAGTCGGTTACATTCGAATAAATCACTCCCGCTAATGATTGCGACGAACAGAGCGCCCAGAAAAACCCACATGCCAATATTTTTTTCATTCTTACTTCCTTACCTCGAGAATAAAATGACCCAGTTATGTATTCCGGGACTAATGAATAAATTTGTTAATGCGATGCATTTGCAAGTATCATACCGAGATAATTTTCCATGACTTTCAATTAGTTAGGGCATCCTATCAATTCAATTGCAAAAAGAACTGACAGTGAATTGTCTACGTTTTATCCACCTCGGGCTCAACGAGGTCACTGACAATCACTTTATTTTCGACTCAATATCGAATTGGTTGCTTCGGGAAGGCTTGTTTAATGCGATTTATCAACTGAGGTGTAGTCTTTTTATTTGCCGCCAAATAATAGCGTAAACTCAAATCACTTAAGGTCAACTTTTCTTCGTAGAGGTTGACGTCAATGTTGTTTCGATTCGCTTGGACCGCAAAATGTGCATGGGTGCTTACCATTAAACCCAATTTATCATTGAAAAATAGTTTTTCAATTAGCAGCCAATCGGAAGATATTAAGAAGTGCTCGCCCTCTTCAAATCCCAATTTTTTAAAGTACTTATGAGTAATATCATCTTTGGTGACAGCAATTTTAAACGCAGCGACATCTTCTTCCCTTTTCAGTTGTATATCTTCTCTGCTTTTAAGACCGAATAACGAGTAAGTGGCCGTTGCCATGGGTGCAACCCAGGTAAATTGTTTTTCACGCTCAGGTGTGCGGACGATGGGGAATATAAAGGTGTTTTGTTGTTCTGAGGCAATCTTGAAAGAGCGAGCCCATGGATAAAGTTCTACACCCGGAAAAGGTAAGTTTGATTGCGTAAATACCTTTTTTAGCTGCTCAATATTTTTGCCTACTACCTGCTCACCGTCATAGTACTGATAAGGTGGCATCACTTCGGAGACCAATCGCAATTTTGGTAAATCCTGAGCTATCCCTAAGCAAGAAAAAACATAGATCAAGCCGACTACAAGACGCATAAATTCAACAACAAGACAAAATATAAAGGTAGCAAACAAATCTATTTTTTGAAGTACAAAAGTGACAATAATTAGCTTAGTTAAAGCACTTAATTTGTCACGCGGATCAAAAAAGGCGCGTCTCTTGCGAGAAGCGCCTTTTTTACTAAAGTCTAAAGCCTATTAAGCTTGAGCTTTGTCTACTACGTCTACCAACATCCAGTTTTTGGACTTAGACAAAGGACGACATTCACGAATTGTTACTACGTCACCTTCGTTACATTGGTTAGATTCGTCGTGAGCGTGAAGCTTAGTAGAACGCTTTTGGAACTTCCCATAGATAGGGTGTTTTACAAAACGTTCTACAACAACAGTGATGGTTTTATCCATCTTGTTGCTTACCACACGACCGCGAACTGTACGAATTTTTTGTTCAGTCATTAGCTATCAGCCTTTTCAGTCAGAATGGTTTTAACACGCGCGATGTTACGACGCACTTTACGTAGTTGGTCAGTTTTTTCCAACTGGCCAGTACTGTGCTGCATACGTAGGTTGAATTGTTCACGAAGCAAGTTAATTAGCTCTGCGTTCAACTCTTCTACGTTTTTTTCTTTCAGTTCAGTCGTTTTCATTACATCACCGTCCGAGTTACAAAGGTTGTTTTAAATGGCAATTTAGCCGCTGCCAATTCAAACGCTTCGCGAGCCAATGCTTCTGGAACACCTTCCATTTCATATAGCACACGACCTGGTTGAATTTGGCATACCCAGTACTCAACGTTACCTTTACCTTTACCTTGACGCACTTCTAGAGGCTTCTCAGTAATTGGCTTGTCAGGGAAAACTCGAATCCAAATTTTACCTTGACGTTTAACGTGACGAGTCATAGCACGACGTGCTGCTTCGATTTGACGTGCAGTCATACGACCACGACCAATCGATTTCAGACCGTAAGTACCGAAACTAACTTTACCGCCCGCAACTGCTGTGCCGCGGTTGCGACCTTTATGCATTTTGCGGAACTTCATACGTTTAGGTTGTAACATAACTATTAGCCCTCACGCTTAGCAGAACGGCCTTTCTTCTTAGGTGCTGGAGCAGGTTGCTCTTGTGTAAGAGGCAATCCGCCTAATACTTCACCTTTGAAGATCCAAACTTTAACGCCGATGATGCCGTATTGAGTCAAAGCTTCAGATGTTGCATAGTCGATATCAGCACGGAAAGTGTGTAGTGGTACACGACCTTCACGATACCATTCTGAACGTGCAATCTCAGCACCGCCCAAACGACCGCTTACTTCTACTTTGATACCCTTAGCACCTAGACGCATTGCGTTTTGAACAGCACGTTTCATTGCACGGCGGAACATAACACGACGTTCCAGCTGGCTAGAAATGCTGTCAGCAACAAGCTGGCCATCTAGTTCAGGTTTACGCACTTCAGCAATGTTGATCTGAGCTGGCACACCGGCTAGCTTAGATACGTGCTTGCGAAGCTTCTCTACATCTTCACCTTTTTTACCGATAACAACACCAGGGCGAGCAGTGTGAATAGTCACACGAATGCTTTTTGCTGGGCGCTCGATAACGATTTTAGATAGAGACGCGTTTTTCAATTCTTTTGTTAGGTATTTACGTACCTGATGATCATTAAACAGGTTGTCTGCATATTCCGCTGTGTTAGCGTACCAAGTAGACGTCCATGGTTTGCTGATACCCAGGCGTATACCTGTAGGATGTACCTTCTGTCCCATTACAATCTCCTAGTCCGCTACTACAACAGTGATATGACTGCTGCGTTTAAAGATACGATCAGCTCGGCCTTTGGCTCGGGTCTTGATACGCTTCATAGTTGGGCCTTCATCAACAAAGATTTTTGCGACAGTCAACTCATCGATGTCTGCGCCTTCGTTGTGTTCGGCGTTCGCAATCGCAGACTCTAGTACTTTTTTGACTAGAGCAGCGCTTTTCTTAGGACTGTAAGACAGAACTTCAAGCGCCTTTTCTACGTGTAAACCGCGAATTTGATCTGCTACCAAGCGTGCTTTTTGAGCCGAAGAACGGGCAAAACGATGTTTAGCTAAAGCTTCCATAATTTTTCCTCTTATCTCTTCGCTTTCTTATCCGCGACATGGCCGCGGTAAGTACGCGTTGGAGCAAATTCGCCCAACTTATGGCCAACCATTTCGTCACTGACGAAAACAGGAACGTGCTGGCGACCGTTATGGACCGCAATGGTCAACCCAATCATATCTGGGATGATCATGGAGCGACGAGACCAAGTTTTAATTGGTTTCTTTTCGCCCTTTTCCACTGCAGCCTCTACCTTCTTCAGCAAGTGCAGGTCGATAAATGGACCTTTCTTGAGAGAACGTGGCATGGTGAATCCTCGCTGTTACTTGTTACGACGACGTACGATAAGCTTATCGGTACGCTTGTTACTACGGGTTTTCTTACCCTTAGTCGGGACACCCCAAGGTGTAACTGGATGACGGCCACCAGAGGTACGACCTTCACCACCACCATGTGGGTGATCTACTGGGTTCATGGCTACACCACGAACTGTTGGGCGGATACCGCGCCAACGTGTTGCACCAGCTTTACCTAGTGAACGAAGCATGTGCTCTGCGTTACCGACTTCACCAATGGTGGCGCGGCAATCAGCCAATACTTTACGTACTTCACCAGAACGCAGACGAAGTGTTACATAACCTTCGGCACGCGCTAAGATTTGTGCATATTGTCCTGCTGAACGAGCCATTTGCGCGCCTTTACCAGGCTTCATTTCAATGGCGTGTACAGTTGTACCCACTGGAATGTTGCGCATAGGCATTGCATTACCCGCTTTAATTGGCGCATCAGCACCAGACTGGATAGCCTGACCTGCTTGAGCACCTTTCGGAGCAAGAATATAACGACGCTCACCATCAGCATAAAGCACAAGTGCAATGTTAGCTGAACGGTTAGGATCGTATTCCAAACGTTCAATTTTGGCTGGAATGCCGTCTTTGTTACGTTTGAAGTCAATAATACGATAGTGCTGTTTGTGTCCACCACCAATGTGACGCACGGTAATGCGACCATTGTTGTTACGACCACCAGACTTACTGTTCTTTTCAAGCAACGGTGCGTAAGGCGCGCCTTTATGTAGATCAGGGTTTACAACCTGAACTACGTGACGACGACCTGCAGAAGTCGGCTTAGCTTTCAATAATGGCATATCTAATCCCCTTCCTACTCTGCGCCACCGACGAAGTCGATGTCTTGACCTTCTTTAAGCACTACATATGCTTTTTTCCAGTCGCTACGCTTGCCAAAAGACTGACCGTGACGTTTGGTTTTACCCTTCACGTTCAAGGTACGAACATTGTTTACTTCAACTTCGAAAAGTTTTTCAACAGCAGCTTTGATTTCAGCTTTGTTCGCGTCTTTCACGACTTTGAACACAACAGTGTTGTTGCCTTCAGCAGCCATGGTTGATTTTTCAGAAACATGTGGTGCAAGTAGCACCTTTAGTAAACGCTCTTCAGAGATCATGCTAATGCCTCCTCTAGCTGTTTAACCGCATCGGCAGTGATTAACACTTTTTCGAATGCGATTAAGCTTACTGGGTCGATGCCTTGAACATCGCGAACGTCAACTTTATACAAGTTACGAGCAGCTAAGAACAAGTTCTCTTCTACTTCTGGCGTTACGATTAGCACGTCGTTTAGCTCAAGTTCATTAAGCTTAGCAACCAATACTTTAGTTTTAGGTGCATCAACACCGAATTTCTCTACCACAATCAAGCGATCTTGACGTACCAATTCAGAAAGGATGCTACGGATAGCTCCACGGTACATCTTTTTGTTCACTTTTTGACTGTGATCTTGTGGTTTGGCTGCAAATGCACGGCCACCACCAACCCAGATTGGGCTGCGGATTGTACCGGCACGGGCACGACCAGTACCCTTTTGACGCCAAGGCTTTTTACCACCGCCTCTAACTTCAGAGCGTGTTTTTTGCGCTTTAGAACCCTGACGAGCTCCAGCACCGAAGGCAACTACTACTTGATGTACTAGTGCTTCGTTAAAATCACGTCCAAAGGTCGCTTCGGAGACTTCAAGAGCGCTGTTCGCGTCTTTCAATACTAATTCCATCACTTAACTCCCCAGACGTTACGCTTTAACTGCAGGCTTGACGATAACATCGCCGCCTGGAGCGCCAGGTACGGCACCTTTAACTAGAAGAAGGTTATTCTCAGCGTCAACACGTACAACTTCCAAAGATTGGGTAGTGACTTGGACGTTACCAAGTTGACCAGCCATTTTTTTACCTTTGAAAACTTTACCTGGTGATTGGTTTTGACCAATTGAACCAGGAGCACGGTGAGATATTGAGTTACCGTGAGTCATACGTTGATGGCTGAAGTTCCAGCGTTTAATACCGCCTTGGAAACCTTTACCTTTAGAAGTACCCGCGACATCAACTTTTGTAGTGTCTGCAAAGATTTCAACAGTGATTTCACTACCTACTTCAATGCCTTCACCTTCGTTGCCGTCTAAACGGAACTCCCATAAACCGCGGCCCGCTTCCACGCCAGCTTTTGCAAAATGACCCGCAGCAGCTTTATTAACGCGGTTTGCTTTTTTATCGCCAGCAGTAACTTGCAGCGCGCGATACCCATCTGTTTCATCAGTACGCAACTGAGTAACACGGTTTGGGGTCGCTTCTATAACAGTCACAGGAATAGACACACCATCTTCAGTGAAGATGCGAGTCATACCTACTTTACGACCGATAAGACCAATCGCCATTGTTAAAACCCTCTCTTGTTAGCCCAGGCTGATTTGAACATCAACACCGGCAGCCAAGTCCAATCTCATCAATGCATCAACTGTTTTATCAGTTGGTTCAATGATATCTACCAAACGCTTATGTGTACGAATTTCATACTGATCACGTGCATCTTTATTTACGTGAGGTGAAACCAATACGGTATAGCGTTCTTTACGAGTAGGTAGAGGAATAGGACCGCTAACCTGAGCACCAGTACGTTTCGCAGTTTCAACGATTTCAGCCGTAGACTGATCGATCAACTTGTGATCAAACGCTTTCAAACGAATACGAATTCTTTGATTTGGCATCGATTAAGCTCCAACCGAAAGAACAAAAAAAACCATCCACACCAACCTTCTATTAGGTGGGAGGATGCATGTAAACCGATGACCCCCAATTGGGGTCTTGTTCATAATATTTTCAGGACTTAGATGACGTTTCTGCTTGCGCGTCGCGTTATCCGTCGTTCCGAAAATCACTACCCATCTGGGCAAGTGGGCGCGAATTATACATGGATTGGCAAACTATGCAATGACTAATTGTCTTTAATGTGTTCAATTTGCAAATACGTAAGTAGATTCTGTTACTGTGGGGGCAGATCCATGAAACGAGAGCAAGTTTACCTCTACTAATGCAGATGGCGGCATTTTAATCAGATTTTGAGCACTAATGACAAGGCCAGTTTCACTTTTCGCCACCATACCGTATATTATATTTACCGTGTCGGGCTTGAATTTTTGATGTATAAGTGAAGACAAACAATACTTGGCCGTACACTATTTTAAACCGTGATAATTCCGTTGACTGTCATCTACAAGAAAAACATGGGTTTTGTTAACGATTACACTCGGTTATAGTTAGGTTTGGAACAATAAATTGATGTAGTACATGACAACAGAACTGGTTATTGAAGACGCCCTACAAAAAATCGACAAATTGTTGGAGGCACATCCGTCACTGATGGACGCCTATCAGCAATTAGAACCGATGATTTTAGGCTTGTTTGAAGCTCAGCGTATGAGTATTTTCCAGCGTCGTCGGCAGCACCAAGATTTGGTTGCTCGATTCAAAACTGGCAAAGAAACCCGCGAGATAAAGGTTCCAATAAGCCCACAGTCAATTGCGGGCTATGTTGCTCTAAGCCAAAAACCGCTCTTGATTTCAGACCCTTACAATGCGCAAGAGCTGGCTGAAATACATCCCAGACTAAAGTTTGCCGATAAATTCGATAAAAAAAGTACCTTCAAAACCGAAAACATTATTTGTGTGCCCATTCTAAATGCAGGGGTATTGATGGGTGTTTTACAGATAATAAACAAAAAAGTGGGTTCTTTTGCGGATGCCGATTTACGCCTGGCAAACTCCTTGTCTGAAATTCTTGGCAATAAATTCCGTTACGAACTGGGTGGCACGAGTAACCCGTTCGATTATTTAGTTCACCGCAACCTAGTTTCAGAAAAAGATTTAAAGCAGTTTGCTGAATCCAGCAGAGACATGCGGCAAGTAGTCCAGCGCTTAGTCTCTGAAGCGAGGATCCCAGAAGACGAGTTGGGTAATGCGTTGTCTGTGCACTACCAAGTTCCTTATATCAGCTATTTACCTGAGAAATATCATGTACTGCAAAGCGGCAGTAAGATGAACCTATCTTACCTAAAACGCAATTTTGTAGCGGTATTGGCTGACGCCGCTGAGAATCCTATTGTACTGATGGCGGAACCAAACAATGCTGCGCTGTTGATGGAAATCGAAAGCGCTTTGGGGATAGAAAGTTATGAGATATCCGTCGCTTTACCCAACCAGGTTTTACAGTATCTTGGTGCAGGTTCTGGCGGCGGCACGCCAGGCGAAATGGACGAAATCCTGGATGAGATTGGTACTAGTGCCGAAGAATTAGACGACAATAATGAAGAAATGTCGGACGATGCACCTGCGGTGGTTCGCCTGGTCAGCCGCGTATTGCACGATGCCAAGCGCCTCAACGCATCGGATATTCATGTGGATCCAGAAAAAGGTGGCCCAACTCGAGTCCGCATGAGAGTGGATGGTGTGTGCCGCGATATCACGCAAGTGCCAGCCTCTCACCACAGTGCCGTGATTGCCCGTATTAAAATAATGTCAAACCTGAACATTGCAGAAAAGCGCGTGCCGCAAGACGGCAAGCTGGCGTTCAAAATGTCCGGGCAAATGGTCGAAGTGCGTGTTGCCACCATACCAACGGTAGCGGGCGAAGGTGTGGTTATGCGGATTTTGGCCTCAGGTGGTGCCCTGCCCATCGAAAAGATGAATATTGCGCCAAGAAATATGACCATGCTCCGAGATATGATCAAAAAACCACACGGTATTTTGCTCGTGGTTGGTCCGACAGGTTCGGGTAAAACGACAACCCTGCACGCTATTTTAGGTTATCTCAACACACCCGACAAAAAGATTTGGACAGCAGAAGACCCAGTCGAAATCACGCAACCTGGGCTTCAGCAAGTGCAAGTGAGCCCTAAAATTGGTTTCACCTTTGCCAATGCATTAAGAGCCTTCTTGCGTGCTGACCCCGACATTATCCTAATTGGTGAAATGCGGGATAAAGAAACTGCCCACGCCGGTATTGAAGCTTCGTTAACAGGTCACTTGGTATTATCTACCCTTCACACCAACTCAGCACCAGAAACCATTACCCGTTTGCTCGATTTGGGATTGGATCCGGTTAACTTCTCAGATGCCTGTGTAGGGATAATGGCACAGCGATTGATACGTACTCTTTGTCCAAATTGTAAAGAAGCCTATGAAGCCAGTGAAACCGATATGAGCTTTATTAAACGGCAGTATGGCGAAGAATATATTGCTGAGCTAAATTTGCCTGAACCTTTGATGCTGCATCGTCCAAAAGGTTGTGACGATTGCGGTGATACCGGCTACAAAGGCAGGACAGGTGTGCATGAGCTGCTGGGCATGACCCCAGATCTTCGCTCTTTGGTATATAAAGAAGAAACCGTATCTGCGATGAAAGCCCAAGCCATGAAAGATGGCATGCGTACTTTGACCCAAGATGGCATTTATAAAGTCATTAAGGGTGATACCGATATTGCTCAGGTGCAAATTATCAGTGGTGCGGATTGATTTACTGGTTCTTTTAACTAGAGCGTGGAATTAAATTATTTTAATTCCTGCCACTTTCCAGTGCCTTAGGTTTTAAGAAAGCCTTTAATTCAAAAGGGATAGCGGTGATATCTCTCCATCCTGCTTCTCTCTTAGCAATCAATTGCACGTAGCCACAGGTGGGAATATTTTCGATTTCACTACCGCTCAAGGCATTACAAAAATCAGTCAGCGCTGGATTGTGCCCAATTAATGTCACATCTGAGACCGAATCTTCAAGCTCTCGACACCACTTGATCAAATCACTTTCGGAGAAACTATATAATCTCTGATCAGTTTTCCAGCGCAGCTCAACATCGGGCAAATGTTTTTTTATTCGTTCAATGGTCGACTGCGCTCTTACTGCTGGACTGCAGTAGACATTGTTAAAAACAGAACCTGCAGCATTTATGTGTGGTGCCATTATTTGACATGCTCGAATTCCACGTGCATTTAACGGTCTGTCGATATCCGCCAGTGACGGATTGTCCCAACTTGATTTTGCATGTCGAATTAAATGGATGGTTTTCATTTAGTTTTACCTCAAACGTGTGAATTCGTTCCTTATTTTGAGACAGGTTTCTATTCTTAGATAACCTGAACTCTGGATAATTCACACGTTATTCGTTATCGCTTACTCTTGGCGCAACGCTTCTACCGGATTTGATCTGGCTACTTTTGCTGCATTGCCACCGACCGTTAGCCATGCCAGCACGAGCAAGATCACACCCACTGCGATGCTGATCGGTAGCAATGAGATAAATTCGATACGATACTCAAATCTTTCTAACCAATTAATCATAGCGTACCCTGCGATCGGCCAGGCAATTAGATTCGCCCAGATAACAGGTTTAGAAAACTGCCAAATAAGTAGGGCGACAATGTCTTTAACGCTGGCTCCCATAACCTTACGAATCCCGATTTCTTTCGTCTTACGCTGAATGGTAAAAGTCGCTAAACCAAATAGTCCAAGGCAAGCAATGATAATTGCGAGTATTGAAAAGACAGTGAAGAGTTCGGTTTGAATTTGTTCATCTGAATACTGCGCAGCCATCATTTCATCAAGGAAAGTGAGATTAATAGGAGTTGAGGGCATTGCTTGGCGCCAAATCTGCTCAACCTGTTCGATCACTTGGCGGAAATTGCCGCTGTTAACGCTGATTGTCGCGACATTAAAGCGCTGAGGATCATGAAAATAAATCGAAGGACGCACACCAAACTTAATCGAACGAAAATAGATATCTGGGATGACACCAATCACCTGCAAACTCTGCGCTCCGCCGTCAAACGTTAGCGTCTTGCCAATAATCTGCTGAGGGTCCCGTATGCCAAATTTTCCTAGTGCTGACATATTTAAAATAGCACTTGCCGCACGGGGCTCTTCACCTTCAGCGGGAATGGAGTCAGAACCAAATTCCTCACTAAATAGACGACCAGCGATTGGTGCCACATCATAGGCTTCAAAAAATCCGTAGCCCATTGTGTGATAATTGAGAAGCTCAGGTTCAGTGTTAGTAGTTGCTTCAATTGCGTCTACCAACTTAAACGCTCGGTTATTTTCATTGTCTTGTGTCGGGGCCTCAGAAGAGTACACCACAGAATCAACACCGGGGATCGCTTCAAGGGCTTGTTGCAAACTGTCTAGTTGTCCACGCGCTGCACGGATACCTAACACCATTTTATTGTCACTGTCATATCCGACATCAATTGATTGTGCATACTGAGTTTGAGTGTAAATCACTGACGTACAGATAATTAATACTATTGAGATCGCGAATTGCATAATAACCAGAGCATTACGAAACGTGTGCGAACCGCTCGACTCACTGCTCTTATTTGATTTAAGAATCTGACTTGGTAAAAATCTGGACAACACCATTGCCGGATAAGAGCCAGCAAGTACGCCCACCGATAAAGCCAGCCCAATCAAAATGCCTAAAAATCCAAGATCGCTAAACAATGCCAAAGATATATTACGACCAATGGCATCGCTATAAAATGGCAAAGCAATTTCAACCAGTACTAAGGCGAATAACATGGCTATCATCACCAGGGCGACCGATTCGCTGAGAAATTGCAATGCAACCTGTTTACGACTGGCACCAAGCACTTTTCGCATGGCAACTTCTCTGGCCCGTTGTGTAGCTCTGGCCGTCGACAAATTCATAAAATTAAAACAAGCAATGGCGAGAATTAGTACTGCCACCAAAGAAAAGGTGTAAATCATGGTGAAATCGCCCATGGGGGTGAGATCACCCATGTTGCCTGCGGCTTTTTTGGCATGCAGATGCAAATCTTCAAGAGGCATCAAAGTGTGCTTCATGAAATCGGTAACCTGTACCCCTTCTTCGACTGCGCCAACATTTTGTTGGTACATCTCCAGAAATGGGCTTTCGTTATTGACCCAATAGCTCAGACGTTCCTGGGCTTGGTCTACGGTTACACCCTCACGTAGTTTGAAATAGGTGTATACGTTTACACTTGTCCAGGTATGCAAAACATTGGTGTCGTTTTCAAATAATGCTGGTTGAAGTCGAACAATGAAATCTAAATCAAAATGGGTTTGTTCGGGAAGGTCTTTTACGACACCTGTTACCGGCAATGTAATGGTTTGCTCTTGAAGACAACAAAAAGTCAACGTTTGACCAACCACATCGGTTTTACCGAAGTACTTGTTTGCCATCTCCTCGGTAATGACCAAGTCGTTAGGTTTAGAAAAAGCCGTTTCGGGAGAACCATGGACAAAAGGTAGGGCAATAACATTGAAAAAACTGCCGTCAGCTATTGTCATCATTTCGCTAAACGCGTCGCTGTCTTGTAAAACAGTCGTTGGGAACCGAATCAAGCGCACACCATCTTCTATTTCAGCCGTAGCAAAATCTCGAACCGCCTCCATCATTCGTCCTGCAGATCGCACGGTCAAAAAAGGCGGGCGATTAGGCATCACATATGCTGAGTGCAGTCTCGCTACTCGATCGCTGTGTTGGATCCATTTGTCGTAACCCGACTCAGCTCTAACAAACAGTAAAATTAGAATGCAGCTTGCCAGCCCTAAGGCCAACGCAAAAATATTGATAATAGAAAAACGTCCATTTTTTATCAGGTGACGCCAAGCGGTTGTTAGATAATTGCGAAACATAAGTGACTCCTTGATTGCCGTTGAGGAATTGTGACGGCGTTACGCTGCGCGTACGCTTTCGGTCACGACCTGACCATCGAATAGGTTAATTGTGCGTTTGGCGTAATCTGCGTGACTGGGACTGTGCGTTACCATAACAACCGTAGTGCCTTCATCATTTAACTGCTGTAACATTTCCATGACTTCTTGACCGTGCGCACTATCAAGGTTACCGGTTGGCTCATCGGCCAGAATTAACGATTGCTTTCCAACAACGGCTCTGGCCACTGCCACGCGTTGTTGCTGGCCACCTGATAACTGACTCGGCATATGTTTGGCTCGGTGTGCGATCCCCACTTTATCCATGACCTCAGCAACCCGGGCTTTGCGTTGCGATGCAGGCACATCGTGATATAGCAGAGCGAGTTCAATGTTCTCTTCTACCGTGAGCTCATCAATCAAATTGAAGCTCTGAAATATAAAACCAATATTGTGCTTTCGAATATTGGCCAATTGCGCTTCTGAATAGCCAGAAACGTCTTCTGAATTAAATAGGTACTGACCTTCTGAAGGTGTGTCTAACATTCCAACGATGTTCAATAGTGTTGATTTACCGCATCCTGAAGGCCCCATTATCGCGACGAACTCACCTTGCTCGATATGAATATCAACCTGGTTCAATGCACAGGTTTCGACGTCATTGGATTGAAATACTTTGGTCAAATTTTGAAGTTGAATCATGTTGAATTCCTTACTGTAAAGTGAGTCGTTGAATATCGGTGAAACTGGTGTATGGACTAGTGATGACTTTTTCGCCCACCTCTAAACCTTCGATAACTTCGATAAATCGGCTATTTCTGCGCCCTAATCTAACGTTTCTTCGCGTCGCTACAGACTCATCATCTGCGACAACAAATATCCAGCTACCACCTGTGTCTTGATAAAATGCGCCATTCGGAATGATCAAGGCCTTACTTTCATCTCCCAACGTCAATTTGGTTTGAATGGTTTGTCCACGTCGAATGTCCGGGGGTTGATTGGCGATGAATTCCAGGTCAACTTCAAATTGTCCATTTTGCACTTGCGGATAGACTTTGGTGACTTGCAAAGGATAGTTTTCGTAAATAGCAGTTTGACCAATATCCACGCGCCCAAGGTAAAATTCATCTAAGAAGGCAGTGACTTTAAAATCATCAGGCGTATCAATTTGGCCTACTCGTTCGCCTCGCCCAATACTCTGACCGACTTCTACGTCAAAACCAGATAGCTTGCCATCAACTGGTGCACGGACTTTCAGTGAGTCCAGGTTTTGTCTTGAGATTTCCAGATTACTCATCAACCGTTGTCCGGTCTCTTGCAAAAAAGCGAGTTGTGATTGCTGCATGCGCGCATCTGACGCTTGGCTTTCCAAGGTCAATTGCAGACGTTCTTCATACCAATGTAATTCGTCTCTGGTGTCTTCCATGGTTGAAAGCACAATCGCACCGGTTTTAACTAGCTCCTGTTCACGCTGAAGCTGTCGGCTAAGTACTTTGATCTGATAGCGAATATCGGCCAAATTCCGTTTATGCTGTAAGCGATTCTGCTCTAGAGACAATTCGATAGATCTAATGTTATTAAGCTGCTCTGCAACCCTGGCCTCATTACCTAAAACACTCAATTGTAGAGAGGCGTTGGACATTTCCACTATAAGATCACCCGCTTTTAATTGAGCCCCATCTTCTGCAACTACCCTTTCAACTCTGCCACCTTCAATGGCATCTAAATAGACGGTTTTAGCCGGTGTTACTCTTCCTCTCAACGGAATGAAATCTTCGAAAATACCTTGCTCAACGGTGGAGATAGTAATTTGGTGTGAGGTAATGGTTAGGCCTCTACCGCCAGATGATTTGTTAAAAACAAAATAGATAAATGCGAGTGTCAAAATACCAAGCGCAATTAGACCAGCGATTTTCTTAAATGAACGCTTGGGTGCGATCTTACGATCCATGCTCGCACCCGAATTTGCAGTAGTCCTGCTAGGCTGATTAGATTGCTGTAATTTGCTGATTGACGACATAACTGCACACTAACAATGAAAAAGATTGTGTTTAGTTAAGTACAATTTTCGGGCCAACAGCTAGATTGTTGTATTTAAAAGGATTTATCGAAAAATGTAGTATTTCTATCCTTACCAACTGTACGTTTTCGAACACTTAGTGTACGTTAATGAACAGATTGAATAGAAAAGTATGCAAAGTATGGACAAGAAAAAAGGGCATATCCTTATCGTGGATGACGATGAAGACATCCTGATTGCGGGTCGTTTACTGGTAAAACGACATTTCGAACGTGTCACAACCTGCAATGATCCGCAAGCCTTGCCCAATCTAATCGAGCAACATCAATATGATGCGATTTTACTCGATATGAATTTTGGTCCAGGCGAAAGTACAGGAAAGCAAGGTTTCTTTTGGTTGCAACGGATGTTGGAAATAAATCCTGAGCTCGTTGTCATTATGCTTACCGCTCACGGCGGTGTGAATGTTGCAGTAAAAGCCATGAAATTAGGCGCGACCGACTTTGTCGCAAAACCCTGGGACAATGAAAAAATGATTGCAACACTATCAACGGCCGTTCAGTTGGGGCAATCTCGACAAGAAACTCTTCGGCTCAGACAAGCGAATCAAATCCTCACACAAAGTACCTCTACAGACTTAGACACACAACTTCTTGGACAGTCAGAAGCAATGCATCAGGTAAAGGAATTGGTCAGCAAGTCAGCACCTACCGATGCAAATGTGTTGATACTTGGAGAAAATGGCACCGGTAAAGAATTGATCGCTCGAAGACTCCACCAGCAGAGTCTGCGCCACAATAAGATTTTTATGCCTGTAGATTTAGGTGCGATCTCGGAATCATTATTTGAAAGCGAATTGTTTGGCCATAAAAAAGGCGCATTTACAGGCGCAAATGAAGATCGGGTTGGCAGATTTCAGGCCGCGGATGGTGGCACAATATTTCTTGATGAAATAGGCAATTTACCGCTATTTCTGCAAGCCAAGCTGTTGACAGTGCTTGAGCAACGCAAAGTTATCCCTCTTGGTTCAAATACCGCAGTAGAGTTTGACGTCAGAGTTATCGCGGCTACCAACCTTGATATTTCAAGATTAAAAGATGACAGACATTTTCGTCAGGACTTGTTGTTCAGGCTCAATACGGTAGAAGTTACGCTCCCTCCATTGCGGCAGCGCACTCAAGACATCTTGCCGATCGCAACATTTTATATCGATAGATACTGTCGAAAATATGGTAAACCTATCAAGACAATAAGCCCATCAGCCTCTATCGCCATGGAGCAGTATCAGTGGCCCGGTAACGTCAGAGCGCTGCGCCATGCAATAGAGAGAGCGGTGATTCTAAGCGACGGTGACACCTTAACTGAAGTCGATTTTCAGCTGTCATCCGAAATTAGTCATTTACCATCGAATGATATTTATCATGGCGCACAACCATTGCAATATGAAGCAGATAAAAGTGCATCACTCACAAAAAATGAGCAAGACTTAAACCTCGAACGGCTAGAAAAACAAACCATTGTTGAGGCATTAAAAAGGCATCGATACAACATTAGCCACACTGCTAAAGCTTTAGGTCTAACTCGAGCTGCCTTATATCGAAGGATGGAAAAACATGGCGTTTAAAACGTTTTCAATTCTCATTATTATCAGAACTTGCCTGTTCATTATTGCGTTATTGGTGCTTACGGCATTATTGAGTTTTCCTGGTTACCATGCGGCGACAATATTAACCGTCGTCGTATTGTTTTATTTGGGGTACGACCTGATCCGATTTGTTACCACGACCAATCAGGAACTGACACGGTTTTTAGAAGCAGCACGGTTTGCAGATTACTCACAGCGTTTTCATTTTTCGGAGCAAGGGAGCGGTTTCGAAGAACTTGGGGCGACCTTCACTGAAATTCTCGAAAAACTAAGAAAGGAGAGAGGCGAGAACGAAAGTCGAAACCGCTACTTGCATAGTCTTATTGAGCAGGTTCCTGTGCCATTACTGAGCATTCACCCTTCTGGAAAAATCACTACTTGGAACGTGAGCGCAAGAAAGCTGTTCGCCCAACACAGGGTGCAATCTTTAGATGATTTTGCGCAGTTAGGGGGGGATTTTTTACAGCAACTGAAAAAACTTAAACCCGGCGAGCGACGGCTTGTGAGCATCTCAATTGAAGGCGCTGAGCATCGTCTGAGTTTAAGCGCGACCGAGCTACTTACCAACGGCAACATCGACATGCTCGTGAGTTTGCAAGACATTCAAAATGAATTGGATTTTGCGCAAATGCAAGCCTGGCAAGATCTGGTCAAGGTCCTCACCCATGAAATAATGAACAGTATTACGCCAGTGGCTTCGCTAGCCAAAACGTCAGTGGAGTTACTAGAGGATGTTAAACAAAAACAGGCCAAAGCACAGAACATTGATGATGAAATTGAAGAGCTATTCCACGGTATTGACACGGTGTCACGACGCAGTGATAGCTTGATTAAATTTGTATCCAGTTATCGCAAGTTGACGGACATACCCAAAGTGCAGCCGAGCAAAGTTGATATAAGCCAATTATTCTCAACGGCTCAAACTATCACCTCGCAGTCGTTTCCTGATCAACAAACAGAAATCACTACTCTCATCGAACCTACGCAATTGACTATCAAGGCAGATAAAGACCTTATTGAGCAAATCATGATTAATTTACTCAAGAATGCCTACCAGGCAACACAGCATAACGACGGACCACAAAAAGTAACCTTGCATGCGTACATCAATCGTAGAGGAAGAGGTGTGATTGAGATCCAAGACAACGGCTCGGGCATTGAAGATGATGTGTTGGACAAAATATTTGTACCGTTTTTCACCACTAAACGTGATGGTTCTGGTGTCGGACTAGCATTGGCAAGACAAGTAATGATCGCCCACCGAGGTAATATTAGTGCCAAAAACCTCGACAGTGGTGGTGCATGTTTTACCCTGACGTTTTGAACCCAGTTCATCTAACACGACGATATTAGAATCAGCTGATGTTTATACCAATCCACACAAAGAAGTTATCAGTCAGAATGCGCCGCTAATTTGAACTGACGTTATACATTGAAAATTAGCCTTTTTCCTGTCAAGATTTTTGAAAACGAGGGCCTGTTGATGTCTGAAACCCAAGAAAGCCAAAGCAACCAAAGCCAGTGGTCATTCGCTGAAAAACTCAATTTGCTTATCGCTGTATGCGCCATACTCATTTCGGCGGCATCATTTTATGCTACTTTCCTACAAGCCGATGCGGCTGAGAAACAAGTTAGAGCAGCGACATGGCCGATGCTAGAATATGGTCACGGTAATGCAGCTGAAGGCAGTTTCAAACCTCTGGTTTACCTAGAAGTTGTCAATGGTGGGGTTGGACCCGCTCATATCCAAACGTTTACTTACCATTGGAAAGAGAAAACCTATACTCACATTGGCCAACTTTTAAAAGATTGTTGCATTGAAGCGGGACAAGAAATAAATAAATTAAAATCTGAGTTTCCTGAATTGGCGTCTCAATTGATTACGGCCGGTATTTCAATCAACCCTCATGGCCGCGTTTTAAGCTCTGGCAATAAAATAAAAGTGTTCCAACTACCAGAGAATAAAATTACCGCCCCTTTATGGAACAAGCTTAATCAGGTTCGCTGGGAAATAACGGCTAGCACCTGTTACTGTTCAGTGCTAGAGGATTGCTACAAAACTGATTTTGAGTCGCCCCCCACACAGGTTAGTAGCTGTAAAGTGGATTAACACTCAGCGCTGCAACGGAAATTAAAAAAGGCTGTTGTTAACCAGCCTTTAAACTCTTATTCGAATGACTAACGTTTCGTTTATTCATCCTGATTTTGATTGGGCAAATTATCCAACAAACGTTTGTTAAACGCATGGAAGTCGTTGATAGCCGTCACTAAATCTGTTGTGCCAAGATCTCGAATTTGATTAACGAGACCAGTGATCAGTTGTTCATATTGATCGCTGTCGGCGAGCTTTTGTTGAGATTGCTCCAATACATTTAACATCTTTTCCAAATATTCACTGACTCGCTCAACCGGCTTAGCTGAAACATTTGCACTGTCATTTTGCTCGTCATACAAAGACACCGACTCATAGGTTTTAACGACTTCAACCTGCTCTTGGCGAGTCAGTTGCAACGCAAAACCACTTAGCTCTTGTTCATCAAATCCAAGCTCCAGTGCTTGATTAAAAGCTGTTTCAATATCACCACTAAAAAATGTATTGGCTAAATCATTTGCATCAGAAACTAATTGTCCTATAGACGCGAGTTCAGCTTCGTCTAACTCTCCATTCACTGAAAAACTGAAACTATTCTGTTCGATGAACACTGCTTGTTGAGCGGTTTGAACTTGATTCTGCTCTACTGGAGACGCTTGCTCCCCAGATTGTTGAGATGCATTTTGAACGTCATTTTCTTGAGCAACCTCTTCCCCCTGAGACGCCGATGCATTGTCATTGCTGGGCACTAATATCGCATCAGGGAACGTCAGTGTTGATGGGGCTTCTGGCCCTTGGTCTGGTGCCTGACGAGGTAGCACATCATTCTGCTCAATATCTTTTTGAGCATCATCAGCAGGCGCTTGCGGAGGTTTCTGCTGGTTGTTATTACTTTGTTCCACAAGAATCTGACGATTGAATTCAAATTGTTGAAAATCTTCAAAACGAATGGTGACTTCATCTCCATCTCGAGTGCGTATATTGAGTTCACCTGACTCTTGTTTAGCTAAGGTTATGTTTTCGGAGACTCGGGTTGACGAGGCACTTGAATCTGTTTCAGGTTCTTGTTTATTGAAAAGTTGATCTTGAAGACGCTGAATCCCTCGTTCAATAAGATCTGCACTTTTGCTTATACCCTCATTAATTTCTTCGTTGAGGAATCCTGCTAAGTCTTTTTCCGCGAGTTTGATCCCTTTGGCTACGCCCGAGCGGGCTTGTTCAAATAAGCTATTTAAAGCATCTTCGTCTGCACCACCACGGGCGGCACTTGTTATCACGCCACCGACAAAGCGCAAAACGTTTTTCGCGATCTCTTCAAAATCAAACAAGCTCTTAGATTCTGATTTAGGCGCGCTAAAATCCGGTTTTTTACCATCAATTTGCAATGTTTGGTTAAATGCGTTGCTGTAGACACGCACCCCCACATTCGTCTGCGAGCTGAATTTACTGACTGTTTGCTCTGCGCGAAGATTTAGGCCTTCAGATGCTTGCCTGAGACCTGATTCTCTTAATTGTTGTTTAACCGCATCATTAGGGTTTGCCTGGGGTTTTTCACCCAGAAACGCCTTGATTTCACCAAAATTCATTTTGAATACCTCACTATCCTCGTTATAGATTATCGGCGATAAATTCAATTTATTGAGTTTTTCTCCCTAAATTGATGGCATTTCGTGCAAATAATTCTAAGAATTGCGTTTTACACGTTAAAATGACGTTGCAAGCCTGAAAGGGATCTTTAAAATGCTCCGTCCTTTTAGTCATATTAAGAAAAGCTAACTAACCATGCGCCCGACACAAATCGATCCAAATAGCTATGAACTTCAGTTGGCTGAAAAAACCACGCGTCTTGGAGCATTATTTGATCGGTTTGACGTGCCTACTCTCGAGGTTTTTAAGTCCGAACCATTGCATTATCGGATGCGCGCAGAGTTTCGTGTATGGCATGACAAAGATGATTTGTTTCACATCATGTTTGACAACCATAACAAAGAGAAATATCGAGTCGATTATTTTCCTCCGGCCAGCACACTGATCAATGAGGTGATGGCTGATTTGATCCAATTATTGCGTGTCAATGACGTGGCAAGACGCAAGCTTTTTCAAATTGACTATCTAAGCACCTTAAGCGGTGAAATTGTCGTTTCGCTGTTGTACCACAAAGTTCTTGACGAAACTTGGCAAACCCAGATGAATTTGGTGTTGGCCGAATTAAGAAAACACTACAGAATCGATATTGTAGGTAGAGCACGAAAACAAAAACTTTTGCTCGACAAAGACTTCGTGACTGAACAATTACCAGTTGCTGGAAAAACATTCAAATTTAAACAAATAGAAAACAGCTTCACGCAACCCAATGCTTCGGTAAACAGCAAAATGATTGAATGGGCGCTCGATGTGACGAAGTCGAGCGAAGGGGATTTACTTGAGCTTTACTGCGGGTTGGGCAACTTCAGCATCCCAATGGCGCAAAATTTCGATAAGGTACTCGCAACAGAAATATCTAAAACCTCTGTCGCCGCAGCACAAATCAACATTGCGCATAATAACGTCGAAAACGTCACTATCTTGCGTATGTCTAGTGAGGAGTTTGTTGAAGCGCAAGCCGGAACAAGACAGTTCAATCGTCTGCAAGATGTGGAACTGAGTGAATATAATTGCCAAACTGTATTGGTCGACCCTCCTAGAGCTGGTCTGGATGACGAAACAGTAAAAATGGTTCAACAGTACGACAATATCGTATATATCTCCTGCAATCCTGAGACACTAGCGGATAACCTTCAAGTGCTCTGCAAAACTCATGACGTGTCGCGATTTGCCTTGTTTGACCAATTTCCTTACACCCACCATGTTGAAGCTGGCGTGTATTTAACTCGAAAATAATTTAATCCCAATCCAGGATTGGACTAAATCTAAGTTTGTTTAGCATACTCTGACGCGCCATTAGATATAAATCGTAATTGAATTTTTAATCTTTCCGCGAGCTGTGCACGCTGTGCGCTGTCCAAATCTAATGCCTCTGCACCGGTGCTAAATACCAGTTTAACCATGGCTTCAGCCTGAAGATTGGCTAATTCTTTAGTTAAACCCGTGGTTGATACAGTGTAATCGGTCAGCTCCACGGTAAAATGTTGGATCTCTCTTAGCACTGCAGCACGAAACGCATTCGACGTTCCGGTATGCTCTCTAAGCAGCAATCTAAAGACGTTACTGTTTGCGGTAATAAACTCCATGAAAGTGTCAATAGAGGTGCTGATAACCCCTCCCCCTGAGGCAATGCGAACCCTTGCTTGGCGCATAAGTTGCCGTAGAGTAAGGCCAGCTTCATCAACTAATGTGAGGCCCAATTCGTCGATGTCTTTAAAATGACGATAAAAAGATGTCGGTGCAATTCCCGCAGCACGGGCAACTTCTCGCAAACTTATACTTGAAAAACTATGCTGGTCGTCAAGGAGTCCAAAAGCGGCATCAATAATGGCTCTACGTGTTCTTAGTTTTTGTTGTTGTCGATTTAGCGTCACGTAACTTCCTGGAAGACAAAATGTAAAGGAACAGGTTCCGAGTATACCAATCCAATTCTATGATTGCCCACCTCAGTCAGGGAGTTTTTAGTGAATTTGCTTGATTAAGCTCGGTTGGCAAGTTAAATTAGCGTACAGTTGTAAGCTCAATTAATTTTCCGGAACCATGCAAAAGCCCCCACTCATTATTACCAATATTTTAATTTTCACACTCACAGGGTTGATTGCGCTTGTTGGTGTCCCTGTATACGCTTTTTTCAATGGTTTTGACGGATTTGAAATCTTTGTATGCGTCTTTTTGATTTATTTTTCAGGCATGTCTATTACTGCGGGTTACCACCGTTTGTGGTCACATAAAACTTACCAAGCGAATAGCTTGGTTCGTGCTGTATTAGCCATCGGTGGCGCTATGGCGTTACAAAATAGTATTTTGCATTGGTGTTCTGATCACCGTGTCCATCACAGATTTGTCGACAAGAACGACAAAGACCCTTATTCCGCAAAACAAGGTTTTTGGTTTTCGCATATTGGCTGGATGTTAAGGCACTATCAGTCAGAAAGATATGATGACTACAGCAATTGCAAAGATTTACAAAAAGACAAAATAGTGATGTGGCAACACAATTATTATATCCCCATTGTGTTGGCGACTAACTTTGGCATCCCTATGTTTTTAGGCTGGCTAAATGGTGACGTATTTGGCATGTTGTTGCTCGCTGGCGTGTTTCGTTTGGTGGCCGTTCACCACGCTACCTTCTTTATAAACTCCTTGGCACACATTTGGGGAAAGCAACCCTATACCGATAGCAACACTGCTCGTGACAATGGCCTTTTGGCTTTTTTCACCTTTGGCGAGGGATACCACAATTATCACCATATTTTTGAATACGATTATCGTAATGGTATTAAGTGGTGGCAATTTGATCCGACCAAATGGTTAATCTACGGGTTGTCATTAATTGGTTGGACAAAAAACTTAAGACGTTGTCCTGAAGAGCGGATTGAAAAAGCAAAATTGGCGATGATAATGCAACGCACACAACAACGTTTTTCAGCCAAAAAAGAAGCTGACGAAATGCTCGCCAAATTACAACGGGAATATGACGTGCTCATTGCCAAGATGGGTGAATATTATGCGGCAAAGAAACGTTTAATAGAATGTAAGCAAAACAGTTTAAAACAAAGTTATGAAAATTTGGAACTCGCCTACAAATATAAAGAATTAAAACAGAGCATGCTGCTGCAAAAACAGAAGTGGCTTGCAATGCACGAGTTAAGCTTCGCTTAAACATTGGGATCCTGGTTAACTACATGCCAGGATAATGACGTAATTGGCCTGCCTCTCCAAACGTCATACCGGCGTGCTCTTGGCCGGTATCTGCCAGACAAAATCACTAAACTAAACCATTCCGTACCCTTTACGAAAATCGCAACCTTACGGTATAACAAATAGTCCTTGTCAGGTTAAAACCATACCCCAGTTCAGGATCACTTATGAGTCAATTCGAACACGCTAGACAATGCACGTTCTGTAAAGACATTTTACCTCTGCCACCTAATCCGGTTATACAAGGAAATGGGCACAGCCCGCTTTGTATAATAGGCCAAGCACCAGGAATAGCTGCGCACAATACAAACACTCCTTGGAATGATCCTTCGGGTGACAGGTTGCGATTATGGTTAGGCACTGATAAAGAAAGCTTTTACGATAAAAACCTAGTTGCAATCCTACCGATGAGCTTTTGTTACCCAGGAAAAGCAAAAGGTGGAGACATGCCACCTATCAAAGCATGCGCGCCAAAGTGGCACAAGCCCCTTCTAGATGAAGCAAAACCAAAACTTACACTATTGATAGGCAAGCATGCACAGGACTACTACTTGTCTGACAAACAACCATTAACACAGAGAGTGAAAGACTGGCGACAGTATTTACCAAATTATGTTGTGCTTCCCCACCCTTCACCTAGAAATAACATTTGGTTGAAGAAAAATGCCTGGTTTGAAAGTGACGTTTTACCTCAACTAAGAGCTTATATTCAGACTCAAATAGCGGGTTTATAGTTATCTAAAAACTCAACCAGTTCATCAAAACGCATTGGTTTTGCGTATAAGAAACCTTGAGCTTCATCACATCCAAGTTTTAACATGTAACTGGCTTGTTCCCGCTTTTCGATACCTTCTGCTATCGTCTGAAGTCCCAATTTGTTTCCTAAGGTGACTATGGTCTCAGCAATAAACGCTGTTTGATTGGGTTTGATTTCATTGATGAAAGATCGATCTACCTTTAATCGGTCGAGAGGAAGTTGTTGAAGATAACTTAACGATGAAAAGCCTGTACCAAAATCATCAATCGCGATGGTAACACCAAAAGACTTCAAATCTTTAAGCGACTCAACCACGATTTGAGGCTCATCCATCACCACGCTTTCTGTGATTTCAAGCTCAATTTGTTCTGGATCGACTTGATGTTTTGTTATGCAGTTTTTTACCATCTGCACAAATTCTGGGTCTCGGAATTGAGGCATGGAAATATTCACCGCAACACGAACATCAGAAAATCCGTTGCTGGTTAGCTCCTTTAGACGTCTACAACTTTCTTCCAGCACCCAAGCACCAATTTCGATGATGAGCCCGGAGTATTCAGCAAGGGGGACAAAAACAGCGGGTGATATAAACCCACTGTCTTTTGAAGGCCACCGTAAAAGCGCTTCCATACCTACAATACGTTCTGTAACCAGATCGATCTGTGGTTGGTACCAGACTTCCAACAATCTAGCCTGGAAGTCGGTTCTAAGCTGACGCACCATACCCAATCGCCACGTAGTTTTTTCTTCCATCTCTGGCTCGTAGAAACCAAAATTGGTGTTTAAATCTTTTTTCGCGCGGTTGAGAGCTATGTTGGTCTGTTTAAGTAGATCGATTCCCGAACAAGTATCATTAATGAGTTTGCACAATCCCATTGTTATATTTATCGGCAATGTGTGGTCGCCTGCTTTAAATGGTATGGCAAATAACTGATTGATACGCTCAGGATTAATAAAATTTTCGCCGCCGATAAGACCAAATACATCTGCACCAATTCGTCCCATTCTGACACTCTCGCCAAAACTATCTTGAATTCGTTGTGCAACGGCTTTGAGAAGGTTATTACCAGCGTCTTGTCCTAAGCCATCATTAACATCTGAGAAGTGATTGATATCCAGCAAAGCAACAACATTGGCATCTTCATCTTCGACCGCTTTGGTTTCATCTAACATATTGATGAACTCATTTCGATTGGGCAATTTCGTTAACCAATCTCTAAACGCGGCATTGCGAAGTTGATGGAATAAATTTACGTTTTCATATCCGACCGAAATACTGGATAAAAAGACTTCTAATAATTTCTGATGAATTGGGCTGATTTGGTCGCGCACATTTAAAAATACGGCAGCTTCATAGCCAGAGCTATTCAAATACAGTACAGAGTAGTCACCCTCGTAAACATGTTGTTTTGATTTTAGGCACAAATTTACCGAGTCTACGACTTTTTTGTCATGGACATTTTCTAGACTTTCGTTGATGTACTGAGCAAACTCACCTGCTGCACCAAGAATATAAACACCATTGTCATCTCGATCTAGCACAGCTCCAGCACGAGCGCACACCACACCACCGGCGTCTAAACCAATCAGTGAACTTATCTGAGTAACGATGCCTTCGCAAAAGCCTTTGACCGAATGCTCTTCAAGTAAATTCGCGGAAGAATGGATAATCTTTTCTAAGCCAATTCGACTTTGATTGATTGTCAGGATCTGTTGATAAGAACGAAGTGAGGCAATAATTGTGGTGACCAACTTACTGCGAGTGAGCTCAGTTTTGGTTTTGTAATCGTTGATGTCATATTCTTTTATGACACTTTCTTCTGGGGCGTAACCCGGTTGGCCAGTACGCAAAATAATGCGCGGCTCCATTAAATTTAGCTCTTCGCGCATCTTACGCGCTACCACCAACCCGGCATCATCAGTTTCCATCACCACGTCAAGTAGTACGATGGCAAGGCGATTACCCATTTGCTCCATGATTTTCAGGGCTTGTTGCCCTGAATAGGCATGATGGAAATGCAGTTTTTTATCGTTTAATTTCAGGTCTGAGAGAGCTAATCGAGTGACCGAATGAATTTCTTCATCATCATCGACCACTAATACGTTCCAGCGACCAAATATCGTTTCTGTTTCTTGTGATTCATCTTCTTCAAGAAAAATCAGTTCGTCATTTTCATAACCCGTTGGAGACATTCAATTTACCGTTTTACTGCCAAATTTTTGAAAATCCATTATTTACGCAACAAACATATCTTAATATCCTCTAAAGAGGAATAATAATTGTAGCAAAATTCAACACTTTCGCTGACTGATACTTTTACGTCTGTGAGAAAGTGTAGCAGGTAAAAAATATTATCTATGAAAATTGAATCCAATCCACCGCCGACAAGCTTAGTAAAACCGACTCAAAGTAAGCCGGCAAAAAGTGCAAAAACTGAAGCCAATGAACCTGCTCAGTCCAAAGTTGAAGTGAAAAGTGCAGGACAAATGCGCGACAAAATGTCGCACTGGTTTATGCGAGCTGGAATATTTTCGCAGGCTTCTATGAATGCGGAAACAGACTTCAGTAAGAGCGTTGCCAAGCATCAATTTGTCAAAGCACAGCGAAAAATGCGTAATTTGGAACGTATTCTTAATCTGGCGATGGAATACAGTCTGGAGCAGGGAAGCAAAGAAGATATTGATCCGGACTGGTTTTTTAGCTTCGTAGACATGGCAGAAGACATCAACTCCCCAGCTATGCAAGAGTTGTGGGGGAAAATTTTCGCTGTTGAAATTGGACACCCTGGCACCTTTTCACTAAAAACATTGCAAATATTAAAAAATCTTACTCACAAAGATGCAAAAATTCTGAAACTCGCAGTTGGGTTAGGTGCAAGAAAAAAAACCGAACACGGTATGAAAATCCTAATTGGTTACAAGCAGAAACCCAGTCTGTTGTCGATATTTAAAATTCCACAAATTCACCAACTAAACTTAGCCAGCTACGGGTTAGCTTACCCCGACTTGTTATCTTTGATGGATTTGGGGTTAATTTATACCAGCGAAATAGAAACGAGTGAGCTTTCTACTGACAGCCGCAGCCAATATCGAATTGGTCAGGAGACCTTTCATTTAAGTCCCAGAAGAAGGGGTCTGAGCTTGCAGTATTACAAGTTTACAACCACAGGTTATGAACTCTCTAAGCTGGTGCACAGCAAAGCAAAAAGTCACTACTTGGAAGAGTTAAAAAGTATGTTTTCTGACGATTTTGAAGTGACGTGAAACGAATTGGCACATAGCGCGGTCAGTATTCCCATGTTATTGCTATATCACTCGTCAAAATATTCGAAAACTAAGGTTTATCAGAACAGGAACAAAACATGACAACAGATACCTACACACCGCCAAAAGTTTGGACTTGGGATGCAGAAAGTGGAGGGCGCTTCGCAAGTATTAATCGCCCCGTTGCTGGAGCAACCTTTGAAAAAGATCTACCCGTGGGAAAACACCCTCTGCAATTGCATTCACTAGCGACTCCTAACGGCGTGAAAGTAACGGTGATGTTAGAAGAATTGCTTGCACAAGGGCATAGCGGAGCAGAATATGACGCCTTTTTAGTTAATATTATGGAAGGCGATCAATTCAGCAGTGGGTTTGTCGATGCCAACCCTAATTCTAAAATTCCAGTATTGATTGACCGCAGCACAGAAACGCCGACTCGTGTGTTTGAGTCAGGTGCCATTTTACTTTACTTGGCAGAAAAATTTAGCGCATTTATTCCTAAAGACCCTGCGCAACGCACCGAGTGTTTGTGTTGGCTATTTTGGCAAATGGGTAGTGCGCCTATGCTAGGAGGTGGTTTTGGTCACTTTTATGCCTACGCACCCGAAAAATACGAATATCCGATTAATCGCTATACGATGGAAGTCAAACGTCAGTTGGATGTGCTAGATCGCCGCCTTGCTGACAATCAATACCTTGCTGGCGACCAATACACCATTGCAGATATGGCGGTATGGCCTTGGTATGGGGCGTTGGTGAAGAATAAAGTGTATGAGGCCGCAGAGTTTATCGAAGCCCATACCTACACAAACGTGCTTAGATGGACGGACGAAATTGCACAGCGCGAACCGGTCAAACGTGGCCGCATGGTAAACCGCACTTGGGGAGAGCCTGAAACGCAACTTCATGAACGTCATGATGCCAGCGATTTTGACACCAAAACCCAGGACAAAATCGGTCCTAAAGACGAAGAATAACGCTCTAAACAAAAGGCTATTTTGCTGTAAACTTGTTGCTAGACACAAAATTGAAGTCGCCGTAAACCCTTCCTTGGGGGCTCTGCATCGACATCCATGTCGATGAAGCTTCAATATTGTATCTATCAACAATTTCTAATAAAGAGTACGAGTTACTAAACAAACCTCGAAGTTGCCAAACAAAAAAGCCCGGCTAAATGACTCAACCGGGCTTTTTTTATTGATTTGATGGTATTAAATACCATCACCAAATTCATGTAATCCGCATTCACGCTTCATACCAAAGAAACGGGTGTCTTGTTCGCTCATACCTGCTTCCAGTGCGCGAGTTGTATGCCAATCACCAATAGACACATAGCCTTTTTCCCATAGAGGGTGATAAGGCAGGTTGTTGTCTTTCATGTAACCATGCAACGCTTTATTTGACTGATCGATAATTGGATAAACCTTTGTTTGACCTTTTAGGCGCTGCAATACGTTGAGGTTTCCGCGACTGTCTGATTGTGAACGACGTAATCCCGCAAACCATGTTTGGGCGCGCAAATCAGAAAGTGCCTGTTGCATCGGCAAAACTTTGTTCATTTGATTGTACTTCTCAATCCCTTCCAAACCTTGCTCCCAAAGGCGTCCATGGCGTGCTTCCTGCCACGCAGCAGAGATTGGCGCGCGATAAACATGAAGATTCAGCTTGAGCCGTTCGCTCATCTCATCAATGAATTGATACGTCTCGGCAAAAAGATAGCCCGTGTCAGTCAACACAACAGGAATATCAGCATATTCTTGGGTCAACATGTGCAACATTACCGCAGATTGGGCACCGAAGCTCGAAGAGACGATATGCTCACCGGGCAAGTTTTCCAGCGCCCATGCGACACGTTGCTGGGGAGATTTTTGTTCAAGCTCAGCGTTCAGTTCAGCAAACGCATCATCATCCAGCTGGTTTAACCAGAGACCTTGTTCAACTGCATCTACTGGCGTCTGAAGCGCTAAATTAGACATAAAAATCCTCAGCAGAGTTAATTACCGGAGCAACCACTTTTGCGCGTATTAAAAAGTCACCAAAGCCTTCATCTTTTTCAGCTTCTTTGGACCAGCGCCCAATGAGTTGATCAAGATGATCCAGGATCTCTTGTTCGCTAATGTTCTCTTTGTACATCTTGGGGATCCGCGTGCCTTCGCGATCTCCGCCTAAATGTAAGTTATATTTGCCGGGTCCTTTTCCAACCAAGCCAACTTCGGCTAGCATCGCGCGACCACACCCATTTGGGCAGCCGGTAACACGAAATATGATGCTTTTCTCAGGAATACCGTGCTTAGCCAATAACCCTTCAATGTCGGTGACCGCATCAGGCAAATATCTTTCTGCTTCAGCCATGGCCAAAGGACAAGTAGGCAACGCCACACACGCCATCGAATCTAATCGCTGGTTGCTGACCCCATCTGTAATCAAACCATGCTCTTTAGCCAAAGACTCGATTTGCGCTTTGTCCTGCGGCGCAACACCAGCAATGATCAGATTCTGATTGGCCGTCAGACGGAAATCACCCTTGTGGATTTTGGCAATCTCAGCACAACCGGTTTTGAGGGTTTTTCCCGGATAATCGAGGATACGACCGTTTTCAATAAATACGGTTAGATGGAATTTACCATCAACACCTTCAACCCAACCAAAACGGTCTCCACGACTGGTAAATTCGTAAGGACGGCTGTCCGCAAACTTAACGCCTGCGCGCCTTTCAACCTCCGCTTTGAAATTCTCTACTCCAACACGTTCCAGGGTGTATTTGGTTTTCGCATTTTTACGATTTACCCGATTACCCCAGTCACGCTGTGTACTGACAACTGCTGCAGCAACATCTAAGGTATTGTCGACGGGAATAAAACCAAAGTCATCGGCCTTACGCGGGAAAGTACTTTGGTCACCATGGGTCATAGCTAGGCCACCGCCAACCAAAACGTTAAAGCCGACCAATTGCCCATCTTCTGAAATCGCGACAAAGTTAAGATCATTAGCATGCACGTCGATATCATTGTGCGGCGGGATCACTACCGTTGTTTTGAATTTTCGTGGCAAATAATTATTGCCCAAAATAGGTTCTTCGTCTGTGGTCTCAATCTTTTCACCATCTAACCAAATCTCTGCGTAAGCACGGGTTTTTGGCAGCAAATGTTCAGAGATTTTCTTCGCCCACTCATAGGCTTGTTGATGCACAACCGACTCGACCGGATTTGAGGTGCACAGCACGTTGCGGTTTACGTCACCTGCTGTGGCAATCGAATCAATACCCACTTTATTCAACGTTTGGTGCATCAATTTAATGTGCGGTTTAAGCACACCGTGAAACTGAAACGTCTGGCGCGTAGTTAAACGAATACTGCCGTAAATACTGTGCTCTTGAGCAAATTTGTCAATCGCTAACCATTGCTCAGGATTAATGATGCCGCCAGGCAAACGCGCTCGAAGCATAACGTTATGTAGCGGCTCCAATTTTTGTTTGGCGCGCTCGGCACGAATATCACGATCATCTTGCTGATACATTCCGTGGAATCGAATCAATTGGAAATTGTCTGATGTAAAACCGCCGGTCAAATCATCTTTCAAGTCTTGTGCAATGGTACCGCGCAGGTGATTACTTTCACCCTTAATACGTTCATTTTCAGACAACTTGCCTTCAACAATAAATTTGTTATCTGCGCTCATTAATAAACATCCTTCTGATAGCGCTTGTTTCTGCGCATGTCAGTCAAATAGGATTCCGCTTCTTCTGCGGATTTGCCGCCATGTTGTTGGACAATGGTTTTCAATGCATCATGAACATCTTTAGCCATATGCGTGGCATCACCACAAACGTAGAAATGTGCGCCTTGTTCAAGCCACTGATAGACTTCTTTACCTTGCTCCAACAACCGATCCTGCACATAGATTTTTTGCTCTTGATCGCGCGAAAACGCCAAGCTTACTTTATCAACGACACCATCTTTAACAAAGCGCTGCCACTCTGTTTGATACAGGAAATCTTGGGTGAAATTCGGATTGCCAAAGAAAAGCCAGTTTTTGCCTTGGGCTTCATCTTCAGCACGCTGTTGCATAAAGGCTCTAAATGGCGCAATACCTGTTCCAGGGCCAACCATGATGACGGGAGTATCATCACTTTCTGGCAGACGGAAATTGTTATTATGCTCTACGAACACCTTCACTTCCTGACCGTCTTCCAAGCGGTTCGCTAGGAAACCAGAAGCTCCACCTGTACGTACATTTCCATCTACGTCATATTCAACTAACGCAACGGTAAGATGCACTTCGTCTTCAACATCAGCTTGGCTTGAAGCAATGGAATAAAGTCTAGGTGTGATTGGACGTAATGCTCTGGCAAGTTGTTCAGCCGTCAATTTAATCGGGAATTCACGCACGATATCGACGATCTGTCGGTCTGCTAAATAATCACGAAGCTTGGCTTTATCTTCCAGCAATTGCTGAAGCGGCTCACTTTTACCCGCTTCTAAGTAGTTTTTCACAAACGTTGGGTAGCTTAGAGTCAATTCAAACTTCTCAATCAACGCTTGTTTGATGCTCAGCGTATCATCACCGACGGTAACGGATTCGTCAGCGCTTACATCAACCAAAGTCAAAAGCTCATCAACGAGGGTTTGGTCATTGTTAAACCAGACACCTAAAGCATCTCCTGGTTGATATTGAATACCAGAGTCTTCCAATGAAATTTCAATATGTCGAATATCCTTAACTGAATCCCGTCCGGTGATTTTTTGACTCTCACTTAACGTCGCCACAAAAGGGTTCTTTTTCGTGTATTCAGACACAGCAGCGGCGGCTGCTTTGTTTGCCGCAGTGGGTAGTTGCACTACCTGTGATTGCTTAGCCGTCATTTCATCTTTTAACAAGGTGCTAAGCTGATCAATAAATGCAGTGGCTTGCGTATCGTAGTCAACATCGCAGTCAACACGGTCAATGACTCGTTTAGCGCCTAGTGCTTCAAGTCTTTGATCAAAGTCTTTTGCCGTTTGGCAGAAGAATTCGTAACTGCTATCACCCAAACCCAGAACTGCATAGTTTAACT
Source organism: Aliiglaciecola sp. M165 (assembly GCF_007197995.1). GTDB lineage: Bacteria > Pseudomonadota > Gammaproteobacteria > Enterobacterales > Alteromonadaceae > Aliiglaciecola. The sequence goes on from NZ_VKKH01000005.1 coordinate 332,880, forward strand.
CTGGCAACTTAGGTGCTTTTTTGCTCGCAACAAATTCATGTAATTCGACCGCATCATCAGGAGCATCGCCTTCACCATGAGTACTTACAACGATCACTAGGTGTGTTTCATTTTTAAGCTGTTTGGCTTTGTAATCCGCCATATTTTGCAGATTCACCGTAATACCGGCACTTTCGGCTTTGGCTTTATATTCTTGCGCTAAGCCTTTGGCATTTCCGGTTTGCGACCCGTAAAGGATAGTTAATTTTTTGTCGGCGGCAGGAGCTTCAACCGGCACAACAGATTGACCGGCAACTTGATGATTGGCCAAGCCCGCTAAATAACCACTCATCCAAGTGAGTTGGTCCCGATTTAACGGCGCTATAGCGTTGTTAATTTCTGTCCACTGACTCTCGTTTAGTACAGCAGATGGCACAATTGCCTGATTGGTTGATGAAGACATAAATCGCTAACCTCTAATTTGACTCGGTAAAGGTTAGCGACTTTTATAAATAACCGGAAAGACTTAAATAAGATTTTTTATTACTTATTGGACTTACAAAATATGCAATTTTTTTAGAAATGCACTTCCAAGCCGGCAAATACACCACTAAATTCGAGATCAGAATAAATATCATCCAAATCTTCAAGCTCTAAAGTGGTCGCTCGATAGCCAAGTTGAAAGGTCATATCAACGGCTAAATTATCAACAAATTCATAGGCTAAGGCAATTTCATAATCGCTTAACGTGTGGTCATCAATCGCCAGATAACTACCTTCAGCATAAACCCCAAGGCCGGTAAATGGCAGTCCAAAGTACACGCGCGAGTATACCATTGGCACCACACCAGAGAATTCTTCGCGCGCAAAATTTGTGGGATCAGCGGTCTCGCTTACAAAAATTTCACCATCAACATACTTTCCATTGATACCAAAATCGAAGCTCACCAGGTCATTGTCGAACAACTCATAATACAGAATGAAGTCAGTATTGGTCATATCCACTTCAGTCGACAAAGGGGTATTTACGCTAAATATTTCACCATTAAAGGTAAAAGTACTATTTAGCGTGACGACACCAAAGGTATCCATCGCGGTTCTGCGTACTTTAATGTTTGGCACTAGCGGAATGGGATGTTCAAGGGCGACATAAAAACTGGCTTTGGTTTCTTTATCAAAGTCAAATTCAGTCAAATCGACGTCATTTGAAAAGCCTCCTTCAGTATCCATATTCCAACCTTGGGCACCAATATAAAGTCCAAGTAAGGTATCAGCTTGCACTGGCGCTGCAACAACAGATGCGGCGAGTAATAATGAAGTAATTGAACGTTTCACTCATTTATCCTTGATTTAATAATTCAGTCAATTCAATTAAAGCAGCATTTGCACGGGAAATATAGTTCGCCATTACTAACGAGTGATTAGCTAACATACCTAAACCACTTCCATTTAGGATCATTGGGCTCCAAATTGTCTGCTGGGTTGATTCTAGTTCGCGAATAATTTGACGTAGACTGACAGTTGCGTTTTTCTTTTCCAAAACTTCTGCAAAATCAACTTCTACTGCTTTAAGGTAATGAATCAACGCCCAGGCAGCCCCTCGAGCTTCATAAAAGTTGTCATCCGTTTTCCACCAACTTGTTTTGTCAAAATGTTGCTCAGGGACAGGGGTTGAAGTGCGTGCCTGTGCATCGCCAGCCAAATCAGTATTCAAGGTTTCATGACCGACACTGGCGCTCAACTTTTGTGAAAGATTACCCAGGCGTTTTTCCGCTTGTTTAAGCCAGTCCCGCAAGTTATCTGCACGGGAGAAAAATTGTGCATCACCTTGCGTACGATCAGCCAAGTCCGAGCGATAAAGTCGTAATTCTCTTAGCGCATCGTTGTACATCGATTCGGCAGACGGCAACAACCATCTTAAATGATTCATATTCATTGCCGGTTGAGCTTTGATCAATTGCGGATTTTCGAGGGATTGAGATTGAGAACGGCTAAAGTCTTTGCGCATTGCCAAGGCAAGGTCTCGTGACATTTCCAAAGCGCCAAATTCCCACCGGGGCATATTATCCATAAATACGCTGGGCGGCATTACATCATTGGATAAAAAACCACCGGGCTTTTCCAGCACCGTTTCCATGACAGTAATCAGCGCCTGAGTAGTGGTATAACCAACGACTACTTGTTCAGCATTTTGTTCGGCTTGTTGTTGAGCTTCCGCTCTTACATTGAATAGATCAGGCTCTGAACTCCAATAAACCGACAATAACCAAAAAAGAAAGAGGATGATCGCGATAAACGTCGTTATCCATTTGGTATTTAAAAAACCTTGCATAGTCCCATCCTTTTTAATGTGTTAAATACATCACCTTTAGTGATGGTGATGTTGTTGTTTCTCTTCACCAGGTTTAACTGCTTTAGCTTGCAGTGAAATCGATTGGTTGTCAGAGGTGATTAGGTTAATTTTCACCATCTGCCCTTCCTTTAAAGAGGCTTTTAACCCAAAGATCATGACGTGCAAACCACCTGGAGCAAATTCAATGGATTGACCAGCGGGCACTATAACCTGATCTTGCTTTTGCATGCTCATCATTTCACCTGTCATAATGTGCGCGTGCAGTTCAGCACTGGTTGCCACATCCGTATTTGCAGACACTAAAGCAACATCTTTATCACCGTTATTTTTAATAGTGAAATAAGCAGAGGTATTGGGGATTCCTGGAGGTAAGACGCGAACAACCGCATCAGAGACAGTTACCTCAGCAAATACGTTGATACTAAAGAGTATCGATACTGCCACCAGCATAGATTGAATTCGGTTATTTTTCATACTCAGCTTTGCGAAGAATTACGATGATTCAATTATTCTTTAATTCCACACGCTTTACCAGTGACAGTTTTGCGGATCGTGATAAGTTAAATTAATACCGTGGCTGGCGTTTATCGCGCACCAGCCAAATGATGAAGCCAATGACTAATAACATCGGCCAAAACACGCTTAGTCCTGCGAAGATTAGTGCCAAGACACCTACAACCAGGCCGATCATTAATGCACCAAATATGCTAACCGCCACAATAACACCTATAACCGCCATTATCGCACCAACCAAAGTGATACCCGCAACTGATTCAAGTGGCCCGAGTAAGTGGTCATCAAAATGAATTGCAAAATCGAACCAATGATTAGCAATCAGGCCACAGCTGTAAGTAATCAATACTGCGATAAGAATAGCTAAGACAAAGTTTTTCATGATCCTCTCCTAAACAATGGTTCGGTTGTGGCCGTGCGATAAAATGACTTGGAAATCTTTCTAACGTGTGGGTATTAACACCACAGCGAGCAGATAAGCAATTCCCACTACCATTGGCATAAATATGAATGCCGCGATAGCTGCAACCCTTGCGACCCAAGGGTCTACGCTAAAGTGACGGGCAACGCCTGCACATACGCCGGATACTTTGCCCTTCACGGTATCTCTGTAAAGTTGATTGGTATTTAAATAATCTTTCATTGTTCTACTCCGACGAAACGCTTTTTAAGTAAAGGCAACCCCTTTTCGGGGTTACCTGTTTGGACTGAAACTTTGATTAAGCAACTTTCTTGCGTAACGCTTCCAGTTCTTTTTCAATGTTTTCGTCTTCTTCTAACTTGTTGATTTGGGCGGTTAACGAATCAGTCTCTTTAACCAGATCATAAGCTTCTACTTGGGATTCCAAATCATCGATTTTTCGTTCGTAGTGTTCGAATTTAGCAATGGCATCGTCAATCTTTTCAACCTGCTCAGTGGTTTTTACCTTTAAACGCACTGTTGCAGACTGCTGTCTTACTTGAAGTGACTTTTGACGACCTTTTGCTTCTTTTAACTTATCTTGCAAACGGCCTGTGTCCTCTTGAAGCTTTTCGATGGCTTCTTCGACAACAACCATTTCCTTTTCTACTTGGACTAACACTTCCTGAACCTTGTTCTTTTCAACTAACGCTGCGCGTGCAAGATCTTCACGATCCTTTTTCATTGCAACCGCCGCTTTGTTCTGCCAATCGGAAATTTGTTCAAGTAGCTTTTCTTCTTTGCGAGCTAATTGCTTTTTGTCTGCAATGCTGCGTGCCGCTACTGAACGAATTTCTACTAGTGTTTCTTCCATTTCCTGGATAATAAGACGAATGACTTTTTGTGGATCTTCCGCCTTGTCCAAAATTGCGTTTAAGTTAGCCTGTACGATGTCTGACATTCTTGAAAACATACCCATTTTTCGATCCTCCACGATATTGATGAGTGTCAATAATGAATTGCATTAGGCGATTCAAAATTTTTTATTAACTTATCCAATTCATTACAAGTGGCATGCCAAAATTTCAAAACGATTTATCTAACTGTTTTCATTAGCTTTATTTTTTAATTTACAATATTTTTAAGATTTGCACTGTTGGAGACTTGCGTGCAATTTAGTCAAATTCACCACTAGATTGGTCAATTTGAAAAGTGAGGTTAAAACATCGATACAGTCGGATTTGAGGAATTCTTTTTTCTACTGCGTGTCATTTTGTCGTGTCATGGTGAAATAGTAAATAAGGCCAAAACAAGACAGCGTTAGCGCTTGGACAATCAGCAGGTCAACTACATCAAGACAAGTAAACAGCAAAATGCACTAATTAACCTTGAGACACCAAGGTTTACAGTGCCTAACAAGAGTCAGAAGCAAAATAGATTGCAGATTTTATTTTTTGAGTGAATACGTTTAATTAAAGTTTATTAAGAAAAGACAGCACTGTTTCAATCTGGTACTGACGCGCTTCAGGCAACATGGATTCGGCACTGTGCTGAAAACTGGTGAAAGCGTCTTTGTACACCTGTTTTCCAGTTTCCGTCAGTTTAACGAGGCTCACCCGCGCATCGCGAGGGTTGCTTTGTTTTTCTACAAGGCGATTCTTGTCCATAGGATTTAATAATCGTGTGGCACCCGACGCGGTAATTCCTAAATATTCGGCTATTTCTGTTCGATTGAGAGTGTTTAAATGGGCCTCTGACAAAAAGTGTAAAGCCAAAAATTCATTGAAACTAATACCATGTAGACTCAAACAACGGTCCAAACGTTTGGAAGCTTTAACCGCTGCAAGTTGCAACGCAGCTAGTAGTGACATGGATTCAGATAAGTTCATAATTAGCACCTCAACTCAATATTTGATATATCAAGGATATATCAACAATTCATCAAAGTATAGGTGAGAGTATGATCTTAATTTGTCGTTTAATGGCGTTTTGTTGAATTTGTTAAATTGAGCGGAATAGGAAAGTCGTTATTGTTAAGAGCAAAAGAAGACGATAATGACGGTCTTTACTGCGGACTGTGACCGTCATGATATCGGATATTGGCGGTATTGCTTGATGTGTTTGCCGAGAAAGCATGGCCACCTTTTTTACTTTCAACAAGACTGAATATCAGTGCTGCTGCTAGGTAGGCCATGACCGGTGCAAAAATCAAGGTGATCAGATGTATTTGACTAAACATGCTGGCAACCTCTCTTTATTCTGCTTGATCGCTTTCTTCTTTCATATCTGTAATCGTTACGTGAGTTGCGAAGAACTCTTCTTCACTTTCCATAGTGATGTTGTTGTTAGCAGTTAACACAGCTTCTTGAACTTTATAAGTTAGCTCTTGTTTAGTTGCTGAAACGGCTTGGGCAACAAGTGAGCCAACAAATTGTTCTAGTGAAACTTCGTTAGCGCTCGCAGTACCTGAAAGCAACAAACCTGAAAGAACAACAGTAGCAGTAGTGATTTTCTTAAACATGACATTTTCCTTAGTAGTGGTTTCAATCTAATAACTGGTTATTCAGTTACTAGTTAAGTCGCAGTCACTATTGCGATAGTTGTGCCAACTACTAAAAAAATTCATATACTATTGATTTTAAAGTATTAATTTATTTTTCGTTTGGAAAAGGACTTGTTAGACTAAAGTCTAAAGTTGATGGGGCATTTATTTTTTAGCATTTTTGACCAGCGCAGTTGGTTAATTTAACCAACGCGCTCTGCTTTAATGTCGTTTTGATATTTATGCGCTGCAGCTTGCGCTTCATCTAAGGTTTCGAGCGCCTGACTCAACAACTCAACACCTGTTCCTCGCTGTGTGCCATTTTGACTCAAATAACGTCGCCAAATTCTGGCACCTGCCTGACCTTGGAAAAGACCAAGCATGTGACGAGCAATATGCCAAATTCTTGCGTCGTGCTGTTCAATCTGGACTTGAGCGTATTCAATCATGTTGGCAACAATCTGGTGGCGTGAAGGCACGTCATGTCCGTCCTGATAATAACGACCATCTACTTCTGCAAGAATGTAGGGGTTACTGTAAACCTCACGTCCAATCATCACCCCATCGATGTGTTGCAGATGTAAATCCACATCGCCTAGAGTTTTAACGCCTCCATTGATACTGATGTGCAGATCAGGAAACTGTTCTTTTAGATGGTAAACCCGATCGTAGATTAGCGGCGGTACATCTCTATTCTCTTTTGGGCTGAGACCTTTTAGCCAAGCCTTGCGAGCATGCACAATGAATGTTTCGCAACCTGAAGCAGCAACCACATCAATGAATTTAGTTAGATCTTCATATTCATCCATTTCATCAATGCCGATTCGAGATTTAACCGTTACCGGAATATCAACCTCAGCCTGCATCGCGCTGACACATGAAGCTACGGTTTCTGGTTCAGCCATTAAACAGGCACCAAATCGACCATTTTGAACACGATCCGAAGGACAACCTACATTGATGTTAACCTCGTCATAACCCCTTTCTTGGGCCAATGCGGCACAACGGGCCATATCGGCAGGATCTGAACCGCCCAACTGCAAGGCAACAGGATGCTCTTCATCATTGAAAGCAAGGTAATCACCTTTTCCAAAAATGATTGCGCCAGTAGTCACCATCTCAGTGTACAGCAACGAATGCTGAGAAACCTGCCGCAAAAAATAACGACAATGTTTATCAGTCCAATCCAGCATTGGCGCGACAGAGATGGTGCGGTTTAACATGATTTAATAGTTTGCCTATGAGTGAATATTTGTGAACGGTTAGTGTGTGTATTGTACAGGACGTGCTGCGTATTGAAAATGATCTTGCGTTTAGCAGTAAACCCTTTTTTATTCTTGTTGCTTACTAAAAATAATAAACCAAATTTCTTCTTGCATTTTCAGATTACAAATGTAATCTAAATAAAGAATTACATGCGTAATCTATAAATCGGAGATTCGAATGGACATCAGCAATGCTGAATTTGAAGTACTAGAAGTGATATGGCAAGGCCACCCTTGCAGTGCAACAGACATCATTGAACGTTTGAGTGAGCATAGTGAATGGCACGAAAAAACCATCAAAACATTACTCAATCGCCTAGTTAAAAAAGGGGCGTTGGGCTTTGAAAAGCAAAAACGTCACTACCTTTATTACCCACTAATCGAACGGGAAGCTTACCAACATACGCAGAGTAAAAACCTATTAGAGAAACTCTTTGAAGGCCGTGTCTCTCCCCTCGTTGCCAGTTTTGCCAATAAAGGAAACTTGAATAAACAAGACGTAGACGAGCTTAAAGCGCTCATTGATCAATGGGAGAAAAACAATGATTGATTGGTTGATTCAGGCTTTTCTACTTAGCAGTGTACTGCTGGCTTTTTTAGTAGCTTCACGTAAACCCTTGGTCAAATGGCTAGGCGCTAAAGGCTACTATCAAATGTGGTGGATGGTGCCTGCTTCGCTGGTCCTTCCTTTACTGCCTCTTTCATCCTTGTCGAACAACGATCTTTTCACTTATGTAGTGAATATTGATGCGGCGGTTAAGTCTATTGACCAAGCGTTATTATCAGTCGCAGAGGCTGCTGCCATTGTTTGGGCGTTTGTGGCGATTCTTTTAACCGTCTTATTACGCAAAGCTCACGCTAGCTTTCTTAAGTCTGTTAAGCCTTTACCAGAAGACGAAGAAAATAAAGACGCAATTCGACAATTAGCTTCCGCAGAATTTGCAAAATTAGACATTTTTAAGAGCCATCACATCACGAGTCCATTTATTGGCGGAATAATACGCCCCTATCTGGTGCTGCCCGCTGGCTTTACGCAAGACCTTAACCCGCAACAGCGTCGATTGGTGCTGGAACATGAATTACAGCATTTAAAACAGGGTGACCTGCGTTGGAACTTGCTTGCACAGTTATTATTAATCGCATTTTGGTTCAACCCGCTGGCATGGATGGCGTTCGGTCATTTTCGTGTCGCCCAAGAAATGTCCTGTGACGAATCAGTGCTGGCTAAACAAGATAAAACCACCCGAGTACTTTATGCCAAAGCCATGCTTAGCTGCGCTGAACATAATACTCGACCCTACCTTAATATCGTTAGCTATGGAGTGAAACGAGAAATGAAATCTAGACTACAACATATTCAAACAATGCGACCTTCATCACTAGGCAAATCACTATCAATGATTGCAGCCTGTTTACTCATCCTAACCACAATGCAGTTTGCCATTGCAGGGCAGGAAAAAGGCACTGACGACATTCGCCCTGTGCATCGGGTGGAGCCTTTGTATCCAACACAAGCCGCTGAAGAAGGAATCGAAGGATCAGTAGTGGTCAAGCTGGATATAGAAACAGACGGCTCTGTATCCAATGTGAAAGTTGTCGATGCACAGCCTAAAAGGGTCTTTGACAGACAAACCAAAATTGCAGTGAGACAATGGCGCTGGGAGCCGGTACCACAAAAAGTAGAAGGTGTTCTGATTCAGTTGGACTATGTTTTAGATAAGGATTCAGAGACTAAAGCCGGCCTTATTAAAGGAAAGGAGATGGAACAAATAGCCGTCGAAGCGAATGACTAGTTGAGTTCTTTCGGAATATTAAAGCCCGCTTGTAGCGTAATGTTGGACAGTTGAGCGAATTCGAATGTTTCAACATTACGATAAGGAGAAGCAGAACGCTTTTTACTTTACGCCAAATACCCATCCATGGGGGCTCGACTTCGGCATCCGTGCCTCAGACGGAAGAAAAAGCGTTCTACTCTCTCCCTCGTTCACAAAACAATTCTTAACTGATCGGCATCGCGCTTGTCGCGGGCTTTTTAGTTTGCAATGAGGGATTCAATTAGCCTTTATTAGGATTTACCAAATACTTTTCGCCGGTTTTCTTGGCGTTGTACTTAGCAATTATCGCCGGATCCATAACCTGTTCCAGGGTGATTTCTTCGGTAAATTCGCTGGCAAACGTCGTGCTGATTTCATTCGCCACTCTTTTGTGCAATGCACCAATTTTTTCAGGCGTTAATTTGGCCAGGAAGCGCATCAACAACCAACCGCCAATTCCCCATGTCATGCCATAGGCACGATTTAGAATGGAAGGAGAAAAATCCAGCCCGCCATAAATGTAGACTTGTTTGTTTGTCGCAGAGCCATAGGTATTGAATCCTGTTGCGTCTTTACTTCCTGACATCTCCATAGCGGTAAGAATATCACTAACTAGGGTTCCACCGCCTATCGCGTCAAATGCTAAAGTAGCACCCGTTTCGTCGATGGCTTTGTACAAATCTGCTTTAAAGCTATCGCTGGAAGAATTACAAATATATTTAGCGCCGAGTTTTTCAAGAATATCTGCTTGTTCCTGTTTTCTGACGATATTGACCAAGGGTACACCCTCAGCAATACAGATTTTGTTCAGCATGATGCCAAGACTCGAAGCTGCGGCGGTATGCACTAGCGCTGTATGCCCTTCCATGCGCATGGTTTCAACCATACCCAATGCAGTCAGTGGGTTAACAAATGAAGAAGCTGCTTGGGCAGCTGTTGTACCTTCATTATGTAATAGGCATGCCTGGATCGGCACGCAGCAATATTCAGAATAAGTGGCACCAGACAATACACCAACGGTTTTGCCTAAAAGAGATTGTGCAGCAGGGCTTTCTCCAGCTGCTACCACAGTTCCAGCGCCCTCATTACCAATTGGCAGAACTTGGTCTAAACGAGACTTGATGCGCATTAACATGCTTTCATGCACAGGAGCGCTCAACGTTTTACTATTTGCGTCATAACTTGCTTCAGCCAAATTTGCCGGACCAAACATGGGCCACATATCTGAAGGATTGATGGGTGTTGCTTCAATACGAACAACGACTTCGTGTGGTTTCGGTGTGGGGACGTCTAATTCTTTAAGGGTGATTTCGAGCTTACCTTTAGATGTGATTTCGGTAAAAAGCTGCTTTGATGTTTTCATATACTTTTCCAAACAGGGTTAACTGATCAATTTCACCAAACTTAGCATGCCAACATCTATCATGCGAGTTAATAGAATTGTTAGATAAGTATAAGCTGTATATATTGAATTACCTGCCACACGAATAGGAGACATGTCACTGTGCGTACTATTAATAAACGAAATGGGTGAGCAATACTTACCTAATCAATTTGAATTCCATTAACACCCGCCAATTCTTTTTCAACGTGCTCTGCAAACAACTTTAATCTCAGAGGTTTATATCTATTTGGCAGAAAAGCAATGTGGATAGGCAACTCAGGCGCTTGCCATTGTGGAAGCACATTGATTAGCGCTCCTCTTTCGAGTTCTTCGCTAACAAACCATAAGGGCATAACCGCGATACCCAGACCTAATTTACAAGCCTCTTTGACAGCAAAAATATTGTTAGTTTGCATGGCTGCAGAAAACGTAATTTTTTCCACTCTGTTTGATTTTTTAAGCGGGACCGTTTGAGCTTCAAATGGACTTAAAGCGATAATCGGTAAGGAATGAATGGTGTCTATATTTATATCGCTTAACGTTGACTCTAATGATTTTGCCCCAACAAGCACACGTTTTACTTTTGCCAAAGGTTTAACTATCAAAGTGTCGTCTTGCACTGCGCCTATTTTTATCCAGCAATCACAGCCAACCTCGGTAAAACGGATCTGATCGTCATTGAGCTGCCAATTTAAATTGACGTTGGGATGCTGCAATTGAAACTCTGTTGCGATTCTTGCCAAGTGCAGTTGGCCTAACGCAACGGGTGCCACTACGTTCAATGCACCTTTCACTTCGCTATCGAAATTAATGTGCTTTTCTTCTAAAGATTCCCAATCTGCAAGGAGTGTGCGCGCATCCAGGAGTAATTCAGCACCCGCGTCTGTCAGAGCTAACGAATGGGTGTTTCTTCGCATCAATTGGGTTTTAAGTTTCGATTCCAATTCTACCAGATGCCGACTGGCTGAAGGTTGCGAAATCCCTAAATCTCTTGCAGCTGCACTAATGCTGCCACTTTCGGCTATGCGAACAAAGGTGCTCAATAAATTTAAACGATCAAAAGATTTACTCATGCATAATACGTATATCAATTATCATTGTTATCAGTCTACCGTATTTCAAAGAGATCGCTAGTATTTACTCATCTTCAACTAATGAGTAAATCTTATGAAACCTTTATTAAAACTATTTTCTATTACTACCTTGGCTATTTCGGCAAACCTTGCTGCTAAAAATGTCGAGCACAGCCCAAATCCTCTGTCCCAGATGAAAGCCGAGCATGTGATGATTTCGACTGACAACTACGATGAAACCATTGCTTGGTATCAAAACGTTTTGGATTTTTCCATTCGCCACGAGTGGACAGTACCGGAATTTCCAGGCGTGCGTTTGGCCTACGTTGAAAAAAACGACTTCATCATCGAAGTGGTGAGCACACCAGCAAAGTTCCAAAACAAAAAGACACCAAAGGATTTAGGTGAAGCCTTGAACGAACGAGGATTTGGCCATTTAGCTTTCTTAGTTGCTGATGTCGACCTAGTAGCGGCTGAATTAGTTAAGCGTGGAGTTGAATTGGTAGTTCCTCCAACAAGCTTTCCAGACGCTGGAAGACGCCTGATTTTTATCCAAGATAATAACGGCAATTACATCGAGTTTCTCACTCCATTATCTGCGTACGAAGCAAAGCTTTAATCAATCATTTTAAGGAGCATATTTAATGAACACGTCTAAAACATTTTTATTGGGTGGTACTGACTCGATTAACCGTATTGGTTATGGCGCTATGCGGTTAACCAATCAACCAAGTAACTTTGGTGCATACCCTAACTGGCAACAGGGCTTAGAATTGCTGCAGGAAGCGAGCGCATTGGGTGTCAACTTTTTTGATTCTGCCTATGCCTACGGGCCTGGTTGGGCGGACAAAATCATCGGCGAAGCATTTGGCAATCTAGACAAGAAACCATTTTTCGCAACCAAAGGGGGAGTGGATAAACCCGCACCAGGAAATATCGTCACAGATGGAAGCGAAAAAATGTTGCTTCAGCAGATTGATAAAGCCTTGGTCAATTTAAAAGTCGAACAAATTGATTTGTTTCAACTGCACCGAGTGGATCCCAACACACCAATTGAAATATCCGTTGCGGCCATTGCTAAGGCGCAAAAAGCAGGAAAAGTGAAGCATATTGGATTGTCGAATGTGTCAAGAGACCAACTCGATGCTGGGCTTTCGGTAGCCGCAATTGCATCTGTTCAAAACCGATTCAATCAAAATGAACAAGGTGACAATGACTTGGTTGATTATACACTTGCGAAAGGTATCGCATACATCCCTTATGGCCCATTAGGTGCACACCCTATGAAACAAGGGGCAGCGCTCCCGTCTCAGCAAGCACTTAAATGGCTGCTTGAGCGCTCCCCTAACATCATCGTAATTCCTGGCACCACCAGCATTACCCATTTGCGTGAAAACGTTACAACTTGGGAAACAATGTAAGGGGCAAAACATGATATTTCGACAGCTTTTTAGCAACTTAAAAATGAAGAACATTGTACTTTCAACAGTAAGTATTTGGTTAGGTGTTTACCCATTATTAACTGTTTTGGCGTTCGCCTTAGATCCCCTCTTATCTGGCCAGGAAGTGTATATCAGAACGTTGATTATGAGTCTGTTAATGGTGCCTCTGATGGTGCTATTTATCATGCCCTTTATAAATTACTTAACTTCGCAATTTTCAAAAGATGAAAAAAATTGAGGATAACACCATGAAAAGTAGAAACTTTATCGATAAAAAGATAGAAGCCCCGTTAGATGCCATTGCTGCAACTTCACAGGGTATAAACTCGAATAATACGCCCAATCAAAACACCAATACCTTTGGCATGCATTTCGCGCCGCACCTTGGTTTATTGAGTCCGGACAAAGGCATGTTTAGACATCATGCAGGTGACAATCCCGTTGAGCAAATACACTTTATGGCACAGCAAGGTTTTACCGCTATGGAAGACAATTGGATGGCAATTCGTCCGGTCGAGACACAAGTGGCAATAGGTGAAGCACTTAAAGACAACGGTATGAAGATGGGGGTTATCGTCAATACGATGCGTTACGCAGAACCCACTTTCGTGTTAAACACAAAAATAGAACGTGAACGTCTCATGCAAGAGGTGAGAGATACAGCAAAGGTAGCACAAAGAGTAGGCGCCAAATATGTCACTACATTATCAGGCACAGCTCACCCTTCTATGCATCGTGACTATCAAACAGCAAACATGATCGAAAACCTTAAATGGGCAGGTGAAGTGGCAGAAAAAGAAGGCTTGGTTCTAGCTGTTGAACCCATCAACCACAAAGGTTGGCCAGGGACTTTTTTAACAGAAATCGCCCATGGTTACCAAATCGCCAAAGCGGTGGATATGCCTTCAGTCAAACTGCTTTACGATTTCTGGCATCAACAAATTCACGGCGGAGACTTAATTGAAAACCTCGATGCGGCATACGACCAAATTGGCTATTTTCAAATTGCAGATAATCCAGGGCGTGTTGAGCCGGGCGTAGGTGAAATCAACTATGCACCAATTGTTAAACGAATAAAGGAAAAAGGGTTTAACGGCATCATTGGGATGGAGTTTGACAACTCCCATGATGGAAAAGCGGGCGAGCAAAAAGTCATTCAAGCTATGCGAGATATTGACCCAGCTTAGTTTTGTAACCTAAAAAAAGGAGAGAATCCATGAACAACTTTGCTGCAAAGTGGCTGGCTAGACGTTTTTTAATAGGAATCGTTCTTATGTTTATGCATACGCTCGCGTTTGCGAATCAAAAAATTGAAATAGATAACACTGTTGTCAATTATGTGGATGTGGGTCAAGGGCCTACTGTGGTACTTATCCATGGGCTGGGCGCAGATCTTACCCGCTTTGAGCACAACATTGAGTGTTTGTCGCGGCATTTTCGCGTGGTGGCTTTGGATTTGCCAGGCTTTGGTGACTCTGGCAAAAGCAAAGTCCCCTACAATGGGAAGTATTATGTCGATGTAGTCGAAAAACTTCGTCAGAGGCTGAATTTGGGCAAAATTACTTTAATAGGAAATTCAATGGGAGGATGGTTGAGTTTACTGTATGCACAAACTCATAACAGCCACTTAGATTCATTAATATTGATTGCACCCGCTTTTGTATTTGGGCTTCCGGAACGCATCTCAGCAGCAGCAATAATAAGTGGAGCGAAGCCCAAGACAAACATTCAAATGACCCAGTATATGCAAAGAGTTCTATACGAGAGTGATTTCTCTGACAAACAAATCCAAGACAATCTCGCCAAGCATCAGACAAAAAACCGAGGAGATGGAATTAAACAGGTGGCTTACTCACTGCAAAACAATGAGTTTGTTTTTACACCTTTGAGTGTCACCAAGATAACCCATCAAACTCTGATTATTCATGGTGATTCGGATGGCATCGTACCCGTTGTCACATCACAAAAGCTGAATGAGCTGTTGCCACATTCCAGGATGATTATCATTGAGCAATCGGGTCATTGGCCACAATGGGAAAATCATTCAGTAGTTAACCCGCTGCTCCTGGAATTCTTAGGCAAAAAAAGTTCACCTTAAGTTTGTTAAATTGGACGTTGCATAATACGCTTTGCCATACAAAAACGGTTTCATGCTTGTTGAGTGTTGTTATGCATCGATTTTTTGCAGTGTTATTGGTACTTGTGAGTCATGCTTGTTTTTCAGGTGCCCAAACGCTAGTTGTGGCGATATCAGATTTTCCGCCCTCGATTGATTTATCCGACGAAAACTACGGTATTCATGGAGCAATAGTGCTTGGTGCATTGAAAAAATCCGGACATCCTTTTGAATTAAAAATATTTTCCTGGAGCCGTATCAAACAAATGTTAAACAATGGAGAAGTCTGTTCATTTGGATGGGTAAAAAACACAGAGCGGTTAAAACGTTGGCACTTTTCTCGTCCTTACCATGCTGATGTGTCTTATTTGTGGGGTCGGAGAGATAATCCTATTCAGCTCCTAGAATTAAAAGATGCGTTAAAATACCGAATAGGCGTGACTCGTGGTTTTAGTTATGGACAAAAATTGGACGCGCTATTGAGCACCGTAGAAACGGATGAAGGCTTCGATGATACGGTTAACCTGCGTAAATTGTTAGCTGGCAGGATTGACCTGTTCCCCGGCCAGGCGTTGATCGTCGAGCCCATTTTAACGAATCGCTTTTCAGATCAAGCAAA
Source organism: Aliiglaciecola sp. M165 (assembly GCF_007197995.1). GTDB lineage: Bacteria > Pseudomonadota > Gammaproteobacteria > Enterobacterales > Alteromonadaceae > Aliiglaciecola. Next base: position 348,380 of record NZ_VKKH01000005.1, read on the forward strand.
CGAGCTTGAGCCCAAAATCACTATCAATACATTGAGTCATCACTTTGTATGTAATATTAATGACGAACACGGCAAAGAGGTGATCAAAGCCATCAATCCACTCTTGCCCAATCTTCAAATTAATGACTAATTGCTACCTATTGAGCGCTATTTCGCGAGTTTGTTGTCTAGGCTAAAGCGACCGGTGCCTTGAGCAGCAAGCACAAGCAAACCAGCCATAATTGCCATATTTTTCACAAAGTTTTGCGTTTCGTGTTGCACGTTGCCACCTTCTGGCAAGTTCCAAAAATTATGCATAAAGATACTGATCACTAAGGTCAACCCAGCCAGAATAAATGCAGCGAGTTTTCCCCGAAAACCAACAATCAGCATTAGTCCACCTGCAATTTGTAGAACAATGGTAAGTACTAACAATACAGAAATCATAGGAACTTCATGTTTGGCCATGTATTGGCTCATCATTTCAAAGTTGGTGATTTTCTGAATGCCCGGCAAGATAAAATACAGCCCAAGCAAAAAACGCCCTAATAGCAAGATCGCAGGTTCTAGCAGTTTCATGTAATTTTCCAGCTATAACAATAATTTAACATCATATCAGTAAAACGAGTTGGGGGTCGAGCCTGGATTGATTTCACCTCCAACCTCATCGGGATCAATATCATTATCAAGAAGCACACCGCGGACAATCTCAATATGATCAAGGATGGTTTGATAATTATCTCCGTGATCAAATTTATTCACCTCGATGGCTTGTGGCATATAAGTAAACGCAATTTTTAGCGCGTGTAACTCATCTTTGTTCATTTTGATGTTCCTTTTTGGCATCTTGTCTCTAAACAAAGCTCAGTTTAGTTGAATTAAGAATTCCATGAGAATTTATTCAGGCTAATCAGGTCTATAAACAAGAAACAAAAAGACTAAAAAGTGTTTTTTTAAATCAAAAACCCAAACGGGCTCAATACCTAATTTTGGAGGACGTTATATTTAATCGGAGCACACATTTAATTGCCTTGTTGTGCATGATGTTTTTTAACGTCGGCGCATCAGCATATTGTATAGACAAGTGGGCATGTTTTTCTATTGAGCGAGATGATGACAAAGTTGAAGTGTATCTGATCAACAAAAAGCCTTATGTAATCACCTCTACTATTTCAATCGACACTCAAAACCTTGCTAGTAAAGACAGTTATGAAAACACCTATGAACAAACCAGAGTATTGCAAGGCTTAGAGCGCAAGAGAGTGTTGTTACTTAGCGCAAGAGACTCGCAGCGAAGGACTAGATACAGCCTCAACGCATTTAACTGGACACCAGGCAACATGAATGCCCAACATGATGACAGCCATGTTTATTTAAAACCTTATGCAGCGGGAGAGTATTTTCGTGTAGTGCAAGGGTATGGTGGAGGATGGAGCCATCGCGGCGCATCAAAATATGCGCTTGATTTCGACATGCCTGAAGGTACTCCTGTGCATGCTGCACGGGGCGGTACTGTGATTGATTTAACTGAGCGCCATTGGCGGGGTGGAGCGAGCCGCCGCTATGCCAGATATGCTAATTTTGTGACCATTTTACATAGCGATGATACCACAGGTGAGTATTACCACTTGCGACAAAATGGTGTAGTGGTCGAAGTGGGTCAAGAAGTAAAAGCAGGTGATTTAATTGGCTATTCGGGTAATACTGGATTTTCTTCGATGCCACACTTACATTTCGCGGTATATCGGGCGAAAAGCCGCGGCAATTTCGAGTCACTGCCGGTAAAGTTTGATGAACCAATACGATTACCTTGGTGGCAGCGTAAGTCTCGCTAATCTGACAATTTATTGAAACCAAGGACACCATGACCTCAGGCACACATGCCATTTGGCAACAAGATCTGTTACAAGCTTTAGCCTTGAATCAAGCCAAGCCTGAATCCAAATACGTTCAATTGGCAACGGTCAATACCTTAGGATTACCGGAGGTCAGAACGGTAGTGTTTCGAGGGTTCATTGAAAACACCTGCAAGATAGTTATACATACCGACCAACGCAGTGGCAAAGTTGAACATTTACAAGCGCAAACAGACATTGAAATCTGTTGGTACTTTGCTGAGTCGCGAGAGCAATTTAGGATTGCTGCCAAGGCCGAATTAGTTGACCAAGACAATGCAGATCAGCGTAACTTGAGATCAGAGCATTGGTCGCAACTGTCAGACGCAGCCAAGTCTTCTTACTTTTGGCCTCAACCTGGCCAGGTCTTAGGGCTAAATCAACCTGAGTTTGAACAGCAAGTGAATGTTGCACCTGAGACTCGCAACCACATAAGCGAACATTTCAGTTTGGTTATTTTAGACCCTTACAAAGTGGATCATTTGCAGTTAACCTCCCCTTATCACCAACGTAAGATTTTTGAGCTACACGGCGATGACTGGCGACATAGGCAAATCAATCCCTAGCGTCAGTCGAGTTTTGTTTGAAGATCATTGTTGAATGACGATCCGTCCGGTGGACACTGCCTCGCGTTTTATCCCGATATTAGGCGCCAACATAAATAGATCACCATTTTTCCCAGTCAAACTTCTTCGCACACCGCTTTGTTTTGCTATGGCTGCATTGGCGATCATGTGAACTTGTTCGCCATGAGTTGGCACAGCTACTTGAGGTTCTACCCAGCCGTACATTAGTTGCAATTCTTCCGCGCAAGGGTGCCCTGATGCATGGATGGTGTATTCAGATTCGTCTGCTAACACGGTTTTAATGTTTCGCGCGTTAAAGCGCTTAATCAAGTTTTCGATAGGTTTCTCATTACCTGGGATGATGATAGAGCTAAAGATAACCGTATCGCCTGCATCTAGCGAAACGTCTCGAAAACTATCTTGAGCAAGGCGGGAAAGTGCAGCTCTGGGCTCGCCTTGACTGCCTGTCGCAACCGCTAACACTTCTTCGGGTAACAAATAGCCTGTGTGATACGAATCAATGACCTCTAAATCCTCTGGCCAATGCCCAGTTGCTTTTGCTGCACCTACGGTATTTTGTAAAGAACGACCAAACAGCGAGAGATACCTACCGGTGCGTTTGGCAATTTTCGCCAACGTAATTAAACGGGCGATATTGCTGCTAAAGCATCCCACCACAACCCTTCCCTTAGCGGAGTCGATCAGCTGCTTTAAACCTTGATAACATTGAAACTCAGAAATTGAGTGACCTGCACGGGTCGCATTGGTGGAATCACAGACCATAGCGAGAATATCCTGCTTACTCAGTGCCTTAAATGGGGAGGGGTCAAAGGGCTTGCCAACCACAGGATTCGCATCAATTTTCCAATCGGCAGTATGAAAGATATTTCCTACGCTAGTGTTAATAACCAGCGCATGGGGTTCTGGGATGGAATGAGTGATGTTCAGCCACTTAACCTCAAACGGACCAATTATCTGTGTTTCATCGGTTTTCACCTCAATGATAGGAATATTCGGGTTACTGCCATCGCGAGCCAGCTTTCTGCGCAGTATCTCTGCGGTATAGGCAGTGGTATAAACCGGGCATTTAAAACGGTGCCAAAGGTAAGGGAGCGCACCAATATGGTCCTCATGCGCATGCGTAATGATGATCCCTGCCAAGTTTTCTTTTTGCCTGGTTATAAAGCTTGGATCAGCGCACACCACATCATGCTTAGGCCCAACTCCCACACCGTCAACAACTTTGAGCGATTCATCAAAAGTGACACCACAATCAACCATTAACCATTGATGATCATGCCCGTACAAATTCATGTTCATGCCAATTTCGCCGGTTCCCCCTAAAGGAAGAAACCACAAATCATGCCTACCAGGGACAAAAGACCGGATAAATTACTCCAACAACTCGTTAATGCTCGGCAATTATTATGCATGAACTGGTTAAAAAGTTTTATGACTATCTAAATTGCATAAAATCTGTCACAGTAATCGAGTATTTTTTAACCAATTGAGACAACTATAAAAATTAACTCGATTTGGGAGAGCTTATGTTTGTATTGCGACTGAATAAATCAGGTATGCCGCAAGCTTGGATAACGCCCGAGGAGGCAACCAAGTACTACGCTCAAGAGCGCGTGTTATTCGAACTTGGCGAAACCACAAAAATTATGCGTGGTGGACATAACAGTCAGGGCGTTCAAAGTACGATTGAACTTTCTTCCATTATTGCCTGCGAGGGCAAAGTGACAAATCTTGATGGCAAGATTTCATTGAGCAACCGTTATCTGTTTCGGCGAGATAATTTCCTTTGTTTATATTGTGGCCAAAAATTTAAACCATCGCTACTTACCCGAGATCACATTATTCCGCGCTCCCGTGGTGGCAAAGATCGTTGGGCAAATTGCGCTACCGCCTGTACAAGATGTAATTGCCACAAGGCAGATAGAACACCAGAGGAAGCTAACATGTCCCTGATCGCCGTGCCTTTTGTTCCCAATTTATATGAGCGCTTTTATTTAATGAATCGGCGCATACTGGCTGACCAAATGGCATTTTTGGGCAATCATTTTTCCAAAAATCAGCGATGGCGAATCGACGAGCCTTAAGTCGACAAGAAATTCCAAAGTCAGCTATCTTTCGCGAAATTCCTCTGTAATTTCATGGTGCAAATCGTTTACACTACGCGCAAATTTTATTCGCATTGAGGTTAGTTTTCGCGTGCAAATTGGCAATCTATTTCATCATCTGGTGGGGGTAATATCTGTCACAATTTATTTCCTGAACACGGTGTTTTGGGTCATACCTATCGTCGTGCTTTCGCTGCTCAAACTACTCCCAATCAAGTTGTGGCAAACAATAGTAAGCTACCCGCTCGATGGCTGTGCGACTGCCTGGATTACCATTAATAATCTAAATCAGCGTTTAACCAGCAACACCACGTGGAAAGTAGAAGGAGTAGAGACGCTCACGCTGAATGATTGGTATTTAGTGATTTCAAACCACCAATCCTGGGTCGATATCTTGGTGTTGCAACGTATTTTTAATCGTAAAATTCCATTTTTAAAATTCTTTTTAAAGAAAGAGTTAATTTGGGTCCCCTTTTTAGGTGTTGCCTGGTGGGCGTTAGATTTTCCCTTTATGCGCCGCTACAGCAAATCGTTTTTAGCCAAGAACCCTCATCTAAAAGGTAAAGACATGGAGAGCACACGAAAAGCGTGCGAAAAGTTTCGACATAAGCCGGTAAGCATCATGAATTTTGTAGAAGGTACTCGACTAACCGAAGAAAAATTGGCCCGACACAAAAGTGATTTCAACAAGTTACTCAAGCCCAAAGCCGGTGGAATGGCGTTTGTACTCAGTGCCATGGGTGATCAATTGCATAAATTGCTGGATGTCACAATTTATTATCCTCAGGGCATACCTACGTTCTGGGATTTCGTCTCGGGCAAAGTCAAAAACGTTCATGTGAAAGTGAACATTATGTCGGTTGATGAGCTGCTAAACAGCGATGCTTTTGCCATGGATTATTTTGATAACCCGGAACAGCGTGCGAAATTTCAACGCTGGTTGAACCAACTGTGGTCTGAAAAAGACCAAACTCTCATAAACATGTCTGCGAGCAATTAATAACGATGTTTAGTTTTTTACCTGCGTTTGTACTTTTTCCAATTCACTTTTTATTGCAAATCATAAATTTAGGTTTTTGGGCGATTCTTATTATATGTTTGGGTTTAGTTAAACTTGTTCTTCCTTTTGCGTGGGTAAAAGCAGTCCTTAACCCCATCATGCATTTTTTCATGTTTGCCTTTGGCGTTATTAGTGTATTGATTATTAAAGCAACTAATAGGGCCACATGGGACTATTCTGTAAAAGGCGAACTTAGCAAAAACAAGTGGTATCTGATGATGCCCAATCACCTTAGTTATCTAGATATTATTTTACTAATCGAATTTGCTGCCACGCGCATTCCGGCACCTAAGTTTTTCCTGAAAAAAGAATTGATCTGGCTGCCCTTTGTTGGTCTGGGTGCATGGGCGCTGGATATGCCCTTTATGCGTCGATACAGTCGCGAGTTTGTTGAAAAAAACCCGCATTTAAAAGGTAAAGATATTGAAACCACGCGCAAGTCCTGCGAAAAGTTTCAGCGCACCCCGACGACGGTTATCAATTTTGTTGAAGGCTCTCGTTACACACCTCAAAAACACCAGATAAAAGCCAGTACTTATCAAAACTTGCTTCCGCCTAAAGCCGGTGGAGTGGCATTCACTTTGGCAGCCATGGGGGAGTTGTTCACCAATATTCTTGATGTGACCATTCAGTATCCTGATAACACGGAACATCCCATGATGGATATACTATGCGGGCGTTTAGGTAGAGTTGTAGTGCACATTGATGTATTGCCGGTCGAGGAGCATATTATTGGAGATTATTTCAATAATGAGTCCTTTAGAGTAAGTTTTCAGCTATGGTTAAACTCTGTATGGGAACAAAAAGATAAATACATATCTCAATTGGTGGGTCCAAAATAATGCTTGAGCGTGAAACGGTACAAAATTGGTTAATGACCAAGCTAAGCCTCATTGACAAAGACGTCACGGAACAAAGTTGGTCTTTCCAGTTAACTGCAGTTTTATTGCTCATCGTTTTTGCCTACGTGATATTTAAATTTACTCATTTTGTGATGCGCGGAAGAATTGAAAAGCTTGTCGCGAAGAGCAAAAACAATTGGGATGATGAATTACAAAAGCATGGTTTTTTCAAACGCTGTGGCCATATCGTTCCAGCAATTTTCATTTATTTGATGACCCCATTGTTCCTCAGCGACAGTGATCTGCTATATAGCATCATTCAAAAATCCATGCTGATTTATATTGTTCTGTCGGTCGTTTGGGCATGCAGTGCATTGTTCAATACCGTTGAAGACGTCTATAACGCATCAGAACTGGCCAAACGAGCGCCTATCACCGGCTTTATTCAAGTTGCTAAACTAATCATCCTGATCATTGCCATCCTGTTGGTGATTTCCAGTTTGTTGAACAAATCTCCATTGTTGTTGCTTTCCGGTCTAGGTGCCGTGACAGCCATACTGTTGTTACTATTCAGAGATACCATTTTGGGCTTTGTAGCCGGAATTCAAATTGCCGCCAATCGCATGGTCAATACCGGCGATTGGATTGAACTGCAAAAATATGGTGCAGACGGTGAAGTCTTGGAAGTCGGACTTACTACAGTCAAAGTGCAGAATTGGGATAAAACCATTTCCACACTGCCAACCTATACGCTGATTAGCGATTCAGTGAAAAACTGGCGAGGCATGTCTGAATCCGGTGGTCGACGTATCAAACGCGCCATTAGAATTGACATAAAAAGTATCGATTTTTGTGACGCCTCAACCTTAGATCAATACAAAAAAATTCGTTATATCAGCGAGTATATAGAAAGAAAACTAGAGCAATTACGGGAATATCACAATCAGCAAAATATCGATGAGCAAGACTTGCTCAACGGTCGTCGATTGACAAATATAGGAACTTTTAGGGCATATGTCACTGCATATCTAAAAAACCATCCTCAATTGAATAAAGACATGACTATGATGGTGCGCCAGTTACCACCCACTGAAACTGGCTTGCCGCTGGAAATATATTGCTTTTGTGCGGATAAGAATTGGGTCAACTATGAAGGCGTTCAAGCCGATATATTTGATCATGTATTAGCCATGCTGCCGGTATTTAATTTGCGTGCATATCAACGAGTCAGTGATCAAAGTTAATCTTCGCACTAACCATTTTACTTTTCAGTAATCGAAGGTTCTGAAAGACTGAGCTTGCCTAGTTTGTTTAGTGTCAGCACGTGTATATATGCTTGTGTCGTGCTTTTTAAACGGCGTTCATAATATCTGGCAAAACAAGGGAAAATCAAAGCAAGAGAGATCACCCCAGCGACAACTTTTCCATCAAACAAAAACACTACTCCAACCAACAAACAGACAACTAAAAGGCTGCGAAAGAACTTTGAATCAGCTTCCAATCGGTGCACGTCTTGGGCTGCCGCAGGAGAACAGGTCAATAAAACCGAGCGCGACCATTGGAAAGTGTTGAGCGCTTTTTGTTCAGGTTCATCGATCAAACTGTCGCGCAAGTTGCTCGCACAGGTAAACGCACTTGTATTGCCATAGGGGTTTAGTTTTTCGCGGATCCCGTTGTAAAGCGGATCGATGTATGACCCTAGCAAGAAAATCAAATGCCCGAGAAAATAGGCAACCGCTAAAAAAGCCACCCACTTCTCCCCTGCACTATCAGGCGCGAAGATGATCTGCCCAAAAATCATGCTACCTACGTAGGGTTCCAAAATTGCAGTTGCAATGGAACCGGGCAATAAAATGGCAAAGAGATCGATGACACCCACATAGAATTCACTTGGTTTAGCCATGCCTATCGCTCCAAAAAGTTTCTAAAGTTAAGTATGGATAATAAACGCCTTCTCGCAACCTATGGCAGTAATATTACCGGTTGAAAACAGCGCATGATTCAAACCATGCGCTACGATGACAATATCGCCAATACTTGAGTCTAATTGTGACTGCCTGAATTCAGGCTCAACTGATAGGCAACATCCAGGGCATCAACGTAAGCGACTTCGTGATCTGGAGTAATACCGGTTTTTTCCCAGTTCTGTTGATTTGCAGATATCACTGGCTTTGACAACGAGATCCTGAAAACCAGCTCGTCAGTAATTTTTTTCACTCCCACATAAAAGCCTGCACCAGCGGTAATATCACCCACTACCACGGCCTTGTGGTTAGCTTGTAATACACCGGTAAAAAGCTCCGATGCGCTAGCTGTTGTGCGGCTTGTCAGTACCCACACCGGATAGTCTCCATGAAATTTTGTGTGGGCGCTTTTGTCCGTTATTTTTATGATATCGAGGATTTCATTATTACTATCAATGGTTTCCCACAGCTGAGTTTCCATAGGAAGAAAGTAGCTCAACATATATTGAGCCAACCAAGGTGAACCGCCTAACGTATCTCGCAAATCCACAATCAGCCCATTGCTGTTTTGTAAAAATTGAAATGCAGCATCAACCGTTCGCCTGGCGTTTTCATCCGGATGAAACTTATTAAATTTCAAGTAACCGATATTTCCGGATAAGTACCTCACTTCTTCAAAAGAGTAATTATAAGTAAGCTTCCCTTCTGCGTGTTTAAGTATGTGTGTCAACTCTTCCCCTGGCTCTAACGTATAAAGGCTTAAATGTTTGTCACCAGTAATAGCACGCACGTCATCACCAATCACCTGCGCAAACGCTTTAATTGAGGACAAATTGGTATAGTGGCCGAGGGTCAATCGGTTCGAGAATATTTGCCGCAATTGTGGGACAACCTGCGGTTCGATATAGTTTTCTTCCATCACGTCCAACGTCTGCTCGATGAGTAACTTGACGTGTTCTGACTGCATATTCGCCTGCTTGGCCTGCACCGAAGTGAGCAGGCCAACACTCAGCAGCATCACTAATGCAAGCTGTCTTAAATGGTTTAAATCGATTTTATAATTCATTGTGTTACCTCTTTTCAATATTCATATCAACAGTGGCCAGAAATAGCCAAAAAGCACTTTAGATCGTTGATATTCAGAGGTAAGCGTTGATTATCCTAAATTGAAGGCCTGTGTCTTTCCATCCAGATATTCGTATTCGAGCAACTGGGTGATTGACAAACCATTTGACAGGGAGCGGTTCCGTTATTAAATGTGCATCAGAGTGTAAAACTGAGAACAATGTGCTGATTACGTCGACAAGTCGCCAATCAGGTTGTTGTTTGTAATGCTGAAAATGACTGGCATTAGACGCAGTAGAAGTAACAGCCAACGAGTCGTCTAAAGAAAATGCATTGGAATAAGCTGTTGTCGAGGAAACAAAGGTTGCGTCAGATGGGGACTGATTTGTTGACGTTGACTCTGCAATCAAGCACAGCCATGTGCACAATAAAACTGCGACACCGCATTTCCAGAACTGATTCAATCCGATTACTTGCACGTGTGACTAAACTCACCACTTCACATGCAATGGTTATGGTGGCGACGAATTGATAAATCAAGCGGCATCATGCTATAGCTTTTGTCATTGCCCCAACAGCACTCTTGCTCGTTTTGCCTGATTTGTAGAAAAATGTTGTTCTAACCATGCTTGTTGATTGTCGTTTGGCACCTTCTCATATACCTCTTTTAGTTGTTCAACACGCGCTTTAAATAGGGCTTGTTTATCCCAACTTGCTTCCAGTCTTGATGCAGCTTGATCACCAAATTGTGCGCGTACTAATGCTAACTTATGTTGATTGGAGGTAGGCATTTGCTTGATTCGGTGCAAAGACTTTAGTTGCAACGATGGCTCGAAGGCTTGTTTTTCACTTTCCGGCATACTGTCGAAGTGGTGTTGAAGCAACGCTGATTTTTGTGCCTGGCTAAGAGTCGAGTCCTTAGCGATCTTGTAGCGTGCTAGTGCATTGCTTTCAATTTTTTGCTCTAGTCCAAAAAGCACATGAATTTCGTTTTCGGAGAAAAATTGGTATTTAAGATCATTGATTTGAGCCAGCCGATATTCGATTTCAGCCACAGCAGAGGAATAGTTCACCGTCTGCGCTTCGACCTCAGAAAGTGCAAGCTTATAGTCAACGTACCGTTCGAACAAAGCAACAAATTGCTCGCAACCTTGGGCATTTAATTTTTCTGACAAACAATATTGATTGGCCAAAGCCAGCAAGGCGTCTTTAGCTTGGGATTCAGCGTCTAATATCAGCGCATCAAATACATCCTTAATTCCTTCAAAGAGAACAAAGTTTTTTCCCTTTTGCACAATGGCTGGCAACACTGAGAGATCCGTTTTAACCTTTAGATTGAACGCGTCTTGTTTTGCCACAGAAACGCTTTTGCTAATGTGATCAGACGCAGGCTGGGGATCATTACTGTACAAAACATAAGCAAGTGTTGCAGCACTGACGCTGCATACACTGCTTAGAATGATGACTGCTTTGTTCATCAAAGGCCCATTTGTTTTAGGCGATTGCCATGTCTAAGGAAAACTTGCACAGGATCGGTTTCGAACAAGTGATGAATACCGAACGTCTGATTCACTTCATCTAAATGATTCATTCTGTAATTGTCCTTGAGCACATAGCCTAGATGAGAACTGCAAGAAGACACTAATCCGTCGCTGGGTTCATTAAACGCCAGGCCCAGAATTGCAATCACAGGGTCAGCAATATCAAAAACGTTGGTGTAGGTAGAGGCGCCGCTCCAAGAAAAATAGTAAACATCGTTATCTGCCAGCAGATCCCCATTGTTGGCACAATAGCTTGTTGGCATGCCTTCTGGGTAGAGGCTATTAAATTGCAACGTTTTTTCCGTAGTGAGGGCCTCAAGTGCAGCAATGGTGTCGGTAGGAAGATTGTTTGGGTTACTCCCAGAAACAAGCTCTAAAAAATTGGTAAACGCATTTGTCACCGTTCCGGCAACCGCTTCTAGTCCTGAATTTTCAGGCAGTTTGTCACGAACTAAATCTGCCACACTGGAGCCCCAATTAACCCCAGCTACTGAGGTCGCCGATGCCACCAACTCAGGTGCAACACTGGCAACATATCTTGCGGTTGGACCACCATGACTATGGCCGATTAGGTTAACTTTTTCTGCGCCAGTTAAGGCGATGACATCTTCAACGTAGGCAAGTAATTGTTCACCACGAACTTCGGTAGAGTTAGCCGGTGATACTGTCGCTACAAATACGGTTGCACCGTTGTTGGCTAACTTACTGGGCACTTTATAAAAGTAATCTGCCCACAGAATGTCATCAAAGCCAAACAGGCCATGAACGAGTACAATGGGATACTTAGTTTTAGCGTAGGTGCCTGCTAGAGCCGCATTGGACCAACTCAAGATTAAACTCATCAGACTAATCACTAACAACAATCTTTTCATGTCTTTTCCTATGTGTGTTTTTTAATATTTTTATCGAATGTAGAGCAAGAGGTAAGACGTCAGACCTCTTGATGTAAATGATTGGTTAACAGATTAACAATTGCAACACTTTTCGGTTAATAAAATAACCACAACAAGAGTTATGGCCAATAACTTTACATGATAAAGAAAAGTTTAAAGAAATTAAAAAATCATTTTTTAATATATTTTTCATATAGTTATACAGAGTTTAAAGATTAACGAAATATAAGAAGTTGACACATAGATGGCTCGACATTCAAACCGGTGATATTAAACATTTATTTAACATATGATCACAATTTAGTCAGCCATGAAACTTGTCAGGATTCTTTAGCACTAACTTGTTAGCGTTTTCCCCAATCAATAATGATTAAAACTATGAAACTAGAACAATTAAAACGAAGTAAAGGCGAGTTTCAGCAGCCCGTCGATGAGTTAACCTTACAACGCAGCTTGCAGCATGAGCTTAGCGATGAAAACGTTCTAGCAGTTAAAGAAATTGATGCGGGGTTCTTCAACAATACGTATTGTGTGGAAACTTCTAAAAATAAGTATATTTTGAAAGTTGCTCCGGTATCCGGTGCGGACGTTTTTTACAATGAGCGATACTTAATGCAACGGGAGCGATCCCTAGCTGACACCTTGCACAAGGTCAGTGAGCTGATACCTGACTATCTGCGCTTTTTCAAAATTGCTCAGCGCGACGCCTTTTTGCAACCCTTTATCGAAGGGAAACTTTGGCATGATGTTATTGATGAGTTAACCGAAGAGGAAAATACTCAGCTGTGGCAACAATTAGGACAATTTGCTAAAACCCTACACAGTGTCGAGGGCGAATCCTTTGGATACCCTGATCCCTTTGTGCGTTTCGAACGATGGTCCGAGTTTATCACAGACAATGTGACTGGCATGATCGATGATGCCAAGCGACTAGGCGTTTATCATTCAGAAATACAAGCCTATGAATCGCTATTGCCGTATTTTTTTGAAGACTTGGACGAGATCAAAAAAGCAAACCTTCTTCATGGCGATCTATGGCCTAGAAACGTCATCATTGAAGGCCAAAACAAAGATATTCATATCAAGGCGGTATTGGATGCTGAAAGAGCATTTTGGGGTGACCCGATCAGCGATTGGGTGTTAATCCAATACGGTGTGCCCGAGGCATTTTGGCAAGGTTATGGTCAGAATATAGTGACGATCGCCAATCCTGCGGTAGTTCAAGTGTACAAAGGCATGTATTTTTTATTGAATATTATCGAAGCTACGAGGTTTGATGAATCTGATGAGGCGCCCAGAAAAGCGCTTTATAGAGTAAATCAAAAACTAGATAGCAGGAGGAGCAAATAACTCAAGCCGCTGTGTGCGAGACGCTGTTGCTCAGTGAGTATGAATCAAACGGCGGTTGTGTACGTGGAGCGGAATCTCTTGTAGATAAACAGTTGGCGCAGGTTGTAAGAATTCTAATCGCAAACTGCCGGAAAATACTGAAATGATGCTAACGCCGGCAACGCGCGTAAAGGCACCCCTAGACCGAATTGGCTTCCATATGTAAAATTAAGCCACAAATGTTATACAGCATTCTGAATCTTTGGCTGGAAATCTGGCAGGACTGACACTGACATGTTTACAGCGCCAATCACGAACCTACTTTTTTATTTCTAAAACTCCCAAGGATACAAATGAGACGTGACGCTATAGATATCATTCACTATCAAGAAATTTGGCAAGAGCAATTCAATCTAGCAAAAGAAGACCTTGAACTTGCCTTGGGAGAAATTTCAGTTTGCATTGAACACATAGGCTCTACGTCCATCCATGATATGCCATCTAAAAATAGGATAGATATTCAGATTGGAGTTAGAGATATTTCAGGTGAGTGTTGTGAACTAATTAATACGAAGCTGATGGCGTTTGGCTTCCCGGCTGCCTATATTAGCGTTGATCACCTGCCCCCGAATGAGGCAGATGAACAACAGTGGAAAAAGATCTATTTACAAGGTCGCACTAATAGATGGAACTTTAAAGCCAATATTCATATTCGAGCCGTCGGAGCTAAAAATTTTAACTACGCTCTGTTATTCAGAGATTACTTAAGGAATAACTCTGAAGCGGCTATAGCTTATGCGAGATTAAAAAAGTCATTGGCAAAATACACACAATTTGACAGGAACGCTTATTGCGAAGTTAAAGACCCCGTATGTGATTTAATTATGATAAATGCAAGAAATTGGGCCGAGTGTAGAGAGTAGATTATTTATTAGCTGAATAGGGATATTAGTAGCGTGCTTTTTTCTGTCATAAATCGTCAGCAGAAAACCTAAAAGTGAAGGTCTGCTTTTTATCTTTTGCTGCCGCTGAGAAACCACATAGCCAACTTCCGCTTTGGAAATAGAGCGGGACTTCGATTCGTCCTTTATTTCAGGATTGTCGGCAACAATGGACGCTCACTTTAAAGAATAGTCTTATCGCAACCCTTTCTATTCTCTTCTGATAGCAATGTTGGCTGGTTGAATGACGTCAATACGTACTATTTAGTGAAAAAAGTGGTCGTACCCCATTTTCCGAAGCTAAAAAAACACCATTTTAGTATGCTTGTTCAAGATTTCCATATGACTACTCGAATACCTTTCAACTTCACTTATTTTGCAAATATATGTGAGAGATATAATGAACATATACGACTTCCTTGTTTCAAACCGAATTGATCAATAATTTCAACTTCTTGTAATAGCAGTTACTAGCTATTGGAAAACGTAACGCAAAGCTAACTGGCACGAACAGAATGCGATAATTGTGGAAGCCTCGTATTGTGTTTGCGTCCCAGTGACCAGAGGGGACGAGTTTAGCATCTTGTTAAGTGCCGAGAATGAATGCATTGATTGATTTAGTGCTCTTCCGATTTTTTGAAGCCGAGCAACACTGCTGTTGCAATTAGTCCAAAGCCAGACATACGATTTATTAACGCGTGATACTTACTATGAAGTTTTTGAGCTAGCCAACTTGAGCTAAAGCCATAGAAAAGCAAAAACAGTCCGTCTATAGCGATGTACGTAACACCTAGTACAAAAACCTGAGGTGCCAGTGAGTGATTTGGATTTAAAAACTGTGGAAACAGAGCTGCAAAAAACACTACGGCTTTTGGATTGGCAGCAGAGGTAATAAACCCGCGTAACCATAAATTAAGCAAAGGTGAAGTTGGGTTAATAGATGATTTTGGCTGTTGTTGAAACGAAGAACGAATTGTCTTAATGCCTATCCAAATAAGATAAGCCACGCCACCCCATTTGATGACCGCAAAGCCAAACTGGGATGATGTTACAACGGCAGCCAAACCAAACCCTGCCAGAGCTATTTGAATCGCATTCGCACATAAATCTCCCGCGGCAGTTGCCAGCGACTTTTGGAATCCGTTTGCCATGCCGACGGAAACCATCAGTAAATGACTAGGCCCAGGGCTGACCATGAATAAAAGAACAGTCGCCACGTATAGCAGCCAGATATCAAAATTCATAATGTATTTACCGAGTTATTTTAAACTGAATGACAACGGTACGTAACAACTTGTTATGGAGAATTCACAGTAACTCGCAGTCTGTTTCATGCGCTGAATCTCCACACCCTTTATTAATATTAGTAGCTTATTGCTAATTACCCGATAATTTCTGCTAAATTATTTGAGTATTACTGAGAATTCTAAGCGAGCAAATACCACTATAGACTGGAGATATTTAACTAGCCAATGGACGTTTCAACTACAAGTCGACTCAGCCTTTAGTCCGGGATTGGGGGCGAAAGCGAGCGTTCAACACTACTTAAATTGCGCCCCCGGACATCAAATTCGAACATTTGTTGTGCGATACTGCACTTTCCAGAGTTACTTGAAGGACATTACAAGATCGAGGTACTTTACTTCATCGTCCGCAATCTCACCGTCAGAGTCTGATATTTCCTTTGCTAAGGTTTGAGCTTTTGCGACTGCGCCAAGCTCAGATATCTCCTGCATAAGATTTGACAGATATAATAAAATTTGGTCTTCAGAGCACCCTATCATTCCGTTAATTTTTAAAATACAACTTCTTTGGAATGACTCTGCACTGATAACTGAATCCCACTCAATAGTTTCCAAAAGCTCATCAATGTACTTCTGCTCTTCTAGGGAAACACGCCTGTCGACCTTGTAAAAAAATGTCGCCAGCTCTATGAGTCTTTCACTAACACTTTGCTCGCTGTCATTTAGTAACGACGAGACTTTATCTTTAAAAACATCAAAAATATTCAACTCTATCACTCCGTACCTATCTCAAAAAAATTCCGAATAACGCTTTGCAGTTGGGATTATCAGCGCTTTTCCAGCCAGTAAAATTACTACTATGATGCACTTGGTAGGTCCACTATATACTAGATCGATATTTTTCAGTTAAGAATCGAGGTGTCAAAACACATGATCCGAATCTGATACTGAATCCTCTGTTTGCACTTTCCAGCCAAATTCGGAATTACGCAAAAATGTATTTGGCGATGTCAGCAAATTCATAAACTAAACGGTGGGTAAAGGTGTGTAGAGAGTGCTTATCTCGCCGGGCAATCAAATTTTTTAAAAAAAAAATGAATATTTTTTGTTCAATTAGTATGCGATTTCTAATCTTGCTCCGTATCATGCACCCAATTCGACGAGAAACCTATTTATAAACAATTTTGGAGTAATACAAATGAACAACATCGAAATGATTAAAGAAACTGCTGCTAACGCTGAAGAAATGGCTCGTAACATCTGGTTGGCTGGTATTGGCGCATACGGTAAAGGATACGAAGAAGTTAAAGGTCGTATCGAAACTCTTTCTACTGATTCAAACAAAGTTTTTGCCGAGTTAGTTGCTAAGGGCGAAAAAATCGAAGCTCAAGGTAAAGTGAAAGTAGAAGAAGTTAAAACTAAAGTTGCTGAGAAAACTGAAATCGAAGCACGTGTTGAAACACTTCGCACTAAACTTGGTTTTAACAAAACTGACGCTGACCAAAAAATCGAAGAGCTAAACGCTAAAATCGATGCTTTGACAGACGTTGTTGCTAAACTAGCAGCAAAAAAAGCCTAAGTTAAACATCTTATGATGTAAAAAAGGGTGCCCTAGGGCACCCTTTTTTTATATCTATGACCCGTCCTAAATAACGTTGACACTTTCCAGCCTTAAATTGGAGAGTGTAATGCAATCAATAAGTAAGCGTACCCAGCGCGACTATTCGCTCGCTTTTAAATTGTCAGTTGTTGACCAAGTAGAAAAAGGAGAAATG
>NZ_VKKH01000006.1 GCF_007197995.1 Aliiglaciecola sp. M165
ATGAGTCATCCCTGATAGTTTAACTATCCTAAAGGGTTGTTGAAGACTACGACGTAGATAGGCAGGGTGTGGAAGCGTTGCAAGGCGTTAAGCTAACCTGTACTAATTGCCCGTGAGACTTAACCATACAACACCCAAATGTCTTCCTTTGGAAGATGGGTGTACGTGACAAGACAACACAAACAAATAGAGTACGCAGACTCTTTGAGATTACACAGCTTTCGAAATTGTAACCAGTTTATGTCTGGCAACCATAGCGATACGGTACCACCTGATTCCATTCCGAACTCAGAAGTGAAACGTATTAGCGGCGATGGTAGTGTGGGGTTTCCCCATGTGAGAGTAGCACATTGCCAGACTCCTATTTAGAAGAAGGGCTATCCATATGGGTAGCCCTTTTTTCATTTCAAGTAACAATACTTCCATGTAGCGCCTTCCAGCCCGGCATCCATGCCGGTCGTTCAGTCTGTTAACGCTTCTGCGAAGCTAAAAACAACTGCCTTCACCCAAACTCAGAAGTGAAACGTGTTAGCGGCGATGGTAGTGTGGGGTTTCCCCATGCGAGTGTAGTTACACGCGCACGCTAGTGTGTCAGGCTCCTATTCAAGATAAAAGCCACCTTCATCGGGTGGCTTTTTTCGTTTTTGAGACGTCAAAACATCCCCACCTTTATCCAGCAATGCCAAAGGTGGCTTTTTCCTTAAAGCGCTGCGCGCAAGAGCAATTCCAAAGGGGAAACCTAACCCATCTAGTGTCATGCAATACTTTACTTCGTAGTAGATAGATAGGTGTCACACATCCATGTGGTTGCTCCCAGCCGTTCCTCCCTGAACGTCGTTCAGTCGGTTAACGCTTCTTCGAAGCTAAAAACACCGCCTTCACCCCCATGCGAGAGGTTATCGAAGAAACATCATCCCCGAAGCGCTCTTATGTCGCGCACGCAGTCGGGGATCTCTCAAGCTGTTATCGAGAACTCTAGAGAGCATTAACCCTGCACAGCCACCACGCGGTAAATACGTCCCTGTACGCTTAGGTTTTTCATCCATGAAAAACATAGATGGCTGTGCTGCGTTACTACTCTCCTGGTACATGAGTCTCTCTGAAAATACACCTTTGGGTTATCTCTCAAACCACCATATCGAGTCCTCATGAATACCCAATGAGTTTTATATTAAAGCTGAGACCTCATCCCTAAGATATCTTTGTTTTTCAAATGCAGAACGAGGATCTAGTCAACGAGTAGAACTGTTAACTCATCACAAAAAAACTGTATCTATTTAGCAACTTTTTGGTTTTAGTCTATAGTAGCCATCAGCATGGAACATGGATAAAAGGAAATCACCGTGGAATTTGAAAAAAGAACCCACGGCAGTTGGGATTGTGAAATTCTAGCGGCACAAAAAGTATTGCTACAAAAAGGTAAGGGGAGTTGGAATAAGCAAGCCGTTATTGGCTAAGCAAAATTGGAGTCAGATTGCGCCAATCAACTACATAATGCTCCTTGGGCGAGCATAGGATATGGTGTTGATTGGGAGCCTGGCACTCCCGATATTGAGCAAATCATAATCGAATTGTTTCAACAAGTGGCAAGCCTTAATTGCCAACTACACGTTGTGATTGTTAAAAACTCAGTCGCCAAATTCCAATTGGAGAGAATGCTTTCTGTCGTTTCTGAAGGGTATCAACTAAGATTTTCTGACAGTATTTCAGAAACCATTCGCATTCTAAATAATGCGGGATTCGATGTTTCCGATTCCCAGGTTCAAGATTTTATTGCAGAGCCGTATTATTAGTATTTGGATACCTTTCTTTATCTCACTCCGTCGCTAAATCCATATGGTGTTGATCATCACCTTTGGCAAACCATGGGTTCCCTTCATACTTTTAAGAAGTACCTCTTTTTACACCTATCCATGAGTAATATTCTATCGAGGGATACCAAGAGTTGGACGTCGAAAAGCACAAAGGTGAGAGGATTTGCAGGACACTTGATGTTCTAGACGGGGCTGAAAATTTGAGTTTACTTTAAAATTGCTTATATTTATAAGAGAAGTTTTGCGTGAAACTTTAAACTTGGCTTGCCGGTAAAGGTGTTATATCGGCGCCGCTCACTGATGTTTGTAGTGTTATCGCGTTGTTTAAAATAGTGTGCTGTTGCAGCATAAGTTTCAATGTTTATCCGTTTATCGGATTAAATTAAACGTTGGGAGGGTCTATGCAGCACAGCATAAATTATCTAACGAGGTTAGCCCTTATTTGCGTATTGTTGGTATGTTCTGCATGCTCAACACCATTATTCAGGGCTAATTTTAGTGGCTCACCGCTTGGACCATTTTCGAACGGGGATACCGGTAGTTTCGAACAAGGTAGCTCTCCACAAGGCGATGTGGTTTTGGGAAGTAATCTCGAGCAAAGCAGTGTAAAATTTGTCAATAGTTTCTTACCTGATGCAGGTACAGCCTTACTGCTTGGTCCTAATCCAGTGACCGCTACTGTCAGCCCTACCATAGAGTTTCGACCTGTATCAGCCGACCCCGATCATACGAAGCGGACATTTTATTGGGATGGCGAGAAACAAGGATACCAGACAATGGATTGCATCTTTCGAGATATAAGTGATGGCGACCTTATGTTTACGCTTCGCTTCGCGAACGGCAACGCACTGCTTATATTGTCAACCGATTACGACATACAGGTTGGCGCGCTGCCGTCGTCACTGCCTCATCAGGTTTGGATTACGCTGCAACCCGGAGCGAATACTGGCAATTTAAAAATAAGTTTCGCTGGAGGGCAACCCATAAGTAGTAATGGCTTCTTTGTTCCCAATTATCCGAGCATTGGCGGTGCGAAAATAACGGTAAGCTGCTCGTATGCAGGATTTGGTAGTGCTGTGCAGGAAAGCTACCAATTTGATAACCTTATTTTTCGAAGCAAGAAATGAATGCACGGTGTTTTGTTTGGTGCAGCATGACAAATTACAAAGGGTTCAGTCTGGTCAACTTACCATAATGGGTAACCGCTATCTTTTGCTCGGTATGTTAACAGGATAGCAACGATTGACAGATGTCAAATATGACTTTTTGGGCCCCACGCAGGTCTCTAAAGCAGCGCTAGAAACGTTTTCGGCCGAAAAACTTTATTCGTTGTCTTTGCAACAACTGTGCTCAACATCCGATATAAAATTGGTGGGAATCGACTCGAAACGCCGTTAGACTATTGTTTCAAATAAAGATGAAGTTGGATTTTTGAGTGCGCTCACTGTTTAATGTCAGGTCATTCGTCATATTTTTTTTAGTAACCATATTAATGCTGTTACTGATATTTAGTAGTAACCTAGTGAGACTGTACACTGCGATTACCCTTTATGATGAAGGCAAAATAGTAAACAATTTTTTGACTCTTTATCAAAATTTTAATGCGAACAAAATTCCAGCTAGCCAAACGCCTTTTCAATTTCCTCAACAATTATCAGAGCTGCCAACGAATTTCGAATTAGATGAGCATTCTTTTTCATTGGAAAATTTTATCAGGGAAAGCGGAACAACTGGCCTATTGGTCATCAAAGACGGCGTAATAAAATATGAAAACTATTACCGCGGCCACGAACAACAAAAACAACATATCTCTTGGTCGGTGGGTAAATCTTTTTTATCCGCACTATTTGGTATCGCTATCGAAGAAGGTCATATTGACAATATTGAACAGGCTGTCACGGATTACGTGCCTGAATTACAAGGGAGTGGTTATGACAGCGTGCGAATCAAAGACGTTTTGCAAATGTCATCTGGCGTAAAATTTAATGAAGACTACGGTGATTTTTACTCTGACATCAATCGCTTTTCACGCGCTGTCGCATTTGGTACATCGCTGGATGAATTTTCAGCTTCGTTAACCAGACAACGCGAGCCGGGAACCTATCACCATTATGTCAGTATTGATACGCAAGTTTTGGGGATGGTGCTTGATAGAGCTATAGACGTGAGCTTAACGGAGTACTTACAAACCAAAATTTGGGAGCCTTTAGGAATGGAATACCCTACCTATTGGTTAAAGGACGATTATGATATGGAGCTTGCGCTCGGCGGACTAAATGTTACGTTGAGAGACTATGCTAAATTTGGCTGGTTATATGCAAACAAAGGCAATTGGTTTGGTAAGCAAATTGTACCCGCTAAATGGGTTGAGGACTCTGTTATGCCCGACGCTCCCCATTTAATACCGGGACCAAATCCAGCATCAAGCTCGAGTTTTGGATATGGTTATCAGTGGTGGATACCTTCGGAAGCAGAAGATGAATTTGTCGCGCAGGGGATCTATCACCAATATATTTACATTGATCCCGATAAAAATTTGGTCATCGTAAAAAACTCAGCCAACCATCTTTATAACGACAAAACCTATAATTGGAGCGCCAAGCACATGGCAATGTTTCGCGCTATTGAACAGCATTTTCGCTAGCATTGGCCCTTTTGCGCTGGTACATGAACACCCAACCTCCAAAAATACCTGCGATGGATTGCAAACCCATACCAAAGGAACTTCTTGCTCCAGCGATTAAGGTTATATTTAAAATAGGGTGCATTGCTAAAAGCGCGGTTAACATGGCAAAACAACCGGCCAAAAGATACAGTTCAGGAACGCTTCTTTTAATGATTTTCTGGATAAGTGCAGCGACAGAAAAGCCGATTAAAAGTGCTAAAAATATTGTCCCACCGTAAGCAGGAAAAAGTCCAATCATATCATCTAAACTGGTGGATAGCCGCGTACTGAAGTCGATGTCCACACCAAGTTCAATGAGGCGATAGAGGACCGATTGAGTATGAAACAAACTGGCCAAAACAAAACAGGCGGTCACAGCAGCAACAAAATCGACAAAAAGTCTTATTGCTTTTTTCATATTTAATTCCTGAGCAGAAATCTAACTTTTAGTAGCCTAAATCATTATTGATACTTTAACCAACCCAGATTGTTGAAATTTGACACTACGTTGATTGCTTAAAGTTGAAATCTCGGTCAATCAGATTAAGCTGTTTCAGGTTAAAGGAGAATCTGATGAGTACACCCCACGTCAAAACTTGTTCTTTAGTACTTTTATTTTTATCTTGCTTCCACATATCGGCACAAGAACAAAACGCATCAGCGGGTTTTAAAGTTGAAGAAGTCGTAACGGATCTAACGTTTCCATGGTCTGTGGCCTTTCTGTCAAATAATCAAATGCTAGTGACTGAACGTGGCGGCACATTAAGACATGTCGTCAATAAAACAGTGAGTAAACCCATAGCCGGCATTCCTGACGATCTTTATGTTAAAGGGCAGGGCGGGCTTTTGGATGTCGTGCTGCACCCGCAGTATCGCCAAAATGGATGGATTTACCTCAGTTACTCCTCAGGAACCGATAGCAACAACACGCTCAAGGTTATCAGAGCCAAGCTTCGTGACAATCAATTGGTGGAAAAACAGGATATTTTCGAGGTACTGCCCTACCGTGACACCCCTGTTCATTATGGTGCCAAAATGGTCTTTATTGAGGACAACAGCCTCCTGATCACCTCGGGCGATGGTTTTGATTATCGGGAAGATGCACAAAGAGACAACAATCAAATGGGCAAGATTCTTCGAGTATTAGATGATGGCTCTATTCCTCTAGACAATCCGTATATTGGTGAGACGGAAAAGAATTTGTCAGCCGCTGTTTTTACTAAGGGTCATCGCAATCCACAAGGTTTGGTATACGACCTAAACCGCAATAAAGTGTTTTCTCATGAACATGGTCCCGCAGGTGGTGATGAAATCAATATTATCAAAATGGGAAAAAACTATGGATGGCCAATCATTACTTACGGAAAAGATTATTCTGGTGCTACTATTTCGCCTTTTAAATCCTATCCGGGAATGGAACAGCCACTTGTTGATTGGACGCCGTCTGTTGCTCCTTCGGGCATGGCGGTTTATTATGGAAGTTTATTTCCTCAAATGCGCGGCGACCTATTGGTCAGCACATTAAAAACCAAAGAGATTCTATGGATCAAAATGCGAGGCGATAAAGTCGTCGAGCAACAATCATTGTTCGCAGATCTTGGCTATCGTTTTCGGGACATTAAAGTGCACCCAGATGGTTCGCTTTATCTACTTGTTGATAGTGCTGAAGGAAAAATATTGCGGGTCACACCTCAAATTAATTAACTTAGCTTTTTGTGCGCATAAAAACTGAGCGATCTAAAAGCTATAAGCCTTGTGTATAGCGGTCATAAACAAACAAAAGCACTGAAAAATTTATATTTTTTGCGTTTACCTTTATACTTACGCCACACAACTTTTCATAGTCAAAATCTAAGAGGGCTAAATAGTGTTAGAAGCTTATCGTACACACGTTGAAGAGCGCGCAGCTGAAGGGATCCCACCTAAGCCATTAAATCCAGAGCAAGTTGCCGGATTAGTTGAATTATTGAAAAATCCACCGGCAGGAGAAGAAGAATACCTGCTAGAGTTGATTTCTGAACGCGTTCCTCCGGGCGTTGATGAAGCCGCGTATGTCAAAGCTGGCTTTTTAGCAGCCATTGTAAATGGCGAAGCGACATCTCCACTTATTTCTAAAGACGCAGCGATTCAATTACTTGGCAACATGCACGGTGGATACAACATCGTCACCTTGGTTGAAGCGCTAGACAATGAAGAACTAGCAGAGTTGGCCGCGGAAGAATTGAAGCACACGCTTCTTATGTTTGATGCTTTCCATGATGTTGAAGAAAAAGCTAAGGCAGGCAACCAATACGCTAAAGATGTCATGCAGTCTTGGGCTGATGCAGAATGGTTTACCCAGCGTCCAAATCTGGAAGAAAAAATTACCTTAAGCGTTTTTAAAGTGACAGGTGAAACTAACACCGATGACCTTTCACCAGCGCCTGATGCCTGGTCACGTCCTGATATCCCACTTCATGCTCGTGCCATGTACAAAATGACTCGTGATGGACTAGAGCCAGAAAAGCATGGTGAAGTTGGTCCGATGAGTCAGATTGATGCGATCAAAGCTAAAGGCTATCCAGTCGCATTTGTGGGTGACGTTGTAGGAACAGGATCATCACGTAAATCTGCTACGAATTCCGTTTTGTGGTTCTTCGGCGATGATATGCCAGGTGTACCTAATAAACGTGGTGGTGGTATTTGTATTGGCGGTAAAGTTGCCCCAATCTTTTTTAATACCATGGAAGATGCTGGTGCATTGGTATTTGAAGCCGACGTGGACAAAATGGAAATGGGCGATGTGATTGACATTTATCCGATGGAAGGAAAGATTGTCAACAACGCGACGGGCGAGACAGTATCTGAATACAGCTACAAATCACAAGTTTTGCTGGATGAAGTAAGAGCTGGCGGTCGTATCAACCTAATCATTGGCCGTGGATTAACTGACAAAGCACGCGAGTCCCTTGGTTTAGGCGCCTCGGATATATTCCGTAAACCAGAACAACCTGCAGACTCCGACAAAGGCTACACGTTGGCGCAAAAAATGGTTGGTAAAGCATGTGGTGTTGACGGGGTGAGACCTGGCACATATTGCGAACCTAAAATGACAACGGTAGGTTCCCAAGATACCACAGGGCCTATGACTCGAGATGAGCTTAAAGACTTAGCGTGTTTAGGTTTCACCGCCGATTTAACTATGCAATCATTCTGTCATACTGCGGCTTATCCTAAACCTGTCGATATTGACACACAGCACACACTGCCTGATTTCATCATGAATCGTGGTGGTGTTTCGTTGCGTCCAGGAGACGGTATTATCCACTCTTGGTTGAATCGTATGTTGTTACCTGACACTGTGGGTACGGGTGGAGATTCACATACTCGATTCCCACTTGGTATTTCCTTTCCTGCTGGTTCAGGCCTAGTGGCTTTTGCTGCGGCGACAGGTGTTATGCCTTTAGATATGCCAGAGTCTGTGTTGGTGCGCTTTAAAGGCGAAATGCAACCTGGTATTACGCTACGTGATTTGGTTCATGCAATTCCGTTATACGGAATTAAAAATGGCCTTCTGACCGTTGCCAAAAAAGGTAAGACCAATGCGTTCTCTGGTCGAGTATTAGAAATTGAAGGGCTAGATAACCTGACAGTAGAGCAAGCATTTGAATTGTCAGATGCTTCTGCAGAGCGCTCAGCGGCGGGCTGTACTATTAAGTTGTCTAAAGAATCCATCGCTGAGTATCTAAATTCCAATATCACGATGCTTCGCTGGATGATTAACGAAGGGTATGGTGATTCTCGCACGCTAGAGCGTCGCGCGCGTAAGATGGAAGAATGGTTGGCTAACCCAGAATTAATGGAAGCTGATGCTGACGCAGAATATGCTGAAGTGCTTGAAATTGATTTGAATGAAATAAAAGAGCCAATTTTGTGCTGTCCTAATGACCCAGATGATGCAAAAACATTATCAGACGTTGCCGGTGATAAAGTTGATGAAGTATTCATTGGCTCATGTATGACGAACATTGGACATTTCCGCGCTGCAGGTAAGTTGCTCGAGCAATTTAATGGAACGCTTCCAACTCGGCTGTGGATTTCTCCACCTACCAAGATGGACAAAGCGCAGTTGATGGAAGAAGGTTATTACAACATTTATGGCCGAGCCGGTGTTAGAACAGAAATGCCAGGTTGTTCTTTGTGTATGGGCAACCAGGCCCGTGTACTTGCAGGTGCTACGGTGTTATCGACTTCTACTCGTAACTTCCCTAACCGTTTAGGTGATGGTGCCAATGTTTACTTGTGTTCAGCTGAGCTTGCCGCTGTAGGCTCTATTGTTGGCAAAATTCCTACTACTGAAGAGTACATGGAATATGCGAGCAAGATTGAGTCAATGAGTGGTGATGTCTTCCGCTACTTAAACTTCGATCGAATGGATGAGTTTAAGAAAGCTGAAGAAGCAGCTAAAGCGAATATCATTCCAGCGTTAAATATCGCTTAATGTCTTAAATTTGAAAGAGTTAAAAGCCGGACTTTGCCTTTGCTAAGTCCGGTTTTTTTATGCACACTAGAATCTATCGAAGACTGTATGTACGTCAATAATTCATATGTTGAGTGCGTCAGTTGGTCTGGCTCTAGTTGCCTTTAAAGAACATCTAAATAATAACAATAAAGGAAGTCATCATGTTTTCAGACGGTGGTTCGCTCGTTTCTGCAGATCAACATTTTGCGGTGCTCGGAGCTTTGTTTGCTATCGCACTTTTCGGTTTCTGGGCCGAACGGAAAAGTTGGGGAAAACTAATAACTGGCGCCGTATGGGCAATTCTTGGGTCAATACTAGCGTCTAACATTGGACTCATTCCAAAAGACGCACCCGCATACAGTTTTGTCTTTAGGTATCTGGTACCCGTGCTGATCCCACTGTTTTTAATGCATGCAGATGTGCGACGCATTCTTGGAGAAAGCGGTCGAGTTGGGATCGGATTCCTGCTTGCCTGTATCGGTACCGCAGTTGGTGCTGTTGTAGCAGCGAGTCTATTAGATTTGGGGGCCAAAGAGGGGGATTTAGCAGGTATTTTTACCGCCACCTACACAGGAGGCTCTGTTAATTATGCGGCAGTCATCCAATCAACAGGTTTTGATGATGCGAATATCATTTCGGCCGCAACGGCTGTTGATAATTTGATGAGCGCAGTTTTTCTTGCATGTTTAGCATTGATGCCGGCTTCAGTTTGGTTAATGGAAAAGTTTGCGCAGCGAGATCATAGTGAAGGTGAAGGCGAACAAACTTCAACAACCGAGCAGAATGTTACTGGTTATAGCGTTGCGGCGGCTCTCACCTTTGCACTTGTTGTTGTCGCCTTGTCAGATGCCGTGGTTGCAGGGCTAAATCACGCGGTGGCTGGAGACTTTGACTTCAATGGATTGCGATATGTATTCATCACTTTGTTTGCCGTAATCCCGGCTACTTTAGCGCCAGTACAAATGCAAAAAATGCAAGGCGGACAAAGTATCGGCTTAGTCTTGGCGTTTGTTTTTTTTGCTGCAATCGCAGCAGGTGCTGATGTAGCTAAATTGCTTGGAACTGCGCCAATTTTGTTGGCATTTGTGGTAATACTGCTGTTTATCCATGGTTTAGTGGTGTTTGCAGGCGGCGCGCTCATTACCGCAATAGCCACCAAAGTTACCGGCAACAAAGAGTCTGGACTCGCGTTGTCACTTCCCGAACTGATTATTGCATCTAATGCTGCGGTGCTTGGTGCGACAACTGCCCCGGCACTTGCAATGGCACGAGGGTGGCCTGCGTTGGTTACGCCTGGTGTACTTGTCGGTGTTGCCGGGTACATAGTCGGTACGCCTCTGGGATTGGCTATCGCCACACTGATGGCTGGCTAAGCAATAATTGTTTGGGAACTTCATCAAGGAAAGTGACTCCTAACGTTTTAAGAAATCAAAAGATGAGCGCAAAATGAAATACTTAATTTTTTTAACTACCCTAATGATGTTAGGGGGGTGTTCAACGATGGCAGGCAAGAACCTCCTTGGCAATGCGGCGGGTGAGGCGAGCAATACACAAGTCGGATATGGAAGGCAATGTTTTGCAGTCAAAAGTCAATGCGCACAAGGCATTTATGAAGAATGGGAAACCAGTGATGGGGTAGAAGGGTGTTCATGCAAAAAACTTTAGGCGGGTTCATTGTATTGATATTAGCGATGGTTTTGATCCCATTGCAGAACAGCTATGGGATAGAATTTGAACGTGCAAAAGTGCAGGTCAATGACATAGTGCTTGATGTTGAGTATGCGTTGACCTTTGAGCAACGGGCCACAGGTTTGATGTATCGGCAGTCTTTGTGTACAAATTGTGGCATGTTGTTTAAATATTCACGTCCTCGTATCGCCGGTATGTGGATGAAAAACACTAACATTCCCCTTGATGTCGCCTTTATCGATGAGCACGGTAAAATCATCGATATCAAAGCTATGCAACCTCATGATCTCACGTCAATTTCGTCCTCAAAAGAAGTTTTATATGCGCTTGAAATGAATCAAGGATGGTTTAAATCTAATGGGGTAGAGGTTGGTCAAATAATGCGATTTTCTCTCCCCCAATAGACTTCTTGGCTCAGATGTAATCCGGCTACTTGGTCGCTTTGGGTACGATTAAAGCGTGGGTCATTTGCTCATAATCATAGGCAACTTGGAAAATGAGTAAGTCTTGTTGATGCCCTCCTAAAAAGCTTATTCCAACCGGCATATCTGAGACAGTGCCCATTGGTACAGTCAAATGAGGATATCCGCTCACAGCAGAAGCCGAAGAGGCCGAACCCTTAAAATGGTCACCGTTGATATGATCGATTTTCCATGCAGGAGATCCTGTAGGTGCAATCAGCACATCAAGATTGTTTGTTGCCAAAGTCGCATCGATTCCTTGCTCTGTTGTTAACGCCTTGCTCATTTTAAGTGCGTTCAGATATTTGGGATCTGTTAGCGTCGGTGCATTCTGTGAAGTGATAAAGGTATCCTGTGCGAAAAAAGGCATCGTTTTTTTAGCATATTGCTGATTCTTGTTTATAAGATCTTGCAAGCTTTTAACTGGTGCGTCGCTTTTTTCCAAGTAGGCGTTTAATCCCGCTTTAAATTCAGCTAATAAAACAAGATACTCGTGCTCTCCCCATTTGCCGTGAGTACTAATATTGGCATTGTCTACAATTGTTGCTCCGGCATCGCGCAGAACGGAGAGTTGTTGTTCGAATACCTGATCGACTCGCGGGTGATAGCCCATTAAATTTCGCACAATTCCAATTCGTTTTCCCTTTAGTGCACCCGCGGTTAATTTCTCTGGAAAAATAACGTTTTGGTAACTAGCCGGATCTTGGCTGTCCTTGCCCAACAAAGCTTTAAATAACGCATAGGCGTCAGCAACATTCCGGGTCATGGGACCCGCAGTGTCTTGAGAGTGGGCAATAGGGATAATACCGGTACGGCTCAATAAGCCTAAACTGGGTTTAAAGCCGACAATGCCGTTGAGTGCTGATGGGCATGTCACCGAACCGTCAGTTTCAGTACCGATAGCCATCAGTGCAAAATCTGCTGCGATGGCAGCACCAGAACCGGAGCTTGAGCCACAAGGAGAACGAGTTGGATCATGAGGATTCAACGTCTGACCATGGAGGCTACTCCAGCCGCTAGACGACATATTCGATCTAAAATTTGCCCATTCAGAGAGGTTAGTTTTGCCCAATATGATTGCATCAGATTTGCGTAATTGGGTGATGATAAAAGCATCTTTTTTAGGAATATGCTCGCGCATTAGCCACGAGCCTGCGGTATTAGGTATTCCAGCTATGTCGATATTATCTTTCACAACGACAAAGGCACCAAAAAGTGGACCTAAGGGGTCTCCAGAGTCTAATCTTTGTTGCATCGCGTTCGCTTGCTGAACCAGGTTGGGCGTTAATATTGCGACTGAATTTATCGAAGCACCATTTCTGTCGTGCTTTTCAATCCGATTTAAATAATGATCAAGCAACATGGGAAAGGTGACCGCGCCAGATTTTAGCAATGATTGCGTTTGTGCTAACGACAAATTATTCAGATTATGAGTTTGCGCAGACGCAAACCAAGTCGCCAAGCCTATTAGCAGTATTAAAATTCTCATTAGGATTTTCCTATGTGTGGTCAACAAATAAATAGCGCCTGTAGACAATAGCGTTGGTTTCTACAAAGCACAATTATTGATATGCTCCTGGTGTGTATAGCAAAAGGATGATGTATTTATGTCATACCAAGGCAGCTGCCATTGTGGCAGTGTGACATTTAAAATTGAATGTGGTGAAGAAGTTGAAGTTGAAGATTGTAACTGTTCAGTTTGCAGTAAATTTGGTTTTCTACATCTGATATTACCTAAGAAGCGATTTACACTACTGAGTGGCGAAGACATGCTGACGGAGTATCGGTTCAATACTGGCGTAGCAAAGCACTTCTTTTGCTCAAAATGCGGAGCTAAACCTTTCTATATTCCGAGATCCAACCCAGATGGCGTAGACGTCAACGTAAGATGCCTGGATACTAAACCGCCTAAAATTACCATAGTGCCATTTGACGGACAAAATTGGGAAGATAATGCAGCTTCCTTGGCACATAAGAGTAAAGAGTGAAGTTCTGCACTGAATCAGAATGCCTAAAAAGCGCATAATTAATGCAAAAGTGATTGGTAACACAAGGCACTTTTTACTTTATTAAGCGCAAAATTCTGCTAGTTTACTGCGATTGCTTTTCCTTAGGATCAACTGTGACTTCATTAAATCTGAATATTGCAAAGTTTGGCGGAACCAGTGTGGCGAATTTTTCAGCCATGCAAAACTGCGCTGATATTATTGCCAAAAACACAGCAACAAAAGTTGTTGTAGTAAGCGCTTCTGCTGGCGTTACTAATCACTTGGTCACTCTGGCCAATACCCCTTTAACGCAATCACAATCGTTGCAAGTCATTGATCAAATTAAAACGATTGAATATGGCATTCTAAAAGAGCTAGAAAATAGAAATGCTATCGAAAACAAGCTTGAATCGCTGTTAGATGGCCTCACGGAGCTGGCTCTTCATGAAGAGTTGTTGCACAGATATGATTTAAAAGATGCGCTACTATCTTTTGGTGAACGCATGTCGTCGCTGCTTTTTACTGAAGTGTTAAAATCAACAGGTGTAAATGCTGAAAATTTTGATGTGCGTAAAGTGCTTAGAACCGACGGAACTTATACTGAAGCGGTTCCCCAAATTGATGATATTCGAGACTTATCGCAACGTCTCATGTTGCCAGAACTCAGTTCCAAAGTGCTAGTAACGCAAGGCTTTGTTGGTGCTGATTTCAACGGCAATACAACGACTTTAGGGCGTGGAGGAAGTGACTTTACCGCCGCGCTGCTAGCTGAGGCGCTTGATGCAACGAGCTGCGAAATATGGACTGACGTTGTAGGAGTTTATACAACCGACCCAAGAATAACAGACAGGGCGCGACCACTGCCAGAACTGAGCTTTGAAGAAGCGGCAGAAATGGCTAACTTTGGTGCCAAAGTGTTACATCCAGCAACTATGGAACCAGCTTTACGTAAAAACATCAAAGTGTTTGTGGGATCGAGCAAAGAGCCAGAAAAGGGTGGCACCTGGATAGTCCGCGACTGTGAACAAGAGCCACCTTATCGTGCGATCACCCGTCGTAAACAGCAGGTTATGGTAACGGTCAAAACACCTAAAATGATGCATGCACCGGGTTTTTTGCAACAGGTCTTTACCATTATTGCCAAACATAATTTGAGTGTGGATTTGGTGACAACATCAGAAATCGCCGTGTCGTTCACGCTTGATAACCCTGCCAACTCAGTTGCTGAAAAACTTAATCGTGACACCTTAGACGAGCTTCGAGAGTTTTGTGAGGTGGTAGTAGAGAGCGACTACGATTTGGTAACAGTTGTTGGCAACAATATGCACAGTGCTGCAGGAGTTTCTAGTAAAATATTCTCATCAGTCAGAGATTATAATTTGCGGATGATTTGTTATGGTGCAAACCCTCATAACATGTCGTTCCTCGTTCACCAGGACAACAGTACCAATATAGTCAAAGAGTTGCACAAAAGTTTATTTGAATAAAAAAACGCCGCATAAAGCGGCGTTGTTGTATAGCGCGTCTAAATTTCCGGTTAGACTCTAAATTGTTGTATCGAAGCTTGAAGCTCTTCAGCAAGTTTTGCCACTTCCTCACTAGAATCTGCAGTTTGTTGTGCCCCGACAGAAGTTTCTTCAGCAATACCGACTATATTTTCCAATTTTTCACTGATTTCTTGCGACACAATATTTTGCTCGCGAGCTGACTGCTCAATCTGGCTACTTACATCATGCGCTTTGTGAACGGCTTCTGTGATCAGGTCTAAAGCTTGTGTGGCTTTTTCAGTCTGCTCAACACATACGGTAGTCTGCTCTTTTCCTTGATTCATAACCGTAACGGCTTTTTCAGCACCCGCCTGAAGTACTTCAATCATTGCGTTGATTTCTTGTGTGGATTCTTGAGTACGGCTCGCCAAAGTTCTAACTTCGTCCGCAACAACCGCAAAACCACGACCTTGTTCGCCGGCCCGTGCTGCTTCAATTGCTGCATTAAGGGCCAGTAGATTAGTTTGGTCGGCAACACCACGGATAACGTCAAGTATTCCGCCGATGCTGGCACTATCTTGATGCAGTTTGTTTATAACATTTGCAGCATCATCTACATCTACTGCAAGCTTCTCGATTGTGGATTTATTTTCAGCCGAAATCGTTTTAACCTTTTCAGCTTCTTTATCAGCATGTTTGATCTGGTTTAACGTGTCTTCAGCACTTTGCGTCACCATTTGTGAAGTGCTATGCATTTCAGTCGTGGCAGCCGCCACTTGAGCCACTTGAGATTTTTGGTTCTGAATCGAATGCGTCGTCTGTGTTGTCACAGCCGATGTTTGTTCTGAGGCTGCGGCCAATTGTGCAGCGCGGGAGCTAATGCCACTGATAAGCGTTTTTAAGCTATCGATTAGGTTGTTGACACTCTCAGCCAGTTCACCAAATTCATCATCAGAAGACTCATCAAGCTTTTTAGTTAGGTCGCCTGAAGACACCACATGCAATACATCATTGACTTGCTTGAGAGGGACAGTAATCGCTCGTACGCTCGTCCAACCTATCAGCGCTGCAGCAGCAGCAGAACACAACATGAATATCCAGATGATAGTTGTTCCACCAGATATCTGACTCGACACTTGATCATTCATCATATTGGTCTTGGAATCGGCGAGTTCTAATATTTTATCGAGTTCGGCAGAAGCTTCTTGAATATTCACTTCGGATGCAGCCAAAGCTTCTCTGGCTTGGATCTGTTTGTTAAGGCGTGCTACTTGGGTATTGAGTAGCCCATCCGAAGCAGTAACAGAACTGATCACCGCACCAACTAGCTCAGAAATCTCATCCATAGTGCCGCTGTCATCGCGGTCACCGACCAAATTCTGCATTTCAGCCATCTGTTCAGATATTTGTGTAATCACTAGTTCAACTTCATTGCCAATTGTTCCAGCTCGTACCAGGGTCTGAGTTTTGATGTAGTCTGCACTGACAGTGAGCAGAGTCAATAAAGAGGTTTCTAAGTTACTACCTAACTCGGCGGCTTGTCTGAGGCGGCTATTATTTTGAACGCTGTCCAAATCTGCAAAATCGAGTAAAAGTGTAGATGAATCATCAGCATTGTCTTCCACGGAACTGACGATATCACTTAGCTTATTACCAAAATCTAGATCATCTTTTCTGCTGCCAAACATGTTAGCCACATTGGTTGCGTATTGCTGATAAATTCCATCAACCGTTCTAAGGGCTGAGCTGAAGTCTGCATCACGGCTTACTTTGTCGCGAACAATCGCATATTCACTTTCGAAGTTAGCTTGGCTAGATTGATAATTTTCGAGATTTTTTTGTAGGGCGGTAGAATCAGATTCGTGATATCCCTCTACCGTTAACCGACCCATGTTAAGAAAAGATACCTTGAGTTGATTACTGCCAATTAAGGTTGGTATTGCTAAATCATTAACTTCTTCTGTGGCACTTTCAATCGAACTAAAGTTGATTAATGAAGATATGCCTATCACCAGTAGTAGAAGAGAAATTAGCGCAAACCCGCCAATGACCCGCATAGCGACCGTTATTTTCATTCAGATACTCCTCTTACTACATTGCGTTTTGAGTTTTTCATAGATCAAGTTTCAAGCTAACTGACCAGCTTACCAAGTCTGACAAATTCCGCAGTAAAGGTCACGAAAAAATACTCGTCTTATCATTGAGTTAACAATTATATGCCGAGACACTTAAATTTACACAGTTTTTGGCAAAATGTTTTGATTTGTATATGGGTATCGACAATATGAAACTAACCTTTATTTCGAATTGATATTTTTTTCCGATTTTCTAGATCAAAAAGAGTCATTGAATTGCCCCATACATAGCCGGTATCAAGTCCAATGAACTTGCTTGAAAGGGTTTGTCCCATTAGTGTAGCCCAGTGACCAAAAATGACGGTTTGTTGCTTTTTTAACTTAGTGTTCGCCACATTAAACCAGGGCCTAAGCGCGCCAGAACCAGCACTTGGAGCACTTTTTGTTTCAAATTCCAAAGTGGTTTGGTTATGAATAAAACGCATTCGTGTGAAAGCATTGATAATAAAACGATAACGATCAAAACCTTGCAGTGTTTTGTCCCATTCTCGCGGGCTATTCCCATACATTGCGCTGATCAGAGCCAGCCAATTTTCTCCCACTAATTGTTGTTGCACTTCTTGGCTAAGTTTTACCGCTTTTTTTAGTGACCACTGCGGATACAAACCAGCATGACTAATTAATGTGTCTTTGTCTAACCTATGGGCAAGCGGTTTTGAGCGAAGCCAAGCCGCTAATTCGTCTGATTTTTTTGATTTAAGTAAAGGAGCCAACAAATCACTTCTTTTTGCCGGTTTGATACCTGCCTGAATGGCTACAAAGTGGAGGTCGTGATTGCCTAAAACAGTGTCAAAGGCATTGCCCAAACCATGTAAGAAAACAAGGGTTTTGAGCGAGTCAGGGCCTCGTGCGACTAAATCACCGACGGCCCAGAGCTTGTCGTATTTGCGATCGAACTCTACTTTGTCAAGCAGTCTCCGTAACCCTTCGTAGCATCCTTGGATATCACCTACAACATACTGTGCCATAATGGTTAATTGACCATGTTATTGACCGCTAAGCGAAACACGTCAATGGGTGCTTTAAAAACAGATTCATCGCCGCCAACAAATTCGTAATGACCTTGCATGGTTCCAACTGGTGTATCTAAGACCGCGCCACTAGTATATTGATAGTATTTACCTGGTTCGATAACGGGTTGTTCGCCAACGACACCTTCGCCGGATACTTCGGTCTTTTCACCATTTCCATCAGTAATCAGCCAATAGCGACGAAGTAACTTAGCAGATACACTACCGTTGTTGATGATGGTCACACGATATGCAAAGGCATATTTGGGGTCGGATTCATTAAATTGATCTTCTAAAAATTGAGTCTGTACTCTGATGCAAATATCGTTAGCTGCCATGTGTGCTATTAGCTAGGTTGGATAGTGATAGAGTCTGCGATTTTCGCAAAATCTGCAAGCGTTAGATTTTCCGCTCTATTTTCAGGAGAAATACCCAAGTCTTGTAGATTTTCCTCCGATATCAACTTCTTAAGACTATTTCGGATGGTTTTGCGGCGTTGATTAAAAGCCGTTGCACAAACCTGGTTTAGCATTTTTTCACTTTTCACTTGGACAGGTTTTTCTTTGTGTGGCACCAATCGAACGACAGCAGATTCGACTTTTGGAGGAGGGGTAAATGCGCCTGGTGGTACGTGCAACACGGGGATCACCTGACAATGGTATTGAGCCATGACCGACAATCTTCCGTAGTTTTTTTCACCCGCTTTTGCGGCTAACCGATTGACAACTTCTTTTTGCAACATAAAGTGCATATCGAGCACCTGCTCTGCATACGAGAACAAGTGAAACATTAAAGGCGTGGAAATGTTATAGGGTAAATTTCCAAAGACACGCAGTGGCGCATCGGGTTTGATTAACTCGGTGAAATCAAACTTAAGGGCATCCGCTTCGACGATATTCAATTTTTTAGAAAGAAAAGGGTGAGTTTTTAATCGCTGCGCAAGATCTCTATCTAATTCAACGACGTTGAGTCGATCGACTAACGCACAAACAGGCTCCGTCAGTGCAGCCAGACCAGGCCCAATTTCTACCAGGTTTTCACCAGACTTGGGATTAATTGCGCTGACAATTTGGTCAATGATATATGCATCATGAAGAAAGTTTTGCCCGAATCGTTTTCTGGCGGTGTGGCCTAGATGTTGTTTATTCATTTTTGCTTATAAGCCAATTTTAGTGCTTTTTTAATTGCACG
The DNA here is from genome assembly GCF_007197995.1 of Aliiglaciecola sp. M165. Taxonomy (GTDB): domain Bacteria; phylum Pseudomonadota; class Gammaproteobacteria; order Enterobacterales; family Alteromonadaceae; genus Aliiglaciecola. The sequence goes on from NZ_VKKH01000006.1 coordinate 18,942, forward strand.
TTCAAAGCTACCTGAGTTGGCTTTGCCAGTGCCAGCCAAATCCAGGGCAGTACCATGATCAACTGAGGTGCGTATAAAAGGCAGGCCTAGAGTGATATTGACAGAGTCACCAAATCCCTTGTACTTCAAAACAGGTAAACCCTGGTCGTGATACATGGCCAGGACAGCATCCGCTTGTTCTAAATACTTGGGCTGGAACATGGTGTCAGCAGGGAGCGGACCAATAAGGTTTAACCCCTGAGCGCGTAACTCATCCAATGCTGGAATAATAATGTCCAATTCCTCTCTGCCAAGATGCCCATCTTCTCCTGCGTGGGGATTAAGTCCACAAACATAGATACGCGGTGACGGGATGCCAAACTTGAGCTTCATGTCGGTATGAACGATATGTAAGACTTTGTGCAATCTCTCTCGGGTAATGGCCTTGGCTACATATGCAAGAGGAATGTGAGTGGTAGCAAGCACGACTCTTAACCCTTCGGTCGATAACATCATTACCACATCTTGCGTATTTGACTGGCTAGCGAAGTATTCAGTATGACCACTAAATGAAATACCAGCTTTATTGATAATTCCTTTGTGTACCGGTCCAGTCACAACGGCATCAAACTCGCCATCCATATTTTTCGCGCACGCTTGGCGCAGTGTCTCGACAACGTATTGGCCATTTGCAGGATCAAGCTCACCTACTTTAACGGGAACCTGCGTTGGAATATCAACAACAAATACTTGGCCAGCATCCTGTACCTTTGATTGAGAAGGTTGATACGTTATCAACTCCAGTGGCAGTCCTAACAGTTCTGCACGTTCATGCAGCATGTTTCTGTCGGCAAATACAACCAACTGGTCATCCCATTGCTGTTGAGCCAATTTTATGATCAAATCAGGGCCGATGCCGGCAGGCTCACCGGGGGTAATAGCTAATTTAAAAGGCAATTTAGTTTCCTGCTGAGCTGATGTCTTCTTCAATGACTTCAATGTATGCAGTGTCACGCATTTCACGCAACCATGCCTCAGTTTCTTCTGCAAATTTGCGGTTGAAGATCAACTGATAAGCCTTTTCTTCTTTACGTTTGTCAGTGGCATCATCAACACGCTTACCAATCATTTGCACTAAATGCCAGCCATGGACAGATCGGAAGGGTTGTCCAATTTCGTCATTCTCCATATTGGCTAACGCATTTTTAAACGCAGGCACATATATTTCTGGGTCGTTCCAGCCAAGTTCTCCACCCCTTAGAGCTGAGCCAGGATCTGCCGAGTGCTCTTTGGCAAGTTCGGCAAAATCCGCCTCTCCGTTTATCACCTGTTCGCGAAACTCTTCGAGCTTCTCGCGGGCCTTATCTTCACTTAAAATAACCGAAGGTTTTATCAAAATGTGACGAGCGTTTACTTCTTCGACTTTCACGATTTCAATACCGCGCAAATCTTTCACTTTCAAAATATGGAATCCAGCACCACTTCTAAATGGGCCTACCAAGGTGTCTTTGTCTTTTCCTTGCACGGCTTCAGCAAAAAGCGTGGGCATCGCGTTGATGTTCATCCAGCCCAAATCACCGCCATCAAGGGCTTTTGGACCTGATGAAGACGCAATCGCAATACGTGTGAAGTCGGAACCTCCCTCTAAAAGTTCAATAACTCTGTCCGCTGTATCCTTGGCTTTACTGATATCATCGTCATTCGGTTGAGGGGGAAACCCGATTAAAATATGGCCAAGGTGGTATTCTGCTTGTTTTGCACCTTGCTCCTCGATAAGTTTGACTAGATTGTTTATCTCTTGATTGGTTATATAGATGCGGCGACGGACGTTTGCGCGTCTCACTTCGCCGGTTATCATTTCTTTACGGATATCTTCGCGATAAACCTCGAAAGGGATGCCATCTCTACCAATAAGTGCTCTGAAGTCTTCCATCGATAGGTTGTTGTTAGCGGCGATACCAGTAATGGTCTGATCGAGTTGTGGATCGCTGACTTGAATCCCCATTTTTTCAGCCATTTGGGTCTGCAGACTGTCAGTGACTAACCTTTCAATAGCCTGGGTTCTCAGTGCGCGATCAGAGGGCAGTGTTTGGTTATTAGCAATTGCATTGCGTTTAACCTGAGCGACTAGCGCCTCGATTTCACTCTCTAAAATGACACCTTGGTCTACAATAACGGCGACTTTGTCCAACGCAACTTGCTGTGCCGACACGTTGAAGGTGAAGAAGGACAATAAACTAAAAGCGACTACTATATATTTCATATTCCATACTTTTGGTTAGGGTAAAAAGATAGACTTCTTTGGCGACTACCATTCTAATTAATAAGGTAGGCTTGTCGATATCCAAACAAGCCGTCTTCAAGCATTTTGCGGCGTCCTGAACGCGCCTCTGAACCAGTGAACTTGAAACTAAATTTCAAATTTACGCTGGTTTCAAACTCTTGGGTGTTTTGCATTCCTTGTGCATCAAACCTATTACTAAGGTGCCTTTGCGAAACTAAACTGAATGACCAGCAACATGACTCGTATTGTACACCCATATAGCTCTCAATCGTGCGTTGTGTAGATAAATCTTTATACCAACGCCCAACCCAATGCCAATTTGTAGATAGCGGCCAACTCGCAGTGATACCAAACTGATCAATTTGCTCTCCAGAGAGGCTTCGCACAAACCTGTGGTTAAACTGCAAGATTTTATCGTCTGTTAATTGGTATTCCAGTGAAATACTACTGCGTTCAACTTTATCTGTTTTGGTCGATAGCTGTAATTCTGTGTGAGCAAACCACTTACTACCTATCTGCCAATCCAACTCAGAGGCCAGTGCGGAGCGATCATCATTTTTGCTCGCTGCTTCAACACGATTGTCTTCTAAGTAGAAAATCTGACCCAAACTTAACTTAAATTGTTCCCGACTATTTTTATCTAATATTCTAGAAGTAAGACCAACCGTTACTTGGTTGTTGTCACTGATACGGTCCAGACCAGTAAACTCTTGGCCTCTGAAAAGCCCATTAAAGTCGTTGAGTAGTTGTGTCGTATCGTATAATCCGATTTCGCTTTGTTCTTTAAACTCAGTATACAGATACTGAATTTTGGGTTCCAATGTTTGCGTTTGTTGTTCGCCTAACCAATTAATATCCCGTTCTAAAAAAAGAGCCCCGAAAACTCGACCTTGCCCTAACGTTCGGTTGGTTTCTTCTGCAAGCTGGGTGCCTGCTACGTTTTCTTGTTTGTAATAGGTATTTAAAAGGGTTGCTTCGGCAAGAAACTCGCCCCACTGAGAGCGCAATGGCAGAGCTAAACTCGGCGCAATGTGGAAACGCGTCGCTTTGGGTTCACCTTCCTGTTGATTGTCAAAGTAGGCAAGCTCAGAGGTAACGCGAAATTCAAGCCCTGAAAATTTGTCCGTCTGATAATTCAATTTCATCTCAGGTAATGCACGATAATTAGCAGGGTGGTCGCCAATAACCGCAAAGTCACGAAAATTCATAGAAAAATCGAGGTTTTGAGAGTAATAATTAATGCCTAAGGTTCTATATAGATGCGTGTCAGCACGATTATAATAATCCGAGCCAAAATCCACGATATAGTTGTCATCACTGAGCCCATTGAAATCGATATTAAGTTGCCAGTTTTTAGCCAGTTTGCCACTGTGAGCATATCGATAAAAATAACGATCCGCCTGATTAATATCTTCGCGATCTTCGGGTAAGTACTCAACATTAAATTGCCCGGCACTCTGGTCAAACAAGTAGCGAAACTCAGTTTTAATCTGCGTGCCACGTTTAGACATAAAACGAGGTGAAAAGGTGGCATCAAAATTGGGCGCAATATTCCAATAAATTGGTTGTTCGTATGAAGGACCTGTTGCGCTAGAGGTGGTTATTTCGGGAAACAACAGGCCTGATTGGCGTTGATCAGAAACCGGGAAAACAAAATAAGGTAAATAAAATACGGGTACATCTTTTACATAAAAAACCGTATTGTAAGCTTCACCCCAAAGTTCGCCTTCTTCTATGCCTATACTGGATGCTGAAATTTTCCAATCTTCCTGGCCAACCGGGCAAGTTGTATAACTCACGCCTTGCAATTCCACGCCTTGATTCTGGTCAATTTCAATTCTATCCGCTGCGCCTCGTCCGCCAAATTGAGTAAGCTGATAATTAGTATCCGCCATGGATAATTTGCCAGAGTCAGTATTTAGCAAAACATCCTTGCTGTTGACAACCATCAATTTGTCTTGAAAAGTAACGTCGCCTATAGCAGTTAATTGGGTATTAGGCACGTCAATCGTTGCGCTCTGCGCTTCAATCTTTGATTTATCACTAACAATGGTGACATTTCCGTCAAATTGCGCAATTTGATTTCTTTGGATATCAGCACGATTTGCCGACACTCGGATCTGGTCTTGTAAAATATCTTCATCTGCGACAAAACCCTCTATAGGGGTCGGACAAGATGTGACTTGTTGTGCCCAAACCGAACCGGGTAGGATGGCAAACAAAGAAAAAATAAGCTGATTAATTTGCATACAGTTACTAAGTCAAGCTGCCTTGAAATGGCCGCAAAGTGACATATAAAGTGCTATTTTTGGAAGTTTGGACATGATTACGCTTCTAAGTACTCAAATAATGCATCAGATTCATTTTCTTTGTTTTATTATGCATGTGTTATACGTATTCCGTGTTGAAAAGTCGTTTCAATACGCTTACTTTTCGTAAATGCATATCCACATTTGTATTTATATCATAAAAAGAGGTAGATCGTGACACAAAAGCGGCAAAGAGAACAGGCCCTTAAGCAATGGATTAATACTTCTACGCCCTTTCGATGTATTTCTCTACAAATGGTTTCAGGAGATGCCAGCTTTAGACGATATTTTCGCTTTGATGATGAAAAATCAAACAATTCTATTGTCGCGGTTGATGCGCCTCCCAAATTTGAAGACAGTGAAAAATTTGTTTCGATTGCGCGCGCTTATAAAAAACAGGGAGTCGAGGTGCCCGGTGTGCTCGCTCATGATGCAGATTTAGGGTTCTACTGTATTGAGGATTTTGGTAATGGTCAGTTTGCTCAAGCATTATCATCAACAACCATGCACAATTTATACAAACAAGCGCTCAGCCATTTACCCGCCATTCAATCCTGTGTTTCGGTTGATGGCCAACCATTACCTAATTATGGCGAGACGTTATTGGAAGCTGAGAAAACCTTATTTACTCATTGGTTAATCGAAAGACATTTGGGACTAACACTGAGTGAAGCCGATCGCAAAATGATTGAAACCACCTATGCTTTTCTTTCAGAGGTTTTTGTCCAGCAACCGCAAGTAGGAGTGCATCGGGATTACCATTCAAGAAATTTGATGATACTAGCCGACGATCGCCTCGGCATTATTGATTTTCAAGATGCTGTTGTGGGACCCATCACCTATGATGCGGTTTCGCTGCTTAGAGATTGTTACCAAGATTGGCCAGAATCTTCTATTTCTGCGCTACTTCAGGACTTTCATCATCAATACTACCCACAACATTCTTGGAGTGATTTTGAACGCTGGTTTGATTTGACCGGTATTCAACGCCACATTAAGGCTAGCGGCATATTTTGTCGGTTGTGGCATCGCGATGGTAAATCAGGGTATTTGAATGATATTCCTCACACCTTAGATTATATTGTCAATGTTGGATATCGCTACGAGGAAACCACTTCGCTGGCGACCTTTGTAGATCAGGTAATTAAGCCTGCAATGCTGAGCACCCTTGAATGAAAGTTGCAATGATACTGGCTGCTGGAAGAGGGGAAAGAATGAAACCTCTTACAGACCAAACTCCTAAGCCACTATTGACCGTGAAGGGTATTCCATTGATCGAGCATCATCTGAACAAACTAGCTTTGGCTGGTTTTACCCATGTCGTTATCAATGTCGCCTGGTTAGGTGAACAAATCATTCATGCATTAGGTGATGGTTCTCGTTTCAATCTAAAAATACATTTTAGTGATGAGAAAGAAGCACTAGAAACTGCCGGAGGTATCGTCAATGCCTTGCCAATATTGCTTCCATTACTTGAACAGCAACAAGAGTTTGCTGTGATCAATGCGGACATCTTCACCGATTTTGATTTTTCTGCTTTACCCACAAACCTTGAAGACAAGCTTGGCCACCTGATACTCGTTGACAATCCTGTTCACAATCCCAATGGAGACTTCAGTTTAAAAGGCAGTGAAATGCATAGGCTGAAAAAAAATCAATTCACATTCAGTGGAATCGCTGTGTACCATAAAGAGATGTTTTCCTCATTAATTGCAGAAAAATCTGCGCTGGCGCCATTATTGTTTGAAAAAGTTGCTCAAAATCGACTGAGCGGGCAACTGCATAATGGTTTTTGGTTTGATGTTGGCACGCCGCAGCGTCTTGATTATTTGAATCAAATGGAGATCTAAACATGCCTATTTGGGGAAAAATAATTGGTACGATATTTGGCTTTATGTTTCGAGGGCCGGTAGGTGCAATTATTGGCTTTATTGTAGGTCACTTATTTGATCGCGGATATAGCCAAGATTTTAATCAGATGGGAGGCTTTAGCCGCTTTTTCACCAGCCAAGATGAACTAAAATCCCAGGCAATTTTTTTCCACGCGTTGTTTTCCGTGATGGGTCACGTAGCCAAATCAGATGGTCAAGTCACGGATGCTGAAATTAGGATGGCCTCTACGCTGATGGATCAGATGGATCTGCAAGGAGAAACAAGAAAGGAAGCGCAACAAGCTTTCAGGGATGGTAAAGACGCTGATTTTCCGGTTGTACAAATACTAAAGGAATTTAAAGCGTCTTGCCATGGTCGGCGAGATGTTATGCAGGTTTTCCTGGAAATCCTTATTCAAGCCGCTTTCGCTGATGGGCGTCTCGTCAAAAAAGAACAACAATTGCTCGAGAAAGTGGCACAACAATTAGGCTTTAAAGAGCACGAATTTTTATACTTGCTGTCGATGTATGAGGCTGAGGTGCGATTTCGCTCTGCAAGAGGGGCACAAGGCTCGTCCCGTACTCATCGAAGTTCAGGCGCCTATTCACAACAACAGTCAATTGATGATGCTTTCAAAATACTGGGAGTTGAATCGACTGACGATGTCAAAACTGTCAAACGCAGTTATCGCAGATTAATGGCTGAACATCATCCAGACAAACTTGTTTCTAAAGGGCTTCCTAAACAAGCAATCGAAATTGCTAAACATAAAGCACAAGACATTCAAGCTGCCTATGATCTAGTCAAGCAACACAAAGGATTTAAGTAATGTACAACGGATTTGCCGATTTGACTAAGCACTGGCGATTTATCGCACTGATAAGTTTTATGTTGATTTTAACTGGGTGTGCGAGCTCTCTGCGCACTGAAAATGTTGCAAGTGTGACGCATATCCAAGCACTTCCGGACAAAATGCTAGACTTTGATCCCGCCGAACTTACGCCTGAACAAATTTATTGGCAAGATCAAATTAATCAGTTTTATCGAGCAGATTTACGCACGGTAAAAATACCACATGTACGTTTGATAAATGAGTTAGACAATTGGCCTGAAGAGCAATACTGCACCGATACTCACATGGAAAAGATCCAACAAGCTATTGAGTTGAACAGGACAAGCTTGCTTGCTTATTCGTTAAATGCCCATTGTGGTCAACGTTTAGGCGATGATGAGTTGTCAGAGCAATCACAAAAAGCTCTATTCGCTATAGCCGATTTGCTCATGCGCTCTGGGAATGCCCAATCGCCTTCGACTGCGGTTAAAACAAGAGACGCGTACGAAGCTCAAATCATTTTTCAATGGGCGGGTTACAACGTGTTTGACGTTGAACTTCTGCGTTTGGCAGATAAAGCGCTGTTTCGCATACATGCATTGATGCCTGATTCAGGTCAATATGTGGTGTTTTACGCCGACAATACTGAATATTTCTCTCGAAACATCCATTCGATGGCCACTAAGTCGTACAGCAAACAACAAATTGCTGATTATTTGGTAGCAGCACTCCTGAACGGCGGGAGTGTTCCTGCGCAACTGTTGCAATTTTCGGATTGGTTGCGCAATAACAAAGCTGATGAAGTCATTGAACGATTGTCTACATCCAGCGATTTAGGGCCATTGGCAAGTGTTCTTTTGTCACAAGCCTATTTTCAAAAAAGTGAAACGAAGAAATTTGAGCAACAAATAGATAATTTGTTGATGTTTTCAGAGATCGGTTTTGTAGAAGCGAGCGCTATTCTCGGCGTATCCATGCTGTCCTCTGATGATGTAATGGAACAGCAAGACGCAGCAAACTTGTTTAGAGTAAATGTCAGGCAATTAGGGGGTAGTGAGGCAACATGGATATGGCTCGATGCCTTGCTTAAACAGACTGACGGTGTTGACACTTTCTTGATATTGATCAACCAATTAGAGCCGTCTTATTACGCCAATTGGCGCAATAGCATTTACCGCTACGATAATGTTTTTGGTGGGGTCTCTAACACCATTTATTCAAAATTGCAGCGATTGCTGGTGGCGCTAGGAGAGAGTTACCCCAGAGCAAGATTAGATTATGCCTATCTAAATATTAGCGGGCGGTGGGGGATCCCAAAAGATATAGATAAAGGACTGGCTTTAGTTGAATCTTTGGCGGAGTCAGGTTATGACAGTGCCCAATTGGATTATGGTCTTTTTTATTCAGCGGGACGGTATGGTATCGAACAGGACCGAACGAAAGCGTTTTATTGGTACCAAAAGGCAGCCGAGCAGGGGAATCGAAGCGCCCTTTATAATCTAGGTTTAGCCTACCGATATTCGCGAGGCGTAGAAAAAGATTTGGTCATGTCGATTGAATATTTTCAACAAGCCTGGGAAAACGGGTTTGACCTAGCAGGTTGTCGAATAGGTGATATCTACAGCGAAGAAATTGATGTGCTCAATTATGAGTTGGCAGTGCAGGCATACCAAGCGACCATTAACGCTGAAGATAGTGATGCAGAAGCTATTAAAGCCTGCACATTTGGGTTGGGGTATGTTCAGTTTCACGAACTGGAGAATTATCAAGCGGGGCTAAAAATGTTGGATATGGCTGCTGATTTGGGTGATCAAAATGCTATGTTTGAACTAGGTATCATATACACAGATAACAAAGGTGTGGAGGCTAATGCAGATAAGGCAATAACCTATTATCAACGCGCCATTGAACAAGGTAGTGGCAGAGCTGCAGCAAATCTTGGCTATCTCTACGAGTCGGGAGAAGGCGTCACAAAAGACAATGCTAAAGCACTGCACTACTACAAATTGTCATCGGACCGAGGGTCTGCTACCGGGCAAAACAATTACGCTTCATTTTTACGTTACGGCACCAACGTTGAAAAAGACCCTCAAGCTGCTTATAAACTGTACTTAAAGTCTTATGCACAAGGTAATACCTATGCTGCAGAAAATTTGGGTGACATGTATTATTTTGGCGAGCTTGGTGAACCAGATTATGAAAAAGCATGCCATTTTTATGAACAGGCAGTGACCAGAGGTGCCACTGACGCGCTCTATGATCTGGCCTATTGTTTTGTCTATGGAGAAGGTCGAGAACAAGACGTTGAAAAAGGCCTAAAGTTATTAGAGCGTAGCGTACAGGTCGATAATCCCGAAGCTATGGTGGAACTGGGATATTTGTATTCCGACGGGGAGTTGGTCGAAAGAAATGTACCCTTGGCGTTAGACTATTTAAAACGTGCCTATAAATTGCAAAGTCCACGAGCAGCGTATCAATTAGGTCAGCTTTACGAAACCGGTGAAGGCGTTAGAGAGGACGCAGTGTTAGCAAAAGTATATTACGAACAAAGTGCCCAATGGGGGTACATCGATGGAATGATTGCACTTGCCAACGCCTACATAAAAGGCTTAGGCACTCGAACGAATAAATCATTAGCTCGAGACTGGTTGAAAAAAGCAATATCTGAGGGCTCTGAAGAGGCAAAAAATGTCCTTAATAGCTTATGAAACGTTGCTCTTCTGGCTTGCCTAAATGAAAATACTCAGTGACGAAGAGCTCATTGAAGCCTTCATTGATAATCTTTGGATTGAAAAAGGTCTTAGCGAAAACACCCTAAATGCTTACCGCACTGATCTGAGCAAATTTGCTGCCTACGGCGCGATGAGTTCCAAACCTTTTTCTTTTTTGCATTTTCATAAAGACGATATCGATGCTTATGTCGCATCAAGAATCGATTCCGGGTTGTCTCAGCGAAGTGTTGCCCGTTTGTTGAGTAGTTTACGTGTTTTTTGCGCTTTTTTGATCCAATCAAAACAACGTGAAGATAATCCAATGGGTCAAATGCGCAACCCAAAACTTGCTCAGCCCCTGCCTAAGACGCTATCAGAGCAACAAGTAGAAGATCTGTTAGTTGCGCCAAATACTGAAAACCCGATTGAGTTGAGAGATAAAGCCATGCTCGAAGTGCTTTATGCAACAGGGTTAAGAGTGACTGAGCTGGTATCTCTACGAATGGATCAATTGGGTTTGCAGCAAGGTGTCATTAGGGTGGTTGGCAAGGGCAATAAGGAACGTTTAGTGCCGTTAGGGGAGCAGGCGATAGAGTGGCTACAGACGTTTCTAAAAGTGGGACGTCCCGCCCTGCTCAAGACAGAGTCAGATATCGTTTTTCCTAGTAGCCGCGGGGTGAAGATGACCCGACAAACGTTTTGGCACCGAATTAAATTTTATGCACAAAAAGCAGACGTGCGCGTGCATCTCTCTCCGCATACTCTGCGCCATGCCTTTGCAACACACTTATTAAATCACGGGGCTGATCTGCGTGTGGTGCAACTATTACTCGGTCACAGCGATCTGTCTACGACCCAAATCTATACGCATGTTGCCACTGAGCGCCTGCAGAGTTTGGTGGCACAGCACCATCCACGGGGTTAAACTTTCTGATCATCTTTAGTACTACCACGGGGTATTATTCATGGGTATAGCATTTGATGACTATAGGCCATTGGTTCGGCGTGCAATTGGCGTTACACTTACACAAATAAATTTAGTCATATAATAATGCAATTATTCCGGCAAGACTGTGGTCTGAACATTCATAGCATTATTAAACTTGGGAATTAGTATGAAATTTTGGATTAAAGCATTTGCCCTTTTTGTATCACTTAGCACTATCGCTCCGAGCAGCCTGGCTGAAAGCGAAGGCAAGGATTATGAAGCGGTCAAACAGAATATTGAAAATATATTGCGCTTTGAAGTGCTAGCAATCGGTGACGCGCCAGTTCCTGGACTGGTTCAAGTATCCACTAACCGCGGTTTCTTTTACACCAGCGTTGATGGGAAATTTCTTATCAGCGGTAAAATATTCAACGTAGAAGAAGGTATGCGTGATGAGACAGAAAAATCTTTAGCGAAGTTGCGTCTAGATGGAATTACCGATTTCAATCAATCAGTCATTGAATTCAAAGCACCAGACGAAAAATTTGTGGTAAACGTTTTTACCGATATATCGTGTGGATATTGCCGCAAGCTTCACCGCGAAATTGAAGAATATAATGCTAATGGTATTACCGTTAGATATCTGGCGTTTCCTCGTGGTGGACTGAGCAGCAAATCATATAAAGATATGGTATCCGTATGGTGTGCTAAAGACCAACATGACGCAATGACAACGGCCAAAAGTGGCGGCAGTGTCGCTGAGTCAAGCTGTGCTAACAGCGTCGCGCAACAATACGCGTTTGGTCAACAAGTTGGTGTGACAGGAACTCCTAACATCATTCTACCTGATGGCTCTATGGTGCCTGGTTACCAACCCGCCCATGCGTTGCTCAATACGTTAAAGAATATTTAAAGTACACATTTGTTAAATGAAGTACAAAAGGTAAGGTACACTATCTTACCTTTTTTTATGCCTTCTTCTGAATCATGCCAACTGCAATAAAACGAAGAGCCCCGGTAGACGATAGTCATCTCAGTGATATTTCTCATCCGGTTATTCGCCAAATATATGCCAATAGAGGCGTAGACTCGACTACCCAGTTAGATAAACGCGTGAACGCTTTGTTGCATTACCAGCAATTGCAGGGGATTGATGGTGCAGTTCAGGTATTTGCTGACGCAATTGCCAACAAGCAAAAAATAATTATTGTCGGTGATTTTGATGCAGATGGTGCAACAAGTACCGCATTGAGCATATTAAGTCTGCGTCGCATGGGCGCTGAAAACATTGAATATTTAGTCCCCAACCGTTTTGATTTTGGTTATGGTTTGAGCCCACAGATTGTAGATGTTGCCCATCAGCAGGGCGCACAAGTAATCATGACAGTTGACAACGGTATTGCATGTATCGAAGGTGTCGACAGAGCTAAACAACATAATATGCGTGTGGTAGTGACCGACCACCACCTCGCCGCAGACCAGCTGCCAAATGCAGATGCCATCGTTAATCCTAATCAACCAGGTTGCGACTTTTTATCCAAGCATTTAGCTGGCGTTGGTGTGGCATTTTACGTCATGCTCGCCTTAAGAAGCCACCTGAAGTCGAAAAATTGGTTTGAAAAAACCGCTATTGTCGAGCCAAATCTGGCTGAATATTTAGATATTGTTGCCCTGGGAACTGTTGCTGATGTAGTGCCATTGGATGAAAATAATCGGATTTTGGTACATCAAGGTCTGCAGCGCATCCGCAGTGGCAGATGTCGTCCGGGTATTACTGCACTTATCGACATCGCAGGAAGAAATGCTAGCACCATGGTTGCCTCAGATCTTGGTTTTGTATTAGGGCCAAGACTCAACGCAGCAGGACGTTTGGACGACATGTCGTTGGGAATAGAGTGTCTTTTATGTGATGACCCCCGTGACGCGAGAAAAATGGCGTTGCAGCTGGACAACCTCAATAAAGAAAGGCGTGAAATTCAAGAGTCGATGCAGCAAGAAGCGCTGTCATCTTTACAGTCCATCGAACACTCTGACCTTGAATCCCGTGCAGGTATTGTGCTTTACAAACAAGACTATCATCAAGGTGTAGTGGGTATCTTGGCTGGCAAAATCAAAGACAAATATAATCGTCCGACCATTGCGTTTGCTCATCAAACAGACAGTCTCCTGAAAGGGTCCGCTCGCTCCATCCAAGGTATTCACATCCGCGATTTATTGGAGGATATCAACAATCAGTTTCCTCAGGTTATTGATAAATTTGGCGGGCATGCCATGGCGGCTGGCGTAACATTGAAACTTGAGCAACTAGAGGCGTTTCAACGCGCATTCGCGCATGTGAGTCAAAAGTGGCTCGAAGCACATGATTTGACCGACAATGTCATGACCGATGGCGAGCTTCAGGACGTTGATTTTAGTATTGATTTTGCCCAACAACTAAAAAATGCAGGGCCTTGGGGACAAGGGTTTCCTGAACCAATTTTTGACGGTGAATTTCGTATTCATGAACAAAAACTGCTCTCAGGCAAACACCTCAAATTACTATTGAGTTCGTCTGATGGTCAGCTTATTGATGGGATTGCATTTAACGTCGACACTCAAAGCTTGCCTAGTGAACGGGCCGAACGAGTCAAATTAGCTTATAAATTGGATATCAATGTCTTTCGAGGACGAACCAACTTACAGTTAATGATTGAAGCGCTTGAGCCGCTGTAAATGATTATGAAGATGAGTTCGCCCTAGGTACGAGGAATTGTGACGCTGTCTGCAACGATCTCATAGACTACACCGGGCTTGATCGCCTGTGAGTTTGAGTCTAAATCTGATGAGAAATGGGCTGCTTGTTCAACACTCAGTTCTTTTTCAATAAGTTCACCTGAGAGCATTACAGTTTTGCCATTGCTGTCTGTGGGAATAAAAAAACCATAATCCTTGAACGATACGCGAACCATATGTTGATCTTGTTGGGCAATAAAGAAACATCCTTTGCGTTGACAAACTTTTGATATCCGCGTTTCTACAATAAAACGACTGCCTAGGTGTCCATCTGGTTCAGTGAGCAATGACGCTAAACTTGTCTTGGGTAATGACATATCTAGTTTGGTACCGAAAGTTTCACTGTTGGGATTTTGAAAGACAGGCTCCGACAATCTGATGGTATCGGCCAACGCACTTGATAGGCAAAAAAACATTATGAAACTTAACAGTGTTTTCGTCATACTATAAACTCCTTTACGTCCGTTAAATAGCCCCAATCCAGGCGTGGGGTCAAATACTTCACTGCGCTGCCTAAAAAAATTAATATAGATTAGTCACTTGTCATGTAATCAATCATAGACTTTACCTGTTGAAGTCTTGGTTGATTGTTTTGCAGCAGGTAATCGATTGAAACTAGCGATGACGTGTTCTTTACACGATCCAAGAATAGCACACCGTCTAAATGATCAATTTCATGCTGAATTAAACCAGCGGCTTCGCCTTCTAAAACAATGCAATGAGCTTTGCCATGCTCGTCACAATAATTGACCTCCACTTTACTCGCACGGCTGACTTTTGCGCGTAAGTTATAAAAACTAAAGCACTCCTCTTCAAATTCAAATTCACCTTCGTTCAGAGCTTTAATACTTGGGTTTAGCATAGGAACAAACTGCCCATCTAACCTGAGAAGCACCATTCTCACCAAATGGCCGACCTGAGGTGCAGACAATGCGTTTCCGTTTTCATCAGAAATAGCTTTTATTCCATTCAATACGTTTTTCATTGTTTGCAACGTAGATTGGATGTGATCAGAATGAATATCTTGTTGAGAAATCGGTTGTGACACTTTCCGTAGTATTGGATCGCCAAACTGCTTGATACGCATGCTTTTTCACTCCTTGAAGAACGATTGATTTTGTTGAGCCAGCATCGCCTCAATTTCTTCTACATCGATTTCGGGCTTTTCAGTTAAGTCAGGATCGGATTTCGATTGTTCTGAAATGACATGACTTTCATTTGACCATTCGCCTAAATCAATCAATTGGCATCGTTTACTGCAAAAGGGGCGAAATTCATTTTTATTATGCCATTCCACTTTTGTTTTACAGGTTGGACAGTCTACTTGCATTAAGGGCCTCTTTAACAACTTGCGAGGTGAAATTCGATATCTTCATTTACCTGGTTGCTACCATGTTCATCTGGAGTAAACAACATAAAACGAATGGCATAGCGGTATTTATTGCCACTCAACATAGGGTAAAAGCCTTTGTCGATTGGGCTTTTCACCCGTATTAATTCGTTTTTATCATCCGCTACGCCCTGATAAAAACCATTTTTTGCTAATGTTGAAGCAAATCGTCCCCGTTCTCGTAAAAAAGATAAGGTAATTTCAATGGCTTCTCGGATTAGCTCAAATTCCTGCAACCAACCCACAATATCTTGACGAACGGTTTCTAATGGTTGGTTTATCCAGTAGTGCAAATTCGGCAAGTCAAAGCTGCAGGTACCGCCTGGAATTGAAAACCTTTGGCGAATAGAAGCCAAAAACTTGTCTTCTTTCAAATTTGCGCCCACTTTTTTTGAATGTTTAAGCTGATCTCTTAATCGCAAGATTTTTTGCAATGCAGCTTGCAGTGCTTCCGAGTCAATCTTGGGGTGTTGTGACCAAAAAACCAGATTCTTTTCGTGTACTTCTATGTCTTTGAGTACATCATTGCGGATGTCCAGACGTTCTAACAAGTCAAGCAGCGTGAATAGCGCTTCGAAAAAACTGATGAAATGCCAGTTAGTTTCAGCTTCGGTACACTGTTCAATTTGTAAGAAAAGCTGTTCTAGGCGCAGATAGGTTCTGACCTTTTCGTTCAATGGAAATTCATAAACAGCCTGCGACATTCGCTTTCCTTTTGTTTCGAATTGGCGCACTTGTATCAGTGCAATTCAATAGGCACTCCAAGAATAACAATAAATCAGACAGTCAGCTTGCCTGCGAGTTCAGGTTATCTGGAAATGCGCACTACAACGCAAATCGAAAGAGATTTCAAGTCCTGTTGCAAGCAATTTTCGCTACAGCGAACTAGGAAGTTAATTATTGCTCGCAAGCATCCGATATTTCTTATCGAGCTGTAAAACTTGTTTTTTTAAGGCGTCTAAATTTTTGTTGTTGTCGATCACATCATTCGCAACGGCTAGCCGCTGTTGACGTGTCGCTTGATGAGACATGATTTGTTGGATTTTTTCTATAGACTGTTGGTCGCGCCCCGCTGCTCGAGTTAATTGGTGCTGTTCATCAACATCAACAACTAAAACACGGTCCACCATTCCCATCATATTGTTCTCGACGAGTAGCGGTACTGCCAGTATACAGTACGCAGAGTTGGCAGCCTTAACATCGGCAACCATTTGCTGGCGAATCAAAGGGTGTAATAAATCATCCAGCCAACGCTTTTCACTGGGTTTTGCGAATACTCGCTCACGCAAATATTGTCGATCTAGTTCGCCTGAATTTGTAATCGCCTGTTTGCCAAAATGTGCTTCGATGGCGTCTAAGGCAGTTGAACCTTTTGCGACGACTTGTCTGGCGACGATATCCGCGTCTACAACATCGATTCCTAAAGTCTCAAACATATCAGACACAGCAGTTTTACCACTGCCAATACCACCGGTTAACCCTATTACGATGTGACTCATGCCAGAGCCCACTGCCAATAAAGATCTGCGATTTGTCCACCAAACATTAACGTTAACCATCCAGCTATTGCCAGGTAGGGGCCAAAAGGTATATGACTACCTTTTTCTTTTCCTTTTATGATCAAATAAGAAATACCAATCACAGCACCAACAAAAGAAGACAACAAAATGATAATTGCCAAATGCTGCCAACCCATCCACGCACCCAGGGCTGCGAGTAATTTGAAGTCGCCGTAACCCATGCCCTCTTTTCCGGTTAACAGTTTAAATAACCAGTAAACACTCCATAAACTCAAATAGCCTGCCGCTGCGCCAATAATGGCATCAGTTGCATCGACGAATACTCCTGCAGTACTTAACAACAACCCCAGCCACAAAAGCGGCAGGGTAATTTGATCAGGCAGCAACATCTTGTCGATATCAATGAAAATTAGGGCCATCAAGCACCAGGTCAGAAAGACCGCAGCAGCAGCTTGCCAGCCAAATCCAAAATGCCAAGCAATTGACACGCTCGCCAAAGCGGTGAGTAGTTCAACGGCAGGGTAGCGTGCTGAGATAGGGTTTTGGCATTGGCTACACTTGCCGCGCAGCAAAAGCCAGCTAACTACCGGGATATTTTCCCAAGCGCGGATTTTGTGCTGACATTTAGGGCAGGTCGAATCTGGCTTGACGAGATTGAAGGTGTCCTGCTGTTCATCTTCAACCTGCTCAGGGTGAAAGTAGGCGTGAAATTCTTGTTTCCACCCCTTTTCCATCATAACGGGTAGCCGGTATATCACTACATTTAGGAAACTGCCAACTAGTAAACTCAATATAAAAACAAAACTTAAAAAGTACGCGGGGGATTGTGCGAGAAGCTCAAACATTGCTGGCATAAATTGTATTCTTTTGATTTGGCGAACGGATACTCATATTAGAATGCCAGAAAATCCCCGTTGGCGGAAATGTTCTGGCATAAATATTACAACCCGATCTTGTGATGGCGATTCATCACCGATGATTGACTTAAACCACGTTACCCATTTGAAAGATAGGCAAGTACATGGCAACAATTAATCCGCCAATGACCACACCCAGTACGGCCATAATCATGGGTTCCAAAAGACTCGTCAGGCCATCAACCATATCATCTACTTCGGCTTCGTAGATAGTTGCTATTTTGCTTAGCATATCGTCAACAGCACCGGATTCTTCACCAATAGCGATCATTTGCGTAACCATGTCAGGAAATACCCCTGTAGCGCGCATTGCCGTGTTCATTTGCATACCGCCGGCGACTTCTTTTTTGATAAATAGAATAGCGTCTCGAAACACTGCGTTGCCTGACGCGCCAGCAGCTGAATCAAGGGCGCCGATAAGCGGAACACCCGCGGCAAAAGTAGTGGATAATGTGCGAGTAAATCGAGCGATTGAGGCCTTTTTCAAAATTTCGCCAATAACCGGAATTTTTAAAATCTTAACATCTACCGCATCTCTGAGTTTTTTCGACTTTTTATGTGCCCTGATAAACAATACACCCGCAGTGGCCATTCCAGCCGCAATAAATATTCCGTAGTCTTGTACAAATTGTGATATTGCCAATACAAATTGAGTAAATGCAGGCAATTCAGCGCCAAAGCTGCTAAATATTTCCTGGAATTGCGGCACAACAAAAATTAGCAGGATGGTGGTTACAATAAATGCAACGACGATGACTGCAACAGGATAAAACATCGCTTTTTTGATTTTCGACTTGAGGGCTTCGGCTTTTTCTTTGTAGGTTGCGATTCTATCGTAAATGGTTTCTAACGCGCCGGATTGCTCACCGGTATCGACCAGATCACAATATAAATCTTCAAATTGTTCAGGGTGTTTTCTAAGTGCACTAGATAGCTGATTACCCGCTTTCACATCATCCGCAATGGCGGTGAGCATTTTGCGCATACTCGCTTTTGAATGTCCCTGCGCAATCATATCGATGGACTGAATAAGGGTTACACCGGCGCCTAGCATGGTTGCAATCTGTCGAGATAATATCGAGATATCTGTTGCTTTTATTTTGTCTTTCTTGCCAAATAAAGGCGTGGCCATTTTTTTCACTTTGGTCGCAGAAATACCTTTGCGACGCAACAGGTTTTTGGCTTCATTTAGTGTGGTTGCACTGATTTCACCTTTTTGCGATTGACCGGAACGGTCTGTTCCGCTCCAAACATAAATATCCGCTGTTTTTGCCATAGTTAGGTTGCCTAAAGAAAGAATAAAAAAGCCCAGGCTAAGCTGGGCTCGAACAATTATCTTTTAATGAACAAAGCGTTGCTTAGCAAAGAGTTGGGTCACTACAAACTACAGTCCATTCTACGCGGCCGTTGGCGAATGCTGGTGTCATCGTGATAGTTTCGCCATCCAATGAAGAAAGATCACTCTTGTATGTGCCAACGATTACGCCAGCTGCAGAAGTAGTCAATCCATGAGTGGTTGCACTAAGAACTACGTCAGCTGGAACGCCGTTTTGCGTTTGGCCACACGAGGTGATTGGGTCGTTACCTTCGATGTTTGCACAAACCTCAACCGCAGATTTTGCCCCTGCAGTAGCATTAACTACTTCAGAGAATTTCGCTTTGTCAGTGAAGCCTTGATATGCAGGTAACGCGATAGCTGCTAGAATACCGATAATCGCTACCACGATCATCAATTCGATTAATGTAAAGCCTTTGTTGTTTGTCATTTGAGTCATTTTCATGGTGTCGATCTCCTGCACGGCGAAGTGCGATTAAGTTACTGTAAAGTATAAATTTAAATAGTTACTGCCAAATTCCTGTGTGTGTAAACTGGCGTCCTCGTTGAATTCATAATCAGTATAGAACGAGTTTGCTTACTGACAAGTATGTAGAAACATACTCAAGTGTACGAAGTGAAACATTTTTCCCCGCTAAAGCATCTTAACTATTTGATTCTTAGAGATAAGTCTATAGCCTGAATGTGCTTGGTCAATGCACCAGATGAGACGAAATCTATACCTGTATCGTACAATTTCGCCAATTGTTTATCATTAATGTTGCCCGATACTTCCAATTTCACTTGTTTTTTGTTGATTGCAACCGCTTGACAAAGCATGTCATGGTTGAAATTGTCTAACATAACGATGTCTGCGCCGGCATCTATGGCTTGTTCCAGCTCTTTTATACTTTCAACTTCGACTTCAACTTTAACATCAGGGTGGTTTGTTCGAGCTTGTGAAACGGCATTGGCAATGCTACCGCAGGCGATTATGTGATTTTCTTTGATCAAGAAAGCATCAAACAATCCTATACGATGGTTTTTGCCACCACCGCAGGTCACCGCATATTTTTGTGCCATTCTTAATCCAGGTATTGTTTTTCGCGTATCTAACAGTGTGATCCCTGAGCCTTCCAACTGTTTTACATAGTGCCGAGTTGTGGTGGCCGTGGCGGATAGCGTTTGCAAAAAGTTCAAAGCAGTTCTCTCAGCCGTCAATATCCCTTTGGCAGGGCCAGTCAGCTCGCACAGCAAGGTATTGGCTTGGCAAAAATCTCCATCGAGTTTGAGCCAGTTGACGGATATCCGTCTATCTACCTGATGAAAGGCTTCTTCGGCCCATTTTGTACCACATAAAACGCAATCTTCGCGGGTGATAATCGAAGCGGTGACTTCTCTATTGTCTGTGATCAGTGCAGCAGTGATATCGCCTTGTTCGGCAGATACATTATTGAGATCTTCTTGTAACGCGCGCAAAACGTCTTGTTCAATGGTTAGTTGAGTCATAGTTAATTCTTATTGAAATCTGTAATTAGGATATATGGAGGATTATAAATAACGCAGAATCAACCAATCGCCTCGTTGGGTGAATTCTAAGTGCTTTAGTACACTCATGCCAAGCAACACTTCGTCTTCTCTCATACCTGGGTTGATACTGGCTCTTACATCGTTGAGCTGAATACCACCCAAATCAAGTTGATCAATAGTGGTCTGCGCTACCGTTACATTGCCGTTAGCCGTTGATGCGGTGTAGCGCTGGCCGGCTACCAATCCCAATTCGCCCGCAAGATGGGCGGGAACAGAAACGTTAGTCGCCCCAGTGTCTAGTAAAAAGGTAACAGGTTGGTTGTTGATAAACCCTGTAGCAACATAGTGACCCATGCGATTGCGTTTCAGTTTTACCTCTATTGATTGGCCTTCAACCTGACTAATCGGGTTTTGATTTGGATTATGTTGACGCTCAAGCACGCCAACAAAGAAACTGGTAAGTAATACCAAGCCGACAATCCAAAAAGCCAAAAGCATCCAGCGTCCCATGGATTTTGAGCTGTCAGATTGTGGCTGATTTTGTTCCATTTAAGTACTTTACCTTGTTATGCTAGCGGTCATGAAAAATACGTTCTTATTTAATGTTGTGGAGCTTGTATGGATATTTTGCAAGGTTGGTTGACAACATCAACACGCGCGCCTTGTGAGCATTATGACGCTCGCCCTTCACCCAATGATATCAGTCTGCTGGTGATTCACAATATTTCCTTGCCGCCAAATCAATTTGGCTCGGATCATGTTGAAACTTTTTTTGCCGGAAAGCTTGACCCAACAGAGCATCCATTCTTCGAATCCATTTATCAAGTGAGAGTGTCTTCACATTTGTACATACGACGCACGGGCGAAGTTGTTCAGTTTGTCAGTTTTGAAGATCGGGCGTGGCACGCTGGGGTGTCCAGTTTTCAAGGTCGTACCAGATGTAACGATTTTTCCATTGGCATTGAGCTGGAAGGCGCAGATAATATTCACTATACAGAAGAGCAGTACATTGCGTTAAAGCAGGTCACTTGTCAGATTATGCATGCTTATCCGAATATCTCTCTGGGAAGAATCGTCGGACATGCTGATATTGCGCCGGGACGTAAGACCGATCCTGGGGTGGCATTTGACTGGACCAGATTTCGCCAACAGGTTTGCTTACAACAATAAAATAGAGAGCACTGAATGACATTAATTAGTTTGATTGTGGTTTTGCTTGCAGAACGGATCGCGATTCAATCCAAATTCTGGCAAGAAAGTTTTTACAACGGCTTGTACCAATCTCAACTGATAAAACGGAGATGGTTAGACGAGAACAGTAAAGGCAGTCATTATCTGCTGATTGTGGCGATTCCTCCCCTTGTCTTATATCTATTGCTAGGTACCGTTGACAGTGCATTGCTCAGACTGGTGTTTGATTCCGCAATTTTAATGGTATGTATTGGCTGCCCATCATTACGGGCAACTTACAAAAGTTATTTGCAAGCGGCTAACCGGGGAGATTTTCAAGCGTGCAGTATGTATGCAGACCAACTTGGACACTCTAGCAATAGCCCCAGCTCTTTCGGACAAAACCTGGTTTGGTTGAATTATCAGCATTATGCGGCAGTTATCATTTGGTTTGCGATCCTCGGCCCCGCAGGCTCTGTATTGTACGTTCTTGCTTTGAGCACTCACCATTGGTTAGAAAATGAAAAGCAGGTAGAGCTGCCTGCTGCCAAGAAGGTGATGATGGTTTTGGACTGGTTACCCGTGCGCATTACTGCGTTAGGATTGTTGCTTGTCGGGCATTTTTCCAAGGCGCTACCTATTTGGTTGTCTCATTTCGCAAGTGTCGATAAACCTGCCAAAGAGTTACTCTGTGAAGTCGCAAAAGCGGCTGAAGACGTCGAACCGGATGAACATGACTGCACAGAAGAACCTTGCACTTTGGTCAGGTTGGCGAAGCGAAACGTGATGTTTTTAGTTGTATTTATCTCTGTTTTATCTCTTTCAGGCTGGCTTCGCTAACTTTCTTCCGTCGTTGGTCATTGGTCTGACCACGCACTTAATTCTTCTCAAAGCCTCGTAATTCGGGGCTAAACGTACAATTATGTTCAGGTTTATCTTCGCAATTATAGGAAGAATGTTTACCTACGCTTTCAACTAGACTATGCTATTGGGTTAAATGGTCTTACCAATTTTGTTGGTGAGGCCAATTTGTATATAAGGTCGAAGGTGGCGGGTTGGTCAATGATTAATTGTCAGCAAAAGGTTAAGTAAGCAAATATGCAGCGAATTCAGTCTCGAAAACTGTCCGATGTGATCACCGAACAATTGGAGTCGATGATTATTGACGGACGATTGCTGGCCGGACAAAAGCTGCCGCCCGAGCGAGAGCTAGCTGAAAAGTTCGCAGTATCGCGTCCTTCGCTGCGTGAAGCCATTCAGAACTTGGAAGCGCGCGGATTATTGCTACGTAAACAAGGCGGTGGCACTTTCATTAAACGAAAATTGACTGCTTCGGTCACTGACCCGCTTTTAGAGCTTATTGCTCAGCGTCCAGAAACACAGTTTGACCTATTAGAGTTTCGTCATGCGCTAGAAGGAATGGCTGCCTATTACGCTGCACTGAGAGGGCAACCCGATGATCACGTTGCATTGAACAAAGCCTTGGCTTCAGTGAAGTTGTTGTCAGTTAATGTGGAAAAAGAAGAAGAGGCCGCTGCGTTGTCTGATTTCTATTTAGCGATGGCCCAGGCCTCTCACAATATGGTGTTGATTCATGTTATGCGAAGCTTGCAACCCATGATGAAAGACAATATTCGGGCAAACTTGGAAATGCTTGTAGACAACCAAGCTACGTCGCAAGAAATCCTAAAGCAGCGGGAAGGCATTTTGGCCGCCATACTCGCCAGGGACCCTGAATTGGCCCGTCAAGCCAGTAACGAACATTTAGCATTTATTGAAGATACACTTTTGGAAATTAATCGACAGGACACTCGAATTCAACGAGCGCTGAGAAGAATCGAAGTAAAAAAATAGAGATTGAGCAGTTATAGCTGCTTTTTCTGAATTAACGTATTGGAAAAGAAAGGAAAATTATGTGTTGTGCACTATTCTTAACTTTCTTAGCCAGTAAACTCAATTTAATTAACTAAAGGAAAGCACCATGGCTGATATGATGCATCCGGATGTGGATCCACAAGAAACCCAGGAATGGATAGAGGCCCTTGAAGCAGTATTGCAAGAAGAAGGGGTAGAGCGCGCGCATTTTCTATTGGAAAGCCTAATAGAAAAAGGTAGAAGAAGCGGAGCACATTTGCCTTACACTGCTACCACCGCTTACATCAATACGATTCCTGCTGGGCAAGAACCCACAATGCCGGGCGATCAGACAGTTGAAGCAAAAATCCGCAATGCGATCCGCTGGAATGCAATGATGATGGTGCTTCGAGGTTCCAAAAAAGACCTAGAACTTGGCGGACACATATCGAGTTTTGCCTCGTCAGCCATGCTTTATGATGTTGGGTTTAACCATTTTTTCCGCGCCCCAAATGAAAAAGACGGTGGTGACTTCCTTTTTGTTCAGGGACATTCTGCACCAGGTATCTATTCCAGAGCTTATATCGAAGGGCGTTTATCTGAACAACAATTAGATGGCTTCCGTCAGGAAGCTGATGGCAACGGCTTGTCCTCTTACCCTCATCCTAAGTTGATGCCTGACTTCTGGCAGTTCCCAACAGTGTCAATGGGCTTAGGGCCAATGCAAGCCATTTATCTTGCACGTTTCCTTAAATACCTGACTAATAGAGGATTAAAAGATTGCTCTGAACAACGCGTTTGGTGTTTTATGGGTGACGGTGAGGTGGATGAGCCAGAAAGTTTAGGCGCGATTGGTCTGGCTTCACGAGAAGGCCTCGATAACCTTACATTTGTCATCAACTGTAATTTACAACGTTTGGATGGCCCTGTTCGTGGAAACGGCAAAATTATCCAGGAATTGGAAGGGACATTCCGAGGTGCCGGCTGGGAAGTATTTAAGGTCATTTGGGGACGTTACTGGGATCCTCTTTTAGCCAGAGACACGTCAGGTAAATTACTTGATGTCATGAATGAAACCGTTGATGGTGAGTATCAGAACTACAAAGCCAAAGGTGGTGCATACACCCGTGAGAACTTTTTCGGTAAATATCCTGAATTAAAAGAAATGGTTGCCAACATGTCTGATGACGACATTTGGAGATTAAATCGTGGTGGTCATGATCCGGTGAAGGTTTACGCTGCATACAAGCGCGCAACCGATACCAAAGGCCGCCCTCAGGTTATCCTGGCTAAAACAGTAAAAGGTTATGGGTTAGGTACCGCAGGCGAAGGAAAAAATATCGCCCACAACGTGAAAAAGATGGATATCGAAGCGGTACGTCAATACCGTGACCGATTTAACATTCCAGTATCCGATCAAGATCTAGAGAATTTGCCCTACTACAAATTTGCAGAGGATAGCCCCGAGCTGCAATATTTAAAGCAGCGTCGCGATAGCTTGCACGGTTTCATGCCTGTGCGTCTGAAAGACACCACAGAAGATCTGCCTGCAATCCCGCTGAAGTCCTTTGAAGCGGTAACCAAAGGCTCCGGTGAGCGTGAAATCTCCACCACTATGGCATTTGTTCGTGTCTTAACCGTGATGCTCAAAGACAAACAAGTGGGTGGCCGTATAGTACCTATCATCCCAGATGAAGCGCGCACCTTCGGCATGGAAGGCTTGTTCCGTCAAGTTGGTATTTATTCTAGTCAAGGTCAAAAATACGTGCCGCAAGACGCTGACCAGGTGGCTTATTATCGTGAAGATAAAAAAGGACAGGTGTTACAAGAAGGGATTAACGAGCTAGGAGCCATGGCGTCATGGTTGGCAGCAGGGACGTCTTACAGCACTAACAATCTGCCAATGATCCCTGTTTATATTTATTACTCGATGTTTGGTTTCCAGCGTGTCGGTGACATGGCTTGGGCAGCAGGGGATAGCCAAGCCAGAGGCTTCTTGGTGGGTGGAACTGCCGGTCGCACAACACTAAATGGTGAAGGCCTGCAGCATCAGGATGGTCACAGTCATGTTCAGGCTGCACTGATCCCCAACTGTATTACTTACGACCCAACATACGGCTACGAAGTGGCAGTCATTGTTCAAGACGGCTTAAGACGTATGGGTGAAAACCGTGAAAACGTTTTTTACTACTTAACCGTTATGAACGAAAACTACGTTC
Source organism: Aliiglaciecola sp. M165 (assembly GCF_007197995.1). Classification (GTDB taxonomy): domain Bacteria; phylum Pseudomonadota; class Gammaproteobacteria; order Enterobacterales; family Alteromonadaceae; genus Aliiglaciecola. The sequence continues at coordinate 44,544 of NZ_VKKH01000006.1, forward strand.
AACCAGAAATGCCAAAAGGTGCCGAAGAAGGGATCATCAAGGGAATCTACTCGCTGGAGAAAGTGGGGACTGCCAAAACTAAGAAGAAAGTAAAACTTCTGGGTTGTGGCACGATATTGCTGCAAGTCAGAGAAGCTGCCAAATTACTTAAAGACAAATTTGGCGTGGCATCAGAAGTGTTCAGTGTGCCTTCGTTCAATGAGTTGGCGCGAGAAGGTTTAGTCTGTGAACGTTTCAACATGCTTAACCCGAGCAAAAAAGAAAAAGTGCCTTACATCACTACCGCATTACAAGAAGGTTTTGATGGCCCAACCATAGCCGCAACTGACTATGTTAAAAACTATGCTGATCAAGTCAGAGCATTTGTGCCTGGCCAATATAAAGTGTTAGGAACCGATGGTTTTGGCCGCTCAGATAGTCGTGCAAACTTGCGTCATCACTTTGAAGTGGACGCAAAATTTATTGCTGTCGCTGCACTACACGAGCTAGTTAAGTCTGGCGATGTGGAGAAAAAAGTGCTCTCAGCTGCAATTAAAGAGTTTGGCATTGACGGCGACAAACTTAACCCGCTGTACGCGTAAAATAGGGAGAAAATCAAAATGTCAGAATTGAAAGATGTATTGGTCCCCGACGTCGGCGGTGAAGAGGTTGAAGTCATTGAAATATGTGTCTCTGTCGGTGAAGATGTTGAATCGGAGACCGCACTGATTACCGTAGAAAGCGATAAGGCTAGCATGGATATTCCAGCGCCTTTTGCCGGCAACGTCAGTGAAATTTTAGTCAAGGTTGGCGACAAAGTTAGTCAAGACACCCTTATTGCCAAACTTGCGACCAGCAATGGAGCGGCAACAGAAGCGCCAGCAGAGGAATCTACTGACTCACCTACAGCCGCTGAGCCTGCTTCAGCACCTGCCACTAGCTCCGCTAGCGAAGTTATTGAAGTTACTGTGCCAGATATTGGTGATGATACGGATGTGGATGTCATCGAGGTATTGGTTGCCGAGGGGGACAAAATCGAAGCTGAGACGGGTTTGATCACCCTTGAAACAGACAAAGCAACGATGGATGTACCGTCACCTGTTGCCGGTACAGTTAAGTCTTTGAAAATTAAAACGGGTGATAAAGTGTCGGAAGGCACCCTTGTATTGTTGCTTGAAACCAGTGGTGCTGCACCAACAGCAGCTAGCGAAGCGCCCGACTCTGAAGAGGCACCTTCACCAGCACCTGCAGAATCGGCATCACCCGCTGCAGCAACGTCCACCACTAGTGTTATTGACGTAAAAGTGCCAGATATTGGTGGTGACACCGATGTTGACGTCATTGACGTGCTCGTAGCGCCTGGTGAAAAGATTGAAGCTGAGGCGGGGCTGATCACTCTGGAAACCGATAAAGCAACAATGGACGTGCCTTCGCCTAAAGCTGGTACGGTCAAAAGTGTTGCAGTTAAAACCGGTGACAAAGTCTCAGAAGGATCTTTGGTTATTACCTTAGAAGTAACTGAGCAAGGTGTTGCACCAGCTGCCGAATCTGCACCTGAACCTGCTCCGGCGCAGCAAGCTGCATCGTCTAGCGCTGCTAAGCCGGCCGATGGGCCTAAACCTCCTCCAGTGCCGCACCATCCATCAGCAGGAGATAAAAAGCCAGGTGGCATTATCCATGCCTCACCTTCGGTAAGACGTTTGGCAAGAGAGTTTGGTGTTGATCTTTCTCAGGTTTCTGGAAGTGGTCCGAAAAAACGAATTCTTAAAGAAGACGTGCAATCTTATGTGAAATACGAATTGTCTCGTCCTAAAATGACGCCAGGCTCGTCGGTCGGGTCAGGCTCTGGTGGGTTGCAAGTCCTTGCGCCACCTAAAGTCGACTTTTCCAAATTTGGCGAAGTTGAAGAAGTACCACTTACCCGAATTCAGAAAATCTCCGGCCCAAATTTGCATCGCAACTGGGTAACGATTCCTCACGTTACACAATTTGAGGAAGCCGACATCACTGAATTGGAAGCGTTTCGTAAAGAGCAAAACGCGATTGCAGAAAAACGCAAGTTAGGTGTCAAGATCACGCCGTTAGTGTTTATGATGAAAGCTGTTGCCGATGCGCTAAAAGCTTATCCGGTGTTTAATACATCGTTATCTGAGTCTGGTGAGAGCCTGATCCAGAAGAAGTATTACCACATTGGTATTGCGGTAGACACACCGGGAGGCTTAGTTGTTCCTGTTGTGCGCGACGTAGACAAAAAAGGTATTTTAGACATCTCTCGTGAGTTGACGGAAATCAGTCTTAAAGCCAGAGACGGAAAACTCAAGGCGGCTGACATGCAAGGCAGCTGTTTTACCATTTCCAGTTTGGGTGGAATTGGTGGCACCGCATTTACTCCTATTGTGAATGCGCCAGATGTTGCCATATTGGGTGTTTCAAAAAGTGAAATGAAACCAAAATGGAATGGCAAAGAATTTGAGCCTAAACTCATGCTGCCATTGTCTTTGTCGTACGATCATCGAGTCATTGATGGTGCAGTGGCCGCGAGATTTGCAGTGCATTTGAGCAGTGTATTGTCTGATTTAAGACAAATTTTGTTATAGGTAAATAAATTTTTGCGCAACTGTTCACTCAGTTGCACAATTTTTTATGAGTTTTTAAGCGTTTACGAGCGCTTTTCTTTGCTAACAGACCGCTGGATAGGTAGAATTTTGCAGGTCTGACAGAATAGAACGCTAAAATTTGAGGTCATAATGAGCGAAATTAAAACACAACTGGTAGTGCTAGGCGCAGGACCCGGTGGTTACTCAGCTGCATTCAGAGCCGCTGACCTAGGTATAGAAACTGTAATTGTAGATGCCCGTGAAACCTTGGGCGGTGTGTGTCTAAATGTTGGGTGTATCCCTTCGAAGGCATTGCTTCATGTAGCAAAAGTTATCGATGATGCAAAGGACATGGCACATCACGGTGTTGTGTTTGGTGAGCCAAAAATTGATCTGGATAAAGTCCGTAGCTGGAAAGATAGTGTTGTTTCTCAGCTGACCAAAGGCTTGTCTGGCATGTCCAAAATGCGCAAAGTTAAGCATGTGCAAGGTTATGGTAAGTTTACCGGTTCCAATACGTTAGAAGTTGAAGGTAAAGACGGTAAAACGACGATATCTTTTGACAATGCGATTATAGCGGCTGGCTCTGAGCCTGTAGAGCTGCCGTTTATTCCTCATGATGATGAGCGAGTAATCGATTCAACGGGCGCCCTGGAAATGAAAGACATCCCAGGCAAAATGTTGGTCCTTGGTGGCGGTATTATCGGTTTGGAAATGGGAACCGTTTATCGTGCACTAGGCTCACAAATTGACGTGGTTGAGTTCCTTGACCAGCTCATCCCTGCTGCTGACAAAGACATCATCAAAGTTTATCAAAAGTACGTTAAAGATAAATTCAATGTCATGTTAGAAACAAAAGTGACTGCCGTAGAAGCCAAAAAAGATGGTCTATACGTTACTTTTGAAGGTAAACAAGCCCCGGCAGAGCCTGTCAAATATGACAAAGTACTTGTTGCAGTGGGTCGTCGTCCAAATGGAAGTTTGGTTGATGCTGAAAAAGCAGGTGTGGCAGTTGATGAACGCGGTTTTATCAATGTTGACAAACAAATGCGTACTAACGTCGCAAACATTTACGCTATCGGTGATTTGGTAGGCCAGCCAATGCTAGCTCACAAAGCTGTTCACGAGGGCCATGTTGCTGCGGAAGTTATCGCTGGTAAGAAACACTACTTTGATCCTAAATGTATTCCTTCTGTGGCTTATACTGATCCTGAGGTTGCTTGGGTCGGTGTCACTGAAAAAGAAGCAAAAGAGCAAGGGCTCAAGTATGAATCTGCAACCTTCCCGTGGGCGGCCTCAGGTCGAGCCATCGCATCGGGTCGAACCGAAGGCATGACAAAAATGATCTTCGAAAAAGACACCAACCGTGTCATTGGTGGTGCAATCATTGGTATCAATGCAGGTGAAATGTTGGGAGAAATTGGTTTGGCTATCGAAATGGGCGCGGACGCTGAAGACGTTGCTTTAACCATTCATGCTCACCCAACGTTAAATGAGTCTATTGGTTTAGCAGCGGAGATATTTGAAGGCAGTATTACTGACTTACCGAATCCCAAAGCGAAGAAAAAATAACGATTTAACGCTTCAAAAATATGAAAAAGGCGATGATATCTCATCGCCTTTTTTGTGTTCGTCATTTTCTAGTTTATCCGTTGCCAGATTAACAAAGCTCCGTCACAAAGGTTTTGCTCTGAACCAACCGGTAATTGAGAATCTAGGTTTTGTTGCGTAGGGCGCGACATAGGTAACGGCGTGCACATGATTGACATCAAATAATGCCAGAGAATTAAACATAGGCGCCCAAGCATCTCTGGGAGTGCCATCCGCTTGGTAAAATTGTAGCAAACCACCCCAATCAGGATGCCAGTCCGGCGTCAGATTTAAGACATAGGCAACACGGCGTTCTTCATTGGCATTAATGTCGTTATGGCGAGTCAGAAAGTTTCCTGGATGGTAACGTGTCACCTGCGCGCTAGCGGCGACAATATCGTCAAAACCTGATATTTTTTTGATCGCATCCAACGTAGCTGGTGCGTTGAGAAACTCAAACGCCTCCTGGACTTTATTGTCAGCAATTGGCTTGGGATCGACTTTATGTCTTCCATAGTAAAATCCCACACCTTTACCTGCGTCAGCGTGGATTTGTTGCATTATTCCATCAAGTTGCGCTTTAGGCATTGCACGAAGCTCGTCAAGGCCCGATGATTTGAATTCGCCATTTAATACATAGGCTGCTTCAAACGGCACATTGCCGTGGATATACATGGTGAGATCGCCAGCGGTTTCTAGATCAAGTACATTAAATATACGAGCGCGTTTGTCCACCGCATATTCAGCGGTTGCAGCGTCTATGTCGACACTGGAATTAAATTCAATTGTCATTGTGTTTTACTTCTTATTGAGACTTCAGCGGATTTTAACGTATCTTCAATGAATTTTGTCGGGTTTTAACAGTTTTTTATAGGCAAAGATTCAACTAGGTGGGAATACAGGTCATACTTGGTGTTTAGAAGTCTTTAGCAACCTTAACTTGTTTTATGGATCAGCTCGAATTTTTTGATATTCCCAGCCCTTGTATCGGCGTCTGCCAAACAGGGAAGGGCGAGTATTGTGTGGGATGTTTTCGCAGTCGCGACGAGCGACTTTATTGGAACCAAGCGACACCCTATGCAAAACGGATGATTGTGAAAGCGTGTATTCGGCGTAAAAAAGTTGCGGAAAAACAAATTCGAACTGAGCAATTCAGTGAGACGATGAATATTCAGGAGAGTTTGTTTTCTGATGATGAGTAAGCGAAGAAAACTGCTCTAGCGCAATGTTCGAATCTCGTCAATCATGCTTGGCCACAACTGTTCTGGTAACGTATGGCCCATACCTTCAAAGACTTTCAACTTAGCATCAGGAATCGCCTTTGCGGTGGCTAAACCACACTCCAGTGGTACCAAAGGATCGAGATCTCCGTGCAACACCAGACTGGGCACTCGCAAAGTGTTGAGCGATTTAGTCCGGTCAGGAGAAGCCAATATGGCACATGTTTGACGCCATACGCCAGCGGGGCAAAAACTTCTTTCTCGGGCTCTTACCATTAATTTTTCGATTCTTTCTTGGTCAAATGTGAAATGGTTGGCGTGCAATAACCTCCACAGTTTAGTGGCGTATTGTACATATTCATCTAATTCTTTTGGTGGTGGCTGCATCACTTTAAGCATGAAGGATTTTTTAGCTTTGGGTAAGGAAGTGTCGCCGGTAGTGGACATAATTGATGTCAAACTCAACACGCGGTGGGGCGCGTTAATCGCCATGCATTGCGCTATCATTCCACCCATGGATACGCCCACGACGTGGCAGCTATCGATGTTCAAATGGTCCAGTAATGCAAAGGCATCGCGGGCCATGTCATTAAGATCATATGGTGCTTTTAATTTGGCACCAAACAATTGATTGGCCAGTACATAAGGCATGCTGGGGGCTTTTAGCTGACTGAGTTTAGTGCTTTTGCCGATGTCCCGATTATCAAAACGAATCACCCAATAACCTTGAGAAGCCAATTGTTGACAAAACCTTTCATCCCAATGAATCATTTGGGTGCCAAGCCCCATGATTAGCAACAAAGGTTGATCGTTTTCATCACCAAAGGTTTCGTAACAAATAGACAGCTGGTCCAGCTCTACAAACAATTCACTCATATGACGTAAATTTTACCTCGGGCTACTAGGCTCTATTGGGATTAGGATACACGATCCGATGAAGGTTTTTGTGCAAAAAAGGTGTCCATTGACCTTCTTTTTGAGCCAATCTGTTGGCAATGATCCATAGAACTTGAGCATTATGACCCAATCCCATATGACTGCCTTTCACTTCAATGTTTTCAGACAATTCGTGTAGGTGCTCATCATGATTTTTACAGGCTTTCCAATGCGCAACGCCATCGCTTCGCGAAAATATTGCAGTGCACGGAACTTGTGGCGGAGGGATAATTTTTGCAACAGCATGGGGTTCTCGTTTGGACAGGTCGCCGTTGATCAACTCAAACATTTTTGATGCAACAGGAGCAGAGCCTTGCGGACCATTAAAAGGACTTCCAAGGGAAATAACCTGACGCACGCAATCCGGAATAGCTCTCGCTATTTCGCGGGCCAAGATGCCTCCCAAACTCCAGCCGACAATACTCACTTTTCGATCATGTTTGACGTGGGCTTTAATTACCTGGTTAATGAGTTTATCACTCACAATGTGCTTACCACCGACTATGTGGGTGCCAAGGTTGCGTCCCAAATTCCAACCAGAGGGCTGATAACCTTTGAGCTTAAGAAAACTGCGCAAAGGCTTAGTACTTATATCGCTGGCCAAAAAGCCAGGGATAACAATAACAGGATGATCATCACCACGGGGGGCTTGCAATAACAAAGGCATCAACATGCTGGTGGTGCCAAATTCGAATAAGGCGCGTCCTTCGCTCAATAGGTGTCTAATTTTGGGTCGGTTAGATTTTATGTGGGCCAATGACGTCATAACTACTACCTATATTATTGGTCGGATTTATCATTTAACAGTGCATTGAATGCCGCCATTGCGGTTTGTTTTTGTTGCACGGCTTCTTCTAGTTCGTTGGCTGAGTCCAGAATATATTTGGTAAATAGATCTAGATCGGGCATTAAATTCATCGAACTTGTTGGACTAATCGTGATCGTGCCGTTATAGCTCAGTACAGGAAGAATTAACCCCATACCATCAAAAACCGGTGCTGTTCCCATGTTAGCCAACAACTTGTGGCCCGCCAGATACAAAGGAATATTTGGGCCTGGTACATTGGTGATCACCAAGTTAAAAAATGGGCTATGTCTTTTCGCCAGCGCAGTCCGAGAATAAAATCGAGACGCCACACCAGCTAAACCAAAAGGGATCATTTCAGCAAAGCCCATCAGACTTCGCGCGTCTATCGCATCCTGATACAACTTACCTACCAGGGTATTGATATGAATTTTCTCGAGACGTTTTAACGGATCTTCGATGTCTGTTGCCAATTGAATATACATCGCCGACACTTGATTACCCATGGCGTTCTTTTCTTCTTCCGTGCGCGTCGAAACGGGCACCATCGCTACTAGGGGTTTGTCTGGAAGTTCGCCTTTATCCAGCAGGTAACGTCTCAATGCACCAGCGCATATGGCCAGGACGACGTCGTTAAGCGTTGCACCATCAACGATATGTCGCAGTGATTTAACCCGTTTCAAGTCGAGTAGTGCTGAATTCCATTTTCTTTCTTGTTCCACAACGTCATTAAATGGTGTTTTCGGCGCACTAAAAGGAAGCGTCGGCATTTTAATACCATGAACTCTAGACAAATAGCCTGCTTTAAACGCTGCTTTGCCTGATTCCCATAACAACCCGGGAAGTTTTCCAGGCTTGGTTACAAGGTTAAACGCGCTACGAGCAACTAATCCCATCGTGCCTGGGATTTCTTCTTTAATTTTTGGTTTGGGTGCCGGAAAAGGTCTAGGTTTGGGCGACACATCAAATAACATAGCCATTAAATCAGCGCCGGATTTTCCATCAAATCCTGCATGGTGAACTTTGCTGATAAGCGCAACTGACCCTTTAGGTACTTGGGAAACATTGTCCAGGCCCTCAACAAAAATGAATTCCCAAAGCGGTCGATTACGGTCCATCACATTAGAAAAATGCTGCGACGCCAAATAACGCAATTCTTTCCACGAGCCAGGAGCGGGTAATTTGGTGCGTCGAATATGCAAATTGAGATCAAAGTCAGGATCTTCTGCCCAGCAGGGCTTATCCATGCTCATCGGCATAGACACCAATTTCTGTGTCAGCTTAGGAACTAGATGCACACGATCTTGGATGAAGGTATAAAAGTCTTCAAACTTCATAGACCCTTCTAAAATCGCTACACCACCTATGTGCATCGGAATTTTTTCAGTCTCTAGAAATAAAAAAGACGCATCAAGACCTGATAATTCTTCCACAATTGCATCCTGTTAATAAATTGTTATCAGTCTACGGTACTCATACCCTAAAAAATATCAACAACTATTTTAACGCCACGAATTGCTTAATTGTGCTGCAGAGGTCATATTCCGGGTTGTTTTGGTCAAAGGTGTGTTTTTATAGATAAGACTAGTGAAAAAAATACCGCAATTCACCGTGAGCATGGCTATAATGTCGAGCTACTATTACTGAACAGGTTACTAGCCAAAGTTTTATGCAAGCAATAGATTATGCCACCAGAGCTGCAACGTCATTCGCCTTACCAGATATATGTCTGCGTATCCGTCAAATGCTTGATGATCATAATTCCGACATTGAAGATATTGGTAATTTGGTCAGCATGGACCCATCGCTAGCTGCAAAACTTTTAAAGTTGGCAAATAGCCCGCTTTTTCGATTCCGTTCGCAAGTAGACAGTATCGCCAAGGCTGTTAATGTTTTAGGTGGCGAAGCCTTGTACAACTTGGTTATGGCAGAAACGGCTAAAGACGCATTTGAGCATTTCTCTAGTGAAGACATTGACCTGAACCGCTTCTGGAACCAAAGTTTGTATGCAGGATTGGTAGCCAAACACCTGGCAAAATTAATGCGGGTTAGAGGTACTGAACGATTCTTTTTGCTCGGGTTGCTACACAATTTAGCGGAACTTGTGGTGACTAAAGAATCGCCGGATTTAGCGCGTAAATGCTTACCTGAAGACGGTAAAACAGCTCCTTGGGCGCTGCAAAAAAAAGTATTTGGGTTTAACTACGCGCAATGCAGTTCTCAGATATTGCAAGCTTGGAATCTTCCCACTCAGTTGTCTTTTCCTGTTGCTGACATCCACAACGAAGACAAGGCTATCGACAATAAGGAAGTGGGGATAATGTTTGTGAGTGCCCGCATTGGCTATGGGCTGTCCAAGGGATTTAGCGGCGATATAACCAGCCTTGCCAACCCTGTGGTGATGAAAAATGCAGGAATCGGCGAGGAAATTCTACAGGACGCTGTCAATTTTAGTCGCCAAGAGATCAGTAAGATGATGGCAATCTTCAATCCAGGAATGGCAAGTTAAGCTACATTTACCGTCAAACAACCGCCTGCAACGTAAAGGCCTATGTTGAGGCAAACCGGGCTGTTTAGTTGAATTTCACTGCTTAGTTGTCTCCAATTTGCATCATTTAGGTATTACTCTTCACACTAAATATTAAATCTCTAGCATTTGATTGATTTTTAATCGGTTTTGACCCTGCACAAGTGCTGAGATTTTCTATACAATACGGCAAAAATTAAGAACAACTTGTTTTTCGTTATTTTATGAAGCTGATTTGCGCCATTCTTTTTATTACAACTTCGTTTTCCGCGACTTGTCGCACCGACGTACTTAGAACGCTTTTTTTAACAGAAGCGCCTTTTCATGGTGAAGAACTAGACAAAGAGTTCTTTGAGCTGAATGGCGAATTAGGCGTCATATATTCTAGTGGTAATACAACGGGTACTACCTTGACCACTAAATTAAATGGCAAGCAGAATTTAAAAAACTGGTATAACCGTTATACCGCCAACATCTTATATCGCCAAAGTGAACGTGAAGTTAACGAGCAGCGGGAATTGTTGACCAGCGCGCAACGCGTATTTTTGTCCTCTCAAATTGACTATAAGTTAAACAACCCAAGCGAACGATTATTTGCCTATGGTGAGTATGAAGATGATAGGTTTAACGCCTACAAATACCAGGCAGCATTTGCATTGGGCTGGACTGAACAGCTGTGGTCAAACGAAGAAAGTGAGTTGACTTATTCCGTTGGACCAGGATATGCAAGGTCTATCGCCAAGCAAGATACAAGCGCAATCAGTCAAACGGGATTGATCGTCCGCGCAGCATTGGAATATGAGAAAAAACTAAGCGATTCTGCCATCTTTAGGCAATATCTGAGTACAGAAACAGATGATGACTTTTCAAAGTCTGTTTCTGAAACTTCACTTTCTGCCAAAATCAATGGGGCTTTGGCAATGAAGTTATCGATAAATATGGTACACAATAGGGCCCCCGATACATTAGATGAGCCCTTAGATACTCAAACTTCGGTTACGTTAGTTTATCAATTTTTTTAGCGACACCGTCAAGAAAAGCGGTAATTTTCTGGATGGCAAACTCTTGTTATTTTCATGAAATAAACAGGAAAAATTTAAGACTTAATAGCGATAACAAAAAGAATAGCTAAAACATTATTTAAAAAATTAGGTTAAGGAACAGACAATGAAAATGTCAACAATATGTGCTGCAATTGCATGTGTAGTAAGCGCAACCGCAGCTGCTGAAGAGCAGAAACCATTTACAATGGACGGTGAGTTTGGCTTGATCGTGACCACGGGCAATACAGATACTACCTCAGTAAAAGGAAAACTTTCTGCGCACCAGGAGTTAGACAAATGGAGCAACGATTTTATCGCAGAAGGCTTATATAAAAAGGATGAAGTACTAGTAGACAGCGGCGAGGTAGGTGTTGACCCTGTAGAGACCAGTCAAACAACTGCGCAGAAGTGGTTCGTTTCTGGTCAAGGTAACTACAAACTAGAAAACCCAGATCATCGCATATTCGGCTTTGCTTCCTATGAGGATGATCGCTTCAGCAATTTTGATTTTCAATCAACTATAGCTGCAGGTTGGAACCAAAAAGTGTGGTCAGATGAAACCAGTTCTTTTGAGTACAGTATCGGTCCTGGTTATTCTTACGCTAAAGACAATAATGATCAGACGATTAGCGGCATGATCATTCGTGGTGCACTGGATTACCAATGGAAAATCTCTGACACAGCAACGTTCAAACAATTGCTAAGTACAGAAGTTGGTGATGACAATACCAAGTCAAAGTCTGAAACATCACTATCGGCACAAATTAACGGCTCGTTATCGATGAAGTTTTCCATTACATTGGATCATAACTCTGATGTAGCAGACAATAGAGATAACCTCGATACGCAAACAGCTGTTACCTTGGTTTATACGTTCTTCTAAACGTTTAATGAAGTCTATGATTTCGTAAATATTTGAATTTAAGTGATAAAGCCGACATTTTTGTCGGTTTTTTTATACAGGCTTCGGTGTGCCTGTGATTCATTACCAACGAAATTGCACGACAAACAAAGATTGTTGTTGATTGGTATCGACGGGAAGACCTAATGTAGCTCTGTTTTGAGCAGAATTGCGATTGAAATGTTGCTCAAAGCCAAGCTGCCACCGAGTGTCCAGATCATAGCGCCAGGCAAAGGTTAAACCCATTCCATCACTATCGTTCTGATCGACAGGGATGGCATCATCTTCCTGCACTATAAAACGATCAAAGCGCGCGCTAAATCTATGTTGATTTATCTTGTGGCTTAACATTACATACCAAGCGTTAAAATCGACAAAAACAAAACGCTCTCCCATCAAAGTGCTTCCAGACATCCATTGACTTATGACCCGAGTCTTTGGGGTAAACTTGTGTTGAAATGACATTGAATGAAATTTTGTGCGCCAGCCGTATAAGCTTTGTTCGTTGATTTCTAGGGGATCGGTCAAGTTATCAAAGTAGTAATAGCGAAAGGTTGTTCTATTAAAATAATTTGCATGGACACCAATATAAACACCCAAATCACCATCGAGTTCATGGAAGGGTTCAACATACGAAGGGTGCCAGATAATTTCTCTATCTATCACCGTAGGGTAGGGAGCAAAGCGTATTTTATCGTTATGTAATGATTGCCGGTCGTGCATTGCAAAGCCGCGCCAACTAATCAAGGTACCTAGCGGGTCATTTGCTTTATAGCCAGCAGCAATTAACTCCCAAGACCATGGACTATTTCTCGCTCTACCAGGACTGTATAAGGAAAATTCAACGCCGGCGGTCCTAAGTTCTTCGCCTATCCAACTATTAATCGCTGATTGAGTGTAAGTAAAAGGAGAGAGCCAACCATCATCAACGTTTTCCAGCGACACTCTTGGGTAGAAAAAGCCAGCACGACCTTTAAATCGAACAGTATCATTACTCAGAGGTTTGTAGATCAACTGTGCCTGGGTAAATCCAAGATTTTGCTCTCCATCTTGATAATAATTAGCCACAACGTTTAAGGAAAGTGATGAACTAAGATCCAGATCGCCGCTTAACAGTGCTTGTTGAACACCCAGTTTGTTTTCATCATAACGCAGTATACCAGTCCCTTGATTTTGATAGCTGGCCAGATCGTTCGCTTGGGAAAGATAGACTTGAACAATCCCCTTGAGTTGATTAGCGTGACTTGAAGCTGCGATGGCAGCCCATAGAAACACACTAATAAATAGGGTTTTATGATTCATGTTTCTTATTTTAGTTATTATTGCTTGTGTATTGAGCAAACCATTCGTCAAACTTGTCAATGGGTAATGGGCGGCTCATAAAGAAACCTTGCCCTTTTGTGCAACCAATTTCAGCAAGATAATCAAGAGATTGCTGATTCTCGACGCCTTCGGCTACTGTTGTCAAGCCGAGATTCGTCGCCAGAGCAACTAATGTCTTGACCATCACTTTGTCATCGTTATTGTCTGCGAGATCTAAGACAAATGCTTTGTCGATTTTAAGTTCGTGCACCGGCATTTTTTTCAATTGTGCCATAGACGAAAACCCAGTGCCAAAATCATCAATCGACAAGTAGATACCCATTCTGCGCAAGCTATTCAGTGAATTTATGGCGGCCTTTGGATCACCCATTATTGCGCTTTCAGTAATTTCCAGGGTAAGCAATGAAGGGTCCACATCGTACTCTGTCAACAATTGACTGACTATCCCAGGCAATCTTAGATCGGCTAAATCGACGGCTGAAATGTTCACCGCAACACCTACCTGGATCCCTTGCGCTTGCCATTTTTGTGATTGGCTCAGCGCCTCACGTAACACCCACTGGGTGACGTAGCGAATCGCCCCTGTTTGCTCCGCTAAGCCGATGAACTCATCAGGAGGGATAAACCCATGCTCTGGATGGATCCATCTAATTAAACACTCCACCGTATCCACTTTGTTGGTGTCTACAGCAATTTTCGGTTGATAATGAAGCTCAAGTTCACCACGTATTAATGCTTCTTTGAGCTCAGACATCAAGTTGAGTCGTTGCAAAGAATACTTGTTTAAACTGGGTTCAAACACAGCATAGGTCGTGTGTGTGCCTTTACAGCTGTACAATGCGATGTCTGCACACTGAATAAGCTGTTCAGCAGTTTTAGCATGCTCAGGGGCATGAGCGATACCGACACTCACATCAACATCCAATACTAAATTGTCAATCACAAAGGGTTGTTCAAAAAGGTTAACGAGTTGTTCAGCAACAAAGGTCGCTCGTTTTGGATCTGGGTGATCAAAGATGACTGCAAATTCGTCTCCACCGATACGCGCGTAAAGGTCTTTTTCGTTAGCGTGGTATTGCATTCTCTCGCTAATCAAAGTGAGCAATTTGTCTCCAGTCTCGTGACCAACGGTATCGTTGATTTCTTTAAAGCGATCAATGTCGATAAGCGCGATCATGGCTTTAGGCGCAGACTCGCGGCTAAATACATCTTCTAGGGTTTTATTGAATTGATTTCGATTGGGAAGACCGGTGAGTCGATCAAAGAAGGCCAGTTGATTGATTTGATTTTCCCGTTCTTGAATACCTGATTGCATTTCACTTATAGCGACTGACAATGAATTCACTTCGTTAGTACTGCAATGAGGAAAATCGGTTACGTACTCACCTTGGCGGATATGGTCGGCGGCTTTGACCAATTTATAAATCGGCCCAGCGATGATTTTAGATAATATTGCTGCAGACAGTAGAGCTAAGACCGCTGATCCCAACATGAGAATAATGATGTCGTAAATCAACGTATTGTAAGAGATAAACGCAAGGTCCTCAGGCGTCATCAGGACTAAATGATAGGGGCTATCTTCGAACAATGGCTGGATACTATAAAAGTACAGTTTGCTATTAAAAGAGATTTCCTGCAGGTCCTCAGACGCTGCAAGTTTCTTCAAAGGGATCTGTTCAAATAAGTTTTTTTCAAAGGTAGAGGCCAACACTTTTGAAGATTCTGCTAATTTCGCCAAGCTTATATGAACCTGTGTAATGTCAAACAATCTTTGATTGATGATATTGTCAACACTCATGCCCATGACAATCCAACCATCGATACGACGGGAGGTTTTTACGAACTTCATTGGTGCTGCAGCGAGCAAGTAAACTTGTTGGTTAATGTCCACAAAAGCAATGCGTTCTTGATAAATTTGCTGCGGGTCCACGGGAAGAGGTGTGTCCGCTGATTGAGTTAATACCTGCGATTGATTATCAAACACAAAGTAAATGTCTGCTTCGTAACGAGACTGAAAATTTTCCATCGCAGACGCTAGAGATGCCGTATCTTCTTTTGCGCTAGCAATGAGTTGTTTGACGCTAAAATTTCCAGTCAGGTCAAACAGCGCAGTCTGTAAAAGAGTTCCTTGGTTTACAAGCTTTTCTGCTGTTGTGCGAGCAGAAGTGTCTGAGTGGATTAACGCCTGTCTGACAGAGTGATCATAGGTGCCATTTTTCACCACAAATACCGTGATCGCCAAAATGACGACTATGATCAACAAAAACAATGCGAGAATACGCGCTTGAATCGAATTAAAGCGTTGGCCTAATCGATTAATCATAATCGGAAAATCCGTCAGTTTGGTCTTCAAACAAACTTAAATCTTCCAACAAATCTTTTGTTAAGTTGACATTCAAATCCGTTGAGCCTAAAACATTAATTTCCTGAGCGAGAGTGTCTAAATCATCTTGTATTCTTGGATGCCAAACTCGCAAGGTATATTTGCCCTCCGGCACATCTAATAATGCCTGGCCTGTCTCAGTGGTTTTAACGAAGTACGGCGTGTCTACCACCCAAATATAGGCAAGCATCCAATCATGCACATTACAGCCCAATTCAACCTCACCATCTTTTTCAAACAATAACGATTCGGCTTTCGAGTTTTGATATAGCTTTAGTTCAAACCGTTTGGTGGGTGAAAACGAATAAACGTGATGCTTTATTGAATCTGAGTTGGGGAAAATAACCTTGCTGCCTTTTTGAATTGGCAGAATATGCGGAACAAACTGTCGATCTATTTGATCCATAACCGATACGTCATTTGGCGGCGCTTGATTGGCTTCTTGGCTGTGCGGCACTAAGTAAACAACAGCTTGAAAAACGGGATTATCTTTATTGCTGGTTACTGTCACCGACACAGGTTGTGCCATTAACCCGAAACTTGGTAGCAACAGAACTAAAAATCTAAGCATTTAACCCCCACTCGATAAAAAACTGACTCAATGCCGTAATACATTATCATCTAGAGAACGGGGTTTTGCGCGGAAAATTTCCAAATTTTCAATGACTTTAGGTCGAAAAACTACAAAGACGCTCAATCGAGCGCCTTCTAATAATTAATTTACTTCGGGTTTATTAGTGCAAAATACGGGTTTTAATTGTTCCGTCAATTTTGGTTAGTTGCACAAAAGCTTCGTCAGCGTCGTCAGTTTCCACGTCGATTACCACGTAGCCAATATTTTCGTTGGTTTGTAAGTATTGAGCCGCAATATTAATGTTATGAGCAGCAAACGCCTGGTTTATCTGAGTTAACACCCCAGGAGCATTAACGTGAATATGTAGCAATCTTGAGCGACTGACATGCTCGGGCAAAGATACTTCAGGGAAATTAACCGCAGACAAAGTGGAACCATTGTCACTGTACTTAGCGAGTTTGCCAGCGACTTCTACTCCAATGTTTTGTTGCGCTTCTTGGGTACTTCCTCCCACGTGAGGCGTTAAAATTACATTGTCAAACTTTCGAAGCGGTGAGATAAACTCTTCAGTGTTTGATTTTGGCTCAACTGGAAAAACATCAATCGCCGCGCCATTTAGTTTGCCAGATTCTAACGCTTCAGTGAGTGCATCAATGTCGATGACCGTGCCACGGGCTGCATTCATTAAAATTGCACCGTCTTTCATCATGGCAAGTTGTTTACTGCCTATCATGTTTTGCGTTTCTGGCGTTTCAGGAACGTGTAAACTGACCACATCTGACGTTTTAAGCAATTGATTTAAGGTTTTAACTTGTGTCGAGTTGCCCAGTACCAGCTTATCCTCGATATCATAAAACTGCACACGCATACCCAGATGTTCAGCCAAAATACTCAGCTGAGTACCAATATGTCCATAGCCGATAATGCCAAGCGTTTTGCCTCTGGCTTCGTACGAACCTACGGCACTTTTTTCCCATTCCCCACGATGAGCCTTGGCATTTTTGCTTGGGATACCACGTAACAAAAGAATGATTTGACCCAATGCCAATTCTGCAACAGACCGTGTATTTGAAAATGGAGCATTAAAAACAGGAATACCGCGAGCTTGAGTCGCTAACAGGTCGACTTGATTGGTGCCAATACAAAAGCAACCTACAGCAACGAGTTTTTGTGCAGCCTCAATAACCTTTGCCGTTAACTGGGTGCGTGAACGGATACCTATAAAATGGACATCGGCGATCTTTTCGATTAGTTCTTCTTCTGATAAAGACGTTTTAATGTACTCAATATTGTTATAACCATTGGATTCCAGTGTATCTACTGCACTTTGATGCAACCCTTCAAGTAACAATATTTTGATTTTATCTTTTGGAAGTGACACTTTGCTCATTTAAATTCCCATACACGCTATTGCTAAAAAGACATCTGGACGTCTATTTGAAATCGGAAAATACCAGAACTCGCGTCAATAAGAAAGCAACAATTCATGTTCAGATCAATTAATTTCCAATACACCATCGTCAGTGCCAACTAAGACATAATCTGCGCCACGATCGGCAAACAATCCATTTGTCACGACACCTACAATTTGATTGATTTGTCTTTCTAACTCGACCGGGTTGAGAATGGTTAAATTGTGCACGTCCAAGATGACATTGCCATTGTCTGTGATCACGCCCTGGCGGTAGACTGGATCACCGCCAAGTTTTACAAGCTCTCGCGCTACATAGGAGCGGGCCATTGGAATCACTTCAACGGGTAATGGAAAATCTCCTAACACCGGGACCTGTTTACTATCATCAATAATGCATACAAACTTGCGGGCGCAGGCTGCAACAATTTTTTCTCGAGTCAAAGCGGCACCACCGCCTTTGATCATGTGTTTGTGCTCAGTGATTTCGTCTGCACCGTCGACATAGATATCAAAGCTTCCAACGGAGTTAAGATCAAACACTTCAATCCCCATCGCTTCCAACTTTTTGGTAGAGGCTTCAGAGCTGGAAACGGCACCTTGAATATGGTTTTTTAATGGTTCTAAAGCATCGATGAAATAATTAACCGTGGAGCCAGTTCCAACTCCAACAATACTGTCTGATTCAACAAACTTGACGGCCGTTTGTGCCGCCGCTTTTTTCTTATCATCTTGTGTCATGGTGTTTTTCGTTAGGTGTGCGAAATGTGTGAGGAGTATAACTTACTTTCGAGGGCAAATAACACGAGTTGGTGTGATGATTTTATTCAGTCCAATATCCCAGGTGTCTACGTTGAGTTGCTCTGCTTCCTGACAATCGTGGGCGATACCGTATAGAGGGATCCCAGCGCCTTCGCGTTTTGATAATGCCGCTAAGGTTCTATCGTAA
The DNA here is from genome assembly GCF_007197995.1 of Aliiglaciecola sp. M165. GTDB lineage: Bacteria > Pseudomonadota > Gammaproteobacteria > Enterobacterales > Alteromonadaceae > Aliiglaciecola. The sequence goes on from NZ_VKKH01000006.1 coordinate 62,782, forward strand.
AATCCACCGCCCATACCCAGACGATTCCCTGATTTGTCAAAAGCTACCAGTGGCATAAACACTGCCGACACTTGTTCTAATGGCACTATCTGTGTGACATCAAGTTTGGGTTCGAGGATCCCGAACGTATTTTTTAGCATAGTGGACTCAGGGGAATACGACATAAAAGCCAAATACTTTGTGTTAAAAGGGTGGATCACAGGTAATGCGACTTTAATAGATTGTTGCCAACATAATTTAATTAGTAAATCACAATTCAGTTCGCCATCATTGGCCAAATAAAAAGACACCGTTTGATGACCGGATAACAACCCCTGGCTTTTAACCATCTCACACACACGCTCAGCTGCAATGAGCTGCTGTTTTGTAGTGAGTTTTCGGCGCTCAACTCTAAAATGTTGTCGTAGTGCTATTTTGTCAACTTTGTAGGACATCCGTGCGCAGTTAATGTTGTGAGGGGCAATATTGATTTAACATTTTTACCAGGCTCTTTAGATCAATGGGTTTGCTCAGATAATCAATCATCCCCGATTGGCGAAGCAAATCATTTTTTCCAGCGAATATGTCGGCGGTTAGGGCAATTATAATTTGATTGGGGAGTCGCTGAATAATCTGTTTTGAGGTTTCAAAGCCATCGATACCGGGCAAGTGCAAGTCCATAAAAATCACATCATATTGATTATTTTGCAGCGTTACTAAGGCATCTTCTCCACTATCTGCCAAATCAATGTTTAGCCCAAGAGAATCGAAAATTGCTTTAGCAACTTCCTGGTTAATTCCGTTGTCTTCCACAACTAGTATTTTAGTATTTAGATTATACTGACGTTGAGTTCTCTCATTCAGCTTATGCACATCTTTATCTTCGGGCAGTTTGAGGGGGATATCCACCTTGACCAGGGTTCCTTTACCCAATGTACTGTTAAGCTTTATCGATCCCCCCATTAACTCCACTAGGCTTTTGGTGATCATTAAGCCGAGGCCTGAACCTTCATGTTTGGCGTTACCAACCTGTTGAAACTTAGCAAATAATAATGGTATATCGGACTCAGCGATGCCCTCTCCCTGATCTTTCACTGCAATGGTGAATTGTTCTTGGCTAAAAACAACACTGATGGTAACCGTTTGATGTGCTGGAGAGAATTTGATCGCATTGGCCACTAAATTGAGGATGATTTGCGACAATCTCACTTCGTCAACAAGAATAAACTCTGGTTGTATACCGGAGATAGAAAACGTCAATGTAACGCCTTTTTCATCGGCCAGCGCTCTAATCACCCCGTGAATCGATTCGAAGAACGGCTTAATCGATACTGCGCGATTGTCTAGTCCGAGTTTTCCGGCTTCAATTTTATTCAAATCAAGCACGGTATTTACTAGATCTAGCAAACGCTTCCCACTGAAATCCAAATGTTTGAGAAATGATAGATACTTGTCTGATAGTGAGGCTTGCTGCTCTTTAAGCATCAATTGACTAAAACCTACTATGGCGTTTAACGGCGTTCGCAATTCGTGGCTTAGATTCGACAGAAAATCGGTTTTACGTTGATTAGCTAGCTCGACTTCTTTAATTTTGAGTCGCAACTCCAATTGAGAAATAACTTGTCGACCGAGAATTTCGAGCGCTTTGCGCTGATGCTCGTTAAGTTCTTTAGGTTTGTCACTAATCGCACAGAGCGTACCAATTGCATGGCCATCTGGAGTGCGTAGGGGCGTTCCCGCATAAAAACGTATATGCGGATCAGATTGAACTAACGGATTATCTTTAAATCGCGTGTCTTGATGGGTGTCGGTGACTTCAAAGATTTCTTTTTGATGAATGGCATGAGCGCAAAACGCAATATCTCGAGATGTTTCGTCCGCATCAAGCCCCACTTTAGATTTAAACCACTGGCGGTCGGGGTCAACCAAACTGATTAGCGCAATAGGGGTGTCACAGATTTCTGAGGCCAATTCTGTTAAGTCATCGAATACTTTCTCAGCCGCAGTGTCGAGTACTTCGTAGCGATACAAAGCCTTTAAACGCTCATCCTCATTGTCGGGAATGGTTGCGGATATCATTGGCACCTTAGATTCCTGTGTCGATGAAGATTAAAAAATAACGATACATCAACTTATTTTCTGCGACAAGTAATACCAAGTCACGTAAAGAAGTGGTCAGGTATGAGGCAAAATTAAAGGAGCAGGAAAGGATTAATAATTTCCTGCCCCTTTAGAGTTCTAATGTTACTTTACAGTGCGTAAGTATCCAGGTAAAGCTGGCGCAATCGCTCGTGATCGACTTTTGTCGCCACATCGATTTGCGACGCCTCTAACCACAGAGGGCTCATTGTAGTGCCAATTGGCGCAACAGACGTTTGCCCTCGGTTTAACGGGTCGGTTGAAACCCTTGCATGGCCTCTGGTCATCTCAAACAATTCGGGATTGACTAAATAGGCCAGTGGCATCGCATCATGGAAGAAACACACTCTATCGTCTCTTCCCTGTGAGTAAAAGTCGGTATAAAACTCAGATGACTTTTTCACAAACCCACCCAGTTTTTGATTTCGTAATTCAAGATCATCCATGAAATCTGGCGTAAATGGGACGGAATTAGTCACGTCTAAACCAAACATTTTAAGATCCCAATCGGCAGCAAAAACGATTTCCGCTGCGTGGGCATCATTCCAAATATTGGCTTCAGCGACGGGCGTCACATTACCTTTAACAAATGCAGCACCACCCATGATAGCAACACCTTTAACAAGTTGCGGAAGGTTTGGCTCCAAGCGCAGTGCTAACGCTAGATTTCCAAGGGGACCAATGGCTACTAAGGTAATCTCACCAGGATGTTGTCGAGCCATATCAACAATAAATTGTGCAGAGCTTCTTGGATCGAGATCTCTTTGAGAAGCAGGGAAATCGATATTGCCGAAGCCATCGTCACCATGTACGAAGTGCGCATATCCTGATTCGGGGCCAACCCAAGGCATACCCACGCCTTGCGTGACGGGAATGTCTTGTTCAGCTAGCTCACACAGCGTTAATGCATTTCTTGCTGACATGGTAACAGGTACATTTCCGTAAACTGTGGTTAAACCAAGCACTTCGATATCAGGCGATTGAAAAGCAAAAAAGATCGCCATAGCGTCGTCTATGCCGGGGTCTGTATCGAGTATAATTTTGTGTGTCATGTATAGGGTCTCATAGTTTGAATTAAGTCTACGCTTAGTTCTGTGTTAAGAATGCATCAACTTCATCAGCGTTCGGGATCGATTGTGCTGCACCACAGCGAGTAACCGTGATTGCAGAGGCGGCACAGGCTCTTTTTAACGCATCTTCAGGGCTCTGGCGATTGCTGTATGCAGACAAGAAATAACCGATAAAGGTATCTCCTGCAGCGGTAGTATCAATAGCTTCGACAACAAAAGCAGGAACATTGAGCGTTTCTTCTTTTAGTAACATTCTGACCCCTTGTTTGCCCAAAGTGATCAGAACCTCCGCATGTGGCCAGTCTCGACGAAAGTATTGCTCAATCTTGTCTACGTCGGTAACGCCCGCTATTTCCGCAGCTTCTACTTCGTTTACAATCAGCAGATCAATACAATCATGGGGTAAATGCTTAACTGAATCTGTCATGGGTGCCGGGTTAAAAGCGACTTTCAGTTCCAATTCTTTCGCCTGAATAAGCGCTTGATCGATAGCGCTAGTTTCGTTTTGGGTGAGAACCCAATCCCCTGGATTGGCTTCACCTAGTGCCCGAAGTACGTCTTTATTATCGATTTCTAAGTTGGCACCACCAAAGAGCACGATGGCATTTTCACCTGTTTTTGCCACCTGGATGATTGCGTGGCCAGTGGGGGTGTCACTGCATTGCACAAATTTACAATCAACGCCTTGTTTGATCATTGCTTGCTTAAAGTGTGCATCGTGCTCGTGAATTCTACCAACGTGACGTACTTCCGAGCCGGCTTTAGCCAGCGCGATGGATTGATTTGCCCCTTTCCCACCAAGCAACTGTTGATAATCTATAGAAGAAAGGGTTTCGCCAGGTTGTACAAAATGGTCAACTTGATAAACATGATCAATGTTGATTGAGCCAAAGTTGATAACTGCCATAAGTGTCCTGAATGATATGAAATAGAAAAAAATAACTTAATGGCGTGTTTTACCACAACTCACTGATAAAAAGAATCTAAAAAGTGGACCAAAAGGTCAACTAAATTAACCCGAAGTTCGGATAGGGTTGTCGAACATCCAATAATTTAATATTTAGTTCAATAAATTAAATTCTTTCAATTTTATCCTCTGTGCTTTTAACTGAGTGAATAGTGATCTTTATGCTCCTTTTATGACGCTCCTAAAGTTACTTAGTTGCTCAAAATGTTTTGAGAGCAACGCATCGAGGGTCATAAATAGCACTACTATCAGCCGAAGCTTATTTGAACTTCAGATTAAACAAAGAGAATATGTTCAAACAATAGCGCAAACTGCGATTAGAACAAGCTTTTGATTTTGTGCAGCAATCCTGTTGGCGGGATATAGGCTTTTTCAGACGCTTTGAAGATACGAACCGACACCGTTGCACCATGGCCCCAAGGCCACCATGAGAGCATAATATTATGATTGCCATTTTCATCGACAGTGAGCAATTTTTGCTTTTTTTCTAACATGCCAAAAAAACCGGCTCTGTGAACAAGCATGGGGTCTGCTTTTTTTAGTGATTTTTTATCCCACTCAAAGGGGAAATGTTTTTCCGCAGTTAATAAAACATGTTGTTCATGATCTACAGAAAATTCTGCTAATAAACAATGAAACTGTTCATCCCATCGCCATTGAATTTTGTTTCCAAGAGCTTGGATAAAAGGAGAAGAGGCCTGCTCAATAGACTGTTTGTTAATGTGTAATTGATTCATGGTTGTTTTTATTATTATTTTAGGTAAATTTTGACACAAAAAAAGGCAGTATCAACTGCCTTTTTTCTTTTTAACGGATTATCCTCTGCGAGAAACCCGCGCCATTCCGGCGAGCATTAATCCAAATAAAGCAAGCGTCGCTGGCTCTGATACCTTTGTAGTTAGTCGCAAAGAATCAAGCGCGCCAGTCCCGTGGACTTCGAACTTAACTTTATTCACACCAGCAATGTTGAATGAATCAATCATTATACGGTTTATTGAATTCTCACCAAAATTAGCTGCACCATATTGAGCACTGGTAAAATCAGAGAAGTTAAATACTTGCTGTTGCATAGCGGCGTTGTAAACAGTAACCAGTGAGTTTTGAACTTCTTTAACACCGCGTCTGTTGTCTTGAAAATCAATTAACTCAAAACCTAAGGCATCAATTTCAAAATCTAAATCAAACGTGATGTATCCCGCCAGCTCTCCAGCTTGGTCATCTGGGCTATTACAGACTAGGTCTCCACAGCCAGTATTATTCTCTTGAATAATTAGCGAGTTACCCGCTTCATATGTGCCAGCTGCAAAATTGCTGTTCCCCCAATTAGGGCCCGTCAAATCGCTGTCAGCATCATTAAACTTGTCTGGTGCACCGGTTCCAGGGTCGGTGTTGTACAAAACACCCAAATCTGGGCCAGATTGATTGTTGTCAACAGAAATGTTGACACCCAACGCAGCATACTGATTGCTAATCACTGTTCCATGTTGCAAGGTCACCAAATTACCAGCGATAGTATCCTCGTCAAATGTGATCACCGTAGTGCCTGCATGCACAACGGCCGATGCAGTGACTAAAACTGCAGCAGATATGATTTTTTTCAAACTTAACGTAGCCAAATCAATGGTTCCTTCTACTTACTTTTACTTCATTAGTTGGGTTTATGCAAAAAATGAACCATAAGGATTTATCTCTTTATAAACAATGGGTTCATGCTGGTTTTTTTTGGCGGGTTTTGAGTCACTGTTAAAAATACTGACAGTCAATAAAACAAATAAAAGCCTCCCAAAATGCCGCTGTTCAGTGTGCGCCCGTGAACCGAAAGTTCAGGGCGGAAATATCATCACTGCCGTAGGCGTCTTGATACGAGCCAAGCTTGCACAATAGCAGTGGAATCAATTCCCAAATTTAATAGCATCGGCCAGGGACATAACTAAACTGGCGAACATTCCAGGAGAATTTTAATTTTACCACAGCAAAACGTAATTGAAATTGAATTCTGATCCAATTTCGCCTTATGGTTTACAGTCGCTTATTTCTTATTCGATATTTTAGCACCATCGTTACGAAGTGTTATTGGTCTTATGTCGCATTTACGTATGCAAGGCGATACATAGTTATGAACTCGTTCAAAATAAGTGGATTAAATGATAGAGTGATCGGGTTATTTAAGAGGAAAAAATGTGAAGTCATCGGCACTGAATTACGAAGAACTATCCACGTTGTTAAATCAACACAATATACTAAGTGACGCAGCGGAAGTGCACGGCATCTTTTGCGGAATGCTTTCTGGTGGTATGCCTTTAGAAAGTCAGGACTGGGTTACTGCCATGGCAGATTCCATTAATCAAAGTGATTCGTTTTCTGCCGAAGTGCAGAACCAGTTAACGGAAATGTACAATCAAACCTGTCAGCAATTGTTAGAAACCGACTTTACCCTGAATTTATGTCTTCCTGATGAATCTGCACCGATCAATGAACGTGGACAAGCTCTGATTAATTGGGTGCAAGGGTTTATGCTGGGCTTTGGTTTTCACCAAGCTGATCTGACGGCCTGTTCAGAAGACGTCAAAGAGGCATTGGAAGATTTCTATGAAATTTCCCGAATGGATGACGCGATGCCAGAGGACGAAGAAGCTGAAAAGGCACTTTTTGAAGTGGTTGAGTACGTTAGAGTCTCTTGTATGCTGTGCTTCAATGAATTGGGCCAATCTGCCGATCAAAACCAAGTTACACCAAAAACGGTGCATTAATGAAAGACGAATTTATCGCAGCGTGCGTGGAGCGCCGCAATGAACTATTGGGTAAAATGCTGCCAAATAGTGTGGCTGTGGTGCCTGCAGCAAGTCTTGTCACTCGTAGCAATGATACCGAGTATCCATTTCGACAAAATAGCGATTTTCACTATCTTACACATTTTCCTGAACCGGACGCTGTACTGGTATTAAGTAATAGCGAAGAGTTTGATAGTCAACTCAGCGCTTTGTTTTGTTTAGACAAAGATCCGCAAGCAGAAATATGGCATGGAAGACGCTTTGGCGCTGAAGAAGCCATGAAAAAGTTTGCTTTTGATACAACTCACATACTCGATGACTTGGACATTGGATTGGCTAGTTATTTGGATGGACACGAAAACCTTTATCATGCCAGAGGTCAGCACCAGGCGACAGATGAATTGATTGACCATGTCATGCAACAGTTACGTGAAGCCCCAAAACAGTCGAAGATTGCACCTGCTGTCATCATCGACCTACGCCCGTTATTGCACGAAATGCGTTTATTTAAAACTGCTCAGGAACTATCTGTTATGCAACGTGCCGCAGATATTTCATCAAACGCACATACTCAGGCCATGCAGTGTTGTCAGCCTGGACACAATGAATATCACCTTGAAGCGACAATTCACCACACCTTTGCGATGCACGGAGCCAAGCACCCGGCCTACGGCACCATCGTTGGTGGCGGGAACAATGCCTGCATTTTGCACTACACACAGAACGATGCGCTGCTAAATGAAGGCGACTTGGTATTAATCGATGCCGGCGCTGAGCTAGAGGGCTACGCTGCGGATATAACCCGCACATTTCCGATTAACGGCAAGTTTACTCACGAACAAGCAACAATTTATCAATTAGTCCTGGATGCGCAGCTCGCCTCGTTGCAAATGTTTAAACCAGGCAACACATTCAAAATGGCCAATGACGTTGCCATTGAAGTATTGACCCAAGGTTTACTTGAATTGGGACTGCTTGAGGGTGAATTGACCGACAATATAGATAAACAGACATATCGCGCTTTTTACATGCATGGAATTGGTCATTGGCTTGGATTAGACGTCCACGATGTGGGTAACTACAAAGTGGACGGCGAAGACCGACCATTCGAACCCGGCATGGTCATGACAGTGGAACCCGGTCTTTATATTTCTCAAGACGCCAAGGTTAACAAAAAGTGGCGAGGCATAGGTGTAAGAATTGAAGACAATATTGTTATCACAGAATACGGACATCGAGTGATGACCGCCGGCGTGGTGAAAACCATCGATGAGATTGAACAATTGATGGCGCAATAACGGTGCAAAGCGAAAACGAAAATATCGACAACCTTAGCGCAAAAGTTGACGAGCAAACTGATGTCATCATTGCCGGTGCAGGGGCCACGGGGCTAGCATTGGGCTTAGCCATTACCCGTTTCACCGATTTGCAGGTTGCAATCGTTGAAGCCGGTGCAGAAATCAACGAGCAGAGCAATGCTGAAATTCCCAGTGATTTTCTTGATTTACGCAGTGTTGCTTTGTCTGCTCAGTCCTGCCAATTTTTAAGTGAGATCGGGTTGCCATCAGTCCAGCAACTAGGCTGTCCAATCGACCATATTCATGTATCAGACAAAGGCCACTTGGCACAATCGACAATGCATGCCAGCGACTACAATTTGCCAGAATTGGGTAGAGTGCTGGAACTTCCATTATTAGTCTCCAAGCTTTACCAAGCGTTAAAACCTGCGCAAAAAAAACTCAGCTGGTTCTGGCAAAATCAAATAATGGCAATAGATAGAGCTTCAGACTCGGTAAGTGTAAAATTGTCCTCTGGCACTCATTTAAACGCAAGGCTGCTTGTTGTGGCAGAGGGCGGGAACTCTCCAACCCGAGAAAAACTGGGTATTGACGTTACCCAGTTCAACTACCACCAATCAGCGATTGTCGCCAATATTGAACTGGCAGAAGATCATAAAAATTGGGCGTTTGAGCGTTTCACTTCCAATGGCCCTTTGGCCTTATTGCCGTTGCCAGATAATGACTCTGAGCAAAATCGCCATCGCTGTTCCTTGGTATGGACCGTTGCAGAGCACCAACGTGAATCCATGATGGCGCTCGACGAAGCGGATTTCCTCGACCATTTACAAGCTGAATTTGGCTATCGTCTTGGAAAGTTTAAAAGTGTCGGTGAACGCGCATGGTTTCCTTTGGTCCTCACGAAGGCCAATTTGCATATCCATCATCGTGCCGCATTGCTAGGCAATGCTTGTCAAACATTGCATCCCATTGCAGGGCAAGGTTTAAATCTCGCCCTTCGGGACGTAAAAACACTGATGGATTTATTGAATAAAAACACCAACAAGGATCCCGGAGATTTTGTATTGTTAAACGCTTATCAGCGGGTCCGCAAACAGGATCAAAGCGCCTTAATTGCAGCCACTGAAACCCTTGTCAGTACCTTTTCAAACGACTATTTCCCGCTGGTCATTGGACGTAATTTAGCGCTGATGGCTCTGGATAATTTACCCGCGGCAAAACGCTCGTTAGCCTTCCGCGCAATGGGGTTTTACCAAAACAAGGGAGCCGAAGATGCAGCACTATGATTTAGTGATAGTCGGTGCCGGAATGATTGGTCTAACCGCGGCGCTGGCATTAAAGGATTCTGGATTAAGCGTCGCTGTTGTCGATTCGCAAGAATACCCTATACCTAGTTTTGACAAACCCGAGCTCAGAGTTAGCGCAATCAACCTTTCCAGTGAGCAAATTTTTGAAAATCTCGGTGCCTGGCAGGGGGTCGCATCGCGAAGAATGCAAGCTTATCAAAATATGCATGTTTGGGAGCAAGACAGCTTTGCGCGGATTGAGTTTAATCACCAAGATATACAGCGAAATCACCTTGGAACAATCGTCGAAAACGAAGTCGTTCGCCAGGCCTTGTTAGATCAAGTTAAAGAGCAGGCCGATATTGACTTGATTTGCCCGGTGACCATTACTTCGATTGCATTTGGTCAATCTGAGTGTTTTATCAGTTTAAGCAATGAACAGACTTTTACAGCCAAATTAGTTATTGGTGCCGATGGTGCAAATTCTTATGTGCGTCGTGTGGCAAACTTGCCCTTTACTTTCTGGGACTATGATCACATCGCCATCGTCGCGACGATTGAAACTGAACTGGAACACAACAATACCGCTAGACAGGCGTTTACTCAAGACGGCCCCTTAGCCTTCTTACCCCTTTATGACCCTAACCTATGTTCGATCGTTTGGTCACAGAAGGTTGAAAAAGCGGAACAATTGTTGGCCCTTGATGAAAGCGCATTCAATCAGGCTATTAATGTTGCGATTGATGGCAAGTTAGGGGTGTGCAAGTTAGCAAGCCCACGGGTGAGTTATCCACTTAAAATGCGTTATTGCAGACAGTGGTTAGCTAATCGGGTCATGATAATTGGTGATGCAGCACACACGATTCACCCGTTAGCAGGTCAAGGCGCTAACCTAGGCATTGCCGATGCCGCAGCACTAGCTCAAACCCTAATCGAAGTGAAAAATAAAGGTAAAGATATTGGTGATGTTAAATATTTACGTGCTCTTGAGCGCTGGCGCAAAGCTGAAGCAATGAAGATGATTGCTACCATGGAAGGCTTCAAACGCTTGTTCGACGGCGCAAACCCTTTGCAAAAGTTGGTAAGAGGATTAGGTGTGTCTGTGACGAATCAAATAGCACCGCTAAAGCGGGATATTATTTCACAGGCGGTTGGTGTTGATGGCAATCTGCCAGAACTCGCTAAACCCGCTAATGCAAAAGTAAAGTAATGAATTTATTTGTATGCCGCAAAAGCGGCATACAGCAAAGATAAACACGCTCTAATCGAAGGCTTTTGCGGCATCTACCATTTTACGCACATCACTAAGCATTTTTTTAGCGTCATAAACGATACCATCTTTAACAGTGTATACGACGCCTCCGGCGCGTATCGGCTGATTGTTATCATCCAGGCGATAATGACCTGTGCCATATAAGACTTTAAAATTTCTAAGTGGGTTTTCATCTAAAATAACAAGATCGGCTTTTTTACCAATGGTAATTGAGCCAATGTCACTATCCATGCCCAACGCTTCAGCACCATTTAAGGTCGCCGCCTGGACCACTTCCCACGCATTAAAACCCGCTTCTCGGAGTAATTCTAGTTCTCGAATGTAGCCAAAACCATAAATCTTGTAGATGTAACCAGAGTCGGAACCAGTTGTGACACGCCCTCCGTGATTCTTATAGTCATTTAAAAAGGCCATCCATTTCGTGAAATTGTGTTTCCAGGCAATCTCTTCATCGGTCGTCCAGTCAAACCAATATGATCCATGGGCATAACGGCTAGGCGTAAAAAAGTCCCAAAGGGTAGGGAGAGTGTATTTATCATGCCAATCGGCATTTCGCTCGCGCATCAAGTCACGGCTGGCCTCATAAATTGTCATGGTAGGGTTGATGGTAAAATCTAGAGCAATCAACTCGTCCCTGACCTGTTCCCATTTCTCGCTGCCTTTATTCGCTGCTTGAGCCCATAGCTTGCCGGCTTCGGCGAATCGATGTTGTTCGTTGTTGTAGTTGTATTCGGCTGGGTAGTTTTGCACTACTTGATTTTCGAACAGAGCTTCAGGTAATCCGTACCAATGCTCCATGGTGGTGAGGCCCAATCTGGCCGAATCTAGCGTGTTCATGTTCATTACGTTTAGCTGGGCGTGATGCATCATAGTGCCCAGACCACGTTTTTGTGCTTCCTCCAACGCCGCTTTCATGATCTCTGGTGTTGCACCAAAAAACTTAACGCCTTTGGCACCTCGTTTTGCCGCATTTTTTATCCACTTCCGAGCTGAATCTGGTGTGGAAATCGGGTCGTCACTAGCCATCCCAAAACCAAGGTAAGGAATAATTCGAGGCGCGACTATCGTGTTCTTTTCACTGCGTTTAACGTGATCCATCACCCAATCAAGGCCATTGAAACTGCCCGGCTCACGCACGGTCGTAATCCCATGAGCCATCCACAGCTTAAATACGTATTCTGCGGGGATATCGTCCGCAGAACCACCGATGTGTCCGTGCATATCAATAAAACCTGGCAATACGTATTTGCCAGTCATATCCATTTCCTTATCACCAGGCTGAGCTTTCGGGCGTCCTTCATCTAATATCGGCACGCCTGGATGACCAACACTGATGATATTAGCAATGCGATCATTTTCGATAATGATATCAACAGGGCCACGCGTTGGCGCACCTTGACCGCTAATTACGTTGACGCCCCGCAAGATCAATCGTTGATAAGGCCCTTGTCCTTCGTCCGCTCGACGATCTGGTGCTGAGGGGCCAGGTTTGGCAATAACCGAAAGACTGGTAACGCAAAGTAGTAAAAGCAGGGTGCGGAACATCATTGACTATCCTTTAAATTTTTATCAGTCCGAAACTAAACACACAGCCTAGACCATTTGGCCCGACTTGAACAGTCGGGCTAATTTTGGATTAACACAACATTTACTTATATAAAGAGACGCTGCTTGCGCCGATAGCTTGACCAATTTGGTTGAGATAAAAATTTAGCTTGGAAAATCGCTTTTTAGACATTTCACCTTTATGCTTAGTTAAAGCTTTTTCCATAGGGCGATGAACTAGAGTTTTTTGCATTGCTGATTCTCCTCTTGATTAGTGAGTATCTATTCTCTGAGCAAGTAGCCCAAAAAGCGAACAATCCCTTTTTGATATTAATATAAGAAATACTTATGGATAAACGTCTTAGACTCATTTCTCATTTACGGTGTTTTGAAAGTGCCGCCCGATTTCAAAGCTATAGCCAAGCCGCGAACGAATTATCCGTCACTCAAGCTGCAATCAGCCAACAAATAAGAAACCTGGAGCAACAGCTAGGGGTGAAGCTGTTCAAAAGGGAAGGGCGTAGCATGTTGTTAACACAACAAGGGCAGACTTTAGCCGAATATGTTCGGCAAGCATTTACAACCCTATCAAGTGGCTTCGACAAAATTATGGTTGAACCGGAAGAGGGCGTGCTAACCGTTACGGCGTCTTTATCGTTTTCTTCTGTCTGGTTGGTACCAAGGCTTTGGAAATTTTCGTCTCAATACCCAAATATATCGGTACGAGCCGTGGCGTCAGCACAATTGGAAGAGTTGCGTTACTCAGACATTGATGTGGCGGTGAGACAAGCTGACGAAATTAAAGCCGATGTGTATCAAGAACAACTCATTGTCGATCCGGTTTACCCGTATTGCTCGCCTAGTCTGGTTGAAGAAATGGATTTACACAGCCCCGAAAGATTAGCCGAATGTTGGCTAGTCGAAGCCATTGATCCTGGGCGTTTTAGCTGGAAAACCTGGTTCGATTTAGCAGGTGTGAAAATGCAACGTGACTTGATTAGCTGGATAGAAGTGACAACCTGGGAAATGGGACTCAACGCGGTAATGAGTGGTCATGGCGTGTGTCTCGCCTCGGCGAGTATGGCATCAGAATTAGTTAACAAAGGATTGCTAGTCCGGCCATTTGATATAGCCATTGAACCAGGCCTCAAATTTACCTTGTTATACGATAAAACCTCACCAAAACTAGCAAGGATAAACATCTTTGCCGACTGGTTAAGGGCCGAACTGTCTCAAGGTGACTCCTCACCTATCAACCTGGCTCGGCCTGCAACTGAAAGCTTGTAGGAGCGACTAACTCAATAGTCGTTTCCCTACATAATCCGCGAGAAAACTCTTTTCCGTTTGCTGTTTTGACGACTGCGACGCAAACTTGAGCGAAGTTCACTTCGCTTAGCGTCTAACCAACTTTCTCTGTTTACATTGGCTTCTGCACCGCGGCGCTTTTCTTCTGTTTTTCTGTAATCACTAAACGCTTGATAGGCATCCAAATCTTGAGATAAATCTTGAATTGCCAACTCGATCATAACCGCGTCATCGACATATCCAAGGCCTGGGATATTATCTGGGACTAAATCATGAGGTTCACTGAAATACGCTAATGAAGTAAGTATTTCAGCTTTTTCATCCTCTGGCATTTGCCATTCAGGATCTTCATAAGCAGCGATCAGAGTTTCTAACGATTGCATGCGTGTACTGACGAAATCTGGTAGGTTTGCATGCTCCATCTCTTTTGTTACCGCTCTGGCTTTTTCCAGAATGACATCCGCAGAGAATTGGCTAGCCTTTTCCTGTGCCGATTTCATTAAAGTACGAAAGTGTTCTAAATCACTGTCTGACAATTCAAAACTGATTTGAATAGGCATCTTAGGTTTCCTTATCAAGTAGAATCCGAAATACAATAGTTAGCGTGCGAGGCTGTGTCAACCAACCCACCGTTTTTTGTTTCAAAAGCCTAGGCTTGCACCATAATAACGCAAGGGCTTAGGTCCAGACTCAACACCGCAAAAGCACACTTAATCAAGCGAAGTTGAGGGTTCTTTTACCTCGATGGCGTCTTCATTGTTTTGTCGACCCTTGCGTCCATTTAGTAGCCACCCTATTGGTGTCCAACGTACGATTAACAAGTAACTCAGCATACCGATCAGCAATGTGCCCAGTGAACTGATCAGAAACTCAGTTATTAAACCCCATTGCGTGTCCAGCAACAAAAATTGAATCGCCCATAGGACTGGCAAGTGAATAATATAAATCCAATAAGACGAATCAGCGATTAGTCGCATTGCCGAGCTTTGTCTATTGAAAAAGCGTCTTCCGAGCAGCAACAATCCCAAGCTCACATGCAAGCCTGCATAAGCCTGCAATCCTGCAAGCAATAACTGTTTAGCGTTTAACTCGGGAGTTTGCGAAGCCTGAATCATCACATCCTGGAAGTTCACTTCTGTAGGCAACAAAGAATAAAATACACCGTACGCAAAAGTGCCACTGATTAACATAATGGTGCTGTAGGGATTTAACTTATCTAAAAAATCGGGTCGAGAGAAAAGGCCCCAACCCAAAGTGAAAAACAATCCATAAAAACCAAATGACCAAAGTTGTGGCATAAATTGTTCTGGTGCTGGGGTCGGTGAATATTGTGTACTTAGCGCCGGTATCAACATAAGTGGTGCGAGTAACACAAACACAAAGGGGAAAGCGCTTAAGGTTTTCATCCAATCGAGTTTTATCCATTTGACCGCTATGACAGCAAGCGCATAGAAAAACATCAGGTTATACAAAAACCATAAATGAGTTGTGGTCAAAGGAGGGGCTGGGGCATCAGGGCTTTGCGACATCATTTTTGCAAAGCCTAACATTGGAGACGGTTGCTGAACATGCTCAATAGCCCATCCTATTACTACCATGAAAGATATGATGATCAATGGAAAAAATAGCGCAAAGGGTAAGCCAATTCGCAGCAAACGATTTTTTATCAATCCCCCTATGCCACGTTTTTGCACCATCATTGCAGCGAAAAATCCTGCAATAATAAAAAATAATGGCATACGAAAGATATGACTAAAATACGCTAATAAATCTACCACTTTGGATTGCTGTGGATCAGCCGTTAACCAGATGTCTCCTAACAGTGGGCTGTAGGCTAAAGCTGCATGGAAAAATATGCCAAGCAACATGGCAAACGCGCGCAAGTTGTCCATATAGTGGACACGAGTGTGACGACTCATAATAAGTACCTATTAATGAAATTTTTGAGTGTGAGTGCCGTCGCTAGGAAAGTGCTAGGGCACTGAATAATTTAGAAACGTCTAGCCTGGTCAGAAAAAACAGGCTTTTCGTGATTTGTAATAAGTGGTGGCAACTAGCAGCAACAATATCGACAGTAATTCGACGCCAATAATGCCAAACACGGTAGCGTTAAAAACCGGCGTGTCTGAGGTGATATGCATATTGATTTCAGGCATTTGACCGACGCTAAACAAGAACAAGTTAAATAACAGGTTCAATGCAACCATGACGACTATGGTCACGGCTTCCTGTTCAAAAACTATCGCCACGCACAATAGCAAAGTGGTTGCTAACAAGATCTCCAAGGCGGTGATTAATGCCATGGGGATCATCCCATTTGGCATGTCACTGAAGCCGATGACTAACAGCAATGTCAATACGATGGGTGTCCAACACAGCAGGTAAGCAACCAGGCCACCAAGCAATTTAGATAGCGTGTAATCGGTGACATTTATTGGCAATCCCATAATAAACGACATTTGGTGCTCTTTGCGCTCAATTACAATCGAGACAAATACCACGTGAGCGCTGGCGCCGATGAGGACTGTAATCAGCATGACTACACCGGTGTAATAGGCCGTGCCATTTTTAACCGACATTAAAAAAATCGAGAGCGCACCTAAACCGATATACATCAACATATAACGTTGTATCAGTTGCCAATCTTTAATAAACAGCCGTGAAATCATTGCAGGATTAATGTTCATTTTTGCTCTCCTTGACGACGATGCATAACGCTAGTCAGAAAGATCTCTTCCAATGTCATGTTATCAACAGAATTCACTCGGATATTCTGTTGTTGGCAGGCTTGCAAAATGCTTGGGGTAAATTGGTTGCTCACCATTGAAGCGATACGGCCCTGCTGCTCTACGTGAATGACGTGACCCATAGGCAGCATTTCATGATCGGAGGGCAATTCAATATTTATCCGTCGCCAATTTTCCAAGAATGTTTCTTTGTCGTTGGAATCGATAATCCGTCCACGATCAATAAAGGTTATTTGATCAGAGATTTTCTCAACATCTGCGGTGTTGTGAGAAGAAAATAGCACGGTACGCTGTTCATCTTGCAGAATAAGCGCCAGCTCATTCATGACCTCTTGTCTGGCGACGGGATCCAGGCCCGTCGTAGGTTCGTCGAGTACTAAAAGCTTGGGTTTACGAGCCAGCACCAACAATAGCTGAGCTTTGATATGTTGACCTTTGGAAAATTGTTTTATTTTTTGTTCGGTATTCAGATCAAATCGATTCAACAGCGCTTTTGCGTAGTTATCGTCCCAACTGGGGTAAATCGACTTAATGAATTGCATATGCCAGCCTAAATTTTTGGCGCCATACAAACGCATTTCCTCAGAACTGTAACCGACTTCCTGCTTTAAGTTAGCTTGTTCGTAGGGCAGCGTTCTGCCAAGCACATTGACCTTACCTTGATCCGCTTGCATCAAGCCCATAATGATCCGGATTGTGGTCGATTTTCCGGCACCATTAGCGCCCACAAACCCCATGATTTGACCTGTGGGAAGCGTCAAATCAACGTTCTTCAATGCAAAGTATTTGAATGCTTTGCTGACGTCGTTTAATTGAATGGCAATATCGTTCATTGTCGATTCCAATATGTTATTTTTTAAGCATGCGCTGATAAACCTGCTGCAATCTCTGCACAGTGGCCGGTTCGTCCAAACCCATTTGGCGAGCTTGCTCTGCGACCTGTGTAAGAAGTTGATCTAACTCCTCATCTTGCAGTTTTGTCTGCATGTTATCCGTTTGTGCAATGAAGGAACCCTTACCTTGTTGGGTAACAATTACGCCTTCACGCTCTAATTCCAGATACGCTCGTTTGACTGTGATCACGCTCACTCCGGTGCTGGCAGCTAATTCCCGAATAGATGGCAAATGAAACCCCGTTAGCCAATCGCCCACCATCACCTTTTGTTTTATTTGCGCCATGATCTGCAAATACATCGGGCGGTTATCTGTTTGTGACAGAAACAATTTAATCGTCATTAAAATGATTCACTGAGTATATACAATATGCACAGTATATACAGATATACACAGTTGACAAATGTTTTGTTTAAAAAATATTCTTTTAAATATTAAGTTGAGGCGTGAAGATTTTTTATCTGATTGATTTATATAAAAATATTCCATTGGCCGAGAATGGCATAGTTGCACCGAATATATTCAGTCGATATGCTTGCTGCATTGTTTCGATGAGAATGGCGTGGGTATAGGTGTGCGAATAAGCAAGCGGCTAGACAAGACGGCTTTTTACAAAATTCTGGCTCTGGCTGTAGGCTATTTTGTCATTCTCAATGTGTTTGAAGCTGCACAGCAATATTATTACATCAACAGTTTTAATCTCGCTGGTGCGTCGCAAGTCACGTTTTTTGATCTGCTATCAAAGCACAGTGCTCGTTGGCTGGTTTGGGGGCTCTCTGCGGTGCCTCTTGCTTATTTAGTTGCCAGATATCCAATCAACAAAAACACCTTATCGTTATCCGTGTTACTGCAATATTGTTCCGGCGTATTGGTGTTGCTGCTGCTGACAATTGCCATGATCAGCTTTTTACAGCTGTGGCAAGATGGTCAGGCTCTCAACGTATTTCTTGAATTTTTTGTCTTTATCGCTTTTCAAAAATCAGCGCTCTTTGTCAATGCGTATTTGGGCGTGATTTTATTGGTGCATTTGTATTTAAATGTTCAAGCGCTCGAAATGCGTATTGTTGAATTGGCTGACCTTAAGGGGCAGTACCAAAATTTGTACGATGATCTCAAATCTAAACCCGTTGCAGACTCTGAAACCATTTTGCGCATTAAAGTAGGCAATCATGTCAAGGCGATAGTGTTGTCTGATGTGATATGGGTACAGGCTGATGATTATTGTGTAAAAATACACTGTAAACAGGGCAGCGCTTACAACTTGCGAAAATCGATGAAGGAACTTGAGACCGAGCTAGCGCCTAGAGGCTTTATTCGCATTCATCGTAACTCTATCGTTAATCAAAATGAAATTGCCTCATTCTGCTTTGGTAAAGATGCATCCATAGAATTGAAAAATGGTACTGTTCTGAATATTGCAGCCAGCCGGGTGGCTAAAATTCGTTCGGCTTTGCAACAAACGGCTTAGCGCTATTCAGTTAAAAGCTGGCAATTTGAGTTACTTCCCTGCAAAACTCCGGTAATTCCCTGCAAAGACCATTTAATATGACACGACGATGGATATGATGAATTCTCAATTTCAAATAGAAGGTATTTTTAATGAGATTCAGACCCGGTCTTTTTCTGCTGGTACTGTCAGTCAATTGTCATTCTTTGCTGTATGCACAACCGTCAAAACTTTACCAATACGAACCTTCGGTTAAACATCCTTATGGCGTCGTAAATCCCAAAGCACCAGAACAAATTAGAGATTTTGCAGCATTAGTAGGTAACAGCCAGTGCCAATCCACCGCTCGAAACCCGGACGGCACGTGGCAGCAACCTGAAGCAATTTTGTGGCGTTATAAATACATCATGAATGGGCTGGCGATACAGGATGAAACCTTAAAGCCAGACGGCAGTCATTCAGGCAGCATTCGCCAGTACCTTCCTGACGAGAAAAAATGGTTTGTGCACTATTACTCTTCCAGCTCTCCGACGACCGCTTTACCTGCCTGGAGCGGGAATAAAACCAAAGACGGGAATATAATTCTCTACCGGGAGCAAAAAGCCCCAAATGGTATGGAAGGCTTTTATCGAATCACGTTTTTTGACATCAGTGATGCAAAGTTTGAATGGAAAGGTGAATGGGTAGACAAGGAAGAAAAAATTGTATACCCGACTTGGAAGATCAGCTGTAAGAAAAAAGTGTAGGATTGGCCATCTGCAGCAAAGGTCAACATGCTCTAGTGTTGTTTAAGAGATTCCCGCCAAAAACGCGCGGGAACGACGCGGGATTGTGCGCGGGAACGACGAGGGATTGTGCGCGGGAACGACGTGGGATTGTGCGCGGGAACGACGAGGGATTGTGCGCGGGAACGACGTGGGATTGTGCGCGGGAACGACGTGGGATTATGCGCGGGAATGACGCAGGATTGTGCGAGGGAATGACGTGGGATTGTGCGCGGGAACGACATAGGATTGTGCGCGGGAACGACGTGGGATTGTGCGCGGGAACGACGTGGGATTGTGCGCGGGAATGACGTAGGAATTTGCACCGTCCCACAAAACTAAACGTCATCTCTTATAAATCAAACGTCATCTCCGAGTGCTCTTGTGCGCACGCAGTTCGGAGATCTCTTAGCTCAACATAGCAGATCAAAACACCTGTTCAGATTAACGGTTTTTCAACCTTGCCATAATAAATTCCGACAGCTTGGCACTAATTTGTGGATGCTGGGTGTCTTGGTTAAACAAACAGATTTTGATTTTACCCAAATTAGGCAACGAACGGCTGCGAATAATACTTAGCGAATCTGGCACACTAGAACTCGCCAACGCCGTAACACCTAAGCCTTGTTTTATCGCGGCTATTAAACCGTATAAATCGGCATTGGTGTAGGTGATCCGCCAGGCAACCGTTTGCTGTTTGAGCATCTGAATAACACGGCTGCGGTACACACAGCCGTCAGGTGCCAACACTAAAAATACCTGGCTACTTGGCAATGGGCGAGTACTGTCACCAACCCAGACCAGGTCATCTTCTAGTACCAATTCGCCTTGGGTTTGTTGAGTGGGGGGGACCAAGGCGAGGATCAAATCAAAGTCGTTACGACGGTTTTCATCGAGCAAATTACGACTCAGCGCAGACGTGACCTCAAGGGCAACGTCGGGATATTGATTACTAAACTCGCCGATGATGCTGGGCAGTAAGGTGGTGGCAAATTCACTTGGGATGCCCAGACGAAGCCGACCGCGTAAAGACGATTGTTCAAACTGACGAAAAATATCGTCGTTCAAATTTAGCATCTGCTTGGCATGCGCCAACAATCCTTTGCCATCTTGGTTGACTAGCTGTCGCTGACCCACCTTGTCAAACAGCTTTCGGCCCAGTTGCTCTTCCAATTTTTTAATTTGCAAACTCACAGCGGGTTGCGAGCGACCAAGTATGTCCCCAGCCTTGGCAAAGCCACCTTGTTCTACCACTAAAACAAAGGTGCGCAAGTTGTCGAGAGAGAGCTGCTTCAAGGGATTTGCCCCGTATTGGCTATAAAAATTGTTAATCTAACTAATTTAATACATTTAAAATTATTATGTAAGCATTTGAATAATCAATTTGTTCAATTGAGTAAGCATTTCTATACTTCTTGCACTTAAATTTCAGGCGAGTGTGCAATGAGCAATAAAACGGTACTTCATCCAAAGCATATCGAAGCAGGCGCAAAAATGGTCGATTTCCATGGCTGGGAAATGCCTATCAATTATGGGTCACAAATCGAAGAACATCATGCAGTGCGCAAAGATGTAGGTATGTTTGATGTATCTCATATGACCATCGTTGATGTGCAGGGGCCTCAAGCTCAAGCATACTTGCGTAAATTGCTCGCCAACGACGTGGCGAAACTTACCGCTAAAGGCAAAGCCCTATACAGCGGCATGCTTAATGAGGAAGGCGGTGTTGTTGACGATTTGATTGTCTATCACTTTGACCAAACTAACTATCGTTTGGTGGTGAATTCTGCAACCCGTGAAAAAGACATGAATTGGTTAAATGGCGTAGCGTCAGGCTTTGATGTGATTATCACCGAACGCCCCGAATTTGCCATGATCGCGGTACAAGGCCCTAACGCAAAAGAGAAAGCGGCGACTTTGTTTTCAGATGCACAAAAAGAAGCCGTAGCCGACATGAAGCCGTTTTTTGGTGTGCAAGCTGAAGATTTGTTTATCGCCACTACAGGCTATACCGGCGAAGCGGGTTACGAAATTATGGTTCCTAATGACGCCGCTGCTGATTTTTGGCAACGTTTGCTAGACGCTGGCGTTGTTCCCTGTGGTTTAGGTGCACGAGACACCTTGCGCCTTGAAGCGGGCATGAATCTGTACGGTCAGGACATGGACGAAACCATCTCTCCACTTGCCGCTAACATGGGCTGGACCATCACATGGGAGCCAGTTGACCGTGATTTTATGGGCCGTAGCGCACTTGAAACTCAAAAAGCCGAAGGCACTCACAAGTTAGTGGGGCTGGTCATGACCGACAAAGGCGTTTTGCGTAGCGGTCAGGTGGTAAAAGTTGCAGAAGGCGAGGGTGTGATCACCTCGGGTACCTTTTCTCCAACCTTAGGACACAGTATTGCGATGGCACGAATTCCTGCCACAGCACAAACGACTGCAGAAGTTGAAATGCGTAAAAAGTGGGTTACAGTGAATATCGTCAAACCCAGTTTTGTCCGCAATGGAAAAAGTGTTTTATAAGAAAAATAGGGGTCGGAGTGAATTTCCGATTGAAAGTGTAAAGGGGAAATTCACTCCGACCCCTTTATTATATTAATGACAACAATTTAGGAACGATTATGAGCAACATACCTTCAGAATTACGCTATGCCTCTACTCACGAATGGGTTCGTGATGAAGGCGACGGCACCTACACAGTAGGGATCACTGAACACGCACAAGAGCTTCTTGGCGACATGGTGTTTGTTGAATTACCAGACGTAGACGACGAAATCAGTGCAGGGGACGACGTTGCCGTGGCAGAGTCTGTAAAAGCCGCTTCAGATGTTTACGCACCAATTTCTGGCAAAGTTGTTGCGGTAAACGAAGATTTGGAAGATACCCCAGAACTTGTTAACACTGATGCCTTTGGCGACGGCTGGATGTTCCGAGTGAAAGCGGACGATGCCAGCGAAGTTGAGAATCTGCTTGATGCCGAAGGTTATCAAAACAGCATCGACGAAGACTAATCGCGATTTTCTCGGTTAGCGTTTTAGGCTAGCCGACTTTCATTTTTCTATCTTCTTTTTTAAGGGCAGTACAGCATGTCAAACGAGCTTTATTCACTGACACAATTAGAACAAACAGAAGACTTTGTTCGTCGTCATATCGGGCCAAGTGAGTCAGAAATGGCAGAAATGCTATCTTTCATCGGTGCCGATTCTCTCGATGATTTGATGAAACAGACTGTACCGGCTGGCATTCGCTTGACCGAAGCCCTTAAAGTAGGAGAGAGCGTCACTGAGTCTCAGGCCCTTGCTGATTTGAAACAGGTCGCGCAGAAAAATACCATTAACCGATCCTTTATTGGTATGGGTTACACCGACACGCTAACGCCAAATGTGATTTTGCGTAACGTGTTGGAAAATCCAGGTTGGTACACGGCATATACGCCATATCAGCCAGAAATAGCCCAGGGCCGATTGGAAGCACTGCTTAATTTCCAACAACTCACTATCGATTTGACCGGGTTAGAATTGGCCTCGGCATCTTTGCTCGATGAAGCCACCGCTGCGGCTGAAGCGATGGGTCTGGCAAAACGTGTATCTAAAAACAAAAAAGCCAATGCTTACTTTGTTGCAGACGACGTGCACCCACAAACTCTGGACGTGATTAAAACCCGTGCAGATATGTTTGGCTTTGACGTAATCGTTGGCCAAGAAACTGAAGCGGCGGAGCATGATGTGTTTGGTGCCTTGTTGCAATATCCAGGAACTTCAGGCGAAGTCAAAGATTTAACCGCCACGATCGAAGCACTTCACAATAACAAAGCCATAGTAGCGGTAGCTGCTGATATCATGAGTTTAGTACTGTTAAAGTCTCCTGGTGAGATGGGGGCAGATGTTGTGTTGGGTTCGGCACAGCGTTTTGGCGTGCCTATGGGCTATGGTGGCCCTCACGCGGCATTTTTTGCCACTCGCGATGCTTACAAACGTTCATTGCCTGGCCGTATCATTGGTGTGTCAAAAGACACCCGAGGTCGCCCAGCACTGCGTATGGCGTTGCAAACGCGTGAGCAACACATTCGCCGTGAAAAAGCCAATTCAAACATTTGTACTGCCCAAGTTTTGCTTGCCAATATGGCCTCATTCTATGCGGTGTACCACGGACCTGAAGGCTTAAAAACCATTGCAAGTCGTATCAATCGTTTTGCGGACCTGCTTGCAACCGCCTTGGTCCGCCATGGTTATGCACTGAAACACAGCAGTTGGTTCGATACGATTACGGTGTTGGTCGACGACAAGCCATCTTTGGTCAAAGTCGCCGCAGAAAAAGGCATGAACCTGCGTTCAGATCTCGACGATGCCGTGGGGATCACGTTTGACGAAACCACTACACGCAAAGATGTGATGGATCTAATTGATTTGTTATGTGGGCCAGAGCACGGTTTTACTATCGAATTATTGGATGCAGAGGTGACCACTCAAGGTTCTACGTCACTACCAGCAGACTTGGTGCGTACAACGCCTATTTTGACCCACGAGGTTTTTAATTCGTATCATTCCGAAACCGAAATGCTGCGCTACATTAAGTCGCTGGAAGACAAAGATTTAGCATTAAACCATTCGATGATCAGCTTGGGCTCTTGTACCATGAAACTCAATGCGACGGCTGAAATGATCCCGGTGACCTGGCCTGAATTTGGCAAGTTGCATCCCTTTGCACCGGTTGAGCAGGCTAAAGGTTATCAGGAAATGATTGAAGAGCTTAGTGACTGGTTGATTGATATCACCGGTTACGACGCCATGTCGATGCAACCTAACTCAGGTGCACAAGGTGAGTATGCAGGTCTTATCGCGATCAAGCGCTATCACGAGAGCTGTGGCGAAGGGCATCGTAATGTCTGTTTGATCCCTAGCTCAGCTCATGGTACCAACCCAGCATCAGCGCAAATGGTCAGTTTAAAAGTGGTTGTTGTGGATTGTGATAAAGACGGAAACGTTGATTTAGCCGACCTTCGCAAAAAAGCCGAAGAAGTTGCTGATAACTTGTCTTGCGCGATGATCACTTACCCTTCCACACACGGTGTGTACGAAGAAACTGTCAAAGAAATCTGTGACATCGTGCACCAATACGGTGGTCAGGTATACATGGATGGCGCCAATATGAATGCACAGGTTGGTGTAACGTCTCCGGGCCTAATTGGCTCTGACGTGTCCCACCTAAACTTGCACAAGACCTTCTGTATTCCTCACGGTGGTGGTGGACCTGGCATGGGGCCAATAGGCGTGAAAAAACACCTAGAACCCTTCTTGCCAAACCATCAGGTAATCGATACCGCTAATACTTCACAAGGCAATGGCGCAGTCTCTGCGGCGCCTTGGGGCAGTGCGTCTATCCTGCCAATCAGCTACATGTACATCAGAATGATGGGTAGCGAAGGGCTGAAAAAGGCAACTGAAGTCGCAATGCTAAATGCTAACTATGTTGCGAACAAACTCGATGGACATTACGAGGTGCTTTATCGTGGCCGCAACAACCGTGTGGCTCACGAATGTATTATCGACTTACGTCCGTTAAAAGAAGCCTCTGGCGTAACGGAAATGGACGTTGCCAAGCGCTTAAACGACTACGGTTTCCACGCGCCTACAATGAGCTTCCCGGTAGCAGGCACACTGATGATCGAACCTACCGAATCAGAAGCCAAAGCTGAATTGGACCGCTTCATTGAAGCAATGATAGGCATCCGCGAAGAGATCGCCAAGGTAGAAAGCGGTGACTGGGACGCAACGGACAACCCTCTGCACAACGCACCACACACCCTAGACGATATCTGTGACAACGACTGGAGCCGAAGCTACGACCGCAAACTCGCCGCATACCCAGTTGAAGCCGTGGCAAGAAACAAATTCTGGCCCAGCGTAAACCGTATCGACGATGTATACGGTGACAGAAACCTTGTGTGTTCTTGTCCGGATATGGATTCTTATCGGGAAGAGTGATGAGTGAAATACCTCAAAAACTAATGCAAATTAAGACTTCCTGAGTCGCACCATTGAAAAGGTGTATATTCGTTGCTCCGACGGTATACGCCCTTTCTAAGTTATAAATGGCCAATTTTAAATTGCTTAACGAAGGGCGCATCTAAAAATAGGGTGAGGGGATTGGTATTTCACCCCAACTCAGGATAAGCGAAGCCTCTCAACACCGTTATTTTTGTGCCTATCGGCGTTGCGATTTCTAGCAATAGCTGGCTACTACGTTCGAAAGCACGCCTTGATATCCACAAAAATATCAATGTCGAGCACCCATTTCATTGTGCAGGTTCGATTAAGATAGATATATCTTTAAAATTTAGTGAATATTTACATTCAATCGACCTCGCTTATCCCGAGTTGCGGTTATTTACTTTGCACTATCGGAGAATAGTGACTAAGGTTTAGACAAAAATATGACAAGGAAGTGAAATGAACTCTAAAGTCCTCTTCTACGCTTTCCTAATTTGGCTGATCTCTGGTTGCGCTCAGGTGCCACCGTCTTCAGTCACCGTATCTCAATCGATTGGAAACGACGTTTTATCGATGAGCCAAGCTCATGCTGCTTTTGTTAATGCCTACTTTGACGAACTCGAAAAAGAAATAAATGACTTAATTGACAATAAGTATGCACCCGAACTTATCGCAGACTCTGTAAAAGAGCATAAAGAATGGTATGAAGATTCAAATGATAAGGATGCTTCAATCATTTATGCCATTGAAGAAGCGTTTGTAAATACAAATGAAAAGTCCAACGAGCAAATCGTTTCAGAAACAAACGGGGCATTGTTAGGATTGCAGTATTTCTTCGAGATCATTAATGAGGATGTAGCCAAGCGTAGAAGTCAACTTTTGACCCCTATTCGAGAAAAACGCAATCAACTTCTGAATGCAATTGACGCTAATTATCAAAATATCATCCGTAAAAATGCAACGATAACAGGGTTATTATCTAGCGTTGTAGAGGTCCATGAGGCACAAGATAAAATTCTTTCTGAACTGGGTTTTGAAGAAGGAATGCGTGGAAAGGTTGGAAATAGCATTTCCCAGATTTCCAACGCGATGAAAGATTTTCGTAGCAAGGTCGAAGCACGATCAAACACCGTTACAGACATTGAAAAAGGGTTTGATGAATTATCATCAAACTTATCGAGTTTAATCGAATAAAAAGGGGGTCTTCAATATGCCATTCGATCCAGAAAAAATGCGCAGAAAACAAACGGAATTTGTGGAGAAACGCGGCGATGAACTGATGTCAAAGTATGCTGAGGAAATAGAAGATTTAGAAGGATTTGATGAAGCCCTTTTAGAAGAGTTCGGTGGTACGACCGAACAATTAGATGATATTTTAGCAGAACTTGAGAAAGCTAAAGAGCAAAATATGGCGCAGGCTCAATTAAGACAAAACCTGATGGATTTGGGGGAGAGCACTTATCAGTTAGCTCGCAAAGTCTCGGATTTACTTCCTTGAGTTAGTCCCTTTGAATGAAATATTCTGATGCCGATATTCTTCGTAGAATTTTGGGCGGATCCATTTTTTTGCCCCGCAATACAGGGCAATAACAAAGGGCGTCATTGCGCCAATTTATATCAAGAGTTAACACATGTTTCTAAATACGCTATCAGATAGCATAATTCCTCGTTAACAAACTTAATTAAGGTGTCAGGTTCTAACACTTAGCTCCTGTTCACGTAGGGGAATGCGGATAGTAAATTGAGTGCCGTGACCTAACGTGCTTTGGCACGCTATGGTGCCGCCCAATGTGTGTGTGACTATATTAAACAGCATATTGAGCCCCAGACCCACACCACCTTTGTTCCTGGATGAAGTATAAAAAGGATCGAATATCAACGGGAGCTCTTTATCGTCTATTCCTCGACCATTGTCGCTAAACGTCAGCACTATTGATTCACCTTCTACATCCTTCTCTTTTCGAATACAAATATCTAATCGAGCTAATTTCACATCTTCTGTGAAGGCGTGTTGCATGGCATTGATGAACAGTGTCTTAATAATTTTGGTAACGGCTTCAGGTTCAGTGTTTAGGTGTAATTGAGACTCTATTTGCAGGTGAATATGCCCCTGCATTGCAGGGTTGCCAAGCTCCAATGCAGTGATAATATGCTGAATATGTTGTCCTAACTCAATATCTTGCTTGGTAGCTTGCGTTTGCTCCGTAGAAAGCTCTTTAAACCTTTCTACTAGATTTGCTGCCCGATCAACACTTGAATTTATCATGCTCGATGCATCGGTTATTGAACGATTTTTATTATCAAGCTGTGATTTGGATATTTTGCCTGTGGAAACCATCTCATTCAATGCAGAAGCATCTGCAATGATTTGATCTGCTGCTAACCTTGCGATACTTAACGGCGTATTAAGTTCGTGTGATACACCAACCACCAGTCTGCCAAGTGATGCATGCTTTTCACTTTCTACAAGTTTGTCTTGAGTGTTCATCAACTTTTCAAGTGTTTTGGTTGTTTCTATCGTTTTATTTTCTAGAGAACGAGACTTGTCTTCCAATACAACTGTTTGTGCTGCTAGGGCTTGCGATTTTTCTTCTAACAAGTGAGTCCGTTCGGCGACAAGGAGCTCTAATTCTTGTCGTTTATTATTCATTTGTCTTACTCGCAATGTATATAGCCCATATAACAACATAAGAGCGAATAACAGGATGAGCGTCCTGAACCACCATGTTTGATACCAATCAGGCAAAACGCTGATATTTACTTTAAGTTGATGGCTGCTCCATTTGCCGGCTCTATTCGAGCCCTTTACAATTAATGTATAGTGACCTGGGGACAAATTGGTAAAGCTTGCCGTGCGTTTTTTAGGGTCAACATCAGTCCAGTTGTCATTGTATCCCTTTAACTGATAAGCATATTTGTTTTCATCCTCGGCAGGATAATGTCGAGTAAAATCTAATGCAGAAAACTCGACGCTGAAACTGCGTATATCAGGGGAAATAATGATATTGTTGTTCTCGAAATCTTGAGCCTTACCATTTAATTTGAGTTCTGTTAACGCTACTTGTGGTTGGTAATTCCATTCTTTGTAAAGTGCTGGTCGCACCATATTCAAACCTTGATTACCCCCAAATACCAAGGTACCTTCACTTAATACGTGTCTACCTGCATCCCAGGAGATTCGGTTAAATCGACCGTCAGATTCGGTAAAGTTAAGAAGCTTAAAATCTTCTCCCTTAAGAATTTCATAAGCATTAAAGTAGTATTGTCCACTTTTAAATATCGGTCCTGATACATTAGGGTTGTCTGATAATTTACGTAATTCGGCATGTTTTTTGGTGCTGTTATACCAACCTTTAAATTCCCACAACCCGAGGGTACTGCCGATTAAAAATCGCCCGTCTGTTAGCGGCGAAAAGCTAGTAATATTCATACTTTTTAGCGTTTCGCCATAGTGATCAACAAATACCACTTTTTGCAAAGTATCAGAATCAGGATTGACCACGAAGGTATTGGTTTTATTCGTTGCCCAAGCCAATCCCGCGTGATCCTTCTCTACCCAAATATACTTCAAGTCATCTCGTTTTCCGTTAGTGTGCAGTAGAGGCTGAGCTTTGTTTGTCTCAGCGTTAAATCGATTTAATCCTTTGGCGGTAGCAAGCAAAATTGCGCCAGATTCTTCTATTTCAGCGGTGTGAATATAGTTATCACGCAGGCCATGTTCTGTGCTGTAAAGTGTAAACGTATCGCTATATCTGTCATGTTTAAATAAACCGCCATGTGTAGCCACCCATATAGTTTCATTGGCGTCTTGCAGTATTTTTCGAGTATAAAAATCTGTTAACCCTGTTTCGGCTTGGTTGGTTTTTGAATAGGTTCGAATTTTCCCTTGTTCCGGGATAAATACATCAATGCCTGTCCCCATAGGTGCGACCCATATTTCGCCATTGCTGCGCTCAAATACTTGAATAGGATCGACGCCACTTATGCCATTTTCACTGCTGGGGTGATAATCTAAGTTTCTCACTGCCTTATTTGTGTAATCAAACCTAACTAAACCGTCTCCACCGGTGCCAATCCAGATTTGCTTTGCATCGTCTATCATTAGAGTTGAAACAAAATCAGCATTGAGTGCATTGTCTAATACGGCATCATGGGTATAAGTATGGGTAATTGCCAACTGCTGAATATCAACGACTTTGATTCCTTGAGTTTGTGTACCAATCCACATCTCATTTTCACTTGGAAAAACAAAATCATGTGTATCAAATCCTGTTAGCGCTTGAATAACAGTGTGCTCCTTGTCCACTGCCAATAACGTTCTATTGGTTGTTCCCACCCAAAGCGTATCTTGATGCTGTTGCATACTGGATACCGAATATTCACTATCCAGCTCAATTTTGTTGATTCGGTCTAAATCGTCAAAAAATACTATCTCTTGTTTTGTCGCAAAATAAACTCGACCATCGTCACTAACTTCAATGGCGGTGACGGCGTCACTGCTCATTTTTGAGGTGGATTGCGAATTAATAATAGTTATTTTCGAACCGTTCTCATCCAGTAGATACAATCCATTGTTAGTACCTAACCATACGTTTTTACTGTCAGCCAAGTGCATTGTGTTTATGGTGAGCGGCATTGTGAGCCCAGAAACGCGTTCATTTTGTAGATGTCGGCTATATTTGTGATTTCCACTTTTTCCAATAGATAAGCCTGCGCTATCTGTCCCAACCCAAAGATTCCCGTTGGGGTGAATCACTAGGGATTCAATTCCATCACCACTTAACGTCGAGGGATCAGATTGTTCGAAGGGCATGGGTTTAAACACATATCCATCATAGCGAAACAGTCCAGCAACGGTTGCCACCCATAAAAAGCCTTTCTCATCTTGAACAATATCTTTTACATAATTTACTATGTTCATGTTCTCTTGGGGGTTAAAAAATGCAGGCTGACCTAAATCAAAGAAGAGCTTTTGAGGAGATTTTTGCTCAGTGTTTGCTTCGCACAAAGCAGGTAAAAATAGCAATACGAGAGTTAGTAAGCCCCATTTCATAAATTGCCATTTTACCTTTTGTGAAATATTTGGAACGAGAAATGTGCAAAAAGCACACAGTTTTCAAGTGCTTCAATATACAAAAAAAGCCAACTGACACCTACTGTTTTATATGAGTTATATACGAGAATTGATTGTAATCAAGGTGTTAATCAAGGTGTCAAAACACTTGATTCGAGCGAAAACTAAAAAATCTCAGCATCTGGCACTGAGCAATCAGCAACAGCTCCCGCTTGATTAGTGAGATATCTATTTTAAACGTGATAGTCTGACTCCAGCATCAACGAACATCTAATCTGAAAATAGGAACTCCGAATGAGAGCAAAAGGAAAATTAGCTAGCTGGGATGCTGACAAAGGTTTTGGTTTTTTGGGGAACGGTAATCTTAAATGTGTTGGCGTTGATTTGGTTGAACAGTCAATTTTAAATTCATTGCAGTCCTAGCCATTGGTCCCAATATTTAGGGCATTAATCGCTGATGGCGCTGTTTCAGTAACTGGGCGCATATACTAATTTTTATAGAAACCACTTGGATACATCATGAGAGTGAAGCGTCAGTTTGTTTATGCAATCAGTTGTTGTTTTGTTTGTTTTTCGACTAGTGCGCTGGAAAACACCATTCAAGAAGACTTTGAAAGTGGCCTGTCGAATTGGCTGGTGAAATCTGCGCAGCATGTAGAGATTGTTAAAGAAGTCGGTAGCAACAATCATGTGTTGCAACTTACCCCAATGAATAAACGTGGGGCGAAA
Organism: Aliiglaciecola sp. M165; assembly: GCF_007197995.1. Taxonomy (GTDB): domain Bacteria; phylum Pseudomonadota; class Gammaproteobacteria; order Enterobacterales; family Alteromonadaceae; genus Aliiglaciecola. The sequence goes on from NZ_VKKH01000006.1 coordinate 94,060, forward strand.
ACAGATACGTTATACAAGCCGTCCAAACAGTGGAAAAATTTTAGCATGACCGGGCGTTTTCTCTTTCCGGATGAGGGAGATGGGTATCTTGGTTTTATTTACCATCACAGACAAGGCAAAGCGCGCACTGACTATGGTGTACTCTACATTAAATCAAACGGCAGTTACGTGCGCGCAAGCCCCCACTACGACGGCAATCCCTCTTGGCGGCTACATGAGGAGTTTCGTAAAGATTTGATTGGCCCACAAAAAATTGTGGTGGGCGAATGGCATCAGTTTAAATTTATTGTGGTTGACGGCACGGCTAGCTTGTTCGTAGACAACATGGATGAAGCTGTTATCGATTTTAATTTGTTTAACAATGAATTTGGAGCGATTGGCTTTGAAGCTCGCCCTGGAAGAGGCGAAAAAGTGTGGGTTGACGATTTACATATCCAGGCTGCTAATACCTCTGCGCCAGCTGTTAACCTGGAACCTTTCACTCACCAATCTAATTTAACCTGGCAAGTGCAGGGCCCATTTAGCGAAAGCCAAAATGACGGGCAAACAGCCCCTAAACTTAAAGAAGAAGATTGGCGAGCTATTGAGCCTGATGAACGTGGCCTGATAAACACAGGGCGTTTGACACTGTCCGATTCGGGGAAGCGCAGTATTTTGTATTTACGCAGCCAATTTCAGCTCCTAAGCAAAGACGAACCTAAACCGAGTTGGATTGCGTTGAGCTCAGCGAACAATCTTGATGTTTGGTTTCGCGGTTTCTTTCGTGGAACGGTGGGTGGTGAACGATTTGTATGGTCTGACTTTTTAACCAACTCAATCTATCCTGGTGCAAGGTTGTCGCTTCTTCCAAGGGAAGGTCAAAACGAGATTATTATCAAAGTGTATGGAGACAAATTCGCCGCTGGTGGCTTTTTTGCAGCACTTGAAACACCGGATTAAGGCGTTTTTAGCGCAATTTTACATTACGTTATATTGCTCAACCCTATGATTTATAAACTATAAATTTCCACCATAAGACAATTTTCCCAACAGATGGGTTTTATCGACTATGCTTTGACACGCAATGAAACAAAATCACCTGGAGATTGCGTTGTCGTTCACCCAAATGTTTTCTAGCGCCAAGCACATGACACTCTACCAAGGATGGTTTCGTTGAATCACCATTTTGAAACAAGCCATGCCATTATTATCGGTATCGATGAGTATGCGCAGGGTATTCCAAGTTTGCGTTCAGCAGTTAATGATGCACAACGTCTAGGTAACTTGCTCGAAACGGAACACGAATATCAGTGCCACACATACTTAAATGCCGATGCAAACTTAGCCAATCTGGAACAATTGTTACAGACTTGGTTGCCTCAACATGTTGGAGAAAATGACCGGGTACTGTTCTATTTCGCTGGCCATGGCGTGGCGCTAGATGCGGACGATGGACCTAGAGGGTATTTGCTGCCGCAGGATGCAAAGCTCGGCGCTGCCGACACTTACCTCGAAATGAGCACGTTGCATGATCAGCTAATGTCACTTCCTTGCCGGCATATGCTTATTATTCTGGATAGCTGCTTTTCCGGTGCCTTTCGGTGGTCGTCAAACCGAGATGTGATGTCGGTTCCGGGGGTTGTGCATCAGGAGGCCTATGAGCGATTTATCACTGATCCTGCCTGGCAACTCCTTACTTCCGCTGCCCACGACCAAACCGCAGCCGATCAATTATCAAACGGCGTGTTAGGCAGTCGCGGCGAATCGGGCGCACATTCACCTTTTGCTATGGCATTGTTTAATGCACTCAATGGCGACGCAGATCTTGTGCCTGATGGTGGGGATGGGATTATCACCGCCACCGAATTATACCTTTATCTCGAAAACAGTTTGCAGCAAGAAACGATCAAACAAGGTCGGCGCCAGACACCTGGCTTATGGCCATTGCAGCGTCACGATAAAGGCGAGTACATTTTTGCCGTGCCAGGGCGTGAAATGAAACTTCCTCCTGCGCCACCTTTGAGTTTGGAAAACAATCCATACCAAGGCCTGAATGCCTATGAAAGTGACAATGCAGACGTGTTTTTTGGGCGCAGTGCAGCCATTTCTGAGCTAGTCACCTTGACTCAATCTAAGCGTTTAGTCGTTGTGCTTGGCGCCTCTGGCAGCGGTAAATCCAGTTTAGCCAAAGCCGGGCTGGCTACTGCATTAGTGTCTCAAGGGTGGGAAGTCTGTGCAATACTTCGTCCCGGCGCTCACCCGCTTGGGGCCTTTGAACGCGCACTGCAGTCGGCTGATGCAAAAGCAGGTATTCAGCAAGTGCTCATCATTGACCAATTCGAAGAATTAGTCACCATGACCCGTGATGCGGATGAGCGAGACCGCTTTTTTAGTCTGATGAATCAGCAGCTAGATAATACCCATAGCCAGTTACATATTGTCGTGACACTTCGCGCTGATTTTGAAGCGCATTTCCAACTTGAATCACTCAAAGCACACTGGCAACCTGGACGATATACGGTGCCACCGCTAACGAGACATGATCTCAAAGAAATAATTGAGCAACCAGCAAGTGAACGGGTGTTGTATTTTGACCCTTCTACCTTAGTTGAACGCTTGTTGGATGATGTGGTTGCTATGCCTGGTGCTCTGCCACTTTTGTCTTTCACCCTGAGTGAAATGTATCTGTGTTATTTAACCGCGCAACGTGGCGATCGCGCACTGAACGAGCAGGATTATGAAGCGTTAGGCGGCGTTGCTGGCGCCTTGAAAACCCGTGCTGACGCAGAATATCAAAACTTAGATGCAGCCCATCAGCAATCTTTGCAGCGATTGATGTTACGAATGATGCAGTTTGAACATGGTCTGCCTGTGAGACAGCGTATTTCTGAACAAGAACTGTTGCATTGGGACGATGACGAGAACAAACGGATCACTTATATCGTCAATAGAATGTGTGCCGCTCGATTATTGGTTCAAGGGATTGCTGAAGATGGAACAGCCTATGTCGAACCCGCTCACGATGCGCTGATCACTTCATGGTCAAAACTTCTTGAGTGGTCGACTCACTTTCAGGCATCAGAGCCCGATTTAACGTTTCTTCAATCGTTAGGGCATAACGCACAAGCCTGGGCAACTGCCACTAAAAAAGCCAAGCCGGGTTTGTTATGGCGCGATAAAGTGCGAAGCGATCGCTTGTGGGCACTACGCAAAAATAAGCGCTTATTACTTAATCGTCAGGAAGACGAATTCTGTCGTATCAGTGTGCGCCGACAACGGATTATTCGGACATCGACTCTGACCTCAGTAGTAGCGATTGTTGTATCCGCTTTTTTCGCCATTGGCCTTGGGATAGTGGCGAATAACCAGCGTATTATAGCCGACGAGCAAAAAGAGCTCGCGTTTGAGCAGCGTAATGCCGCAGTGCGCCAAACATTGATTGCCAACTCCAATGCCTTGGCTGCTTCTGCGGGCAACGCTTTAGAAGGCCAAAACAATCCTACATTGGGTCTTAACATTGCCGTTGAAGCCTTAAAAATCAACCCGGACAATGCTCACGCTCGTTGGTTGATACGCCGCGCTACCTATCACGATGGCATTATGTTTATCGGAGGGCGTGCATACTCGTCACCGATCTACAAAACCTTAACCAGTGACGCGACCGAGTTCGTATGGTCTCCTGACGGTCAGTATATGGCGGTCATCAATTACGACTATGACAAGACAACTATCTACTCTACGCAGGATGGAAGCGTAAAAGGAGTCATTGCTGCACCTGTTTACAAAATAGGAGAGTTTTCTGCTGACGGTGAATACTACGTTGATGCAGATTCACTAGCATGGCATTTAGACGGGAGTGAAACCCGATCAGGTTTTTCTCCAGCCATCAAGGCAAAGACCCAACTACGACAAATGATTGTAGCAGAAGGATATAACACAGCGTGGAGTCACGCCTGGAGCGAGAATGGTGAAGTGAAAGCTGGGCATGGTGCAGCAGACTCTGAACTGGATGTGTTTGTGCAAGATTTGGCTGAATTTCAAATCATTAAAAATGGCCGTATCATCAATCGGGTTCCTGGTGTCTGGAATTTGCCCGCACTTTCACCCAAAGGGGATTTACTGGCCACCAGTAACTACGACGGAGAAGTCGTTTTGTGGCGGGTCACTGCCTCGGGAGAATCGGCAGAGCGCATGGCAACCCTCTGGGAAACAGGTAGCTCATCAGATGCCTGGGAACTCAAGTTTTCACCTGATGGCACTAAATTAGCCGTGGTTATGCGAGATGGAATTCTCAGAATATGGGACCTTACCTGGAACCCACTTTCCGTCTCTCAGACAACCATTGCTAACATGTTGGAAAACGATTCTGCTTCGCCACCCACGGCAACGCGAAGCTTAATTGAAGCGAATTTGGATGACAGCGGAAGTGGCAATGACACGCCATTTATTACGATAAACGCTCTAGATACGGTCACAGGTAAAAAGTGGTCTAGGAACTTTGTTACAGGCAGCGCAAATTTAAGTGTTATGGACGACATGTTGATCCTAGAAAGTGACGACGGAACGACACTCATGGATAGTAAAGGCGTTACTCAGATTAAATTGAATCTTCAGGCGATTAGCAATAGTAAACACGGTTCATCTGCGATATATGGATATTTGCTGTTAGCTGCCGGCATCTCAGAACACGACCTGGCCATACCGATAAACACTATTTCAATTATCAATCGAGCACAAAAACGTGGTTTGCTAAGTTTAAGCCAGACTGAACGTGATACATGGGGAGTTGATGATGCCAACACGTCGGCCGATGTAGCGAGCCGTTTAGGGCAAAATAGCGTTTTGAGTACTGCACAACCAACATCAGTCCTGACATGGATAGGTGAGCAACTAGGCAATCTTTTATGGACGTCTTCACCTCCTTCACAGACTCAGACGGCCGAGACTCAAACACAAGAACCTTTGCCCGTTGAAGCGGTTTTTGCTGGATTAGAGCAAGTACCTCAGCTCGAGATTCCGATGAGTTCCATGCCCATTGTGTGGGAAAAAATTGCCAATGCAACAGAGCCAGACCAACTCGGTTTTTATGATAGGGATTATCCTGGCAATGTGCGTTGGTATCTTTCAAACGTCAAACGTTCAGGAATACATGTTTTACTCTCAACCTTGGGAGCACCAGAGCCGTTTGTCAGTGGACCACATACAATGCAAGACTGGCAGGTTTGGCGCGCAGAAAAGGGGAATTTTGGCCACTACAATCCCGCATTTCTAAGTTGGCTTGATCAAAACTTGTTACCACAAGACAAAGATTCTGCACTGCGTTTAGCCACGCAAACCGTTTACGAGCGCGCAATAAAACGGATGATGCGCGTGTACGCAATTTCACTGATCACTTTGGAAGCTTTTCCTGAGATACATCAACGGGCCGTGAGAGACTATTTAAACGTTGAACAAAGTCGAGAACAATTCATATTGGCGGTGACGAAGCTGGCTGTGGCGTCAATCGGTGAACGACCCGAAGCGCATTCCCGTGATTTTGCCTTTGCAATGGGATTTTGGGTTCGTCGTGAGCTTGATGGCACTAAAGAGCAATTTCGCCAGCTAATGGATAAAACCTTATTGCTCTACGATAACGAGTTCAAGCAAGCTCTGGAAAGCGGAGACTTTTGACAAATTTGACTGCAGACTTGCGCAACAAAGGAGTCAAGCAGCAACAAAACACAGTTTTCTAATACTAAAAGTATTAAAATAATAGACTTTTATTTTACTGGTTTGCGAAAAGTTGAACTGGAGGTATTTTAACCTTGTCGTTTACTTTGGCAAACAGGATACACTCATTATGAAGATCACCCGCAAAAATCTCGACGAAGCGGCATCTGCAAATGTTATCTCTCCCCAACAGGCAGAAGCACTTTTTCAATTCCTCAAAAATAATCCTGCGGCAGGATCTCAGTTCGACTTGACGCATGTGCTGTATTACTTAGGCGGATTTATCGCCATTGGCGCCATGTCGTTTTTCATGAACCTTGGTTTCGAGGCTTTTGGCGGTTGGGGAATATTCTTTATTGCTCTGCTGTATGCCGGGATTGGCCTATGGCTAACTGAACGTTTTGCCATCAAAGAGCGCGTCGTTCCAGCTGGGATCTGCGCAACCTTTGCGGTGGCACTGACACCTCTGGCTATTTATGGACTGCAATTAGCTATGGGCTGGTGGCCAGATGATTCGACCTATAACGAATATCATCGTTATATCAAATGGCATTGGATTTATCTAGAATTGGCGACCTTAGTGGTAGGGTTAGTCGTCGCTTATCGATATAAGTATCCGTTTTTAGTCATGCCAATTGCCGTGACACTTTGGTATATGTCGATGGATGTAGCGCAAATGTTGACGGCTAATTATTACGATTTTGAGTTTCGCATGCTGATCACCATGCTTATTGGCGCAATGATGACACTCATTGCTTTTTGGGTGGACCTGCGTGCCAGCCACAAAGCAGACTATGCGTTTTGGCTATATTTATTTGGTGTTCTAGCGTTCTGGTGTGGGTTAACTGCACAAGACTCAGACAACGAGCTATCGAAGTTTATGTATTGCCTGATCAATTTATCGATGATTTTAATTGGTGTGGCGTTAGTGCGAAGAATCTTTGTTGTCTGCGGTGCCTTAGGGGTCTGCTTCTATCTCGGTTATCTCGCGTTTGATGTATTTGAAAATAGCTGGCTGTTTCCAATTGTGTTGACCGTTATGGGCTTGGCAGTCATCTATTTAGGCGTGCTATGGCAGAAAAACGAGCAAATGATCACCCAAAAGGTTCGCGGAAAACTTCCTGAGTCGTTGCAACTGATGTTGTCTGATAAACATTAATTTTGACCGCAATGGATTGAGGTTTGAGCCACACCGTGCGTATAGTCTCATAGATGAAATGTGAACAAGGTGTGGGAACTTGCTTTACCGAAAGTTGCTAGCCATACTGAAAAGGCAGCCCAAGGTTCTTTGAATGTTGGTTACTGCCAACTTACCTTGAATACAATATTCGCGAATCTGAAGGAGTGGAAATGTGAAGAATCGTAACCTGATCATAGTGTGTTTAGCCAGCCTCGTAGTATTTGGATGCAGCACGCTTCCGATAGAAACCGCGCTTAAAGACGAGCATTTTCGGATTGAAAATTTCCAACGTAATATTGACGATCCGCGTGAATCGTTGTTTTTGATGTGCTCAAACAACCAACTGGTCAACTGGCACGCTGCAGGACAATTTCCCGCAGGCGAGTATGACTTAATGGTGATTGCTGTGAGCAATAAGCGTTTTGTTCCCCATAGCCGCAAGGAAGCAGAAGTGCGCTTTAATGTGAATCTAGAATCGGGAAAAAACTATACTCTCAATCGTAAACGCGAAGGCAACGACATATCCGTTTGGATACAAGATGCGGAATCGGGTAAGCGGGTGTCGGACGTACAAACTACGACCATGAAATTACCATTGGGTAATACCTATCGTCGTCGATTACATGAATGTCGCACAGGAACTGCTTAACTTAGCCTTAGCTGCAGTGTTTTGACTGCAGCTTAATCTGGTTTTTGTTCGTCACTCTGTTCGTCCTCCTCATACACCAAAATGTCTCCAGGTTGGCATTTCAGATGCAGACAGATCGCTTCAAGTGTAGCGAAGCGAACACCTTTTACCTTACCGCTTTTAAGTAAAGACAAATTGGCTTCAGTAATGCCTATTTTCTGTGCCAGGTCTTTTGATCTTATTTTGCGTTTCGCCAATACAACATCGAGGTTTACTAGGACAGGCATCTAAATAATCTCTTTGTTTTCTTTATCTAATTCACTTGCCGCATTGAATAAGTGAATCAGAACAGGAAGGCAAAACACAACGATCAATGTAAGAGGGCGAATACTGATTTCGATGTCTTGCTCGGGAGCTATCAATATTGAAGCCAGAGGATTCAGTAGCATATTGTACATCACGCCAAAAAAGCACAGCCATGCTAGCCACTTCAAGCAACTCTTACTGATGTTTGAATAAAACAGACCAAGACTTAACTGCTGTAAAAGCTTTTGCAAAAAGAATGTAGCTAAAAGCAGGACGATTACGGCGGGTAAAATGAGCAGTGACAAGGTGTTTTTAGCATCAGGGTAAGTCTGCCACATTTGATTAAATGCATCATCACCAAAGGAAATCCACCATCGCCCTTCAGTGAAAAAGCCAAATAGGGCAGTAACTATTATTAACCCCAACACAATAAAAACCATTACTCGAGCAATAAAGCTTGTGTGTTTGAGTTTTTCTAGTGCGTTCATGTAATGTCTCTTGATTGCCTATGAGCAGTGTAAAATAGTTATGTTGGAGTTACAAAAATTCTTTTAAACAGAAATATATTATTACATTACAGATATAAATTATTGTATAACAATAATTATATATTGTTATAGTGGTCATGAATTTGGAGAAAACACTATGACAAACAATATGATTCGATCGATGACAAAACCCACGTTGTTAACCTACTTAAAAATCGCACTTGTGACTTGGGCACTAGCCATGTTGTCAGGTTGTAGAATTTGGGACATGGCAAGTTTCCAGTGGCAAAACGCCAATGCGACAGCAACATGGAATAACGAACTAGGCCGCACTTCCGTACCTTTTTACAAATTAAATGAGCATGTTTTGGTGGATGTTTCAGTAAACGGAAAGCCGGGCTTTGTGTTTGTGCTGGACTCCGGGGCTGCGGCTACCGTTCTTACCGAAACCGCTCAAACGCGTTTATTGAAGCTTCCTCGGGACACGCCATTGACCATATCCGGCTCGGGGAATGGTGAAGATCCCGTTGCCTACATCGTCAATGATATGCAGATTAAAGTTGGAGATTTTGCGATTAAAAACCTGTCTGTCATTTATGCTCCAACGTCAGCAATGCCTTTTGATAGTATTGAAGAAACCTACTTTGATGGTGTATTGGGGGCGGACTTTTTTAACTGTTGTTTGGTCGAAATCAATCACGACCAAAACACCCTTGTCATTTCAGCTCCCACATCTAAAAACATTAATATCTATGCCTCCGAAACATGGCAAAAACTCAGTATTGATGTCGAAAGCAATACGCCTTTTTTAACCACATTGGTTGAAGATGGCGAAGGCGAAAAAAACGTAAAGGTGATGTTAGACACTGGTTCTACTGGCACCCTAAGCCTGTTTGCTGGAGACAACGATTTTGTTATCCCTGATAAAACTTATGAAACAAGGACGTCAGGAATTAGTGGCGATACAACAAACAGGGTAGGTCACTTGAATGCGTTTCATCTTGGTAATAGTCAATTCAAGCAACTGCCCACCTATTTTCGTTTTGCTGGCAGTAATCCTCAAAGTGGCAGTCATGGAGTACTAGGGAATCGCGTTATGCAGCGTTTTAATATGGTATTTGACTTTGCAGGAGAGACGATTTGGATCCAGCCGGTTCAACAGCATGACACCTTGGTTTTGTCTGATCGCTCTGGATTGCGACTACTTCCGCACAAAGAGGGGGCCATTGCCAAAGACATTGCGCCGGGTACTGGAGCCGAGGCTTTAAAGATACCCGTGAACAGTATTGTTAAAAGCATCAATGGGACCCCAATTACTTCAACAAACTTTGATGCGCTAACAACGACATTAAAAGACAAAGACGTAAAAAGTGTGTCAGTGTGCTGGTTGGCGTCAAGTGAGCAACGTTGTGGCCAACTGCATTTAGTGGCAAGAATTTAGTTAATCAACCTCTTTCAACAAGTCGCTGGCCCGCAAATTTCGCGGGCTATTATGGGACATACCTGAGTTAAATAACAAATTTATTCAAATTGGTGTGCAGGTCAATTACTCGCATGGCGATGTTTTTGTTGGCATCTTTTGTTTCTTGCGCTCCGGCAGCTGTATCATCTGCCAATTGACTGATATTAATCAAATTTCGATTAATCTCTTCAGCGACTGAAGATTGCTCTTCTGCAGCAGCAGCGATTTGTACATTCAAATCGGAAATCTCTTGCACCGCTTCGGCCGCATCTTTAAATGTCTGGCTAGTTTGTGCACTTTTTTTGAGGCAAATTTCAGTGCTTTCACTGCCTTTACTCATGCTAGACACAGCATTATTCGCTTCAGCTTGCAGTCTTACCAATAAATCCTGAATGTCTACGGTTGAGGTTTGTGTGCGCTGTGCAAGGGAACGCACTTCGTCTGCAACCACGGCAAACCCACGACCACTTTCACCTGCACGAGCAGCTTCGATTGCCGCGTTCAAGGCAAGCAAATTGGTTTGCTCAGCGATGCCTTGAATAGAGGTTAAAACGCTGCCAATATTATTGGTCTCTGCAACAAGGCTTTCGATGACGTTCGAGGACTCAGTGACTTGTTCTGCCAACTGTTTCATGATTTCCTGCGTTTCATTTGCCACGCGTTCACCACTAACTACCCGATCTCTCACTTTCATGGTGGCATCTGCAGCTTGGGCAGTGTTTAATGCAACTTCTTGCGTAGTCGTGCTCATCTGGGTGACCGCTGTTGCAACCATTTCGGTTTCTAGTCTTTGCTTGTTGACGTCTTCAGCAGTTTTTTGCATGACAGACAAGGCGATTTCAGAAGAGTTTCCAAGTTCCTGTGCTTGTTGGTTGGTGTTGCCAATCATGGTTCTAAGCACTTTCAGAAAACGGTTAAATGAACTAGCGACGTCGGCCGTTTCATCTTTCCCTGATTCATCTAGCGAAACAGTTAGATCTCCGTCTCCTTCGGCGATCTCCCGCAATCTGTCTGATAGAGTCACTATGGGTTTGGTTATCGACTGCCCTATAATTCGCGGCACAACTAAATCAAAAGCCAATGCGATAACGAGCATTGCTATAATCCAGTTTAACCCTTCTTTTTCGTCTTGTTCCGCCTTCAGTGTTGCTTCGAGAGTGAAGTTTTGGATCCGCATTTGAATGGCGACTAATTCGTCTTTAACTTCATCACCTAAAGCTTCGACTTTATGAGCCTGCTCAGACAGTTGAACAAGTGATGCTTGCGACGATTGTTCAAACATTAGCTCGCTGAACTCCTTAACTTTACGATAGTGTTCCTCAGCCTTTTTTAACGCAGCTAAAACGTTGATAAATTCGTTTTTGGTTTTATCGTCGTCGATACTTTTTAGCGCTTCAGACACGAACTTTTTCGTTTCCGATAGCTCCTTTTCAATTTTTGTTGCTAGTTCTGACCATTTTATTTTAACCCCGCTCGCTTCGTTTTGTGAATCTGCGACACCCTGTTTGGCCAACGAGGTGTAAAACAAAGTTCGTTCAAATAGAACGGCTTGTTCTATCTGATGCTCAGTGATTTGCGTTAAAAAGTTTGAAAGGGGAATGTCTTTTGTTGCAATAGTCGTGAGCTCATGGCCGATTTTTGTCATTTGCAAAATGGCCATTCCGCCCATAAACAGCATCAAAAGTAATTGTAAACCGCCCATCAAATAAATTCGTGTTGCTATTTTCAATTTAGAAAACATATGGGCTAATCCTTATCTAAATCGAGGTTTGTCGATTGTTTAAAATATTCGAGCATGTCAACGGCAAAGCTAGGTTCCGCCGTAAGAAAGTCGAGTGGTTTTGCATGTAGCATAAAGTCCGAAAAACCTTCTTGCTCGGCGAGTGAAAGTTTACTGATATTTTGAAAACCCATTCGCCAGTCTGGGAACTTGCGTTCGGAGATTTCTTCTTTTCCTAAAAGGTTGACGCGACTGTGGCGAGGGTCGCGGCGAATGGTTTCATACAATGAAGATACAACATGTTCATCACCTTCTAAGGCTTGGATAAAGGTTCCTGATCCGTTATACAGCAGTAAGCCGCTGATGTTTTTTGATTGATTATTCTTACGGAAAACTTTAAGCATATTGCTTAGTTCATTGTCTTTGAATCGCTGTGACGCGCGACTTACATAGATGATCTCGATCATGGGCTCTCCCGAACTTTGGGTTGAGTTATTAAACCTGGACTTTGCGCTAAATAGTGTTCTTCCCTAATCGAGTACTAACGTTGGCACCAGTCTAAAATCACCAAGTGAATTTTGCTGCGCTTCCTAAATGCAAAAGTAAATTTCGGAATATCTTTGCTGTAGTCTATTTTAAAAAACAGCAATACAGTAATAGACTTTAGTCTATTAATTACACAAGTATAGCAATTGCGGCTAGAAACTTTATTAGCTGATGGTTTACACAATATCATTGAATTAATTGATGATTTTTTCGCGAACGAAGTAGAGTTTGGTTTACTACTGCTTTCATTGCAAGACGAGCGACTTTTGAGCGTTTTGATGGTGGTATTATCTTTTATCTGTCTTTGATTCAAATCAATACTGTCTTTTTCGATATGCGTAACATCTATAAAACCACCCAACGTCAGCTGCAAAGGTGAAATGATGGATTGGAAAGAGCAATTGTTATTGCTTCAGCATGAGTTAAAAAACCGTGTTGAAAAGATAGACAAGGATCTGCACAGCAGAATGACCAGTGCTAAGTTTTCTGAGCAAGTGGTTGAAGGCCAAAATGATGAAGTGTTATTGAATTTGAAAAACGAGGCCGAACAGGAATTGGAGCAGATTGAGCATGCTCTGCTTAAACTTGAAAACGGTCGATTTGGTCACTGTGAAAAGTGTCATGGAAAAATTAGCGAGGAACGCTTACATGCTGTGCCTTTTGCAACATTATGTAAAAAATGTGCAGCTTAACCAATGATGCTCTACCACGAAGAAGTTTTGTCAGCTTTATGAGCACAATTTGATTCAGTGAAGTAGTGAAACTCAGGCTCTTTTGCATTAAACTCCGCGGCCAGTTTTTAATTTACTAGCAGTTTGTATGGCAGCAATTGGTATAGATTACGGCACGTCAAATTCTGAGGCCGTATATTTCGATGGGCAACAACATCATTTTATTAAACTTGATCCGCTGCAAGATCAGTCGAATAAGATTCGTTCGTCTGTCTTTATTTACTATGAAGATGATTTACCGCTGCCACCGACTGAGGTAATAGAAAATAAAGTCTTGCACATCCAACGAGCGATTACCGATCAGATAGAAAAAGCCAAACAAAGTTACTACGAAGCGCAGGACCCGAGAGAACAGCGGATTTACAGTGACAAAATCGATGATTTGCGTGCCGAATTGCATAACAAACCTGCACTGCAACGCAGAGCTATCCAAATACTGTTAAAAGACTTAACGGTGCAAGATCTATCCCTTCAGCAACTAGTCGAAACCGGTAAATTTGCGTTTGGTGAAGAGGGTTTTAAACGTTACTTAAAAACACCAGAAAAAGGCCGTCTGATCTATTCGCCGAAGAATTTTTTGGGGGCAAGTTTAGTTGCAGGCCAACAACAAGCTTTTGTTGGCATGATAGCCAAACAACTAGAATATTTTCGGATCAGCGCGCAAAATCAGTTGAACCTTCCTGTTGATACCGCAGTGATTGGTCGACCTGTCAAATTTCATGGAACCCGGGGTGATGCGGGTAATAATCAAGCCATCGATATCATGACACGTGCGGCGCAAATGGCTGGTTTTAGTCAGGTTCAATTTCTAGAAGAACCAATTGCTGCAGCGTATAAAATAGAACGTTCGTTAGATAAAGATACCAACGTGCTAGTCGTCGATATTGGTGGGGGAACAACCGATATTTGCTGCATAAAACTTTCCCCTCAAAAAGTGAGTAACCTTGATCGGCAGCAAGACGTATTGTCCGTTACAGGTACGCGTTTGGGCGGAATGGAGTGTGACAAAAACCTGATTGTTAAGTCCATTGCACCAACCATGGGGCAAGGGCTGCAAATGCAAAATGGTCTGCCAGTACCGCCAACGTACTTTACTGACATGTGTGCGGTGGACAACATTCCAAAGTTAAATCAGTTTTTCTCCGAGGAATACGGGCTCGAAATTGCTCAAACTATGTCTATTGTCAAAGAGCCAAAATTATTACAGCGACTGTTAGTTGTTCAAGAAGAAAAACTGTCTGCGCGTTTAGTCAATTCATCACGCTTGGCCAAAGAGTTGCTTTCCAGCAAAAACGCTATCATCTTACCTTTGCATTATATCGAAGCTGAATACGAAGTGAGTATCAACAATGACGATCTGAATCGTTCCATGCAATCATGGTTAAGACGGGTTAAGCGTCTCGTTAGCGAGTGTTTGGAAAAAAGCTCGCAGCCTCCAGAACTGCTTTTTATTACAGGTGGCATGAGTTTGTCTCCGATAGTTAAAAAAGAGCTGCAAGAGGTAATGTTGTCGGACTTGCCTGTTATCGAAGGCGATGCATTTAATTCGGTTTGCGAAGGATTAGCGATCCGAGCTTTTAATCTGGACAACCGTTAATTTACTGCCAATTTATCTATTGGGGGGAGCGCTTGAACCAATCGGCAGACAACCAATATCGCGGATCCTTTATCGGGGTGTCGAGGGGAAGCCAAGGATTTTTCAGTTCTATAAATGTCGAAGATTGAAAGCGGTGCAAAGGGAAAATATGCGCAGTGTAAGAATGTTGCTGCATAAATGCTAAAAGCTCACCGTCGTCAATCATTTTCTCAAGTCCGTCTTCAACCCATTTTGCCAGCTTTTCATTTTGTTTGGTGGTAAAAAAATAGATGGTAAAAGGATAGTGCAGAATTAATCCATCGTAGACCTTAAAGCTTGGGAATTTTGCCTTCCATTGTTTTACTTCAGCCGGCGCTTCATGAAACCCTCTAGGAAAATAATCACATCGGCCTTTGCCTAAATGCTCATAAAGGTTTTCGTGGATTGAAGTAGATAGGACATTGAGCCCAGCAGCTTTTAGAATCTTTGTATCAGGCCAATGTGTGCCTTGACATGCCATCAGTTGACGCAAACCCGAAAGGGAATTGATTGCGGTAAATTTGTCTCGATCTTGTTCGTTAATAATAAATCGTCGAAAGCCCATCAAACCCATGTGTAGCGGGATTCGAATTGCTCTGAAATGCTTTTCTTTGTCGATGTCTGTACCTATCCAAAGCAAATCCAAGGTGCCTTTTTCAAGTTCTTTTAGCGCTCGCGCCTGATTCATCGAAACCGTAGGGACAATGTTGGGAACTGTTCTACCATCAGCGCCTTTGGATAGCGCCAACTTAGCCAGCTCAACATAAAATTGATTTCCGATATCTTGTTTTGAAAACGCCGCTGTTACACGAATATCTACACGAACATCGTTGCCATTTGCTTGTATAGATGCACAAAGTAAACAAAACAATAAAAGAAACAGACGCAACAAACCTAATGCTCTGAGTTATTCCACACTATCAAAGTGTATGCGAGCCTATTCACAATGCAAATTTAAATTGCATTAAATTATGAAAGTTAACTATCTGAATCTATTAATAAAAAAATAGCAACTGTCGGTTAATTTAACCCTACACTTTTTAGTCAGGGTCGCGGTTACGGCGCGGTCTTCAAGAAACGTGTTGATTAATATGTGCTCATTGAGTTCTCACATTGCAGGCTCTATGCTTAAGCGGTATTCAATATTGGACTGATTTTATGTGTCGTTGTTTTCTGTACCGGTTTAGTTTCGTAGTATTCATGTACGTCTTTTTATGCACCTCGGTTTTAGCAACGGACGGCACTAAACGTTTTGCATTGGTCATTGGCAATCAAAGTTATCAAGCCGCGCCTTTGAAGCATGCGTTGAACGACGCCCGTTCGATCGCTGTGGCGTTGCGCGATGCTGGCTTTGAAGTCACAACCTTGATTGACGCGAATGGCGAAAAGCTTAAACAGGGTGTTACAGCCTTTTATGATGGCCTAAGGGCGCACCCTCTCGCTAAAAGACTAGCGGTGATTTACTATGCAGGACACGCTATTCAGATTAATCATGTCAATTACCTGATCCCGCTGGATATTAATTTTGAGAGCCAGGACGACTTTTTTACGCAGTTGTATAACCTGACTGATTTATTCACTCACATGCAACAAGATCCAGCGTTGCAAAACGTTGTAATTCTTGATGCTTGTCGGAACAATCCCTTTGAACAAAACACACAGATTCTCAGCTCCCGAGGACTTGCACCCGTTGATGCGCCTCCTGGCACGCTAATCGCGTTTGCGACAGAGCCTGGCGGTATTGCCTCCGATGGACGCAGTAAAAATGGCGTCTACACTAAACATCTATTGCGTTATATCGGTAATAGCTTGCCAGTTGAAGAGGTTTTTAAAAAAGTGCGCTCAGGCGTTGCTAGAGAAACGCAAAACCGCCAAGTTCCATGGGAGCACTCTTCACTGTTAAGTGAAGTCTACTTCAGTGCACCTAAAAATAAAGATATGCCCGACATTGTGGTTTTTTGAGCATTTTTAAAAAACGTAGGCTACCCCAACGTGCAATGATGTGAAGGTTTCGTCAATGTCTTTAAACCTGGTGCCTTGGTAATCTATGTCTTGTTGGTAGTCATTTAGTTTTAAACGGGTTTGGAACAGCAAGTTACTGGAAATCGGCATGGTCCAACTGACACTGTAGCTGAGACCTTTGGTGTCTCCGGTGACGTTGCCGGTAATATCATCAAATTCGATGACTTCATCACTCTCACCTTCCTCGTCTTCATCATCAGTATTGGCTGAAAAATTGTTTGTGGCGCTCAAGTCAGCGTAAGCAACGGAAATATTTAGGCTTCCAGCATTTTCAAAACGCCAGCCGTAACTAACACCGATGAAAGGGCCGGATTGTTTGTAGCTTTCGTCCGTTACCATTAATTCATCGTCATCTTCGCTGTCTCGGGGAGTAAACTGAATGGACGTTTTGCCATATTTGTAACCAGCAAAAAGTGTCCAATGCTGAGTTGCGCGATACCCTACGGTGAAATCATAATCATCTCTAGAGGCTTTACCAACGTCTTCCTCTTCGGAGATATCGGCATCTTGAAGGGTCGATTGTAAATTTGCGGAAATCTGCCAATTACCAGAGGTCAGTGCGATTGGCACTGATACACTGGGAAAGCTGATATTATGATCGAGTTTTTCATCAAACGAAAAATCGCTATATCCAAACGACACCCCGGTTACTACTCTTAAATCGTCAGGAAATCCGTCGGCCCAACTCAAATGACACAGCAATATAGTCGCAATTCCCGCGAGATATTTAAGCTTAAGCATATATTTTTCCTTAATTTTATTTGAATCGACAGGACTTAGACTAGTATTATCGACAGCACATATCAAAGTTAAGGAAGATGCATGAATATAAAATCAGCCAAAACTCACTTACTGACGATATTCAGTTTACTGCTATTTTCATGGGGAATAGCCGGCTGCCAATCGACTGAAGAGACTCAGGAGGCACCAGAATGTCGTGCTGAGGTACCTGAAAATTGCGAGGCTGCTACAGGTGATGACAGAGGATACGACCCTTGCTTAGTCAACAAAAATCTGCCCGTATGTAAAACCTGATGGACGCGCAAGAATTTAGACTTCAGATGGCAGAGGTTGTCGGCACTTGGGTGGCGGCACTGTCTGTTGTTGTGGGCGGTATCTTTGGGGTTTTTCAATATCTTGAACACAAAGCAGCGGTGCGTGTAGACCGCACCATGGCTTTTGTGGAACGTTACCACAGCGATGGATTGCTGATGGAAGCGCGTTTAAAAATAACGGACTCGATGACGTTGCATGTGGATGCCATTAATCAGTTGCTGACAAGTCCAGACATTCAACCAGAACAATTGCCTGCTCAATACAACGCGCATATTAATAAAATTGTTGAACAAGACGATCTTTATGGTGCCTTAGAGCAAATATTTACCTTTTATGAACAGATTTTGTTGTGTAGAGAGCTAAATCTATGTGATTCAGCTGTCGCCAAACAATTTTTTGACGTAGACGGGTTAGCCTTTATTCGCACTTTTTATCCGTATATCTGCCGTATTCGGCAGCAGTGGAATAATCCAAGTAAATTTGACCGGGTATTAAGCTTTTATGTGCCAAAGAGCGGCGATATTTGCCAAGTTTAAATTGGCGTAATAAAAACCTTTGCTATTTAAATCAAAGGTTAACGGTTTACTCGGTGACAGTTAGTGCACCCACCTGAAACCTTTGCTGCAAGGAAATATCGAGGCTGTTGCAATGAGGCGGCTACACGAGCTTCTCCGACAGTTTTAACGAAGTCACGCATGTAATCTTGTAAAAATGGGTGATTAGCGCCAGCATCACCGGCTTGCAGTTTGGTGGCTATCCCTTCAATGCTTCTAAGTGTTTCTACAACCCGTTGCCGGTGTTGTTCAGTGCGACTGCTACTTTGCTCTGGTTCATCTGCTAATTGAAATTCAAGGGTTCGCATCAGCGCTCCAAGTTGAGACATGTCGGATCGCAATTGCTCGGGTTCAACATAGTTAAAATCTGGCGGGTAGGTGACTTTTCTGACCGATTCCGCAAATTGGCTGCTGCAGGCAGTCAAAAAGCTTGCACCGCAAATTAACAAGAAGAGTGCAATGGTTATGCGCCCTAGGTGAACCTTGGTTTTTGTAAGTGCTGCAAACGTCCTTGTGAAGAAGGCACTCACAGTGCTTTCTCTGTTTTTTGGATCAAACGATACAATTGATCTTTCAGTGAGATTCGTTGATTTTTTAACGTTTCTAAGTATTCATCAGACACAGGATTGTTTTTTTCTTCAATTTGATGCACTTCATTTTCTATTTCGTGATATTGATCAAATAGTTTTGCAAAGTGCAGGTCATTCATTTTCAAATGGCGGATCGTGTGATGGTGCTCAGGAAAATCATTCACTAACGTATGTTTTTCAAATTGCATTGTTGCAGGCCTTTTAAGCTTATTATGGAAATCCAGGCCATTATCATCCTGATTAGCGCTAGCAATATTGATCCAAATCATGCTTAAGCTGCATATCGAAGTTAATAAACCCAATCGAGGATTGGGGTTAAATACAAAAGCATTGTCGAAAAAGGCGCTAACCAATAGTGAATAAAACAACAAAAAAGCTCGAAAAGAATGTTATCAAAGCGCTGACACAAGCCTGTGAATCTTGCAAAGAGTTTGTCACTGGGTTTGATTGGTTAACCCATACTGCTGATTATTCTGATTTTCCAGCAAGCTTGCACATTACATGTGTGTTTGACTCCGAGGATGCTAAAGTAGCGGCAACCGTTAGTCAGCATGCTTCAATGATGAGTGAGATTGAAAACCACTTGGCTAATTATGGAGTAACGTTAAAAAAGATTGAGCGACATGTAAGTTTTGATTCAGAACAGGCTTGTACGCGCGAACACGGCGGAAATTGGCAGCTTCGTTTAGCCCAGCATTAATCGCTTTATTTCATCGCAAAACGGGTTTAATCATTCATCTGAACTTACGTCTAGTTCGTCTTCTTTAACTATAAAATGAGACGCTACAATGCCTATAATTATTGCCGTGCATTGTTTTTTATCTTTGTGGGCACTTTACAATGAGGTATCTAGATGATCAGAGCGTTTTTTGCTTTTGCATTAATTTTATTTGTTGCGGCCTGTACAAATACTGACTGGCGCACTGCCAGCAGAGAGCCCGCAGGCATTGCCCCCGATCCGCAAGTAGACAAACGTGCAATTATTGAAGTGTACGCGGCTGATGCGTTTAGCTGGCGAGGCTGGTTTGCTGTACATACTTGGATCGCGATCAAACCACAAAATGACACACAGTACAGCGTTTATGAAGTCGTTGGGTGGCGGGTTGACAATGGTTTACCCGCTCTACGCGAATACAAAACAGCCTCTCCAGATAGATACTGGTATGGCGCTAAACCTGAAAAAGTTTTATCGGTAACCGGCGAAAAAGCCCAGGAACTGATCCCCAAGGTCACAAACGCTATCAGTCGTTACCCCTGGGCCAATGAATACACGCTGTTTCCTGGCCCTAACAGCAATACCTTTCCTGCCTGGGTAGGCAAGCAAGTCCCGGAACTCGGGTTGGATATGCCTTTTCGCGCCATCGGCAGCGGTTACGCAGACTAATATTCAAAATCTGAAAAAAACTATTTACCTCAAGTAATCTTGAGGTATTAAGCTAGGTGTCACTTTTATATGGAAAGGAGAAAATTGTGGCACGAATTGGGTTTGTTTATTTTAGTGGTACTGATTCAACAGCAAAACTGGTAGAAGAGGCCGCACGGGTGGTCGCCAACGATGGTCATGACGTGTTGTGCTATCAAATTCACGGGGCAAAGATAATTGAAGGGCGATTCGTCGACTCCGAAATATTCGATGAACTCAATACATGTCAGGTAATTGTTTTTGCTTCGCCTACTTACATGGGCGGGCCCAGCGCTCAGTTTAAAGCCTTTGCTGACGCGACCAGTGATTTTTGGTCTGATCAACCCTGGTCAGGCAAAATCGCCGCGGGGATCACCAGTGGAAGTGCTCCCAATGGTGATCAAAGCTCAACCATCCATTATTTTCAAACACTAGCTACTCAACATGGCATGTTGTGGGTGGGGCTGGATGTGGCACACTGCAATCTGCAACCTGCAATCAATCGATTGGGTCATCAAGGAGGAGTTGTTGCGCACTGTGTCGATGGACAGCTGAGTCAATTAGACGTAAATTCTGCTATCAGTCTCGCAACACGAATTTCCAAACTGGTTTAATTTAACCCCAATTCTGGATAAGAAATGTCGGAATAGTTTAGTTTTTAAAGCTTTATCAATGGCATAGAAGCTATCGTCATTTTGATATTGGTTTTTTAAAGGTAAGCGCCGTGATTTATTCCCTTATCAAGGCGAGAATTATGTTGTCTAGTCACTCCAAACACATTATGAACAACGAAGATAGGGGGATAAATAGCGGTGCTTACAGGCGTTGCTTATCCGGGATTGGGGTTAATTTACCAAGAAGGGAATGATGTAATCTTCTAGCATCATTCTAACGCTGGTCTGTTCTGACTGACCGTCTTGATAGCGGCGACCAGTTAACACCACTACGCTATTAAGTTGAGGGATCACCAAAATAAACTGCCCCCCCCAGCCATTGGCGTAAAATGCCTCGTAATCAACGCCATCTGAGGTGAAGGTATTTAACCACCACTGATATCCATAGCGTATATTATCCTGGCTGACATGTTCTTCGATTGACAAAGCAACCCAGTTGGCAGGTACAATTTGTTGTCCCAACCACTGCCCACCGTCTAAGTACATCTGGCCAAACTTAGCCATACCGCGCATGGTTAAGTAAAGGGCACTGCCCGCGTGGACATCGTTTCTCATAAACCAGGCGTCATGTTGTTGAATATTCATGGGTGTCAACAAATGCTGCTGCACATAATCGTAAAATCGCTGCCCACTGGTTCGACTGATGATCCTGCCTAACGCAAAGGATATTCCTGTTGAATAAGCATAGTCTGTGGCAGGTTGGGCGACCGAGGGTAAATCAAGTAAAAAGCGCATTGGATCAGCTGCATCAATCATCTGGCCGTTTTGGTTTGCGTCATCCAGGTAATTCACGTCCCACTCATTCCATTGCAAGCCATGCTGCATCGTCAACCAGTTTTCTATGGTCATTTGTTGTTTGGATTGAGAATCATTGGCCAGTGGTAAGTAGTCAGAAAAGTAAGACAGTGCCAAGTCATCCACCGATCCGATCTCTCCTCGTTCGATAGCAATGCCAATCGCTGCGGACATAATGCTTTTTGTTACAGAGTGTACAGCATGGATGTCGAGGTTTTGGTTGTCTGCCCATCCGTCAGTGATGTCGAGTTGATTTCTCAATTGGCGCTCAAAAATTAATTGATTGTTTTTAACAATCAATACGCCGTCCATATTACGAAAACCGAAGCTGTTGTTATTTATGTTTTCCATAAGCTGTTCAAGGACAGTCACGTCCATGCCAAGCTCCACCGCTGAGGCTACTTGCCAGTCATCAGCTTTGGCTGCGGGCATGCTGTATTGTGGGGCTTGTGGAGTCGGTTCGGGCGATTGTGTGGGCGAGGGCGCAGGGGCACTATCACCGCTGCTACCTCCACAACCAACTAAGCTGGCTGCCAACAATAGGGTAAGCATCGATTTTGCAAAGCCTAGTTTGATAAATGGTATTGCAGGCAAATTCATTGGCACTATTCTCTGATGATTAATTCCTATCACTATTATGGACAAATCGTCCAATCTGGTGGACAGACTTGTTTTTGGATCTTTGAAATTGAATCATTCAGATCCTCAAGTGTTAACACTCGACCACTGTGAGATGCCGCAAATGACGTCGGTTTAAATCCAGCAGCTTCATAGGCTTGCTTGAAATCAATTAATCCATGGTAGCCTTCTGGCGTACCTGTTTTTTGCCTTGAAATGAACAAATCTGCGCTGAATATCACTTTTTCATCAGGAAAATAGCTCAGCAGGTTGTGGTTAGCATGGCCGTTGGGGAAATCCAAAATTTGAATTTTGTTATCCAATAAACTGAGTTGTTTGTCGACAATAATAAATCTTTCGTCAGGGAGCGGTTGTTCGAGTTGTTCTTGAATACTGTCGATATTGGCGGCAACGGTGACAAATTTTGCGCCGAGTTCTGCGACCTCTGGCATACCGCTCAAGTGATCAGTGTGATGATGGGTAATAATCTGGTACTTCAGTGGTTTGTTTTTTCCAATAAACTGATTCAATGCGTTCAGCCGATCCGTGAGTCCCTCATACCCTCCAGTGGCAACAAAATGATCGTCGGCTTCATAAAAAAGTGAGAACCCCCATTCTTTTCCCACTAAATAAAGATTTGTAGAGAGCGCAGTGACGGTCATACTCGAGAAGTCGATAGACTTGCCACCCTGGACATAGTGTTTGGGAACACGAAAGTACTGTCTGAATTGCTCTGATGAGGCATCCAGACCCCAATCAACTTGCCGCTGAGTGGATACATAAAACGGATTACCGCCCCTGGTGACATAATAATCCTTGGCATAGGTAATACCTTGTTGGGCCGTATGGTTTGAATATTGATACTCAAAACCCATATCGGGTCGCCAACTGGGTCTGGTCATTTTCTTGATTAAGCCATTTTGTGCGTTGATATAAAGGGTTAGCTTTGGCAACCCTGCAGGTTCCAGAACTACGACCTTTAAGGTTTCACCTCTGTGTAAAATTGTCTCTTTGACCGATATCGTTGCATTGGCTTGACTCATTAACTGGGCAAGTCGAGCATCCAAAAATAGGGTATGAAAACGGTCAGCTCGACTAAAAGAAATATTGTCTGACAGTTGCCAGGTATTACTTGCATGTTCGATTCTGTAACCTAACGAACCATTAAACATTTGATGCTGCGCAACAAAATGATCTTGAAACTCTCGTATCCAGCGAAAATCTATTCGGTTTCTTGTTAAATCAACTGTCGTTGCCGCTCGATTGGAGAGCATATCAACTGAATCGGGGCGATGACTTTGCCCATAACGAAAGGCCTTGTAGTTATCTACCAGTCTAAATGCCTGCATTTGCAGAAGTTTTTCGCCCCCATAGGCGTTAACCACCTGAGAGACAATGCTGTCTTCGCCAGTAGACTCCTGAGCCATAGTGATCATGGGTACCAGGAATAAGACGACGACAAAAAGGATTGCTTTGCTCATGTTTGCTCGAATTAATATATTTGGTTTACTTTATTGTCTGGACATTAAATGACTAAATCATAATCACCAACTTAAATAGATGGAATGACAAGAATGTGAGTCGAATTGGAGTTTGTTGGGTTATGCGAACCTGATATTGGCGTTTTGAATCTGCATCAACAATACTTCATACCGATCTGAACAGGACAAGACAAGGTAAAATGCTATGACTGCTAGTTTACTGCGAGTAAAAAAATTTTGGGTGACATTGCTTTTAGCGTTCACGTCGATTCAGGTATTGTCTAGTGAATTGCCCGAGCGCCTGCCGTTTGTAAATGCATCTTATAAGGGTACGTTGAACTACATTGATTATAGCAATGGGAAACCCGTTGCGATCCCGTTGGAGATTCAATTTTTAGCTGGCATTGACGGAAAAACCTTGATTGTAGATAGGGTGTATACCGACCCAGGCTTTCAAGTTTTTTCGCTTTCTGTCATGCGCTATCTAAAAAACACCAAGTCATGGATAGATGAAACCTTCGAAGGTAATGAACAGACGACGGATCACTACAGTATCCTTGAGTTTTCCGTACCAAACGATGAATATTGGAAAATTATCAGAACCATTCAAAAACAAGATAATAATCGTGATGCAATGCTGACCATTACCGATGTATTTGATGGCGATAAGTTTTTTAGTGAAACCCGTGTGGATTATTTGGATACTACCAAAAACGAAAACTTACGACGCAATTGGATTGAACTTGCAAGACGACCTTGATCAAATTACTTATAGTCGTCGCTTACCCATCGGAAATATTGAAAGTTAAATGAGAATATCAGGCATCTCTTTATTGGTTGATGATCAGGATTTGGCGAAGTCATTTTTTGTCGAAAAATTAGGATTTATTGTTAAGGAAGATATAGCCGACAAGCAAACTGGCCATCGCTGGTTAGTTGTTAGTCCGACTCATACAAATAACGTCGACATCATCTTAACCCTGGCCCCAACTCAGCAAAAACCTCTGATAGGCAAACAGGGTGGGGAAGGGGTACTGCTAATATTACAAACACAAAACTTCGACGAAAGCTATCAACAGATGTTAGCGAAGGGGATCGAGTTTTGTGAATCGCCTCGCATGGAACCTTATGGAAAAGTCGCTATTTTCAAAGATCTTTGTGGCAACAAATGGGATTTAATCGAACTATATTAGGGTTTTTTTGGCGATATGCCGCCGCCAAATAGACGGGCGGCATATCCAGGAGATTAGTTTACTGATGGCGCCGCCAGAGGATCTCGATAAGCTTTGGTACCCCAAAGCGGCACGGTTGATAAACTATGCTTGTAACTCCCAGAGGTTTCTTTGGTCGAGTAAGACACATACATCAAAGTCTGTGACGTCGCATCAAAGATGCGCCTTACTTTCATATTCTTGAAAAAAATACTTTTAGACTTCTTAAACACAACTTCACCGGAAGCTGATTTATCAATTTGTGCGATCATTTGGGTCGTTATCTCTCCAGTTTGCCGACAAGCAATAGAACTGTCTGAGGGATCGGATAAATCCAAATTCGCTTCAATGCTGGAAATATGACAGGTTACACCGGTGACGATTGGGTCTTGCAAAGCATCCAGTTTGATATCTTTTGTGGTAAATACGCCCAAAGAGACGTCTCCTACTTCATTGTCAGAACAGGCCGTAGTGAGTATGATTAATAACAGTGAACCTATACCGGCGAGGATTAATTTTTTCATCTGAAGTTCCTATAAAAAGGTGCAAATTTCATCGAGAGTTTTTTTCTGCTGAGCATGTTTTGGCACAGTTGCATCTTCGGCCGGGTAACCAGCGATTAGCAGCATATACGGTCTCTCGTCGTCGGGTCTTTCACATATTTTCGACAAAAACGACATAGGTTTTGGCGTATGGGTCAAAGTCACTAATCCAGCATTGTGTAACGCGGTGATAAGAAACCCGGTGGCAATACCGACAGACTCGTGAACGTAATAGTTTGTGTGCTTCTCTCCGGCATTCAAACCACCTTTCTTTTGACTGAAAATTGCGATTAACCAAGGCGCGTGTTCCAGGTAAGGCTTTTGATCGTCGGTACCCAGTGGCTTTAAGGCGTCTAACCATTCTTCGCCCGCGCGACCTGAATAAAATCCTCGCTCGTGAAGTTCAGCTTGTTCTCTAACTTGTTTTTTCACCTCGGCAGAGTGGATGGCGACGAAATGCCAGGGTTGATGATTCGCCCCGTTTGGAGCAGTGCCCGCCGCTTTGATGCAATTTTCGATAATGGTTTGTGGCACTGGTCGATCACTAAACTTTCGAATACTGTGGCGCCGCTTGATATCTGAATAAAACGCTTCAGAGCGCGCGAGCATCTCTTCTGCGGGATACTCGACATAGTCTGATAGAGGGGATGCGTCATGCTGTTTCATGGGAATTCTCGTTATTACTTCGTTTTTCCCAGTATATCGAGATAAAAAGCCAACCACCACGTCATTCTTTATGGAAAAACGTGAATACAAATAAACGTATTCCCCGAGTGCAGCATTCCACGTCTTCCCCGAGTGCTCTTGTCGGGGATCTGCCAGGGACTAAAGAGATCCCCCACTGCGTGCGCGCCAGAAGAGCCTGCGGGAAAGACGTGTTCAGTCTTTGAGGTGCCGGCCCAGAAGACGCAACTAAAGCGTTCCCACTTGTCGTTAAAGAATAAACGTCAACTATAAACTGACAATTTCTTCATCAATTAAATGGCCAACAAGCGGACTATTTTGTGCATTCTCAAATGCTTTATCTAACGCCTTGCCTCGACCTGCTACCACGTCGCGATAGTTGGGGTGAGTAAATATGTAGTGTTGCTTAGAATCAAGGGCTTCTAAAACTCTCTTTGCTAACAGTTGCGCATCAATACCAGAATTAACTAATTCCGCGGCAATGCCTGCACTTTTTTTCAATTTCGCCGGATCGCCTGCGCCTTTTTCTGACTTATATTTGTCTTGTAAATTGCGCATAGATTCGTGGATACGGGTTTTCACAAAAGCCGGGCACAACACTGAAACATGGATATTGTGTGGCTTTAACTCTACGGCCCAGGCTTCAGACATGGAAACCACTGCAGCTTTTGTCGCGGCATAGGCTGAAGAGTAGGGCACGCCATGCATGCCAGCCATAGAGGCGACATTGATCAGCCATCCACCTTCACCCGTTTGTTTAATTGCGGGGATAACCGCCTGCGTACCATACAGCACGCCCATCAAGTTAACGTCTACAACCCACTGCCATATTTTATGATTGGTTTCTTCAATCGTGCCAGGAATACCACCCACACCCGCATTGTTAATCAGCATATGCACACCACCAAATTGCTGTTGTGCTGCGTCAACGGTTTGTTGCCAGTCTTGGTAGTTTGTCACGTCTAACGTTGTAGTGATTGACGCAATATCCTCTTTATCTAGCGCGTTTTTCGCTTGGGCTAATTGATGTTCATCAATATCTGCCAGAACCACGTTCATCCCTTGTTGACCAAGTTCTCTTGCCATTGCGAAACCAATACCACCTGCAGCACCGGAAATAATGACTGTTTTTCCAGAATAATCGATAGCCATAAAACACCCTTACATTTTTATATAATTGGCACCCAATATAAATTCGACGAACATCTTTGCCACTTTATTTGCATGATTGAGAAGTGTAACTCTGGTGAATATGCGCAACACATTGTTGCATTCTCGCTCCTTGCCAGAGAGTTCAATGTGAACTAAGTTAACACCAACAACATAAAACATTTGGACTTACTATGTCTCTATCTGCTTCTTCGATCGTCAAACCCGTCGTTCAACAATATCTTAGCTCTTTGTCTCATTTAGTGGATAAGGCTCAATCATTCAGCGCCGAAAAAGGGCTAGACGAGCAAGTTCTGCTACAAACACGTTTGGCACCAGACATGCACCCCTTTATTTGGCAAGTGCAAATGATCAGCGAGTTTTGCGCACGTTGCGTGGCAAGAATGGCGGAATTGGAATTGCCCAATGTTCCATTTGAAGAAACCACCTATGACCAACTCAAACAACGAATTGAGGATATGCAGACTTTTGTAGCCAACGTTGATGATGAGTTGATCGATGCCGCGATGGAAAAAGAACAAACCGTGCAGCTCGGTCCCGATAGAAGCGTCACCTTTAAAGGACCGGTTTACCTCAATCACTTCTTTTTGCCCAATCTGTTTTTCCATATCACCACGGCTTACAATATATTGCGCAGTAATGGATTGGATATCGGCAAATTTGACTACATTGGTCAAATGCCGTCATAAGATTGTGTATGTCACAAGGCCTTACATGATGATTATTGACCAATGATTTTACTGTGATGGCGTCAGCTAAACCCGGTCATCACAGCAATTATCATGGTTGAGGCGGCAGCGATAAATAATACCAAAACCAGTTTCCAAGCGAAGCGGACCCAGGTTATCCAGTCGATACGCGCGACCCCTAAACAGCCGATCAAAGACGCCGAGGTAGGAATGATAATGTTGGTGAGCCCGTCACCGAGTTGGAACGCTAGTACTGCAATTTGTCGAGATACACCTACCAGATCAGAAAGCGGTGCCATCAGTGGCATGGTGATCGCTGCCTGACCGGATCCCGATGCCACAAAGAAATTAAAGATTGCTTGGAACATAAACATGATAAGTGCACTGGCTGTGGCGCCTAATTCGGCGATGCCGTTACTGGCATGAAATAGGATAGTGTTCAATACCGAAGGGGTGTCAGCGGAGGATCCTCCAAGAATAATCACAATGCCCTTTGCCATTCCGACAATCAGCGCAGCAGGTAATAGATCTTTTGCACCTTGCTGGAAGGCTTCTGACGCCTGATTCATCGACATCCGCCCTGCAATAATCGCTACTGTCGCCACCGCAATGCCCAAGGTGAAAAACTGGCTAGCAATTTCAGGGATATAATACTGACGCTGGGTGACGCCCCAGATAACCCACATAATTCCCAATGCAAATAGCAGTAAAATACTGGCGTCGGTTTTTCCAAAGTTCACCTTAATGTCTGTTTGCTTTTGACGAAAAAAAGCATCGGTTTTATGGCTTAAGGAAAGACTCGGATCACGCTTGATTTTAGCTGAATACAACAAAGTGAAAATTAAGCCGATTGCGGTAAAGACTACCCAAGCGGTGATACGGAATGTTTCTCCAGAGAACAGCGGCACATCGGCTATTCCTTGGGCGATAGCCACCGAAAATGGATTCATCCAACTGGTTGCGAAACCGATTTGGGTGGCAACGTAGGTGATGAGTACCGCCGTGATCGAATCGTACCCTAGGGCAATGACCAGAGGAACTAATACGATACAAAACGCAATGGCCTCTTCGCCCATACCAAATATTGCGCCGCCTAAGCTAAACAGGATGAACATGAGTGGAATGATCACAAAGTCGGCTTTTTGTGTGCGTTTGATTAATGCCAGTATGCCATTGTTTATAGCACCGGTTTGCATGATGATGCCAAATGCACCGCCTACAATAAGAATGAACGCGATCACGCCCACCGCAGAACCCCATTTGTCGCCAGATACCAAGCCTTCAAAGGCATAGTTCATGATCCCTGCATCACCGCCATCTGCAAACAGTGGGGCGGAGCTATCCTGGTCATCGGCATAGGAAAAGCTGCCAGGAACCAATTGTGTGCGTGTGACTTCCTTGCCATCTAAAACTTTAGTCACCTGTGCGGTCTCAAATTGCCCAGCAGGCATAACATAGGTTAACGCTCCCGCTAGCAGAATGATAAAGAATAGGATGACAAAGGCATCGGGCATTGAACGACTGATATCGGTAAATGGTTTGGCTGTGCGTTCGGGTTCGGCGTGGTGGCTCATAATGGCCCTCGATTGGTTAGAATTAGGTAGCATAGTGAGCGATTCACCATGCTACCTCATGCTATTTCATCTAAAAGAAATAGGTCAAGCTTAGGTTGTAGTTCGCGCCCAACGCATTATGGTTGATGCTATCAAACCCCCGAGAGGAACCATAAGCGATGGGGGGATCCCGATCTAACAGATTATCGATAGACAATCTTACTGATGCATTTTCAAATTTGTAGCCAGTGCTCAGTCGCAAGGTTGTCCAGGAACTGACGTCTCTCAATTCGTTTTCATCAAGAAGACCCAAATCATTCAACTCGTCAATCTCTCTGCCTCGCAGGCGATTGGTGTCATCTTTGTAACTGTCTGTATAGAATGCTGTCACGCCAACAAAAAAGTTATCTACATCCCAAAACGCACTCAGGCTGGCGATGTTCTCTGGGTAACGCCAAGTGCCTATCAATTCTTCTATTTCATCTGAACCGGGTTTATTGCGTTCAAAACTCAGATAGTGTGTCGCGTCAAACGCCAAAGTAATGGAACTTTCCGGCAGCTCAAAGGTGTGATCAATTTTCACATCGATACCTTCGACCGTTTGAGTACCGGTATTTTCAAGTAACAAAACATGATCACGATTTAACGGAAGTTCTGCAAAGCGAGGATCATCAAAATCGACCCATGCATCCAATATTTCGGTAAGGTTAGCGCCTTGTTCCTCAATCGTCAGGCCAGCAGCATCGGTGACCAAACATAAATCTTCATCGTAAGAGATCCCTTGTTCGCCTTCGGGCACCAGGCCACAGTGACGTAGTGAAGCATCTGATACCGCTCTATCCAATACACCTGTCATATCCGTATCAACAATGTCTTCATGGTCAAAATACCAATAATCCATGGTGATATTGGTTTTTTCTGTCGGGCTGAAACTAAACCCTACACTGACGGATTCAGATTCTTCCGGATTTAGATTTGGATTGCCCAACTCAAGCACGTTTTCGCTCCTAACTGAGTTGTCACCTTCGCAATATAGTGCTGATACTGAGCTGTTTGCACCACAATCATAACGAGCGGTAGTGGTGCGCAGTTTTACGCCAGCCTGAGTCAGTGAGGGGGCTCTGAACGACGTTGCCCAAGACGCACGTAGAATCAAACTTTCAGTCGGTCGGTAACTCAAAGCAACTTTAGGATTAAAGGTGCTGCCAAAATCATCGTAGTCGTCAAATCGCCCTGCCAACTGCATATCAATTTTTTCGTTGATGGGTACATACAGTTCTGCAAAAGCTCCCCATTGAGTGCGTTTGGCTTCTGATAAGCTTGAGCCAAAGCCAAATACGTCGACCAAATAGTCATTTTCAAACCGCGCTCTGGCATTTTCACTGGGTACGTCAGTGATTTCTTCGCGGCGCACGTCCACGCCAAAAGCCGCCATGACAAAGTCGCCATTGAATTCAAACAACTCGCCGCTGGCACGCAGGTCCCACGCATAGACTTTGCTGTCGCCATCTCGTGTAGGCATTTCCTGAGCAACCGCCAAGATAGCTTCATTGTTTGCGTCATTGGGCAAAAACGGGTTGTACATATCCAATAATGCGCCCGAGCTACAATTCAGTGTATCGGCATCGGCGTCATAGTCAGCAATTTCGCCGCTTGAGCATAGCTCCCCGGCAATCGCTGCATGATATTTATAACGATTGTAAATGCCCGCAGTAGCGACTTGCTCTGATTTTGATTGAGACAGAGTGACTGCCGTTTCCCAGTCCCATCCCTCATATTCACCGGACAGCGCAGAAACTAAACGAAACGCGTTGGTTTCGACTTCGGTGGTGCGTGGTGTGTTAAACCGAGCGTCAAATGAGAAGCCAAAAAGCTCCCGCCCGGCTGGTGTATCAAAAGGATCGATGTAGAGGTTGTCAAAAATCGGATCCGTCACCTCGCTAGGCAGAAAATCCAGAGAAAATTCACTGGTGAATGGCCCTTCATCATCGTTGATCTGATTAATTGGGGCAGGGCGTGAAAACGCACTGGATTTGGTTCGCGTGTAGAAAAAATCGGTGTTCCAGGTGACGTTGTCAAATTCCTTATTGTAAATCAGTCCACCGGAAAAGCTCTCGAAAGGCGTATCCAGATAATCGTCTTCATTGCCATAATAAGCACAAATTTCTTCGCCAAACTCGGTGGTCACAAATTCAGTTTCACAGGTTGGTGCGCCTATTTCATTGCCGTCTCTGGCGGAGAAGAAATAAATATTTGGCGTTCCTTTGGGCAGGTAGGAGTAGCTATTGACCAGTAGCGGCCGAGCGCTAAAACTGCGGTCTGTTGCTTTGAAATCTTGGCGGTCATAGAAATCTGCAAATGCAGTCAATTGGCCACCTGCCACTTCGCCACCCCAGACGGCGTTTAGGGTGAACTTGCCTTCGTCAGAGCCAGCAAAACTGTTCCCATAATTAACGTTCACTTCAGCGCCGTCATAGTCTTTTTTAAGGATGTAGTTTATCACCCCGGCTACCGCATCTGCGCCGTAAGTGGCCGATGCACCTGTTGCGAGTATTTCAATCTCTTCGATGGCAGCCAAAGGAATGCTGTTTATGTCTACAAAGTTCTGTGTGCCGGCGGCAAATGAGCTGGCGGCAACCCGACGACCATTGATAAGTGTCAAAGTGGATGATGGGCCAAGTCCACGCAACGACGCAGCTGATTGTCCCGCTGGGGTCGAGGTTGACGTTGCGCCACTTTGTGTCGTCGAAAACGATCCTTCTCCGCCGCGAGTCTGCCCGATGGTTTGCATTAGCTCTGAAAGTGTCGTGGCTCCCGAGCGCCGTATGGCTTCGGCATCAATAGTGACCAGTGGCTGAGCCCCTTCTAAGTCGACTCCTTTGATGTTAGAGCCTGTGACATTAATGCGTTCGACAAATTCCTCAGATCCTGCGGTAGATGCACCTTGAGTATCGACATTTTGTTGAGCAACGACGGATAGACTTGAACAGCCCAAACAAAGCATTACTGCCCTGCTAAGAGAATGAATTTTCATGATATTTCCTTGCAAACACCGGGCGTTGGGCCGCTATTAAAAAACGATTCTAATTGTTATTTTATTGTGCGCTGGTGGGGTCAAGTTGTTAGAAACAAGACGTCAGCAACTACCAGTTGAAGGCTTCAACTGGTAAAGAGGTTATTCGTCAAACCACTCCGACAAATAAAAGTTTTGATAACGATAGTTGCTAAATTTAGCCGCTTTTTTAATCATGCGTTTTTATGCAAAGTCTGCTTTTGAAAAACAATGAATATGTTCATTGACATGAGTAAAGTCTAAACACTAGTGTAAAAAAATGTCAATCATTCAAACCACCGAGATCTCATGTGTCATTTATCGATATTCAACTTCAAGCAGACTAGATCGTTAGTCGTATTATTCTTTTTGGTTTTTCTGAATAATTCATATTTATCAGAAGTTTATGCAAGTTCGGCTAGTAACGAAGAGGCGCAATACGATTTGATGTTGGTTGGCGGTGGATTGAACACCTGTTCGAGTTTTTCGTTAAAAAATTGTCAAAAAAAATCCTTCAATGAAGACGATCTTCAATCCATTTTGTACCAAATTTCACCAAAAAGTATCAGCCGATTTCTTCAAACCGAACCGATTCAACGTCTTGATAAGGCTAACCAAGAAAATATTCGTGCACTTTTATTAAATATCTATGCAAAAGTAGCTAATAAAATGTTAACTCGCCGCCAGTTACGAGATGCATTTGAGAACAATAATCTGTTGGAATGGTATCAGGCCCTGCCTGATCCACAGTACTATGCATTGCTTGACAGCCTTGAGGTACAACAGCTTGATCAAAATAAGCAGCGCAAACAAGAAAAAGCTAACTTGTTGTTGACCAAAGACAAAGCTTCCGTAGGCATTTATCAGCGTTTTGTGCAGCAAGCTAAGTTACGTGCGCCAAACCACTTAGAAAAGCCACATGTGGTCGTTATCACCGCTTCTTCCCGAGATCCCTTTGAAGTGGCAGACTTTTACATCTCGGTGTTTGAGCAAGCCGGGGCAAAGGTCACCTGGTTACCTTTGGATAAAACTTACCAACAAGCGCGGGCATTAGAAGTCGCCGGTTTTGCCGGATGCGAACAATTAGCGCGACTGCGAGAAACCAATTTAAGCTTTTATCGTGAACGAATTTATCCACAGCGCACGGCCTTGCAACAACGTCTTTGTGCGGCGCCACACGAAAGCCTTAAGATTATTCAGTCAGCACAAGGAATATTCTTTAACGGCGGCGATCAGAGTTTGACTTTGGCGGCACTAAAATTAGCCGATGGTTCAGACTCTGCAGAATTAGCGCTAATCAAAACTCAGGTAAATTCAGGTGCACTCATTGTTGGCGGAACCAGTGCTGGCACTGCGGTGCACGCTGGAGGTTCCTATCATGATCGACCGATTGTCATGTTGACCAATGGTGATCCTGCCAAGGCGATGTCTCGCGGAGCATTGGCGAATCCACCGCCAAGTCAGCGCTGCTTTGCTCAAGTGGCATGTGGGCAAGGTGTCGGGTCCGGTGATCTCACTTATCGGGCACAGGGCGGCACAGGTTTATTTGATTTGGGTTTATTGGATACGCATTTTTCAGAGCGGGACCGCGAAAGTCGATTGGCCGTTTTTACGGCAAGCAGCGAACAAACCTATGCATTTGGTGTAGATGAAGCCACCGCGTTATTTGTTGATAAAACTCTAGATGGCAACTACCTGTTTGAAGTGCAGGGGGCAAATGGCGTATTTATTGTCGATCAGCAAGTAGGGCACTATGCACTGCACAAATCTGCAGATTCGCCGCGTGTAAGGCGAGAAGTTTCGGGCGTCAGTCATTATTTGGCCCATGCTGCGCAGGCCAGTTTTAGCCGTGACACGGCGACTTGGCAGTTCAAACTTCCAGGAGAATTACGCAACAAGCCTTTACGTTTAGGCAGACTCGATGATGGAGAGTGGCGCAATCAGATCCGCGCCCATTGTGGCAGTACTGAGGTGATTTCATGGCAGCAGTATGGAAGTTACTTTGCCTTGAAGGCATCTCAAGCAACAGTGTTTCACTACGAACCTCAAGCCAAACACTGTCACTACACTAATCTGCCTTTTGTCATTTCTTATCTGTCAGAGTGACTTGTTTAGAAGCTGTAAGTCACGCCAATAAAGCCATCGACGACGGTATCGCCGTCGATGATTGGACTGTCTTTAATGTCACTGGCCAAAAATTGCCAACCCAAATTACCGATAAGTCGCCAGTTTTTGTTGAAACTATAATATCCGCCCAGTGTTAATTGGGGTTGGATGACGCTGCCCACATCGTAAGCCGCAAACGCAGAGTTCTGCTGCTCTCTCGCTGAAACACCATAGTAATAATCTGCGTACTTATCACTTAGGTATTCCACCTCTACCCCTGCAGTGATGCGCCATTTAAACCGGGGATCTTTAGCGATAGCGGTGCTCCAACCTACTGTTGCTCGCTGGCCCTGGTGTTCGTTAGTGACTTCTGTTTGTAACGTTGCACTAAATTGGCCATTCCACAATTCTTGATTAAAGGTAAAACCAGCCATCAGGCTGATATCACGATCTTCGATCCCAACCAGTGCAGGATCACCATCCGTTTCGAAATCATTAGCCGCCAGTGCCAGGTTTACCGAAACCGACGTTTCTGTGCGAGTGGTGCCAACCACATAGTAGTCAAGAAATGGTCCGCGCCAAACAAGCTTCTCGCCTTCATAAGCAACAATTGGAAATACATTGAGGCCGGTGTCACCACCAATGTAAGGATTGGATTGGCCAATGCCTATGACTCCAGCAGACCACTGAGCTTGAACGCTAAAGGTTGATAGGAAGCAAAGCGAGGCAATTGCCAATGTCTTTTTGTTTGTCAACATTCTATTTATTTTCCAAAACAAAGTTGTATTACCAAGTAAACGGGCCATAGCGTCGAGAGGATCAGTTGTTCTAACTAGGAAGTTTGTTGAAAAATCATAACTCGCAGGTTTTAACCAGGTTCGGAGTTATAGGCTCACTCGATGTTTTGTGGTGACTTAGAAAAGTTTACACTTTTGATCAATCCCATACGCAGCAAGCGCTTGATCTGAAAACCCAAGTGCTCTACCTTCTGCGAACTAAATTAAAACCAAAGATGGGTCATAAACCCAAACCCTACACCAAATGGAGAGTAATATGAGCAATGAATCCATTGTTATCGTGGCAGCCAAACGCACACCCATGGGCGGATTTATGGGCAGTCTTTCATCGGTTGCATCCACAGACTTAGGCGCTACAGCAATCAAATCTGTCTTGGGTGAACTTGACGCTAGCTTGGTCGATGAGGTCATCATGGGCTGTGTGCTGCCAGCAGGGCTTGGTCAGGCGCCAGCCAGGCAAGCGACGCTCAAGGCTGGG
Organism: Aliiglaciecola sp. M165; assembly: GCF_007197995.1. Classification (GTDB taxonomy): domain Bacteria; phylum Pseudomonadota; class Gammaproteobacteria; order Enterobacterales; family Alteromonadaceae; genus Aliiglaciecola. The sequence continues at coordinate 129,898 of NZ_VKKH01000006.1, forward strand.
TTACCACTTTCGGCAGGTGCAACAACCATCAATAAAGTGTGTGGCTCAGGGATGAAAACGGTGATGATGGCCCATGACCTGATCAAAGCGGGTTCAGCTGAGGTGGTTGTCGCCGGTGGTATGGAAAGTATGAGTGGTGCGCCTTACATGTTGCCCAAAGCCCGTGGTGGATTGCGTATGGGTCATGGCCAGGTCGTCGATCATATGATGATGGACGGTTTGGAAAATGCTTATGATGGCAAGGCAATGGGTTGTTTTGCCCAAGACACCGCTGACGATGAATCCATTACCCGTGAAAAAATGGATGAGTTTGCTTTGGCTTCGTTAACCAAAGCCAAAGACGCCATTGACGCAGGTACCTTTAATGATGAGATTGCGCCTGTTACCTACGCAACACGCAAAGGCGAAGTGACAGTTGATACAGATGAAGGCCCGGGCAATGCAATGCCTGAAAAGATCCCTTCGCTTCGTCCTGCATTTAAGAAAGATGGTACCGTGACTGCGGCCAATTCAAGCTCCATCTCCGATGGTGCTGCAGCGTTACTGCTCATGACAGAATCCAAGGCCCGCGAACTCGGTTTGACGCCTTTGGCAAAAATCGTCGCGCATACAACAAATTCAATTAAACCAGAAGATTTTACTGTGGCACCGGTCGGCGCAATGGAAAAGTTGTTTGCTAAAACTGGCTGGACAAAAGACGACGTTGATTTGTTTGAAATTAACGAGGCCTTTGCCATGGTCACTATGTTAGCAATTAGCAAACTGGGATTGAGCGAAGATAAGGTGAATATCAAAGGCGGCGCTTGTGCATTAGGGCACCCGATTGGCGCATCTGGTGCGAGAATTATTGTGACGCTGTTACATGCACTAAACCAGCAAGGTAAGAAAAAAGGTGTGGCATCACTGTGTATCGGTGGCGGTGAAGCTACCGCTATTGCAGTGGAGATGTTATAACTTTCTTTTCATTCAGTCTGTCATGGGTGGGTTGATAACCCTTACCCATGATAAGGCTAGCATTCTAATCTGATGAGAAAGGGATACTACCATGTTGAGGCAGCTCATCTGTTTTGCTTTGTGCCTGGGGACAACGTTTATGCTTAACGCCCAACAACTTTCAAGCACGGTGACGGTCGAACAAGGTAAGCTTTCTGGAAAACACGTAGAACACCTGCATCAATTCTTTGGTGTACCCTACGCCGAGCCGCCAGTAGGGCAACTGCGGTGGCAACCACCGCAAAAAGCTCAAAATTGGTTGGGCATTAAACAAGTTCACACCTTTGAAAACCAATGCATGCAGAAGTATCTCTATGACGACATGCGTTTTCGCTCTAAAGGGGTTAGTGAAGACTGTCTTTACTTAAATATTTGGACTCCCGATCTGGCGCCAACTGAAAAATTGCCTGTGCTTGTGTATTTTTATGGCGGCGGGTTTCGCGCCGGAGATGGCTCGGAGCCCCGTTATGACGGTGCTGCATTGGCGAAAAAAGGCATCGTTGTGGTCACGGTCAATTATCGGCTCGGTATTTTTGGTTTGCTGGCACATCCATCGTTAAGCGCACAAAGTGGTTACGGCGGTTCAGGCAATTACACCTTTTTGGATCAACAAGCGGCGTTAGAATGGGTAAACAAAAATATAAGTCAATTTGGTGGCGACCCTACCAGAGTTACCATTGGCGGTGAATCAGCCGGTTCTATCTCTGTCAGTGCGCACATGGTAGCCCCTGATTCTAAAGGCTTGTTTTCTGCTGCAATCGGTCAAAGTGGCTCTATTTTAGGGCCTCCTTTGCCAGCTGTTAGCCTGCAAAAAGCCCACGAAATGGGTGTATCGACTGTCAATCAATTACACAACAAATTGAGCTTAAAAGTCGATAGGGGCAACATCGAGCAATTGCGCGAAGTGAGCGCCGAAACGCTACTTGATGCACTTGAAGAATTGGGCATTTCACGATTCAGCACAACTGTAGATGGACGTTTTATCAAGGATTTACCTATTAGCCTTTATCGAAAAGGACAATTTGCGAAGGTACCTTTGCTTGCAGGCGTTAACTCACAAGAAAGTCACTATACCAGCATCGTAGATAAACCCTTGGTCACCAAGGAAGATTATCAACAAGCCATTCGAAACCTCTATCCCGAGTATTATCAAGAGGTTTTGGCAATGTTTAATATCAGCGAGCAAGAGGATATAAAAGACGCATTGCAAACCCTTGCCAGTGACCGTTTTATTAGTTTTGGCGCATGGGCCTGGATCGATGCTGTGACTCATCATCCCTCTGTCAGTGGTAAACAACCATCGACCTATTTTTACCGTTACGATCATATCCGCCCAGCACGCAAAGTTAGTGAAGGGGGAACCGGTGAGCATCACGATCGCGGCGCTGTGCATTCAGCGGAAATAGAATATGTATTTGGTAATCTCGACAACAACCCGCTTTATTTGTGGCAGCCAGAGGACTATCAGGTATCAAAAGTCGTGCAAGGATATTTTGAGCGTTTTATTAAAACCCATGATCCGAATGGCGAGGGGCAGGCGTTTTGGCCGACGTTTTCGTCTGAGAAATGGATGATACTCAGTAAAGAACCTGAGTATCAATCTTTTGAAGCGCACATCAAACGCTATCAATTTTTTATGGATTATTACTACCCAAGCAATTAACTGATATTAAAGTTTTATACTTTGTTGCCGTTGGGCTAATGTTAGTATTTACGAGCACTGAAGAATAAGAACAATAATGAAATATCAAATCCACTCCCATCTTTTTGAAAACGAATTGATCGAAGTGCACATTCCTGGTTTGTTTGCGGCACCCGTTATGTGGCAGGAAGGAAAACCTGCACACAAACAGTTTTCTAAACCCAATACATTCCAATTAAATCTGCCTGATGGCGAAAGGGTTGAAGCGACGGTTAAGCAGCCTTTGTTTGATCCAAGTATTAAGGTGGTTATTGATGGCAAGGAACATATTGTCAATGAACACCAATCCAAATTAGCAAAAAGCGCCACTATTATCCCTACAATTGTATTGGCTTATTGTTTGGTCTTCACTGAGTTACCAATCGCGCTTGCCGTTTTGCTGTTAATTCCTTTAAGCTTATTGGCAAACCGAGCAACGCGGCTAAACCCATTATCAAGTATGCGTAATAGCATTATGGTGATGTCATTAGGTATGTCGACATTATTATTAGTAAGCAGTTTCTGGCCAATGTTGTCCAGCACGGCGCCACTAGTGCCGATAGAGAATAGACAGCTTGCCAATGCATTTTATGAAGTGGTGATTGAGCCAAGTCAAATACAACCCTACAATCGTGATGAAGTGGTTTTTATTGTGGAGTCTTTCCGTAATACCGAGGAATTTTTCACATTTGCCCGTGATCTGGATGAATTGGAAGTTGTGCCTGATATCAGCGAATCCATTTATCTGGCTAATATGCCAAAACACAAGCAACCTCTGTGGGTGGTGAGATTCGACATATCCAGCCAGGGTTTGGATAAGGTAGCTACACAACAGTTTGCCAACCAATTGGGCCAAGGATTCGAACAGTTTCTGCAAGAGCGCAATTAATTCTTCACTAGGTCCAATCCGATAATATAAAAGGAAGAATTGCATGAAATTTCTTGTAGTTCTTCCACTTGGCCATATATTCAACAGCTATGACCGCAGAAAAAATTAAAACTCGCACGCTCATTCATTGGATTTTTGCCAAGCTTAAGCCTTATAAGTTAAGGGTGTTTTTTGCCATTACTGCGTTGATAGTCGGGGCACTTTCCTGGTTGTTGCTAGGTCAAGGTGTAAAAATCGTAGTTGATGATGGCTTTGTTGCCAACAATGCTGACAAACTCAATCAAATGGTTTTTGTGGTGCTAGGGATAGCATTGCTGGGTAGTGTTGCAGCATTTTTTCGATTTTATTTGATGATATGGCTAGGTGAGCGGGTCAGTGCTGATATACGTAAGCAGGTTTATTCTCATCTGCTCAATCTTTCTCCCGGTTTTTTTGAATCCACACGTACAGGCGAGGTAATTTCTCGTTTCACCGCAGACACAACGGTTCTTCAAACAGTAGTGGGAATGGGTCTTTCAATGGCATTGCGGGCAACCATAACCTTTATTGGTGCCTTGATGCTAATGCTGATCACCAGCCCGTTGCTAACGTTGTATGTATTAGTTGCGGTTCCTCTAGTGTTGCTACCTATTAAGTTTCTTGGTGCAAGAGTGCGAACCTACGCAAGAGATAGCCAGGATCGGGTCGCCGATATGGGCGCTTATGTTGATGAAAGTCTGCATGAAGTCCAGACTGTGCAAGCCTATACTCATGAGTCCATCGATCGCAGACTTTTTTCAGAGCGAATAGAAGCTGTCATGCAAGCCGCCGCTGCAAGAATTCGATTTAGAGCACTTTTAATCGCCATGATTATGGGGATAAGCATCAGTGCAATTACTATTGTCGCCTGGTTAGGTGCCAAAGAAGTGCTTACCAGCGGTATCAGCGCTGGTGAGCTGACCGCTTTTATGTTTTACGCTGTGATGGCTGGGGGTAGTGTGGCTACCATCAGCGAAGTCATTGGTGAAATTCAAAAAGCCGCAGGTGCCAGCGAGCGATTATTGGAGTTGCTAAATACCAAGCCCCTGATAAACACTCCCGAGCAACCCATCAGCTTTTTATCACCTGTGCGGGGTGAAATTTCACTGGAGCAAGTAAATTTCGCTTACCCAAGTGCACCCGACATCGATGTGCTTAAGGGAATTGATTTGCAAATCAAAGCTGGTGAACGTGTGGCGTTAGTGGGGCCAAGTGGTGCCGGGAAATCGTCGATGTTTCAGTTACTTTTACGATTTTATGATGTGACAAATGGCACCATCAAAATCGATGGTGTCCCCTGTGATCGACTATTGCCTGAAGTATTAAGAGCACAGTTTGCCTTGGTTCCGCAGGAGTCTGTAATCTTCGCTACAACGGCACTTGAAAATATCCGTTATGGTCGACCTGATGCGAGTATCGAAGATGTAAGAGCTGCGGCAAGGGCTGCTCGAGCGGATGAATTTATTGAACAACTCATTGACGGATATCACACGGATTTAGGCGAACGAGGGGTAAGATTATCGGGTGGTCAAAAACAACGTATTGCTATTGCCCGAGCCATTTTAGCGGATCGTCCTGTCTTGTTGTTAGATGAGGCAACCAGCGCTTTGGATGCCAGTAACGAGCAACTTGTCAAATTAGCCCTAGACGAATTAATGCAAAATAAAACAACACTAATTATTGCTCATCGATTATCTACGGTGGTCAACGCCGATAGGATTGTCGTTATGGACAAAGGGCAAATCATCGCTGTTGGCAATCACCAGCAATTGATGCAATCTAGCGAGCTATACCAGCAATTTGCCGAGTTACAATTGGTTAGCTAGTTGGAAAGTACGCAACACTTACCGATTAAATTTTTCCCAATCAGTTATTAAGGTCTGTTGATCTTTGCTGTATGAAATTTGTTCTGTTTATAATCATTCTGATCGCGACGCGGGTTTACAGGCCTAGTGGCTCTAAGTCAAAAACCCGCAACAAAGAGCAGGATGATTATAAACTGAACCCGGAGGGCAGCGTTTGTGCGGTATTTGTTCTGCTTTATCGCTCATTCATGTAGAACAACTACACCACAATCGCGATGCATTGCCCAAATACCGCACAACTCGCTGCAAAATTATACAGCAAAGATCAACAGACCTTAGTGAACATGACAAAAAATACCATTACAGCCATTGTCGGCTCTAAAAACCCAGTTAAAGTAAATGCCTTTCAACAAACATTAGCGCGTTTGTACCCTGATGCAGTCATCCAATGTGAAGGTGTTGACGCACCCTCCAATGTGGCCGATCAGCCATTGACTGAAGCGGATACCTGCCAAGGTGCAGTGAATCGTGTTGCCTTTTGTCGGGCTAATTATCAGGCCGATTTCTACGCGGCTATGGAAGGGGGCGTGGATCATTTTGAATTTGGCCCAGCGACTTTTGCTTATGTGGTCATTGCTGACAAACAAAACCAACAAGTGGGTAGAAGCGCTAACTTGCCAATTCCTGCAAGCATCTATCAATCTTTGGTGGCAGGTAGAGAATTGGGACCGCTGATGGACGAGCTGTTCAAAACCCAAAACGTTAAACAAAAGGGCGGGGCGATTGGACTACTCACTAATGACGTTGAAACACGTACCAGTGTGTATACCCAGGCGCTAACGCTGGCAATGGCACCGTTTTTGCACCCCCAGCAATTTGTTAATTAACCCGAGTTGATGTTAATTAACGAAAAGCGCGTTTCCACGAACGGAAACTAGAAAATAACAGTACAAATCCACTTAAGGTAAACACAAGTGCTGCTGAGGCAAATGCAATTAATAAGGGATTATTAAAATCTTCACGTTCATCGTAGTCCATAATGTGCAGCATCCAGAAAAAATCAAAAATTCGCCAGATATCACTTCTTACCGTCGTCAATTGTCCACTTTGAGGGGACACATACAAGGTGGTGTCCCACATATCATCAAAAACCACCTGCCATACTGCCCCTTGGTTGTGTGATGCTTCCTGCGGCGCATTCTCTAACAATTGTGTCGAATTGATATTGCCGTCACCAAGATAATGCATTTGTGCAATCTGATTGACTTGTTGAGCTGTTAAGTTTTGCAGCCTGTCACCGGTGAAAGCGTCAATCGCAAGCATATTCTCCCCATGAGGAGCATCTATGTGTAACAGATAAAAAGGTCGATTCAGCACTTGTGTGAATTGAATCTGTTTGACGGGGCGGCTGTGTTCACGGATCAGCGCATCGAGGGAGTAAACGTAATCAGCGCGGGCGAAGGTGTTCTCCAGTTGTTTATTGGCTAGATGTTTGCCGTGGACCTTCTCCAAAGGGATAGCGCTCATAATGACGCCACCCAGGATCCAAAATAGTATCTGAATGGCTAAGATCAGTCCGGCCCATTTGTGCACTAGCCGTGAATAACGTATGAGGTGTTTGTTCATGGTTTGTTTTTCTTTTTATTTTAATTGTCTTTTCAGGACCATCATAACAATCATGACTTTTGACACATTCGCCAGTCGTTTAGGTTCGCTAATCTGTGCTGCATTAAAACGTTAATTACAAATTGACTGAACTTTCTTACAAATTGATCAAAAGTTGAGCGTTACAGTTCCATGTATCAAAACCTCAAGGAGAAGACACAATGACACGTTTAGGGTTGGTGATTTACGCATTATTCGCATTTTCTGTCAATGCGGCGACGAGCAATTCTGAGCCCGGAGCTGAATTGCAACAAGCGATTTCGAATTTTGAGTTGGGAGAGTTAGATAAAGCGCGTAAATCATTTGTCGAGTATTCGGATAATGCCTTGGCACAAACCTATTTAGCTCGGCTGACAATGGACGAGGATTTAGATATGGCAGAACAGTGGATTGAAAAAGCCTGGCAGCTAGACAACCAAGTTGCGATTACCGCCTATTTCAGGGGAATTATCATGGGTAGGCAGGCGTCAGATTCCATTTTTAGTGCATTGAGCTATGCCAAAAAATCACTCAAATCGTTTGAAAAAGCCGTAGAGCTTGAGCCTGAGAATATTCAATACCGGATGGGCCTAATGCAGTTTCATTTGTCAGCGCCAGGAATAGCCGGTGGCGATGAAGATGAAGCTAAACGTCAACTTAACGCAATTCAATCGATGTCAGATTATCACGGAACGCGAGCATTGCTGTCTTTTCATCAACAACAAGAAAATGACGGCGAATACTTGCTGACGCTCATCGAGGCAATTAAAACCTATCCGGACTTACCTGATTTTTATGTTGAGCATGGATTGTATTTACAGCGCAACAATCAATATGATCAAGCCATTGCCTTATTTGTCACCGCGCAGCAAAAAATGGGTGTTGCAGAAAATAGTGAGCGCCAGCGCTTCATGGCCACTTATCAAATTGGCCGTACCGCCGTGCTAAGCGAAAAGTACTTGCAACAAGGCCATGATGCCCTGGTTGATTATCTGCAACACTCGCCAAAAGATAGAAACTTGCCAGACAAACAATGGGCTACTTACCGCCTTGCGCAAATCCTGCACTTGCAAGAGCAACATAGTGATGCCAAGTCGCTTTTGGTGATGCTAATGAAAACCAAGGACAAGGAACTTGTAAGTCGAGCCAAAAAGCTTCTTAAATCGCTAAGTTAAGGTTAGCTAACGTTTTCGAGCTGGCTTGTATTGTGTAGGGCAGTAACCTCTGCCAACACCTTCTGGGCGAAGTTTCAGGTGTTTTGTGCGTCTACCCGACACGCGCTCGCGCCAGTTTTTGAAGGTTTTAGGCTTTAAGTTAGCGCGCATCAAATTAATCACTTGAGGTTCGGTGAAACCATAAAGTTTTTCTATGGCCTCAAAGGGCGTCCTGTCTTCCCAGGCCATTTCAATGACGCGAGAGAGATCTTGTTGTGAAAGCATACTGATCGTTACCGGGTGAAGTGTTGCAATGAAGTGTCTTACGCACAGACGATATATTTGGATTGGCCAAACAAGCGCTTGTTTGATTTATATTTATTGGAAATAGCATTATATCTTAAGATGAGCCTTTTTTTGGGCTTCTTGGTGGCGGTAATCATTGATAATAAATAATAGTTCAGCGGCCGCTTCTGCATCGGACAAAGCGCGATGATGGCGAGTCATGTCGATACCAAAGTGATGAGTTAAATTGGCTAGGGAATAGGAAGGCAGCCCAGGTACAGCCTTGCGCATTTCTCTTACCGTGCAAAGTTTTGGCATTCTAAAGTTCTGTTCTAGCCTTTCATATTCTGCACGAATAAAACCATAGTCAAAATTGACGTTGTGGGCGACAAATACACAATCGGCAAGATAGGTGCGCAGTGTGTCGGCGATTTCTACAAACAAGGGCGCGTCAGCGACCATTTCATTGTCAATACCCGTCAGTTGCGTAATGTTACGAGGAATATGACGTTGTGGATTAATTAAGCTTTGCCAGGTGTCTACCACTTGATTACCGATCACCTTAGCGATGCCTATTTCGGTGATCCTGTGGTTATTTGCTCGACCCCCTGTGGTTTCAATGTCCACCACAGCGTAGGGCTGGTTGGGATCCAGAAACCACTCAACGGGTGTAATAGCAACATCAAAACCCGCTTTTCGCATGGCTTTGATTGTGATGAGTTGGTTTTTTCGAAGTTGATCACCAGGACCTTTTATTTCTTCAAATCTTAGCCCCTTTTTATCTACAACCATTAAATCCGGATAACCGTCACTGAAGGTTGAGAAATCCTGTGCCATCAAGCGCATTTGCTGTTTGAAAGCGTCCAGTCTGACGTGGTCGAAAAATACGGCGAGGACTTCGAGTAATGACTTGTTCCAGCGAAATATACCATTTGGCGTTCCATATTTTTCTAACATCACCTTGGATACTTGCTTGAAAACAAGTTGTGAACTGGTCATTCGGTACAAACGAGTTTCAATGGCTTGCTCGTGCATTTGATAAAAGGTGTTTTGGCTGAGGCTTTGTGGCGAGTAATCAAATTCAGTGATCAATGCCGTATTATCGATTTCAAAAAGCTCGTGCCAAAATACCAATCCAAACAAGGCGCGCCAAAGCCGGTTTTCTGTGCGAAATGCCTGTTTGGCTAATTTTTGATAGTGCAATTTAACACCGTGCTCAACCGAATCCATATACATTTCGTCGATTAAAATTGGCGTTTGCGCACGCAACATGTCAGTTAATTCACTGGTACGCTTTTGCTGATACTTTCTTGCCAGAAAATCTTCAGCAAAGGCCAGAATGACTTCTGAGTCTGGATTGTCGATAATGCTTTCGAGCTGCTCTTGTACCCATTGTTTGTCACCTAATTTATAACGTTCCCGCAATACTTTTTCCTGAGCAAGGGGTTCATTTGATTTAGCCAAAACGGCTAATGCACAGGGCAAATCAACGTTAAGCAGGTTTTTACCAAGTTTGAGTAAAAAACGGTCACAGTGAGAATTGGCTAAGGTGCCTTTAGGGGCAGGGAATTGCTCGTGATTGTTGGCCAAAGCGAGTTGCTGTTCAGTGTTTAGGGTATTCACTTCTCTGCGTTTGCTTGCGTAATAGTAAGCACTTTTTGCCTCGTCGATAAAATCAAAACGGGCTACATTCATGGTGACGTTGCGCTTTGTCGGCATAATTCCCATGTCTCGCATCGAAAATTTGTTTAAACCGCTACCTAAATTGCCAAAAAACAAAAATAAGAAATAACGAATATGATGATCAAATCCTCGACAGACATAGATTTTCTCAGAAAAAAACTGCTGAAAATGCGATTTATCACAATGTGTTTCGACTGCCTCCAATACGCTGGCTTTGGCATCCGACGATTTGGCTTTTAAACCAGCAAAATTGAGTAGCAAGGCCAATTCTGGTTTGGTCAGAATGTCTAATAATGGTTGTTTGTGCTCAAAATCAACCTCTTGATAAAAGCCCTCATTTATCAACACATCGAGGTGCTTTTGATGCTCGTTGATTTCTTCGTAATCGAGGCTGGTTCGTTTAATGATTGCTGATTTACGATTTTGCCCGCGCACAAACAAACATTGTGCGTCTTCTGGCAGTGCTAGAAATTGTTTGATAAACCCCTTGTCTTCAGCGTCCAAAAGGTGCTCACAGGGTCCTGAAATAAACCCCAAAAACTCGTGAAAGTGGGTCAGGTAATATTTGCTGGGCAACTCTTTCATTGAGAACTAACGATCACGATTTGCTGATTAAAACATCAGTGTAAAATAAAAACAACTGTATATCTAGTCAGTGTTTTAACCAATAAATTCCATCGTAAAGATAATCCATCCCGGGGTAACCCGCGTATCAAGCTCAATACTCCCAACATGAGATCGAAGTATGAGTCTTACCATCGCTGAAAAATTAGAGTGCCCGTATTGCATGGCTTACAATGATCTGGAAATAGACGAAGCCAATGACATTGGACAACAACAAATTGTTGATTGCCAAGTTTGTTGCCAACCAATTGAATTGACAATTGTGGACAATGGATTTGGTATTGAAGTCATTGCAAAGCGTGATGACGACTAATTTTTTCACTTCAAAATACGAGGGTCAAAGATGAAATTCAATGCTGCTGACCTGTCTTCAATGGCACAGCGTTATCGCGCTACCTTTGTCAACTCGCTCTCTGGTTACAAAAGTGCCAATTTGGTAGGTACAGTCGACGCGCAAGGGAGACATAACCTGTGTATCGTCAATTCGGTATTTCATCTTGGAGCACATCCGCCGCTTTTAGGTATGATTTTGCGACCACACACCGTGCGCCGCGACACCCTTGAAAACATTTTACTCAAAGAGTGTTATACGCTTAATCATGTTAACCAAGCTATTGTCGCCCAGGCCCACCAAACCAGCGCCAGATATGATGCCGAAGAAAGTGAGTTTGAAAAAACCGGTTTGACGCCGCAGCCATGCGACGTTATTCCTGCGCCCTATGTACTTGAATCTAAATTGAAATTGGCGATGAAATTGGTCGAAATCAAGCCCATCGAAATAAACGATACTCAGCTAGTGATTGGTCAAATTGAACAAGTCATTGTTGAAGACAATGCCATCAGCGAAGACGGCTTTGTCGACTTGCAGCAATTGGATGAAGTGGCCATTGTCGGTCTTGACGGATATTACACGGCCACGCAAATACACCGTTACGAATATGCTAAACCTGATAAGCCTCCGTTGATTAAAAAATAGCGCGGCGAAACTACTCTTTTGTCCGCGGATTATTTGCTATACTCCGCGCCATTATTGATTTTGTAACCTTGTGGTGTGTTTGATGGCAGTGGCTCGTCAACCCGTTCAGCGCATGAAAGCCGAACGTGGTCTTTATTCTTATCCTAAATACTGGGCAGAGTGCTTCGGTCCTGCGCCGTTTTTGCCCATGTCTCGAAAGGAAATGGACCAACTCGGTTGGGATAGCTGTGACATTATCATTGTGACCGGTGACGCCTACGTCGATCACCCAAGTTTTGGCATGGCCGTGATCGGGCGAGTACTTGAATCTCAAGGTTTCCGTGTTGGGATCATCGCTCAACCCGATTGGACAAGTAAAAAAGACTTCATGAAGCTGGGAGAGCCCAATCTATTTTTTGGTGTCACGGCAGGCAACATGGACTCGATGATTAACCGTTACACCGCTGATCGTAAATTGCGTCACGATGATGCGTACACACCGAACAATGAAGGTGGGAAAAGACCTGATCGGGCTGTGACCGTTTACACACAGCGCTGTAAAGAAGCCTATAAAAAGCCTGTGATCATCGGTGGGATCGAGGCCAGTTTGCGCCGCATCGCCCATTATGATTATTGGTCGGACAAAGTACGTCGCTCGGTACTATTCGACTCCAAAGCTGACATGTTGATGTTTGGCAACGCTGAACGCCCTTTGATAGAGGTGGCACATGGCTTTGCTCAAGGCAAAACCATTGCCCAAATGCAGGACATCCGGGGCACTGCCGTGCTACGAAAAGACCCTCTTCCAGAATGGCAGGGTGTGGATTCCACCCATGTGGATACCATCGGCAAAATCGATCCCATCACCAGCCCGTACGAATACATCGAAGACAAGTGCGCCGTTGCTGAAGGCGAAAGTAAGGTTGCCGAAGAAGCAAACAAAGCTAAACCCATTGTTGTCCAGCCGTTTACCTCGAAAACGCAACGACGTAAGCCGTGGGATAAAACCTATGTGTTGTTGCCACCCTATGATGTGGTGCGGGCTGAAAAAACCCATTACGCCCATACATCGCGTATTCTGCACCAAGAGACAAATCCAGGTTGTGCCAGAGCATTAGCGCAGCGTCATGGCGATAGAATTGTTTGGATCAATCCGCCTGCGTTCCCACTTGAAACCGAAGAAATGGACGCGGTTTTTGATTTACCTTATGCCCGGGTTCCGCATCCAAGTTATGGAAAAGCCAAAATTCCCGCCTACGACATGATTAAAACCTCGGTGAATATCATGCGTGGTTGTTTTGGTGGCTGCACATTTTGCTCGATAACCGAACATGAAGGGCGTGTGATACAAAGCCGTTCTGAAGAATCTATTATTCGAGAAATTGAGCAGATTCGTGACAAGGTTCCCGGATTTACCGGCGTAATATCTGACTTGGGCGGACCCACTGCGAACATGTACAAGTTGCGTTGTAAAAGCCCCAAAGCCGAGCAAACCTGCCGCCGCTTGTCCTGTGTCTGGCCGGATATTTGTGGACATTTGGACACAGACCAAACGCCAACTGTCAATTTGTATCGCAAAGCCCGTGAAGTTGATGGGGTCAAAAAGGTTCTGATCGCTTCCGGCGTTCGCTACGACCTGGCGATTGAAGATCCCAATTATGTGAAAGAATTGGTGACTCACCATGTTGGTGGTTACCTAAAGATTGCTCCTGAGCACACTGAAAAAGCGCCGCTGGACAAGATGATGAAGCCGGGTATGGGCACCTATGATCGCTTCAAAGAATTGTTCGACAAGTACACCAAAGAGGCAGGCAAAGAACAGTTTTTGATCCCGTATTTTATCTCGGCGCACCCGGGAACCGAAGACATGGACATGGTCAATTTGGCCCTGTGGTTGAAAGAGCGTAATTTTAAATTAGATCAAGTTCAGAACTTTTATCCATCGCCTATGGCGAATGCCACTACCATGTACCACACCAATAAAAACCCAATCCATAAAGTGAATCACAAGAGTGAACAGGTGACGGTGCCCAAAGGTGAAATCCATCGGCGATTACACCGAGCGTTTTTGCGTTATCACGATCCGGCGAACTGGCCAATTATTCGTGAAGCCTTGCGTGAAATGGGCAAAGCCCACCTGATTGGTAACGGACCTAAGCATCTGGTTCCTGCTGAAAGTCGGGATGAGCTTAGTGGTAAAGCGCAAAAAGAGTATTTTAAGCGTTCTCGAAATAAATCGGTGGCCAAATCCAAAGGACAAAAAGCATTGACCCGATTCAGCGATGATCAACCCCATAATCGTCCTGCTAAACAAAATAGTGACAAATCAAGCAACAGCAAAGGACGGGGGAACCCGAAAGGAAAAAACGCCGGGAAAAATCAATCGCAACGATCAACTGGGACTATAGCTCGCAACAAACCCTGATCGTACTGATCAAGAATCGTCTTTTTTGTGTATTGGAATGAATGAAGGTTTTTTGTTTCGATACATATGTCTGAATATCAGGTCGTCTGGCTAAAGCGTGACCTGCGCCTGCGCGACCATGAACCCATACTTGCCGCGTCAAAAACGTCGAAACCGATTCTGTTGCTGTATCTTTTTGAACCTATATTGCTTGAGGATCCTCACTATGACGTGCGTCACTGGCGGTTTATATGGCAATCTATGGTTGATCTCAACGCCCAACTAGCCCCCTACAACAGCAAAGTGTTGTGTCTACATGGAGAGGCAATCGAGTGCTTGCAACAGCTGCGCAATGAGTTGGGCGATTTTCAGCTTTTTAGTCATGAAGAAATTGGCCTTGATAATACGTTTCAACGAGATCGCGCGGTGGCAAAGTGGTGCGATGTAAATCAGGTGCTATGGAAGCAAACGCCCTACGGGGCTGTGACGCGGGGCTTAACACAACGCAAAGAATGGCAGACGACGTGGCAACAACGTATGCACGCTCAATGTGCTGATGTAGCGCTTGATACCGTCAATTGGGTGAACGCAGAACAATTTCCTACTAGCCTTAAAGAGTTTCAGATCCCAGAGAGCTGGCTGCAAGATTCGGCACTTTTTCAACAAGGTGGTGAGCGCCGAGCCTGGCATACGCTTCATCATTTTTTCCAAGGTCGTGGTAAGCGCTATTCGAGCAGTTTATCCAGCCCCACCGCAAGTCGCACTGCGTGTTCACGGTTATCGCCATATCTGGCGTGGGGAAACATAAGTATTCGCCAAGCCTATCAATTTGTTCAGCATCAAAAGCCGGTTGGCTGGGGAAGAAGCCTGTCGGCACTCACTTCGCGTTTGCAATGGCATTGCCATTTTATTCAAAAGTTTGAAAGCGAGTCGCAAATGCAGTTTCGTCCGGTCAACACGGCCTACAATGATTATCAATATGACGGCGCAGGAGAGCGCAATTTGCGATTAAAAGCATGGCAAACTGGTCAAACAGGCTTTCCTTTGGTGGATGCCAACATGCGCTGTTTACATGCAACCGGCTATATTAATTTTCGCATGCGCGCCATGCTGGTGAGTTTTTTAACGCATTTGCTAGATGTTGATTGGCGCGACGGTGTGAGTTACTTGGCGAGTCAGTTTTTAGATTTTGAGCCGGGTATTCATTATCCCCAATTTCAGATGCAAGCCGGGGTGACGGGAATAAACATCATCAGAGTCTACAATCCTATTAAACAGTCCCAAGACAAAGATCCTGAAGGCATCTTCATACGAAAATGGTTACCCGAGCTGGCCAGCCTTCCCAATGAATTGCTACATACGCCTTGGCAGATGACCGCCATGGAGCAAAGTATGTATGGTGTCGTGTTGGACGCAGACTACCCAAAACCAATCATAGACTACGAACAAAGCGCAAAGTTAGCTCGCGACAAAGTGTATGGTTTTCAGAAACGCCTTGAGGTCGCCATTGACGGAGATCGGGTTTTAAAACGTCACACAAACCCTGGCAGACCCAGGAATATGTAGGTTAATTAACGTTTTTGACGGTTTGAACTGCATCGTTTGGAGCAGTACTTCACTTCTTGCCAATTTTTCTGCCACTTTTTTCGCCAGTTAAAAGGTCGGTTGCAAACCGGACAAATCTTTGACGGTAAGTCAGACTTTTTGATCACTGTCTAGGGCCTTAAAAAAGAGCTCTGCATCACGTTTTATCATACGAACTTTGTCGTCGGACATCTTGTTCAGCGTTGCATAAGGCATTCTCAGGCGTTGGTTATTGCCTAGCTTTTCTTTGTTGCGCTCTAAAAAATCCCAATACAGATAGTTGAACGGGCACGCTTGCTCACCATTTTTTTCTTTGACGTTGTAATGGCAATGCTGACAATAATTAGACATCTTGTTGATGTAGCTGCCGCTTGCCGCATAAGGCTTACTGGCAAGTAGGCCACCATCGGCAAACAGGATCATGCCGGTCACATTGGGCATTTCAACCCATTCGTAAGCGTCGGCGTAAACGATGAGATACCACTCATTGACCTCATCTGGGTGTACGCCTGCCAACAACATAAAATTACCCAGCACCATCAGGCGCTGAATATGATGAGCGTAGGCGTTGTCACGAGTTTCTTCTATGCATTGCGACAGGCAATTCATCTTGGTGTCCGCTGTCCAGAAGAAGCCAGGCAGGGGGCGCGCTGCCTTGAGAAAATTTTGCTCTTTGTAATCGGGCATTTTATACCAGTACAGCCCGCGCACATATTCTCGCCAACCCAGCACCTGACGGATAAAGCCTTCAACTGAATTGAGCGGCACTTGGCCATCATGGTAAGCATCTTCGGCCAATTGAATCACTTCGCGAGGTAGCAACAAACCGCAATTCAAATAAAAGCTGATATGGGAGTGAAATAACCAGGGCTGGCCTTGGACCATCGCATCTTGGAACTGGCCAAAGTTGATTAAGCGTTCTTCAACAAAGCGCTTTAACACCATGCGCGCCTGATCTCGTGTGACGGCAAAATGAAAATCATCAAGTTTGCCAAAGTGGTCGCTGAAGGAATCTTCGACCAGCGCCAGAACCTCTTGCGTTATCTCATCCGGTGCGAATTTGCTTGGTGTCGGAATATCAATCTCATTGTTTAATGGTTCACGGTTTGCGCTGTCGTAGTTCCACTTGCCACCGGCAGGCTGGTCGTCTTCCATCAAGCTTCGGGTATTTTTTCGCATCTCCCGGTAGAAAAACTCCATTCGAAGTTGCTTTTTGTCTTGCGCCCAGTTGGAAAAAAAGTCCAAATCCGCTAAAAAGCGATCATCATCGAGAATGCTCACGGGCAAGTCTAATTCTTTATGCCAGGTTTGCATCTGTTCAAGCAGGCGATATTCCCCTGGATGAGTGACGATGAGCGACGTTAACTCTAGCTCCCTTGTCGCCGCTTTAACTTCCTCAAAGAGCGAACCACGATTGTGCTTGTCATCATATTTGATATAGCGAACCTGATAGCCTGAGTCGGACAGCTCTGCGGCAAAGTGACGCATTGCAGAAAACAACAAAGCGATTTTTTTCTTATGGTGTTTGACGTAAGTCGCTTCTTCTTTGACTTCTGATATCAATATCCAGTCAGTGTCTTTATCACAGTCTTGCAAACTTGCCAGTGAAGTACTTAGTTGATCACCTAAAATGAGCCTTAGCACGCCTGCCATTAGCTAGGTTCTCGCTCTGCGTTTTTGACTGCCTCGTAATCTTCTAACGCCTGTTTTCGTGAGGCTTTCAGATCAACAAGGGGTTCAGGATAGTCTTTTCCAAGAACGATGCATGCCTCTTTAAGGACGTCCGCTGGCGCTTCCCAGGGTTGATGGATGTATTTATCCGGCAAGGCTGCTATTTCTGGACAATATTGTCGAACATATTCCCCCTGTTTATCGAAGCGTTCACCTTGTGTGACTGGATTAAATATTCGGAAAAAAGGTGACGCGTCAGCGCCCGAACCTGCTACCCATTGCCAACTTGCACTATTGGCAGCTAAATCAGCATCCAATAAACAATCCCAAAACCATTGTTCGCCATGATGCCAATGGGTCTTTAAGTTTTTCACCAGATAAGAACCGACGATCATACGCACCCGGTTGTGCATGTATCCGGTTTGCCAGAGTTCTCGCATGCCAGCGTCTACAATGGGAACGCCAGTTTGTCCTTTTTGCCATGCTTTGAGGTGCGCATTTTTACCCAGCCATGGATAAGCATTAAATTTGGCATTGAAATTTTCTTTAGGCAGTGATGGAAAATGGTATAGCAGATAATGGCTAAATTCACGCCATCCCAATTCGCTCAAATAACAATCTACATCTTTGTTATCCATAGAGCCGGAGGTTTTATCCAGCACGGCATACCATATTTGATTAGGCGAGATTTCGCCAAAATGCAGGTGTGGTGACAAGTACGATGTACCGTTTTGAGCCGGTTCGTCTCGCGATTTTTTATACTCTTCAACCGCTCCCTGCAAAAATTTGGAAAGGTTATCTGACGCGCCTTGCTCGCCTGGTGTCCAGCGCTTTTGCATACCCTCAACCCAGTTGATGTCTGGCAAAAGCTTCAGCGAATCAATGCCTTGATTGAGCTTCTCAACTTCTAGCCACCTAGGGTTTTTCGGGGCGGCAATCGGGCTACGTGGTGAAGGAGCATTTAAACATCCTTTTCGATAATAAGGCGTGAAAACCTTATATGGCGAACCGCTTTGGTTCATGATCTTCCATGGTTCCCACAGTAACGCGCCATTGCTACTGGTAACAGATAAACCGTTATCTGTCAGCTTGGATTTGATCTGTTTATCGCGCTGGATTTGCCAAGGTTCATAACAACGATTCCAAAATACTGAGGATGCTCCGGTTTCCTCAATAATTGCATTTAGGCAAGCTAATGGGTCGCCTTTCATGACCAAGAGGTTATTATTCAGCGATTCATTCAAAGACGAGAGCGAATGATGTAGCCACCACTGGCTGGCACTTCCCATTGCGTGAGGACCAGGGTTTTTATCGTCATAAATATACACAGGGATCACCTCGCCGGACTGACAGGCTTGGCTCAGCGAAGGGTTGTCACGCAATCGAAGGTCTTGGCGAAACCACAAAATGCTTTTGTTAGTACTCAATATTGATTCACTTTGACGAATAATTGGTTGTTCATCTTATACTGAGTTGCACAACATCTGGATCCTCGATACTACAAATACTATTCAAGACTTGTATTTGTACTTAAAAAGTCGGTATAACTCATTAATAATGAGTCAATTAGGTTGTGTAGAGCGTGTTGGTAAACAAATTCGAAAAAGACTATTTAGTGGTTGCGCAGAATGCCTCTGGTCGCAATATGAATGTCCCGCTCTACCGATTTAAAGGCA
The DNA here is from genome assembly GCF_007197995.1 of Aliiglaciecola sp. M165. Lineage (GTDB taxonomy): Bacteria > Pseudomonadota > Gammaproteobacteria > Enterobacterales > Alteromonadaceae > Aliiglaciecola. The sequence goes on from NZ_VKKH01000006.1 coordinate 148,964, forward strand.
GTAAGCCGGGACCAAAGGTTTATATTCAAAGCTCAATCCACGGCGCCGAAGTACAGGGTAATGTAGTGATCTATCACTTGATTAATACCCTCAAAACAACACCAATTTGCGGCGAGGTGACGCTCGTGCCGAACTGTAATCCTGTTGGCACCAATATCAAAGCCGGAGAATATACGTTGGGACGATTTGATCCTATCAATGGAACAAATTGGAATCGAGGATACTACTTCGACGAAGCGTTAGTTGAGCGATTTGTCGACACTGTGGATGACGAAGAGCCTTTAGAAAAAGTCAAAAGTCGTTTTCGCAAAGTATTAAAACAAAAAATTGATGAAAAATTGCAGGAAACCTGGGGATTAGGTCTGGCTCAGCAACTTAATTTGAAATTGCAACAATTGGCGTTTGATGCCGATATAGTGATCGATCTTCATAACGGTCCGGTTTCTACACGACATATCTATGTGCCAGAATATGCCAAAGACTCAGCAAAATTGTTTAATATTCCCCATGTTATCCTGATCCCAAACACGTTCGCAGGGGCGCTGGATGAGGCGACATTTTGCCACTGGTGGACGTTGCAAAATCTTCTCCGCGCAAAGCGAAATTCAGATATCAATGTGGATGTTGAAGCGTTTACTTTAGAAATGGGCAGCCAGGAAGTGATTAGTTTTGACGAAGGCCGATACGATGCTGACAGTATTTTGTGTTATCTCGGTGCAAAAAATTGCTTAGAGAGCAATACTTATTTTCCTAAATCTATGCGCCGTGTTGCGGTGACACTCGACAATTATAAAATACTTTATACCCGTCAAGGCGGCATTGTCGACTACTTAGCGGCGCCGGGTGATCAGGTTAAAAAAGGTCAGGCACTTGCTCGAGTGCTCAATGTGGATGAACTTGAAAATGATCGCGCATCGCAGGTCATCGAAGCACCTTGTGATTTGATACCCATTTTGCATTTCCCTTCTGCGTCGGTGTTAAGCGGTACTCAGCTTTATAAATGTTTTACTGATTACTTCGAACTGACTGAATAAACCAAGCCAGTAAAAGCACGCAAAGATGCCAAACAACTGTCATCTAAGGAGCGTGTTTTTGCCCTTTGGACCTCACCATCGCAGTATGAGCTGATTCACCTCAACATCAACCTCTACTGGATCGGTGACTTGGCGGCCATATTGGAGATTTTTTAACTCATATAAAACGATGTCAGGCAATGTGTTGCCGAGGGTTTGTTTGATTGCTTTGAGCACTTTGGTATTGTCCGAAAGTGTATCCGTAAGGATCTTAAATTTATCCAGTTTGGGTTTGACCAGCTCCAATGTATTGTCAAAATCATTGTATTCAATTTGGCCAACTAGCACGCCTTTAGCGTTAAGAGACCCGTCGCCCTCAACTGAAGTGATCACAACATTGAGTTTAATGGTTTTATCCAGTGCATTGATATCAATGGCAGGTTCACTGAAGATTGCAGTCACACCCTGATAGGATTTTTCAACAGGAAAAGATTTGCTTAACGTTTTATTTATAGAATTTTTTTCAATGGTGAACTGATTATTGTAGGGGTTTGCAAAGACTGGCAAGGAAATCATAACAAGCAGGAGGAACGCTACGATGAAATATTGGCGGGTCATTTTTTTCTCCATAGATGAGGCAGCTTTATTATCAATTAAAGATGGTTTGATATGAATGAAAACGAGCGTGAAAGCTGATGGTTGATAAGCCGTTATTGCGCCCAATCTTTGCCGACATCATAGCATTTTTTCAATTGGGTAGTTTGCTTTACATGAGGCTTTTTTGAGGCTGCAATCAGCCTATGTCTATGGCATACTCGATAAGGGGCAAGCAGTAGCTTGTAAGTAGTACCATTTTAACAAGGAAGTAGTATGTCCGAACAATACACCTCAGAAGAAAATATCTATGCGTCGCCAGATGCTGAATTAGTCCACAAAGATGCTGAGAATCTTGAGTCTCAAGCACATTTTTTCACTGTTTCACGAAAAAAGCTTGTGATTATGAGCATCGCTACGCTCAATTTGTACCTAATTTATTGGTTTTTCAAAAACTGGATGCTGCAAAAACGCAATGCTAATTTTTCATGTATTCCGGTATTAAGAGCGATCTTCTCGATTTTCTTTACCCATTCACTGTTTACTCAAATTGACGAAACCCTGCGGATTAATAAGAGTAAAAATCATTTGAATGGTGGGATGGCTAGCTTATATGTGTTAGTGACCATTGGCTTCATATTTATCAATAAATGGGAGCCCAATGCCGGTGATGTTGCTCTATATGCGGTGAGTTTTATTGGTATGGTTGTTGCGCAATTTGTACCGTTTTGGTACGTGCAACCGCTAATTAATGAAATCAATCAGGATCCGCAAGGATTAGAGAATAACCAGCTGACTTTGCTAAACTGGGTGTTTATATTATTAGGTGTCGCCTACTGGGCATTACTCAGTATCGGTGTGGTCGCCATCGCATACCTATAGTCCAAATCGAGAATCAATGTGAAAGTTGATAACCAGATCCACCTAGAAACGGCCGAGGGCATCGATATCCAAATGACCCCTGCTGGCATTGGTGTGCGCACCATGGCATTTGTCTATGACCTGCTGATCCGAATGGTGATCCTGTTTGGAGCGGGGATGATTTTACAGTTTGCCGACAAACTCGGATTTGGTGTGTTTTTCATCGTATTGTTTGTTGTCGAATGGTTCTACCCCGTTGTGTTTGAAGTGACCCGTGGCGATACGCCAGGTAAAAAGGCCTTTGGCTTAATGGTGGTCTACGACAGTGGGTTACCTATCACCTTGCCAGGATCACTGACTCGTAATTTATTCAGAGCTATCGACTTTCTTCCTTCTCTTTATATGCTGGGCGGGATTTGCATGATGTTGTCTAAACATTCCAAGCGGGTAGGAGACTACTTGGGTGGCACTATGGTGGTTTATCGTGAGAAGCCGATCAGAATGAGTCATTTCAGTTTTGAAAAGGCTCAACCCCTTGAGTTAAATCTCGACAGTGAAGCACAAAAAGCCATCATTTCCTTTGCCGAGCGAAGTAAGACCTTCAGTGATCAGCGTCAGCAAGAATTGGCAAACATTCTTCAGCCTGTTACCCATAAAACCGGACAGGAGGCCGTCATCAACATCAAGTCTGTGGCGGCGACTTTGGTAGGCAAGTCATGAAACAGCAAGATTTCATCAGCCTTAGGCAAGACGATTGGAAAAAATTTGAGCAGGCAATCAAAGTGCCGGGTAAAGTCACTGACTATGATCTCGACCTGCCAAAAATGTTTCGACAACTGACTCATGATTTGGCAGTAGCAAAAAGTCGAAACTACAGTCCCGCTCTGGTAGCACGATTGAATGATATGTTATTGCAAGGTCAGCAATGTTTATATCGGCCTAGCAACCGCGTATTTGCGCCACTTTGGGATTTTGTCCGTTTTACTTTTCCTGCGCATCTGCGAGAAATACGTCCTTACATTATTTGGGCTCATGTATTGTTCTACGGTTTAGGTTTACTAATGTTTAGTGCCACCATCATCGAACCTGACTTTGTGCGCAATGTTATGCCTAATGCCCAAGTCGTGAGTCTAGAGAGTATGTACGATCCAGAGTCTGAACACTATGGCAAAGAACGCGATTCGGACAGCGATTTTTATATGTTCGGGTTTTATATAAAAAACAACATCTCCATCGCCTTTCAGTGTTTTGTAGGTGGGCTACTGCTGGGTTTTGGTACTCTGTATTTCCTATTGTTCAACGGAATATTTTTTGGTGCGGTAAGTGGTCACATCGTTAACATTGGCTATTCTTCTACGTTTTTTTCTTTTGTTGTTACCCATGGATCATTTGAATTAACCGCTATTGTATTGTCAGCCGCAGCAGGTGGTGTAGTCGGCATGAGCTTATTAAAGCCAGGGCAACTATCGCGCATTGCTGCGTTAAAGCAAGCAGGGAAAACAACCTTTCCAGTTATCTTTGGTGCGTTTCTCATGTTGATAATCGCGGCATTTATCGAAGCGTTTTGGTCGAGCAGCCAAACGATCCCTAATGCCGTGAAATACCTTGTTGGAGCCGGGTGTTGGATTTGGATTTTGTTTTATATTTTCCCCCGGGGTCATCGTGAAACTCGATAAACTGTCAATTGAAATTCACCCGCGCAGCAGCTGGAAAGCCTTTGATCTAGGCTGCCGAATGGCACTTGCCTGGTGGCCCTCGCTAACGGGTTTTTGGCTGATGGTGACCTTGCCATTTTTTGTTGTATTTAGCTTTGTAGATATTACCTGGGGCATGTTGCTGTTTTGGTTGTTAAAACCCCTGTATGAACGCGGTTTGTTATACATTTTGTCACGACGGGTATTTGGCCAACCGGTTACGGCCATCGAAGCGGTAAAAGCCTGGCCTTCTCAATTGAAAAAACAATGGTTTGCCAGTGTCACCTGGCGGCGTTTGAGCCCGTCTAGAGGCTTTGATTTAGCTGTCGTACAGCTAGAAGGCTTATCTTCAAACGCACGTTCTAAGCGCCTTAATATTTTGCATCGCACAACGGACGATAATTCTGGCTGGTGGACCATTATTTGCGTGCATTGGGAGCTATTTATTCTGCTTGGAATGATATCCCTTGTTGGTTTTGTTATTCCACAAGGCGTCGATTTTGATTATTGGAACGCCATTGTGAGCGACTCCTGGCAAGTAGAGTTTTCCATCAACGTCATGCTGTTTTTTGTGTATGTGCTGATTGCGCCTTTTTATATCGCCGGCAGTTTCGCCGCCTACCTTAATCGGCGCATATTACTTGAAGGCTGGGATATTGAGATTAATTTCAAACGAATTGCAAATCAATATGGCGGCCGTTTGAACAGTGTTTTGTTAGCTGGTGTTTTCTCTGCATTCATGTTTGTTGCTCCACACCATGATGCAATGGCTCAGCAGACTGCAGATCAATCTTTGCTTTATCAACTCGATGATACCGATGGTATCGAACAGCAAAACATTGCCTTTGAAAGCGAAGCGCAAATTCAGCAGATCCTTGATGAGCCACCCTTTAACGGTGAAGAAGTTGAAAAGCGTTATCGTTGGGTTGGGTGGGGCTCAGATGAAGAAGACGATCAATCTACACCACCAAGCGGGTTGCCAGCTTGGTTGATAAAAGTTATCACCTTGATAGCCAATATCTCAGAAGTGTTTATCTGGTTGGTATTTGGTTCATTGTTGTTGATGTTATTGTATTTTAGCCGTCACAACATTGCACAATTGTTTAGTCGCCAAGAAAAGCTTCCTCTGGATGAGCCATTTGAAATGCCTAGTTTTAGTCAGGCATTCCAAAATGAAGAGTTACCTGACGATATTGGTAAAGAAATCGAAAGATTATTGGCGCTAGGTGCATTTAGAAAGGTAATGTCGCTGATGCTGATTTCCAGCTTACTTGAGATCAGTAAACATCAGTCGTTACCCCTGACAAAATCCATGACGGAACGAGAATGTTTGCATGTAATAAAGCAATCTGTATCCGGAGAGCTCGGCGAATTCATGGACCGATTAATAGATGCCTGGGTAAAGCTTGCTTGGGCCCATCAATGGCCATCCTTTGAGCAAATGAGCCAGCTACACCAAGATTGGCGCGGGCTCTTTCCAGTTATAGAGGCTGCAGCATGAAATCGATTGACCATGATGCAGCGCATCGACAAGGGATCATCGTTAAGGTCATATTGACGCTCATGGCGCTGGTCATTGGGTTATACCTTTACAATAGTATTGAAGTTTACGAAGAAACCGTGAGCTCTGGCTTTGAGGCTGAAGCTTTGCAACAGGAATTTCTAGCCGCGCAGGCATTTTTGCAGTTGCATGATAAGAACGTCGAACTAGAAGACGATTATCGGGCACTTTATGCAGATTCTAGCAAAGGTGTGTATCCGCAGTATGACCATACAGTGATTTTGAGCGAAGGCGAAATTGCGCTTTCTTCTGCGCTAAAGGATCAAATATTGGCATGGGTAGAGCAGGGTGGGCATCTAATCCTGGCCCTGAACGCAAGCTCTGAAGAGGACGGATTTCGAGCCAATGCACTGATTAATCATTTAAATGTCGGTATTGATTGGTTACCGACCGATGAATTTGGTGGTTCGACAACGGAACAATATCCTACAGAAATCGTTAATTCAGATGATCAGGTGTTAATGGTCAATCTTGAAAACTCTTACCGACTGGCATTACCGGAATCTGAATCCATTACCTATAGTGTTGGGGATGAGGATGGCATCACCTTTGCGCAAATGGAAATGGGGCAGGGCCTAATCACCTTGCTAACCGAAGTCTATATTTGGAACAACTACCAGATCGATGAAGAAGACAACGTAGAATTGCTCGCATTACTTGTAGGGAATTCACCTAAAGTCTACATTTTTTCTGCCAAGGAATTACCCCATTGGTTCTCATTGCTTATGGATTTTGCTCCCTATTTTATTTGGGTTGGGAGCGGGTTGATCCTTGTGATGATGTGGCGCGCAGCCGTGCGCTTTGGGCCTGTTTTGTATGAAGGAGAAAGTTATTTTTCACCTTTCTCTGTACACATCAAAGCGTCTGGCGAGTACTACTGGCGAGCAGGCAAGCAAAAAGAACTCATTGAAGACGTGCGCAGAGGTATCTTCGCGGCGTTGTATCATAAACGACCCGTTTGTCGAGGTGCGGATAAATCGATTGTTGTCAAACACTTGTGTCAAATAAGTGAATGGCCCGAAGACATCATAGATGAATTGATGTTTAGTCAAAAATCACTCAATGAAAATCAGTTTTCACAAAGGATAGCGAGTCTGCAGACTCTCAGGAAAATGTTATGAACGACTCAGAATTAGATACAAGCTCACCTACAGAAGCGCAGCAATCTGCTCCCAGTGAAGCGCAAAATGATCAGCAACCATCGACCCTGGATCAATCCATATTGGACCAAGCAAAAGCACAAATTGATGCCCTCAAAGCGAATATCCAAAAAGTACTCATTGGTCAAAATGATGTAGTTGAACAAGTGGTGATTGCTTTTTTAGCCGGCGGCCACGTATTACTTGAAGGGGTGCCAGGTTTAGGTAAAACCTTGCTGATCCGCGCTTTAGCAAAAAGCATTGATCTGGATTACAAACGAGTACAGTTTACTCCCGATCTCATGCCAGCTGATGTGACGGGGCATTCAATGTTGGATATTGCATCAGGAAAGTTCAACATTCGCAAAGGCCCTGCATTTACTAACCTGTTGCTGGCGGATGAAATAAACCGTGCGCCAGCCAAAACTCAAGCAGCCTTGCTAGAGGTGATGCAAGAGTATCAAATTACTATTGACGGTCAGAGTTTAGCTTTAGACACACCCTTTATGGTGCTTGCTACGCAAAACCCAATCGACAATGAGGGGACTTATCCGCTGCCTGAAGCAGAGCTCGACAGATTTATGTTAAAAGTGTTGGTCAGCTACCCAGAACACGCTGATGAGCTAACGTTGACTAAGCTAAACACAGAACATCAAACGGGCATCGTCAATACACAAATCAACAGCGTGTTGACTCAACAAGAAGCGATACAATTGCGGGAGCTGGTCAGTCAGGTATTAATGGACGATAAAGTCCTAGAATATGCTGTGGGCTTGGTCCGTGCCACTCGGGAATGGGACGGTATTGTCCACGGCGCTGGGATTCGAGGCAGTATCGCCCTGGTGCAGGCTGCCAAAGTTAAAGCCATGTGCGAAGGCCAAGGCTTTGTTACACCTGATCACGTAAAAGCAGTATTACTTCCTGTACTCAGACACCGTATCATCTTGTCAGCAGAGCGCGAGATAGCAGGCACCAGTAATGAAGCGATCCTGAATGAAATCTTACATCAGGCAGAAGTACCCAGACAATGAAACAAACCGGATTAAGACCTTCCGCTAAGTTTGTTAAATGGCTGATTGCGCTGACAATAATTGGACTAGTGTTACCTTTAGTTGCAACTTTTAATGGGATGACCCAACTCAACCAGTTACCTCTGGTTTTTGCCGGTGTCACCTTGATTATTGTTTTTTACGATTTATGGATCAGCCGACACTCACCCAGACTGGCAGTCAAACGAGATATTCCGACCAATTTGTCGGTGCATACCGAGCAAAATGTAAGTATCGCGCTGGCAAATAGGGGAAATGCTGCAGTGTTTGTGCAGTGCAGCGAGCACATTCCTGAACATTGGCAAAGCACAGCAAATCAACATAAGTGCCTGCTGCAAGCGGGTGAAGTGGCTGAATTCAATTATACCATTACACCAACCCGTCGTGGCCCATCATCCATCGATGCAACAGAAATTCGAATCGGTTCCAAGCTAGGATTTTGGCAACTGGATTGGGTCATTTCCCATCGCAGTGAGCACAAAGTGTTCCCTAACTTTTCCGCTATTTCTGATTTGGCCGGTTTGCAAGGTAGTGTTAATTTAACTCAGGCGGGACTCAAAAAATTCAACAAACGCGGCAGTGGTATGGATTTCCTGCAATTGCGGGACTACCGTGAAGGCGAAAGCATTAAACAAATTGACTGGCGAGCGACAAGTCGATTTAACAAATTGATTTCCAGGGAATTTCAGGAAGAGAAGAATCAGCATGTCATTATTATGCTAGATTCTGGACGCAGAATGCGCGTCCAAGACGATGATCTCAGTTATTTTGATCATGCACTTAACTCCCTCATAATGTTGTCCTATACGGCACTTAAAAATGGCGACAACCTGAGCCTACAAAGCTTTGGAAGCGAGTCTCGATGGTTGAGTCATGTGCGAGGTGCGCAAAGCGTCGGTAAAGTTATGAATCATTTTTATGATTTGTATCCGCAAAAGATTGCCAGTGATTATTTAGCTGCTGCGCAAGAGTTATTGGTTAAACAACCTAAGCGGGCGCTGATTTTATTGGTGAGTTGCTTACGTGATGAAGACTTTGGCGACCTGTTAAAAGCAGTATCCTTGTTAAAAAACAAGCATTTAGTTGCCGTGATTAGCATTGAAGAACCCATCTATAAATCAATTGAGTCCCGTGATATTGCTACCATGGACGATGCACTCACCTATGCTGCATCACAGCGCATAAAGACATCCATTGAGCAAAATATTCAGCGCCTGAAACAACAAGGCGTTATGTGTATTAACGCTCCGGCGCATCATTTGACACCTAATGTAATCAATACCTACCTGAGTGTTAAAAAAGCAGGTCTTCTTTAAATATTTAGCAGTTGGGATCAGGGTGAGAGAGGATATCCGCAAGCCAATGCCTAGCTTGTTGTTCTGTATCAAAAAATCGGTATCTCACGCCAGCGTCTTGATAAATTTCATTCCAGAATCCTTTCACTACATCAGCAAATTCCACTTCAACTAAGACAACAGCAGTGGCTTGTAGATGCATGGTTTTGGCTTTTTTTATTGTCTCGGACAAAATGATTTTAGCTTCTGGCGGGACTAATGGCATGCCGTGTAACAACACCAAACTTGCCCAGGGAGCATGCATAATTTGCTCTCGATAGCCGATTACACTGCGCTGATACTTGAGTACCATTTCAAGATTTGCAGGACCTGCACCGTCTATGATCAACAATTGACCGTCTACGCTGAGATTTAGCTCTCCATGGGTGGGGAAGTTTCGCTGATTCAAACGTCGTCCTTTGAGTCTAAAAAGCTACTGCTAACTCGCTCGCTAGCGTGAAAATCGCTCCAAAATCATGGTTTGAGTCTAACAATAAAACTCACGGTGATAAAGTCTGCACGTAACCTCAATTCGACAGCTAAGTCACGATTGGCTTTAAATTACTCTCGAATACCGATTCAAATGTTGTCGTGATATGTAAGCGTCAAAGGCCATACAAATGTTACGAATTAGCAACCGAGCTGCTGGTACCACATCTATGCGATTTTTTGAGTTTTTCACAATATGATCACTCAAAAATGGAGATAAGCGCTTCAAACTGGTCGAAAAATAACGATCAAAATCGATATCAAATATCTCGTTTACCACAGATTTTTCGACGGTAAGATTACACATCAACTGGCCAATAACGAAACCTCTAATTTGATCATCTATCGTCAGTTTAACCCCTTTGCAAACAGCATTATTCTCTTTTGTGATCCCGTGATAATAGTCTTTAAGCCCCTTTTGGTTTTGACTGTAGCAGTTCCCCACTTTACTGATAGAGGAAACCCCTAAACCCAACAAATCACAGTTAGCATGGGTGGTATAACCTTGAAAGTTACGGTTGAGTTTGCCTTGCGCCTGATGTTTAGCTAATTCGTCCTGGGGTTTGGCGAAATGATCCATGCCAATCATCGTGTAGCCAGCATCGATAAAACGTTCGACAGCGACTTGCATGAGCGCCAGCTTTTGTTCTGCATCAGGCAACCATTCGTCACGAAGCTTGCGTTGAGCGGCAAATTTTTCTGGCATGTGCGCGTAGCTAAACAACGATATCCGCTCCACGTCCATGTCGATTACCTTTTCAATGGTGCGGGAAAAACGCTCTGGCGTTTGGTGAGGCAAGCCATAGATTAAATCCAGGTTTACGGAGCGAAATCCTAATCGCTTGGCTCGCTTCACCATATCTGCAATAAATTGCGTGGATTGCAGGCGATTAATTGCTTTTTGTACCTGTGTATCAATGTCCTGCAGTCCAATGCTAAGCCGATTGAAACCCACATTTGCCAGGTGATCGATGTAATCAAGAGAGAGGTTTCGAGGATCAATTTCAATGCTTAATTCTAGGTCACGGGACAGCTCAAAGCACTGGCGTAGCTTGGCGACCAAATTGGCGATTTGCTGCTTAGTTAAAAAACTCGGGGTACCGCCGCCTAAATGAATTTGTTGAACAGTGTGTCGGCCAAATATTTCTGCTCTACAGGCAATTTCCTTGAATAAGTAGGCCAAATATTCGTCGGCTTTTTGCAGATGTATTGTGACTATTTTATTGCATCCGCAGTAGTAACAAAGACTATGACAAAAAGGAATGTGGATATAAATCGACAAATCGCTGTTGGCAGTGGTTTTTACTGCTTTTAAAAAATCATCATTAAAAAACGATTCAGTAAAGGATAGTGCCGTTGGATACGAGGTGTACCTTGGGCCATTGGTGTTGTATTTCTGTAAAAGCGACGGGTCGCAAAGCTCTGCAGCATTCATGCAAATAAACTATTTATCGAATAATGGCTGCAATGATAGGAAAGGCCTACGAGTTTTTTATTGATCCTGCGCAATATAATGAAAAAGAACTAGGTCTTTGAACTAACCTTAGTAAAAAAACAGAGATATCGAATATGGATCTGACTTTACTTGAGCTAATTGGCAGCATATTGATGTTTGCTTCAGCCGGTATTCTTGGCCTGTTGATCGCCAAATACGTGAAATTACCCTTGTCTCTAATTTTGGTCATCGTTGGTTTCGCATTGTCCTTTTTGATACAACCTTTGGGTTGGGACACAGGAATTAGAGCGAGCAATTTTCAAGACTTGATGATGTTTGTGCTGCTCCCGATATTAATCTTTGAATCCGCTTACAGTCTGGATCTTAAGTTACTGAAAAAGTATTTGCCCAATGTGATCACCTTGGCAACCTTTGGCGTGATTGTTTCTGCCATTGTCGTGGCGTTTGTGCTGTTTTACGGTATTGACCATGTTGGTTTTCCTCTTATTGCGGCATTGATCACAGGTGTTGTTGTTTCGGCAACAGACCCCGTTGCCGTTGTCAGTCAATTAAAGCTCCTTAAAGCACCAGAAGATTTGGCCATTCTGATTGAAGGCGAAAGCTTGTTTAACGATGCTACAGCAATTGTTATGTTTACCATTCTCGTTGCACTGGCGACGAGCAACGAGGTTTTCAGCTTTTCTGGTGCTTTGTTGAAGTTTGTTATTGTATTTTTGGGCGGTATTGCGGTTGGAGTTGTGCTTGGTGCCTTTGCCGCACTGCTTACCAGATGGATAGAAGTCACTCTGCCACACTTGATTTTACTGACCCTAGTGCTGGCGTATGGGAGTTTATATGTAGGTGAACACTTTTTGCACGTGTCAGGTATCGTTGCAGTGATGTTCGCTGCTTTAACCTTTAAAAAAATGGCAGATCCTATCTTGCAAACATTCAAACAGGAGATCCATCATACTTGGGAAAGCCTGGGTTTTATTGCTAATGTTTTTGTGTTTGTTTTGCTGGGGTTAGTTATCACAATCGATATGTTTACCGCCATGTGGTTGGCTATGTTGCTCGCTATTGCAGGATCTTTAGTGGCGAGATTTGTCGCCGTGTACTCTTCTGTTTATTTAAATCACCTCACATTTGGACAATCCATTCCTAACAATTATCCGCCAATAATGGTTTGGGGAGGGTTACGTGGTGCAGTGACCATTGCTTTGGTGCTGTCGTTGCCAACAGAAATGCCCTACTGGTGGACAATTCAGTCTATTGGGTTTGCAGTGGTGATTTTTTCTTTGTTGGTACAAGCGACCACCAACCCGTTTTTAATGCGCAAACTTAAGGTTTAGGTCGCTAGGTTTGAGTATGGCTTAACGTTTGTCGCGGTAACCGAAAAATTTATTCTCAATAATTTGTTCAGCAACCATATCAGGTACGCTGTTCATCCAATCACCTTTGCCATGAGGAAGTTGTTTGAGTACTTCTCTGGAGTAAATCGAAAACAGCTCACTGTCGCTGCATTCGATTCCAGACAAAAATCCGCTTTCCAGCAGGTGACGATATAAAAACCTCAAATGGTCTTGCACTTTCACTTTCGTGAAGTCGTTTAACTCGCCATTGTCGTCCAGCTCTGGGTAAACAAAAAGCCGGGTATTATCAGGGAATAGTTTACCAAAGCCTTCCAGTATTCCGCCTTCAACTCCGCGATAGGAATCTTCATCAAAAATTTGTTTGATATTGATCATGCCAACAACAATGCCGAGTTGTAGCTTGGTATATTGTCGAAAGTAGGCACGAAGGGAAAAATAGCGGGTGTAATCCGACACCATGACGTTGTAACCCATGGAATTTAGCAATTGTACTCTGGCGACAATATCTTTCTCAGGCACTCGTGCATCATTACCTTGCATATCATTGAGCGATATCTCGGCGATCACTGCAGTACTGTCTTTATCTACATCGTTCAACTGATAAAATGCTTTTTGACCTTGTTCAATCATGTCGACATTGAGTTTAGTTACCGGCCTAAAAGAACCGCGAATAGTGAGTACATTTTTTTTGTATAGCAACTCAGCAGGCACGGCGACCGAACCGTCTGGTTTGAACATCACTGCACGGGTTTTCCAACTGCGGATCAAGTGCAGGTTTTTCGCTCGATTGTCTACATCTTCAAAGTAGGGGCCTTTGAAATCAATTGAGTCAATCTCAATGCGGTTGGGCTTCATGTTATCGGTGAGCGAATCTATCATTAACTTCGGATCTTCAAAGTAAAAATAGGCGGCATAAATGAGATTGACACCTAACACGCCCAGTGCCTGCTGTTGAGCTTCAGCGTTGTCGTCAAACATTCTCACATGCACGGTGATATCGGATGGCTCTGCACCTGGATACATTTGAATACGAATGCCCACCCAAGCGTGGCATTCATTTTGACGGTTAAAACTCTTAGCAGCCACCGTTGCAGCATAGGCAAAATACCGAGAGCTCTTAGGGCGAATACTTCCTACTCGGTCCACCACCAAATCAAACTCTTGTTCCATCATGGCTTGCACGCGGGCTTTGCTGACGTATCGGCCGTCTTGTTGCACACCGTAAATGGCATCAGAAAACACCATGTCATACGCCGACATAGTTTTAGCAATCGTTCCTGCGGCTGCCCCTGCAATGAAAAATTGTCGGGCAACTTCTTGACCCGCTCCAATTTCAACAATGGTGCCGTACTTCTTTTCGTCCAGGTTGATTCGAAGTGCTTTTTGACTGGTACTGCGAGAACTGACTTGTTTGTCCATGGATTTGCCTAATCGGTTAGGAATTGCCAATAATATTAGTGTATCCAAAACAGTGGGTACAGTGAAAAATGATAAAAAACCATGACTTAGCTAAAAGGCGAATCAAAATAGCAAAATCATAATAGTGTCTTACACTTATAGAGTGAATACCAAGGACACAAGATTATGAAAACATATTTGCTCATGTTAGTCATATTGACGTCCCTTGCCCTGATTTCTTGCAGTCCAGAGCCAGGAAAGTCAGATAACCAAACCAGCGATGCCGCTGAATCACAAATAGCCCAAACGGCTACACCTGAAGTAGTACCGTCGACACCAAGTTGTTCGTTTAAAATGGGCTTTGACGTATGGGAACCCTACCAATATGTAGATGTCGATGGAGTGGTTAGAGGTCTCGACATTGAACTTATCAGCAATGTTTTAGACGATATCGGATGTCAGGCTGAATTTGTGCAGGGCACTTGGGTGAATCTCCTTGAAGATTTGCGCAACGGTGATGTAGACATGCTGCTGGGCGCCTCCAAAACGGATGCTCGCGAAGAGTTTGCCTATTTTAGCGAACCCTATCGAATGGAAGAATTTTCGTTATACATTCGTAAAGATGATCCGAAAAGGGCCGCTTATGATGATATTGATGCATTCATTGCCAATGGCAGCAAGATAGGTGTTGTTGGTGATTATTATTATGGTCCTCGAATTTCAATATTACTCGACGGCAATGCCACGTCAAAATTCTTTGTTTCAGGAATAATGGGTGAGCTAAATGTAGCGCGTCTTTTAGACATGGACATAGATGGATTCTTGGAAGACAGCTTTGTCGGTGCTTCTATGTTGAGACGAAAGGCTCTGGGTGATTATATCGTTGCCCATGGGTTTACGGTTGAAACTGGCGATATTTATGTCATGTTTAGTCGAGCGTCTGTCACCGAAGAGCAGGTCAATACTTTTAGTCAAGCATTAGATACCTTTAAAAATAGTGCGTCTTATACGGAAATTGTTGGCAAATACAGTCAGTAATTTTGTATTAAAAAAAGAGGTTAAAAATTGCCAGAAGTGAGCCATTCACTTCTGGTCTATCGCTCATGATGTGAATTTTCCTTAGTTGTGCCTCCCACTCGTCACACGATACAAACTTTATGTCTTGATTGGTGCGTGTTGTTTTTCCGAGCCACATTGAGACGTGTTATCCTGAGAACCAATTTGATTAAATGCTCTGGTCATTCAATTCTGTAAAACACGCTTGATTTAAGGTTTTATGCACCCTCGAAACATACACAGAAACGGTTACGATTTTAACGCGCTTTGCACGGCAGAGCCCGCTCTTACCAAATGGGTGGTGCGCAATCCAAGCGGCAAGGCGACAATTGATTTTGCTATGCCAGATGCGGTTAAATTGTTAAACAGCGCGCTGTTGAAATGTTACTACAGGATCTCCCAATGGGACTTGCCAGAGGGATATCTTTGCCCGCCAGTGCCGGGTAGAGCCGACTATGTTCATTTTATTGCTGATTTGTTAGCTGAAGACCATAAAGGTCAAACTCCCAAAGGGTCCTCCATAACGGGCTTAGATATTGGTACTGGCGCAAATTTGATCTATCCGATTGTTGGCTCGCAACAATATGGTTGGCGATTTGTCGGCAGTGAGGTGGATAAAACCGCCTTTATTGCGGCAAAACTTATTGCACAAAGCAACGCTAGTCTGAAGCCCCTTGTTACGGTTCGCAAGCAGTCCAACACAGAGCATATATTTCACGATGTTATCAATGCAAAAGACTATTTCACATTTACCCTATGTAACCCGCCGTTTCATAGCAGCGCCAAAGCAGCGCAGCAGGGTTCCCAGCGCAAAAATAGCAACTTGCAACGTCATAAACAAAAACGTGCTTTATCAGGGAAAATGCCCACCAAACCAAGTTCTAACGACGCTGACGTTACGCTAAATTTTGCTGGTCAAAATACCGAGTTGTGGTGTCCTGGTGGCGAAGTTAAGTTCATCAAACGCATGGTGCAAGAAAGCAGTGACTATAAAACACAAGTTGGCTGGTTCACCAGCCTGGTTTCGAAAAAGGATAGTCTGCGTCCAATCTATAAAGAACTAGAAAAGGCTGCGGTCGCAGACCTAAAAACCATTGCCATGGGGCAGGGCAGCAAAGTCAGCCGCTTTGTTGCCTGGCGTTTTTAATTTAATCAAACCAAATTTTTGTTTGTTCTCGTTGATTGATTCAACGTATTTCGATGCCGTCACATTGATCCAGTCTTCCCATAAGTCCCCAGCCTCCAAAATTGTCAGCAATCACGGCTTGAAGCTCGTTTTTACCTTTTTTCAAAGGTAGGTAAACCAACAATTGCTCTTGATGCATCAGACCTTGTCGTCTGGGCTTATCAAAACGGTAACTTGCATCTTGATACACAAGTATTGTGTTATTTAATGAAAGTGTAATTCGGTCGCTAAACCCCATCAATAATTTGCAGGTTTGTGCTTCATTCGAATGTAAAGCAACTTTGGCCACTGCCGCCCAGTTCCTCATGTCACCGGGCACTTCAACAGAGCGTAGAAGTTCAAAACTGCCGTCAGGTTGCATGATAGGTTCAATCCACTTAGCATTTTTTATCTTTGATGGGATCACTTCAATGGGACCCGGTTCGGTTGCAAATGCCGGTGACACGCGCCATTGAGTAATTTGGCCACTTGGTAAAGTTGACTTGGCGTTGTATGTTACTTCAGACGTTGCTGCGCTAGGTGAAATGGTTATGGCACTGAAATAAGCGCTGAATGGTGCATCGCTTGTTCTAGGCACGAAGCCTCGAAATCCAATCCAACCCGCCTTGGGTTCTCTACCCATTCTGTCTATTGTCATTGCAGGTTGCTGCATATCTCCAACCCAAACCTGTAAGGTCGACCCATTCAATGTGACTTTGATTGGTACCCATTTGTTTGCAGGAAAACTGGCCGCCGCTGTACCTTTTTCTCCATGATACAGTTGCCATGCAGCCATGCTCTGAAAAACGGGGGCATACTGCAATGCATCAGGCGCTTTTGACTTGTGGGTTCGCAAATAGATTTCTTCATACTCTTGCTCATTTTCTCCACGAAAATACAAGTAAGCAAACGCGCGCTCTTGAGGCATATACATCTTAAACTCGATACTGCCATTTTCGAACAACACATCGTTTAATATTGCTTGTCCGCGCCCAATCTTGATCCCTTGAATACCGTCAATCTCCTCGACAGTGACCGCTTGCCCGGTGAATGTCCATGCGGGATCCTGCGGCGTAAAAACCTGTTTCGCGTAAGCGATTGTGGGCACAAATGTACCGAGTAACACCAGAAGCTTTATATATTTTTTCATCATCATGCTCGTTTTAAGAGTGTGCTTAAAATTCTAGTCTGCATGCCGATATGACAACATGGTAAATTCCGGTTGTTTCTGGTACTTTTCAATGATGTGCGGTGAACCATAGAAATTTTACGTTGATTTAACTAATGCAGAGTAATCATTCCTTCAATTTTGAAAACGTAAAAAACGTTAGTTTTTCTCGAAACAAATATGGACCAGAGTTGTTGATAGATGTTGCTTGGATCAGCAACATGCCATCATTCGAGAAATCACCTATTCCTTATCGTATTGATTTTTATGACATTACTTTGATAATAAGTGGGAATGGCTCATTCTGGTTAGATAATCAAGAGTACATTGTTGAGCCAGGTACTGTGCTATTTACCTCCCCTGGGCAAGTACGTCGCTGGTTTGTCGAAGGACTTGATGGCATTTGTTTGTTTTTTCCAGCTGAATTTATACTAGAACATTTCAACGATACCTTATTTTTGCATCGACTACGTTATTTCCATTCAAACCAAGCGGCTTTTTCGTTATCACTCAATGCCGAACAGCGCTCTCGACTACGCGAGAGAATGAAAACCATGTTAGACGAAATCAAGCAGCTGAGTGGCGACAGCAATCACTTGCTAAGAGCGATTGCTTATGAAATCTTGGTTAATCTTAATCGTTGGTATGCACAACGTTATGGACACAATTTGGATGGCGTCAGTGAGTCTACGGTTTCAAAATTTCGTGAAGTGTTGGAGCGAAAATATCGAGAAACCCATCAGGTCTCGGATTTTGCCAAAATACTAGGATTGACCCCTGGACATCTTAATCATTTATGTAAAAAGCACTTGGGCCAAACCGCGAGTAAATTGATTGAAAGCCGAGTAATGTCAGAAGCATGCAGGTTGCTGGTGCATACTGATCGGGATTTAGGCGCCCTTGCGATGCATTTAGGGTTTGCAGACCCATCCTATTTTAGTCGCGCGTTTCGGCGTTTTACTAAAGTATCGCCCAGAGACTATCGTATAAAGGGAAAGCAACGTCTCCATCAGATTTGAAGGCAACTCAGAAAGTCATACTGGAGATCGCGACTTTTTCTTTAATTTGTTGTGTGCCGACGTTAGCATGAATACACAAGTTTATAAAATACCCCCAATATAGCGTTGAATTCAAGCTGAGATTGCACAGTAAATTAACTTATGGAATTAAACCGCATTCTGCTTTTGAGCGTTATTCGACTATTGTTCAGAATACTTAATTAAATTAATACAAGGACGCACCATGACGATACTCAATCAACGTTTAGAATCCTTAGAGCAATTTGTTGAACTTGTTTTTGAGTCACTTGAGATTGCGAGTCAGTGCAAAATGCTGATTTTTCCTTCAAGTGTAAGAGAGGAGTTCAGCTTTGCTGTCGAAGAAAAATATATTAGGGGAGAGGAAAAGCAAAGAATTTTACAATTTTTGCAACATGGGACAATGAGCGATAGGTTGAGCACATTTGATGGTGAATCACCGACATTCGAGCAGCGTCTTTATGCGGCAGGGCTGACAGGACCTGAGTTGAATTACAAACTGGCTGAAATAAGTCAAGCGGCGAATGTTTTCTATGAAAAGGGTGGGGCTTTAAATTTCAGTGCTTTGCTTAAAAAAGCATTGATTTTGCTTAAAAGCTTAATTGGCGCAATCCCTGGTATTGGTTCAGCACTGCAAGAACTGATGGATTTCATTGAGCAACGTGTTAAAGACTTAACTGCACGTCCTTGAGACAATAGCCGTATGATCATGTCTATTGTTGAATGGTTCAGGTGGTGCTGTAAATGATCTGGTAAGCATCGCTGTATTTATTGTGCTATTGCTTTTTGTTCCTTGCAATTTCATAAGAGGGATCAATAAGTTCGGTGGTAGACTTTCGAGTATTAGTTTTTGTTGGTAGAAAGATCTGAATGTAAATAGAATTGCTTGGCAATGGCGGAACGTTAAGTTTTTAAAATCATGTATCCCACCATTGAGTGCATACGAAATTAGGGCAATTTACTATTTTATCGAAATGGTTCACCAAATTAGCACCACAGATAAAATGGGTGTTGGTGCGCTCACAAATGTTCTAACATTACCCACAAATCTACTAATAAAAATAAGGAACACAGATGATGACACGTCTCTTTATTGCACTTGCTTGCTTGGTTTTGGCAGCTTGCAATAACCCTGACCCAACTAACAAGCCCACGATCGACACCGTAGCCGAAGGTTATGTAAAGCTAGTGTTGCGTGTTGGCCAATACGATAAAGACGTGGTGGATGCCTATTATGGACCAGAGGAGTGGAAACCGGCCGCACTGGAATCTAAAGATTCGCCTTTCCCTGCAAAAGAGTTGCTATCACTTGCTGAATCGCTACAAACCCAATTGGCAAGTGTTGATGTAGCGGCTTTTTCAGCTTTGGAAATGGCCAGATTTGCGATGCTAGGTAAACAACTCACGGCAATTGCCACAAAAATTAGTATGCTCAACGGCGCGACCTATAGTTTTGATGAAGAAGCCAAACGACTATACGATGCTGAGCCTCCTTCATTTCCCCTGTCACATTTTGACGAATTATTAACTCAATTAGATGCTAAGTTACCAGGAGAAGGCTCTGTAGCTGAACGTTACAGTGCGTTTGCCAATGATTTTGTGATACCCAAAGAAAAACTCGATGATGTCTTTCGTGTGGCTATCGCCGAAGCGCGTAAACGTACATTGGCGCATTTTACCTTGGCTGAAAATGAAAACTTTGTGCTTGAGTACGTGAATGATAAGTCATGGTCTGGCTACAATTATTATCAAGGTAATGGGCAAAGCTTGATCCAGCTAAATACAGACTTTCCTATTTACATTGATCGAGCTATCGACCTAGCTGCTCACGAAGGCTACCCAGGTCATCATGTTTTTAATGCGCTATTAGAAATGAATTTAGTTAAAAACCGTGGCTGGATGGAATTTTCAGTGTACCAACTCTTCTCGCCGCAATCGCTTATCGCCGAGGGCAGTGCAAACTACGGGATTGATGTGGTGTTCCCAGGGGATTCTCGCCTTGAATATGAAAAGACGGTATTGTTCCCTCTTGCTGGCTTAGATGCTAATAAAGCTGATTTGTACTATGAAATCCAAGCGATCCGCGGAAAATTAAACTATGCGGGCAACGAGGCTGCGCGCTTGTATCTAAACGGTGAAATCACTCGTGAACAAGCTGCCGCGATGTTAGAAACATACCTGTTGTATGAACCAGATAGGGCGCTACAACGCACGCGATTTATGGATCAATATCGCAGTTACGTGATCAACTACAACTTAGGAAAAGACCTGGTCGCAGACTATGTGGAATCCCAAGGGGGCACAGCCGATAATCCAGAAAAACGCTGGCAGATATTTCAAGAGCTCTTGAGTAATCCGCACACGGCTAGCACTATTTCTCGTTAGAACGCTAAGCTACTAAATAAAACGGGGTTACAGTTTTGTGACGCCGTCTGTTTTTTAATTCAGTAGCAAAGAGACAAAAAAGCCTCGACAATGTCGAGGCTTTTAAAATATCAATTCTTTTCCAAACAGCACCGTATTTCTAGGTACAGTTAACGCCATTGTTTAGGCGATTTGTGGTCTCCAGTGTCTTCAGCAATTCTGGACTTTCAGGAAATCTTTTTAACGCGTTATCGAGAACCTCAAGCGCCTTGGCTTTGCAGTGTAACTCTGTCAACGCATAGGCATAGTTGTTAGCATACTCTTTTTGATATTGCCCAACATGCCAGCCTTTCGCGTACCACTCGATAGCGGAATTGATATCATGCTCCAAATAATAATTGGCTACTAATAGGTAGGGCAGCCATTGTTGAGGCCATTGGTTTGTCGCCGCGACAAGGTTGTTCAGTGCTATGCTTTTATCACCCACTTCTAACATGTTATACGCCGCACTAATGTATGTGAATGGTATCAACTGATCGCTCGTCTTACCTTCCGGCAATGGCGCTAGAAACCAATAATTTGCTCGCGCCCAGGTTTTTTCAAATAACTCAAATGACATAGTGTGATTTGGGGTCAAACCTGTGTGCAAGGTCAACTGTCGTTGAGATAAATCGTACCCAATTACCACAGCATAGTGCCATTGAGGTATCAGTTGAATGGATAGATTCTGGAACACAATAACAGGTATGTCTTCTTCAACTAATCTAATAATTTGCTCAATTGTCCCTCTTTGAGAATAAGGAAGAAAACCATATTGTCTTGTTGCAGAAATCATTTCCAGCTGCAGGCTTCCCTCTTTACCAGGGATGAAGAGTTTTGGTGCTATCTCATTAGCTTCAGTCATTTTGCCGTGGTAATTGAACACCTCTGATAGTGTCGTCGGCCCACAATAAAACTCTTGCTGGGGATAAAAAGGAACACCCTCAATAATCTTTTGTTTTGCAACGTCTAGCAGCGCGGCGGTACGAAGTGCATCGGCCTGAGGTGTTGTCTGGCAACCTGAAATCAAAACTAAGCCTGCATAAATGCAGGCTAGTTTCAATATTGAGTATAAAATCCTATCCATTTACTGGACGAATGAAAGGGTATACGTCGGTCACTCCAAGAAGGTCAAGAATTGCTACTATGGCGAGGACCGTCAATACTGCACCGACTACGCCTCCTGCAGGAGCATCGTTTAGATGAGCATTTAGTTGGTTTAATTCCGAGTCAGTCATAACGTTGATGCGTACAATAGCATCTTCTTTATTTACGCCTAAACTAACAAGCTGATTTTGCACATCTTCTCGACTGACCATTTGAATAATCTGTTGCTTATTATAGAAAGCATGCTGTGACTTCATTATCGTCGCAGAGCTGATTGCTTCAGCATGTGCACTCCCAATAAATGCAGACAGGGAAAGAAATACACCGAGTAGTAGCGAATAACGTTTTTTCATGAAACTTCCTTAAAACTTTTTATTAATGTTATCGTTCAAAACCACACATACAAGTAATATGCCATTAGCTTCAGCGTCTTGCTCAATCACTATGTGCAAAATGCAGAGCTCTTATCTTAAGTGAAAAGACAAGACAAGAATTCCGATTTAAAGGTATAGCTTTTACAGACAATTTTGTAAATTGTACAGACAGATACTCCCCCAGAAGTACTTTGCCTTGAATTGAACCCTTTTGTTAATAACTGCAGGGTAATTCTCTATTTTCTAGGCGGATCAAGTCATCGAATTGAAACGGTACTGCAAATCCAATGCACAAACGGATCTGATATTTGTTAATCGTTTTGGAGGCGATGTTACACAAAAAAAAGGGCTAAAGAGAAGTCCGACCCTGACTTGAATTTGGCGGTTAACTGTTTGATATTAAATAGTTAAATGCCTTTATAATGATATGGTTGTTACTTACGGTGTTACATTGGATAAAAGTCATTAAACTCAATAATTGCTATAACGAAGAAGTAAATCCCTCTTTTTCAAGTGACTTCATGACGCCTCTAATCAGTACGCTGTTAGTGAAATCAATCATATAAGTTCTAGCATTTTCTCTAACGGGACGAATCATTCGAGCTTCATTAAGCTTTGTTATTTGATAGGTTATTTGTCTTGGCGTTAATTGCGGAAGCATTTCTTTTAAATCATTTGCTTTAAATTGTCCTATATCCGCCGCAAACCTAAGTATTTTATCTTCGTCTTTTGAGATAAGACCTTTTTGTATCGCTTCGGTAATGGCAGGGTAAAGTATTTGTGATTTAAGGTAGTCATGCCTCGTTAGTTTGTCTACTTTGCTTAATTCATGCTTTATTCCAGACAGAGCATAAGTTGTCCATTCCTCCAAGCCTTCATCTGTGCCTCGATCAGCCTTTTCCAGCATTTCGTAATACCGTTCCCTGTCATTACAAAACACAGCTGTAGGATTGAGTACTCTTCCACCTACTTGAACTTCAAACCCAAATTTAAGCAGCAAAGCGTAAGTAAAAAGTCTTACGACTCGGCCATTTCCATTAGTAAATGGGTGTGCCCACGCAAATCTGTGATGCGCTAACGCAACCTTCATCAAGTCATAAATTGGCTTATCTTCTGAGTTAACAAATTTTAGAATTTCATCCATGTGTTCTTGAACTTGTAAAGAGTCTGGAGGGGTATGCTTGGAACCAGCAATTCTTACATTTCCAGAACGATATTTTCCAGGTGTGCGGTCTCCTTCTTGATTTATTGATAGATTTAAAACGGTCAGTTGATGAAGTTCTTTGATGAATGAATGTGTTATCTCGTAGCCAGTTGAAACTTCCTCATCAACAAAGGCCAACGCTGCTTCAATATTCTGTATTTCTTGAATATCCTCTTCGGGAGAGTCGACTTCTTTTGAAACTTTGGTTTCTATATAATCAGCTAAAGTCGTATGGTTTCCTTCGATTCTTGCTGAGCCAAGACTTTCCAATAGGTGGAATATTTCTTTTAACTGAAAAAATATAGGGGCAGGGGTGTCACCACGCAACACAAGACGTCTCGAAGCTTCAAGCTCGACAATCACTTCGTTAAGTGCTGAGTCGAAGCTAGGCTTTATAAGTCTCAATTTAAATCCATTTTCACTCACTTTAAGCGCCTTTGATAATAAATAACGTAGATTGAACAGTTAACTACAACTTTTACCTTAAATATCTACAATTATCAAACGGATTATCTACAATTTTGGTGTCAATATTTATATAAGTGATTGATAATAAATTAAACTTAAAAATACAACTTCAAAACTTAACTACAAAATTTAACTTGGATTAACTACAAAAAGCGCAACTCAGAATTACAAAGCTCATCGTATAGTTAGGACTAAAAAGTTTTTAATTTCGCGGCTGTGTAAGAAAAGTTAGTGCGGCGGTACTTCATTTAAAAGTCGTTGAAATTTTACCCGCCCCCATTTATCGAGATACTATATGTTTCTTCCGCTTACCAATTCCCATAAGATATGATTAGCTATGCCTTTCATCGAGGTGTGTAGTTCATGAGGTTCATAAACTGCCGGGTCACGCTTACTAAAATTTTTAAAATAAATTGTTTGTTCTAACTTTCGTTTGCCTGTGACTACTCTGAGGCCAACAAATGTCTGACCTTCAAACTCAATTTCTAAAGTTTCAGTAAAGTTTGTTTTCACAATTAATCTCCTATTTTTTGATGGAGATTAGATGTTCAAATATTTTTTGAGGCAGTTTTAGGGGAAAAATCGCAAATAAGATTGAAACACCCGCTTCAAGCCTATTTCAAAAGAATGTAAGCCCATACTGAGTAATAGACGACTGACAACACTGACAAAAAATTGTTTGATCCAAATCGCCCTTTACTCATCGAACCTATCAATGTGTATAGCTGTATGTCAGGAGAAATGTTCCATTCAAGCTCTATTTTCCTCATAACATTGCGAGCAATTGAAGTGCTATTCCCATATAGACGATACATGTACAAAACTGTTAACCAAAGACTAATTGAGAACAAAAGAAGAGGGAATTTGTACTCTTTGTAGTCTGGATGGGAAGCAAGAACTAAGCAGGTTCCTGCCAATGGCCAGATTATACTTATTATCATCCAAACAACTCGATTAGCCACATTAATCCATTCTGAAGCTTTAGAGTAAACCTCTTTTAGAGCCTCAAAATCATTATGATTATTACTTTCTTTATATTCACTCAATTGAAATAGCTCCCTCTAAAATAGTGACTTTCAAATCGAAAATACTGAAATGAACGTTTTGAAAGATTATAACTCATAGTTTCGTCTTGCAACTCCATGCAGCCCCACATAGCCCATTCTATTTAAAAACATGCAGAGCCTAGGCATTGTCCATTCGTTGCCCCAGGCCGTTCTGAGGCCGCGAGAATGCATATGTTTAAGTACCGTTACGTAGGTTGGTGTGTGCCAAGGACGCTCGCGCATTTCTACTATCTCAATAACGGCTTTTAATGTTGCTTGTCGATGTTGTCTAAATTCATCTCTAGTCATTTTTTGCCCAGCGTATGACCTGGAAATAATCATGATTGCCGTACCATACTTACAGAGTAAGAAAACTCACGTTCGTTACAATTGCTGGTGGACTAAGTAATTCCGACCTTTCAGCCATTTTATTGCATCAGGAGCTTGCTATTTATTGACCAAAAAGTGGGGTCTCATAACGATGTCCGAAAAATCGCGATTGATTCAATCAAACATTCTTCTATATCTGTCCACCAGCCTACGAAAAAATGATTGTTCATATTCTTCATCCATCGAACTTGCTCTTGTGATTCTAATGCTCGGATGCAAATCAATTGGTAGTGTGATTTTTGACCCGTTGAGTGTTTCAATGGAGCTTTCGCGGATATCTTTTGAGATTTGGTTTGTTTGAGATTCTTTGCTTTCAATCATCCTCAAAGCCTTTTTAAAATTAAAATGTTCTCAATTGAATTAACTTTATTGCTATCCAATTTCCTTCATTAACAAGTCGAGCATAGCATCCTCTTTTTCTGCCCCTTTGAATTTTAAGTCGAAGTACGTTTTATATCGCATAAATTTGGGCTTGTGTAAGCTTCTCACCCCATCGAATGGACTTAGTGATGCAGAAGGTGCCAATCTATGCTGGTAGCGCCTGAGAGATCTTATAGAACGATCTAGCTTACTCTCATTAACGGAAGGGTGAACCAATCCGAGACAATGGCGACAACGGAAATATTTTCCAGCGTAAAGCAGTAACACATTTTTGCGGCAATCAGGACAATCGAAGTAATAGCGTTCACCACCAAAATTGCAAGACTTCTTATTGATAGGGATGTAATCAACAATTTCTATTGGTTCACCATTGCTAGGAGTAAATGTGTATCGCAACTTTAAACAATCTTTTTCTGCTGCCATTAGAATTTGAGCTTGTTCGTTGCCGCTAACATTCCAACTGTAGGTCATGTAATGTTTCGAATGTAACCACGGAGTTTTGCCAATCACGCGCATGTCTAAAGCCAAATAATCTGTCGTCAAATTCGTTTTTGTATAGTATCTGCAGTAACTTCCCGATCCGCGACCACCCATTTGTGCCTCCAATTGTTTTTAACCCAAATCTACAGGCTAAACTAGGTTTTAAATGTCCTTAACGGTGTCGGAAAACTCAAGACTGCAGCTTCCTCTATGGACTCCGAAAACCTCAATTTACTAGCCTGCATCTCGCGTACTGCTCCGAAATCTACTCTTACCTTGTTGCGATCTTGTTGTTATTTCCTAAAAATAAAGCTTACCGCAATCTCACCGTTTTCCTAATTCAACCTTGCCCTAATCTTGCCCTTGTTAATCTCTAGTTCTCGCCCTAATCTCGCCCTTTTAATCGTTCTCTTTTTCAGCCCAAATTTTTGTCTTTGCGATTTGTTCCATGTTTTTCTGATGATTCGCTCAATATTCTTAAAAAACTATCGCATTCTAAAACTGCATCTTTTTACTTAGGGTATGGTTATATATATAGGACACCAAAAAATAAGGGTAGGGCTGAAGTGTTCACTAACCTTAAAAGCCAATAAAATTAACAAAACGCATTTTTACCTACCCTTAAAAAATGGTGTTGTCAGAGAGTCCAGCCCTTAAAAAATGGTGTCGAAATGCCGTTTCAACCCTTAAAAAATGGGGTAGTGAAAATTTAAGCAGCATGTTTTTTTCCAACAACTTTTAATTCGACGCTGAATGCTCTTATTGGAACTACAGTGGATTTAATTTCCATATCAAACCCTGCAATATCATCTATCGGTTGCCAAGTTATTGCGTAATAGTTTGGTAGGCGTTTGCCAGCGCCATACAGACCATGTTTAGTTTTCACGATCAGGTTGGCACCAATCAGCTCACCGATGTTGTTTCTCAACGTTGTATCGCTGCTCCAGCCTCGTTCTTTTAGTTGGCTATGGACAGCACATAACTTGCCGTTATTGTTTCCCCTATACTGCAAAGCAAACTCGAATAGCAAAGCCTTGGCACTGAAACTACGTTCGTAGTAATCGGGGTGATTCATCACGACATCAGGGACGCCAGCAAAGCGTCCCTTATTCTTCTTGTGCTTGATTCTGGCCATATTTGAGCCTATCGGCCACTAACCGCATCATTGACGACGTAAAGCCTTGCAACAGCTTCTGAGATCGTTTTGCCATTTGTGCTTAGTTCTTCAAGTAAGTCACAAACAACGCTCACAGAGTCGCAAAGATCGCTTTTAAGGCATTCGTCATTTCCACCAGCAATAACAACTAAATTACCGATTGCTTTTGCTTGCTCTAATCGTTTTTGATGGCGATCTAAGACTGGGAGTAATTCACACTTTTTCATGCTGCATCCTCCAAACCCGTTATTTTCCCGTTATTTTGCGGCCTCACTCTCAAAATGTATCTAGCAATTCCTCTGTGAAGTTTGCCGTCCTGTGTTCTTACATCCTCTCGAATTGATAAAATATCGTAGCCTCTTTGCCTCAATTCTAGAATGCGCGGAGCTGGGCTGATAAACCCTTTTTCACGAAACTCTAGCGTGTTAATTGAAACACTTTTTTCGAGAAGTGCTAACATTTGAAGGCGCTGTGCATGAGCGCTTGTGTCTTTGCTATTTAAAGGGCTTCTTGCGTTGCTGTTAGAAGTCTTTTTCATTTCTAAGCCTCCTATGCTGCAATTGACGAAACAAAAGCGTCGGCAGCTTGCTTTCGCTTTTCAATCAAAGAGACTACTAACGATTTGATTTCTTTGTCGGAGTAACCCGCCGCCATTGCAGACAATACGCCCTTAATTTCGTGCTCGTAGTAACCGACTGCACGCCCTCCAAGAGAAAATGGAGGGGGCATTAGTTGATTTTGCACTCGCCTATAAATGCAAGTCTTTGATAGGTTGCTCAGGGACATGACGTCACAGAGCTTGATGATTTTAATTTGTCGTTCCATAAAGTTCACCTTTGTTTCATGTTGATTCAAGTGAACATTCATAGATTTTCAGGATTTAGTCATTGCAATTGCAATAAAAAACTAAAAACTATAATTCGTGAATTACATTATTTTTTGTCTTCTAATTTTCTCTCTGCCTGCGCTAAAAAGTTATGAAGGTTTGTCTCACCTACACCGTGAAGATTTGGATATTTTTCTAGTATCTCAAGTACAAGATGGTTTTTGTTTCTATACCCAGGGCTTTCCCTCAAACGCTCATACAAAATTCCCATAGTCAGCCAAGCACCTTTAGTTAGGGCTGGCTCAGAGTTGTGATCACTATCATTTTTAGTTTTCTTTAGAATTTCCATTTCGTATCTGCGAACTTCTCTACACGAGACAACTAAATGCTGTATTTCTAGGTTCCAACCGTTAGGTGGGGACAAGTCAACTCTAAAACCTGCCGCTCTTGCACTAACTTGTGCGGTTTTACCCTTATAAACGACACGCTTATATGTGTCTCGATCAATTGCGGCGAGTTCGGCCAAGGGTGATGAGTTGTCTAGTGGACTCAATAAGTAAGGAAACTCAAATCCATCTCTGTAGCCATTTTCTTGTATATGAATCGTGTCTAACTTAAAGTTGATAAGAGGGGAGACCGTGTCATATCTGCCCGAACCGAAATAGTACCTTGTTTTTCCCTCATTGATAGCACTGCAATTGATACATATTTCCAAATTACCTATTTCTGCTTCATGTCTTATGTCATTTTGATTAAGCCCAAACTTTTTCCATCGTTCAATTAAGCTTTCGATATCAAACCACAATTTTCCATCTAGGGGGAGTTCTTGCTGCTGTTCACGTTCCACATCTATTTTAAGAGGAAAATATTTCTCTATAATAGGTGGCGTAACCCCTAGCCCTATTATGACTGCCTCTAAACCACTTTTACCGAAGCAATCGTGAACAACCTGAATAAAATCTATAAATTCTTCTGAGTCGAGATTAAATTGCTCCGGCAAACAATGCAGAGTGTGAATCAACCAGGTGCCCGCTTCCGTTGATGTCAATACTCCGAAGTCACCCGATTTAGAAACGCCTCTTACTAGCTCATTGAGAAATGTGTTTAAGGTGATTTTGGTTTGTGTACATTTTGAAAGGTTTTCGAACAGTTTGATTTTAAGCTTTTCTATTACGTCATTTTGGCTATCAATTTCGTCATCATTTGCTTCTCCACGAACCATCCTTCTAAACCTATTGTATGCTTCTTCATGATGAGACTTAATCTTGCTTATGTCTGCGGCAGATTCCTTTTCAACCGTGTGCCACTCCATACTCGTGACATCGAGCTTCGCCTCTAAAACCAGAGGCATACATAGTTCTGCAGTGACTAAAACATTTCCATACTCCTCGACAAGATTTATCGCCATAACCGCTCCCTCCACGATACCCTAATAATCACCAAGTCAGGCCAGTAGGGTTCTGGCCTTTCGGGAGCTACCCTAGACTTGGTAAACTCTTAAGCTGCTTTCTTCTTTGGATTTAGCAGCAAATCATCAAAAGCTTCTCCAGCTTTAAACAATGCCGAATGCATTGCAAATAAACTAACTATTTGAGCACCATCCAATTCCGTTTGGTTAGGGACTAAGTCGCTATAATCTTCCATAATCGATTCGACCATTGAGTTTATTTGCCAAAGTGCTTTGTTAGCTCTAAAGAGTTCAGAAAAACCAGCTGATTTAAGCTCGTTTTCATTGAAGATTTTTAGATCCTCAATAAGGCTTTTCATTTTAACTTCTACATGGTGAAACACATTCAATCTATCTTTGATTTCTTTCTGGTTTGAAGTCGTAGATATATACTTTTGACATGTAACAATCGACAATGCCTGCTCAAACAAGCAGTAAACATCGCAAATCCTTGTGTCTAGTTGTATTTGATTCATATCTAGCTCTCCCAGTTAAGCAGCTTTCAAAACGGGCTGGTTTTTACACTCATGAAGTTTCTGCCCAATATCATGAAGATGCAAAAACGCACCTTGCAAGGCTTTGTTCAACATCTCAGATTCTGATATGTCAGACTCGTCAGAGCTTAACCTTAAGTCCAAAGCATATTGCATTGTTTCCCCTAGCTCATGTATCTCTTCGCGTAAGTTTGATATAACTTCAGTTGTGATCTTTGTATAAGGACGTTCGTCCAAATAAAGCATTCGTTTCTTCAATTCCTCGGATAACAAATTGATGTTTTTAACCTTGCGATTAAATTTAATTAGGTCTTTCCTAGTGCTTAAACTGCTAAGCCTCTCAATACATTCGACCATTGCACAGTAGTTTTCATAAGCCAGTGAGATGTCAAATAGCTCTGTATTTAGTTCGAAATTGCTCATAATAAATCCCTCTTTCTGATTTTTGGTGGTTATTGGTTAACAAGCCTCAGGGCTTGCTTTGAGTTTGACAGGCTAACGTTACCTGTCGCGGCATCTTCAATATGTTGTGACCACCAGCACATGAGCTTTCTTCTTCTTTCTAGGTACTCAGCGCGGTTGTAGGCTCGTCTTACTTCGTTTTTATCAACGTGGGCGAGGGCGCTTTCAATCACATCGGGATCGAAGCCTTGTTCATTTAGAGTGGTGCTAGCCAGTGCTCGTAAACCATGTGACACCAATTCACCCGCGAAACCTATGCGTTTCAGTGCCATGTTTGCTGATTGGGTGTTGGCGTGGGAGTGAGCGTTTCTATGACTAGGGAATAAATAGGTTCTGTGGCCACTAATGGGTTTGAGCAGTTCGAGTAAAGATAACATTTGAGGAGTGAGGGGGATTGTATGGGGACGACCCATTTTCATGCGTTCAGCTGGAATAACCCAAACTTGTTTTTCGAAGTCGATTTCTTCCCATTTCGCTTTGGCTGCTTCTGCTGGTCTTGTCATGGTGTGCAATTGCCACTCAACAAGACAACGCGTCACCAACATGATGTTAGCCCTAGCTAAGTTTTGCATAAGCTCTGGCAAGCGATCAGGCGTGATGGTAGCCATATTCTTTTTCTGAGGTGCTGCGAATAGCTTGGTAATGTCTGTGAGGTAATTTACTTCGATAAGACCAGAAGCAAGAGCAATGCGCATGACTTCATTGATAGTCCTGCAAAGCCGCTTAACCGTCTCTCTACTGCCTTTAGCTTCAATTGGCTTGAGTATATCAATGACCATTTTAGGCTTTAGCTGGTGGATAGGTGTTGATTCAATAGCGGGTAGTACGTGTTTGCTCAATATCTGCCAAGACTTATCGGCCGTCTCTTTTTTAACTTCCTTTAGTTTGAGTTGGTACCATTTCTCAGCCACCACACCAAAGGTATTTTCCATCGCTTCTTTTTGTTCTCGTGCGGTTTGTTCTTTGTGGTATTTCGGATCGACATTGTTGGCAAGGAGGGTTCTAGCTGCCTCCTTTTTCCTTCTGGCATCGGCTAGTGAAACATCAGGATAGGAGCCAAAGCCTATATTGGTTCTTTTCTTGGTGTGAGGGTTTGAATAATTGAATAACCAGAACTTATTGCCATTTGGCTTAACTCTCAATGCAAGGCCGCCACCATCTGCCAAGTTATATTCTTTCTCTCGCGGTTTGGCTTGCTTAACTTCTGTGTTAGTTAGAGGTTTGGTGGTGTTCGCCATTGTAACAATTCCGTTCAAAAATAAATCTGATTGTTAAGTTCTATGTTACATAAAAGCGTGGTTGTTACAAAGCGCTAAAGAACCTTACGGAACGGTAAAGTATATCAAGCCCTTGATTTTAAAGGTGTTAAAGTTCGTTAAAGTTTAATTGAGAACGCTATGGAACATAAAAATGGTGGCCCGACCCTGACTTGAACAGGGGACCTGCCGATTATGAGTCGGATGCTCTAACCAACTGAGCTATCGGGCCTTTGAGGAATTTGCCAGAAGCAAAAGAGAGTTCTCTTGCAATCAAGCGGTGCGCAGTATAAGCAGTTTTAACGGCGTTGTCATGTGTTTGTGCAGGCAAAATTTGCGTTTGATGAATTTTTAAACGTAAAAATTGCCATTATCAGTTTCAGACCAATGCACATGTTGCTTTGTGCCTTGGAATTGCGGTTACCTGTACGTTCTAAAATGGCAATGGCATTGGGGTGCCATTTAGTACGGCTTCACCATCTTTAATTGTAAAGTCGACTTTATAAACATCATTTTCTTTTACCAGCATGCCCTGTTGTTCAAGAGTTTGCAGCATAACTGGTAATTGCTGTTCGAGTAGTTGCTCGAGTTGCTCTTGGGTAATCTGAGCCGCGCGTGGGTTAGCCAATATCTGCCGAGTCATATAGTTTTGGGCGATTAGTTTGATAACCGCTTCATCAGCGATTAAATTGCTTTGAGAATCTAGGTGTTCGAGCCAGAATTTAGGGTCTTCCAAGGATTCTGGCAATGCAGTAACGCCGACGAGTGTGCTGTCACTTACCAATGTAAATTGTCCTTCAGGGAGGTTGCCTGAGAGCTCCTTAATATTAAATTCTGGTTGATGACTCAAAAGTTCAAGCATATTACTTTGTATAAAACGTTTGACTTCCATTTGCTGCGTAGCGGGATCGTAACTAGGCAGTTGCTGAGAAAAGTTTTGATAGGCATCGATGAATGGTTTACTAATACTGCTGATCTCTGCATCGAGAAGCAGGTTTTTGGCGCGATACTCAGCTAGTTGAAATTCTTCAATGGAAAAACGTTGAGTAAATGACATTGAATTTTTATCCTGGTTTGTCACCGCAGAAAATAGCCATTCAACATTCTGAAATTCACCACTTTGATTACCCGCTTGTTTAGCTGTTTGTTTATAAGATTGGACAGACATAGCGAGGTGTGAATCCTCTAAGTTACCCTCAAGAATTTGTGTGAAATCACCCTTTAAAAGGGTAACCACTTTAAAGTTGTCCAGATTAATGCTGACTTTGGGCGTGTTTGCTCTAAAAAACGCAATAGAGGCATCATAATTGAAGCCTTCATGACTGCTGTATCCTGTACCCTGGTATCCTGAAAACTCCACTGAAGTATCGGGCACTTCAGTTGATCTAAATGCTGCTACGCTATCGTTTACTGACCAACCACCAAATAGTTCCCAGGTAGTTGTTGACTCATAAAACCCGCGATCATCGTCCCATGTCAAATCATCTCTTAGCTTTTCTCCGTCAACCCTTGCGTCCCAACGCACCCAACCGAAACCTGTTTCAGTAGAAAGGAAAATTGGACCGTGATAAGACGTTACATCAATGACGAATGTAGGATTAGACAGGTTTTCTGGGATATTTGAGTTCCCGTCAATGTCTTGATAGTTAATCGTGAGTTTGTATTGTGCTTGCGAGCTAAACCAACCTGCATCATAACTAAGCACATCAATTGTATAGCCTCTTAAATGACCTGTTTCAATGCGTTCTTTGATGGATTCGACAAAATTGAGTGTGCGATTTTGGGTTTGGCTAGAAATTATTTTTGGCGTGATTAAAACAAATACCAACAACAAAATCGCAGCGATAAAACGCTTTTTCATTATTAACTTCCTTGGCTTGAAGGCTTTTGAACTGAGGTGCGTACTATTCTTTGCGCCTCAGTACTTATAAACGATAGTGAGTATGCCATGATGCGAGACGCAATAAAACGTTGCACATTCAGATGGAGCGCATTGGCTATACGGAATTTTTCTATTTTGCACATATTTTAGATTAATCCTGACAAATGCTAAAAACACTCCGTACAAGTCCCTAAAAATAGGGATGCATCGGCTAAAAAACTTTGTTATCTTCATCAGATACTATCAGCCGTATAACAAAAACAATTGGCATCTTGCCGCTGTGGAGACAAATATGACCGAAAAACCTTTTTTGGTGAGTGGCCGAAATACCATTATTCACAAAATTCGAAAGTATGACTTGTTAGTTTTGAATGGCGAAGACAATCCGCCTATTTTGGTTACGCACAAGGCGCTCAAAGAATATTCGGGGAAAATTCCAGAGAACAAGCGTGAAGCCAAGATGATGGACATGGAGCTTGTCGATGTGACCTCTTCTGATGTGTTTGGTGACGAAAAAACCTTGTTATTTGTGCAAACGATCAATGGCAAAGAATACAAAGTGGACTACAGCAAGTTAGGCACTTCTTTATTCATCAAAATTCACCAAGACAACGCATTCTAGTTTTTATGCCCTGCGAATCAGTTTCCTGTTCGTAGGGCGTATTCAATCTCTTTTAAACGCCCGCACTTCTGCTAAATGTTACAATTCGTATCCTGAATGCGACCAATTACCCTCTGATAAGACTAATAATCCTGCGCTATCGTCGGTTTGTCGCTACGTCGCAAGAGCCTGTATCTTAGCGAAAAACGCTGCTTCTTCTTCACTTCTATCACTAAGGTTTAACCATGTTCGAAAAAACATGAATTCGAATAAAGTTGAATGTTAAGCAAAGGGTGGAATGAAAAATGAAAAATGTAATCAAAGCTTTTAACGTAAAAAATGTATTAGGTGCAGCAGCACTGACATTATTGTTTGTTTCTGTTAGTGCAAGCGCAAATGCTGGAACACGATTGGATAAATCAACAGAAGCTAAATTGGTGAAAATCTGTCATGCCTTAAAAAGTGACAGCAGAATTCGCCTGCATCGCACAGTTAAGCAAAGCCGACTCGGCTACAAGCAAATCGCTGAAGGGTTAAAGTGCAATGGTAAGTCGGCGATGGATTTTGCGCTTTTTAATGACGCAAACAACACCGCTGGCTTCTTGGCCAAAAAAGCAAATATCAAACATGAGGGTATGCTGGCAAAAAGGTAGGAGCGTTTTGGACAACAAACTACCGTTACCATACGTAATGTTGTTTTTTATCCCAGTAGATGGTGATTTCGTCACAAACGTCTGTCAAACCTCTGCGGGACAGCTAGAATCAAAAGTGTCGGAGTAGTGACCCGATGAATACATATTTTATATAAATGTGTATTGTTTCCTGGATTTACTGAGGCTGCTTGTTGCAAAACACAGCCTCTTTTTTATGCCAATTTTTTAGACTTTAATGAAACTAACTACCTAATCACGCTACACTACTTTCATACTTGGATAAAATGGCAGCCTATGAAAACAGTGTATTTTGGCGCAGCACTTATTATGTTGAGCTTATTCTGCCAAACGTTTGGTCAATACCTGGCTTTACCAATTCCCGTATCGTTATTGGGTATGGCAATGTTGCTGATTTTTCTCATCCTACTGCGCCGCGTCCCCGCGGGTTTGTCAAAGGTGACTCAACTGTTACTAGGAAATATGGCGTTGTTTTTTGTACCCATTACGCTTTCTGTGTTTACCATCGATAATGACTTGCTACAACACATCTGGACCATACTGGGCGCATTGTGTGTCAGTACGGTATTAAGCCTGGCTGTTACGGCCTGGGTTGCTCAAATATTATTGTCAGGGAATAGACATGAACATTGATATGTTGGCTGACGTATTATTTTGGACAGGGGCCACGTTAATTGTGTATGCGATCAGCGTTAAGATATGCCAGCTAAGCAAGATATTAGGGTTGTTCCACCCAATCGTTTTTAGCGTAGCAGCGCTTTATGCCTTATTACGATTTACTGAAACCCCGGTTGAGCAATATATTCAAGGAACGAAAGGCTTGTCCTGGTTATTGTTGCCAGCAACTATCGCGCTTGCTGTACCGTTTTACAACCAATTGTCTTTACTAAAACAATTAGGGGCTAAGGTGGTGATCCCTGTTCTCGTGGGTGGAGTGATTGCACCGCTTATTTGTATTGGTATTTTTTATGCTTTTGCAATGGACAACAGCATCATGGCTTCGGTGCTAACCAAGTCAATCACGACTCCTTTGGCGATTGAAACAACGTCGATTATTGGAGGGCAACCGTCTGTTGCAGCCATTATGGTGATTATTACGGGCTTATTTGGCGTGATGGTATGTGGTTTAGTGTTCACTGTTTTGAATATAAAGAACGATGTGTTTAAAGGGCTTGCTTTGGGTACCGCAGCACATGCATTGGGTACTGCCCATGCGGCCAACTTAAGTGACAAGGCCACGGGTTTTGCTACCTTGGCCCTGTGTATCAACGGTATCGTGACGTCGATTTTTCTGACGGTCGGGTATTGGATAACAACTGGCTTATAAATGGGATTTAATCGCCTGCTTGGCGCTTAAATAAAGCTGAAATCTTTTTGGCCGATAACGTAACAGTACGTGGGTCAAGTGAATGTCAATTTATTCAGTAAAATATAAGATTAAACTTGGTATTATCATCAAGAACTGCTATCTATAATGACTCAAGTAAATGAATTTTCTAAAGTTTGTAAGCTTCGAATTCTAACCAGAGTTTAGTAGTGAACACCACAGCAATAGAGTGTTCTTCGTTCTCAACAGTTTTAGGCTTTTATGTTTTCAGTTCTAATATGTGACGACTCCATGGTCGCTCGTAAACAAGTCGCTAAATGCTTACCTCAAGAATGGGAGGTAGCAGTGCATTTTGCTAAACACGGGCAAGAGGCGGTCAAGGCGATCGAAGAGGGTAAGGGGCAATTAATGTTTCTCGACCTCAACATGCCAGTTTTAGACGGTTATGAAACCTTAAAAGCGCTGCAAAAAAAGAAGCTTGAGTCAAAAGTTATTGTCATTTCTGGCGACATTCAACCGACAGCCCATGAAAGAGTAAAAGCCCTGGGCGCATTAGAATTCATTGAAAAACCCGTGAAACCCGAGTTGCTTTACGACGTATTGGTGAAGCATGGGTTTTTGGGAGAAGAGCAACCAGAAGAAGAAATTGAATCGTCGGCATTACCACCCGACATCCGCGATTGTTATCAGGAAATCACCAATATCGCCATGGGCCAAGCGGGCGACCATCTTGCTCGACTATTGAATGTTTTTGTCAAACTTCCGATCCCAAACGTCAATCTAATCGAAGTGTCAGAACTGCATATGATGTTGCAGGACATTCAAGACAAAGACACAGTTTCTGGTATTTGCCAGGGGTTCCTGGGTGCAGGAGTGTCCGGTGAAGCCTTGTTTATTCTTAGTGATTCGAGTTTTGGTGATGTTGCAAAGATCCTCAATATCAATGAGGAAGTCGACGACCAAGTGCAACTTGAAATGCTTATGGACGCGGCCAACATACTAATTGGAACCTGTTTGCGTGGTTTAGCAAATCAATTGGATTTGAATTTTAGTCAAGGACATCCTGTTGTGTTGGGACAACATCGCAGTGTCTCTGAATTAATTTCAAGTAACAAAACTAAGTGGCGACGTACATTGGCAATAGAATTGAGTTATGGTCTTGAAGGTTATAATGTGCAATGTGATCTGGTTCTGCTATTTACTGAAGAGTCCATGAATGTTATGAACTACAAATTGTCGCATTTGCTGGAGGATTAGCCATGACTGATACTGATGATATGGCTGAATTCCATTGGATGATGGACATGGTGCAAACGGTTGACGTGGGCATCGTTGTGCTGAGCAAAGATTTCTCGGTGAAAGTTTGGAATGGCTTCATGGAAAGTCACAGCGGCTTGTTGCCCAGTCAAGTGCATGACAAAAGCCTCTTTGAACTCTATCCGGATATCAATGAAAACTGGTTCCGGCGCAAGTCTCAGCCGGTGTTTGAATTGCGCACCCGTGCGTTCATGACGTGGGAGCAGCGTCCGTTTTTGTTTAAGTTTCCGAATTATCGTCCGATTACCGGCAGTGAAGATTATATGTATCAAAATATCACCCTTTCACCGCTGGCCAGCGCCACGGGCCAAGTCGATAATATTTGCATGATGATCTACGATGTCACAGATGTAGCCGCAAACAAAAAGCAGCTTGAAGCATTGCAAGTCCAAATCAGTGAAGACAACGAGAAAAAAGCCGTAGTTTAAATGTCCAAGTAGAAACTGATGCTTGAATTCGAACGCTGGTACAGAATTTGCTGCTTCTAGATTAACTGACGTTTCACAATTCGCGGACTATGACTTTTACCAACAACCTTAAACTATTGACTCGAACCGCTATGCTCTTTGGTGCATGCATGCTATTTGCTTGTGGTGGAAGCTCTTTAGATAGCGATACCGATCAGCCCGACCCACTGGTTTTGGTGAATGCAGGTGCGAGTCAGTCGGTCAACGAACAATCTACTGTTCAGCTTAATGGTTCTGCAATTGGCACCTCTGAAACCTTGACCTATGCGTGGAGTGCGTCACCGTCAATTACGATTACCCAAAACGATGTGAATGCCCCGACAGCGAGTTTTTTGACTCCCGCAACCACTGAAATCTTAACCTACACATTTACCCTGGTAGTAACAGATGAAAGTGGCAATCAGGGCTCTGACACCGTTCAATACCAAGTGCAACCAGTAAATGAGGGGCCGAGCGCGCTAATAAACGTCACTAAGCCGCTAATCAGTTCTAGTGCGCAATACCCAGCTGGAGTAGAAGTTATTCTTGATGCCAGCGCCAGCAGTGACATAGACCCGCCGGACACACTTGACCCAATTGCCGCTTGGAGATGGCAACAAACTGCCGGAGAGGACGTACTCAGTGGGGTGAGTTTGGATGGCGATAGCATCGCTTTTTTTACCCCAATATTAGATGACGCCTCCCAACTAAGTTTTGATTTAACGGTTACCGACCAAGAGGGCGCGCAGGACAGTGCGACGATAACGCTGGATATCTTAAGCGCCAGTCAGACTCAACCCGTGGTTAACGCAGGTGTCGATCACCAGGTTTTTCCCGGTGAAATTATCTTGCTAACAGGCGAAGCGAGCACCAGCATACCTGCAGGAGAGCCATTGATATTTAACTGGTTAAACGACTCAGAATTAGTGCCTCTGATTAACAACCGCAGTGCACAACGCACCTTTGCGGTGGCTCCGGCAGTGACGCAGATTCAGTTGGTCACCTTTACCTTTAGCGTGACCGATGCGTTTGGCAACGAAGTTGACGACAGTGTCAGCGTGCGAATCAAACCTTTACCATTGCAACCAGTCAACGACACAGGTGTGACCTTACAGGCTTCAAACACGGAAGTCGGAACAGAGCATCAAGCTGATTACCCTGGTCAAGATGGTCAACGAGGTAGAGACATCATCAGTGAAAACGGCTTTTTAGAAAAAGCAGGTCGCGGTGAACAAGGTTTTGATTTTACCCGCCTAGATGCTGTGGGAGATGAGCAAGACGATGTTACTCAGCCTTGGGATTGTGTCAGAGACAACAACACAGGCCTGGTATGGGAAGTCAAAACTCTGGATGCGGGATTGCATAGCACCGAACATACATACAGCTGGTATTTTGAAGAAAATAATGGCGGGTTTGAAGGGCAAACAGGGTCTGCCGGTCTTACTTGTGCTAATGCTCAATGCGATACGACGGCTTATGTTAATGCGGTTAACACTGCAGGGCGTTGTAACTTTTTTGACTGGCGAGTGCCAACTCATCAAGAATTGCAGTCACTGGTACATTTTGGCAACGTCACAGGTACAAAAATCGACACAGTCTACTTTCCAAACACCAATGACCTAGTCACATCACCTTTATGGTATTGGACAAACCAACCTGGTGCCGACGGTGTATCTGAAACTGCGCAAACAGCCTGGGCAATCGACTTTGCTACAGGCAATGACAACTTCTTAAATAAAGCAACATTAGGCAAAGTTCGTTTAGTCAGGGGAGGACGTTAAGATGAAAATAAATACCAGAGCTATCCGCGCATTGGTGTTACTTCCCGTGTTGCTACTTTTTTGCAGCTTGGCTTACAGCCAAACCTGTCTATCGGATTCGCCACCGACGGCTCCCACTGCCAATTTTATCAATAATGGTGATGGTACCATCACTGATATCACCAGCGGCTTAATGTGGATGCAATGCAGTTTAGGGCAAACATTCAGTAATGGTAGTTGTACCGGTGATGCACAGACTTTTAATTGGCAAGAAGCGTTGCAGGCCGCCCATGGCTATCAATTCGCCAGCTTGGATGGATGGCGGCTGCCAAACGTGAAAGAGCTGTCCTCGCTAACCGAACGACAGTGTGTGCGCCCTTCAATTAATGAAACGCTTTTTCCGAGCACTCCATCTGATGATTTCTGGAGCTCAACCCCTTCTTTGGCAGACCAGCAGCGAGCTTGGGTTGTTGCGTTCTTCAACAGTAGTAACTCCATTAAAGAAAAAAACCTGTTTGTTTTTGTTAGGTTAGTTCGAACCGCTGATTAACCTAATTTTTATCCGCCTTGTCTTGTAGAGACTTTTCATCTGCGCACTTTGAGTACACAATGTAGGTTATCTACTATGAAGGTTACGTAAATGCGGTTTTTGTTGTTACTCATTGGTTTAGTGTTATCTGCAGGCAGTCGCGCAGATTTAAACTGTAATGTTGATTTAAAATACGGTTTGGTGGTTAATGACCGCCAGATTAGAGTGATCGATGAAAGTCGTACGCTCTACCAAATCAATGGGTATGAACAGTTGATTGTGTTGGGTAACGTAGTCGAATTAAACAAGCAGCAAGCCCGCGATTTAAAAGACATCTCTAAAGGTATTCATTACGTGGTGCCAAAAATGATCATTTTAGCCACCGAAGGCGTCGAATTGGCAGTGGAAACCGTCGAGCATGTCTATCAAGGGCTGGTAGGTACTGATCATCAAAGCTATGAAAAAGTACAATCTTCACTTCAACGGGTCCAGCGCCGGATCAGAGAAAAGTTTGTTCATGCCAATGAAAATTTTTATATCGGCCCTGGACGATTAGAAAACGTCAACGACCTGGTTGACCGAGAAATAGAAGAGCAAATTGAACAAGCCATTAATACCTCAGTTGGCGGTGTTTTGTCGGCAATTGGTGGACTAACAGACGGTGGTAGCGAAGAAACCGAGCAAAAAATCGAAGATCTTTCACAGCGCTTGGAAATCATGGGGCAAGAGTACGAAAGGCAAGTTGGTACTAAGGCTGAGTCATTACGTAAAAAAGCTCGATGGTTCTGCAATAAAATGCATCACTTAGACAAAATCGAAGAAAAGTTACGGGAAACGGTGCCTGAATTGCGCGACATCAATGTGATCATTACCAAAGACACCATGAAAAAACACAAGGGACTAAATTAACCCAGTGTTGTCACAATATTGCCGCCAAACTACCGCTTAGATAACACCCTTACACCAAGGTTTCTAATAAAGTGTTTAGATAACGAAGGCCGGTCGGCGTGAGTTGCCAACTGTCCTGACTCTCCACTATCAATCCTTTTTGAAGCGCTTTTTGCAGATTCATTTGTGTTTGCGAAGGTAGCGCAATGCCTGTGAGTAATTCAAAGTCTGCTTTAGGGCAAGGTTCAAGCAGCCGCAATCGGTTCATAAAAAATTCAAAAGGTAAATCCTCTTCTGTCACCGTCCAGTTGCGATAAAGATAAGGTTTTGTCAAATCCATATAGCCTCTGGGATGTTTCACTTTCTCTGTTCGAGTGATTTTTCCTGTTTGCGTGTCGGTGATTTTACCGTGAGCGCCACAGCCTATTCCTAAATAATCACCAAATCGCCAGTAGTTCAAATTATGCTGACATTGTTGTCCTGGTTGGCTGTAGGCACTTATCTCATATTGCTCATAACCTGCTTGCTTTAGTCGTAGTTGCCCTTGCTCCTGGATGTCCCACAAGACGTCATCATCTGGCAGGCGAGGCGGCTTTGAATGGAATTGTGTGTTGGGCTCAATCGTTAACTGATACCAAGACAGATGAGGAGGCGCTTGGGAAATCGCCACATCCAGATCAGACAAGGCATCCTCGATGGATTGATTGGGTAACCCATGCATCAAATCTACGTTAAAACTATTTAGCTTTGCATTCTGGGCGAAGCCAGCCGCTTTCATTGCTTGTTGACCATCGTGGATCCGGCCTAATGACTCCAGTTTTTGCTGCTGAAAACTTTGCACGCCAATTGAAATGCGGTTAACACCCACCTCACTGAACTGTGCAAACTTGTGACTTTCAACAGTGCCAGGATTAGCCTCAAGCGTGATTTCGGCACTAGCATCCAAGTTTACCCGTTCTTTGACTCCCGATAACAAAGCGTTCAGTGCGTCGGCACTCAATAAACTAGGTGTTCCGCCGCCAATGAAAATGGTCTTGACCTGTCTATTTCCGATTTTCTGAGCATCGGTGGCCAAATCGGCCAATAAATGAGAAACATACTCTTTTTCAGGGATCGTTTCTTTTAAGCCATGTGAATTAAAATCACAGTAAGGGCACTTTTGAACACACCAGGGAATATGGATATACAGCGACAGGGCAGGGGTGATCAATCTATCAGCCCTAATTTGTCAGAGAGTTTTTCCAATAGAATTTTCATTGCTTTGCCGCGATGACTTAGCCGGTTTTTAACATCTGGAATTAATTGGGCAGCCGTTTGGTTTTGTGATGACACCCAAAATACCGGGTCATAACCAAATCCATCTTCACCTCGTCGGACACTGCTAATATGGCCATGCCACTCGCCCTGGCAAATTATCGGAGTAGGATCTTGAGCACTGCGCATAAATACAATGACACATAAAAAACGCGCAGTTCGATTCGCTTCATCCACATCTTTCAGGGCGTGCAATAGTTTATCGACATTGTCGCTGTCGGAAGCATGTGGGCCGGCGTATCGTGACGAATAGACCCCTGGTGCGCCGTCGAGGGCATCAACCGCTAACCCTGAATCATCCGCAATCGCTGGCAAGCCAGTTTTTTGTGCCGCATTTCGAGCCTTGATGATTGCGTTTTCGACGAAGGTCGTGCCAATCTCTTCTGCTTCTGGTACATCGAGTTCGCTTTGGGGTAACACTTCGTAAGGAAAGTTTTCAAGCAACCGTGAGAATTCTCTCACCTTGCCCTGATTCCCCGTGGCAAGCACAATCTTTTGTTTCATCAAATGCTTCTCTTATTCTTCGTAGGATAACGGGTCTGTGACGCCGTTGTGTTCAAATGCTTCGAGTCGTTCCTGGCAAGCGCCACACTTTCCGCACGCTTTTTCTCTGCCGTTGTAGCAGGTCCAGGTTTTGCCGTAATCCAGGCCCATTATTAACCCATCCGTTAAAATATCAATTTTGGATACGTTTAAATAGGGACAGGCGATTTCCACCGCTTCATAGTTCGCAATGGCGCACACGTCATTCATCCTGTGCACAAATTCCGGTCGGCAATCTGGGTAGATGGCGTG
This sequence comes from Aliiglaciecola sp. M165, assembly GCF_007197995.1. Lineage (GTDB taxonomy): Bacteria > Pseudomonadota > Gammaproteobacteria > Enterobacterales > Alteromonadaceae > Aliiglaciecola. Next base: position 192,354 of record NZ_VKKH01000006.1, read on the forward strand.
ATCACCAGAGTGCGCGCCGTAATATACCTTGTTCGCTTGCAACGATACGGCATAACCCACAGCCATCGAAAGCAAGATCATATTACGGTTTGGAACAACCGTTTGTTTCATGCTTTCTTGTTCATAATGTCCTTCTGGGACATCGATATCGGCGGTTAAAGACGACCCGCCGATCAATTCGTTAATGGCTGAAATGTCGATAATTTTGTGATGGACACCCAACTCATTACATACTTTTGCCGCATAATCGAGTTCTTTGCTATGTCGTTGTCCATAGTTAAAAGACAAGGCATAAACGTCATTGTGTTCACGAACTACCTTATTGAGTACGGTAAAAGAGTCCATACCGCCTGAAAAAATTACCACCACCTTTTGTGACATTTGTCTCGCTTCTCTATAATCTGTCAGAGTTTTGCCTTTGAAAGGCGCTAAAGCCGCAAATTATGCAGCGTCGTTAAACGATACGCTATTAATATTTCGATTAAGTAAGTGAGAAGTCTAGTTGCAAAGTTCGATTGAATACAAAATAAACGAAGTGTTCGAATCTATTCAAGGAGAAGGTGCGCTAACCGGTGTTCCGTCAATTTTTGTGCGTCTGCAAGGATGTCCCGTTGGCTGCCCATGGTGTGATACCAAACATACATGGGAAATAAAAGAGGATTTAAAAACCTCAGCCGAAGAAGTGATGGCTGAGCAGAGTGAATCAGAGCGGTGGTTTGGTCACTCTGTTGATCAGTTGCTGACTTTGTTTAAACAGCATGGCTATACCGCGAAAAATGTGATTCTAACAGGCGGTGAGCCGTGTATGTATGACTTAAGACCCATGTGTGATGCACTGGAGCAGTATGGTTATTCGGTTTCTGTTGAGACCAGTGGAACCTTTGAAATTTTAGTCAGCCCAAATACATGGGTAACCCTTTCTCCAAAGATTGACATGAAAGGGGGCTTGGAAGTCCGCCAAGATGCCGTTGAGAGAGCCAATGAAATCAAACACCCGGTTGCCATGGAAAAGCATGTTACAGAGTTAGAAAAATTGTTAGAGTGGGTACCGAAAGACGCTAAGCCTTTGATTTATCTACAACCGATCAGTCAACAAAAACGTGCAACCGACTTAGCAGTTAAAACCTGTATCGCAAAAAATTGGCGTTTGTCGCTGCAAACTCATAAATTTATTGGTATTGAGTAAGTAAGGAATTTCTATGGTAGATACACTTGAGCAGTTTTTTGCGCAATACAGTGAAGCGATGGATAACGCTGATGTGCAAAGACTAACCAGTTTTTCGATGAAGCCAATGGTGTTTGTCTCCGATGAAACAAAAACTATTTGCCATTCTCTACAGGATATTGACAAGGTCCACCAGTTGCTTATGTCCAGCTTAAAGCAGGGGGGCGTAGTCAAACATATTCCTAAAATAATGCAATCGATGCGGCTGTCTGATTCGGTGCGCTTTGTCAAAGTTAGGTGGGTATTTTGTGATGGTGCAGACCAAGCGTTATTCAGCTGCTATTGTTCTTATACAATGCAAGTTGAAAATGGCGACACGCTAAAAATTCTCATATCTGTTTTAGATGACGAGCAAAATATTATCAGTGATTTAATGAAACAAGCGCAGGAAAAGAAATGATTAAAGGTATGCTTGGGTTGTTATTGTTTAGTTTGGGTTTCTCTGCTTGGAGCGCTACTTGGACAATAACCTATCCAAGGCCGTTAACTGAAAACGATCAGCGCACGGATTATCCGGTCGAGCTCATTGCGTTAGCACTTGAACAAACCGGTGTAAATTATCGATTAACTCCTTCAGACGCTGTGTTGGGCCAAGTGAAAGCGCTTAAACAATTGGGCGAGAATCGCGGCGTTAATGTTGTGTGGAGTATGACCGACAAAGATCGCGAAGTGAATCTTCTACCTATTCGAATTCCCATCTACAAAGGACTTATTGGATGGCGCGTTTTCCTGGTTAAAAAGGACAAAGTATCCGAATTTAGTCGAATTAAAAACTTACAAGGTCTAATTCAACACAAACCCATTCAAGGCGCAGAATGGCCCGATACCAAGATTCTCCAGTCGAACGGCTTTGATGTGTTTACCTCAAAATCGTACACCTCTTTGTTTTCAATGCTAACCCAGGGGCAAGGTGATTTTTTCCCTCGCTCTTTGGTTGAAGTTTGGGGTGAACTCGACAGTGAAGATTTAGACGAATCCTTAGTTGTGGAGCCCAGCTTGGGGATCAAATATCCTACAGCGATGTACTTATTTGTTAATCGTAACAATAAAACATTAGCAAGATTACTTGAAGTCGGGTTAGAAAAAGCCATAGAGAATGGACAATTCGACGAACTTTTCAACGAACATTTTGCTCAATCACTCGAACGCGCAAATATGGATAGTCGATTTTTTTATGAAATTAATAATCCTTTATTACCTGAGAGAACACCCATAGAACGCGCAGAGCTATGGTATTAGAGTAGGGTATTCGAGAGATCCCCCACTGCGTGCGTGCCAGAAGAGACCACGGGGAAGACGTTTTTTATAGACGTCGCCTCCGCGTACAACAACTTACGTCACTTCCGAATACAACACCACGCGTCACTTTCGAATACAACAAGCCACGTCACTTCCAAATACAACAAACTACGTCATCTCCGAGCGCTCTTGTCGGAGATCTCTTTGGGATAACGCTGGATCATCAACACGCCGCTTTCGTTTAACCTTTGCCGTGCACACTAATCACAGAGCGCCCAGAAGGGTCGGCCATGTTTTTAAAACTCTCGTCCCACTCAAGGGCTTCAACGGTGCTACAAGCGATAGACTTGCCGCCTGGAACGCATTTGGCTGCGCTTTCCTGAGGGAAATATTCTTCGAATATCGTCCGGTAGAAATACCCTTCCTTGGTATCAGGTGTATTCATAGGGAAGCGAAACTCAGCGGTCGATAATTGTTGGTCAGTGATTTGCTCATTAACATGATCTTTGATGGAGTCAATCCAAGAGTAGCCTACACCGTCACCAAATTGTTCTTTTTGACGCCACAAGACTTCGGCAGGCAAATATTCACCGTTATCAAATGCTTTGCGTAATACCCACTTTTCCATTTTACCGTCCAGGCACATTTTGTCCTGAGGATTAAGGCGCATTGCTACGTCCATGAATTCTTTATCCAAAAAGGGCACCCGGGCTTCGACGCCCCATGCAGACGTGGCTTTGTTGGCTCGTGCGCAATCAAACATATGTAAACGTTCTAGTTTGCGCACGGTTTCTTCGTGGAATTCACGGGCGTTAGGTGCTTTGTGGAAATATAAATAACCGCCAAAAATCTCGTCAGCCCCTTCACCAGACAACACCATTTTAATTCCCATGGCTTTGATTTTACGGCTCATTAAATACATGGGAGTAGCCGCACGAATTGTTGTTGTGTCGTAGGTTTCAAGGTAGTAAATCACGTCACGAATTGCGTCGATTCCCTCTTGAATGGTGAAATGGATCTCGTGATGGACGGTGCCTATCATGTCTGCAACTTTTTGTGCAGCAGCTAAATCGGGTGCCCCTTCAAGACCTACAGCAAAGGAATGCAATCGTGGCCACCAAGCTTCAGATCTGTCTTCGTCTTCAATTCGCTTGGCAACATATTTTGCAGCAATGGCTGAAACGAGCGAGGAATCTAACCCACCGGACAACAGCACTGCATATGGAACATCAGACATCAGGTGAGACTTCACAGACTTTTCTAATGCAGCTTTCAAGTCGTTCAAATTGGTCTCATTTTTTTCAACTTGAGCGTAGTCCATCCAATCACGTTTATAATATTTTTTCAGCTCGCCAGTCTTGCTCCACAAATAGTGTCCTGGCGGGAATTCTTGCACAGTTTTACACACAGGAACTAACGCTTTCATCTCAGACGCAACATAGAAGTTACCGTGCTCATCAAAGCCTGTGTAGAGCGGAATGATACCGATATGGTCGCGTGCAATTAAATAGGCATCTTGTTCCTCGTCATACAATATGAATGCGAACATGCCTTGTAACTCATCGATAAAATCCAGGCCTTTTTGTTGATATAAAGGCAATATAATTTCGCAATCTGACTTGGTTCTAAAGTCATATGGTGTCGCCAATGCTTGCTCTAGCGCTTTGTGATTGTAGATTTCACCATTCACAGCAAGAACTTGATTATTATTTCGGCTGACTAGGGGTTGCGCACCAGTATCTACGTCAACGATCGCTAAGCGCTCGTGACTTAAGATAGCATTATTATTATTCCAAACTCCTGACCAATCAGGGCCGCGATGGCGTAATAGTTTGGAAAGCTCTAATGCCTGCTTCCTAAGTTCTGACACATCAGTCTTGATATCCAGAATGCCGAATATTCCACACATATAATTTATTCTCGCTTTTTCGGTTGATGAGATTATCGCTATGACAAAGGGAGTATTATTGAAATAACATTTCATTTCTTAATGAAAATGATGATATTTATCCTTTTCCACAGGGGAAATTTGCCAGTATGAGGAAAAATTGCAAGGAGAAAGTGTAACTTTTTTTCACTTTAAGCCAATTTTGCCTTGTTGCATCTGTTTAATTCATTGAAATCACTGGAAATTGACTATTCTTGTCGACTATAACTGATGTTTATATCGCTACTAATTCAGTAATAACAGTCGGATCCCGACGGAAATTCCTAAAGTTTGTGTTTTATCGATCGATTTCATTCACAACGACTTAAAACATGCTTTACACTACTAAACGAATACTCTTTTCAAAGCGTCAATCAAAGTTTATTCATTGAAACGCTTTCTAATCTAAAATATCGATTGAGGCGATTTATTTTAATCGCTGTATTAAATTTTTCTGTAACCCTATACTTCTCTGCATCAAAAAGAAATTCCGATTAACCTTTTTCTAGGAGATACAAATGACACAAGCAAACCCAAACTTTGAAAATAAAGAAGGTCAGAAAATTCCTTCAGTAACCTTCAGAACTCGCCAGAACGACGAGTGGGTTGATGTGACTACTGATGATCTGTTTGCAGGTAAAACTGTCGTGGTTTTCTCTTTACCAGGCGCTTTTACACCAACGTGTTCGTCAACACATCTACCTCGCTACAATGAGTTAGCGAGTACTTTCAAGCAACATGGTGTAGACGACATCGTTTGCCTTTCCGTAAACGATACTTTTGTGATGAATGCATGGGCCGCTGACCAAGAAAGCGACAATGTTACTCTCATCCCAGATGGGAACGGAGAGTTTACAGATGGTATGGGGCTGTTGGTTGACAAAAATGACTTAGGTTTTGGTAAGCGTAGCTGGCGTTACTCTATGCTTGTAAAAGACGGAGTCGTAGACAAAATGTTTATCGAACCCGACTTACCAGGCGACCCGTTTGAAGTGTCTGATGCCGACACCATGCTAAATTACATTGCACCAGATGCCGTCAAACCAGCACCTGTATCATTGTTTACAAAGCCAGGATGCCCGTTCTGTGCGAAAGCTAAAAAATTGTTGTCTGAAAAGGGCTATGGCTATGAAGAGATTGTCATGGGCGACGGCGCAACATTAACATCACTGAAGGCTGTCACTGGCCGTGAAACTGTGCCCCAAGTGTTTATTGGCGGCAAACATATTGGTGGAAGTGATGATTTAGAGGCATATTTTAACGACCAATAAAATAACTGTCAGACAAACGAAAGGGGCATTAACGCCCCTTTTTTGTGCTTGTTAAGCCATTATGCAGTCACTTAGCCCTTGTCATGTATAAACTAAAAACTATTGATTGATAGTTACGGCTCCGGTATTGGAATCGTAAGTAATGGTTTTGGTCGTGTCTGCTTTGAGTGTATAGGTGCAGGCTCCGGGATCATTGTAGGTGGCATCAAATTGAGCCGTTGCCTCGCTACCCACGTCAGAGCTTGCATTGTCAAGCACTGCTCGCCACACGTCTAAACAATCGTTTTCGCTATTCAGCGTTAGACTAGTTCCTCTTGTGTCCGCAGGGTAGCCTGCGGCATTGACCGACAGTGCACCACCGACTTCTGGATCGCTAATAGGTAAAAAGTTCAAAACCGCAGCGCCATTGCCGCGAATGAGCCAAGCTAGGTGGACTTGGTTAACCCCTTCTTGAAACGCAGACCCAGTAGCAACAAAAACTGAAGTGCGTGCATCGTCTGATAAGTCAATGAACCTGGGGGCCGCAACGACTGCCAATATCCCAAGAATAACGATTACGATGATCAGCTCTATTAACGTGAAGCCGTTTTGTTTACTGCCCATTATTTTTTACTCTGCATGAATTACATTGGTGTAGTATTCCAAAAATCTACCAAATTGAAAATAGCTATTTGAAACAATTGCTTAACAAAATCATAGCCAAGCAACAAAAGGCTGTTTATAGTGAATTTATTAAGCGATAAGGATACATTATGAAATTCCCCAGTTTATTACCCGTTATTATTGGCTTGGCAGCAAGCATGGCTGTTGTCACCGCGAATGCTCAGCAAACCCAAAGTCAAAATTCGGCCTGGTTATCGACATTTAGTGGTTTTTATGAGACCGAGCTTGGCAGCGTACAGGCTTGCGAAGCGGAAAAGAGCAATACCTTTCGCGTTTGTTCCAGTGCGCTGAAAAACGATGGAAACGCACCCTTTGTGTTGCATCATGGAGCGCCAACCGATACTACAGTTGTGCTGTTTCATGGCTTAAGTGACTCGCCGTTTTTCTTTTCTCATATTGCTCCAACCATACATGAAATGGGTCATACGGTTATAGTTGCGTTATTACCAGGACACGGCAAACTCGACGCCGATGACGATATGGACGACAACAAACTGGCACTGCGTTGGGCTGAGCATGTTGACCAAGTAATGGCTTTTGCGCACGCCAACAGTAAAGATGTGTATGTTGGAGGTTTTTCAACTGGGGGGGCACTGGCAACTCAGCACATTTTAAAGTCTTCTCAACCAATTAAAGGGCTAATGTTGTTTTCTGGCGCATTAGCGCTGGATGAATCCGTTGAAAACATGGCAGGGTATTGGGGAATTAAATCCCTCGCCAAATTGTTAGATTGGCAATATGAAACCCAAGGCCCCAATCCCTATAAATATCCCAGTGTGGCGCGTCATTCAGCATTTATGTTAATCGATGTAATTTTTGACGTGAGGGAAAAATTGCAACAAAACAATGGCATTAATATACCGATTTTCAGTGCGCATTCTGAAGCGGATGTCACCACTCCAATTCGAGGTGTTAAAGACCTGATGGAAGTGAACAAAGGCTTGAATGTCCCCTTCTTTATCGATAAGCAATTTGGCGTTTGTCACGCCGATTTAGTTGTCAGTGAATCGCAAATTGTGGAGATGGCTTATGATGCCACGCAAGTTGAGGGCACCGAACCTTGCCAGATACCCGAGGCAAATCCTTTGCATGATGAGATGTTGGCCGCACTAGTTGATTTTCTTAATCAGACTGCCAAATTGTAACAAGGAACTGAGATGTCAGAAAACTACAAACTTTATGGTGCACCGCTTTCCTTGTATACCGGAAAAGCGCGAGCGTACCTCAAATTTAAGCAGTTGCCTTATGAAGAAGTGTTCTCGTCCATAAAAGTTTATAAGAACATTATTGTACCTAATACTGGGGTGCGCTTTATTCCTGTTGTCGAAACGCCGAACAATGAGTTCATCCAAGACACTACGGTGATCATGGAAACATTGGAAGACCGACATCCTGAACGAACCATTACGCCTGACTCGGCACTTTTGAATCTGATCTCGGAAGTATTACAAATCTGGGGTGACGAGTGGCTTCTTATCCCGGCAATGCACTATCGGTGGAATCACGACAATTTCCCGTTTATTTACGAGGAATTTGGGCGGGTGGTCACGCCCAACATGCCGGCATTCGTCCGACGATTTGTCGGTAAGAAAATTGGAGCGAAATTTAAAGGTTTTGTACCGATGTTAGGGATCACCACAAAAACAATCCCAGCAATTGAAAACTGGTATGAGAATCATGTTCTAAAAGAGTTGGACGCACATTTCTCTGAACACGATTATTTACTCGGTGGCCGTCCTTGTGCCGGAGATTTTGGTCTGATAGGCCCTTTATATGCGCATTTATATCGGGATCCAGCCCCTGGCAAGTTGATGAAGCAAAAAGCGCCCAATGTGGCAAAGTGGGTGGAGCGAATGAACAATCCGCCCGATGACATTGGCCAGTGGCTCAATGTTGATGAATTGCCTGAGACCCTGATCCGATTGTTGCAGCGGATCTTCAGTGAGTTCTGGCCAGTGCTGATAAGCACGGTCGAGAAGACACAACTATGGATTTCAAGCCACCCGCAGGAACGTGAAGTGCCCAGAACTATAGGGCAACACACATACCGAATCGGTGATGTGTCGGAGCAACGGGCAATTCTTACGTTCCATCAATGGAAGTTTCAAAGAGTGCAGGAAGCGTTTCAGGCGCTAACTGAGCACGAGCAATCCGCGCTGGCAGATCTAATGAAGCAGCATTTTCAATTACGTATAGAAAGTGTTGATATCGACAATAATGTGGTGCGGGAAAATAATAAACTTGTTGTAAAAGGGCGATAAAATCGCCCTTAATTGCGCTTTACTCACCTAACTGATGTTTTAACTCGCTAAAGGCTTGCTTCAGTTCGCTAAGCTCAGACTCGAGTGCCTCGACTCGCTGGTTCAACGACAAATGATTTGACGGGGCATTCCCCTGAGTTTCATTTGCCGCAGGCATATCGTCTGATGGTGCACATAGATCAGGTTCGCCTGAAAACAGGTGCATATAGCGTGATTCTCTTTTTCCCGGCTCCCTTGGTAGTTTTGTGACCAGACATTCTGCGTTCAAATCCTGCATGTAATTCAGAACCTGTTCCACCTCTTCGACATTGTCAAATTCAGCCAAACGGTTGGTGCGAGTTCGCAGCTCTCCGGGCGTTTGTGGTCCACGCAAGAATAATACACAGACAATAGCTAATTGCTGGCGTGTGAGCTTTAGGTCGCCAAATTCGGTATTGCAAAAGCGGTGTTGATACTTCACTACACGACTACCGAAACCTGTGTGTTCATTGATTTGTTTTTGCGCCTTGAGCTCATCCAAGCCAGCTTGCACGTCACTCTCGCTCAAATTCATCACCGGCTCACGGTTACTCTTTTGGTTACAGCCAAGGGTTAGTCCATTCAGAGACAGCGGATATTGGTCCGGTGTGGTGATTTCTTTTTCAAGCAACACACCAATGATCCGGCACTGGAGAGGGGTTAGTTGAACAAGCATATAGGCTCCTAACGGGTTATCTGACAAAAACGGCTACGGTTAGCCCCGGGACAGTAAAACTGTTGGTAGATGTCACAACATTTTTCATATGTGGATCTTGACTACGTTTTAAAACAGGATGCAAAGTAAATTTTCCAGCATCGCTAAAATCGAACGTCTGAGTTTCAATATTGTTGTTAAAAATGACAATCATTTGTTCAATATTGGGGTCCAAATCCCTTGAATAAGGGTCGTCTATGCTCATGACGATTAAGCCCAAAGTCTGTTCCGGACCGGTATTTAAAAATTTTGTCCGACGAATAATTTGATCGGCGGTTTGCAAGCTAAATAACGGTGTTGAGCTTCTGATTGCTAGTAGTTCCCTAAAGCGCTCGAATGCAAATTCGATATGTTGAGCGTTGACGTTGTCACGCCCTTCGTTTTGACTGAGAATTTTGCCGATTACGTCCCAATTGGCCTGGTCTTTGTCCGCAGGCGGCAAACCAACATTGTAATTGTTGGACTGTTTAGAAAAGTCGACTTTATTAAACCAGTCGCCAAAATCATAGCTGTCTCGCAGGAAAGACTTGGAACGTAATAATTCGCTTCCCATGTGAATAAAAGGGATCCCTTGTGCCAGCATCGGGTAGGCCAAGGATAAGATTTGCATGCGTACACGCTGACCTGTGCTGAGTTCGCTGGCGATGCGGTACTGGTTGTTGTCCCAAAGTGTTTGGTTATCGTGTTTAGAGACATAGTTAACCGTGTCTGCTGGGTCTAGGGCGTAACCTGTTGGTGCGCCACCGTAATCAATGTCTCTGCCAAATACGTTTTCGCCTTGGGCATTTTCAATTGGGAAGATGGCTAAATTACCTGCTAAGCCAATTCTGGCTTGGTCCAGGGACAATAGATATTCCTGCATCATTTGCTCACGGTTCTGCGCGTTGTGCAATTCGTTGGGTGCTGTAACTAGGCCGTTACCTAGCCCCTGACCAACGCGAATATCATTACCAGAAACAAAAGATGAACCCCCTCGTATGGCATCACGCAAACGGTCAGTGAAAGTGCCGATTTCCGTGCCGGCTAATTCGCTCTGAGTGGCCTGCACAAACTGTGCATTGTTTGCCACTTCGCCAAAATTCCAACCTTCTCCATAAAAATACGTATCGGGATCGACTTTTTGCACTTCAGCACGAGCTTCTAGCATGAGATCTTTGGGTTGATGCCCCATCAAATCAAAGCGGAAACCGTCAATCTTGTAATCTCTTGACCAAACAATCAGGGAATCAAGCATGAGTTTAGCCATCATGCGGTGTTCACTGGCAGTGTTGTCACAACAGGTGGATTGTTCGATTGCTCCTGTGACGGGGTTTAACCTGTGATAGTAGCCAGGCACCACTTTGTCCAACACGGATTTTGGGTGTAGACCCGCAGCGAAAGTATGGTTGTACACAACATCCATTATGACTCTGAAGCCCAATTGGTGTAAGCGCAGTACCATTTGTCTGAATTCAACCAATCTGCTTAACCCTTCAGGGTTTAATGCATAGCTCCCTTCTGGCACCGTGTAGTGATAGGGGTCGTAGCCCCAGTTGTAGGGGTCAAGTGCGCGTATCTGTTCAATCACCGCTTGTGCTTTAGCAGTGCTTGGTTCGAAACTAGATAATACGTTCTCAAGTGACTGGCTTGCGTCGTGCCCAGCGGTACACAAAGATAACTGACTGTAGCGCTGGCAAATGCTCGCGATGCTGTCAGTCAATTTAATCAGATTCGCTGGCAACTCATCGACCGTAGTGATGTCGTAGGTCGGCAGCAGATGCACAGTATTTAACCCAGCTTCGCGAAGGGCTTTTAGGTGATTAATGGAATCGCTGTGCGCTTGGCTAAACGCCGCGTATTTGCCAGCTTGGGAGGGATCTGACAAGGTTTTGTCAGAGGCGCTGAAATCACGAATGTGTGTTTCATACAAAATAAGTTGTTCAGGCGAATCTAGGGTCGCAACCATTTGTTCATCCCAGCCTTTTGGTTTGGTACTTTGATGCGATAAATCAACGACCTGAGAATACAAACTGTTGGTGGATAGACTCAAGGAATACGGGTCGGTAACCCATACTTTTTCGTTCTGCAAAGTTTGAGGATGGTAAACACTCATTTGATATCGATAATAAGTGCCTTGTGGGGCTCTAACCGAAAGACCACGCCAAATCCCAGTGTTTTTGTCTTCTGTTAATGAAACCTGACCTCCTTCAATGGGCTGTTTATTGGAGTCATAGAGTTTGATTTCAACGCGAGTAGCAGTGGGCGCCCAGATTGAAAATTGCGTTGCGCTTGAGTTTATCAGCGCGCCGTAATGTTGATATTCGTCCGCATCGTTTGCACCCTGAGTGTATAGCTGGTCTAACACTTTTGCTGTCTGCACATAAGAGATATGTGACGCTGATTTTCTACGTTTTTGCGGATCAACAACATCCACTAGTGCCATTTGCTGTTTTAACAGGTTTTTAAGCTGAGAGTCGGGAAGGTCGACCTGATAGGTAAAAAATTGAGTCAAATGAGGATGTTTGACGGACAACCATGCTGGAGTATCGATAGCGACTAAAGGAATCAACAGTTCCCCTTGTCCTTTTTCATCAATAGAGGCTTTTGCAGAGACGAACAAGTAAGGGGCTGCCATGTTCTTTTGACTGACAATGAGATCTTTGGTCAAAAAATGGGCTGCGCTATCAACCTTTGCCGAGGAAACTTCGAGGTTTATCGTCGGCGTAGCATCTTTTGCCTTATTAGCAGCGCTACCTTTGCCACCTGAACTGGCTTGGCAAGCGCCAAGAAGCATCAAAAATATTATAATGACAGGTAAGGTCACTTTTGTTGAGGAAAGCATATGTGTATTAATCCCTAATAAAAATTGAAAATTAAGTGGCATCGCAAAACTAAGATGACACTGCGCTGACATAAACCCAAACTGCTTGTCCGTCTTCTGTTTTTGCTTGAACGCGTTTGTAGTCATCCACTTCATAGCGATCTGCATTGGCAAGCTCTTCATCATTTATGAGAACAATTGCGCCATCGACCTTGTCTTCACTGTTGTCTGTGCGGGTAATGATCGGATGAAAGCGCTCTCCGCTGCTGGCAAGCACTTCAGGATCGGTTATCTCGACCTGATCCAACCGATAGCCGATCAACCGCTGTGGTTGCGTTGATAATGTACGACCGAATGTGTCAAGTTGCACTTGCTCAAACTGCAAGGTGCCGTAGGTAAAAAGTTTGTTGTTCATAAATAACCGTTCTTGGGCTAGTGCGTGATTAATGCACCGTCAAAACAATTGCATATCTTTTTGGCGCCTCTGGCTTTAATACCAAGTCTATTGTCGCATGAATCAGCGAAAAAGAACTCGGATGAGACAGGCATTGTGAACACCAAAATGCAAAAAAAGTGATAAATTTTATACACTTGGCGTTTTTATCTGCTAACCTTATTTTTGCAATGTGTCACGGACGTAACACTACACAACAAATACATGTACATTGGAATATCTATACTTCTGTTTGACCAGTTCGTTTTGGAAAGTTTCAGTTAGTCACATGCGTCGTAATTTCGTTCTACACAGCTTAACCAGCGTGCATGCGCTGAAATTTTTAAAATATAGGAATCACTATGTCTAAAACTACTGGAACTGTTAAATGGTTCAACCCAGAAAAAGGCTTTGGCTTTATTACTCCTGATGGCGGCGGAGCAGATGTGTTTGTTCACTTTCGTGCGATCGCAATCGATGGTTACAAAACTCTAAACGAAGGGCAGCAAGTATCCTTCGAAATTGAGCAAGGCCAAAAAGGACCGCAAGCCGCAAACGTTACGATTTAGTTTGTCGTTTCGAATTTTCGAATACGAAAACCACAAATTATCAACGTCATCCCGGCGCGTAAAAAACAACGTCATCCCGTTGTGCAATAAATCAACGTCGTCCCGGTATGTAAAAATCAACGTCATCCCGGCACGCTCTTGAGCCGGGATCTTCTAAACCTTTCGCAATGCCCGAACAGATCACCGATAAAAGCGCTCGGGGAAGACGTATTTGATGTAACGGGGAAGGCGTATTTGATGTAACGGGGAAGACGTGTTTTTAAAATCGGGGTAAGATTTGGCGTTTAAAGATCAATAACCATTAGGGTTCTGCGACTGCCAGTGCCACGAATCCTTACACATATCCGCCAAGGTCTTAGTCGCTTTCCAACCCAATTCGGCCTCAGCCAACGTTGGATCAGCATAACAAGCGGCGATATCACCGCTGCGTCGCGGAACGATTTTGTATGGTACTGCCTGACCACTTTGTTTTTCAAACTCTTTGACCATTTCCAACACGCTGTAGCCTTGGCCAGTACCCAAGTTATAGGTCACTAACCCGCAATTGCTTGCTAATTTTTCAAGAGCCTTTAGATGGCCATTGGCTAGGTCTTCAACATGAATATAGTCTCTAACTCCTGTTCCGTCAGCAGTGTCGTAATCATCGCCAAATACTGATAAACATTCACGTTTGCCGGTAGCGACTTGGGTGATAAAAGGCATCAGGTTATTTGGAATGCCGTTAGGATTCTCGCCAATACGACCAGATGGGTGCGCACCGACAGGATTGAAATACCTTAATAGTGCGATGTTCCAACGATTGTCAGATTGATATAAGTCTTTCAAAACCAGCTCTACCATTAACTTAGACTGCCCATAGGGGTTTGTTGGTTGCCCTGTGGGAAGGTTTTCATGGAGTGGTAGGGTAGTCGGGTCACCGTAAACAGTGGCGGATGAACTAAATACCAGTGATCTGATTTCATGTTTTGCCATAACTTCGCACAATACCAGCGTGCCATATACGTTGTTACGATAATAAGTTAAAGGCATTTCCACCGATTCGCCGACAGCTTTAAGCCCAGCAAAATGAATTACAGATTTGATTTGGTGTTCGGTAAAAAGCTTGTTGAGTATGTCTGCGTCTTGAATGTCACCTTCTACAAAAGTGACTGATCTGCCTGTGATTTCTTCAACACGTTTAATGGATTCGGCAGATGAATTGCATAAGTTGTCGAGTACAACGACTTTAGTGTTGGCCTCTAAAAGTTGCAGCACAGTATGGCTGCCAATGTAGCCGGCTCCGCCGGTAACTAAAATCGCTGGCATATTAATCATTTCCTTTAGATTCAGATGGGTCACTTAAATATTTAGCGCACATGCTGTACTGAAACGGTTTGAGTAAAAAAGGATAAGCCAAAATGAACAACCCTGCCCATACTAACGCGGACCAATCCTCTGCAGAACGCAAAATAAACACAAACACAGGCACTATTATTAAAAGTTTACATATATTCAGAAGTAATTTTTCTGGGGCTGTCAGCTTGTTTTCAGCAGCTCTGAGCTTATCCATGCGCTCTGCCATGGCAAGGCCCTGTAATTGCGGGATCTGACGGGTAGAAAAATATAACTTCACAGTTTCAACCTCTAAAAGAGTGTTAGTCAATAAATGGGCGCATTATACCCATTTAAAAAGAAAACGCCCTGATTCGAAGTTAAAATTTCGAACAGGGCGTAGTTTACAATTTCTACAATTAATTAATAGTGTTATTTATACTATTAATTAAATGGTTCTAATCTAACACAATCAAGCTTTAGCAGTTTCCACGTTTTCCTCGGCTAACAATTCCCATTTTTTTGTCTTGAGTGTAAACAGAGCAACTACAACACCAACAGCAATGGTTACCAATGCGATATGCAAGAAAAGTTCGGGCATTTGATTTACATTGTTGGGGTCAAATCTACCAGCAAGTAGGCCGGCAACAACATTTCCTATTGAATAAGTTAAAACAAATACGCCCATCATTTGTCCTGCGAAACGCTTAGGTGAAAGTTTACTCACAGCACTCAATGCTACTGGACTCAGGCATAGTTCACCTACCGTATGGAGGAAATACGTTGCTACCAACCAATATGGTGCAACTTTCAACCCTGTCGCGGCAAGTTGTGCTGCGAAAAACATCACGATAAACCCGGTTGCCATAATGACCAGACCCAGTGCGCATTTAATGCCATATGATGGAGTGATCATTTTTTTAGCTAGGTTAATCCACAGTGCAGCAATGAAAGGGGAGAGAATAATAATAAAAAGAGAATTTGATAGCTGAAACCAAATTGTTGGAATCTCATCAAACACATAGCCAATTATTGGAATTGTGACAGGGTCGACAACCCGGTCGGTGAAGTCTTGTGCGAAAAGATTTAAAGATGACCCCGCCTGTTCAAAGCCCGCCCAAAAACAAGCCGAGGCTACGCAAACCAAAAATAAAGCAGCTAAGCTTTTCTTTTCGTTTGCGTTTAGATTTCCGAGATAAAATATTCCAGCAAAATATGCGATGAAAATGACAGTGATAATGACAGCTGCTGACTCTGCTACGGAAACAGGATTGATGACTAGTAGTCCCATAATTGAAGATACAGTAATGACAGATAGGCCTATTAAAAAGGCTAAAATGATCATCCAGCTTGTACTGCGCATTTTTGGGGATAATTCATGTGTAGGTTTTGCGCCTGCTTCGCCTAATCTGTGCTGCGTAATTTTAAAAACTACTAAGCCTAGCGCCATACCAATCGCTGCGAGTCCAAATGCACCGTGCCAATATCCTTCTTCTTTCAGAGGGCCAACCGATAAATAAGCAATGAAAGAACCGATATTTATTCCCATGTAATATAGGGTATATCCTGCATCTCTTCGTTTATCTTTCTCATCGTAAAGCTGCCCAACCAAAGCTCCGATATTTGGTTTTAACAAACCAGTTCCTAGAACTACTAAAATTAGACCTACAAAAAAAGTGTTATCGTTGGGTATGGCCAATACAATGTGCCCTGCTAGTATTACCAGTCCACCGTACCAAACCGTTTTTTGGCAACCGAGTAATCTATCCGCAATCCAACCACCTGGTAAACCCATAAGATAGACCGCACCAGTATATAATCCGTAGATCGCCGTCGCACTTGCAACAGTTATCAACAACCCACCCTCTTGGATACTAGCCGTCATATAGAGTACGAGCAATGCACGCATACCGTAATAACTAAATCTTTCCCACATTTCAGTGAAAAAAAGTGTAAGTAAGCCACCAGGGTGACCAAAAAAATCTGGAATTTTAGAATTCATTTATTGCTGCCTTTAGGTGAGCGTTGACAAACCTCTATAGACTAAAAGTTTGCTACCTAATACTCATATTATCGTTGTTATAATTTTACCCAACGCATACGTCGGATGATTGAGAGAGTTGTTTATACTAAAGGCCAAGCAACAAAACAACCAAGAAAGATTTTGAAAAGAAAATCGAAGTATAAATTTTAGTTTACTAAATCCCGAGAAAATGAATATTACAAATATGACAACTTTATTGCGCGGTGCATTGTTATGGTGCAAAATCACGTGCAAAAATGGCGCATACTAAAGTGCAAAAGCGCCCTATTATTGGTCGTCATCTATTGCTTTTGAAAATACCGTCGCATTCTTGCGACGGTGTATTGTGCGAATATTAGACTAAACTTTTCGTTTGTAATTAACAGATTAGTTACATTTCGGTTAAAATTTGTAACACGATAATGCTGGTATTAAGTGACACTTTATTGGTAAGATCCCAAAGTCGACGTAGCGTTAGCGCCGTTAATAAAGACAAAGGTGTATGGATTAAGTCTTTTACTTTGTCAAAAACTAGAATGTTGCCTCAGCGAAGCAAGGAACACGTGCTAACGAATGACATTTAATAAAATAAGGCTTAAATATTGCTTTGGTTCATAAAAAAGAAAAAGCGATGGATTGACAAGGGACACTGTATTATATGTTAGCCCACTTGGAATTTGTTCCACTATTTACTGCATTTTTTGTTGCGGTAATCCTATTAGTTGTGATGACACCGTTTGCACACCAGCTCGGTTTAGTTGATCATCCTTCTGCCCGTAAACACCACAACGGACGCGTCCCTTTAACTGGGGGGGTAGCTATTTTTGGAGCAGTACTCATTACCAGTGTACTCACCGATGTGTGGTTCAAGAATGGTTCGTTATTTTTTACTGCTTCATTTTTTATCGTTCTGCTTGGAATGCTAGATGACAAATTTGATTTAAGCGCCAAGGGGCGATTGATGTGTCAATTTGGCGTCGCAGCAATTATGGCGTGGGCAGCTCAAAACTACATTACTTCTCTTGGTGATATCTTTGGCTTTGGTGCAACAGACTTCGGTTTGTTTGGCTATTTCTTTACTTTGATATGCGTTGTGGGTGTTATTAACGCCTTCAACATGATAGACGGTATTGACGGCCTTGCAGGTGGAATGAGTCTAATTGTGTTACTAGCCGTCGTGTTTTTATTATTGGTTTCTAACAACGGCGAAGCAATCATGGCCCCAATGATGGTGGTTTCTGCTATCGTCCCATTCTTAGCGTTTAACCTCAGCTGGAAAGGATTCAAAGGTAATAAGATTTTCATGGGCGACAGTGGTAGTATGTTCGTTGGGCTAACAATCGTTTGGTTGATGGTTGATTTTACCCAAGGGGCAGAAGCAGCAATGCGTCCTATTACAGCGGTGTGGATCATTGGTTTACCACTAATGGACATGGCCGCCATCATGTACCGTCGAGCTAGAAAAGGTCAGTCAGTGCTTAAGCCCGACCGTCAGCACTTACATAATATCTTCATGCGCGCAGGCCTGTCTTCGCGTCGTTCATTGGCTGCTATTCTTCTGATGGGCTGTGGCTATGCCGCGATAGGTATTCTAGGAGAGCTTTACGAGGTTTCTGAAACAATCATGTTTTGGGGCTTTATGATTTCACTAGTTGTGTACAGCCTGGTTATTCAGAATATCTGGACAATTTTGCGTATCGTGCGGAACATCAGAAAAACATCGTAGTCGAACACTTCGTTGTAATCAAACAAGGACGGCGCCGTAGACTTTGCAAATACGTCGCTTATCTGTAATATCTATTCATTTGTAGTGTGACCATATAACTTCATGAAAAATTTACTTACTTTTTGCGCTGCAATTCTTGCATTGCAAGGATGCTCGAGTATCGATCAGCCAGTCGCTCAACGAGCGTTGGTGGAGCACGAATATGTCGACCCTGCTCAGCCAGTTGATTCTGCTCTGGCAACAGCATTGATTAATGCTCCTGTTGGCAAAGTAATGATTGTTAGAGGGGAGCAAGTTCTTTTTGGAAAAACATTTTTTTCTGCCTCTGGTTTAACTTGCAGAACCGCATCATCAAATGAAAATAGTGAACGTATTTATTGCCAGCGGGGACTTCAAGATTGGTTTCAGGTAAATCGAGTTATCTCTGAATATCAAGCTGCTGAGGAGTTAGAAGCAAAATAATGCGCCAGATGATTAAACTTCTTACTTTATTTATCATAATGTTTGGGCACGCCACTAGTGCGGTAGCGCAACAAACGATTACAGAAGAACAATTGCGACAGGCGCAACAAGCAGGTCAAAGTGACCGAGTTGACCTATCACAATATATCCAATCTGGTGGCAATAGTACCGGACGCAACCAGCCAATTAATTTGCCCACATCATCAGGACCTATGCCAGCTGGAGAGGAAGGTATGCCGCCTCCGTATGGAGCAAATTTGTTTGATGGGGGTTACGAATCAGAACGTAGTGACGGTTTAAACAGCAGCTACCTTGTTGCACCCGGGGACAAAATCTCCATCCAGATGTGGGGTACAGTTAACCGCGCAGAAGTCGTAACAGTTGATAACCAAGGCAATATTTTTATTCCCGATGTTGGTCCCATTACAGTAAAGGATGTACCTGCAAATCGAATTAACTCCGTTGTCACCCAAAACATTAAAACTGTTTACACCAACAACGTTAGAATTTACGTCAATTTACTCACAGCTACTCCTGTTAGCGTGTTTGTTGCAGGTCCAGTCGTACGACCAGGGCAATATGCTGGGTTAGCATCTGACTCGGTTTTATTTTTCCTGAAGCGTGCGGGTGGTATAGATCCTTATCGTGGAAGCTATCGAAATATTACGGTATTGCGAAACAACGAAATTGTACTTGATTATGATCTGTACAAGTTTCTTAAAGACGGTCGATTACCGGCATTTTCTTTTAAAGATGAAGATGTAATTTTGGTAGGCGAGCAAGGTGCTATGGTGACGGTAGAAGGCGCAGCTCGTTACCCATTTAGATTCGAGCTTACCGAAGATAATAGCACTGGTGAGTCTTTGGTGTTCTATTCCCGACCGCTGTCTAAGACTAGCCATGTGGCGGTAACCGGAAGTCGACCAGAAGGCCCTATTTCTGTCTATCTACCCATTAACGATTTTGATGCTTTTTCAATGGCTGATGGCGATAAAGTGCTGTTTAACGATGACATAAGACCTCAAGTAATTAGTGTGCAACTCTCCGGAAGTTACATAGGGCCTTCGTTTTACACGGTAGAAAAAGATACTCGTCTACTTGATTTGCTGAATCATATAGAAATCGATCCAGCGCAAGCCAATTACGGTTCTATTTATATTAAGCGAGAGAGTGTTGCCGAACAGCAAAAAGAACTAATAAACGAATCACTTAATCGTTTGGAACGTAGCATTTTCACCGCGCCTGCCAGCAGTGATGGGGAAGCGCGAATTCGCGCTCAAGAAGCACAATTAGTATCGCAATTTGTGGCAAGAGCCAGACAAATCGAACCACTTGGAAAAGTAATTGTTTCCGAAAATGGCAAGGTAGCAAATATTCGTCTTGAACAAGGTGACGAGATAGTAATCCCCGCGCAAACAGATTTGATTCAAGTGTCAGGTGAAGTTCTGATGCCTCAGGCCATCGTGTATAACCCTGAAGCAACTATTGAAGATTACGTTGCCTGGGCTGGTGGGTTTAGTGAACGCGCCGACGATGACCGCATCGCCATTTTACATGCCAACGGTTTAACCTCGTTTGTTGAATCTGGCGGTGGACACTGGTACCGCGAAAGAGATGGAAAATCTTTGCAAGCTGGGGACCAAATACTAGTCCTACCTAAAGTTGATACTAAGTTTATGCAAACGATCAAAGATGTTACCCAAATCATCTATCAGATAGCTATTGCTGCAAATGTCGCATCTGATTAGTAGAGCTAAATAGTCCTTATGACAACAGTTATAAAGCGTAACAAATGGGAAATCTGGCGAGATGTCATTTTTGCATTGTTTGCTCGTGAAATTCGCACTGGGTTTAATGATAAATTTGGTTTGAGTTGGGCTGTTATTAGTCCCGTAGTATTTATATTCATACTGTCTTTCATTCGAGGAAGAATAGGAGGAGCGGACATTCACACAATCCCAGCATTTACTTTTATGGCACTGGGTATAGTATTCATCCAGTCATTTTTACAAACTCTGGGAGCTGCCGCGGGAGCAATAGGCAAGAATAAGTCGCTTTACGCGTTTAGGCAGGTTCAACCCATAAGTGCAGTTGTCGCTTCAGGGCTTTTTCAATTCCTTGTAAAGTTGTTCGTAATATTTGGCATCATAGTTTTGATGTACTTCCTAGGTATGGAAGTGACTATCTCGAACCCACTTCTTTTCATTTATTGTTACGCGGTGCTTTGGTTGTTTGCTATGTTGAGTGGTCTTGCATTCGGCATTTCTGAATTGTTTATACCTGAAATTAAAAAAATCAGAGATTTGATGACTAGACCTTTGTTTTTCATTTCCGGCGTGTTTTTCTCCCTCCAAGATTTTCCAAAAGACTATTGGTACCTACTAGACTGGAATCCCATATTACATGCAATCGAGTTAGCCAGATTTTCTGTTTATTCTACTTATGGTAGTGGTGGTGTTAGTTTAAATTACTTAACAGGCGTCACGCTTGTTACGTTTACACTATCCCTTTGTGTTTACCACATTTCATGGAAGCAGGCGATAAGCAGATGATTAAGTTGGAAAAACTAACGAAATATTACCCTTCAAGAATTGGTAATCAATATATATTTAAAAATGTCAGTTTTGAAATTCCATCGGGGCACAATATTGGTATTTTGGGTTCTAATGGGGCTGGAAAATCCACCCTATTTAGGCTCCTTGCTGGGAGTGAATATCCCAATAGTGGGGAAATAAAAACTGATTTAAGCCTTTCTTGGCCAGTGGCACTCTCAACTGGAATTCATCCTCATATGACAGGAAGGGAAAACACGCGTTTTATAGGCAAAATTAATGGCGTTAAAGACTTGAATAAGTATGAACAGAGGGTCATCGAATTTGCTGAATTAGGCCAGAAGTTCGATCTACCGGTTCGAAACTACTCCAGTGGAATGAAGCCAAGATTGGCCTTTGCATGCTCTATATCTATTGATTTTGATGTTTATTTGATCGACGAGGTAACTTCGGTTGGTGATGCTAAGTTTCGAAGAAAAGCAAAGAGTGCATTGTTGGAGAAAAGTACAAATGCAAACGTCATAATGGTCAGTCATGAAATGAATGAGATTCGTCAGTTCTGTGATTCTGTCATAGTACTTCATAATGGAGAGCTAACATTTTACAATGATCTCGAATCGGGGATCGAAACTTATCAGGCATTATAGTCAATGAGCATGTATGCGCAGAAAGAGTTAGAGAAGAGACTGCTAGAATTTAAACGATCCATAGCTGATAGTGAATGGTCGAATGAAGTTTATTTGAAACAAAAGATAGAATCTTTTGAAGAAAAAGATGTTGAACTGGCTTTTCGGATAATGCAAAGAGTGAAAGTGCTCAACCCATCTGACGAAAATCAACGGAAATTGCAACAACTTGGAGCAAAGGCTTTAGAGAGTAATCCAGATCTAAAATCGATCTCTACGGTCGAAAAAGTTAAAAAGCTATCTTCTAAGTCCGTGGTTAATAAGTTGTCTTTGAGTGAATCACTTCTCAAGTTGAAGGGTAGGTTAGGTCTGATAAAAAGACCTTTTTACTTGTTTGTTTTGCTTCCATTTTTAATTTTAACCGTTTATTTCGTATTGATTGCGAGCCCAAGATACGAGAGTCAAACCAAGTTCATTGTTAAAGAGCCTGATGGTCTTGCCACTTTGGACCCTGCAATGGCGGTTTTGTCAGGCTTTGGTGTTCAGTCATCAAATTTAGATACTGAGCTCGTGCAAGCGTTTATAAACTCCAACGATATGATGAATTATTTGGAAGAGAGAATTGGATTTCGCACACACTTTAGCGACTCTGACCAAGATTTCTTTAGCAGATTAAGCAGCAATGCAAGTATCGAGAGTCAATTCGCTTATTTTCTCAAGAGGATTGAGGTTGAAATCGACCAAGATTCTCAAATTATAAGCGTATTTGCGCAGGGGTTTGACCCCGTCTTCGCAAAAAAGATGACTGAAGCGATTTTGGAAAGAGCTGAGTGGTATATCAATGAAATAGGCCATCTCCTAGCTAAGGAACAAATGGCTTTTGTCATGGGAGAACACGAACTAGTTGAGAAGAAACTTCAGGGTGCTAAATCGCGACTATTGGATTTTCAAAGGCAACATGCCATTTTAGATCCAGAAGCAGAAGGCTTAGCACGTCAACAGATTACTTACCAGTTGGAAGGGAGCATTGCAGCAAAGAGAGCAGAAGTAAACTCAATGTTAAGCTCTATGAGCAATACCGCGCCTGCAGTGGTTCAAGCGGTATCTCAGTTGAATGGTCTAATAGAACAACTAAAAGCAGAGAGAGCTAAATTAGCGAACAGCGATTCTCTAGAAAACAACTTAAATCAACTAAGTATAGGTGAAATTCTAGCGAAATTTAGTGATTACAAAATTGATTTAGAACTAGCTTTACAAGCTTATGCCGCTTCACAGGTTTCAATTGAAAAGTCCAGAATAGAAGCGTATAGGCAATTAAAATATCTAGTTGTTGTGGAGAGCCCCACAACTCCTGAAAACGATAAGTATCCAGACATATTTTATAACTTAAGTCTAGCATTTGCGCTGTTACTGATGCTATTTGGGATTGGGAAGATTATAATTGCGACTGTCGAAGAGCTAAGATAAAAATAGGTAAGCTCTACCGACTATAAGCCTAATAACGAAATAAGTATAAATATAGTGATTTAAAAAGTTTATATAGCAGGTGATGATATGAGAAAAGGAATAGTTTTAGCCGGAGGCTCGGGCACGCGTCTTCACCCATTGACTTCAGTCGTAAGCAAACAACTAATGCCTATTTATGACAAACCAATGATTTACTATCCTGTGGCTACGTTGATGCTTGCAGGTATCAGAGATATTTTAATAATATCTACTCCGCTCGAGTTACCACGTTTCAGGTCATTATTAGGAGATGGAGATAGGTGGGGGGTCAACTTTGAATATGCGGAGCAACCTTCTCCAGAAGGTCTAGCTCAGGCCTTCCTTATTGGTGAGGATTTTATAGGTGACAGTCCTTGCACATTGATACTAGGAGATAACATCTATTATGGACATGACTTACAGTCTTCCTTAAATAATGCAGCGCTAAACTGTTCCGGAGCTACGGTATTTGGCTATCACGTTAACGACCCAGAGCGCTACGGTGTGGTTGAATTTGATCGCGAATGGAATGCTATATCTATTGAAGAAAAACCGTCACTGCCCAAATCTCAATACGCTGTTACTGGCTTATACTTTTATGACAATTCTGTTATTGATTTAGCCAAGCAAATAAAACCGTCCCCTAGAGGGGAGCTGGAAATTACGGATTTAAATAACTTATATTTAGGCACTAATAAGCTTAAAGTGGAGTTGATGGGCAGAGGATCGGCTTGGTTGGATACCGGTACGATTGATAGTCTACTTGAGGCTTCCAACTTTATTGCAGCAATTGAAAAAAGACAAGGTCTAAAGATATGTTGCCCAGAGGAAATTGCCTATAGAAAGGGTTTTATTGACAAGGAAGAATTGGAGAATCTTGCTGAACCACTTGTTAAAAGTGGTTATGGTCAGTACTTAATAAAGGTAGCAAGAGAAACAGTTAAATGAGAGTTACCGAGACCAAAATAAAAGATGTGAAAATTATTGAGCCAGTTGTATTTACTGATGATCGCGGTTTTTTTATGGAATCGTACCGAGAAGATTGGTTCCGCGAAAATGTCGCAAATGTCACTTTTGTTCAAGATAACCATAGTAAATCTAGCCGAGGTATTTTGCGCGGATTACACTATCAACGAAAGCAGGCTCAAGGTAAGTTGGTTCGCGTGATAAAAGGTGAAATTTTCGATGTTGTAGTTGACCTTCGTAAGGGATCTTTGACTTACGGGAAGTGGTTGGGGTTCAAAATATCAGCTGAAAACAAAAATCAACTTTGGGTACCAGAGGGGTTCGCACATGGGTTCTTAGTCACATCTGATATAGCTGAAGTCTGCTATCGTTGCACCAACTATTACGATCCTGAGTCGGAAGTATCAATTGCTTACGATGAACCTTCTCTAAGTATTGAGTGGCCAGAATTGGGCGATACGCCAATTTTTTTGTCTGATAAAGATAAGAATGGCTGCTCTTTGTCTAATGCTCCTCATTTTATCTCGTAGATATGAAAACTGTCGTTATAGGAAAATCAGGGCAACTTGCTAAGGCCTTTCGAATATTAAACCCCGATTATATATTCCTAGGAAGAGCAGATGTAAACGTATTCTGTAGAAATAGTATTGACTCTACTCTTAAAAGTCTCAATGTGAGAAATATTATTAATTCGTCGGCATACACTCTAGTTGACAAAGCAGAAAAGGAAATAGAGCAAGCCTATGCACTTAACTTTTTAGCAGTGCGAAACCTGGCGGAATTTGCAGCATTAAATAAAATTGGTCTGGTACACATTTCAAGTGACTATGTATTTCGAGGAGACTCGGTAAAACCTATAAAAGCGTACGAACGGCATCAACCAATTAATGTGTATGGATTGAGTAAGTCTGCTGGTGAAAATGCAGTTTTTAGATATCCGAATGAACGCGCATGCGTCATAAGAACAAGTTGGCTGTATTCCAATATGAGTACTAACTTTGTCACTAAGATGCTAGCTTTAATGAAAACTCAGCAAACCTTAAAAGTTGTTGAAGATCAAGTTGGAACTCCTACATCAGTTTGGTCTCTTGCAAGAGCTTGTAATATTGCTTTATGTAAGAATCTTAATGGGAAAACTAATTTTACTGATGCAGGCCATTGTTCTTGGTATGAATTTGCACTTAAAATTCGCGAGTTTGGAATCAAGTATAATATTCTCGGAAATGCTGCTGAGATTGAGCCAATACTATCAAATAAATTTAATTCACTCGCGAAAAGACCAAAGTACAGCGTTTTGGACAAGTCCGAAATTGAGAATAAATTTGGGGTGGTACCCAGGCATTGGAAAGAAGAATTGGAAATAGTCATTAAAAAATTAACAAAAGAAGATAAAGAATTATGAGCAAAAACTCAGCTACTTTGATCACTGGTGGAGCAGGATTTATAGGTACCAACTTTGTGCATTATTGGATGCAAAAAGAATCAATTAAAAAAGTTGTCGTATTAGATAGCCTAACATACGCTGGAAATCGAAAAAATCTTGCAGCACATGAGTCTGATCCAAAATTTAGTTTTGTCCACGGTGATATTTGCGATACAGAACTCGTTGAAAAGTTATTGGAAGAACATGAGATTTCAACAATTATACATTTTGCAGCAGAGTCACATGTTGATCGCTCGATTACGGGTCCAGACGCTTTTATAGAAACCAACATTTTGGGAACATATAGTCTTCTTAAAGCTGCAAAAAAAGTTTGGATAGACAATCCAAAAATTAAAGGTAAGGAGCCTTTGGAACATAGATTTCATCATGTAAGTACGGATGAGGTATATGGTACTCTTGAGCCCAATGATCCAGCATTTTCTGAGGATCATGCTTATGCTCCAAACTCACCCTACTCTGCTAGTAAGGCCGCTAGCGACCACTTGGTTCGTTCTTACTACCATACTTTTGGTCTTCAAGTTACAACTAGCAACTGCTCTAATAATTATGGTCCATATCACTATCCAGAAAAATTAATACCTTTGGTTATTACTAATATATTAAACGATAAGCCACTTCCCATATACGGTGACGGGCAGCAAATTAGAGATTGGCTTTTTGTTACCGATCATGCGCGAGGAATAGAATTGGTATTAGAAAAGGGAAAAGTGGGAGAAAACTACAATATTGGTGGACATAATGAGTGGAGCAATCTGGATATAGTAAAGTTGATATGTGATTTGACAGATAAGGCTTTCTTGGGTAATGAGCAGCTAAAGGAAAAGTTTCCAAACGCTAAGGCTGCAATAGCTCAAAAATCAAATAGCCTAATCAAATTTGTGGATGATCGAGCAGGGCATGACAGAAGATATGCTATAGACGCAACTAAATCTTTTAACGAGTTAGGTTATCAACCGAAAGAAACATTTATTTCTGGATTGACAAAGACTTTGAGCTGGTGTCTTGCTAATGATGGCTGGCATTTGCAGCGTTAGTTTGAAATAAGCATATGAAAATAATAAGTAGCATAATTCAACAACCTCTTTGCGAAGAGTTTACTAATCTGCTCGACATTTTCGAAAAGAAGAATGTGAGTAATCGAAATTTCGTATTGCTCAAAGAACCTCTGAGTACTAAAGAAGTTTTAGAAATTGTGTTAGCCGGGAATGCAGAGTTGATGTTGGGTTATGAACAAATAGAGTTCTTTCTCTACAACGGACTTAAAAGAGGTCAAGAAGCAGAATCTCTAGAACAAGAATGGATTTCGAGTATGGAGTCTTTGCTCGAACTAAAAAACAAGTTTCCCGAAAACATAAAGGTTTTTAATACGTCATTCGTCTTAGCCTCCCCAAGTAAGTTTTTTTCTGAAATCGAATGTGAAATTCAAGAATTACAGACAAGAAACCTTTGTAAGCCAGCCGACAGTTTGTTTTTGTTTAGTCTAATAAGAACGTTAAATCATGAAGAAATAAAAACAATTCTAAATTATTTAGAGGACTTAGATTCTGATATAAATCATCTTTTGAAAATAGAAATTGATGGTAGAGCTTTGACATCTGGACCTAGTGTGGCGATAGAAAATGAGCATCAATTTCAACCATGTGGCTTTCATAAAGATGTTAACTTGCAAGATGCACGAGAAACTCTTGAACCATTAAATATCGCGGTTTTACAAATACAAAGTATTCAAGAAGAATTGGAGAGTAAGCATAGTGAATATCTAAAACTTGAAAATGAAGTTAAAAAACTCAAGAGTGAACTTTCTTTGAACTTAAAAGCCAATAGTGTTTTAAAGACGACTCAGGAAGGACTTGAAATAGAGTTAAAATCTTTGCGAGCCTTAAATGATGCCACGCAGACAAAGCTTTTTGAACGTGAACGTGAAATAACTTCACTTAACACTAATATAACTGAAGATAGAAAAAAATTTAAATCTACAGTAAGTAAACATCAATCCATAATTGATGAGCTAAAAATCCACCTCGTAAAGCAAAGTAAAGAGTTGGAAATTTCGAAATATTATGAAATTAAAAATCGTCGGGAGTTGTTATCAATTGAAAAGACTTTTCTCCATAAATACTTTTATGCACGCAAGAAAATAAGTAACAAACTAAACAAGAACGTATACTCTGAGGATGATGAGAAGCTTTTGTTACATTCTGACCTTTTTGATTTAATGTGGTATTTGAATAGATATCCTGACGTAAAGCACTCAGGGGTAAACCCTGTTAAACACTACCTTGTAAGCGGCGTTACTGAAAAAAGACTACCTAGTTTATATTTCGACACTTTTTGGTACTTGGAAAAAAACAAAGATGTAAAAGAATCGGGAATAAATCCCCTGTTGCATTACATCAAATATGGTTTTGAAGAGGGAAGAGAAATTAGAGGAGTTAAAGGTGGCAACCGGAAAATTTGACTTTTTTTGTGACAATGCGCCTAAGTTAGTTTTTAGATTAAAATGAAACGACTAAACGTGGACAAAATGATTGGGAGAGCGCAACAGAAACTGGCTGAGGAGCTTCAAAGACATTTCAACAAGGCTAAGAATTTTGATTCAGGTGCGAACTATTCCTTGTTGTACTTGGCCCTTCAGACTGCGCGAATAGATTGCGATCTTCTAGAGCGAGTTTTTGTATGCCTATCGAATGACGATCTCAGAAAAATTCTTAGAAGAAAAAATTCAAGTGATGATGGAAGCATCTTAGAACAAGACCGTTTTTGGGCCCTCAGTTTAGCTTTTGATGCTACGATAGAGAATGAAGCTGCAGACGTTTTATTAATAAGTGCGTTGAGAGCGTACGATAGAATTGGAACAGAACGTTTATTACTTAAAGTCTTAATTATATATCTTACTCTGAGAATGAAACCAAAATTGTCATTTGAAACCTCGGAGTTTCTTACAGATTTGGTTTTCCGTTCAAGTCTAAATCCAGATTACATTTTAGAGTGCACTGAGGGGGAGACAAACTTAGTTTCATTGCAAGTTGGAATTATTTGCGCTGAAATTGGTCTGGCCAATTTGTTGCATGAGGATGCAAGTTTCACGTTCTCCATACTACACAAAATTGGGGATAATAGCGTCTCTGAAGTAACGAGCTCATTCGACTCAAGCTTTGAATCTTTTGATATTGCAATATATTTCGATTTCTCATGTACTAAAGAAGTTCAGTTTATTTTAGCTGAGTTGAAACTGCTCGATTTACAGAACGTTTCAATTGTTTTGTTGGATAACTCTTGCTCTAAAGTTAACAGTCCCCAAAGTAAAACTTTAAAGAAATATATAGATGAAAGGACGGTAAAGGTTCGCACTATCGGAGAGCCATTCAAGACTGAATCGACTATTTACTATGCGAATTCAAACACTCAGTTGTTTTCCATTTCTACTCTATCTGATAGCTTTAAAAGGCTCATCTTTTTAAGAGATTGCTGTTATTCAAAAAATCTGCTGAAGTCTTTCGCGTCTAGGTTTTGTGGAAAAGAACTAAACGTTTATATCTCGTTTATTTCCGAGGAGGTTCGTTGGATTGAGCCGATTGAAGACAGAGTCATATACAAATTGTCTTGTGGGGCAGAACACGTTAGTTCAAAACTAAAATTCTTCTTAAATTTACTTACCTCTCTTCCTAGTGAAAAAGGTTCAATAGTGTTTGGTCTACTGAGTAATTTGGCCGACCTTGAAAGCGTTAATAGAACGGTTTCCATTTCAAAGTACTGTTTGGCAGCCTATATCTGCAGCGGATTAGATTCAAATGGTGAATTTTTTCTAAGATATAGTAGAGCTTTCGTAAGATATGTATCGAAAAACGTTTCACATGAAGTAATTAATACCATTATGTCATTTGAAAGGTCGGAAATTAATGAGCTCCAAAAATCATTCTTGTTTTTTTTATTTTCCAAGAAATTTGGCGAAGACTACTACTTGACATTCCTTAGTGAAAAAATAATAGATACATCGACTGAGGAATTCTCAGAAGTTTACACTATGTTTGATCCTGTCAATAGGGTTGGGCTTAGTTCTGCTGGTTTAAAGTTTTGCGCTGACAAACCTCTATTGAAAGTTATTTTTAGCAAGCTTGACAAACTCAGAATCGCAAGTGTGACAAGGAAAAAGGTATCTCCCCAACATTCCAACAGCATAGTTGTGGTTTTAGCTCGACTTTTTCCTGACAATATTAATGTTGGATCAAATTCACACTACAATATTCTGAAAATTTATTGTAATTTAATCAATGTATATAACGAAAAGCTTTGTGAAAAGGACCGATTGAGTCTAAAGGTTATCTTTACAGGAGAGAAAGACTTTCGTACGCCATTTCTGGTTCGAACTCAAGGTCGAACATGCAATAGAAATAATAATTTCGAATTCATGATTGGAGATGGAATAATTAAAGACCAAAGCTCCTTTTTCGACTTTTCCTCCAAGCCTGGCTTATCGAAAGCAAAAAGGGTTGAATCGGCCTGTAAATTAATAGATGAACTCAAGCCTTTGTCTACACTGTTTCTTGGAGGCACATACGATAGTAAGATAACAAGAAGCAAGGTCTACGAACACCATCCTGTAGCGTTCATACCTACTACTGGGAGTGTGGACAATGCTTATGGTAAACCTGACATACATGTCGATGTCGTTAGAGCAGTCAATGAATACCATAAACACTTGTTAATTGAGTTTGGTATTCCAGAAAACGCCGTAATTCATTTTTCTAAACCAATGTTCGAAGAAAATGAACTCCCATTGTTTGACTGGAATTGGTCTAAATATTGGGATCCTAATCAAAATTATTTTTCTATTGTCACACCTTTGGTCGGGGGTCGAATAAGTCGATGGCTACTGGGCTTGACAGAATTTGAGAGTAAACAATTCATTAAATTATTTGACAATAATAAATATTTGAAATGGGTGTTTGTGGGAGAGAGAGAATCTACTTTTTCGAAAGTGCTTGAAATGAAACCAGAACTTAAAAAGTTGTTGGACAATAAATCTATTATTCGAATTGATTACACCGATAATCTTGGAGGGTTAATCGAAAATTCAAACTTGGTCTTTATACCTACACTAGGAGGGGCGACAACTGTGGCTGCAGCCACATCAGTCGGCACGCCTTCTCTTGTCGATTATCGATCCGATTCGACTACAGTAGTTCCAACGTTGGGACACTTTCATAGTTTTGAAGAAGGTTTTGATTTGATTAACGAAATTAGTATCAATGATAGTATCGGTAAGCGAATCGTTGAAGAGTCAAAGACTCTATTGAGTAAAAGACGAGACCTAAACAATATAGCTGAAAGTTTTGTCTCCTTTCTGCAGGAAGCTCGAAGCAAAAATTAAAACAGTGGGAAAAGATTTATATGAAAAAAATAATGGTGTTGGGGGGAGGTGTCTATCAAGTGCCGCTTATCGAGCAAATCAAAGATAGTGGTAACTTCGCGATCGTAGTGACGCCAGATGGAAATTACCCTGGCATTGACATAGCGAATCTGCACATAGATATGGATACACGAGATGTGGAACGTGTTACTGATAAAGCAATCGAGCTTAATATTGATGCAATTGTAACGACCGGAACTGATGTTGCGCTGCCTCTATTGGGCAAAATTTCAGATACTCTAAATTTACCCGGCCCTTCATATGAATCTGCCAAATGTTGCACAGATAAAGTTCTGATGAAGTCAAAATTAGTCGAAAATAGAATTCTGACTGCTAATTTTGGTGTATTCGACACTTTAAATGACTTTTTGGGAAATAAGAAAGATTTTGGTTATCCGATTATGGTTAAAGCTCCGGACTCAAGTGGAAGCAGAGGTATCACGAAAGTGGACTCCCCAGATAACCTTGAAAGTGCATTTAAAGATGCCCTGGAAGCTAGTGCAAGTAAAAAAGTAATCGTAGAAGAATTTTTGGAAGGGTTTGAAATAGGTGCACAAGTTGTCGTTGTGAATGGAAAAGTTCTGGACGTAATTGTTCATGGGGACATCGTTACTCAACCTCCTATCTGTGTTCCAATCGGGCATTTTTTACCGCTTGAACTGGAAGAAGAGCTGCATCATAAAATTACCAAATTAGCTGAGGCGACAGTGGTGGCCCTTGAGATAGACAACTGCATTAGTAACTTTGACATAATGGTTGTGGAAGATAATCCCTTTATAATAGAAGTAGGGGCACGGATGGGGGCCACTTGTCTACCAGAAAATGTCGGAATATATAATTCAATGAATTACTATCAATTGTTGCTTGATATCTCATTAGGTGACGAAATAAACTACAAACCATCAAAAAAGAAACAAGCGAATATTTCACGTCTACTGATGTCTCCTGAAAGTGGAAAAGTGGCATCGGTTAAATTTCCTAACGCCGAATCATTTATTGATAACTTTACGATTTCAATGGATATAAAACCAGGTGACAATGTGAAAAAGTTCGTAAATGGTACCGATAGAATCGGACAAGTAATAGTCCATGGCGATACGCTGTCTGAGTGCGAAGCGCTTATGGAGAGTATACTAAAACAAATTGAGGTGAAGTTTGAAACGAATAGAGACTAATGTTGAAAACTCCTCAATCTCGAAAGACAGCTCTCTGTTTAGGTGCGATATACACGATTCTAAAATCGGAAGTTCAGCAATAGTTGGGGACTATAGTAGAGTTCGTAACAGTATTTTAGAGTCAAGAGTCGTTATCGATAGAAATAATCACATATTTTCATCAACTATCGGTCGGTCTACATACACTGGTAAAAACGCAACAATTTTGTGGGCAAACGTCGGCGCATTTTGCTCGATTTCATGGAACGTGACTATCGGCGGTGCCAATCATGATTACAATCGGGTTACTCAGCACTCTTTGTTGTATGATCCATCTAAAGGATTTCTAGGAGACAGGGAACCCATGTACGACCGATACTCCCGCGGACTTGAAATCGGCAATGACGTTTGGATTGGTTGTGGTGCAGTGGTTTTGAGAGGGGTTTCAATTGGCAATGGTGCTGTTATTGGAGCCAATTCTGTGGTTACTAGAGACGTTCCTGACTATGCAATTGTGGCAGGTAACCCTGCACGAGTAATCAAATATCGTTTTGAACATGCAATAATCGACATGCTCTTGAAAATGAAATGGTGGGAATGGAGTTATGATAAAATAAAGTCAAATCTAGATTTCCTTGCCAGCTTTCCAAAGGAGAGAGAAAAATATGATTCCATTTAACAAACACTGTTATACTGGGAGAGAATTAGAGTTTATAGAAGAGGCAATTAGTAGCTCCAAAATAAGCGGGGATGGATTGTATTCGCTTAAATGTCAAAATTGGTTCGAAGAGAATTTAGGGGCTGAGAAAACGCTCTTAACTCCATCTTGTACAGCTGCACTTGAGATGGCTGCTTTGTTGTTGGATCTTAGCGAAGGTGACGAAGTAATCATGCCAAGTTATACATTTGTCAGTACGGCAAATGCTTTCTCCCTGCGAGGTGCCAAAATTGTATTCGTTGATATCAGGAAGGATACAATGAATATAGATGAGACAAAAATAGAGTCTGCTATCTCTACTCGCACTAAAGCTATCGTTCCAGTTCATTATGCGGGAGTAGCGTGTGAAATGGATACTATCATGGAAATAGCCGAGAAATATGGCCTTTACGTAATCGAAGATGCTGCCCAGGGAATGATGGCGTCTTACAAAGGAAGATCATTGGGAACGATAGGTCATATGGGGACCTTTAGCTTTCATGAAACCAAAAACTATACAAGTGGTGGTGAAGGTGGGCTTTTAATTATCAATGATAAAAAATTCTCAAGTCGAGCTGAGATTATTAGGGAGAAGGGTACGAATAGGAGTCAGTTTTTCCGCGGGCAAATTGATAAGTACACATGGACAGATATTGGTAGCAGTTACTTGCCATCTGACATTCAAGCAGCGTATCTATATGCTCAATTGCTTGAAGCCGCTAAAATCAATGAAAATCGCTTGGAAACATGGGGGCGCTATTATAACGAGTTCCAAGAGCTGGGTTCCAATGAGATTATTCAATTACCTCATGTTCCAGAAGAGTGTAGCCACAATGCGCATATGTTTTACTTCAAATTCAGAAGTTTGTCTGAAAGAACCGAATTTATTAGCGTTATGAAGCAAAATGGGGTGTCTACAGTGTTCCACTATGTGCCCCTTCACTCATCACCGGCAGGTTTAAAACTTGGCTCTTTTCATGGTCCCGATGTGAATACTACCAATGAAAGTGAAAAGTTGATCCGTCTTCCATTGTTTTATGGAATGTCAAATGTTGATGTCAATCGGGTGATCGAGCTTACTAAAAGTTTCTTTTAGTCTGAACGCTTTTTAGTCCGAAGATTTGTTCCAAATTGTGTCTGGAAAGGGAAGGATAAATCTTCCCTTTGGGGGCCATCTCATTCCTCATATTTTTGTTGTGAATGTATTGCAACCATAATGGATGCTCAGACTTCAAAATGAAGTGTGGTTCCTCTAAAATTAAAGTATGCTTTTTCTCGAATGGTGAAAAAAAAAGTGAATTAGTTAACTTTTTCTTTTTAAAGAAATAGGTTATGAATGGTGAGTTGAGATAGTCAAAGATTATGTTAGTTTTTCCGTCCCATCTACATCCTTTGGATGCTACTACTGCGTATGTTTTTGAGTCACCAACAGATTTTTCTGCAAAGCTATCTGGGACGTCAGATACCTTCTCTATATAGTCAAATGACAGCATATCATCATTGTCCAATCTACATACTCTGATGTATTGGTCACCCGAATGTTCTAAGTTTTTCTTTATGGTCTCCAAAATTTGGGTTTTACCATCCTCACCATATTTAACGAGAACAGGAAATATCCAATCATATTTGCTCAGCCTGAGAGCTTGGACTACCCATTCATCCGACTCATCAAAAAGTATTATCCAGCTGTTCGGAAGTTTGGATTGCCTCAAGATAGAAGGTAGGCATAGACTTAAAAATAGTTCATTTCGGTGCAACAACCATTCGCGCCGTAATTGGTCATCTCTCAATAAATTCCTTGTCAGTCCCTCAAACAAATCCCATGATTTCAGACTGTATCGGGTGACCAAGTATAGATTTGATGCATGCATAACGCGCCTATGGTTTTCTTCCTTACATTTGTACTACTGCTTAATGAATAAGTTACCTTAAAATTTGCACAAGTAGCAAAAGTGAGTTGTTTTCTTTCTGTATGACAGATTGCATATGATGTATCATACCCTTAAGTTATTTGGTTTTAAAATCCTATATTTAGAAAGTGGAAGAAAAGTGTTAAATGGTAATTAAGAAAATTAAAGACTTTATTAAAAACACAACTATTAAAAGAAGTAAGAAGAAAAACGAAAACGAATTTTTAGTTGAAATGATAAAGCACAGTGGGCACTTTGATGCAACATGGTATAAGGCTAAATATAATGACGTTTCTGAGAGCATTTATTGGTCTCAGAATCCGCAGGAGCATTATCTAAAGTTTGGTGCCGAAGAGGGGCGCGATCCGTCTCCTTGGTTCAATACTGTATGGTACTTATCCAAAAACAGTGATGTGAAAAAAGCTGGTGTAAATCCACTTTTGCACTATATTCAACACGGAATTCATGAAGGTCGTGAACCAAGTAAAAACGTTCACCTTGATCCAAAAGTCTCTAAACAGTGGCAGATCCGACGGCGGTTGTCAGCTCATTTGTGGGGCGGTTTGTCGCAACACGCTCTCAAAAAGCTCAATGAAATTGTTGAAAATCATGGAGTCAAAAGTTCTGAACGTTGGTTGGCCGCCTGGCATATAGCTCGATGGTGGTACTTTCATGGCGACTTTGAAAAAGCTATGTCGATGGCGGATACAATGGATAGAGTTTATCCTAATAACCAATTGATCATCGAGTCAGTTTATTTGAAGGCATTTTGCCATTTCTATACGGGATATCCTGATAAGGCCAGTCGAATATTAAAAAAATATTTGAAAATTAATCCAAAATCGGTTGACGCGCTGTTTGCACTTTCAAATGCATACATTGATGATGACGCAAAGCGATTAGCGCTTATCAATCAAGCTCTGAACGCTTACAATTTGTCAAGTATAGAGAAAAAAAATGAACGACTTCCGCTGAGTATCAGCAATCTCTGTTGCTCGACAGAGAAAAGAATCAGTAGCGAAACTAAAGTCTCAGTGATTATACCTGCTTTTAACGCTGAAGAACGTATTAAGGTCGTTTTAGAATCTCTCATCAATCAGACTTGGCGAAACATCGAGGTAATTGTTGTCGATGATTGTTCTACAGATTCAACTTTTGAAATTTGTCAACATTTCCAAAGTTTAGATGGCCGTATAGTCGCTGTTAGGCAAAACGAGAACAAAGGAGCATACGCAGCTAGAAATCTTGCTCTTGAGATATGTACTGGAGAACTTATAACGACTCACGACAGTGACGATTGGTCCCACCCACAAAAACTCGAAACACAAGTTAAATTTTTTGAAGCAAACCCTCAAAAAATGGGAATGTGTCTCCATTGGATTCGAGCCAATGAGAATATGTTTTTTACCCAGAATTGGAGGCCTAATGACTCACTTACGCATTGGAGTCATTCATCCTTTATGTTTAGAAAAAAAGTCTATGAGGATTTAGGCGGTTGGAATGATGTGAGGGTTGGAGGTGATACAGAATTCATTTGGAGAATGAAAAGTTTCTATGGGGACGACTCATACCAACTAAGCGACCAAAAGATTCCCTTCGCGTTCGCTCTTGATGATGATGCATCACTTACAAGGAATAAAGTTACTCATGTGAAAACTGTTTACTTTGGTCTTCGTCATATTTATCGGGCAGCCTGTAAATGGACCCACGCTGATTACGCTGCTTCCAATAAAGATTTTAAGGAACTTGTTTACCCTTCTTTTCCTCAGAAAATGACGAGGAATAACGTTGATACTATGCTTGCTGATGTGCTTTTGGTTTCTGATTTTTCGGATGAAGAAATGAGTCATCACTTGTTTGAATTTGTTGATAACCTCGCTAAAAACCGCTTTAAAGTCGCAATGTTTCACTGGCCTGACTTTAACAAAAAACCGTCGCAACTTCATGCAAGCTACTTTAAAGCTTTATTAAACGATACGACTTTCCCTGTAGTCGCTGGAGAGAAAGTTAAAACAAGCCTTGTTATTACTGCAAATCATAAATTGTTGGAGTTTCCCGTCGATAGCTTCCCAGAGGTTATTGGAAACAATGAATCTATTGTATTGAAAGGTGATGGATACGAATCAAAATTTGACGCATTCTTGCATAACGCTTTTGGACAGCATGCCCGCTACGTTCTTGCCTCAGAGGCTACTCAAATTATTTCAAAAATCACGGATGAAAAAGAGGCTAAACAATAATAATGGAAAGGAGTAAATTTTTTGAATTAGTTGGTTCCTGCGATATACCTCCCTATCCCAAATCCCTTCCTTCATACGTTTCCGTATCGCTTGGAGATAGCAATATGGAAGCTAGCGACGAGTCGCTTTCTCTCGAAATGGTGTTTGAACTACTTTGTCAGTTGTCACTAGACAACTTTGATCCAATTAGATTCGACGACTACCTGAAGAGCATCGCTAAGCATGGAGAATGCAGAAAGTTTACGCAAATGCTGCTCATGTCAATATTTTCAAGTTGGGAAGAATCGGTCTCTACTAAGCTTTCTATTTTAGCCATACTAGAGGGAGATGGAGAAAAAAAGAGATGGGTTAAGTTTGCTTGTGAGCTGATTGAGTCCGGCTATCAAAATTCTGATCTTAAATGGCCGTTGGAAATGTACTCGATATGCAGGGGATCAATTATTATCCGTGGCAGAAGGGTTGGAATTCCACTATTCAATCATGTGAGGGGATTAAAAAAAATAAGAGCCAAAGCGGAAATTGTAATAGACAAAATGTGTGTTTCTCACAAGCCAGAAAAGATAAACTTCTACACACCGCTTTTAAAATGGATATTCTCTAAAGTTAAGTCAGAAAAAGCTTTTGAACCAGAGAAAAAAACAACTATTGTCTTTGTAGCAAGTCGTCCATTTCCTGATCAAAAAAATACGCATTTTAATGTGTTGCTCAATGTCGCTAGAGCTCTGACCTATGAAGCCCCTCACATAAATGTGAAATTGGCACTTTCACCTGAGGATGCATTAGTGACACCATGGGGCAATTTTGGCGTTTACGATAAAGCAAGGTCACGGTTTCATACTGAAAAGTGGAAGCAGGTTAACGTAAATCCTGGTTCGATTTTTCCTGAGGCACTCCACGGTGGCCAAGTGATTTGTAAAAAAAGCTATATGGAAAAAATGTTTAATTGGATTACTAAGCAAGAACCAACATTGGTTGTTTTCCTTAGTGGTGTATATGAGAGCTACGTAGCCAGAGCATTAATTTGTCTAAAATACAAGACTGTGTTCCTGCCGACGAGTATTAAACATATCCCCAAGAAAAACTATGACACCGTAGTAAGCACAAAAGATGCCTATTACAGAAAACTACGAAAATCAGGTGTAGACGACAATCGTATTTTTAAAGTTCCGGTAGTTGTAGATGTATTTCACAATACGGCGGTTTATGAAGGTGAGTCAGTTAGGGGTAGTGAAAAGCAGTTTATTATTTGTTCTGTTTTAGGAGGGGGACGCTTGCTACAAGCATTCCAAAAGTTTACAGAATCAGATTTCCAGACAATTCAGAACATGTTTCAGACAAACTGCAATCTGCGGTGGGTTCTCGTCGGGGAAAACAAGATAGATGAATTATTGTCGCTATCACCTATTTTAATGGGGCTTGCCAATCAAGGAAAGTTACTTTGTAAACCCTTTGTCAAAAATTTAAGAGGATTTTACAGAGACCTTGACTGTGTATTTAATGTCCCTGGCGTAACTGGTGGGGGACAAGGAATTGCCGCAGCGATTAGCGAGAATCTAGCTGTTGTTACTTGGGAGTATTCGGATTGCTGCAGTTTTGTTCCAGTTTTAGGTCAATACAATAACTTGGGTGAGGCGACAGAACTTTTATTAAAACTCTCAATAGATGTGGAGTTTTACGATGCACTAAAGAGACGGTGTATTGAGAGTTTGAGCGGTCACACGATTGAAAAAGTTGCCAAACAGTGGCAGTCGATTGTTGAATATTGATGCCTCCTATTGGTCAATAAAGTAGCGGAACTTTTCCACCTATATCGATTATAGGTTAGAATGTATACCAGCAGAAGGTTTTTAAGCATTGATAAAAAATATATTTTTGCTTTTTAAAAAGCTCAATAAACTCGTTATTGGGTATTCCAAAGAAGAGTACCAAATCCTAGCTGATAGTGCTCTATTTGACGAGTCATATACTAAACTAAGCGCTGAATTTCCTCAGAACTCTACAAGAGAGGAAATGCTTAAAATCTACTTGAAAAATAAAACACTCTGGCCAATGAAGACAAGTCAAGAGTTTGACGGTACCCACTACCTTGGTAAGTACGAAGATGTTTATCAAGCCGGAATTAATCCTCTTTTGCACTATTTAAAATATGGAGTTAAAGAAGGCAGGCTTCCTAGAAAAAATGTTGCGTTAGCATATGAACATCATCTTTGGTCGGGGAATCATTCGATCATGATACCTAAACTTAAAACACTCATAAAACTTCGAACTAGTGAATTGGAATACTGTTATGCCTGCTGGGCTTTAAGTCGCTGGTATTATTATTTGGGAGACTTCAGCGAATCTTTGATATATTGCGAGCTTGCGAATAACGCGAGGAGCCATTTTTCAAATAATGGTCTTAACGTGTTGTTTTGTCAGTTGCTAATTCGCTGCAACCAAAAAAGTGACGCTCAAAAGGAGATTGTGTCTTTTAAGAGCGCACAGTCAAACGCTGCAGACTTCTGCCTTCTCGAATTTAATTTGCTTAACAGTTCGGCTAGCTTTGATCATTGCCAAAACAGAAAAAAAGTAGATGTTTTGAATCAGGTGTTTAAAAAACATGGTCTTGAAAAGATCAGGTATACTGACAATTGCAACAATATATATTCAATGGACGATCTATATAGTTCAGGGGAATTGATTAATCATGGCATAAAAGTTTCTATTATTGTTCCTACATACAATGCATCGCCGTACATTGAGCGAACGTTGAGCTGTATATTGAATCAAACTTGGAAAAATATTGAAGTTTTAATCGTCGACGATTGCAGCGATGACGATACTTTATTAAAAGTTAATAGATGGCTAGAACTGAATAAGAGTGCTGCCAATGAAAAGTTTAGAGTTATTAAGCAAATAAAAAATAAAGGTGCTTACCATGCACGAAATCGAGGAGTTAGAGAGTCCTCTGGGGATTTCATTACGGTGCATGATTCTGACGATTGGTCACATTGTCAGAAAATTGAAAAGCAAGCCTTAGCACTTGTAAATTGCGAAGCAAAAGCCAGTGTTTCTCATTGGGTTAGATGCACACAATCATTGTTCTTTGATTATTGGAGGCCTGACAATTCGCTTGTTCATAGAAACGTTTCGTCTCTTATGATAAAGCGAGAAGTATTGAGTAAACTGGGCGTTTGGGATTCTGTTAAATTTGGGGCTGATACTGAGTATTATTACCGAATTTTAAAAGCTTACGGAGGTAAATCGATTGTAGAGGTTTTAAGTGGTATCCCTCTCTCATTCGGATTGATAAATAAAAACTCATTGACTAATCTTGAAGCTTCTCACTTGATATCTCAGTTTCAGGGTAATCGTAAAGACTACCTGGACAGCGCCAAGCAGTGGCACAATGAAAACTCGACTCCATACTTATCTGAATTTAGTGAGAGACGCCCTTTCCCTATTCCATATGAGATGTCACTAGGTTTAACACAGAAAACCTCAGAATACCTATGTGATGCTGACTTAATAAGGTATAGCGGTATGTGGGATCCAATTTGGTATGTAAGAAAGTATGCTTTTCTGCAAGAGGAGCTTGCAGACCCATTGGAACATTATATTAATGAAGGCTTCAGAAATTTATTTGACCCATCTCCCAAATTTTCTGTCTCTTGGTTTGTTAACATTCATTTGACGAGAGGTGATAAAGAGTCAGACATCAGTATCTCTGAAGTTTTTTCTCCTTTAGCAAACCAGCAACTCATTGAATCATTCCCCACATTTGAAGGGCGTGCTTTGAAAAGTAATAATCCTACCATTCTGCTGTGTGGTCATGCCTCAGGAATGACTTTATTTGGTGCTGAAAAAAGTCTACTAGATATTGCTAAAGCAATAGCAAAACTTAACTACAATCTCGTTATTAGCTTGCCAAGCGCTGAGAATTTGCATTACATAGAGTGCTTGAAAGAATATTGTCAAGCATTCGTAATTATTAACGATCCTTGGTGGCAATCTGGAGCGAACATATTTAAGCACACAGAAAAACTATTTTTAACTGCGATAGAAAAATATCAGGTCGACTTGATTTACCTAAATACACTAGTACACAATTCAATATATTCGGCTTGTCGTAATTTGAAAATTCCAATCATAACTCATGTGAGAGAACTTCTCAGCGCAGATGATAGTTTATTGAAAACGTTGGGGGCGTCGGCAAAGGAAGCTTATGATCGTGTGTCAACGAATTCAAATCACTTGATCGCAAACTCCAATCAAATGAAAGCGGAGTTGTTGACGGTCT
The DNA here is from genome assembly GCF_007197995.1 of Aliiglaciecola sp. M165. Lineage (GTDB taxonomy): Bacteria > Pseudomonadota > Gammaproteobacteria > Enterobacterales > Alteromonadaceae > Aliiglaciecola. The sequence goes on from NZ_VKKH01000006.1 coordinate 233,760, forward strand.
TAACCAATCCGGATGCAAAGCGAATAAGCGTTATTCCAAACTGCTTTTCTTTTGAATACAAAAATGAAAAAAACGATCTCGCAGCTGGGCCCAACAACAATGTTCTATTTTTTGGATTAGTTAGCAGTAACTTACCGAAGAAAGGTGTAGTTGATTTTGTCAATCTCGCGGGTTTATTTGAAAAAGCAGACATACTCAATGCAAGATTCAAATTATTCGGTCCAACCACACCGTTGACAAAAAAAATCGCTAGAGAGAAAGAAAAAGGCTTGCACACTTTAGTCGACATTGAACCTTATATAGATGATCCTGAGCAACTGTATGATAAAATTGACGTTATCGTCAATCTCTCGCACTTCCAAGAATCCTTCGGGCGCACAATTCTAGAGGGAATGGCATTTGGCCTCCCCACTCTTTGTTATTCCCATGGTGCTTTGGTGAATTTAGTAGAGCATAACAAGAGCGGATTTTTAGTACCGTTTAGAAGCGAATCTGATTTATTTGTGATGGCCAAAAAGCTAGCACTAGATAGTGCTTTACGCTCAAGTATGGGTGAAAGAGCGGTTCAAATAGCGAATTCTAGTTTTTCGCACGAACGGTTTGTTGAGAGAGTCTCTGTTGTTCTTGAAGAATTGCTCCCCTAAGCACCCTAAATGCGATGTTCAAATAACTTACAAAATTGAGAAAAAATGGTGTTAAAAAGTATAGCAATCAAAACTTTAAAAGTTTTGGTGTCAATAATTCCAGAAGTAGTGAAAAAGCCGCTAAAAAATCATGCTCTTATTCATGAGTGGTACGCACGTTCGTTGAGAAATTCAGGGATGTTCTTTGGTTATCCCACAGAATCCCAAATCGAGAAACTATACCGAAAATATCGTATGGAGCGTGTCAAGTGGGTCGAAAAACAGAAACCCAAAGAGCGATTTGCTGAAATCTCAGTAATTTTAATTTTGGAAAAGTGGGATTTGGAAAAAATCGAAAGAACTATAGAGTCGCTTCGTGTTGCAAAAATGAGTCTATCTGCATTTTTTTTACAAAAAAAATGTGAAGATCGAACCCTGGAAATTAAAAACAAATTTCCATCAATTCCAAGTATCTCTCTTCTAGATCAATTCAATATTGAGAATAGCGTTCTCTTGATAAATTGTGGAGATATTGTAAACAGCCAACTAGTCAAAGCCGCAAATACTTTTACCAATACTGCCACTGATATCTGTTACTTCGATACAGATTATTATAAGAAAAACGACGAGTATTGTTCACCACGTTTCTATCCTAAATGGGATCCAGAACTACAGCTCTCGACTGGCTATATAAGAACCGGGGTATTGTTAAAGTGTTCAAATGTTCTGAAGAACAAAGAGCTATTTAACTGTTTGTATTCAGGAGGAATAACTTCTTTTATGTGTTCATTAGCGCTTGAAAGCAATCCCCTGAAACTGGACCGGGTCCCACATGCAGTTGTATCTGAACCAGTTCAGAACAAGCTAACTTTAAAACGGCATCTCGACGGCGAAGAGTTAAAAGAAAAGATCTCAAAGTACTCAGTCAAATGGCACAAATCGGGATATTACAGTGTAGAGCGAAAATTAGAGAAGAAGCCGTTGGTGACTCTTGTTATCCCTACTTTCAATGGCAAAGATCTTGTTGAGGCATGTATATCCTCTATTTTGGACAAAACTATATACGAGGAACTCGAAGTATTGCTAGTTGACAACAATTCAGATGATCCGGAAGCGTTAGCGTACTTTGACGAGTTATCAAAAATTGAAAAGGTAAGACTGCTAAAATACCCGTTTCCTTTCAATTATTCTGCTATCAATAATTTTGCAGTGAAGCATGCAAAAGGTGAAATTATTGGATTAATAAACAATGATATAGAAGTTGTTAGCGCAAATTGGCTATGTGCGATGATTTCTCATTTGATGCAAGAGGGAGTTGGGTGCGTTGGAGCAAAGCTACTCTACTCAGACAATAGAGTTCAACATGCGGGCGTAGTTTTGGGTTATGGAGGCGGCGCTGGGCATGCTCACAAATACTTCCCACATGACCATTCAGGATATTTATCTCGCCTCGAAGCCACTGGTTCTTTCAGTGCAGTAACTGCTGCTTGCCTAGTTGTTCGAAAAACTGACTATTTACAAATTGGGGGATTGGATGAAAAAAACTTGCAGGTTGCTTTCAATGATGTCGACTTTTGTTTGAAGTTAGCGCAAAGAGGTTTAAGGAATATATACTGTGCCGAGTCAGTACTGTATCATCACGAGTCTGTCTCTAGAGGCCTTGATATTGAACCTATGAAACGAGAACGTTTTAAAAGGGAACTCAGTTTCATCCAGAAAAAATGGAAAACGTATATTGACGATGATCCTTGTTATAACCCTGCTTTGACCCTAAAGCGTGAAAATTTTGCCATTAAAGATATAATACGTGAAAAATATTAAAAAATTATTAAAAATCAACAACTTAAGGGTTTTTTTTCATCGGTTTGGTAGAGAGCTAGAATGGTTTTATACTCATAGGTTGATACGTCGCCGTCATCTTAAAGTAAAGATAGTGGCAATTGCAAAAAATGAGGCATGTTACCTACCAGAGTGGTTGGCTCATCACTTATCGTTTGGATTCGATCACATTAGCGTATACGTTAATAATACAGACGACAATACCGAGCAAATTTCTGCAAAATTGGCATCAAATGACAAGGTAGAATTTCTAAATGGAGACGTTTTCTTTAAACCTTCGATAGACGCTCCTCAAGTTGAAATATATCGTCACGAATTAAAGCGGAGTCGCGAGCAAAAGTTCTCTCATGTGTTTTTTTTAGATATAGATGAGTTTTGGACACCAAAAAATCTCGACTCAAATATACATCAACATCTTCAAAACGTTGATGCAGATGTGGTTTGTTTTGAATGGGTCAATCGCTGTAATGAGAACGAGTCTTTTTTACCTGCTTTGCAAAGTAATATTGAAGGTGTAAAAGGAAATCACGTGAAATCAGCTGTTGGGACTCATGTCATACCTGAAGCAATCAACCCACATAATGTATATGCCTACAAAGCGAAGTATAGTCTTGCAGATGGTAGCAATTTTTCGGTTGCTAGGGACAATTACGCAAAAATTAGATATGGCAAAGATATAAGTGACGTTAAACCAAGTTTTGTTTTGCACAGGATGTATCGAAGTCAAGAAGAATATGTGGCGTTGCTATTGCGAGGAAGGCCGATACAGAACCGACAGTTTGCAGATATTTTGAAAACCAATCGGGGGGGCTACGTACCTAGATATGCATCTGTTAAACTAAGGTTTGAAAAAGGGCAGTTGGAAAGGTATCGGTCAAACCTGGAAAAGTTCCTTGTTCAGTATGATCTACTGGTGGAAATTGAGACAGCGAAGCCTTTTGTCCAACAAAAAAGGAAAGAATTGATTGAATTAATTAACTCTGCTCCAAAAGAACTGGCCCCCATATTCAAAAAAATACTTAATAGAGTGACACTAAGTGATGTTGTTGATGCCCACGAGCACTTTAAAAAAAGACATGATCTATTATGAAAATGTAACACTTGGCACATGGTAAAAAATTAGTGTCTTTAAAAAAAGTTATTAAGAGCGAACTAAATCCGAATGACAGAAAAGCTGACGTTTTGGTTGGTATGTCTGTACATGCGCTGGATCGCTTATCCTGGCTGCAAGATGCAGTCGAGAGTATCGTTAATCAAACATATCAAAACCTCGTTTTTGCTATAGTGATAGATGGACCAGTTAGTAAAGAAATCTCTGATTATTTATTTCGATTACCGACATCACAAAAGAACGTAATTGTTTTCGAAAGAGAGTATAATTGCGGGCTAAGTAGTTGTATGAACTTCTTGATAGAGTATTTCATCGAGTGTGATTTTAAGTATTTCTTTAGAATGGACTCTGATGACATATCTGAGTTGAGAAGAATTAAGTATCAAGTAGATTTTTTGCAGAAAAATCTTGATATATCGGTTCTAGGGTCATCTCTAATTGAAATCAATGAACTCGGTGAAAAGGTCGGCAAGAGGATTTTGCCTTTAAAACATAGAGAAATTGTCCGCTTTCTGCCAAAAAGGTGTTCGCTGAATCATCCTACAGTTGCTCTGCGATTCGAGATTTTTAAAATGGGGTTCCGATACAAAGAACATTTAAAAAATACACAGGACTATTTTTTTTGGATAGAGCTTGCTGCCTCTGGAATTAAGTTTGCAAACTCGAAAGAAAAGCTACTAAAATTTCGTCGCGTAAATGATTTTTACAAGAGAAGAGGTTTTTCAAAATCTTTGAATGAGTTTAAGGCAAGGATTTACGCGATGAAGGTGTTGAACAAAATGAATCTCAGCAATATAGTCTATGCCCTTTGTGTTTTAATTCTCAGACTAATGCCTTCGAAATTTGTGAAGCTGGCTTATAAAGTAGACAGATATATGTTAAATAAACGGGTAAGACACGAGTGATTGGCGCAACAATAATACTTTACAAACCTGATATGTTCGTTACTGAACAATTATTAAAAACAGTCGTTCAACAGGTCGATGTGTTGAGTATCATTGATAACTCGCCAAAAGCAACTGAAATTGATTTAAAAACTGAATCAATGCATTACCATCATTTTCCAAATAACATAGGTATTGCTGCCGCCCATAATGTTGGACTAAATGACTTACGACAAGCTGGCTGTATATATGGTTTACTGCTTGACCAAGATAGCTCTGTTGATAGTGATTTTGCATTCAGACTTTCTTCCCTGCTTGTAGCATCAAAAATCCAAAAAAGACCTGTGGTTGCAATTGGTCCACGTATCTTATGCTCTTTCTCTGAAAAAACCATAAAGCCAAGAGTACAAAAGGAGATTGCAGCGTATGACGATTTAGTGTGTGTGACGCAAATTATATCGTCGGGAATGATGATTGACCTGGCGGCATTGGACAGCATTGGTATGAAAGATGAGCAACTATTCATTGATGGTGTAGATCATGAATGGTGTTGGCGTGCGAGGACCCACAATTTGTTGGTGGCTATTGCTGACAAAGTCGAAATGGTCCATAGGTTAGGAGATTCTCGCGGCAAATTTGCTGGCATTACATACAAAGTTGGTACACCAGTCAGGCTTTACTACCAATTCAGAAACATTTTGGTTCTTTCTCGAAGGGATTATGTACCTGGTTATTGGAAGTTTCGAAACTTGTGTGTGATACCTATCAGATTTTTTGCTAATTGCGTATTGCAAAACAACAGAATCGAGAGACTAAAATTCATGTTGTGCGGACTTTGGGATGGAATTTGCAACCGACAAGGTTCCTATCGGGACAATTGGGAGTAAAGTCCTTAGGAAAGTATTATTGTAGATTAGAAACCAATACTAAATTTTTGGTTAAACTTCGAATCAATTGGAAGGAAACAGGTAAAATGAAAGTTACCGTATTTGGAATCGGCTACGTGGGGTTGGTTCAAGCAGCGGTGCTCGCTGAGGTTGGGCATGATGTGGTATGTATCGACGTCGATCAGGAAAAAGTTGAAAACCTGGAAAAGGGCCTTATTCCGATCTATGAACCGGGATTGACACCTCTGGTAAAATCTAATTTTGAAGCAGGACGGGTTAAATTCACTACTGACGCAAAAATGGGCGTTGAACATGGCGACGTCATTTTTATTGCCGTAGGTACGCCTCCGGATGAAGACGGCTCCGCAGATCTAAAATACGTATTGGCTGTTGCGAATACAATCGCTGAATTTATGCCCAGCCACAAAATTGTGATTAACAAGTCAACCGTTCCTGTTGGAACTGCAGACAAAGTCACTGCAAAAATTTCTTCGACGCTTTCTGACCTCAATAAAGATCTGACTTTTGATGTAGTTTCCAATCCTGAATTCCTAAAAGAAGGGGCAGCTGTTAACGACTGCATGCGTCCAGATAGGATTATTATCGGTACTAATAGTGAATCTGCTGAGAAGAAACTGCGTGAGCTTTATGCGCCATTCAACCGCAACCATGACAAAATCATTGTAATGGATATTCGCAGTGCAGAGCTAACCAAATACGCAGCAAATTGCATGTTGGCGACCAAAATAAGCTTTATGAACGAAATGTCTAATCTGGCGGAGATATTTGGCGCTGATATAGAAAATGTTCGTTTGGGTATTGGTTCTGACCCTCGAATTGGCTATCAATTTATTTATCCAGGATGTGGATACGGTGGTTCATGTTTCCCCAAAGATGTGCAAGCGCTCGCTCGTAGTGCAACTGAAGCGGGCTACGATGCAAAAATATTAAATTCTGTGGAAGCGGTTAACTACCAACAAAAAGAAAAATTGTTTGGTTATATTTCTTCGCACTTTAATGGTGAGCTTACCGGCAAGACTGTTGCATTATGGGGATTATCTTTTAAACCTAATACTGATGATATGCGCGAAGCTTCTAGTCGCGTTTTAATGGAGAGTTTGTGGGATGCTGGCGCATCAGTCCAAGCCTACGATCCTGAGGCTATGGAAGAAACTCAGCGCATTTATGGTACCCGGCCCGAATTGAAACTGATGGGCACTAAAGAGGCGGCTCTTGATGGTGCCGATGTGCTGGTAATCTGTACTGAATGGCAAGCATTTAGAGCGCCTGATTTTGATTTGATCAAACAGAAACTTACGCATCCTGTTCTGTTCGATGGGCGAAATTTATTTGAACCAGAGCTAATGAAGGAATACGGCTTGCATTATTATGCGATAGGTCGAGGATTATCAGTTAAGGAAGTGAAAAATGAGTCAAGTTAAAAAAGCGGTTATTCCTGTAGCAGGGTTGGGAACGAGGATGTTACCCGCAACTAAGGCAATCCCTAAAGAGATGTTGCCAGTAGTAGATAAACCGCTTATCCAGTATGTTGTAGCTGAGTGTGTTGCTGCGGGGATCAAAGAAATTATTTTGGTAACCCATGCTAGTAAAAATAGTATTGAAAACCATTTTGATACAAGTTTTGAATTAGAAGCAACGTTAGAAAAGCGCGTTAAGCGTCAGCTTTTAGAGGACGTTCAAGCGATTTGTCCTAAAGACGTGACGATTATGCACGTTAGACAAGGTGTAGCAAAAGGACTTGGACATGCCATTTTATGTGCACGGCCGATGGTGGGGGATGACCCTTTTGCAGTTGTATTGCCCGATGTGATTATTGACGACGCCGCATGTAACCCTAAAAAAGACAATCTAGCTGATATGGTGGCCACTTTTAATACCAGTCGTGTCAGTCAAATCATGGTGGAAGAAGTTCCGGAAAAAGAAGTTAGCAGTTACGGTGTTGTAGATCTGGAAGGTAAAGCATTAGGTGAAGGTGAATCAGCCAAGATCTATCAGATGGTAGAGAAACCTCCTGTTGATGAAGCACCTTCAAATCTGGCCGTAGTAGGACGATATGTACTTTCAGAAAGAATTTGGGATGCGCTAGAGTTTACTCCTCCGGGTGCGGGAGGTGAAATTCAGTTGACGGATGCTATTGTTGCATTGATGAGTGAAGAGCAAGTCGATGCGTACTATATGACGGGTAAGAGTCATGATTGTGGTAGCAAGCTGGGTTACATGAAAGCGAATGTTGAATACGCGTTGCGCCATAAAGAGTTAAAAGACGAATTCTTAGATTACCTTAAAGGTCTTGTTCAACAGCAAGGTTAACAGCGATATGACTATTTATTGAAGGCACCTTGCGGTGCCTTTTTATTTTAGGTTTAGATAAAAACCTTCACTTCACTACTATCTTTTCTTTCAATTTTTCGACCATTTTATCACCCACGCCTCTCACGTTAGTTAAGTCTTGTAGGCTTGCGAATTTGCCGTTGGCTTTGCGATAGGCGACGATGTCAGATGCTTTTTTTGCGCCGATTCCCGGCAGTTGCTGTAACTCGCCCGCACTGGCTGTGTTGACGTTGATTTTTTGCGCTGCGGCCGCCTGTTGTTGTTTGGCGGTTTCAATTTTTTGATCAAGTGATTTGGCGTGTAACTGTGGAGCTCCAGCAGCAAAAATGGCTGCTCCAATAATCAGAGTGGGTAAGAACTTTTTCATCATAAATTTCCTTGTTGTGTTTCATTCCTTGTGTGCGATTTGTGCACGATATAAAAGTAGGATTAGGGTGACAGTTTGTAAAGTCTAGTTTTTGGGTAGGTAGTCACATACGTCTTCTTCCCGTTGATTCGTCTGCCCACGTCATTCTCACGTTGGTTCATTTACACACGTCATGCGACTAATGAATTGGGGGTACCCGCCAAGTGCGCGCGGGTAAGACGTATTTTTTTGGACTTGTTGACGTGGAATTTTGAACGCGAGGGACGTCATCCTCGCGACGCTCTTGGGCGAGGATCTTTCAAAATGCGACTAATAAGTTGGGGGGTACCCGCCAAGTGCGCGCGGGTAAGACGTATTTTTTTGGACTTGTTGACGTGGAATTTTGAACGCGAGGGACGTCATCCTCGCGACGCTCTTGGGCGAGGATCATTCAAAATGCGACTAATGAATTGGGGGGTACCCGCCAAGTGCGCGCGGGTATGACGTAATATTTATGGTGTGTATGACGTTGTATTCACATGAGTTTTGGGAATGACATGCTAAGTATCAGCAATAAAAAAGGAGCACCATGTGCTCCTTTCTAGCCATACTAGACTCAGTAAACTTATAGTCTATCAAGTACCGCTTGGGTGAAGTCAGTGGTGCCGTGTTCTCCACCAAGGTCGCGTGTTGTGCGATCACCCGATTCGATGACTTCTTTAAGTGCTTGTCGGATATTGTCAGCTTTGTCACTCATATCTAGGTATTCTAGCATTTGAACCGACGCAAGAATGACAGAAGTGGGGTTAGCCAGATTTTTACCGGCGATATCTGGGGCCGAGCCATGCACTGCCTCAAAGATTGCACAGTCTTTACCTATGTTTGCACCGGGTGCCATACCTAAACCGCCTACAAGGCCTGCACAGAGGTCGGATAGTATGTCACCAAACAAGTTTGTGGTCACGATCACATCAAACTGATGTGGGTTCATAACCAACTGCATACATGTATTATCAACAATCATTTCAGTCGATTCGATATCTGGATATTTTTCACCGATTTCACGGGCAACTTTTAAAAACAAACCAGAAGTGGATTTCAGAATATTAGCTTTGTGGACGGCTGTAACTTTCTTACGGCCTTCACGACGGGCAAGCTCGTAGGCAAATGTAACAATAGCCTCAGCGCCATCACGGGTGATTTTGCTCATGGCTTCCGCTTCGCTGCCATCATCTGACACTACCTGACCGAGGCCGGAGTACATGCCTTGGGTGTTTTCACGCACTGTTATGATATCGATGTCTTCATAACGTGCTTTAGTGCCTTTAAACGACAATACAGGGCGCAGGTTTGCATACAATTCAAAACGTTTACGTAAACTTACATTGATTGACGTAAAGCCTTCGCCCACAGGGGTAGTTAGAGGGCCTTTCAAGGTCACTTTGTTTTTAGCGATCAGATCTAATGTTTCTTGAGGTAATAGCTCACCATGATTTTCTAGTGCCATCAGCCCGGCGTCTGCGAAGTCATATTCGAAGTTGCAACCGACTTTGTCGAGGATTTGCAGTGCTGCATCGACAATATCTGGGCCAATGCCGTCACCTTTGATAACGGTAATTCTTTGTTGGGACATAGTGATTTCCTAATAGCGAGTTCGACGGCCAAGGCGAATAGGTTGCCTTGCACAAATTTACCGTGAACGGAGTCTTTAAAGATGGGCGGCTTTATACCATTTTTTGCGCCGTTTTACTACGGTTAAGCCTTTAACTATGTGGTGTTTGGCGCTTTTATAAGCCAATTAAATTAATCTTAACGAAATTCTTACATGACTTGATAGCTGTGGCTATTTGTCATGGCATTGAGTGCAATCGTATGCATAGTTGAAGTGGGAAGAGACAGTTTACTCGCTGCCTGCTGTGCGTAGTCTTGTGAGGCTTTACACAAGTCTGTCTCATTGAAAAACAACTGTCGAGCCAGAAGAACAGAAATACCTAATAAAACGCCAAGTTGTTGAGACAATTTATTGCCAGACATGTCATCGGGCATCTTTTGGTGTTGTTCTAATGCTTTAACAAACAGCTTGGGTTGCTGCCAGGCAATGCTGAGTTTGACAGCATGGGAAGTCAAATTGTCTTGCTGTTTAATCTTTATTAGGTGTGCCACATTGAAACTCTTTGTGGGAAGCATCTCCCATCGAGTTCGACTCTTTAAGCTAGGTTGGGTGAACAGACCGCTGCAGGCAAAACACAAAAGGTTAGAGGCTTGCTCCGGTGAAATATCGCCTTGTGCTTTGGCTAATTCTGCAGCAATTTGTGCAGCAAAATGTACAAATTGGGTAAAGTTTTGTTGTAGTGGGAAGTAATGTTGATTGAGCCTAAGCAACAGCGCTTGCTCTATGAGCATATTGTTGGTGCGCTCGTAGCCATGCATCATTAGCCCATGCTTTACTTGTTGCACTGGGAGTTTATTGCGGTTTGAAAAGGTAGCCGCTTTTTTCAAAAACTCAGCAAAAGCAGGCTCTTCACTTATTTGGGTGGCTAGCTTGTCAATGTCAACGTCGCCGTTGTTAAGATGTTTTTGCACTGCTAACAAAACCGCAGGGGGTTTATCCAGTGGGTAAGTGTCCCAATCAACGCTAGTGAAATCTGCTCGCTCCTCTAGCCATTGTTCGTTCCACAAGTGGTGAATTTGAGTAAATCCCGAAACCAACTGAGCACCTAAGGGCTTTTTCACATGTTCGGTATATAGTCGGGATAAATGGTTATTGCTCGGGTCACTAGGATCAACGTTGCATACCAGTATTTTTGTTGCCGAGACACTCAAAACAATAGCGTGCTGTCCGGGTTTTGACTGAATAAGAGTACCTGGCGGCACGAGAGTGGGGTATTCCAGCAGTGCGCTTAAATCCTCATGCCATTCAACCGGCGCGCTTTGTATCAGCATTCTAAACACCTGTGAAAATGACGGTGACTTTTTGTTTTGTCGATGAGTGAGTGCGACGGATAAAACATGAGCGGAATATATTATCCGCTGAACACGATTGAGTTTCCTTGGCCATCGAGGTTTATTCAAGGGATCAAAATAGAGCTTGGTAAAAACGACGTATCCACTTAACCAACTATGCTGTTGGGTTTTCTCCAATAACTCTGCCAGTCGTTTATTGATTTTATGTTTGTTGGCGGTGTCTTTTACTGCACTTTGATTGGCAAAAGCATCTGTGAGCTCTGTTTGGCGCTCTCCATAAAGAGTGATGATAGCGCAGAGCAATTGCTGGCAACACAGATCATTGATCTTTGCCCGGTTACACAACACTGCACAATAGGCCAAAGTATTAAACGCCAAATTGTGCAGGTAGCTTTGTCTGGACTTATACAGCAGAGGTTGGGCGATAACGATATCAGGGTATTGCTTGAAACCAGCCAAAAAATGTTCACTGGTCTTTACCACCCGTTTAAATTGCTCCGTTGTCACCGGGTTGTTGCTCACGTCATCGAGTGTGCCGGCTACCAGTGCAAAAAGTTTAACCACTACATTGGTTGGCATTGCTGATCTCGATTTGAGGCAAACTGTGTTTAACGGTTGAGATACGTTTGGTAAGCCCCGTCTCCCCAGGCTACCAATTCTTCATCTTCAAACAATAATGGCGTGCATTCGTCTTGGGTGGTTATACCGTCTGATTGTTTATGTTGTGTGCGATAGAACATGACCTGAACGCGACTCACACCCACTTTCTTAGCTTCGCTGATATCAGGAGGACCCATTAACTCAAGCACACTCGCACGAGACGTTCCCAATTCTAGTTTTGTGAGTTGAACTTTGTTGTATTCTTGTCGGTCTTCCCAACCCATATCAGAAGTATCGTCAGGGTTATACATGATAAGCCCCGCCACAAATGTGACATAAAGTACAACTCCCACTCCAATACGTTTTACTACTTTGGTGTTCATGTCTGATTCAAGTATCCATTTCAATTAGCGTACATGTTAAATAAATTGCGGCCGTGTTTAAAGGGCACTTAACGTGAAAAGACGATTATTTGCCGAACTCAATTGTAAAACAATATTCCAAGCTAAGATTTTATCACTTCGTAACACGGGCTGTAGTGACTGCCTGGCAGCTTCATTCTTTGCTGGGAAACAAAAGATTCAAGTAATTCGTCCAACAATGCCATGAGTGTTGGGTCGCCATTTATCTTAAATGGTCCATTTTCACGGATTTGTTTGATCCCTTCTGCCTTCACATTCCCTGCCACGATTCCTGAGAAGGCTCTACGCAGATTTGATGCCAATTTAGCCTTGGGTTGGTCAAGGTGCAAATTGAGATCTTCCATCGATTGATGAGTGGGTTCAAAGGGCTGTTGAAAATCCGATTCAATTTTTAGCGACCAGTTAAACAAGTATGAGTCGCCGGTTTGACGACGGTGTGCATGCACAGCTTCTTGTTTTCGTCGGATCGTTTGGGCCACTTTGACAGCATCGTCGACAATAATCTCATACAACGATTGGGCTTCTGGTCCTAAGGTTGCACCAATAAACTGATCTAAAGCTTCAAAATAGGCCTTGCTATGTGCCGGCCCCGTCAATACAAGTGGAACAACTTGTTGATGATTAGTTTCATCCAACATCACACCAAGCAGATACAGAAGTTCTTCTGCAGTGCCAACACCACCAGGAAAAATCACAATCGAGTGGGCAATACGCACAAAGGCTTCCAGCCGCTTCTCGATATCAGGCATAATCAATAGCTCATTAACGATAGCATTAGGGGGTTCGGCAGCGATAATAGAGGGCTCTGAAATCCCTAGGTAACGCCCTCGACTATAGCGTTGTTTAGCATGCCCAATCGCGGCCCCTTTCATCGGGCCTTTCATCGCACCAGGTCCGCAGCCCGTGCATATATTCATTTCACGCAGGCCAAGTTGGTAACCGACTTTTTTTGTGTACTTGTATTCAATTTCGCCAATTGAGTGTCCGCCCCAGCACACAACCATATTGGGATCACTGCCAACAGTGATGGCCTCGGCGTGCCGGAGCATATCAAACACGATATCGGTCAAATAACGAGACTCAGGCACATCGGAAGTATCAAATCGATATTTCCCCCCCATGTGGAGAATATCTCTTAGCACTGCAAACAAGTGCTCGTGAACACCTCGAATTAATTCCCCATCAACAAATGCAACTGCTGGAGGATTGATCAATTCAATCTTTACGCCGCGTTCACGGCGGATCAGGTTGACTTCGAAATCTTCATAAGGACTAAATAAGTTTTCGTAGTCATCTTCCTCAACCCCGGAATTTAGCACCGCCAAACAGCAATTTCTAAAGAGTTTATACAAGCCACCATTAACAGATTGTTTCAGACGATCGACCTCAAATTGAGAAAGCTGGCTTAAAGGTCCTACCGGGTTCAATTGAATAGACTGCATTCACATGTCTCCAAAATGTAATTATTGACGCGCTTGACGGACACGCGTGTACTGATGCTCAAAGTCGCTTCTGAACGGATTGATATCTAGGCCACCTCGACGGGTGTAACGCGCATAAACGGAGAGCTTGTTCGGTGCACAGTACTGTTTGATATCGCAAAATATACGTTCAACACATTGTTCGTGGAACTCGTTGTGCATTCTAAATGAGATCAAGTAGCGTAACAGGTTTTCACGATCAATTTGTGGCCCCTCATACTTAATCAAAACACTTGCCCAATCCGGTTGATTGGTGATCAAGCAATTGGATTTTAGCAAATTACTCATCAACGTCTCTGAAACGTCGTTTGAGCCTGTGCTTAATATCTCTGGCGTTAATTCGAAATTATTAATCTCAATATCCAGTTCGTCAATGCACACACCTTGCAAATCCTCGATGTCTAACTTGTTGAACTGGTTAGGTAAAATGAGACCTACCTGTACATTTCTACCGGCGCAAGCTGATAAATCTCGCTGCAACATTGACTGCAGCACCTGATGAGACGCTACCTTGGTCTGATTAAAACTGTTTAAGTACAGCTTGAAACTCTTTGATTCAATTAAATTCGGCGAATCATAAGGTACTGTGCATTCCAAGATGGCAACCTGCGGTTTATTCTTGCTGTTTAGCCAGGAAAGCTCATAGGCCGTCCACAAATCTTCTCCATGGAAAGGTAAATCTGCACTTAATCCTATTTCATCCCGGCTTAATGCGCGGGGCACAGGTTGCAGCAATTCTGGATTGTATTGGTCAGAATATTCAACAGGTTTACCCAGTGACAGGGCGGAAAGCGGATCATTTTTTGAGAAAGTTTTACTCAAATCTTTTGTCATTTATGGTTCTCAATCGATAAACTACAGGATATCAATAAATGAAGAGTGTAGCGCGTGGAAATAGATTCGGCACTAGAAAGATTTGTATCAGAGTATGTGAAGGTGCACCAAGAGCAGCAGATCCCCTTGGTCAATCAATTCGACAGCGCTTGGGTGTCGCCTTGCAGTGAATACCAGGGCGAGCAGGATGAGTGGGTGCCCTGGTTACCAGTAAAACAAAATAATGAATGTCACTTTGACGATTTTGAAAATGCACTAGATATTAAAATGAATCCTGAATTAGCAAGATTCTTTACCTGTTACTTCAGTGACAACCTCAATGCACACACCAAGCGAGGGGATCTTCAGCTTCTAATGCCTTGGAACAAAGATGATTTTGAACGTTTACAACAAAATCTGATAGCCCATGTGCTGATGAAACGTCGGCTTGGGCAAGACGATACGTTGTTTTTTGCGGTGACAGACGAAGAGGATTTTATTATCAGCGTGCATAATCCCACGGGCAATGTGGTACTCGAGCAAGTTGGACTGGAGCCCAAAGAAATTTTGGCACAAAGCCTTACTCAATTTGTCTCACAGCTTCGTCCCAAACTGATTTAACCTCTGTTCTGAATAGAGGTTACTTAGGCTCCTCCTGAATTTGGCCCAATAGAGACGTTAACTGGGACTCTAGCTGACTGACCCGTGTTTCTAAATCGAGGATGCGTTGATGATCCGTGCGATCAACAGGCTGATTAGCTTCTTGCGTTTCGGATAACTTCGGCAGTTGCTCGGGATCCACTTTCCATTTTTGCAAAACGCTGACGACCAGCGGCAAAGGTAAGGGTCGATTCGCCAATTTTCTAATTAACGCGACGCTGGGTTGTTTTCCTTGCTGGCTCAATTTATTGCACAAGGACGCGATGTACGAAGTTTGCTCAGACATGACGAAAATCACTAACTTTTAGTTAAAGTCCTCATCATAACTCGATTGAATAACAGCTTCATTAAAAAATAACGATATAAAACAGATAGTTAAAATTTGGCCTCATACTTGTATTAATTCACGTACATTTTAGTCTTCAACACATTTTTAAAGAATAAAAAGGAACATTGATGAAAAAATCACTCATTGCCGCTGCCATTATCCTACCAATGACATTAAGTGGATGCGTTATCTCAGTTGGAGGTGACGATGGCGACTATTCATACTCTTCCAGTTGGGAGAAAAAAGAACGCAAAAACCGCAAAGCCATCGCCAATCTTTCCCCAGATACGTCAGTCAACGCAATCAAAAGAGATATGGGCACACCAGACTTTAGTGAGTTGCATCAACGTGGTGACGACGAAATCCAAGTCTTGTTTTATCGCACCCAACGAACGGAAGGAGATGGTGTCACCACTAAAGACGAATGCACACCATTAGTCTTCAAAAACGGCCAGTTAGTGGGGTGGGGCGATACGGCTTACCAAAATATCTAACGCAATTGGTTGCTGAGCTGATCTATCAGCTCAGCCCATTCAGCATCTTCCAAAATGGAGGTTTCTATAAAACTGGCTTGTGCCTGATCCCAAAAAGGCGCATCTTCTAGCTTTATCTGCGCAGCCAAGCCTCTGTTTTTTTCGATGAAGTCATCAATTGACTCATCGTCGTTTGGCAAACCTAGCTGCATAAACAAGTCGTTCATCTTCAAATTATCAGCAATCATTTCACATACACTTTTGACATTAAGGTTGATTAAATTATAGCCATAAATTTGCTTGTCACGGTGCCATATGGTGAAATTTCCGTCATACGTTAATGAGGTGTTAACAAATGTAGGAAATTTAGATAGAGTGAACGTAAATTCCTTTAGAGAAGAACCATGTCAAGCGCTGCTGAAAGCATTAATCCTTTGGAAAACATTAAGGCGATTTATTTAACGGCTGAAGATTTAAAGATCGCCGCCTCTATCCTGTATCAGGCATATCACGACGATCCTTTGTTTTTAGATATTTTTGAGGGGGAGCGCGAGGGCTATGAGTCACGCTTGCGCGGTGCAATTCGAGAAGAACTGAACGCATTTTGGACAGCAAAACAACCGATGATTGGCTTGTTTGAAGAAGAGCGTTTACTCGCGGTGGCTTGCCTGATTAGTCCTAACAGTGCGTTTAGTCCTGGACGTTTTTGGCATTGGCGCCTAAAAATGTTGCTTACTGCAGGGTTTTTAGGTACTAAACAGATGGTTGAAAAAGAGCAGCGTGTTCGAGAGCACATCCCTCACGAACAATACCATATGCTGTCATTCATTGGTGTTCACCCCGATCATCAACACCGTGGCCTGGGTCACATGCTTATGAGTGCTATTGACACTGTCATGCTCGAAGAGCAAAAAAGCGAAGGGGTAGGCGTATATGTTACTCTCCCTAAATGCCTATCATTTTTTGCCGACGGTGAGTATCAACATGTCGAGGATTTGGAAGTTGCGCACATTACTGGGCAGATAATGTTCAGACCTCGACCAGAAATCCGATGAGTTGATGTGAAACCTAAAATCAAAGCGTGCGAAAAGCGCGCTTTTTTTTGTGCGATATTTCGTACAAGGTTGTAGGTATTAAGTGGAATAAATACCCGTATCAAGTCTTACTGAATTTGTATCTAATTGATATGTATAGTTAAAATATCAAAATTTAGACTTTAGTCTAAAGGCTTACAAAAAAAACACATTTTGCCCCCTAGCGAGAAACTCATTTTCCTATATCTTTAATCATGTCACAGGGAAACACGACGAGTCAGGAAGACTTAAGGACAGCCCGAGGACACCTTCATTGGATGAAGGCAATGTTCATGAAGAACATTAGATATGGATGAAATAACTAAGGATAGTGCCACGGACGGAAAAGGATGATTTAGGACAATCTTATGGATGGGAAGTGCTGCAAGTAGGATGGGCAGTGTAAGAAGGATTAATGGAAAGGAACACACCCAGGATGGGTGGCTCACTTAGGATGAGTGAGAATAGAAGGAAAGGGGTGTATACGGACGTTGACCGGGATGGTTTTATGGCGATGGATAGCTGAGAGGGATGCTCAAAATTCGATAAAAGCGCGACAGCTTAGCTGTCGCGCTTTTTTTTGATTTAAATAACCCCAATTCTGGATAAGAAATGTCGGAATAGCTTAGTTTTTAAAGCTTTATCAATGACATAGAAGCTATTGTCATTTTTATATTGGTTTTTAATAGGTAAGTGCCGTGATTTATTCCCTTATCGAGGCGAGAATTATGTTGTCTAGTCGCTCTAAACGCATAATGAACAACGAAGATAGGGGGATAAATAGCGGTGCTTACAGGCGTTGCTTATCCGGGATTGGGGTTAAATACTTATCCATTTTTGCAACCCTTCCTGCAATTCACTGGCAACAATAGGTTTGGTCAGATATCCATCCATACCTGCAGCAAAACACTTTTCTTCATCGCCTTTCATTGCATTTGCCGTTAGCGCAACAATAGGAATGTTTGGATCAAAATTGACATCTTGCGCAGCCCGTATTTTCCGGCTTGCTTCGTACCCATCCATTACTGGCATTTGGCAATCCATTAAAATCAATTTAAATGGGCTGGCAGCGTTGTCTAAAATATCGATAGCTTCTAAACCGTTATTGGCCAATTCGATTTGGTACCCCAGGTTTTTAAGCATTTCATAGGCGACGGCTTGATTTATAGGATTGTCTTCAACCAGCAGAATTCTTGGCATTTTTTGAGTCAAATGAGGCGCCGTATGTCGGGTGATGAGTTCGTGGGTGTGTTGTTTGTATTCCCCCTGTTTTTCACTCTGCTTGGATAGCAACCCGATTGTAGAAATAAGATCTACGGGTTTTACCGGTTTACTAAAGTAAGCGTTGAAGCCGAGTTCTTCATATTTTTTTGCGTCGCCTTTTTTCGCATTAGACGTCATCAATATCATTTTTAATTTAGCAAAGTTGTTATCACATTTGATCGCTTTTGCTAGTTCTTCGCCATTGATGCCGGGCATATTGGCATCGATAATGGCAAAATCGAAAAACAGATTGTTTTTTGCCCTCTCTCGCAACGCTTTAAGGGCGACTGGTGAGTTTTCTGCTTGCTGCACATTTATGCCCGTCGACTGAAGAAACGAGGTAATGACATTTCTGCTTGCCAGGCTGTCGTCAACCACCAACACGTTAATACTCTTAAAATCAAAATGTGAGAAATCAAACGGCTTTTGCCTTGGAAACGTTTGCGCTTCTTCAAATTCAACACTAAACCAGAATTCTGAGCCCTTGCGCCACTCGCTGTTAACACCAATTTCCCCTCCCATTAAAGACACCAATTCTCTGGAAATTGATAAACCCAACCCCGTGCCACCAAATTTACGGGTAGTGGATGCGTCGATTTGATTAAATTTCTCGAATAAATGGTGTTGTTTGTCTGCTGGGATCCCAATGCCTGTGTCCTGAATGCAGAAATACAGTTTTCCGCGTTCTGGGCAACTAACTTTAACGACAACTTCTCCTTGTTGAGTGAATTTAATTGCATTACTGGTTAGGTTGGTGAGTATTTGCCTGATCCGTCCAGGATCGGCATTAATCCATTGTGGGACATTTTCATTCATAGCAAAGATCAATTCTAGATTTTTATCCTCGGCTCTTAGGGAAAAGGTTTCGATAAAGTTTCCGAGCATATCATGCAGGTCAAAATCGATGTGTTCTATCTCGAGTTTTCCTGCCTCTATCTTAGAAAAATCTAGAATGTCATTAATCAATGTGATTAAAGCCTGGCCACTTGCCTGCGCCAGCTCGGCATACCGCAACTGCTCTTTGTTAAGGGGCGTGTTGAGCAATAAGTCATTCATGCCAATGATGCCGTTGATTGGTGTTCGTATTTCATGGCTCATGTTGGCTAAAAATTCACTTTTAGCTTGGCTGGCTTCCTTGGCTTTTTCTTCTGCCTCTTTGAGCTCAGTAATATCCTGAAAGGCGCCACGGAGAATTACATCACCATTTGTTTTGTACTCAACGTTACCAAGAGAGCGTACCCATCTGTGATTATTCTTTGCTGTAATAATGGATAATTGAAACTCAAATGAACTGCCATTTTCGATGGCATTTGCCAGCCCTTCTTCCACTATAGGTTTTGCCTCTTCGGTATAAAAATTGGTAGCTTGTTCAACATCAATCTCACTGCCGATTGGTAGCTCATGGATTAGATAAACTTCTTGAGTCCAATATAAGTTATTTTGTTCTACATCGAATTCCCAGCCGCCTAGTTTGGCCATTTTTCCTGTCGCTTCAAGTAAAGAAGCACTTCGGTCTTTTTCAGCTTCAATACGCTTCATTTCTGAGATGTCACGCGCGACAAACAAAAAGCCTTCTACACTTTGGTCGGGATTTTGGATAGAACTTACACTCAATTGCACGGGAAATTGTTGGCCGCTTTTGTGTTCAAAAACACTTTCATATTCTTCGATTATTCCCATTTTCGCCGTGTGGGTAATCGATGCCAATCCAGCGGAAATGTCTGTGCCAGTCTTTTCTGATAGACGCTTTGCATGCTCTTTAAGTGATTGTTGAGTAAAAAATTGCTCTGGCGTTAATTTATTGGCGACATCCTGCTGGTTGTATCCAAGCAATTGTTCCGCTACGGTATTAAAGGTGATGATACGTCCGCTTAGATCAGTGGAAAGGATGATCTGGTTGGCACTATTTAGAATCGCCTGTTGCAGATTACTCGATTGCAACAATTGTAATTCGTACTCTTTTTGTTTGGTGATATCACTTTCAACGGCAACGTAACCCTTCAACTTGCCATTTTCATGGATAGGAAGGCTATTCATCCTAATCCAATAGGCGTTACCGTGTTTACCGTAGTTAATAATCTCACAGTTAAAAGACTCTTCTGCCAATGCAGCGTCTTTGATTGCCTGACTTGTTTCTTTGCTAGTGAGCGGCCCACCCAATAGATCATTAGGGTATCGTCCAATTGCCTCATCAAATGAGTAGCCACTGATATTGGTAAAGGCCCTGTTAACCCAATTGATTTTGCCGTCGTTGTTGAAAATGATTATTGCGTTGTCAGTTTCTTGAACAATTCGAGCTAAAAAAGCATTTTCTGTTTGAGTATCTTGCAGCTTATTTTGCGTGGTGAAATGATCAGTTAAGTCATAATTTATACCCATTAACTTATAAGTGTTCTTTCCCTCTTTAATCACCCGGCCATAAGACTTAATGTATTTCTCTTTTCCCGTTGGGGTGATAATTCTGAATGCGGCTTCATAGGTATCGCCATATCGAGAAACCTGATTTAACTCATTCACCGCCATTTCTTTATCTTCGGGGTGAAGGCATTCAATCCATGAGTTGGCATTACCGGCAAAATCATCTGGTGAGACTTCGTAGAGCCTGAACATTTGCTCGTCCCAACTTAAGCTGTCTGTTTCTTGATGGTAATACCAAATTCCTATGCCAGATTGAATGGCCACTTTATAGCGTTCCATCAGACTATTATTGAGTTGTTCAATTTCGATGAACTTCTCAGCCTGATTGATCGTCAAAACCCATTGATGATCCGTGTCGTTGGACATGGCGGTCACCATCAGAGTGACCGGCATTTCTGTACCGTTATGCAAAACTATTTCAAAAGGGTGGCCGTGATTGACCTGCAGTGGGTTGTTTGATGATTCTAGATGTTTTTTAAGTGTTTTTGTGTAGGTTGTCTGGGCAAATACATCAAACAAGCTAGGCGCTTTTTCAGCCAATTGGTCCAGCGCCAATAATGATTTTGCTGCAACATTGGCATAGCTGATGACCCCTTTTTTATCGCAGCATAAGGTTGCGACAGGACTGGCATCCAATATGGATGAAAAAGGTTGGGTCATGGACTCTTTTCCTTTTAAATTTCACTTCGATCAAGAACGTTTTAATTAAGCAAGTTGGTATAACGTTCATTTGTTATTTACAATACATCAAATTTTTCAACGAGATCAGCATTTGTCAAACGCGCATGTAAAAGCTCCTCCGTTTAAGCTGTCGTTTTTTCTCCCTAAGTACTGGCTGGTATGGCTAAGTATTCTCATACTCTACGTTATTTCTTGGTTGCCTTACTTTGTTCAAAAATGGATTGGTAAAGGTCTTGGCAAATTACTTAGCACCTTTGCAAAAAAAAGAGTGCGTGTCGCAAAGCGTAATCTGGAATTGTGTTTTCCGCAAAAAAATGCCGAACAAATTCAAACGCTAGTCAATGCAAATGTTGAACATGCCGGTATGGCTATACTCGAGGCTAGCATGGGATGGTGGTGGCCAGATTGGCGAGTTCGCATGATAAGCGAAGTAGAGGGTTACGAGCATGTTGAGGCTATACTTAGAAAAGGCAAGGGCGTGCTCGGTCTTGCAATACACAATATGAATTTGGAATTAGGCTGTCGTATTGCTGGCTTAGGACACCCATCTGTAGCTTTTTATCGCAAGCACAACAATCCTTTGATGGAATACGTGCAGTATCGTGGCAGGGCGCGCTCTAACAAATACATGATCCACAAAAGAAATGTAAAAGGGCTAATCCATGCGCTAGATGATAAGGAGGTTTGTTTTTATCTCCCTGATCAAGACTATGGTCGCAACCGTAGTGAATTTGTTCCTTTTTTTGCTGTCGAAGATGTAGCCACTACCAAAGGAACTTTATTGTTTGCCAAACAGGCGAATTGTGAAACAGTTTTTATTGTCTCTTTGCGAACTGACAAGGGATATAAAGTTAAATTTGTACCAGGACTTAATCATTTTCCCTCTGGTGACGATAAAAATGATATTGCCCGGGTAAATAAAATGGTTGAACAATTGGTTGAGATTGCACCTGAGCAGTATTTATGGATGCATAAACGGTTTAAAACAAGACCTTTTGAGGAGGATCCATCACTTTACGATTAATTGAAAATGATTATTCGTACAGGAAGGACAGAGTATAAACGCAGTGATTAAGATTAAAGAATTTAGGCCAGTGGGTAAATGAGTAAAGGAACGTCCAACTTTTTATTTTGGGCCAGGCATATCGGTTTGGCGTTAGCGCTTATTATCATTGCGGCTATCGTACTCAATCTGCAAAGTTACAATGTTTCTAGTCCTAAACCTGAGGGGGAAAGCAAACAAAAAAGCGTTTCTAAGGGAATGACGGAATTTTATGCGGCCTATCGAATGTCATCCACCAAACCGTTTGAAGACGATATTGGTGACTTTGTTATGGAAGTCAATCCACCAAAAGAACCTTTAGACAGTCGTTTAAAGAAAATGGAAAGTATTCAGAGCAATATTTCGCAGCGCTGGGTAGGCGAGCATAAATATCGTAGCTTCAGGGCCGGCAGCACCCTTAGAGAAGCGATTACCAGCTTCGCACAATTGGAAGGTATGCAAGTAATATGGGAATTGGATAAAGACTTCATAATCAAAAATCAATTTCAATTGGATAACACTATCACAGGTTCTATGGCGAAAATTGCTAGTGCCATCGATGGGAGCTTTGAAGGCGAAGTGATGGCCTTTATTTGTCCAAAACAACGCTCGATGGTAATAACTGAAACGTCGTCCGGCTATCTACGAGAAAACTGCACAAGGCTTTAGTCACTATCGTACGTGTCGCCATCAAATGTGTGTTGCCAAATGCTCGTCACATTTTCTTGATGTTCAAGGAACTGACTTTTGGCCATCAAATTGTCTTTATCTAATAAGGTCAATCGATGTGAGCTGTTACGATAGTCCAAATAGGCATCGACAAGTTGCTGTTTATATTCAGTACTGATCAAATGTAAGTTTTCCAGGGTTTCCAACAATCTAACGTTGTCTGACCATTCACAAAGTTCAGGATATGCTGAAGCATTTGCTAGCACCCAAAACTGAACTAAAAACTCGATATCGGCGATAGCGCCAGTATCTTGTTTTACGTCCAACCAAAACTGATCTCCCTTGTTTAGATGCTCGCGCATTTTCTGACGCATGCTCGACACATCTGTTTTGAGCTTAGATTGATCTCTCGGCATGCATAATACTTGGCGGCGAACACTTTCTATGGACTCTTGAAGGGAAGTCTCAGCATATACCACTCTTGCTCGGACCAACGCCTGATGTTCCCATGTCCATGCCTCTTGAAGTTGGTAGTGTTCAAAACCATGCAAATGGCAAACTAATAAACCTGCGTTACCCGATGGACGCAGGCGCATATCGACATCATAGAGTTGACCCGATGGCGTGACGGTCACAAATAGATGCATGATGCGCTGAGCAAGTCGTGTATAGAATTGCCCCGACTCAAGCGGTTTATCATTCAACGTACGACTGCCTTGTTGGACTGCATGGATAAATACCAGGTCCAAATCTGAACCGTATCCTAGTTCAATACCTCCGAGTTTGCCGTAACCCAATACGGCAAACCGCTTATTCTGATCATCCGAACCTTCTGGATAGCCATATTTGTTAGTCATTTGCTCCCAAGCCATGTTCACCACTTCAGCAATAATGGCCTCAGCCAAGTAAGTGAGATGATCACTGACTTTCATCACAGGGAGTACACCGGTGACGTCGGCTGCGGCGATTTTTAACTGCTGTATTTGTTTAAACTGACGAAGAGTTTCCATTTGCAACTCAAGATCATTGGGTTCCACTCGCAAAAGGATTTGCCGCAACTCGCTTGGGTAATCAGACAGTGGTGTAGGATTATATAGGTGCAGTGGATTAAGGAGTTCATCTAAAAGAATCGGGTGTTTGGCAAGGTGTGATGCAATCCAGGAACTGGCGTAACATAATTTCACTAACTGCCCTTGAGCACCGGGGTTTTCGACCAATAACTGCAAATACGTAGTTCGCTTTAACACGCATAATAAAATATGCGAGATTCGTTCGAAAAGAATATCCGCTTCGCATCCCGCAGTGCTTTCTATTTGCTCATTAACAATAGAGTTAAAAAGCCCTGGCATAAGAATATCCAGAGTTTGCAAAGCTTTCGTCGACGGCCGCTTGTGTTGCACGTTTTGCTTGAATTCAACGACTAATTTGCTCAGGTTAAGGGCGACTTCATCCTCGACATACTGGCTAAAAAGCTGTCTGATGTCTTGAATTTCAAGTGCTAGCATCCACAGGTCACTAAACTCGGACTTCCGAGGATCATCAAGATCCGACTCCGTGTCGCTAGTATCACCAATGAGTGATTGAAATTGCAGGTTAATACGCGTCATTGTCTGCAGAATTTGTCGCTCCACTGCGAGGTAATCTAGACTTCTCAGCACTTTGCACAGACGTTGCTGATCGGCTTCATCTTCGGGTAATAGTTGTGTCTGTTGGTCAGCAAATTGTTGTAGACAATGTTCGACCTTGCGCAGCGTGAAGTAATCCATTGTTAACTGTTCAACATCAGTGTCAGGCATAAACTCCAGTTCAGACAATGCCCGAAGTGTTTCGAGTAGACTGGGTGTCTGTAACGCAGGGATACGTCCCCCTTTGATCAATTGAAAACTCTGGGCGATAAACTCGACTTCACGTATGCCCCCTTGTCCTAATTTAATGTTGTT
The DNA here is from genome assembly GCF_007197995.1 of Aliiglaciecola sp. M165. Taxonomy (GTDB): domain Bacteria; phylum Pseudomonadota; class Gammaproteobacteria; order Enterobacterales; family Alteromonadaceae; genus Aliiglaciecola. Next base: position 258,629 of record NZ_VKKH01000006.1, read on the forward strand.
TTTCAGCCCTCTGCGCCTTACTTCCTGAGTGATCAAGGATTTCATGCTGCGCAATGAATCAATAGCGCTGTAGTCAAGATATCGGCGATATATAAAGGGCTGTAATATCGTTATGAGTTCTTTTGCGTAATGGCAATCGGCATTGATCACTCGCGCTTTTATCATTGCATAACGTTCCCATTCGCGACCCTGCTCTTGGTAATAGTCTTCCAACGCGGAAAAGTGCATCACTAAAGGACCGCTTTCACCCAAAGGACGTAATCGCATGTCAACCCGGAATACACGCCCATTGCTGTCAGTATGATTGAGTGCATGTATTAATCTTTGTGCGAGGCGGGTAAAAAACTGTTGATGTTCTAAAGGTTTTCTTTGACCTGTTATTTCGCCATTAGCGGGATAGCAAAAAATTAAATCAATGTCGGATGAGAAGTTCAGCTCTTTACCCCCCAACTTTCCCATACCTAAAATGAGCAGAGGTTGGGGGCCGAATGGTCCTTGGGGTTGTCCGTATTTCTGGCAAAAGAAATCATATAACCAATGGTAAGCACCATTGATAAGTGCATCGGCTAATGCAGAGGTTTGTTGCAATGACTGCTCAATGGTTTGAAAGTTGAGTAAATCCCAGTACGCCAGCAACGCCATGTGCCAGCGTCGAAAACTCCGCAATTTTTTCAGCAACACGGCTTCATCATTGATGTGTGTCAAATGTTGCGCTAGGAGTCCTTTGTAATCGGTCAATCCTGTCGGGGGCATTGGATGGGTGAGTAAACATTCCAGAAGCTCAGGGTCAACCAATACGCTGTCGCCAATAAATTCGCTCAAACCGAATGCCTGAGTAAGGGCGTCATGTTTTTTAATGGCGTTCAAATATTGTGGATGTTTTTCGACCAACAACTCTTGATATCGTGTTGATTGTGCGCTGATTTGGGCGAATTCTGCTTGCATGCTGGAAACGTTAAACCTTGCTGAACAATTAAACCCAATGCTATATCATATGTTGCTACAATCAATGTGTTTATTTTTGAACTCGTCGATTTTGAATGTGCAGAAAACATTTGCATGAAACAAAAATGTACCTAAAAATCAAAAAGTTCTCACGATAACTTTGTGTTTGGAAATCATCTATGCAAGTGCTAGTCAATCTTATTCCGTTGTCATCAGACATTTGGGTTTATCTTGCCATTGATATACTTATTGCTATTAGCTTGCTGTTCACTCTGCGACTAATGTCAGGAAAAATGGCCTCAGTCAGCACCTCAAACGAATTGTGTGCACAAGACAATTTCGCTTTTGGGATCAGTGTTGCCGGCCGGATGTTGGCACTTTGTATAGTGCTGTCTGCGGCGGCGGTCAGTTCAGACAAGTCAGACTTTATGGGCGCAGCGCTTAGCATGCTGTTATTTGGTTTGGTCGGGATCCTGCTCATTAAAGTGGGACGCATCTTACATGACAAAATCATATTGCATCGGCTCGACAAGGAAGCGATGATCAAAAAGCGTAATACCAGTATTGCCCTGGTCGATTCCGCAAGTGCCGTGTCTACTGCATTGGTCATCAGTAATGTTATGGTCTGGGTGGAAGGGAGTGATATCAACGCGCTTTTTGCGGTGTTTAGCGGCTTTGTGGTCACCCAAGCCATTTTGTTAACCACCACACGAATATATGAACGTCGATATAAAGAGAATAATCAAAGCGGTTCGTTTCAACGTTCCTTGACTAAGGGGCAATTGGCACTGGCGGTGCAACATAGTGGTAATCTGATTGGCACAGCGATAGTTGTTTCTGCTGCGGGAAGCATGCTTAATTATAACCCAGTGGGTTATGTCAGCAATTTAACAGGATGGCTAATAGTTGGGATGGCTCTGACCTTGTTATTGGTTGCTTTGGTCATAATTGCTAAGCGCGTTGTTTTGGCGGGGTTAAATGTGGTGCAGGAAGTTGACCAACAGCACAACATAGGTGTGGCCAGTATCGAGATGGTGTTAAGTATCGGCATTGCTTTGATTGTCAGTGGGCTGGTCGCTTAACGTTTTACTCGTCCACATTAATAAGGGGTCAGGCAGCGAAAGTTTTAATGCTCAATCTGGCGGATTTCTTCATCAGAAACAGTTTCATGAGGAAAAGGAAGCTTTTGCTTGCCAGCAATGATCGCATCCTTGTGATGACGGTTTTGCTTTTTCATCCAATATTCACATTTTAATGCCGACCCATGATCCTCTAAAATTGCAGCATATCTCAAGGTTAATGGGCCTTTCCCTTTTAGGGCTTTGGCGCATTGTTTACCATTTTTCTGATGTTCACTAAAACGCCGAGCTAGATCAGTGCTGATCCCGCAATAGAGCTGCCCCAACCGATTTTCAATTAGATACATTACCCAAGGTTTTGATTTCAATTACCTTTTCCTTTTCGAACAATGACAACGTGTAGAGCAAAAGTAGCTTCGTCAATTCAAAATCATTAATTCAGTGTACAAGTGTACGCTGAAAAGATACTATAAACGCAGAAAGTTTATTCAAGAGCAAATAAAACGTGGTTCATACAGACGAACAGCCTATACACTCGTACTCTCTAAAAGAAGAAGTACTTAACGCAATGAGTCATGGTGTTGGCCTTGTCTTTGCAATTGTTGGTTTGGTTTACCTTCTGCTGCGCAGTGAATCGACCCTAGCGGTAACTTCTTCAGCAATCTATGGTGCTAGTTTAACCTTAATGTTTCTAGCGTCTACGATTTATCATTCTGTTACGGGAGTCAATGCCAAGCAAGTTTTTAAACTACTCGATCACAGTGCGATATACATATTGATTGCTGGCACATACACGCCCTTTTTGGCTGTGAGCATTGGCGGATGGGTTGGTTGGTTGTCAATAGCCGTGATTTGGTCTATCGCTTTATTTGGTGTGGTGTTTAAGTGTTTTGTTCGACACCGCTTCCCAAAAATGTCGGTGATCACCTATTTGGTTATGGGGTGGCTCGCGGTTTTGTTAATCTATCCATTATATCAATCGGTACCAGGAGTAGGTTTATTACTGCTGGTGGCAGGTGGATTGTGCTTTAGTATCGGTGTCATTTTCTATGTTAAAAAGCACATTAAATTTACTCATGCGATATGGCATTTGTTCGTAATTGCCGGGTGTACCTGTCACTATTTCTCCATCTACTATTTCGTTTTATAACCGCACGATTCTGTACTGCGCATTTTGCTAAAAATATCGGTATAATCAGCCCAATTTGCTATTTCCTCGGCCAAACGGAATTAATATATGGTAATACCTGATGTGAGTAATGCACGCATCCTTGTCGTGGGTGACGTAATGTTAGATCGATATTGGACAGGACCTACGGGAAGAATATCGCCAGAAGCGCCTGTTCCAGTTGTTGCGATCAAAGACATTGAGGATAGACCAGGCGGAGCCGCTAATGTGGCTATGAATGTCGCCGCTTTGGGCGCGCAAGCGACTCTGTTGGGGCTTACTGGCGATGATGAGTCTGCCCACCTATTAACTCAGTCACTCAGCTCCCTGGGCGTGCAATGTGATTTCTGCCGAGTGCCAGGTTATGACACCATTACAAAACTGCGAGTATTGAGCCGAAATCAACAACTTATCCGACTGGACTTTGAGCGTTCTTTTGATGAAGTGGACAAAACAGAATTAGCCCACCGATTTGCGCAACATCTTGATTCAAGTGATCTAGTGATAGTGTCTGACTATGCGAAAGGGGCACTAAGCGATGTACAAGCGCTTATTCAAGTTGCTCGGTCTAAGGGGATCCCTGTCATAGTAGATCCAAAAGGTACCGATTTCAGCAAATATCATGGCGCTACGTTACTCACACCCAACATGAGTGAGTTTGAGGCTATTGTTGGCACTTGCGACGATGAAGTCACACTAGTCAACAAAGCACAGGATCTGATTCAATCACTCGATCTTCAGGCATTTTTAGTAACGCGATCAGAAAAAGGCATGACGCTGCTACAAAAATCACAAAACGAATTGCATCTTCCCGCCGAAGCGAAAGAGGTGTATGACGTCACAGGGGCAGGGGACACTGTAATATCCACCTTGTCTGTTGCGTTGGCCGCCAAGTGTTCGATGGAAGATGCAAGTGTTTTAGCTAATGCAGCAGCAAGTATTGTTGTCGGCAAGCTTGGAACTTCCACTGTTAGTTTTACTGAGCTAAGTGACGCAGTTGGGAGTGTCGATGATCTTGGACGTGGGGTCATGACGCAACAACAACTAGCCATCGCGGTCGAACAGGCGAAACGGCGCGGTGAGAAAATTGTAATGACCAATGGCTGTTTTGATATTTTGCATGCGGGTCATGTTTCTTATCTAGAAAACGCCGGGAAGCTCGGCAATAAGTTGATCGTTGCAGTGAATTCCGATGCGTCTGTAAAAACACTAAAAGGCCCAGGTAGGCCCGTCAACAATGTTAGCCGTCGCATGTCGGTTTTAGCAGGATTGGCATCGGTATATTGGGTTGTGGAGTTTACCGAGCAAACCCCTGAGCGTCTTATCAGTGAATTACTTCCAGATATTTTAGTCAAAGGAGGTGACTATAAAATTGAAGACATTGCTGGCGGTAAACAGGTCATCGCAAATGGCGGCGAGGTCAAAGTGCTCAATTTTGAGCCCGGCGTTTCAACAACTAGTATCATCCAAAATATCGTAGAGTCAACGGACACTTAGTGTCCGTCAGCTCAAAACGAATTTATAGGCTAATTTGCCTGGTGCAAATGCACGTCTCTCTGTGGGAATGGGATGGTGATATCATTCTCATCAAACGCAAATTTCACTTTTTCAATTAACCCGAAATGCATAGGCCAATAATCTTCACTTTTCACCCAGCAACGGGTCAGGATATTAATTGAGCTATCAGCGTGGGCTGAAACGTAAATCTCAAACGCTGGATCTTTGAGAACTCTTTCATCTGATGAAATTAAATCATGCAGCAGCTTCTTAACTTTGGTGATATCGTCCTCGTAACTAATTCCAAAAGTCACATCAACACGTCGTGTTTCTTCGCAAAACAGATTAGTCACACAGCCATTTGATAACAACGAGTTTGGAATGATCACACGTTGATTGTCTAGAGTTAAAAGAATGGTGTTAAAAATTTGAATTTCTCTAACCCTACCCAAATACCCTTGTGATTCAATAATGTCTCCAGCCTTAAAAGGTTTGAACAATAGGATCAGCACACCGCCAGCAAAATTCGCTAAGCTACCTTGCAATGCCAGCCCGATTGCTAAACCTGCAGCACCCAGCATTGCAATAAGCGATGCGGTTTCGACACCTATCATCGACGCGAATACGACGATTAGCAGTAGCTTTAACACCACGCTAATTATGCTATGTAGGAATCGAGTTAGCGTTGCATCGACTTTCGCTGAGTCTAAAGCGCGGTCAACACCTCTTAATAAAATACCAATGACCCAAAAGCCGATGACCAGCACGAACAGTGCAAGCAATAATTTAGGCCCATAAGTCATCCCTAATTCTATTGCGGTCTGTGTTACCAGCTCAACTGTATCGGCACCTTGTTTTAGGGTTTCGTCGATGGATTCGTCCATATCTTTTCCTTTTATTGTTATTAGTAAACGTCAAACAACTAGAAGTGTAGTCAGAAATCTAATTCATTGCAGTGATTCGACACAAACTCATTGCGCCCTTGGTCACCTGCCGCTAAGCTACGCAGTCGGAGCACATCAGGTTGTGTTAAACTATCAAACTAACTTTTGCAGCAAAAAGCTACACGAACTAGGTATTCAGGGCATTTTTACACTATGTATGAGAATTATTACGGGCTGAACTCAAAACCCTTTCAACTAACACCTGATCCGAGCTTTTTCTTCGCCAGTAAGTGGCACAAACGTGCAATGTCCTATTTGCAATATGGTCTTTCACAAGCTGAGGGCTTTATTGTCATCACCGGTGACATAGGCACGGGCAAAACGACCATCGCCAATAGTCTGTTAAATGATATTCAAGATGACATCATGGCGGCACAAATCGTCACGCCAAAATTGTCACCGGATGAGTTGGTAAAAATGGTTGCCAGTAAATTCGAAATTGATACGTTAAACAAAACCAAAGCCGACATTCTTAAAGACTTAGAGAAATATCTATACCAGCTGCACAATAATGGTAAAAGAGCACTGCTGATCGTTGATGAGGCGCAAAATTTACCCCTAGAGACCATAGAAGAATTGCGGATGTTGTCTAATTTCCAGGAAAAAGGTAAACCGCTGTTACAAAGTTTTTTACTGGGACAAGAAGAACTACAACCCATTCTGCGCGCTCCAAACATGGAACAGTTTAGACAACGTATTGTTGCATCCTGTCATTTGGCACCGCTGACATTGCAAGAATGTAAAGAATACATCGAATATCGATTGCATCACGCTGGGCTAGAAAGAGATGACCTGTTCTCAGAAGGGGCATTTGAAAAAATATTTAAATTTACCAATGGCGTACCAAGACGCATCAATACTTTGATGGATAGGGTGCTCTTGTATGGGTTTTTAGAAGAAGTTAAAACGCTGGATGACGCAGCCATTGATACCGTCACCGCCGAAGTGTCCGAAGAGATGTTTAGACCGGAAGAAAACGTTTCTCCTGCTTCCAACGTGCAATCAGAAACGCAAATCAATCAAAGCGAAAACGTGGTGATGTCAGATGTGACACCAGATGGGCGTGTTAAAGACGTTCAATATTACAAAACTATGTTGAATGAACTGACGGACGCATTGGACAACGCTATCAGCCACAAAATCAAATTGACACGTTATATTGATAACCTGCTAAAGAAAAAATATAAAACCTATGTCAGATTGAAATCTGACGACTGAATCTCTCAGGTTGTTAGAGTAGGGCAGTTTCCTAATCTCGGGAAATGCCATTATTTTTGATTTTCGTACCCACATTGCGTTAATCCCTTTGGTTATTTGCCTCAATCATTACAGTGAAACACCTACGTTTTAAAAGGCATGCAATGGCGCATCTCGTTCTTCTCATCTCTCAAACCTATATCCTCTCAGTGTATTAAATTATCTATCACTTTGATTTAACCAAATAACTTCTATTCGGGATAAGCATGGCCATCCAGCAGAGCCCTAAAGCCCAATTTCTACGTTCCTCAAATTCTACAAAACCCGCTATTCCATCACTTGAGCGCCTAGTTCATAAGCTTTAGGCCACTACTGGATGTCAATAAATATTATGCTTTAAATCAATCGCTTGCAGATATCCTTATCCCGAATTGAGGTTAAATAAAAATCGTTATCTGCCGACAACCTACTTAACCCCAACTTTGGATTGAGGTTACGTAGTCAGTAATTGAAACTGGATATGCACGCAATTGATCAATTAATTCTGCTCTGTATGGAAAAGCAAAATAAAGAGCACCATTAAAATAAAATGATTAAAAAATGAACTATTGGTTGTTGATCTTCTCTATACATAAAGGAGTATAAAGTTTACCATCAATAACCGTTTGGGTGGAGTATGAGAACGTTGAAACCTGCAGGGGAAAGTGGCAGTCAAGTAATAGAGCGCCGAAAAAATAGAAGAAGAGCGTATTTTCCGGGCAAATATACCAAAGAGACAATCATGTTTATTGTATTGTTTTCTGCTTGGTTGTTTTACTTGTTACCGGGTTAAACAGAAGTCTTTGTAAGACAAAATAAGCGAAGGAAGCTTCGCTTACTGGCTATTTTATTCTGTAATTGATTGACAAGGTTAACCTTCGAGAATAAAAGTCTTGGTTTTCAAACGCGGAATTGTTTTTAGAATACTGCAGCCCAACCCTTGTCGTTAAGTTCCTTCCGATTCGATAAGAGTAGTTTAACGAACTTCTCCACGACAATACTTTGTCTGAACCACCGTCGAGTAGTCTGCTGTCGAGATTCGAATAAGAGTTTGTCCATGTTACAGTAGATTTTCTTCCTAACTTGGCACTGACAGCCACGTTTAAATTTAAATTATCTTGTTTTCTAAGGGTGTCTTGAAATTCTGTTTGCGTATTTCTCAAAGTGGTACTGATACGAATTTTTCTAAATTGGTAACCATTGGTAATCGCTAATGATTTACGCAATATGGCTTCTTCGCTTACTTCGGGCAAGAAAAAACTAAAATCCTCAAATCTTTCACCCGCTTGCAATTGATAGTCTATGGTATCAGGAAGAAAACAACCGGTCAGATCTTCGGATTCCAATGGACAAACAAAGGTAGCCTGCGCTTCCTCACCCAACAATAGGGTTGAAAATGTTGTGAGGTCTTCTTGATAGCTCACACTGGTGCGAAACTTTCTGACCTGATGAGCAAAAGAAAACTGCCCAGTTCGTCCGAAAGAACGTTTTCCATAACTACCGCTGACCGAGGTTCTAGCCGTAAAGCGCCAAGCAAAGTTTAATCCGACAAAGTTGTCATTACTTCCGTCCGCTTCTTTAGAGGTGTTATAAGTGACATCAATAAAGCGACTGGCATTCTTAAACCAGGAAACACCCAAGCCATAGCTTTCGAAATCTATATTTCGAGTCCCAGCAACATCCTCTGAACTTAGCTCGTTGTTGTCTTGCTGCGCCGTTGCAACCAACCTGATCTCATCAGCAACACCAACATAAAAATTCGCGTTTACACGTTCGGAAGTAATATCATTCCGGCCAGTACCATTTGCTTCTCGGTAACTTCCTTGTATGTTCCAACTGACTCTTTTCACCTCGTCACCTTGGGTGATAGAAGCTTGAACCGAATGGTTCTCACTATCGACCGCCACAGCACCTTCTCGGGCACGATCGGTGGTGACACTCGAAGTATTTCCTGACACGGACAATGCAAACCAATCAGGGTTAGGCAGGGTAAACGATGCGCCTAAAGTCTCACGCTTTGTTTTGGCGAGTTGCTGGCTACCAAATACTTCATCATTGATAATTGTCGTTGCAATATCAACGTTTTGATAAGACTGGCTCCCTCTGGCGTTTAATTGCAGCACATTATCAATTACATTGATGTTTGCGGTGGCAGTGTAATTAGTAAAATTACTACTGCTTGAATCCCGCAATTCTTCACTGGTTGTTGATATATGTCGATCAAGGTAACGGTGGCTGGCAGTGACTGCTGACGTGATCCTCTTACTTTGAAAGTTGAGACCCAAGCTAGGCTGAACGGAAAAGGTGTCTGATGCATTTTCTTCTGAGGCGCCCGTGTCACTACCTATATTAATATAGGATGCATTCACATCCGCTCGGTAAGTTAACTCTGCCGCAGAAACACTAAAACTTGCCAAAATAGAAATGGCCAACACACTCTTTTTCAAGCCAATATCCCTTTTTATCAGTCTATTCTTCACTACCGTAGTAGTATCCGTAGTAACCGGCACTGTCACCTGAGCTACCCATAGCTTTATTAATGACAAAGCCTTTTGCCATGTCAGGGTTTAGATGATCAACAGCCTGAGACAAACGTGTTAGTGTCGTTTTGCCTTCTTGCACAACGATAACTGCCTGACCGGCAAGGTTTGCAAGGATAGCAGTTTCGTTTATACCTAAAAGGGGTGGACTGTCGATGATTACAACACGATCAGGATAACGATGAGCAAACTCACTTACCGATTCCAGCATTTTTTCACTGGCCAACAATTCTGTTGATAAATGGTGCGACTTCCCGGCAGGTATAATCCGCAGCGTATCCAAGCTTGTGTGGTGAATGACTTCGCCCAAATCATCGATTTCACCTAAAAGATATTCCATCAAACCATTTTCAAAAGGCTGGTCGATGGTTTTCATAACACTAGGACGTAACACGTCTGCATCAACCAAAAGAACCGTCTTGTCCTGTTCCAAGGCAATGCTCAATGCCAAATTAATGGCAGTGAATGTTTTACCTTCATTAGGATTGGGACTTGTCACCATGACAATGTTGGCATTGTTAAGTGTTTTTGCTAGAGGCCCAAAAGCATTACTCAACACCTTACGTTTGATAGCTCGATATTCCTCATTGATAGTGTTCCGTCCCATATTTGAGACGAAACCATCTTTTTGAATATTGGTCAGTGGAATAAATTTCTCTTTCGCACTCGTAGGAGCGACACTGGTTTGAGGAGGTTTAACTGATTCTTCATTCACCAATGGTGCGGCAGACTCTGCGATGGGTTCTTGAACTGGTTCAGAAACCGTATTGTTTTGTTCCTGCTGAAGCTCTTGCGCCTTTTCTTGCGCTGCTTCAAGGGTGTTTTTTTCCCTAGTTTCGGCTTTCTGTTCTTTATTCTTTTGAAGCGCTTTTTCTATCGTACTCATATCAAGTTCCCCAAAAGATGAATGGGCAGTCTACCATACGCTATGTCGGCATAGACGAGTCCAATAAAGATAAAGAATATGGTCAGGCTAGAAGCTGCGAACACCAGCATCCTGCGCTTATCCACTTTGGCAATAGCCTCGGCATTAATATGAGAAACTTTGCCCAGAACAGGTACGCCGAAATTATTGACCAACTGGCTGGAGCTCAATACGACAGGATTGATTTGACTCACTACAAAAGCCAGACCTAAACCGGCACCAAATCCAACGAACAGGATCGCCGAATAAAACAAAATACGATTTGGACCAGAAGGTTTTGTCGGCAGAGTGGGCGGGTCAATGATTCTAAATTGTACGTCATCAGAGGTTGCTTCTGCTTTCCGTGAAAGCTCGGCTTGTTCACGACGACTAATCAATTCAAGGTACTTGTTCCGAGTAATTTCATAGTCTCTGTTCAAGCCCTGGGCTTCCGCTTCAATTTGAGGAACCAGGTCAACGATTCGCTCCAGCTCAACAATTTTTTCACGTGTCTGATTCGCGCGCACCGTTAGCTGGGCCAATTGGTTTTCATAGTTGGCGACCGTTAGTTTAAGTTCTTGATAAACCGGGTTTTGGTTAATGTTGCCAAACTGGCTGTAGGACCCAGTTTGCTCGGCAACATCAGCTAATGATTGTATGTGTCTTTCACGTTCATCGTACAAATTGTCAAGTAAGCTTTTGGTCTTTACCACATCAGGATGGTTTTCTGTGTACTGAATCAAATATTCGTCAATTTTCGCTTCCATCGCTGCGATCCGCCCATCAAACTTTGTGGCGATTGATGGTGCAATTCTTGAATCTGGAGACGCTAGGCCAAAAACGGGTGCCTCACCAGCCATTTGTGCTCTTGCAGCAGCTAGTTGAGAATTCAGCTCAAGTAAACGCAACTCTGTTGATTGTAATGAGCTGATCTCTCTTTGCAGTTGACTGTAATAATCACGTGTTGAGCCAGGTGCTCGGTCTATGCGGCTTACTTTAAATTCAGCAAGCCTCTGTTCTGCCTCTTCCAGGCGCTGTTCGTACTCTTCGATCTGACGATTAATAAACTCTTCCGCAGAATCGCTGCTTTGACGGTTATTGCCCAAAGACGATTCAACAAACTCATTAAGCGTGATTTGAACAATTCTTTGTGCAAGCTCAGGCGAAGGGGATTTGTAGCGGATATTATAAATATTTTGTTCAGCTGTACTGTTTAAGCGGATATCTTTTCTCATATTGTTAATGAGTTCGTCCATTTCCGCTTGCGTCGTCACTGTAATATCCAAATCCGCTTCGCGGGCGATTTTTTCTAAGTTGGGACGGCTCAACAAGGTGCGAGCAACCAGATTGACCTGTTCACTGGGATTGTTATAAACAGCCAACCCTCTGAGAAGTGGCCGCAACAAACTGCTGGTATCTACAAATAGTCTTGCCGACGACGAGTACTCATCAGGTAGATTTGCCACATATGCCCAACCTATAGGGCAGATTAACCAGGTCGAAACAATGATGTAGCGCTTTTTGATCCAAACACCTTTGACATAGGTGAGTACCTGATCAATCGCTTCTTGTATTCCTAACATAGATACTTCTTTTTAACCTTCAAATCGATAACATTTAAAATAGTGACTAGAACCAAGCTTCAGGAATTATTAAAATATCGCCTGGTAAAATATCGACATTGTCACCAATGTTGCCTTCTTTGATCAAAGATTCAAGCCTTACCGAATATTCTCTTTGCACACCATCAACAACTCGAATAAGTTTAGCCCCGTCGCCATTTGCAAACTCAGTAAGACCGCCTACACGAATCATCAAGTCTAAAAGGGTCATGTCTTCAGTATAACTGATTGAGCGTGGAGAAGAGGCTTCTCCGATCACGCGAACCTGTTCACTAAATGGGCCGTTGAATCCGGTGACGCTGACGGTAACGATAGGATCGCGGATATATTTACCCAGTTCTTGTTCCAAATCTCTTGCTAATGCGGTGGGAGTTTTGCCTGAGACAGGGATGTCTTCCACCAAAGATGTCGTGATCATTCCGTCTGGACGGACAACAAACGAACCTGAAACGTCAGGATTACGCCAAACAAAAATTGATAAATTATCACCTGGTCCGATCAGGTAGCTGTAGTCGTCAATATTTGTTGTTAATGAAGGACGCGTGGTCGCCTGAGGCAAGGTATTACCAGAGGTTGAGCATCCTGCAATGGTCGCTAAAGCGGCAACGCCGATAAGCAACTGCGTTATTCTACTTGCTTTCATATTAGGTCTTTCCTATCCAAACAGAAATAAATCTAGCAAATCTGCCATTTACCCGAGCGTTTTAATCTCTATAATGGCACTCCAGAAAAGTTAGTCTATCTCAAATAATTCGTTTAGCATATGATAAATTTGACAAAATCAATTGTGGAAGTGCGTTAATGGCGGCGACCAATAATAAACAGAACAAACGGTCTAATGCGCTGGTTTTAGCTGAAGCAGTGATTGTTTCCTATGCCGCTTATTTGGCCAATTTCCTGATCATAAGTGTTCTGGGGGTCGAGTCCCCGAGTTTTTTAAAGCTGGCCGCTAATATCGGATTATTGACATTCCTCGTACTGGTGTCGTCCTTATCTGTTGGTTTGTATGAAGCAAAACTAAGAGAAACCTTTAGGGGGATCATAAGGCGTATTTTTGTCAGTCTAGCTTTGACCTATTTCGTGGTTGAGGTTATTACCAGCACCTTTATGGCTGAGCTGAGAGTGAATCAGTACTTTTTACCTGTTGCCTCGGGTGTCATTATTTTATCTCTGGTCACCTTCAGATATTTTACCAATCGACTCGGTCTACTAGGGCTTGGACGCACGCGAATTGTAGTGATTGGAGCCGGTGAGCGTGCATCAATTATTGAAAAAAGAATGCGTCGTGACGTAGATCGTCTTGGGTTTGAGTTATTAGGTTTTATCCCAATCCCTGGTGACAATCGGGAAGAGGGTATTCGAAACGAACGCCTGGTGCATGTGAAAATCGATGAGAACTTTCGAAACTATGTGATTGACAACGAAATAGATGAAATCATCATCGCTTGTGACCAAAGACGCGGAACATTGCCTATTGAAGTGCTGTTTGATTGTCGTTTGAGGGGGGTAGAGATCACCGATTTGCTGGATTTCATGGAAAGAGAAACGGGCCAAATTGTTGTCAATTTGATGTATCCAAGTTGGGTGGTCTACTCCAATGGATTTAATTCTCAAAATTACCTTAGAGATGTGTTGGAATATGGGTTAAACGCCTTCGTAGCATTTATAGTGCTGTTTTTTACCTGGCCTTTCATGTTGCTTACTGCAACTATAATTTATCTTGATGATGGCAGGCGCACAGGAACATCAGTGTTTTACAAACAAGAACGTGTGGGGCTAAACGGTAAGCTCTTCAAAATCGTTAAATTTAGAAGTATGCGTCCAGATGCTGAAAAGGATGGTGCAAAATGGGCCACACAAAATGATAGTCGTGTGACCCGAATAGGGCACTTTATTCGCAAATACCGAATTGACGAATTACCTCAGCTAATTAATATCTTCCGCGGTGAAATGGCATTTATTGGGCCACGTCCTGAGCGGCCTCAATTTGTCGAACAGCTAATAAGAGAAATCCCTTACTATAATCAGCGCCACAATGTTAAACCAGGCCTGGCGGGTTGGGCACAGCTAAATTACCCTTATGGCGCAAGCGTTGAAGACTCCATGGAGAAGCTTAAGTTTGACCTTTATTATGTTAAGCATCAAAGTATGTTGCTTGATATGTTGATTTTCATCCGAACTGTTGAAGTAGTTCTGTTTGGTAAAGGGCGCTAGTGTGGTAAAAAATTCTGCGTTAAACGCAATGACGGTAGACGTTGAAGATTTCTTCCACGTATCAGCCTTCGATTCAATCATTAAGCCTGAAAATTGGGCGGAGTACCAACCCAGGGTTGATTTCAACACGCGTCGTTTATTAGATGTTTTTGCTAAGGCCAACGTAAAATCGACTTTTTTTGTTTTAGGCTGGGTAGCTGAATTATACCCGCAACTTATCAAAGATATTCATGCTCAAGGACATGAAATCGCTAGTCATGGATACGCCCATAAAAGAGCCTATACCCAGACACGTCAAGAGCTGGTGGACGATATAACGCGTTCCAAAAATCATTTGGAAGATTTGATTGGAGAGCGTCTTGCCGGATACAGAGCACCAAGCTTTTCGATTGGGTACGATAATGAATGGGCGTTTGAAGTATTAGCCGAACTCGGTTTTAAATACAGCTCCAGCACTTACCCTGTTAAACATGACCTCTACGGAACGCCTGACTGGCCTCGTTTTGCCTATGAGCGTCCTGAAAAGATCATAGAAATACCGATTCCAACTCTGAAGTTTATGGGCAAACAAATTCCCATCGGGGGCGGTGGCTATTTCCGACTTTATCCCTACAACATGACTAAAATGCTTGTTAATCGCTACTTAAAACAAGAAAAACAGCCGTATTCCTTTTATTTCCATCCTTGGGAAATTGATGCGGACCAGCCTCGGCTGACCAATGCACCATTGAAATCACGTTTTAGGCATTACATCAACCTCGACAAAACGGAAGCCAAATTAGAGCGCCTTCTGACCGACTTTAACTGGTCAACAATGAAAGACGTATATGGAGTAGCTTAGTGACCCAAGCTTTAACACTGCGCCAGCTAGGAAATGAAAATGAAATCTGCCAGCGTTGGGATACATTTGTAGATCAAACAAACAATGGTTCATTTTTCCACCTGACAGGGTGGAAACGTATCATAGAAAGTGTCTATAAGCACAAATGTCACTACCTTTACGCGGAGTCAGGAGGGGAAATTCTCGGTGTTCTGCCTTTGGTGGAACAAAAGAGTCTGCTGTTTGGCCATGCCTTGATCTCAACACCTTTTTGTATGTTTGGTGGCGTTGTTTCCGACTCTCAAGAAGTCATGTTGTTTCTTGAAGACAATGCCATTGAATTGGCACATCGGTTGGGTGTTGATTATCTAGAAATGCGATATCCATTTGAGCGTAATAATCCAAAGCTGACTGAAAAGTGTGCACACTCTACTTTTGGTTGGCAGCTTGCAGAAGATGCAGAAAAAATCTTGGCTGGCGTGAAGAAAAAGCAACGAGCGGTGATCAGACATTCATTGAAAAATGACCTCCAGTACCGCGTCGACGATGATACGACTACTGCCTATGATGTGTATTCCGAGAGTGTGCGAAATTTAGGAACGCCAGTATTTCCCAGCCACTATTTTGCAGCGCTGCAAAAAGAGTTTGGTAGTCGATGCAACGTATTAACTGTAGAGCACGACGGTGAAGCCGTGTCTTCGGTGTTGAGCTTTTATTACAAGAATCAGGTCATGCCTTTTTATGGCGGCGGTTTGTTTCAGGCCAGGGCACTTAAAAGCAATGATTTCATGTATTACAAGCTAATGTGTCACGCGTTAGAAGAAAAAGGCTGCAATTATTTTGATTTTGGTCGCAGCAAGGATGACTCTGGCGCGTTCAAATACAAACGAACCTGGGGCATGGAGCCTGTTCCTTTGCACTACCAATTCCATTTAGTCAAAGCCACAGAGTTACCCAATTTGAGCCCAAACAATCCAAAATATCAGCTGTTTATCAAAATGTGGCAAAAGTTACCTGTGTGGCTGAGCCGTGCTATTGGTCCATTTTTATCTAAATATTTGGGCTAATATTGATGAAAAAACCGCCGTTGTTGTTCTTATGTCATCGCATCCCTTTCCCGCCGAATAAAGGCGATAAAATTCGCTCTTTCAACATGTTAAAAGTTCTAAGTGAACATTTCGAAGTGTATCTCGGCAGTTTTGTTGATGATCCCTACGATTGGCAATTTACTGCAAAGTTGGATGATTACTGTCAAGAAGTATATTTACTCAATCAAAATAAGCTGTTCAGCAAGCTTAAGGGGTTGCGAGCATTCATTTCTGGCAGGTCAATTTCAGAAAAATACTATCAGCATCGCAAAATGCAGCGTTGGGTAGATAAAACGCTCGCAGACAAAAATATTGAAAATGTATTTATTTACTCTTCGGTAATGGCATTGTTCACACAAAAGCACATCGAGAATATTCATCAGGTAGTTGACTTTGTTGACGTTGACTCGGATAAGTGGCGGCAATACGCGTTAAGCAAAAGTGGCATAAGCAAATGGGTTTATGCCAGGGAGCATATAAAACTCCAGCAATTTGAAAATAAAGTCGCGAATCAATCTGTTCATTCTATTTTTGTTTCTGGCCCTGAGGGCGAGCTGTTTAAACAGCAAATCCCTGACCCATTGCATTCCCGGGTGATTGGATTACTTAACGGCGTCGACGTAGAATATTTTGATCCTGAAGCCAAATTATCTGCGTCTGAGTTGCCTGAAATTGACGTCGTGTTTACTGGGGCTATGGATTATTGGGCAAATGTTGATGCCGTATTGTGGTTTGCAAAATATGTATGGCCGACAGTACGCGAAAAGCTACCTGAGGCAACGTTTTGCGTTGTCGGTGGTAATCCGACTGCACAAGTCAACGCACTTCACGGTAAGCATGGTATTACAGTGACTGGCCGGGTGGAAGATGTAAGAACTTACATTAAGCAGGGTAAGGTTTCTGTAGCACCACTACAGATCGCAAGGGGTATTCAAAACAAAGTTTTAGAGGCAATGGCCATGGCAAAACCTGTGGTTGCAACATCAATGGCCATTGAAGGCATTGATGCGCGTACTGACTCGATTGATATTTGTGATAGCGCCCAAGATTATGCTGATCATGTTTGTAAACGAATAGAAAACGTTGTGCGATCGGCAAACAACAGGGAATGGATTTTAAATAACGTAAGATGGTCGGAAACCATGGGTAGCCTACCCAGATTATTTAGGATGGATGCATGACATTTTTGAGAAGTAGTATATTTAAATATCTTGTTGGGCTTTTCGTGGTTTGGGGTGCTGTTTTTTACAACAGTATCGCTTCGGCAGTGGAGATTTGGTATAGGTCCGAAACCTTTGCACATTGTTTTATCATTCTGCCAATTTGCATCTACCTTATTAAGCTTAAGTGGGCTGCACTTAACAATGCGACGCTAAAGCCATCATACATCGCGCTCGTTTTTGTCGCAGGTACACTATTAATCTGGCTGTTTGGCAGCATGGCGCAGGTCAAGGTCATTGAGCAGTACGCCGCCTTTGCCATGTTGCCCATGCTAATTTGGACAGTGATGGGCAACCAGGTGGCAAGAATTTTACTTTTCGCTTCGTTTTTCTGGTTGTTTAGCGTCCCTGCAGGTGAGTTTTTAATTCCCCAGTTACAAGAACTTACTGCTGACATTACTGTGTTAGCCATTGAGTTAACTGGCATACCTGTGTATCGCGAAGGGCTTTATATTGCAATCCCCAATGGCTTGTTCGAAGTGGCTGTAGCCTGTTCAGGTATCCGCTATTTAATTGCATCGTTTACGCTCGGAACCTTGTTTGCTTATTTAAACTACAACAAGTTGAACAAACGCCTGATTTTCATTGCTTTTTCAATTGTCCTTCCGCTTCTAGCCAACGGTATTAGGGCTTACGGTATTGTAATGATCGCTTATTTGTCAGACATGAAGTATGCCACAGGTGTTGATCATTTGGTGTATGGATGGCTGTTCTTTGGCGTCGTTATCTTGATCATGTTCACCGTCGGTGGAAAATGGGCAGACCCTTTGCCGGAAAAAGAAATCTCAAGCAATCCAACTGGACCGAAAACCCCAGTGAATGAAATGCTCAAAGCTTTTTCCTTGATGGCAGCAGTTATTGCTGGTGCGTATATCTACAAAGTCGCTTTCGAAAATGTAGTGAGTGACGTTCAACCCAACATTTCATCGATATTCTCCGCGGGTAAACCCATCGAAGACCAAAGCTGGTTGCCTAATTACCGCAATGCGTCAGATGAACTTAGCGGTCATGATAGTGGCTTTGACTACTATTACGCTTATTACAATGCAAATCTGGAGGGCCAGGAATTAATTAATGCGGTTAATTCGCTCTACAATATTGAGAATTGGTCAATTGTTAAAGATGACCGCAATGAACGTTACAGGGTAATTGAAATAACCGATGTGGTGGGGAACAGGCGATTGCTCGCTTATTCCTATGTGACCCCTTGGCACATGACCCACAAAGCCCTGGAAATCAAGTTGGTGCAGGCGATACAAGCCATTCTGGGACAGCCACAAAATGGCTTTGTATTATTTATTTCCAAGCAACTTGAAAATGAAAAAGTTGATCGACAAGCCCTGGAGCAATCAGCGGATAAGCTATTTTCAGAAAAACTGAAGGCACTCGTGAATGACTAAGAATGTCAAACACGTTATGCATGTGGTGCATCGTTTTGATACCGGTGGCCTTGAAAATGGTGTGGTTAATTTGATTAATACACTTGATCCAAGTGAATACCGACATACTATTGTTGCGCTGACGGGTTATTCGGAAGCATTCTGCGCACGGGTGAAAACAAACAACGTTGAATATTTCCATTTAGAGAAAAAAGAAGGTAACGACGTACGCATATTTTTTCGTTTACGTAAGTTGATTAAACGGTTAAAACCCGACGTATTACATACGCGCAATACTGCAACTATCGAGACCCAATTGGTGGGCTGGTGGTGCAGAGTGCCACTGAGGATCCACGGCGAGCATGGCTGGGATATCAATGATATGCACGGTCAAAATAGAAAGTATCAAATGTTGCGACGCTTTATGAGTCATTATATCCACAAATATGTGGCACTCTCGACCGAAGCATTAGCCTATCTGCAATCGACCATTAATATCGCTTCTCAACGGATCCATCATATTTGCAATGGTGTCGACATCGTAAAGTTCGCACCCAGATCTCATGAACCCGAATTATTTCCTAAGGGGTTTCACGCACCTGACACTATCATATTTGGCACAGTGGGGCGGCTGGCAACAGTAAAGAACCAAGGGTTACTGTTGGATGCGTTTATTTGGCTGTTAGGTGGAGAAAGCGGCATTACGGAATCTGATAAAGCTCGACTGCGTTTGATCATCGTTGGTGATGGTGAGCTAATGGCCTCTCTAGTTGAACGAGCAGAGCAAGCAGGCGTTAGCGATTATGTTTGGTTTGCGGGTAATCGATCAGATATTCCAGCTTTGATGAATAGTTTGGATGTATTTGTTCTTCCCTCACTTGCTGAAGGGATCTCAAATACGATTCTCGAAGCTTCCGCAAGCGGGTTACCAGTCATTGCGACAAATGTTGGCGGTAACCCTGAGTTGCTTGAAGCTTCTTTAAAAGCTACTCACCTTGTAAATGTGAATGACACTAAAGAGATGGCAAACGCCATGAAACAGTACGTTGTTGAACCACAATTAAAACAAATCAACAGTAATCTTGTTCGCGAGCATTGCGTGAAAAACTTCAGTATAGATACAATGGTGGATAAATATCATCAGCTGTATCAAAGTACGAACCACTAAGGACCCAAAAACATGTGTGGCATTGCAGGCATATTTCATTTATCTGAGCAAAAACAAATTGATGCGGATTTAATCGCACAGATGAATGATCGACAAATACATCGAGGTCCAGACGCTGGCGATTATTTTTTCGACCCGGGTGTAGCGCTGGCACATAGGCGTCTATCTATCATCGACCTTGAGGGCAGCCCTCAGCCAATGCTTAGCGCCGATAAGCGTGCTTGTGTTGTGTTTAATGGTGAGATATACAATTTTAAAGAGTTGCACAAAGAACTTTCTGAAAATGGTTACACATTCAACACTCACGGGGATACCGAAACCATCCTCAATGCTTGGTTAGAATGGGGCGAAGACTGCGTGCACAAGTTAAGAGGAATGTTTGCCTTTGCTATTTGGGATCGGGAAAAAGAGTGCTTGTTTATGGCTCGCGATCGCATGGGTATCAAACCATTTTTCTATACATTGATGGACAATGGAGAGTTTGTTTTTGGCTCCGAACTAAAAGTCATTACTGCACACCCTCAGTTCGATAAACAGCTTCGTGACTCGACCATAGAAGACTATTTCACCTTTGGCTATGTTCCTGAGCCCTTTACCATTTATCAACATGCGTTCAAATTAGCGCCTGGGCATAAATTGACATTGCAAAAAGGCATGAAAAGCCTACCTGAGCCTGTTGAATATTGGGATGTGCCTGTCCATTACGAGACAGAAATGGAGCAAAGAGAAATTGATGAGCAGCTTGTTGAGCGTTTAAAAGAAGCTGTAGATATTCGTATGGTCGCCGACGTACCTCTGGGTGCGTTTTTGTCGGGTGGGGTAGATTCAAGCGCTGTTGTGGCCATGATGTCACAGTTGCAAGACGATCCGGTGAATACCTGTGCAATCGGTTTTGATGTTAAAGAATTCAATGAAACTGAATTTGCCCAAATGGTTGCCGATCGTTACAAGACTAATCACAGAGTAGAGACTGTCAGCCAAAATGACTTTGATTTGATCGATCATCTTGCGCACTTATACGATGAACCCTACGCTGACAGCTCGGCCATTCCGACGTTCCGTGTGTGTGAATTGGCACGAAAACATGTCACCGTGGCACTTTCAGGCGATGGTGGTGATGAGTTGTTCGCCGGATATCGTCGTTACAAGATGCATCAAGCAGAAGAGCGGGTCAGGCGCACTTTGCCCTTAGGATTGCGTAAACCTTTATTTGGACCACTCGGTCGCATATATCCAAAGATGGACTGGGCGCCGAAGTTTTTGCGAGCCAAAACCACCTTTCAGTCGATGGCCATGGACACCGTGCAAGGTTATCACAACTCAATGTCTATCTTACGGGCAGACGAGCGGGCAAAATTGTTTTCCAAAGAATTCCAAACCGGCCTAAACGGCTATTCGTCTTTAGAAGTTTTTCGGAAATACGGAGACAAGGTTCAGCATTTAGACCCGGTTAAGATTGCCCAGTATATCGATTTAAAAACCTATTTGGTGGGTGACATACTGACTAAAGTCGACCGAGCATCCATGGCACACTCACTTGAAGTGCGTGTACCATTCATCGATCACAAATATGTCGAGTGGGCATTCAATGTACCTTCTTCACACAATGTCGAAAAAGGCATAGGCAAATATTCGCTTAAAAAAGCGTTGGAGCCACATTTGCCGGACGATGTGTTGTATCGCAAGAAAATGGGCTTTGCAGTACCCCTGGCTAATTGGTTCCGTGGTCCACTTAAAGACAGGTTGTTCGATGGGATTCTGTCCAATCAAATGACCTCCAGTGGTTACTTTAGCCAAAAGCAGCTCAAGACGCTGATTGATGATCATTTAAGTGGTAGACGGGATAACAGCGCGCCTTTATGGACATTAATGATGTTCGAGTCATTCTTACGTCAACAGAAGGCAGCATAATTGTGAAAATTCTGCATGTCTTAGATCATTCAATACCGCTGCACAGCGGTTACACATTCAGAACACGCAGTATTCTCAATCAGCAGCGCGCACGTGGGTGGGAAACCTGCCATGTCACCAGCGCCAAACAAGGCCAATGTGAGAATGCCGTTGAAGAAGTTGATGGGCTAACTTTTTATCGCACGCCGGTGCCAAAAGGTTTAAGCATGAAAATGCCAGTGTTAAACCAAATGGCATTGGTGAATCCGTTAAGAGATCGGATCCTTGAGGCGATAGAGGAGCACAAACCAGATGTTTTGCATGCGCACTCTCCGGCACTAAATGGCTTAGCAGCCCTCAAAGCGGGTAAAAAAGCAGGTATCCCAGTTGTGTATGAGATCCGCGCTTTTTGGGAAGACGCAGCCGTCGATCATGGCACCTGCAAAGAAGGCGATTTGCGCTACCGGCTTACCCGCAAACTGGAATCCTTTGTGGTGAATCGGGCAGACGCGGTGACAACGATTTGTGAAGGGTTAAGACAAGATTTATTGGGCCGTAATGTCCCGCAAAGCAAAATTACCGTCATTCCAAATGCAGTGAATATCGAGCAGTTCGAAGTCATCACTGAAAAAAACCAAGAGCTTCTGAAGCAATACAACTTAGAAGACAAAGTCGTATTGGGTTTCCTGGGCTCTTTTTACGGTTACGAAGGTCTGGATTTGATCATCAAAGCACTGCCAGAAATTATCAAATCCATACCCAATGCAATGTTTCTTCTCGTTGGAGGTGGCCCTCAGGAAAGCAACCTGAAAATGCTCATTGCAGAATTGGGTCTTGAACACCATGTCATTATGCCAGGCCGAGTACCACACGCTGAGGTAGGCAAATATTACAGCTTAGTTGATTTGTTGGTGTACCCACGCAAACCCATGCGTTTAACCGAATTAGTCACGCCACTTAAGCCATTAGAAGCCATGGCGCAGGGCAAATTAGTTTTAGCCTCGGACGTGGGTGGGCACAAAGAGTTGATAGAACATGGCAAAACGGGTTGGTTGTTTGAAAGTGGTAATATTGACGCTTTAGCTCGCTCAGCCGTAGATGTCTTGTCACAGCCCGATAGTTGGCCCCAGACCATCATCAATGGACGGGAGTTTGTCACCCAAATACGCAATTGGAAAAACTCTGTGGCAAATTATCAATCTATATACGAGTCTTTAACCCATGCAAAATAGCCTTCGAGGATTAAGCGTTTTATTGGTGGGGCCTATTCCTCCACCCGCGGGTGGCATGGCAAACCAGACTCGTCAACTGCGTCAACTGCTTCAAAGCTCCGGAGCCTATGTTGAACTGGTAGCCGTTAACAAACCGTATTCGCCTCAGTTTATTGGTCGTATTCCTTTTCTTCGCGCGTTTTTCCGTCTCGTACCTTACATCTTTAACTTGTTCAAACACACCTCAAAAGCCGATGTTGTGCACATTATGGCCAATTCGGGGTGGTCGTGGCATCTCTTCGCGACACCTGCGATTTGGGTGGCATTTCTATTGCGAACGCCTGTGGTGGTAAATTATCGAGGCGGTCACGCAGAGCCGTTCTTTGAGCGTTCGTGGCCAATTGTTAAGCTGTCAATTGACCGAGCATCACACGTTATTGTGCCGTCCGATTATCTAAAGGAAGTGTTTGGCAAATATGATAAGCGTGCTGATGTAGTGCCGAATATCCTGAATAACGAAGTATTTTTCCCTAAGGAACATCTTGGCGACGTTGATACTGAATCTGGTCCAGTATTGCTGGTTACACGAAACTTAGAGCCAATTTATGATATTCCCACCGCTCTACGTTGTTTACGCAGAGTCATGGAAAAATACCCCAACGCCAAGCTTTTAGTGGCTGGCAGCGGGCCCGAATATGAAGCGTTAAACAAATTAGCCCGGCAACTTAGCATTGTAAATAATGTGGAATTTCTTGGTCGCCTCGATAGTAATCGCATTGCCGAGTTGTATCGTGAAGCGGATGTACTGCTCAACCCTAGCACGGTCGACAATAGTCCTAATTCAGTCATTGAAGCCTTGGCAAGCGGTCTTGCTGTGGTGACTACAAATGTCGGTGGCATCCCTAAACTGGTGGAGAATGACCATGATGCGATGATGATCCCGCCAGGACAACCCGATTTGATGGCAAAGAAAGTCATCCAGGTTATGGATGATAAAATTAAGCGCATGGCACTAATTGTCAATGGCCTGGAAAAAGTCCAACGATTCTACTGGTCGAACGTCAGCCAACGTTTAATGGACGCTTATGTTTTTGCCGGAAAAGGCAAATAAAAGGGGATTGTGGTGTCACTTTATAGCAAAGTTGTTTCTTCGTTGTTATTCCCACTTCACGAGAAGCTGAAAAAGCACGATACCGTGTCAATCCGCAAAAAGCTGGAAAAAAGCCAGTGGCAATCACCCGAACAGCTTGTTGAAGCCCAACAACTTAGGTTGCAGACGTTCATCAAAACAATAACAGAGCATGTGCCTTTTTATCGCGACTTGTTTGCGCAAAAACAGCTTGCGCCGCAAGATGTAAAAACCGTTGCTGATCTCAGCAAGTTGCCTTTCCTTGACAAAGCGACGATTGCGGCCAATTTTGAAGCGTTAAAATCTGATATTGCAGGTCCATTAAGTCGCTTTAATACCGGCGGTTCTAGCGGACAACCACTGATTTTTTTATTAGGGAACGAACGTGTTTCTTATGATGTAGCAGAAAAATGGCGCGCGACACGTTGGTGGGACGTCGATATCGGCGACAAAGAAATTGTCGCTTGGGGTTCACCAATTGAGCTAGGTGCTCAAGATAAAGTGCGTTTGATCCGCGATAAATTATTCCGTTCAGAATTAATTGCCGCGTTTGATCTCACTCCGGAAAAGATCTTGGCGTTCATTGAACAAATCCGTCAAACCAAACCTGCCATGCTGTTTGGTTACCCTTCAGTGTTTGATTTGTTAGCGAAAACCGCTGAAAAGCAAGGTATCAAGATGAACGATTTGGGCATCAAAGTCGCTTTTGTTACCTCGGAACGATTGTATCCGTATCAAAGAGAGAACATTGAACGAATATTTGGCTGTCCAGTTGCTAACGGTTATGGCGGAAGAGATGCCGGTTTTATTGCCCACCAATGCCCACAAGGTGGAATGCACTTATCATTTGAAGATATTGTGGTTGAAATCATTGATAGAGAAGGCAACCCTCTACCACCTGGACAATCGGGTGAAATTGTCGTCACTCATTTAGGTACATCTGAATTTCCTTTTGTTCGCTACCGTACTGGGGATATCGCAGTGATGTCAGACAAACAGTGTGCCTGTGGGCGGGGACTGCCTATGTTGGAATCCATTGAAGGGCGCAGCACAGACTTTGTGGTCGCCGCCGACGGCACCATACTTCACGGTTTGTCTTTAATTTATATTTTACGCGACATGGAAACCGTCGATGCTTTCAAAATTGTGCAAGAAAGCAAGACATTGACCCGCGTACAGGTGGTTTCTAAAACGGGCAGTGTTGATCAGCAAATGCGTGATACAATTAGCCAAGGGTTTAAAGCACGATTGGGCAATGACGTGGAAATTGAGATTGAATCTGTGGATGACATTGCCCCTGAGAAGTCGGGTAAATATCGGTATGTCATTAGCAAGGTCGACATAACATGATTGACAGTTTATATCTGCTAGCAGACGTCATAGCACTTTATGTTTTGTTTCAGTGGTCTTCGAATCAGGAGGAAGACGAATGAGTCGCGACCTGATCCTTGTCGGATTGCTGTTTATGGCAATCTATTTCAGTATCAAGCGCCCCTATATTGGGGTGGCTGCTTGGGTGTGGATTGCACTGACCGCACCGGCAAAATGGGCTTTTGGGTTTTCCAATGATTTCCGCCTTAACTTGACAATTGTTGTCGTGGCGGCGCTTTCTTATGTGTTTGTTCAAAAAAACAAACATTGGCGCATGAATAGCCTGAGCTTTCTGGTGATACTGTTTTGGATCTGGACGCTCATATCAACCGCCACCAACCAAACCTCATTTTCGTTTTACGTCTGGGATTACTGGAACCAATTTACCAAGGTTCTATTGCTCTACATTTTTGTGACGCTGTGTATTACTAAACGCTTGCATATAGATACCTTAATCTGGGCGATTGTGCTGTCTATTTCCTCTTACGCGGCGATGGAAGCGGTGAAATTTATCTTATCCGGTGGTGGACATAGAATTGTTGGTAAAGCAGGAATTATTCAAGACAGGAATGACTTGGCCGTGGCCATTAATATGTGCATTCCTATGATCCTTTACCTCATCTCAATCACAGAGAACTTCTGGTTGAAGCGCGGTTTAAAAATTCTGTTTTTGATGAATATCTTAGCGATCATTGGTACCTATTCCCGCGGTGGCTTTATCGGTTTGTGTATTTTGTTTATCGCATTTTGGTGGACGTCAAAACGCAAAGTTCTCTATGCCGTGTTAGCCGCGATAGTCATTCCGTTATTTTTTGCATTTGCCCCCGGAGAATGGAAAGAAAGGCAAAACACCGTTTCTACCGCAGCGGCGCAAGATGGTTCCTTTATCGGACGATTGTGGGCGTGGAAAATATCTACTTTGATCGCAATGGACTACCCCTTGACCGGAGGCGGATTCCACGCTGTTAAAGATGGGCCATTATGGCGATATTACGCGCCGATGACGCCCAATTTTGGGCCAATTCAAACACCGCAGATCCCCAAAGAGCTTAAACCCAAAGCTGCGCACAATATTTATATGCAAGTGTTGGGTGATCATGGGTTTGGCGGATTATTCATTTTCTTAATGATCCTATTGGGTACGATAAGGCTGAATTTAAAAAATAAACGATGGGGGCTAGAGAACGATCAGCAGTGGTTGGTTAATTTGAGCCGCGCGCTCAACTTGTCCTTGGTGGGCTATTGTATTACTGGTGGTAATGTAAGTTTGGCTTACTTTGATTTGTTCTATACCATAGTGGGCGTGGTATGCAGTATTCAGATACATATAGTCACTAAAAAGTACAAACAGAAAGTAAAAAGTCCTCTGGCAGATGCACAAGCCGATGCGAGAAGACAAAAAGAACATTCTTATGGGTAGTAATATGTTGAGTATAAGACAATTCTTGAAAATCGTTGGCGTATTGTTGCCCGCTTTGCTTTTATCAAGCGAAGCTTTTGCCAACTCCAAGTGTATGGAACTTAAGTGGCGAAGGGGCAAGCCATGGGACTATTTTTCTGCAGAAACCCGCGCATCGACAGGTACCTATCAAGGTGGTTTGTTATATTTGGTGGAGTCAGCGCATTTCACTAAAAGTGTTCGTCGTCTAAATGGCGGTAAAACAGGCAAGCAACCCCAAGATTTATTGTTTGTGCTGACTTCTATTCCGAATCATCCTGTTGCGCTGGACGCTTACGCCCGCTACGAGCATCTTTGGAATACGTCTAGAGCCTTTAAAGAAAATAAAGAGAATATCGAACCTGTTCACTCGGCTGGATGTTTTTTTGAACGGGCAGCACGAGTTTTTCCCAATCGTCCATATACCTATCTTACCTGGGGGATTTACTTTCATCGTTTAGGCGAATATGAATCAGCTGTGGAGAAGTTTCTGCAAGCCGACAAGCTAATGCCAGATTCATCAGAAACCAAATATAATATAGGTTTGGCTTACGTCGAGTTAAAGGATCTAGCCAATGCTAAGTTATACGCAGAGCAGGCCTACAAGCTAGGTTATCCTCTGCAAGGATTAAAAAACAAAATTGCTGAACTTGAAAAAGCATTAAACAACTAGGAGTCATTGGTGTCACGTAAACTCTTGTTATCTGGCGGCTGCCTCAGACCTAACGGTTTTGAACTAGGCGAAGGAAAGTATTACGGTAAAGCCAGTTTGGTGATGCTTGATACACAAACCGGTGAATTTTCTCAGGCATTGTCAAAAACAGAAGGCGGTGAAAATTATCCCAATGAACACCCTAATCTGCAGTTCACTGCAGGTTGTGTGGATGGCGACGATTTGTGGTTGCCCACTGATACCGAAGTGCACAGATATTCTTTACCTGATTTGACGCTTAAGTCAGTTTTTTCTCACCCGTGTTTTCATAATATCCATTCGGTTCACCTGATTGATGACAAAGTCGTTGCGACCTCTACAGGGCTCGATAATGTCGTGGTCATGAACAAAGAAACCGGTGATATTGATAAGATCATCAATACCCAAGGTAAAGATCCCTGGCATCGTTTCGACCAAGAAACCGATTATCGAATGGTGCATTCTACCCGTCCTCATGATAGCCACCCGAACTTCGTATTCAAATTGGACAAGGATCTTTGGGTTACTAGGTGTACCCAAGAGGATGCGGTTAACCTGAATAATGTCGAACAACGCATCGATATTAGTCAGGGAGGCGAGGTGAGTGTTCATGATGGGATTTTGTGGCAAGACAAGCTGGTCTTTACTCGTGTGGACGGCAAATTGGTGTTCTGCGATCCGGTGAGTAAAACCCATATTGAAACATTTGACCCCTTTGGTAGTGCATTAAGCCGCCCAATTGGTTGGTGTCGTGGGCTTTACGCAGAGGGTGACATTTTTTATGTAGGCTATTCCAAACTTCGAAAAACTAATCTCAAAGCAAAGATTAAATTTTTGTCCAAAGGTAATTTTAAATATTCATCGGGTAACAACTCCCTGGTTGTGGCGCTAAATATTAAGACCAGAAAGGTGGAAAACGTCTTCACCTCGCCAGATGGTTTGATAGACGCAATATATGGAATTATGCCTTTCCACTATGACTGAGCCAGTCAAGACCAATACCTTTTTTAGTATATTTTGGTCCATCTTATCCAAGTGGAGCTCTAAATTAATTGGTATGGTCAGCACTATCGTGCTGGCCAGGCTATTAACGCCAGCCGATTTTGGCATCATCGCCATGGCTACGATTGTAGTTGCATTGCTTGAATCCATGACACAAGCGGGATTGAACCTTTATATCCTGCGTTACAAGTCGCATGACGAACGCGTGTTCAACGCTGCCTGGACGGTTGGCATCATCCAAGCCTTTGTTGTCGCACTTCCGTTAGTGCTCTTGGCGCCCCTTATTGCAGATTTTTATTCGCAACCCGTGCTTATTGAAGTGATTTACTGTTTGGCTTTGGTGAGAGTGATCCAAGGGCTTAACAACTTTGGCATTTTTATCGCGCAAAAAGAGATGAATTTCAAAGTAGATTTTGTCTTAACGCTATGGACTCGTCTTAGTTACTTAACCGCTACCATTGGGTTTGCGTGGTATCTCGAATCGTTTTGGGCGTTGGTGTTTGGGCAACTACTTTCCGCTTTTGTAGGATGCGCATTGAGTTACTATCTACACCCTTATCGTCCAAAGCTGAGCCTTTATAACTGGCGAGACATGCTGAAATACTCAAAAGCAACAGTGCCATTGAGCATAGGACGATACATCAACAATCAGGCAGATGTTGCCATTGTCGGTCGGGTGGCTTCCGCCCAATTCCTCGGGATTTATCATGTTGCCGTGAACCTCGCCGGATTGTTCACCAAAGAGCTTCTGATGCCTGTGATTAGAGGATTGATCCCAAATTTATCCGTACTGCGTGATGAAAAGAATTTTAAAGACATTCTACTAACCACCTTTGCTGCCGCGGTATATGTGTTTTTTCCTGTGGGTCTTGGCTTGTCACTAGTCGCTCCCGAGTTTATTACCGTGTTGTTAGGGGAAAAGTGGTTAGAAGCCATTCCACTATTAAAGTGGTTTAGCTTGTACGCCATGCTTGCAGGGATGATGATGTTTTTCAGTGAACAATTCTTGGTCATGATGGAGCGAGAGGTTTTGTCTAATCGCCTTATGTGGGCTAGAAACGCGATTTTGGTGACGACCATCTTTTTAACGATTAGCTACTTAGACGTGAACCAACTGCCTAAGATGCTGTTTTTAAGCAGTCTAGTGTCGCTGCCAATGATTTTGTTCAGTA
Organism: Aliiglaciecola sp. M165; assembly: GCF_007197995.1. Lineage (GTDB taxonomy): Bacteria > Pseudomonadota > Gammaproteobacteria > Enterobacterales > Alteromonadaceae > Aliiglaciecola. The sequence goes on from NZ_VKKH01000006.1 coordinate 288,357, forward strand.
TTAGCCGGTCACTAGAATTGTCACTAATCAAAATCCTCGTAAGCTGGCTTCCTGCCTTAGCTGGCGGCGCTGCAATGTATGGCGTGCTGCATTGGGTAGCATTTCCAGAAAATTGGCTGACAATTGCCGTGTTAGTGCTTAAAGTAGCACTAGGTGGAGCAAGTTATGCGAGTGTTGTGCTGCTCTTGTTTGTGTTGAGAGGCAAGCCTCAGGACACATTAGAAAGCGCAATTTTGAACAAAATATTAGCAAAAATAAATTAGACAACTGAATTGTCCAAAATCAAACAAGAGGAACACTAAGCGTGCAAGAAGGTAAGTGGCATAAAATAGTATCGAGCAGTGATCTCGAACTCAACGTTCATCTTTCCTCAAGTGCTGTCATGCACAGCGACGATGATAATCATCTTGTTCTTTATGGTTATGCCTTATTGGACGAGAAAAACGCTGACGCACAACAGGTGCTTTCTACTTATTTAGAATCATCTTCATTGTCTGATTTTTACTCAAGACTATCAGGTCAATTCACTTTAGTTATCGCCAAGCCAGATACCACGCCTGTTATCATTACCGACCAGCTGGCAACAAAACCCTGTTACTATTTTGCGCAAAAACAATCCCTGTACGTCAGCGATGAATTGCGTGCGATAAAAAGTTTACCCGAGGTTGAATTAACGGTTAGTAAACAGGCATTGTACAACTATTTGTATTTTCACTGTATCCCAGCACCGACGACCATTTATCAGAACGTTTTTAAGGTTGAAGCGGGCGCCATGGTGTCGTTCTCTAAAACGGGAGAGGCACACAAAACGGTGGCCTACAGCCCAGAATTTGCCAACACACTCTCTGATCACAACAAAGCTTACCAAGACTGTTTGAACACAGTTGAAAAAGCGGTTAAAAAACATGCTCAAGGTGAAGTAGGGGCCTTTTTGAGCGGAGGGTTGGACAGCTCAACTGTTTCAGGCATGTTGGCAAAAGTAGAGTCAAAGCAAGCAAAAACCTTTTCAATCGGCTTTGAAGTAGCGGGTTATGACGAAACAGAATACGCGATGATCACTGCGAAGCATTTTGATACTGATCACAAGGTTTTGTATTTGAAACCTGATGCCGCCGCACAAGAGTTTGTGAAAGTTGCCCAATATTTCGAAGAACCCTTTGGAAATTCATCGGCGATGGCGGCCTATTTCTGTGCAAAATTTGCCAAGGAAGATGGCGTCAACGTTTTACTGGCGGGTGATGGCGGAGATGAACTTTTTGCAGGTAATGAACGCTATGCCAAACAAAAAGTTTTTGAGCTGTATTTTAAGATGCCTAAATTTTTGGGCGAAACCATAAATGTGCTCTTCAATAATAGTCTGACCAGAAAAATACCTGGACTTAAAAAGGTTGCCAGTTATCTTGCGCAAGCTCGGGTAACATTGCCGGGTCGACTGCAAACCTATAATTTTGTCAATCAGCTTGGGGTTGAAGCGATTTATTCGGCAGATTTGCTAAAAGAGGTTGATACGAACCTCCCTTTACAACAACTCCAGCAGCGCTACAACGAGTGTAAGAGTGATGATCCCGTTGATGCCATGTTATATCTTGACTGGAAATTCACCCTAGCGGACAACGATTTAGTCAAAGTCAGTAAGATGTGTGAATTGGCAGATGTAGAAGTCCGTTATCCACTGCTAGACAAGTCGTTAATTGATTTCAGTTGCACCATTCCTGCTGAGGTTAAATTGCCTGGCTCAGAATTACGAGATTTTTATAAAAAAGCCTGTAAAGGCTTCCTCGCCGATGAAACGCTGACCAAAAGTAAACACGGATTTGGCTTACCCTTTGGCGCATGGATGAAAGAAAACGAAACGCTTAAGACCCTGACATTTGAAACTCTGAATAGCTTTAAGAAACGCAATATCGTCAAAGAAAGTCTTGTTGAGCAAGCTCTTGAAGCCCACAACAGCGTGCATACCGGATATTTCGGCGAGCTTATCTGGATCATGGTGGTGCTGGAATTATGGCTGCAAAAAGAGGCCAGTGATTTTGTTGCATAGTATTTTAGGTGGTTTGAACCGGCTATTAACCGGCAATAAACTCAGCATTTTGATCTATCATCAAGTGCTGGCCGAGTTTGATCCGTTAAGGCCCTATGAGGTGACTGCTGAGCAGTTTGACTGGCAAATGAAGCTGCTAGCCGAGCATTTTACTCCTATTAGCTTGTCAGAGGCCAAACAGGCCTTAGAGACCAACTCAGTGCCCGAACGTGCCGTTTGTGTGACCTTTGATGATGGTTACTTGAACAACTTAACCGTCGCTCAACCTATTTTAGCTAAGTACAAGGTACCCGCTACGGTTTATGTTGCCACTGGGTTTAGCCAGGGGCAAAGCATGTGGAATGACCGAGTTATGCATCTTTTTTCTGACATCACAACACAGACCTTGATGCTTGAGGGAACTCGCACTGAATTGGGTGATTGGGCGCAGCGCCGTGACCTTGCGCAAAAGCAACTGATGCGACTCAAATATCTGCCAATAGAGGAACGGTTGGTCGCGGTTCAGGCCTTGTATGATGAAAATGAATTAGCCGCTCCTGAACCTGTCATGATGAATCCAGAACAAATCAAGCAATTGTCGCAGTTAAATATAGAAATCGGTGCTCATACGGTCAACCATCCGATTCTAAAAGTGCTTAGTGCTGAACAACAACAGCATGAAATCAATGAAAGTAAATCACAACTTGAAGCCTGGACAGATAAACCTGTAAAGCATTTTGCTTATCCAAATGGTGCCTATGGCAAAGACTTGACTGATGAAACGGTGAATCTGGTTAAAAAGGCGGGCTATGAAACCGCGGTTGTAACAGATTGGGGAACTTGTGCCCACGGCGACGACTTATTAAAGTTGAAACGTTTTACTCCTTGGGATCGAACTCCTACGAAGTTTCATGCTAGGTTAGTAAAATCGCGATTTAGTTGAGTTAGGTGAATGCTCGCTTTGTTATTATTTAAAACAGTCTGCGACATAAAACCTCAAGGGGCAGTTGAGCAGCAAAGCAAATTAAGGGAAAAGCATCATGTTCATTTCTGATTCAATCGTCTTTGTTGAACTCCATAAAACCGCCTGTACTCATATTGACAAATTGTTGAGTGAAATTGTAGGTGGGAGGCTTGAAGGTAAACACAACAAAGCTTACAAAGAGTTATTTTCACCCAAACGCCATTTTCTCGGTTCGGTTCGAAATCCTTGGGAATGGTATGTGTCTTTATGGGCTTTTGGATGTGAAGAAAAGGGCGGACTCTTTATGCACGTCACTAAATCCAATTGGAATCTTGAAGGGGTTTCTCTTAAATACGGATATCAATATTTTTTATTGTCGGTGTTTGCCAAGTTCAGTAAAAACCCTGACAAATGGAAAGAAGCCTATCGCGATGTTAATGACCCCAGCTGCTTTAGAATGTGGTTGAAGTTGTTGCACGACCCTAATCGAAGCTTTGATTTTGGCGAGCACTATGCGTTGGCCCCCATGCACAATTTTGCAGGGCTGCTTACCTATAGATACTTTAATTTGTTTTGCAGCATTAAGTCCGACGACCGACCCTTTGAACAACTTAATGATTACTCACAACTAAAGCAGTTTAATGATGAACATTGTTTTATCAGTCATTTTATTCGCAATGAAAACCTAGAAGAAGATTTTATCGCTGCTTTGGAAGCCACCGGGTTTGCCTTAACTCCTGAGCACAAAGATCGAATTTTTAGCAGCAAAAAAACCAATGCCTCCGAGCACGACCGAAATATTGCACGCTTTTATGACCAGGAAACCGATGAAATCATTCAAGAGCGAGAGCGATTTATCATTGAAAAGTTTGCCTACAAATCGGTATTAAGTTAACGGCTACTTAGGAGCAAAGGTGTCAGTGAGACGTCAAATAACCTCTCAATACGCCAATATTGACTTTATATGCTTTTAAGCCAATCTTGGCATTGTCATTCGACCCATCAAACACTTCATCAAACGCCTTTGGATATCGCTTAACCATGGATTCAGCAGGCGTGCTCATACGGCCAAACTTGTTATAGGTGACCAAATACTCGGTGTGATACTTGAGCATTCTGGCGATACTTTGTTGACTATCTGGGTCATTTAACAAGGGGATAGAACGGCGCTGAATGACATGTGGTAGCACGCCCCAATCTACGGTTGCAACAATTGCATCGTCAGGAATGTTTTCTCTCGTAAACTGGGCTAATTTTTCTATCGCCAGTTGCTCTTGTTCTAATTTATCATCTTGATAATACATCTTAAGTAGATTCGGAAAAGCAACAATAAGTAATAAACAGGCAAACAGTGTCGCGGATATTTGAGCTGGCCGTTTGAGTGGCCCTAAAAAACCGAACGAAGTGACAGTTTTCAGTCCCAGTCCCATCATCACAATGATAAACGGCATCATGGGTAGCCAATACCGATAAACAATATGCAAATTTTTATTCAGCAAAATGTCTTTGCTAATAAACGCCATGGATAAACCAACGTATAACAGTTCAAGTTTATTGGCACGTTTTGCCCAAGGCACCAGACCAAAGCCAATTAAAACCAACATGATTAGCGTAATCCCATGACGATTCAGTGAACTCAAGCCGCCATACCATGATTCAAACAATCCGCCTACAAATAGACTTGTGCGTTCCAGGGGGAATTGCCAAGCAGCCTGAATATGCTCTGCAGAGGCGTTACCAGGTAATCCTTTTGCGTATATGCTCAGGCCTTTTAAACCAAAAAAATAACCGTTTGCCATATTGAAGGTGTCAGGGGAGTGAGCCAGGTAATTGCGGATTGTCCACAGCAAAAACGGCAAACACACTAATCCTCCAAGCATGGCAAGCTTTACAGAAGATTTTAATAAGGTTTCGCGATGATGTTGATAGGCATGTATTAACAAGGTAAGCCCTAATGCTGCACAAAAAAACAGCCCCTGTAATCTCACTAGTGACGAAAATGACACTAACACGCAGCAAAGTAGTAAAAACTTTAGTTGTGTCGTCTGTTCGTATTTTCGCCAACATAGCAAAGCCAACATGGTTACGGTTAAGAAAAGTGTATCGGAAATCAACGCATAAAAATGGATCACAAATAAGCTACTGCACAACACGAAGAATGGAGCCAATAATCCACTTATACCATAACGCTCAAACGCAAAATAACGGGCAATCACTATTATTCCTATCAGTGATATTGCCCCCATAAACCCTTGCAAAATATAGAAGTTTTCTCCGGCAAATAATAGCGGGATAGCGACTACAAGGGATGTTCCGGGATAATACTGAAGGTTAGGTTGGCCGTTGAACCAATATTGCATAGAAGAAATGATTTGACTCGCAGTGCCCAAATAGTATCCAGAATCTGGGTATTGGATCCAAAATTGAGGAGTGATCACAATCAACACCAGACTTAACAAAAGCAGGATGATCCCTTGCATTTTACTTACGCTAACCTTCATGACTTAACTTTTTCCTTAAGATTACCCGAGTAATTGTAAGTGAGTGAAAATTGGTACATTCTGCATCCGTACATTGGTGAGTTTTCAAAAAACCTCTAACGTGCTGTTTAAGCGTAATTTACACGATATTAAAAGAAATCTCATTGGTTCTTTCGTGCACAGTAAATTGCATCATACTAGTGAATTCACTTACACTAAGCTGAATTGACGTTTACCGTCTACATTTTATTAAATTCATTGTTTCTCAAATACCTACAATCTGTTGATGGAGCGCTAACGTTGAATTCCGCTGGAATACGTCGAATATTAAAGAATTCAGCTTACCTCTATATGACACTGCTAATGTCACAAGGATTGAGGTTCATTTATATTTTTGTGATAGCTCGTTTGCTTGGTGCAGAGATGTATGGGTTACTGGCATTTGGCAATGCTTGGTATATGATGTTTTTACCCATGACAGGCCTGGGACTTGGTATTTATTTGTCCCAAAAAGTGGGTAAAAACGCCCAAAAAGCCGAATTTAGAACCGTTCCCTTGGTCGCCAGCATTCGATTTATTGCTGTTACATTAGTGGCAAGCGTCTGTTTATTCGTAGGTCTTGTAAATGCTGATACTCAAGCCATTAGCATCATTATTGCTATCTACACAGTTGCTCTCATAGGTAGAGCAATGTTGTTGTGGTCTACTCAAATGTTTCAAGCCTATGAGCAAACTATATACGTATTTAAGCTCGAGCGAATTTTTAAGCCCGCAGAGGTTACCTTGGGGCTGCTAGTTGCATTTGCCACGGAGAACGTACTATTGGTTGCCTCAGTACACGCACTAGGGATGATATGTCAGGGGGGGATTGCTGTTTTCTGGGTCAATAAGTATTTAGTCAAGGTCAATCTGACGTGGCGTCCGAGGATTATGCTGGCCCTCGTGGTTAAGTTATTACCGTTAGGGATAGCTGTGGCGTTAGGGCAATTTTTATTTCAAGGCCCCGTGGTCCTGCTCAAGCAGGAAGGGATCACGCTCTCACAAATTGGTAATTTTTCGTTGGCTATTCAACTGTTTGTGGTACTCCTTTCAATATTTTCATCCATTAGGGCGGCTGCTTTGCCTGCACTAAGCAGAAATGCTAAGAGTTCTTTCTCTAAACTACAGTCTTATTCTCATTACTCCATAGTCATTGGCGTAGTGTTTGGCTGTAGCTGTGCGTTGTTGGCCTCGCAGCTCGCGGAGCCAATAATTGTTTGGTTATTTACTGAAAAGTTTAGGCTAGCTGGAAATGTGATGGCTATTCTAGTCTGGGCATTAATACCGGCTATTATCCACAATATGTTGAATTCATCTCAGGCTGCTTTGGAGCATAACAAATCTATTTTACTTATTAATGTTTTAGGCGCCAGTACCCTAATTGTCGGCATGTTTTATTGGCTTGACGCACAATTTGTCGAGGGGGCCGCATATACTGTGATTGCTGGATTTGGCACTGCGGCTTTGGCTAGTGCATTATATTTGGTCAAAAAGAAAGTTTTACGCGCTTTGCCAAGTGTCATTTGGCCAGCCTTGATTACACTGTTAACCTTCACCTTGAATGACATTTTAAACGATCACGTCGTAACGTTTGCCGCTCTTTTCATATCCATAAGTGTGATGCTGATATTGTCTTGGTGGTTACTTGTGGATGCGCAAGTCAGAAAACTGATCTTAGAGAGAGTAGTCAAAAGGTAATTGGCTTATTTTTCTTTTGGGTTGATAATTATTGTGCAAAGTTGGTCTAGCATTTCTGCCTGCTGAAGATCCATATCTTTTACTTTTTGTGCACCTTTTTGAACAAGCAAATTTCGCTTTTTATCGTCGAAGTATATTTCGGCAATTCTAATTTCAATCTCATTCACATCATAAGGGTTGAAGTATAAAACTGCATCTCCACATACTTCTGGTACTGCCGAAACTGCTGATGCTAGGACAGGAGTACGCTTTCTCATTGCTTCTAAAGGAGGATACCCGAAGCCTTCATTGAGCGTTGGATAGATAAAGGCAAAGGCATCAACAAATGCAGATTCAAGCTCTTCTCTGCTGACATAGCCTTTGAATTCAAAAAGCGGGTGATGGCGAAACCTTTTGGGCGGTTTTGCTAGGCCCAAAACCAATGTCTTTATCTCACAGTTTGGATTTTTTTTATAAAAAGATTCTAATGCGCACAAAGCGCGATAAGAATTTTTTATCCACCTATTTCCGTTAATGATCAGAAAAAAACTTTCCGAGTCACTTGAATTTTCGTTAGTTACTACCTTGTCAGTTCTTTCCTGCAGCAAAGGAGAGTATAACACTCTCAAATCACAGTCTTTAATCAAATGTCCGAACTGGTTGAGAATTGAGTATTTGCTATGCTGTGAAATGGTAATGACTTCACTGTTTTCCTTGCCCAAAAGCGTCTCAAAGCGGTTTTTGGTTGAAGCAAGAAAATGCTCTGTAAACAAACTGGCCCACAACCACTCGACAATTCTTTTCCAGTGCATGCTGTAGCGCCACTGTTGGCTTGAGTAAGGAATCTCTATCTCTCTAAGTCCGTGAATTGTATAGATAAATCTGACATTTTTCGTGTCGGTATCTTTGTACAATTCATAAGGCATTGCGGAATAGAGAGAATGGTAAGATTTTGAATCGATTAGCTCCTGAATATCATTTGCAGTGCCGATTTTATGTTGCGTAATAGCGTGTTTTTGGCACAACTCTAAAATGTTATCTGGAAGCTCTTTATGCGCGTAGTAGAACACTTCAAGTTTCTCACCTAGTCCTAGCGCCATGAGTCTCTCAAATACCGCTTCAGCATATATGCCTCCCCCGTGCAAAGAACCTAATTTTCCCGGGTGCGTAGCTGCCAAATCATAGAGCAATTTCTGATGCATTTTATGTTCTATTTCCATGAGTCTAAGTTAACGCTTAATAGACTTTCTAAGTTGCAAATGTCTTCGTCATAGTGGTCTTGGAGCGTTTCGCGCATTTTTGGACTGATCTGCGGTTTTTCGACAACTTTAGTGTTCTTCTGTTTTATAAAATTTCTAATCTTCCAGCGCATCGATTTAGACAAAAAGAGTCCGCCAACTTTCCCCATCCACTTTGGTGGCGCTGATGCAAAATGAGTGATCATTGGGCTTCGAGCAATCTTACTTGGATTATGAATTTTGAAGTCTTCTGGTAGCTTATGCTCAAGCCCTAAAAAATCCAGTAAAGATTTATAACAATCTTGGTTACTTCTCTTGAAATCCTCAAACAAAATTATGTGCACATTTTCTCTACCAAATTCATTGATATAATGCTCTACATGTTTGCTATACATACCGATACTCTGGTACCTAGTAGTGAATTCCAACCTGGCATTTTTGGGAATTTTTTCGCCGCTGACTCTGTTTTTCTCCAGTTCCCAAGCTTCTTCAAAGGTATCGACATCTTCTCTTGAGGCATACTTGGCTTCAAAATACATGGAATAAGCGACATCAACGGGATTTCTTAACATAATTACGATCTTTGCTTTGGGTGACACAGCTTTAAATTCTTCTGCCGCCGAAAACGAATACAAATAGAAGGGAGAAGCATCTAATGCATAGGGCTGGTCTTGCCAATCCTCAAACCAGTTTAAATAAGCCGCTTCAGTGATCAATTCAGCATAGCGAACTAGGTCTTTTCCAAAGTAGGTAAACTCTTTTTGTAACGGTGTATAGATGTCTGGGTGCGCATTGAGATGCCTAGCCATTGCAGTTGTACCAGACTTTGGTGCGCCGACAATAAATAAATTAGGATAACGCTGCGGTGTGTTCATTTATCCAAACTCCGAGATAAGTTCGTTGAGTTGTTTTGCTGAATTTTCAATTCGGTATTTTGTGCCAACCAAACTAGATGCCGCATTTTTCATATTTTGAAAATCGTCCGCATTTAGGTTTAAGACTTTTTCTATTCCTTCTGCCATCTTATTCGGATCTGCCATGTCGACCAAATACCCCGTTACGCCGTTAACCACAATTTCACGATTACCCGTTGGGCAGTCGGTGATCACCGCGGGTACCCCTAAACACTGGGCTTCAATTGCAGCATTGCAAAGACCTTCGTAGTCACTATTCAGCACAAAAATTTTGGCATGCTTTACATAAGGATAGGGGTTGGTAACAAACCCTTTAAATATAACCCACTCTGTGAGTTGTAATTCATTCGTCTGTTTTTCCAGCGATTGTCTAAGTGGTCCATCGCCTAAGACAACCAAGGGAAGTCTTTTTTCTGGCGACACCATCGCCATCGCGTTCAACAGAATGTCGTAACGTTTTTGATCCGTAAGGGAACCGACTGAAACCAAATAGTCTTTTTGTTTAATCCATGTATCTTCGATCGCTTCATCGGCTTTAGTTTCTAACGCCTCTAAATCAAATCCATTTCTAATCATTCTCGTTTTACCTTTAGAGAATGGGTAGTAGGCTAAAAAGTTTTCTTCGAGGTCGTCACAAAGCACGATGTAACGTTTGGCTCGCTGATACAGATGATAAAAAACCTTTTTGCGCCAATCGTCTTCCTGATCCGCAGGGTTGTTCGCCACTCTGACAACCCAATTGGTTTTCAATCTCGATAGCTTGAGTGCTATTCCGGTCAATAGACTCGGAAAAGACCATACACTGATTAAAATGTCGGGTTTAATGCGCACCAGGTGCTTAATCAGTAACATAAAGCAAAGTGGAAGGTACATGGCCGAACGTTTACGTAGGTCGACAATGGTCACATCTTCTGGCACCGGATAGGTCACAATTCCATTGAGCAACAGTACCGAAATATCTAGTTGGCTTCTATCCATGTTGCACAGCAGGTTACTTAGTGCACGTTCAGCCCCACCTTTGGACAAAGTGCTACTGACAAAACATACAGACGTTTTATTATTCATTGCATTCAAAACTTATCATTTGTCCACAGTTGGGTGACGAGCCATCAGCCACTTAAGTTGGATATGGTCAATCACACGTTGTCGAACATCGGCAGATAAAACCGTTAACAAACCCATATAAAAAATCTTCAGAGGGCTTTGTTTTTCTTCAGCTTGTCGTAATTTAGTCAAGAGTTTGCTAATTGTCTTACTTGCTTTTGCTTGGGCCACATAGGACTGTAGAATTTCTTCACTAAATTCATCTTTGCCATATCGAACTCTATCTTGGTGCATATCATGGATATATCGCCTAATCTTATAACGTTTTAAGCTCATTCCGCTGGTTATGCTGCTGTTATGGATACGATATTTGACTAGCGGTTGTGGAAGATTGGTAATGCGCTTATTAGCGTCTATTAATCGATACAAAAAGTCATAATCTTGCGCAGTGGAGAGATTACGGTACCCCTGCACATCATCATAATCTTGTCTTCTAAACATCCAGGTCGGATGGCATGCAACTGAGCAAAAAGGGATCATTTTTTTCAACAGTGCAGGCTTGGATTCAAAGGTCTTGATACCCAAGACGGTTTGGTTTTCATCGATATTTTCTATGGCACTGCCTATCAACGCGTATTCAGGATTAGCGTTTAAGTAATCCAATTGAATTTTTAAACGTTCTGGCAAAGAAATATCATCAGCATCCATTCTGGCGATAAAAGGAGAGGAGGATGCCTGGATTGCGCGATTGAGCGAAGCGGCCAATCCCAAGTTTTGTTCATTGATTATGACTTCAATTCGGTCATCTTGGGCCTGAAAGGAAGATAAGCAGTTTTTAATCTCCAAATTGTCTGGGTCATCTAACACAATAACAAATTTAAATCGCGTTTCTGACTGGGTTAGTATTGAATCAATGGCATTGCTCAGCCACGGAATCGGCTCGCGATAACAAGCCATAACAACGTCAATTATTGCATCGCAACGCTTCTCATTTGGCATGAACTGACTCTGCGATATACGGCAAAATTAAATATTCCGCATGTTGATGGATCATGTTGTCCCACAAATAAGCGTCGCCTGCTACTTTTGCCTGGTTGGCAATAGCGCTGCGTTGTTCTGTGGTCATATTTGCTACTTGATTAAATACTGCAGCCAGCGCATCACTGCTTTTTGCTTTGAACATTATTGCGGTTTTACCGTCTTCAATAATATCTGGTGCGCCGGATTCATCTGAAGCGCAACATAAAGCGCCGGCGGACATGGCTTCCAGCAAACTAACGGGTAAACCTTCGGCATCCCCGTCAGCAGTAATGATTGATGGTAGTACAAACAAATCGGTATTTTGTATAAATTTAAATTTTTCCTCGCCGTTCACAAACCCCTGAAAGTTAACCTCTGCACTTAAATTAAGCGCGCTAACTTCTTGACGAATATCGTCAATCAGAGGGCCATCACCCAGCAGGTCTAGGTGAATCGAGATTCCTTGGGCTTTAATCTTTGCCATTGCGTTGAGTAAGAAGGTGACCCCCTTTTTTTCTGCAAGACGACCGACAAACAACAACTTCAAAATGTCTGAAGAAACGCTTTGCTTCGCCTTGTCGGCGTGAGACACAGGTAATTGCAAGTCGACACCCATGGGTAAGACTTTGCACTTACGGACGAGCGTGTTGCGCATGGGTTCATCAAAAAAGTCCAGTGCCTGTTTCATACCTCTGCTGCCAGCAAAAGAGATGGCCTTAAACGAAGGCAAAATTTTTCGCACTAAATAATTTCCTAAAAAGGGTATTTTTTTAAGGATGATAATATCGGCTGCATGAGAGGTAAGCGTATGAGGAATATTAAATTCACGGGCTACGCGGTTACACATCATTCCTTGGGGCGTAAACCAGTGAGAATAAATCAGATCAAAGCGGTGCTGTTTAACTAATTTGCGAGTTGCCAAGTAGCAATTGAGTAGCAAAAAAGGAACCTGAAAAAGTCTCAATGGCTGTTCTTTGATATTCGGCCAAATTGCAGGGTACACCAAAGATTGCATCTCCGCCGGCGCAAAATATCGATAGCGATGAATATGTACATTTTCCCACTCTTCATAATGCGCTGCGCCAGGATCATGGGGAACTAACACATGCACTTCTAGGTTGGGATAGTGTTTTTGCAAATAGCGGGCTTGTTGCCACACAAAGTCAACCATTCCGTCCCCTTTAAAACGGGGAAAGGTTGAGGCACAAATTAAAACTTTACGCGTCATTTAATACGTTTTTCCCTAAGCGATATGACTTGCTACTAATTGTCGTTATCTTTTTCTTTATGTTCTAACATTTCCAACTCTAAGCGCCTGACTTTTTCCAGAGTTTGTTCAATGAGCAGGCGGTTAAAGTTTATCAAATCCGCTAAAAAAGCGATGATGAAGGTGACAAAACCAAGAATCGTTAGGGTACCGCCTAAAATTAGCGATTGGATATGGCCATCGCCATCACCAGTGATATAAAAATAGATGAATCGCGTGATAGGGATCAGCCCTAACATTGTTAGGAATGCACCCAACAGGAAAAACACTCGCAACGGTTGATACATGGTGTACATACGAACAATCGTTGTCAGCTGCCGTTCGATGAATTTCGGAATACTGGTAAACAGGCGTGATTCACGTGTCTTATCATTGGTCTCAACAGGGACAGATGTCACAGCCATGTGTTTTTTGCCAGATTGAATCAGCGCCTCGATGGTATAACTAAACGGGGATACGATGTTGAGCTGCAATGCCGCTTCTCTGCTGTATGCTCGAAAACCGCTAACGGCATCTGGAACACTCACTCCAGAGAGCTGTCTGACCACATAACTACCAACTCGCTGCAACAATTTCTTAAGCGGTGAAAAATGAGCGATTTCACCGGTTTTCCGATCACCAACTACCACGTCTGCTTTGCCATCAAGGATCGGTTGTATGAGTTTAGGTATATCCCACCCTGCGTATTGATTGTCGCCATCGGTATTAACAATGATATCAGCACCACGTTTCAGGCATTCATCAACACCTTTACGGAATGTACGAGCCAGTCCACGGTTATTTTTATTCACAACAATGTGATGGACCCCCAGCTTTTTTGCAACGTCGATAGTTTTGTCTTTGGAACCATCGTCGATAATCATAATTTCTACTTCATCGACACCCTCTATTTCTTTGGGAATGTCATTAAACGTTGCAGGTAACGTGTGCTCTTCGTTATAGCAGGGGATCTGTACTATTAGCTTCAAAAGTGTCTTCCTATTACTTGTTGTGCTGAGTCACAATTTAGAATCTTCGCGTTAATATTTAGGCAACTTTCTTTAAAAGAGTGTCCCGAAAGGGCTTATTACCAAAAAAGTGTTTAAAAAATAATCCAATAGCCGAGAGTTTAAGTCTTTTTAGCATGGATTGTAAGTTTCCAATATAGGCTGTTCGATTGTCATAAAGCATTTCTTTGACTCGTTCACGGTTGGCCTTCGTCATCGTGATGTTATTCATCAAATAATAGCGATAATTGATTTCGTCAAAGAGCCGTTTACAAAGATGCTCGGTTCCCCATTGTGCGCCTGAAAACAAGTTGATCCCTTCGCCGCAGTGAGTAGTAATTTTGCTTGTAAAGCTAATGCCATCACTATTGCTAGTAATATCCAACCACATCAAATAATCTTCGCCAGCAAAACGAAAATCGGTTTTGAATCGACTATTTTTGTGTTTCTGAAAATCATAAATTACCGACGAAGCCCCAATGACATTGGCTGTCGTAATTTGGCGTACAATGTCGCCTTGATACTGATGATTATACTCACCGTCAAGGGCAGGGTGATCAGCGGGGCTAATGTAGCCTGCCCGCTCAAATGCGCCAACCGTCTGTCCTATGTGAGTGAAGTTGCAAAAATGGAAATCTGTACCAGTAGAGAGTGCTGCAATCGCAAGCTCCAGGTGCTCAGGAAGCCATACATCGTCAGGATCGAGTAATGCCACATAGGATACAGATGCGCCAACCTTATCAATCCCAGCGTTGCGCGCTGACGCCACCCCGCCATTTTGTTTTTCAATTAACTGGATTTTTTCTTGCAAATTTGGCTGGTCATCAAGAGCCGCGATCTCTGCTTTAGCTGGCACAGGAGACCCATCATCGACAACAATAATTTTGTCGATCTGAGAAAAAATTGTTTGCTGCCCCACACTTAACAGTGCGTTTTTCAGTAAGCCTTGGCTTCGCTGAAAAAATGGGATTATCACTGTCACTAAATTTTTCATGGCAAACTCGTTATTTTTTAACTCGCTTTAACAACTTAACTGCACCCTTTATTAATTTACTGGGGAAATAGGTTGCATGTTCAATTTCCCGTAATTCGGAATCCAGGCGTTTGTGCCATTCCATTGCCTTCCCATAAAACTCGATATTCCTTATCCCTTCTGTCTCAAGGTTAGCACTATAATATTTCAACATTTCGATCTTTAGCATTAACGCAGGCGATTGTTTATTAAAGGCCTCGTTGTAAGTGGTTTTTAATATGATCAAGGTATCATCCTGTTGAATACATAGATCGACAGATACCACTTCTTCGTTGATAAGATAATACCAACAACACGCTTTGCCTTTTTCAGCTAACCCAATAAGTGCCTGCTGATAGAACTTACCTTGCGTATTGTCAGGAGAAATGGCGGTGCCTTCCTGCGCTTTCCACCCCATGCTTTCTATTTCGCCATATTTTAGAATGGCCATTCTGACTTCATCTGGAGCGCTGACTTTTTGTGTTGAAAGCGTATCTTCAGCTCTGGCCGCGCGGTTTATGACTTTGTTATAATTTTGCCGCATGTTTTTTCCGAGGGATTTAAAATAGGCGTCAAAATCTTCCGGGATAGGGCGGTTGCCTGTGGTGATATAGGCTTGTTTTTCAACCAAGTCTGCTGGTGTGAATGCGCTAAATTTGCTGTCTAGTTGCAATAGGTCAAGCATGGCCACTTTGCCAGGTAAGGTTTCACAAATTGCCTTTAACATGTCCTCATCAATAGGTTCTGCATGCAACATTAGGCCTAATGGGCTTTGGGAGGGCATGCATGTCATCCATTGACCTTTACCTTTGGGTTTAAAAAAGCCGGCAAATGCCATCTCACTGCCTTTTAACGCGTACACAAAACACTCGTCACCATCAAAAAAGTAGGCTAACAAGGCGTCAACAAATTCTGCCTCAAAAAATGCCAGATTCATTGTTTTTTGATTGAGCGCTTGCCATTTTGCTTTGTGCTCTGGAAAAGCGCTGTAGGGAACATGAAACCAATTCATTTCTTTTCTTTTCCTTAGGACTGAATACTATTAATTGTGTCAATGACAAAATCCATTTGCTCTTTGGTGAGCTGATGGTGGCAAGGGATTTGAATCAGGTGAGAACGATAGTGCATACTGTTTTTGCACTCGCTTACTGCCGTTTCTTCCCAGCGCAGAATTTGAATTCCGTTTTTACGCAAAGTAAAAAAGTGTTTGTCATCATTAAGTAGAAAAGGTAACACGTAAGGTACGTCAAATTGGTCCAGGCTAGTATAAAGTGGATGCCCCACAACTGGATTATCAATTTTAGAGATCAGGTATTCAAAATTCTTTCTGCGCTTTTCTCTGATCGTTTCAATTTGACTTTTGCCCAAAATGTAATGGGTATGACGATAACTGGCCGATTCCACATCCACTGGCTGAAAGTAGCGCAGCGCTTTATCCTCTTGTTCAATCGAGGGCTTTATTGACGGGCTGGCGTCTTTTGTTGTGCCTATATTTGCTGTTTGGTCGCTGTTTACAGCCTTCGAACGGGAGCGAAATTTGTCCAGAGCTTGAGGAATTCCCAACAGGTAAGCGAAGGCTTTTAATTCGTCGGCCCAACTTGTTTGTTGCAAAGTACCTGCTGGTTTGTTTGGAAGGTAAAGCGCGCCACCATCAACGGTGGGTAAAATTTTGTTGATACTACAAATACTGGCGCTAACTTCAATGTCACTGGCCATTTTCGGATCGAAGTGATGCAAAAATCGGAACAGTGAGTGTGCGCAGTCCTCAATGATTTCGACCGGGCGGCCGCGCAACATCGCGATCATCTCATCGACATTCTGGTTAAACCCAAAGTAACGCACGACAACTACATGGGTAGGGTTTAACTCATCGAGCATGCTATTGAGCATCGCCTTGTCTACCTGCAAATTTTCCATTACTGGATAAAAATGGATTTGGTAGCCGAGCCATATGAAGGGTTCTACCAAGGCAGGGCAATGATAGGCAGGGATCAATATGATGTTATCTGCGGTCTTTTTAAGAGCTTTGCCCGCGATGCCTATAGCTCCTCGACCATTGCGAGTAAAAACTGCGTTCTCCAGATGGTAAGGGGATCGGTTAAATAGCACCACGTCTTTTAAGTGAAAATCTGGTGTTGCAGAAACACTTGGTTGAGGAAATTGGCTTGCGTTAGCAATGGGGGGTAAAAAATTAACTGCCATGTTACACCGTACTTTTTGCAAGCAACCAAGGTTGCACGAATATTGTTAATAAAATCAAGATGCATATGCTATGTCAAACAGCATAAAAATGCCATGTATTAACGATTGAAGCGCACAGAATATAATCATTTGGTTTTAGCAAGCGCCAAACGTTGGATGCACTAATTCACTGCAAAAAAGCCAACAGTTAAGGTATCCTTTGGCCAATTTAACTATGTTGATAGAGAAGTTAATTGTGATCCAAGGACATTTTGTTCCAAGTGATGCGGGAAAACTATTCGTAACTCAGTATTCCGCCAACGAACAACCTGCCAAGCAAGCGGTGCTGTTTTTGCCTTCAATTTTTGAAGAAATGAATCTCTGCAGAGCGGTAGTGGCTAAGCAAGCACAATTTCTAAGTGAGCAGGGCTTCAACGTTTATTGTCTGGACTATTTTGGTTGCGGTGATAGCGAAGGTGAAATACTGGAGGCGAACGCTGACATATGGCAGCAAAATATTTTGGATACCGTGCATTGGCTCAAGCAAAAAGGAGAACAACATCTCACTTTATGGGGAATGCGCTTTGGTGCTTTACTCGCATGCCAAAAACTGCAGGATATTCATCAAGTGATGCCCGTAAAACAGCTTGTCTGGTGGAAACCTGTGTTAAAAGGCAAACAATTTATGACACAATTTCTGCGCTTAAAACAAGCCGCGAGTATGATGCAGGGACAACAAAACGTGAAATGGCGAGAGCACATTTTAGCTGGAAATACGACAGAAGTTGCGGGTTACGAAATTTGTGCTGAGTTATTAGGTTCAATTGATAGTTTACATATCCCCACAGAAAACCCTGAGGGGTTAGCCCCTGATTTTACCGTCGCTTGGCTGGAATTGTCAGCTAATAAAATTACCCCTGTTATTCAAAAATTGATTGACGGCTGGGGAGGATCGGTTTTGAACGTGAGCTGTTTCGAAGGCAGCGCATTCTGGCAGATCCCTGAAATCTTTGAACAGCGTTTTTTACATCAGCCTATGCTTGATGCATTGCAACAAAGACCTGTGCTTGAAGAGCAAAAGGGAGAGCTGCAATGTTAGAGCAAGCCATCACATTTGACTGCGAAAACGCACAGCTGTTGGGAATTTTGCATGGTGTAGAGGTGCCAAGTAAGGTTGCAGTGCTGTTGGTAGTGGGTGGCCCACAATATCGAGTGGGGAGCCATCGACAATTTATTCAGTTGTCTCGTTATTTGGCACAGCAAGGTATTCCTTCGTTGCGCTTTGACTATACAGGGATGGGGGACAGTAGTGGCGACAAAAAATCTTTTGAAAGTATCGATGAGGACATTTTGGCTGCGACAAACACGCTGATTGAAAAAACCAAAGCCGAAAAAGTTGTGATTTGGGGACTGTGCGACGCGGCTTCGGCAGCGATGATGTATGTTCCATCAGATGATCGTGTTGCGGGTTTGGTTTTACTTAATCCATGGTTGCGAAGTGATGCAGCTATGGGAAAAACGATGTTGAAATATTATTATTTACAAAGACTTACCTCCGCTGAATTTTGGAAAAAATTATTCAGTGGCAAGGTTAAAGTTGCAGAATCTGTAGGTGATGCCAAAGGCTTTGTTAAAGACAGCGTTGCGTCAGAACAAACCAGTCAACAAAGTTACCAATCCAGAATGCAAAAAGGTTTGGCACAGTTTAGTGGAGAAATTTGCTTGATCCTCAGTGGAGTAGATTTGACCGCCAAAGAATTTGAAGAGCAGACTTTGGGCAAAAAGTCGTGGCGAGTTCTGCAATCCAAAAACGCTCAGTTGCACAAAATAGAGCAAGCGGATCACACATTTTCGACAAAAAAATACAAACAAGAAGTGGAGACAATTACTGCTAATTTCGTTAAGCAGCTTGCTTCTCGTGGTTAAAATCGAAGTCAATTGATTCTCAATTTAAGGCCGGGCTAACAGTTCGGCAGCTTTTAGCATATCGACATCATCTAAATCCGAGACAAAGGTGTTATTGGATTCGCTTACAAAAGCGCCGTCTCTGGCTTTGACTCTACCCTGGATTATGTTTCGTTGAATGGACAGCTGTGTGGCCGGAAATCTTGCGTCGACCCCCAGAGAGTTAAGGATCACATTATGATAAATCTTAGTATTTTCTGCTTTGTTGAGGTATATCGACACGTCATTTTTACAATTCATTATTAGATTGTTTGAAATGACTCCGCCTGAATGCTCGTACTTACAGTCTTTAACCTGACACCATTTTTTTCCAGTGCCTCCGTCACCCAGGGACAATCCCAAACGAATATCTAAGCTAGATTGGTAGGGTAAATTCCATGCGCAATTAATGACGTTGTTTCGAATCGTTCCATTGCTACCACCGCCTTTTAAAAATGCACCGTAGACAATGCTCATGCGTCCTCTAACCTTGCGCGAGAAATCGGCAATGAAATTCCCTTCTAGCAGCCAATTGTCTCCCCCCACCACATCAATCGGTGAAGCCGGTGAATTGCTTTTGCGCAACTCGGTGTTATAAACATCGTTATTCGAAAACACCACATTGTCTGGAAATTGCGCTTTACCTTTAGGGTAGCGGCCATTTGATTTCAGTGCAGCGCTATAGTTAATGAACGCATTATTGTCTATCACTGTATTGTCCGCATTGCCTGTCATATGAATCGCATGTTGGCAACGTTTATGATCCTCACACGGTCCTTTAAATATCAGGTTTTTAATTACCCAAAAGGGCTTGTCGAGTAAAATCCCCTCCCAGGAATTAAAATGAAGTGTAACCTGGCCAAATTGACTTGCCGCCAAGACAATAGGACTTTGACGCGTGCCAACCCCTTTCACGTACAAGGTGTCCATGCGAATTTTGTATTCACCAGGCAGTATCAGAATTACTTGTCCGGCTTTTGCGTTTTGTATCGCCGAAACGATGGATTTGGCATCATCTACTTTTATTATTTTTTTAGCTTGAATCAAATAATCTGATAAATCACTTTTAGAAGCTTTGGCACCTGCTTCAGCGTTATTTTTGTCAAATTCGAAGTGTTCATCGTTTTGCGTTGTGGAAAGCACAGCGTAGGCAAGATCCAGAATTGCTTTCCGTATCCCCCAGTTTTGATCTTTATTCAGGGTTACATAAAGTGTTGCTCGGCTTTTCAGCTCTTTGTATGTATTCGTGGTGCTGAAAATCGCCAAACCAATGAGCAGAAATAGCATACTTACCGAAATAAATTTTAGTAGAGTCTTAATTTTGTTTTTCATGCCCTCACATCACACTCACAAACACACACAACATTAAAATAGGGCAAATATATTTTATATGCAGTCTTAACAGGGTTTTGAATATTCCTTCATTGTTTAAATCACTTGGCCATGGGCGGATCCAGCCAATAACCACAAAATACATCAGCCCCATTAGTGGCAAAGTGTAGTGGGTGAGTAATGCAATAATCGCTCGGAACAAGAGTTCAAAGTTGAAAACGATGAGCGTGCTTAATGCCAGCACCGTAATGCTCACTAGCAAAACAGCAGCGTTACGGGATTGTTTTTTTGATTCAATGAGGTAGCTGACGGGAACTTCGGTGCTTGAAATCGTGCTAGTAATCGAAGCAATACTCAATAAGGTAAAGAAGATAAATCCAACAACATTACCGAACCACCCCAAGCTGTCGAAAAGCCTGGGCAACACATCAAAAATTAGCTGGCTGCGACCAATTAGCTCGCCATTGCTCATGATGGTTTCGCCGATACTTTGCGCGGCGAATAACGCTGGAATTATGAGTAAACCGGCCATGAATGCCACTAAGGTATCCAGACCCGCGACAGTCATTGTTAATCGTCCAAGGTTTTCATCACGACGTAAGTAGGAGCCATAAATCATCATTCCTCCAACGCCTACGGATAACGAGAAAAAGGCCTGTCCCATCGCTGCCAGATATAACTTGGGTTGTAAAAAAGCATCAAAGTCAGGACGTAAAAACAGCGCCAAACCTTGCTGGGCGCCTGGTAAAAAGAGCACGTAAATTATCAGGCTACCAAGCAGTAATAAAAGTAGCGGCATAAGTCTCTTTGACCAGGCTTCAATACCCCGTTTAACACCTGCGAAAATAATACCTGCCGTTAAAGAAGTGACAAGCAAACAAAAACTAAGGTTTCGTTGCACTGTGTTTTGGGTGACAAATTCAACGCCTTTTTCCCAACCTATCGCAGAAAAAACACTGCCTAAACTGTGCGCCAACATCCAACCGGCTAGGATACTGTAAAAACCCAACATAAAGATTGCTGCGGTGAGGCTAACGAATCCTAAAACGCTGCCAAACAGAGGTTTCTGAGTAGGATGCTTGCGACACGCATCACGCAATGCTTCTACTGGATTAGCTCGGGCAATAAAACCAATCGAAAGCTCCGCGTAAAGGGCAGGAACAGCCAGCAATATCATCACTAACAGGTAGATGATGATGAAAGCACCGCCGCCATGATTCGCAACTTGCGTTGGAAATCCCCATATATTGCCTAAGCCAACAGCAGAACCTGCTGCGGCGAAGATGAAGCCTATTCGACTGGCAAAATGTGGTCGGCCTTTATTGACTGCGGACAAACTACAATTAACTCATTATTGTTTTGTAAGGTATTGGTGATGAAATCTTAGATGCGCATCGATATAGCTGGCGATGAAAAAATAGCTATGGTCGTAACCAGGGAAATAACTTATTTGCGCAGGGTAATTGATTTTCTTGGCTTGCTCTTCAAATGGCCGGGTTAACCGCTGATTTTGCAAGAAGTCATCCTCAAGCCCTTGATCAATTTTAATCGGGATCTGCAAAAAACTGCCTTGTTGTTTTAACATTTTGCATGCATCGTATTGTTCCCAATTGCTTTGATTGTCGCCTAAATAGGTGTTAAATGCTTTGATTCCCCATGGACAGTTACTTGGGTTAACGATGGGGGCGAACGCAGAAATAGAGGTGAATTGCTGCATATGTGACAGACCAATGACCAATGCGCCATGCCCACCCATTGAATGTCCAGCAATGGCTGATTTGGGTTTGACGTGGAAATTGGCTTGAATTAATGCCGGTAACTCTTCAACAATGTAGTCATACATTTTGTAGTGTTTATTCCAAGGTGGTTGGGTGGCATTTAGATAAAAGCCAGCACCTTGGCCGAGATCATAATTTTCATCATCGGCGACATCTTTGCCTCTAGGGCTGGTATCTGGTGCGACAATAATGATACCAAGCTCTGCTGCGGTGCGCTGAGCACCGGCCTTGGTAACAAAATTTTCATCCGTACAGGTTAATCCGCTCAACCAATAAAGCACCGGAAGCCTCTCCCCTTGCGATACCTGGGGTGGTACAAAAACACTGAAAAACATGTCGCAATTTAGAACAGATGATGCGTGTTTAAATCGTTGCTGTTGGCCACCAAAGCAGGTGGTTGAAGAAACTCGTTCAATCCCATTCATCAGTAGTGCACCACTGAACGGATGGACTTACCTTCGTGCATTAAATCAAATGCCTGATTAATATCTTCCAAACTCATTGTGTGGGTAATAAATGTGTCGAGTTCAAATTCCCCATCCATGTAGCGCTGCACATAATCAGGTAATTGGCTACGGCCTTTGACACCACCAAAGGCTGTCCCCCGCCAAACGCGACCTGTCACCAGTTGGAACGGGCGGGTAGAGATTTCTTGACCTGCGCCAGCTACACCAATAATCACGGATTCCCCCCAACCCTTGTGACAACATTCCAAAGCGGAGCGCATAACATTGACATTGCCGATGCATTCAAATGAGTAATCCACACCACCGTCAGTCATTTCCACAATGACATCTTGGATAGGTTTATCGTAGTTCTTGGGATTAACTACATCCGTTGCGCCAAGTTGCTCGGCAATGTCAAATTTATCCTCATTGATATCGATAGCAATGATTCTGCCAGCGTTAGCCATTTTAGCGCCAATTAACACAGACAAACCGATACCGCCTAGTCCAAATACCGCGACAGTATCGCCAGGTTGCACATTGGCGGCATTCGTCACTGCACCCATTCCAGTTGTGACACCGCATCCCAACAAGCAAACTTTTTCCAACGGCGCATCTTTGGGAATTTTTGCTAATGCAATTTCGGGTACTACGGTGTGCTCTGCAAACGTTGAGGTGCCCATGTAATGATAAATAGGTTTGCCGTCTTTAGAAAAACGCGTGCTACCATCGGGCATCAATCCTTGGCCTTGTGTAGCGCGGATGGCCTGACATAGATTAGTTTTACCCGATAAACAAAATTTGCATTGACCGCATTCTGGTGTGTAAAGGGGAATGACATGATCGCCCACTTCTACCAGGCTGACACCTTCACCGACTGCTTCAACAATTCCTGCACCTTCATGGCCCAAGATGGCAGGGAACAAGCCTTCTGGATCGTCACCTGACAAAGTATAAGCATCGGTATGGCAGACCCCCGTTGCGACAATGCGCACAAGTACTTCGCCTTTTTGAGGCGGCATAAGATCAACTTCCTCAATACTTAAAGGCTGTCCTGCCTGCCAAGCGACAGCCGCACGTGTTTTGATCGTTTGCATAGTGTTATTCCTCAAATTTTTTGTTGGGTAGCAAGACAGTGACCGATAAAACGAATAGAACGATCCAGCCAGTTAGTAAGACTGATTTTATAGCCTTTTTGACACATTTCGTGATCTACCAATTCGTTTTCTAAGCGCTTAATTGCAATCTCTTCCAATCTTAGTCGAGTTTCGTTGTCGATGGACAACGATGGGTTCGTTTGTGGACGGGTTTTTAGACCCATATTAGCAAGAATACTGTTTTTCTCATTACCAAACAGCACTGCAGGTGGGACGAACCAAGTCATGACAAAATCAAACTTTTGTTTTTCAGCGGGCGAATCAATCACTTCAAATGAGTGACGAATTTGCAATTGATTATCGCTGTTGGAGGCACAACCAATTAAAAATAACGAGAAGCCGAGGATGACATAATTAATCAATTGTTGCGGATTTACCAAGTTCATTGGGTTAGACGATTACTCATTTGTGCCGAGATCATTTTAGATCAACAGCTTACTTTAATTTTCTTGATGTTGAAAACAGGCCCTGCAAAAAAATACAAAAGATTTTGTCATTAGGAAGGAAAAAATAATAACAACATCAATAATTTGAGTTAAAATTAATGAATAGACAGTTAAGCTTGAAGGAACATAGATGAGAATTGGCATCGCGATACTTTTTACCCTTACAGGGGTTTTTTCGCAAAACGCATACAGTGACGGAGATTTATACGGTGTAGTGGCTGGTGGGTACGGCAAAACGGACTTTGAAACCAATGATGTGGATCACGGTGCCTATAAATTTGGCATAGGTTATCAATTTGATCGCCAATGGTATGCCGAATTCGGCTATCAGCAACTCGCAAATCAAAGCTTGGTCGATACATTGCCTACCACCTCCTTGGGGTTAGAGGAAACTGAGTTTGGTTTAAAAGCCAATGCAATTTATGCGGCAGTATTGGGCAAAGCCGGTAGTCGAACAGGCGAGTTATTTTATCGATTAGGCGTTATGAATATAGATGTCGAAGGCCAGCACCTTAGCGATACAGGGCAATGTGATTTTGGCGATACACGCATGTTTTCCGTTGATGGAGACGCGCAAATGGCTGTGTGCGAGTACGATGAAGGAGTATTTGGCGGAGTGATTGGCATTGGATTTGATTTTTATCTTGGTGTCAATGTCATGTTGCGCACAGAAGTGGAACATATTACCGGAGAAAATGGTCTTAAGCACAACGCTGGTTATATTGGATTACGTTACAATTTTTAGGGGTTTTTACGCCAATGCTTGTGTGTTCATTACGTCGGGGTGTCAATGTAATTCGAATGGTTTGGAGGGCAAAGTATGAAAAACGAACTGGACAGTCGGTTTATTTTATCAGTATTTGAGAAAATCAAAGAGCACGGCGAGGTTGTCGAAGGTGGTCATATGCTTGAAAATATTAAAGCCTATACCGACCACGATGGCTACACGCTTTATCTTGAAGACAATCAGGTGACATTACGATTTGGCTTCCATAATCAATATCATTTCGATTACGAAAAAGCGGACCATCTTGAGCAATTCGAACGGCGACTTAAATTAATTGAAAAAATGGACTTTTAATCACTAACGGGTTTCTGAATCGCTTACGGACAGCTCAGAGCGTTGCCTGAAATGTTTTCATGTACGCCATCTTTATTAGCATCTTGACTAATTTTTACTCTTCCTTGTGGCGTTACCGTTAGCTCCCGAGCATAGGCCGCGTCTTTACTACTGTGGCATAACAATATTGTAGAAAGCACATTTGCCGAGCCATTAGGTAAAAATTGAATCGATTGATTGGGACCATTGGCGTAATTGTTAGACGATATTAAAGAGGTTGCGACAAGAATCTCTTCGTCATTACCTCGAGAACCATTGCCATCTTCATCGGCAAACACCATCTTCACTTGGCTCCAATCTGTTGAACACGTTGAAAAATTTGCTGTGGGACAAACTATTGTTAATATCTGTTCATCGACGGCAGTGGCTCGAGCAAATTGTATCACACCACTTATTTCATTGATTTCTGAGACTATCCGGTTTTTATTGATGATACCTTGAGCCGCCGGAAGCCCAAATGTCAAAACCACTCCAACGATCACTAATCCAATCATTAGTTCGACTAGCGTAACGCCACGTTGATATTGATAATTTGACTTGATCATAATGGTGTGCGATTAATTCCCAGAAAATTGTGCTAAAGCCCACTGAAGAGTATTCACTCTTTCTCTCTCAGGTTATACCATAGCTTATATAAGTGATTTCTTGCGTATACAAATGGGTAACACGGTATCCAAAGTATCTTTAAACCACTTAACATACCTTTCCGTACTAATTTTTTATCACCGACGTCACGACATAGCAATAGGATTGACAATGCAAAGACAAGCAATACTCGCCGAAATGAAAGTTTTATCAGAAATTGACGTGCAGTTTGAATTGAATAGAAGAGTGGCATTTATTAAACAACACTTGCTTAATTCGGGTTTAAAGACGTTGGTATTGGGGATAAGCGGTGGAGTCGATTCCTGTACGCTCGGACGATTATGCCAGTTGGCAGTCAATGAGTTGAACGATGAAGGTAAAGCGTCCTACCAGTTTGTCGCGGTGCGTTTGCCTTACAATGTGCAAGCAGACGAACAGGATGCCCAATCAAGTATTCAATTTATTCGACCCACACATGCATTGTCCGTAAACGTGCAACCCGGTGCAGATGCCATCCACCAGCAAACTTGTGACTCTTTGGCTTCCATAGGAATACTCCCAAAGGATGAGGGCAAGCAGGACTTTGTCAAAGGAAACGTTAAAGCTCGCACGCGAATGGTTATTCAATATGAAATTGCCGGTATGCTGGACGGATTGGTATTAGGTACAGACCATTCCGCTGAAAATATTACAGGCTTTTACACTAAGTATGGTGATGGTGCTTGTGATTTGGCCCCACTTTTTGGATTAAACAAGCGCCAAGTGCGACAACTTGCTCGCTTTTTAGGGGCTCCTGAAAACATTGTTAACAAAGCGCCGACAGCCGATCTGGAAACTTTAGCGCCACAAAAAGCTGACGAGCAAGCGCTTGGCATGACCTATGATCAAATTGATGATTTTCTAGAGGGGAAACCTGTCGCGGCCAATGTCGAGGAGAAATTAATCTCGATTTATGAACGTACTCAGCACAAACGTGTTCCAATCCCAACGATTTACGATTAAATTTAAATAACAAATCAATCATGGCAATGAATAAGGCTGGACTGAATTAATGAAAAAAGTAGAAGCAATTGTTAAACCGTTCAAAATGGATGACGTGAGAGAAGCCCTATCTGAAGTGGGTGTTTCAGGTATGACGGTTACTGAAGTTAAAGGCTTTGGTCGTCAAAAAGGCCATACGGAGTTGTATCGAGGCGCGGAATATCAGGTTGATTTCTTGCCTAAAATGAAAATTGAGCTTGTTGTACCCGAAGAGCATGTAGAGCGGGCCATTGAAGCCATTATGTCGACTGCTCAAACTGGCAAAATTGGCGATGGTAAAATTTTTGTCACCGACGTTGAAAGAGTGATTCGTATCCGCACAGGAGAAGAAAACGAAGACGCGGTGTAGCTTCATGTAATGGCAACAAAATCCGCTGGAAATATCTCTACAAGCGGATTTTGTTGTTAAACGCATTAGTGTTGGTGACCACAGCCGCCATCAACATGTGGATGACCATGGGCAAGTTCGTCTTCTGTGGCTTCTCTAACTTCAAGCACTTCAACGTCGAAATTCAAATGTACACCAGACAAGGGGTGGTTACCGTCCACCACAACCTCATCGTCTGTTTCGTCAATGATCATTACCGATTGTTCACCTTCATCCGTAGTGGCTCGGAACGTCATACCCACTTCGATGTCCATACCTTCAAACATCGATTTGGGAACCATCTGTACCAATGCGTCATTGCGTTCACCATAAGCCAATTCGGGGGGAATCGTTAATTCAAATTTATCCCCGACTTGTTTACCTTCAAGGGCATCTTCCAAACCTTTAATAAGGTATTGGCTGCCTTGCATGAAAACCATAGGTTGATTGTCTTCTCTGGATGAATCTATTTGCGTTCCATCTTGAGTGCTGACGGTGAAATGCATTGTAACAATAGCGTTTTGGCTTATAAGCATAGTTTGACCTTTGACCTTATTGGTCTTCAATTGTGGAGTAGGGCAGAGCGTGCACTGCGAATGGGTGTTGCGGGTGTGACTTTAATCTAAATTTGTCGGAATCTTCGGTGTCATTTGGCAATACTGCCAACACCCAAGTGTTGTCGTCCAAGGTTGCATGGCGCAATACTGTGCCTCCTCGCCGCCAATTTTCACCAACCTGTTTCTCCAGCACATCACCTGCTTGCGCTGTCACGGGAGAATCTGTCGTCAAAATAAATGCCGCTCGCTTGTTTTTGCCCAAATACTTGGTTCGAGCAACAACTTCTTGACCCATGTAACATCCTTTGGTGAAACTTATCGCGCCAAGGTGTTGCATGTTCATCATTTGTGGAACAAATTCAGCAACGGTTGCAGATTGAATATTAGCAATTCCTGCTTGTATATCGAGCTTTTCCCACAGCGTTTCCGGCTGAGAAAATTCAACCATATGGTTGTGGATAGTCTCTATAAACGCTGGATCTCCCAGCACTAAGTAGCGTTGCACTGGCGACGTTAAACAAATAACCAAACCATTATCAAAATGTTTCACCGCAAAATGATCTGAGGGAAGAGTACCGATGTGTTGACTTAGAATCTCTGCACATTCCGGTCCTGCCATTCCCAGCGCTGCAAATGCATCTGACTCATCGGCAAAGGTTACCTTCGAAAAAACACCATATTTTTGCAATTCAGCCAGTGATTGGGGAACACCTTCTTTATGGCTTATCAATAGAATTTTATCACTATGTTTCACTGCCGTGAAAATATTCCAGGTTTTACCTTTAAAATCGCAATGACAGCCGAGTTGGGCGATGTCTTCATGAAGCGCATCGACATCATTAGTCACTTTGCCTTGCAAGTAGCTATTGGCATCATCCCCCGAAAGTGAAATGATCCCGATCTGGCTTAAAACACAACTAAGATTGCTCGTTGCCGTAAAACTGGACTGCATATTTGCAATAACCTTGTTAACCTATGACTGATAAAAGGCATAATAAGGTCAAAACCAATTTAAACAAGTTAACATTGGCTTTATTCGATGGGTATTGACATAACAAATCAAAAAGTTCGTCTTGATGAATGTCGTTAACCTGCAACGGTTTTTGCTTAATCTGTCATTTGCCTCAGGCAATGCATATTGGAGTAGTAATGTTTGATAAAAAAAGAGTTTCTCGTCTAAAGTGGGCATGCAGACGGGGAATGCTTGAGTTAGATGTACTTTTTATGCCATTTGTAGAGCAAGCATTTGGTGATTTAGATGAGGCTCAACAGCTCACTTTTGAGCGTCTTCTTACGTGCGATGATCCAGATCTTTACGCATGGTTTATGGGTCATCAGAAATGTGATGATGAAGAACTTGCTAAGATGATCAGCTATATTCTGGGTCGTGTTAAAGTATAGAATTGTGATCGGCGCGAGCCAACTTTTTCCATTGACGCGATTGGGATTTTATTCGTTGCTTATAATGTCATTGTGGAGTTGGCGTCCAGAGGCTTTTGCCTTTCAATTTTTTGTCCAAGTGACATTAACGTTTGGGCTCGCAACCTTGATTATAGTTGGCTTTTATCGGTTTATATGCGGTTACAAATTACTTACAGCTGAAAAAGCCGATATCGTTTTGCTTGATGATCAAGGAAATTGGGAGCGTCTTTTACACACCCAAGGGCACCGCGGCTGCATCTCCCCAACAAGTCTTGCATTTGGCCCGTTTATGTTTGTAGAGATTCACGACACCATCACCAATAAGCGAGTAGAACGTTTTTGGCTGTGCAGAGATCAACTCAATGAAGCTGACTTCAGACGCCTATATCGTTGTATTATTCGTTTGCGTTCCCATTCCTAATTAAATAAATTGATAGACTGAATAGATGAATTTATCTGGTCCCAACTTTTTCTTATTGAGAGCGGCGCTAAAGCGCAACAAACCCTGGGTTTTTGATTCCGCTTTGTTACCAAGGTGCGAGACAAGGGCAGAAGACCGAATCAGCCATTTCAATCTGGCTCATGTCAGCGCCTTCCATCACTTAACAGAGTGGAAATCGGCGCAAAGTAACGCCCTGCATCCGTGTTATTTACATATGATGAGTTTCAAACAACACATGCGACTAATGTTGAATGAAGCGTTTCCTTTTGCCTTATTGGGCATCGTTCACTTGCATAATTCTATTAAACAACTGCGGCCAATAGAGCCTTCGGACAAAGGTGTACTTGGCTCGTATTTTGGAGATTTCAAACGTCATAGCAAAGGCATTACCGCGCAGATTAACAGTCAGTATTCGGTTAACAACGAGGTGTTATGGTCTTCGGTTAGCGAATTTTTAGCCATCGATAAGCGATTAAAGCGTAGTAAAAAAACGGAACCTGTCGATGGCGATGAATTGGCTAATAATTGGCTAGAAAAAGAGCGGTTTTCATGTGATCACAAGACTATACGCAGCTATGCACGAGTTTCCGGTGACTTTAACCCCATTCATTTGTCCGATTGGAGCGCTAGACTTTTTGGGTTTAAATCGGCTATCGCTCATGGGATGTGGAGCAAAGCCCGATCTTTGTCTCAATTCCAAAACCTGTTTGCAGTTCCAGTTCATTGCCACGTAAGCTTTAACCGACCGCTGTTTTTACCTTTTTCGGTCAGGTTGATAGTCAAACAAGGAACTATTGACTCGCCAGCATTTAAACTGGTCTGCAACAACCATCAAAGCGAACATCTGATTGGAAAAATACAAGCAATTGGTAAAAGCCGTTAGACCTCACCTTTTAAAACTGTGATCTGAGGATTATCGTTTGTTTGCGGATAATCCAAGTTATAATGCAAACCACGACTTTCTTTTCGCTGCAGAGCACAACGCACGATTAGTTCAGCCACTGTGACTAGGTTACGCAACTCTAGTAAATTGTTACTGACTCGAAAATTTGCATAGTAGTCATGGATTTCCTGTTGCAGCAGCTCTATGCGGCGCATAGCTCGCTCAAGTCGCTTTGTAGTGCGCACGATGCCAACATAATCCCACATAAATAACCGAAGTTCATGCCAGTTGTGTTGGATCACGACTTCTTCATCAGAGTCACTCACCTGGCTTTCATCCCAAGCGGGTATGTCTTGATGAAACTCTGGGCGATCGCTGTTTTGAAGTATATGCGCCGCCGCAGCTTGGGCAAAAACCACACATTCTAACAACGAATTGCTCGCCATACGATTGGCGCCGTGTAGACCCGTATAAGCCACCTCGCCAATAGCGTAGAGATTTTCGAGGTCGGTTTTGCCGTTAAAGTCGGTCATCACACCACCACAACTATAGTGAGCGGCAGGGACCACAGGTATAGGTTGGCGAGTGATATCTATGCCAAGTGAACGGCATTTGCGATATATCGTGGGAAAGTGTTTTACAATGAAATCTGCGGACTTGTGGCTGATGTCGAGATACATGCAGTCTGCACCAAGGCGTTTCATCTCATAATCGATAGCGCGAGCAACGATATCCCGAGGAGCAAGGTCACCTCTGTCATCAAATTTATGCATAAACGGCGTGCCATCTTGATGACATAAAAATGCACCTTCTCCGCGCAACGCTTCGGTGATTAAAAAGTTTTTCGCTTCTGGATGGAATAAACACGTAGGGTGAAATTGATTAAATTCCATGTTTGCGACTGAACATCCTGCACGCCAGGCCATCGCGATCCCGTCACCACTGGAAACGTCGGGGTTTGAGGTGTACTGATAAACTTTACTTGCCCCACCGGTGGCCAATGCCGTAAAGCGGCTCCTGATAACTTCAACATGCTCTTGTTTACGATTCCACACATAAGCCCCTACGCATTGAGTGGGTTCTTTTTCATGGCGGAGCAAGTCGATAGCATTGTAACGTTCGAACAAATGAATGTTGGGATGACTTTGCACGGCTTGCTGAAGCGTGTTCTGTACAGCGAAGCCAGTTGCGTCCGCAGCATGCAGTATTCTTCGGTGGCTGTGCCCGCCTTCGCGAGTGAGGTGGTAGCGTGTATTGCCTTGTTCGTCGGTTTCCTGATCAAATGGAACGCCA
The DNA here is from genome assembly GCF_007197995.1 of Aliiglaciecola sp. M165. Lineage (GTDB taxonomy): Bacteria > Pseudomonadota > Gammaproteobacteria > Enterobacterales > Alteromonadaceae > Aliiglaciecola. The sequence continues at coordinate 320,012 of NZ_VKKH01000006.1, forward strand.
AATTTAATAAGCCACTCCATACATCGTTTAGCTTGGCTAGCGGTATATTCCACGGCGGAGGGGTCACAAAGTCCAGCACCTGCTCGTAGGGTGTCCTGAACGTGGGAGTCAATAGAGTCCTCTTCATCGAACACTGCAGCGATGCCTCCCTGTGCATAGCGCGTTGCACCCTCACTTAGGGTACTTTTACTCAGCACAATGACATTGAACTTGTCAGCGAGCTTTAATGCCAAGGTTAACCCTGCAGCGCCGCTGCCAATAATTAATGCATCACAACGATGTTCAACACTTGAACTCATAGAGTACAATAACCTGTTTACTGGGGAAAAACGCATATTAATGGAATTGGCAGCTTGTGGAAATAAGCGTTTCGCGGGAAAATTTGTAATAATGCAAAAAAAATCGAACTTTTGTTCGAACCCATAGTCTATTTAGGTGCTTGCATGAGCCGTAGTAGTATTTTTAAAAGGAGAGAAGGCTCGAATGAGCGAGCAGATTACTGATCAACAAATTGTTGAAAAAGTACAACGTGGTGACAAAAACGCATTTGGATTGTTGGTCACTAAATATCAGCACAAAGTTGCCCACCTGGTATCACGGTACGTGAAAAACTCAGGGGATGTTGCGGACGTGACTCAGGAAGCATTTATCAAAGCTTACCGAGCGCTGCCTAACTTTAGAGGTGAAAGTGCGTTTTATACATGGTTGTACCGAATCGCTGTTAATAGCGCCAAAAACTATCTGGTGTCGCAAGGACGAAAACCACCGGCAAGTGATGTTGACGCTGATGAAGCAGATTATTACGACGGAAGTGACGCGTTAAAGGAACAAAACTCGCCTGAACGCAGTCTGATGTCAGAAGAACTGGAAAAAGTATTGTTCGACGCGTTGGACAAACTACCAGAAGATTTGAGAATGGCAATCACCCTGAGAGAATTAGAAGGGTTAAGTTATGAAGATATTGCCAATGTAATGGATTGTCCAGTAGGGACAGTTCGTTCAAGAATTTTTAGAGCACGGGAAGCAATCGACAAAGTGTTGAACCCGCTCTTACAAAGATAATGACATTTTATTGAAAATGTTGAAAAATGAAGCGTTAACTCAGGAACCCTATATGACGCATAAGCATGAAAACTTGTCAGCATTTGTTGACGGTGAATCGCAAGACGACAAAATAGTCAGTCATTTGTCAAACGATTCGGAGCTTGCTGAAAAGTGGCAACGATATCATTTGATTCGTCAAACCTTGCGCAAAGAAATGCCTCAGTCAGCTGACTTTGACGTCAGTGCGGCGGTTGCTGAAGCCTTACAATCGGAGCCTGCAATTTTAGCTCCCAAGCGCACATGGCGTGATTTACCTGTTGTTAGTAACGTTATCCCATTGGTGCGCTCAAGTGGCCAGTTAGCCATTGCTGCCTCGGTTGCTGTTGCAGTAGTGATTGGTGTTCAGCAGATGAATCAACAACCTGAACAACAAATCTTCAATCCTGCCCCAGCGTCTTATCCTGGTATCCAAGGTGGGTTGTCTCCAGTTAGTCTTGAGCAAACTCGTGCGATGCCTAATGTGAGCGTTCGAGAACAACAACGCCGCATCAGTGCATTTATTAACGACCACATGGAACAGGTAATGCTTAAAGATAGCCAGCGCTATCTGCCTGTTTCTGATGGTGACGCTGAAAACCAATCAGTGGACAGCCAACCAGAAGTAAGCGAAGAACGTGAGAATCTTCCAAATTAAATTCAATAAAAAGGCACAGCTGAAATATGCTGTGCTGTGCTTTTTCCTGCTTTTATCTTTTTACTCTTCAGCTCAGATTGGTCTTGTTCAAGACCCTAACGCGCAAAAGTGGCTTACCAAAATGGCTGAAGCCAAACGGTCGTTGAATTACGAAGCGTCTTTTATAATCTCCAAGCCTGGCAGCGATCCACAGCCATATTTGTGGCGTCATGGCGTCAGTGAAGACGGCATTGAAATGGAGCATCTGGATCAACAAAACGGGCCGGGCAGAGAGGTGGTTCGCATTGGCAATAATGTCAGCTATTTTGAATCCCATCGCCCCGCATACACGTTAGCGTCTGGCTACATTCTTGGCCCACTCCCTCACGTGTTGCTAAATGAACCCATGTCTTTACTCGATGCCTACGAGTTCGTCGTTGTGGGCAAGGGACGGATTTCTGGGCGCGCTGCGCAACAAATTAGAATGGTTAGTAAAGACAAGAGTCGCTTCGGGTATAACTTGTGGTTGGATCACAAAACAGGTTTACCTTTAAAAATCAATATGATGGACATTAAAGGCCAAAAAATTGAGCAAATTCAAATCACTACCTTGGATGTGACTGATACGCCATCAGCATTTTTTGAGCGAATTGATACCAACGCTTTGCCAGAAGTAGTTCAGCTGCCTGACAGTAAGGAAAATAAACAGAATTGGCAACTTGGTTTTGTGCCAGTCGGTATGGAACAAGTTAAACATAGTGTGCGTCAACTTCCTGAGAATGGAGGGCCGTTAGAATATATAATGATAAGCGATGGTCTTGTCGATGTTTCTGTGTACCTTCAACGTGCAACGGCAACTGCGTCGGAAAGCGACATTGTTGCGCGATTTGGGTCAGATATTTATTACTCTCGAGTTCAAGGCTCCGTTTTAGTGACCGTAATTGGAAAAATTCCCGCCTCCACCGCTAACGCATTGGCATCTTCTATTACGCTGGTTCAATGAGAATGTTGAGCCATGATTGAAGAAATTGGTGTGATTACCGCAGTTGATAAAGATCATATTTGGGTAGAAACCCAGATCAAAACAACGTGCGGAAGTTGTCAGGCTCAAGACAACTGTGGAACAGGAGTCGTAGCAAAAGCGTTCGCACCGAAAAAAGATAAACTGATATTACGATGTAAACAAGCGGCAAAAGTGGGCCAGCGTGTCAAGCTCGGCATAGAGGAAAATCATCTACTTGGGGCATCTGCCTTGGTATATTTACTCCCGCTTATCATGTTGATTGCTACTGCGGTTTCCGCTCAAAATCTGTTTCCCGCCTGGGGCTTAGAACACGAATTGTGGGTAATTGCCGTTTCTTTTGTTGTTACCGCTTTCACCTTTGCTTGGATAAGGGCTAAAGCAAAGAACAGTGATGATCATCGATTACAACCTAAACTATTAGCGATTTTGCCACCAGAAACAGATGTAATTTCTGTCAAACAGGCGCTATAAAGCAATTCCCCGCAATGTCCGACAGAACAATATCGCAATGTGTGCAATAACACTGTAAAATCCCCGCCAAATTTAATTCAATCATTGTCGAGCGTCTAAATAGGTTGCTTGGCGTTAGTAGTAGGTAATCTTTAGAACACTATGCAGCATAAGCACATTCGCAATTTTAGTATCATTGCTCACATCGACCACGGTAAGTCGACATTATCTGATCGCCTTATTCAATTTTGTGGTGGCCTCACGCAACGAGAAATGTCCGAGCAAGTGCTTGATTCTATGGACATTGAGCGCGAACGTGGGATCACGATCAAAGCACAAAGTGTGACCTTAAATTACCAGGCTAATGACGGTGAAACCTACCAATTAAACTTTATTGATACGCCTGGACACGTTGATTTTACCTATGAAGTGTCCCGCTCTTTGGCTGCCTGTGAAGGTGCTCTGTTGGTAGTTGATGCAGGGCAGGGGGTTGAAGCCCAAACACTAGCCAATTGTTACACCGCGATTGATCTTGAAATGGAAGTTGTGCCAATTTTGAATAAAATCGATTTGCCACAAGCTGAACCTGATAGGGTTGCAGAGGAAATCGAAGACATCGTTGGTATCGATGCGGTTGAAGCTGTGCGTTGTTCAGCAAAAACGGGCATTGGTATTAAAGAAGTGTTGGAAGAAATTGTTAATAAAGTGCCGCCTCCAGAAGGTGAAACCGATGCTCCTTTGAAAGCCTTGATCGTTGATTCCTGGTTTGACAACTACCAAGGTGTTGTGTCCCTAGTACGCGTTATGCAAGGTAGATTGACTGCGAAAGACAAAATCAAAATCATGTCTAATGGGGCTATTCATCAGGTTGATGATGTCGGTATTTTTACCCCCAAACAAACAAAAACGGGGCAGCTCAATACGGGCGAAGTGGGATATATCATTGCCGGGATCAAAGATATCCATGGCGCGCCAGTCGGCGACACCATCACCTTGGCTAAGGACCCCGCTGAACAAGCACTGCCAGGATTCAAAAAAATTAAACCACAAGTCTATGCAGGTTTGTTTCCAGTCAGTTCTGATGAGTATGAAGATTTTCGCGATGCCTTGGCTAAACTTACACTCAACGACGCTTCATTGTTTTATGAGCCTGAGAGTTCATCGGCATTAGGATTTGGTTTCAGAATTGGCTTTCTAGGCATGTTGCACATGGAAATTATCCAGGAACGTCTAGAACGTGAGTATGATCTGGATCTTATCACCACAGCGCCTACCGTAGTTTATGAAGTAGAAACCACCAAAGGTGAAATTCTTAAGGTTGATAACCCTTCGAAACTTCCTGCAGTGAATGACATTCAACATATTAGAGAGCCTATTGTCGAAGCGCACATTCTGGTGCCGCAAGATTACTTAGGAAATGTTATTACACTGTGTGTTGAAAAACGTGGCGTTCAAACCAACATGACATATCACGGTAAACAGGTTGCAATCACCTATGAATTGCCTATGGCTGAAGTGGTTATGGACTTTTTTGACCGATTGAAATCCACTAGTCGTGGCTTTGCCTCGCTTGATTACAATTTTATTAAATTTAAAGCGGCCGATATGGTGCGCTTAGATATTCTGATCAATGGTGAACGTGTTGATGCGCTGGCTGTGATAACGCACAAGGACAATTCGCAAGGAAGAGGACGTGAGTTAGTTGAAAAGCTTCGTGAGTTAATTCCACGGCAGATGTTTGACATTGCTATTCAGGCAGCTATCGGAAATCACGTGGTGGCGCGCAGCACGGTTAAGCAGTTGCGGAAAAATGTTATTGCCAAATGTTATGGTGGCGACGTGAGCCGTAAGAAAAAGCTATTGCAAAAACAAAAAGAAGGTAAAAAACGGATGAAGCAAGTAGGTAATGTCGAATTGCCTCAAGATGCCTTCTTAGCCGTACTTAAGGTAGGTAAATAAATGGCGAACTATTTCTCAATATTTTTGGTAATCCTCACTGTCGCGTCTGGATTGATATGGTTAATAGATGCCAAGGTGTTTGCGCCCAAACGCCGCGAAAAGTTTGCTCAAGCAAATAATGGCAAAGCTTTACCAGAAGGCACTGAGTTGCCTATTCCCTACGTTGTAGACACCGCACAGCAGATTTTCCCAATCATTGCATTTGTATTGGTATTGCGTTCTTTTTTATACGAGCCTTTCCAAATCCCTTCCGGGTCAATGATGCCAACACTGTTGGTGGGTGATTTTATATTGGTGGAAAAATTTGCCTATGGACTGAAAGATCCCGTCGCAAGACATAAGTTTTTTGACACAGGAGAGCCAGAAAGAGGGGATGTCGTTGTTTTCAAATATCCTGACAACCCAAAACTTGATTACATCAAACGTGTCGTTGGATTGCCTGGTGATACGGTAAGTTATTCTGGCAAAGAACTTTTTATTAAACCTGCTTGCCCAACAGAAAAAGAGTGTGCAAAAGAATACAAAGTTGAGCGTGATTTTTTGGGTAAGTTCGAATATCAGGGTCGACCCACACCCATTAATCAGTTTTCTGAGCAATTGGGTGAGACCTCGCATGATATTTTAATTAACCCACGCAAATTAGATGACATTCGTCGTTATCACGAACAAGTGAATACAAAAATCGGTGAATGGGTTGTACCTGAGGGGCATTATTTTGTTATGGGTGATAATCGTGACAACAGCGAAGATGGCCGATTCTGGGGCTTTGTGTCGGATCACCATCTTGTCGGCAAGGCCGTGGCGATTTGGATCAGCTTTGAATTCGATCGCGCCTCAGACAGCTTCTTGCCCAGATGGATCCCAACAGGTGTCCGCTTTGAACGAGTTGGTGGCATCGATTAGATGGCAAAAAAGAATGACTATCAACGCCTCTTTAACGCATTGAGCTATACCTTTAAAGATGCAAACAACCTGCAACTGGCGTTAACCCACAGAAGTCACAATAAAGACCACAATGAAAGGCTGGAGTTTTTAGGTGACGCAGTGTTAGGAATGGTGATAGCTGAGGCTATGTATCATCGATTCCCAAAACAGCCTGAGGGTAAATTAACGCGAATGCGCTCAACCTTGGTGAAAGGGGAGACGTTGGCGGAAATTGCTCTAGAATTTGAATTGGGTGACTTGCTATTGCTTGGCGGTGGTGAGTTGAAAAGCGGTGGCTATCGCCGAAGTTCAATTCTTGCTGATGCTGTCGAGGCGATAATCGGTGCAATCTACCTTGAAGCAGGACTCGATACCTGTAAAACACTGATCCTCAAATGGTTTGACAGTAGAATAAAACAGCTCGACCCGTCGGCGCACCCTAAAGACAACAAAACTCAATTACAAGAGTATTTGCAAGGTCGGAAACGCCCGTTACCGCATTATCGGGTAGAAAAGATTCTCGGCAAAGATCATGATCAGGTATTCGTGGTCATGTGTGAGATTGAAGGCTTGTCACATGCGATAGAGGGACGTGGTAGCTCTCGTCGCAAAGCTGAGCAACAAGCCGCGCAAGCCGCATTGGAGAAATTAAATGGATGAACCCAATACCCGCTGCGGAATGGTCGCAATTGTTGGTCGGCCTAATGTTGGTAAATCGACATTATTGAACAAGTTATTAGGCCAAAAAGTCAGTATTACCTCCCGCAAACCCCAAACCACGCGTCACCGTATCATGGGTATCGACACCGAGGGCGATCGCCAGGCGGTGTTTGTTGATACGCCGGGCTTGCACGTAGAAGAGAAGCGTGCGATTAATCGATTGATGAATCGTGCCGCATCCAGTTCGCTTGCTGAAGTTGGCTTAGTACTGTTCCTGGTTGAAGGCACTAAATGGACAGAAGATGATCAAATGGTGCTAAATAAAGTGGTGCAGGCAAAATTACCCTGCTGGCTGCTTGTCAATAAGTCAGACAATGTCAAAGACAAAACCGAGTTAATGTCGCACCTACAATGGCTGCAAGAACAACACGACTTTGAAAAAATCATGCCTATATCTGCCAAACTTGGCAGGAATGTTGAAGATCTCCGCTCTATGGTGCATGAAAGCTTGCCGCCAAGTGAATTTTATTTTCCAGAAGACTATGTGACAGATCGCTCTAGTCGTTTTCTTGCCGCAGAAATTATTCGTGAGAAGCTAATGCGTTTTACTGGCGATGAATTACCCTATTCTGTGACCGTTGAGATTGAACAGTTTTTGATGGCTGAAAACGGTGTCTATCGAATAAATGGCCTGATCCTCGTTGAACGAGACACGCAAAAACGTATGGTAATTGGAAAAGGCGGTCAAAGGCTGAAAACCATTGGTGCTGAAGCCCGCAAAGACATGGAGAACCTGTTTGATAACAAGGTGTTCCTTGAGCTTTGGGTGAAAGTTAAATCAGGTTGGGCTGATGACGAACGAGCCTTGCGCAGCTTGGGTTACGGAGACGAATATTAGGGCTGGTTGTTCATCAGTTGGAGGAATTATCAAGTATGCAAAATCTTCAAGATATTAGACGTAACTACAAAATGGGTGAGTTACATCGCGAAGATCTCTGTGCCAATCCTATAGAACAATTTCAAAGCTGGTTAAAGCAAACGATTGACGCAGGCATTCCCGATCCAACTGCGATGACCATAGCAACGGTTTCTCCCGACGGCCAACCATCTCAACGTATCGTACTTCTTAAGGATGTGGACGCTAAGGGATTCGTTTTTTACACCAATTTGTCCAGCCGCAAAGCTCAGGAATTAGATAGAAATAGCAAAATATCCCTGCATTTTCCCTGGCACTTTTTAGAGAGACAAGTCAAAGTATGCGGAGTGGCGACACAACTTAGCACTAGTGAAGTAGCCAAGTATTTTTTATCCCGCCCCAAGGAAAGCCAAATAGCTGCATGGGCATCTAAACAGAGCCAACCGATTTCCACTCGACAAATGTTATTAAGCAAATTTGAAGAAGTGAAACAAAAATTCTCTTCAGGAGAAGTTCCTATACCGAAGTTTTGGGGCGGCTATCGTATAGTGCCTCATGAAATTGAATTCTGGCAGGGCGGAGAGCACCGGCTGCACAATCGATTTAGTTATACCAGAAACTTAGCTGAGCCCTATTTGGGAGAAGACCAGACGTGGCAAATTCAACGTCTAATGCCTTAATTATCCGCACGAAAAGCAGTTGGAATTGGGATGATTGATAGTCATTGCCATTTGGATTTTGAGCAGTTCGATCCGGATCGAGACCAAGTACTGTCGCGCTGCAAACAAATCGGCATAGACAAAATTATTATTCCTGGCACCCAAGTCAGTCGCTGGCAAGCGCAAGTAGACTTGTGTGCTAGTGATGATTCGTTGTTTTTTGCGCTAGGTATCCATCCCTATTTTGTTGATTCCGCTAACATTTCCGATTTAACCAAGTTAGATGAAATGTTAATGCTGTACAAAAAACAGGTCGTGGCACTGGGAGAAATTGGCTTGGATTTCCACTTACCAGAAGCGGGACATCAAAAGCAACAAGATTTTTTTATAGCGCAATTGGAATTGGCAGATAAATATCAGATTCCTGTCATCTTGCATCATCGCAAGTCCCACAATGAAACACTACGTTTACTTAAACAAAAGCGCTTTAGTCAAGGTGGTGTCGTGCATGCCTTCTCGGGAAGTGTGCAAGAGGCCAAAGCCTATATCGATATGGGTTTTATGCTCGGTGTTGGGGGTACCATAACCTACTCTCGGGCGCAAAAGACCCGCGAAACCTTTAAACAGATCCCCCTTGAGGTGTTGGTTTTGGAGACTGACGCGCCAGATATGCCCCTCAATGGTCGTCAAGGTCAACGAAACAGCCCAGAATTCCTTGGGGAAATTGCTCAGCAGCTAGCCGAGTTAAAAGAGATAGGAATTGGTGAAGTGATCAAGCAAACCCGCGCCAATAGTGTTCAATTGTTTGGTTTAACATAGTGGCGAAATCGTATTTTGTAGTACGCGCGTGCGACCAGTAATCCTGCAAGTCCAGCTAGCATCATTAGTGCAAGAAGTTGTTTGTAAAGCTGAGTTTGATAATCATCGTGGTAAAGCATCACTTGGCTAGTATCGAGCAGCAACCGCAAATAGCCGATGATGCCGTTTTCACCCTGAATTTCTTCAACGAATACTAGGGGAGCTTGATCATTCAATATAAAGTTGGCCAGAACAGACTTATTTTGTTCGTTGCTTTCGATTATCACACCTTTTTCACTGTATACAGAAACACCAAAAATATGTGGGTCGTTTGCTATGAGTTTGAGGTGCGCGCTTATTGCTTTAAAATTTCTTTGCTCGACGTCGTTGGCAATCACCGTAGCGGCATAACTGGCGATACTTCGCCCTAATTGAGTTGATTGTTTGTTGCGCCAATCATTCGCTTGACCTGTATTTAACAGCCACAGATTGACACATATTGCCGCTGCAACCACTACCAAAGTCAGGTTGGCAACTCGTTTGAAAATTGAATAATTGCTGTGGCGCTTATTTGCGGCAGCAGCAGGGTGTAGCTTTGTCAGTTCCATGGGAGAAGACAATAGGGGAAAAGGACGTTTTTGCCAAGTATAAAAATGTCATGGCAGTTATCAAATTATGACTTATGCCTTCTAGAGTTTTGCAGTCTTTGACGATTTCGGTAGAATCGCGCATTCACAAATTTGCACAGAGTATTTTTTCGTTTTGTTGACTACCGACGTTCAAACTTGCCAATGGGTAAGCGCTCAATATCTGACTAACCTTTGCCACAAGGGCGTAAACTTTGTGTTACCTGGTTCAATGCAGTTGCAGTTAGAAACATCTAAAGGCAACGCACAGCACGACTTAATTGTATTTGCTGAAGGGTTAAATTTAGAAAAGTTGTTCAAGGTGCAACAGGTGTTGACGGAATGGATGTCATTCGATGTATTTCGTCCTGGTCTGGAAATGCAAAAAGGGTTCGCCGTAGAGACGAGTGTAAATGTCTTAAATACTGAGCAGCTCCAGCAAAAACTTGAGCAGGTGGCCACAGCTTTGCAAATTGAGATTGCGGTGTTGGAAAATCGTCCCACACTAGCGGAACCAGGCTTGCTTCTAATGGATATGGATAGCACCGTCATTGGTATCGAGTGTATTGATGAAATTGCCAAGATAGCCGGAGTTGGCGAACAGGTTTCTGAGGTCACGGAACTTGCCATGCAGGGTAAGTTAGATTTTGCTGAAAGTCTGCGTAGCCGAGTGGCTTGTTTAAAAGGGGCTGATGAGAAGGTACTTTATGAAGTGCTAGAACGTTTGCCAATTAACCCCGGCATCAGTGCTTTACTTGATACCCTAAGACATGCCAATTGGAAACTCGCCATTGCATCGGGCGGATTTACCTATTTTGCCAATTATTTAAAAGAGCGTTTATCACTGGATTATGCAATATCCAATACATTAGAGATAGCAGATGGCAAATTAACTGGCCAGGTATTGGGAGAGATCATTGGCGCGCAAGCAAAGGCCGACACCTTAAAAAAATTGTCTAAAGATTTTAATCTTAAGGATAGCCAAACTATCGCATTGGGTGATGGTGCAAACGACTTGGTGATGATGGGGCAAGCGGCGTTAGGTGTTGCTTACCATGCTAAACCCATAGTGCGTCAACAGGCAGCTGCTGCGTTAAGGTTTAGTGGGGCAGATTCGCTATTGGCTTTTTTGCGTCGCAAATAATTCTTAACAAATGCATCTATAATAATGCAAAACCCAACATCCGTTGTGCTAATCCAAAATAGCATTGTTTTTCGTATTTACATTAACCCATTGCGAAGTGAAACATCATGACAGAACAAATTGACCCATCTTCACTACTAAGTGACGTGAGGATCGTTTTAGTTAATACGTCTCATACTGGTAATATTGGTTCGACGGCTAGAGCGATGAAAACAATGGGCTTGAGTAAGCTTGTGTTAGTCGATCCTGTCGATGAGCCAGACGGCAAAGCCAGTGCTTTGGCTGCCGGGGCTGGCGATGTGCTGGCAAATGCAAAAATCGTATCTTCTCTTGAAGAAGCGGTGGCAGATTGCGGACTTGTTGTGGGTACTAGTGCGCGTTCACGCACCTTACCTTGGCCTATGCTCGAACCCAGAGAGTGTGGTGAAAAACTCGTAGCTGAAGTGGCGAATTTTCCAGTAGCCCTCGTTTTTGGCAGAGAGAACAACGGATTGAGCAATGAAGAACTGCAACAATGCCACTTTCACGTTTGTATCCCTGCAAATCCTGAATATAGTTCTCTAAATTTGGCCGCTGCAGTGCAAACCCTTTGTTATGAAGTGCGCATGGCCTATTTAAATTCAACGCGTATCCCTGAAGAAACTCGTGAATATCCATTGTCTGACGACCTCGAACGTTTTTATAGTCATTTGGAACAAACCCTTTCAAAAACGAATTTCATCATCCCTCAGCATCCGGGTATGGTAATGACCAAACTTCGTCGTTTATTTAACCGCGCTCGACCCGAAACCCAGGAACTTAATATTCTTAGAGGTATATTGGCGTCGGTAAATAAATCGATAGATAACAAAGGTTAATTGTGTTTGAAAGAATAAAAGAAGATATTCAAAGTGTTTTTCATCGTGATCCCGCGGCAAGAACAACTTTTGAAGTGTTAACAAACTACCCAGGATTGCACGCCATCTGGTTCCATCGATTAGCGCACAAATTATGGGTGGGCAATTGGAAATGGTTGGCACGTACGCTATCTACCTTTTCTCGCTGGTTGACAGGTATTGAAATTCATCCGGGTGCCACACTAGGACGACGCTTTTTTATCGATCATGGTATGGGTGTGGTCATTGGTGAAACCGCACAGATTGGAGATGATGTTACCCTATATCACGGCGTGACATTGGGGGGGACCAGTTGGAATGGAGGTAAACGTCACCCCACTTTGGAAGACAATGTGGTTGTTGGTGCTGGTGCTAAAGTGCTTGGACCAATCACCATGCATAAAGGTGCAAAAGTTGGCTCTAATTCGGTGGTGGTTAAGGACGTTCCTGAAAATGCGACTGTGATTGGAATACCTGGCCGAATTGTAATGCAAAAAGCAGAAAAAGATCACGACAAACATCAACAACGTGATAAAATCGCGCGCAAATATGGGTTTGATGCCTACGCCGTTGCGCCTGACAACCCAGACCCGGTGGCAAACGCCATTGGTGTAATGCTTGATCATGTGCATTTAATTGATACGAAAGTTGAGGAAATGTGCAAGGCGATCAATGCCATGGGTGGTGAAGTGTGCGGTAAATCTTTACCCGCAATTAACCTGGAAAATTTTCAGGATAGTGGCATGGCAGAAGATATACAAAAAGCCCGGGACGCCTTTGACCCCTCAATATAGCGCAATAGCTCCTAATACTTGACTGTTTTACTTGGTTAAATACTTGACTAATTTAGTCAGGTATGTGAAAATCTCGCCCATCTTGAAAGAGGGTGCGAGCTATGAAACTAACATCTAAAGGTCGATATGCGGTGACAGCCATGTTGGATGTGGCGCTTCATTCACGCAGAGGGCCTGTGTCATTGGCAGACATCTCTGAACGTCAAGAAATTTCATTATCCTATCTTGAACAGCTATTCTCCCGTTTGCGTAAAGAAGAACTTGTGCAAAGTGTCCGAGGGCCAGGCGGCGGTTATAAACTGGGCCGACAAGCTGATGAAATTGCTGTTGGCGAGGTAATTCGTGCTGTTGACGAATCTGTCGATGCGACACGATGTCAAGGACATTCAGATTGCCAAGGCGGCGAACGCTGCTTAACACACAGTTTGTGGCAAGACCTCAGCGAGCGAATTAGTTTATTTCTCAATGGTATCACCTTGGGTGAACTTATGGCTAAGCAAGACGTAAAAGCCGTTGCAGGAAGACAAGATAGAACCAAACAACTTAACAATATCGTTGCAAACGAAATTGAAATCAGTATGCAGCTTTAAGCGGAGCAAGCAATGAGCAATATCAACTTACCCATTTACTTAGATTACTCTTCGACAACGCCGGTTGACCCACGTGTTGCACAAAAGATGATGGAATGCTTGTCGCTTGAGGGCAATTTTGGTAATCCGGCATCGCGCTCACACAAATTTGGCTGGGTAGCAGAAGAAGCTGTCGATATCGCACGTAATCAAATTGCTGATTTGGTGAATGCAGACCCAAGAGAAATCGTTTTTACTTCAGGTGCAACTGAGTCAAACAACCTGGCAATAAAGGGCGCTGCGCATTTTTATGCTAAAAAAGGCAAGCACATAATCACTTTGAAAACCGAACATAAAGCTGTACTGGACGCATGTCGACAGCTTGAGCGAGAAGGTTTTGAAGTAACCTACATGACTCCCAAAGCGAACGGGTTATTGGACTTAGAAGAGTTCAAAAAGACCCTAAGAGCTGACACAGTGCTAGTGTCTATTATGCACGTTAACAATGAAATTGGCGTGATCCAAGACATTGAAGCCATTGGTGAAATATGTCGAGAAAACAAAGTGTTATTCCATGTTGATGCTGCCCAAAGTACTGGCAAAGTCAATATCGATCTGCAAAACCTGAAAGTTGATTTAATGTCATTTTCCGGTCACAAAACCTACGGACCTAAAGGTATTGGAGCATTGTATGTGCGCCGCAAACCACGGGTACGTCTTGAAGCGCAAATGCACGGTGGAGGTCACGAGCGTGGAATGCGTTCAGGTACACTTGCTACCCACCAAATCGTTGGCATGGGTGAAGCGTTTAGAATCGCCAAAGAAGAAATGGCAGATGAAAATGCACGTATCTTAAAACTACGGGATCGTTTGTGGAACGGTGTAAAAGACATTGAAGAAGTTTATTTAAACGGTGATCTAGAGCAACGCGTTGCGGCAAATCTTAATGTTAGTTTTGCTTATGTTGAAGGTGAATCCTTGATCATGGCACTTAAGGACATGGCAGTATCTTCTGGTTCAGCTTGTACGTCAGCCAGCCTAGAGCCATCTTATGTTTTGCGCGCACTGGGCCTGAACGATGAATTAGCCCACAGTTCGATTCGCTTTACTATCGGCCGTTTTACCACCGAAGAAGAAATAGATTATGTCATTGATGTAGTAAAAAATGCGATCACTAAGTTGCGCGAGATGTCTCCATTGTGGGATATGTTTAAAGACGGCGTTGACTTAGAAAAAGTCGAGTGGGTACACCACTAACACAGAACTAAAATAGTCGCAGTTTGACTGTGAGTAATTCAAGAACAGAATTTGGTTTAAACGCGAGCAATCGCAAATATTGAGGTAAGTAACATGGCTTACAGTGAAAAAGTAATTGACCATTATGAAAATCCCCGCAACGTGGGTGGTTTTGATAAGAACGATCCGACTATCGCAACAGGCATGGTTGGAGCTCCTGCATGTGGTGACGTAATGAAACTGCAACTTAAAGTAGGTGAAAACGGCGTGATTGAAGATGCCAAGTTTAAGACTTATGGTTGTGGCTCTGCGATTGCCTCTAGCTCACTCGTGACTGAATGGGTAAAAGGCAAAACTTTAGATGAAGCCGTTACCATCAAAAACACTGACATTGCAGAAGAGCTAGCGCTTCCGCCAGTTAAAATCCACTGCTCTATTTTGGCTGAAGACGCCATCAAAGCGGCAGTTGATGATTACAAATCTAAAAACGCTTAGTAGTAAGAGGTACAAGTGTTGGGCATTAAAATATCAGACGCAGCCGCTCAGCGGGCCAGAAGCTTTCTGGAAAATAGAGGCAAAGGCCTCGGACTGCGTTTAGGGGTTAAAACAACGGGTTGTTCAGGCTTGGCCTATGTGCTGGAGTTTGTTGATGACTTGAACCCTGACGACGAAGTTTTCGAAGACAATGGCGTCAAGATTATTATCGACGGCAAAAGTTTGGTTTACCTAGACGGTACCGAATTAGATTTTGCTAAAGAAGGGTTGAATGAAGGCTTTTTGTTCAATAATCCAAATGCAAATGGTGAATGCGGGTGTGGTGAGAGTTTTAACGTTTAACTCAACCACGCCTGGCACTTCTTTCAGAACTCACTAACATAGACCAACATTCAATGAATTTTTTCACTTTGTTTGGATTACCAGAACAATTTAAACTCGATAAAAATCATCTCGCTAACGTCTATAAATCGTTAGCGCAGGTGACTCATCCAGACAAGTTTTCAACGGCAAGTCAGCAACAAAAGCTGCTTTCCGTGCAAAAAAGCTCCCAAGTGAATGATGGATACAATGTTTTAAAGCATCCTCTTTCTCGTGCTGAACATATGCTGGAATTACGTGGTTTGTCATTGCAACATGAAACCAAAACACTTCAAGATCCTGCGTTCTTAATGCAACAAATGGAGTGGCGAGAGCAACTTGAAGATGCTCAATATGCCAAAGAGCCTATGGCTGTTTTGGAAGACCTGGAGCAAGAGCTGCAAACGCAAACTGCCGAACAATATAAAATTCTCGAAGATTTGCTGGTCAGCAGTGACGAGCAATCTAATCAAAAGGCCGCTGCGGAAATACGCAAATTAAAATTTATGCACAAGCTTCTATCTGAAATAGCGCGCAAAGAAGAAGAGTGGTTTGATGACTTCTAATACAAATACATATACGTATTGGAATAGGACTGCTAGCCTTACACACCATTTTTGTCTAACACAGTATAAGTAGATATCGTTTATGGCCCTTTTGCAAATTGCTGAACCTGGTCAAGCACCCGCCCCACACGAAAGAAAATTGGCGGTAGGCATTGATCTGGGTACTACAAACTCTCTTGTTGCCACAGTCCGAAGTGGTAAAACTGAAACCTTGGCTGATAGTGAAGGCAACCATTTATTACCCTCGGTGGTACATTATTCAGCGGTGAAAAAAGTCATAGGTGAGCAGGCAAAACTCAATGCCAGCAAGGATCCCGCTAACACTGTTTCGTCGGTAAAACGCTTGTTAGGCCGCAATCTAAACGATATTAAAGCGACTTACCCTAATTTGCCTTATGAGTTTGGCAACAACGAGAACAATGTCACTATTCAAGTAGCCGGAAACACCGTGAACCCAGTAAGTGTGTCTGCGGAAATTCTGAACGCCTTAAAACAACGATCTGAGCAGACCCTTGGTGATGAATTAACCGGGGCGGTCATTACCGTACCTGCCTATTTTGATGATGCGCAACGCCAGGGTACTAAAGATGCTGCTCAGTT
Source organism: Aliiglaciecola sp. M165 (assembly GCF_007197995.1). Classification (GTDB taxonomy): domain Bacteria; phylum Pseudomonadota; class Gammaproteobacteria; order Enterobacterales; family Alteromonadaceae; genus Aliiglaciecola. The sequence goes on from NZ_VKKH01000006.1 coordinate 336,384, forward strand.
GGCAGGGTTACATGTTTTGCGCTTGTTAAACGAACCTACGGCAGCGGCAATTGCCTATGGACTTGATTCAGGACAAGAAGGCGTCATTGCCATTTATGATCTGGGTGGGGGGACATTTGATATTTCGTTACTCAGACTCTCAAAAGGCGTCTTCGAAGTACTGGCAACAGGTGGTGACACGGCGCTAGGCGGCGATGATTTTGACCACCTGCTATTTGATTTCATTTGTCAGCAAGCCAAATTGCCCGAAGAATTATCACCTCAATTGAGGCGCAGAATCTTAGACGATGCCAAAGCTGCCAAAGAGGCTCTTTCCAACGATTCTGGTGTTGATGTGCAGTTTATCGATGATGAAGGCAACAGCCATGTGGTCGTCATCAGTTGCATGAAATTTGAAGCGTTAATACAGCCACTGATTAAAAAGACCTTACGATCATGCAAACGCGCCGTAAAAGATGCGCAGGTGGAATTAGACGAAATTTTGCAGGTAGTGATGGTCGGTGGTTCAACGCGGGTGCCCAGTGTCAGGCATGAAGTGGGACAGTTTTTCGGTAAAACACCTTTAACTTCAATTGACCCAGACAAAGTCGTCGCCATTGGTGCGGCAATTCAAGCCGATATATTAGCTGGCAATAAGCCAGACAATGAGATGCTGCTGTTGGATGTTTTGCCACTCTCCCTGGGTATCGAGACGATGGGTGGATTGACCGAAAAAATCATTCCACGTAATACCACCATTCCTGTAGCAAAAGCACAGGAATTCACGACTTTCAAAGATGGTCAAACCGCCATGATGGTTCATGTGCTGCAAGGCGAACGTGAACTTGTTGCTGATTGTCGATCGCTGGCCAAATTTAATTTGACCGGCATTCCGCCTATGACGGCTGGCGCGGCGCATATTCGGGTAACCTTCCAAGTCGACGCTGACGGTTTGTTAAGTGTTACTGCTATGGAAAAGTCGACTGGAGTGAAAGCAGAAATTCAAGTGAAACCCTCATACGGATTAGAGGAATCGCAAGTGGCTGACATGCTCAAATCTTCAATGGAACATGCCAAAGAAGATATGCAAGCACGCATGCTTAAAGAGCAACAGGTTGAAGTTGCTCGTGTCGCAGAGTCTCTCAAAAGTGCATTGGATAAAGACGGCAAAGCATTGCTTTCAGACGTCGAGTTTGCCGCCATAAACGAAGCAATGCAAAGCATGATCACCATCGGCCAAAGCAATGACATTGAAGCAATTAAACAAGCGATCGAAAAAGTCGACAACATAAGTCAAGCCTTTGCCGCGAGACGTATGGACAAATCAATTAATCAAGCGTTGGCTGGTCACTCAGTTGACGAACTATAAGAGTTAACAGGAGCTTCGTATGCCACAAATAATCTTTTTACCCCATGAAGAACTGTGTCCAGACGGCGCAGTACTTGAAGGCGAAAAAGGCACTTCAGTCCTTGATGTGGCACTGAAAAATGGCATTGGTATTGAGCATGCGTGCGAAAAAGTCTGTGCCTGCACAACATGCCACGTACTGATCCGCGAGGGCCTTGATTCGCTCGGTGAGGTAGATGATCTGGAAGAAGATATGTTGGATAAAGCCTGGGGCTTAGAGCCTGATTCCAGATTAGGCTGCCAGGCCATAATCAACGACGAAGACTTGGTTGTCGAAATTCCTAAATACACAGTAAACATGGTGTCAGAGAATCACTAGGCCAACCAAATTTTGATTAGAAGGGGCGAGTCAGTGTAAACGGACTTGCCCTTTTTTCATTAAACGTTTTGTTTCACATCCATTTCACAGTTTAATCGTTACCTTGGGCATATACACTAACAAGAGTAACGCCCATGCCTAGTCAAATTATACTGAATGACGTCAGCCAATCGTTTTTTTTAAACGATTCAAAAATTACTTTGTTTAAAAACCTCAATGTGTCGATTTCTCAAGGCGAGTCTTATGCGATAACCGGGCCCTCTGGTGCAGGTAAATCAAGTTTACTCATGTTGATGTCTGGGTTAGAACAAGCTGCAACAGGACAAGGTATATACCGCAACAATAATCAACAGAAAACACTTGATGAATTGCGCTCTGAAATTGGTTTTATCTTTCAGCAGTTCCATTTATTGCCGGAGCTGACGGCACTGAACAACGTTGCATTGCCGTTAAAATTAAGAGGGGACAAGGATGCCTTGCCGAAGGCAAAAATCTGGCTAGAGAAGGTTGGTTTACAGCAAAGACAGCATCACAAGCCCTCGGAATTAAGTGGTGGAGAACAGCAGCGAGTCGCAATAGCTAGAGCTTTGGTATTTAACCCAAAGTTTATCTTCGCAGATGAACCTACAGGAAATTTGGATCAGAAAAGTGCACGGGAAGTCACTGATATATTGTTCTCTTGTTGCGAGGAAAACAATGCTGGTTTGGTTATTGTTACCCATAGCGACAAGTTAGCCAGCAAAGCGAAGCATATTTTTACCTTGTCTGACGGGCAATTTAAACTAGCCAGTACAAACAATTTAGAGGTGATAGCATGCTAAAGAGCACCTCGATACGCGCCAATACAGCACTGGCCTGGCACTTTTACAGGCAAGAATATTCGCAATCTCACCAACGTCTTTTGCGTTGGGTACAAGGCATACTTCTGCTATTTATCATCACCCTAAGCCAATCCAGCGATAGTATTCAAAATTATCTACAGATGAATTTAAACGGCCTGCTGGGAGCTGATGTGGTGCTCAGTCAGCAACAATCACTCACCACGGAACAACATAGTGAAATTTTGGACATTGCAGATAAGGTTGTGGTGACCCAACAAGTCAAAACGACGCTGACTCATGACGGAAAATGGCAACAAGCTCAGATTAAAGCTGTAGATAGTCGATACCCACTGCAAGGCGAATTAATAACGTCGTCAACGTTAGATGGCGTTGGACAGTCAAATTCTTCGGGACCTCAATCTGGCCATATTTGGTTGGATGCCAGATTACTTGCTAGCTTGTCGTTAACCATTGGTGACTATTTGACTATCGCAGAGCAACGCTTTGCCGTATCGAGAATATTGCAACATGAACCAGACAGATTAATGGAAGGGCATACGGTAGCGATGCGAGCCATGATCCATACCGAAGATATGGCGGCATTAGGCTTTGCCCCCGAACTTATTCATTATCGATATTTAATTGCCGCAAACTCCGAGCAAACCAATCAGCTGATTGATTGGCAAAAGGAACATTTGCCAGCGGCTGTCATACGTCATAAACAAGGTCAACATCCGTTAGCGCTATTTTGGCAAAGAACCGAAAATTTCATGGGACTTGCTTCGATTATTTTATTTTTTATGGCTGCCATTGCAATCGAGCAGCTAACCCAGGTTCATATGAAAAAGGACCAGTTTTTTTCAGCTGTGTGCATGAGTTTGGGGGCGTCAAAGGCCGCAGGGTTGCGTGTATCCTTATTAAAATGGTGTATTAGCATCGTTTTTTTGCTGCCGGTTGTTGTATTCGTGTCAGCAGGCTGTCACTGGCTGATTATGCACTTTTTAAGTAATACGTTTAGCGATTTGCAATGGCACTGGAATTTTTATTCAGTCGTAAAGCCCATTGCTGCCGTTGTCGCCATCTTTGCTGTTTTTCACATGCCGGTTTGGTTGGCTGTTCACAAAAGCTCGGTTGCTAGACTCTTTGTTGGCGATTATAGAGGGTTGAGTCATTGGGTGAGCAAAATTAGCAGCATTCTCGTATTGCTCGGTGTAACACTTATCTATTCAGATAACGGGTTGTTAACTTTAATGATGGTGACCGTCATCGCAGTTACCATCGCTTTGATGATCTTCCTTAGTTGGAGCAGCTTAACAATAGGTGAGATGTTGACTCAGCGAGTGTCAGGGCTTGTTCCTTTTGCGTTATTTATGATGAAACAGCGTCTGGTAAGTAAAAGCACGCAAATAATGGGTATTGGGCTGTGTGCATTTTTACTACTATTTACACTTATGCTGCTTAAAGACCTCGGTCAAACAATGACGTCCTATCAGCGTCAACATGACGGTAATGTGTTTATTTCTAAAGCCACACAAGTGCAAATGGAATTTATCGAGGATTGGGCCAGTGAACAGGACATATCCTTGCGTCAAATAAAACCCTATATGTATGCCAAGCTGACAGCAGTTAATGAACAATCACTTGCACGATTTAGTCAAAAACCCAGTGACAGTATGGCCACTTTCAGTCAAGCGATACGGTTGCACTGGAGTCAAACAGTACCGCAAAACAACGTTGTGGCCAGTGGACAATGGTGGCAGTCTGATGAGCAAAACTGGCAACAAATTTCTATTGAACAGGAAGTGATGACAGACCTTGGCTTAGAGCTTGGTGATTGGCTGACTTTTTACATCAATCAACAAAGCTATGATTTTGAAATTGTCGCAAGCCATAACTATAAACCAGGTGCTGGTTCAATTACCTTTTGGGTGCAGATGCCGCCCAGTGCGCTTGATCATATTCAATCACCGCATTTTAGTATGGCAAGTATGGAGTTAATGGATGAGCAATGGTCAGTATTGGCACCCTTATGGCAAAAATTCCCAACGCTTCTGATGGTGTCATTGAAAGAACTCACTCAGCGCTTTGATAAATTATTGGCCATGATCACTAACGTGATTAGTGGTTTCTCATTGATGATAGTGTTGTTGGCTGCGGTAGTGATTTTAGCCTCCATCAATTCTCTGGAGTCTAATGAAAAGAAAAAGAACAGTGTGATCATGAGCTTTGGATTTTCTCGTTCAACCTGCTTAAAACTCAACCTGATAGAATGGTTTGTTACCGCAAGCATAACTGCTGTAGGGGCAATTTTAGGGACATACATTGCGGGGCTATTGATCTATCAGTCACAATTTTCGTTGACGTATAAACCTGATTTTGTTTGGCTGTTTTTAACGCTTTTGATCATATTAAGTTTAACTACAACATTAGGTGTTTATGCCAGTCGAAATAGCTTAAAAAGTTCGGTCAGGCAATTGCTATCCGGTACCTGAACCCAATACAAAATTAATGATAAGCCCATACGTCGATGGGCTTAGAATTGGGGTTAAATATATTTTTGACAGTCTTTATTCATTTCACATTCTTTTCACAGTCTTGATTTTAATCTGTGTGCAACATTTAGGAGGAAACCCAATGAATATGTTGAAAGTAAAACTATCCAAGTTGCTCACGGTCGCCTTGTTGCTATGTCTTACGGCGCTAGTGAATGCAACAGAACAGACTAAAAAAGTTGTAATGATCGTAAGTAGTTATGGACAACAGCAAGGTGAGGAAAAGCCAGGTTACGAATTTGACGAGTTCGCCAAAGCCTACCTCGTATTCAATGCCAATGGAATAGCGGTAGATGTTGCTAGTCCGGCAGGCGGAATGGCGGAAGCAGATAAATATGATCCCAGCAAACCCTACAATGCTAAAGTGTTGGCCAATAGCGAAATAATGGCAAAATTAAGCGATACACTAGCCACTAGCGCACTGGATCCAAATGACTATGACGGCATTTTCATTGTAGGTGGCAAAGGCGCCATGTTTGATTTGCCCAAAGATGAAGCGTTGAAATCGATTATTGCAGACATTTATCATCAACAAGGAACAGTCGCAGCGGTCTGTCATGGTCCTGCAGCTCTGGTTGATGTGAAGTTAAATGATGGTAGTTATCTCGTTGCGAATAAGATGGTCAATGGTTTCACCAATGATGAAGAAACCTTGTTTGGCAAAAAGTGGTTGAATCAATTTGATTTCATGCTTGAAGATAAACTTATTGAGCGTGGAGGAAAATTTCAATCTAGCGAAATTATGTTGAGTCATGTTGCGGTGGATGAGCGTCTTATTACCGGGCAAAATCCAACGTCAACGGTCGATGTTGCTACCGAGCTAGTGAAAAAATTAGGGCTTACGCCTGTTGCCACAAAACCAGATACTGACGATAAGACTTTGGCTGTTGTTGCCAGATTGTTGGCGGGTGACAAAACGGCGGCAAATGAACTGGCAAGCAACCGACAGCAATACCATATTGCACTTGTTGGCATGTATGGCTTCTATTATTTGAAGCTCGCTGATTCGAATGTCGAATATGAAAATGCACTGACATTAATGTTAGTAGCTCAAGATGAACTCAAAAACCCAGTGTTAGACATGCAGATTGCGAAAACTCAGCAAAAGCTCGGACAAGAACATGAGGCTAGATCAACACTCGAACAACTACTGGCGAGAAAACCTGATTATGCTCCAGCAGTGGACATGTTGAAAACAATGTCATTATGATGAGATAACAAAACTTCATTGAGTGTCTCTTTCCAATGCGAGGTGCTCAATTGATAGGAAGCAAACAATGACTAATCTAACCATATCACTCAACGTACTTTTGGTTGAAGATCAACTAAGCATCTGTCAAAACATTGCTGATTACATGGAAGAAAAAGGCCATGTGTTTGATTTTGCTAACAACGGTAGGTTGGGGTTGGAACTGGCGTTAAATCAGGATTACGATTTGATTATTCTCGATTTAAACCTGCCGTCTATGGACGGGTTGGAAATTTGCCGACAATTAAGAGAAAAGTCTGCGCGACATATACCTATTCTCATGCTCACTGCGCGCGATAGTATAGAGGATAAGGTGGATGGTTTTAATGTTGGCACCGACGATTACCTGACCAAACCGTTTTCATTGCAAGAACTTGAAGTGCGGTGTTTAGCCTTGTCCCGCCGTCATTTATTGCAAACCAACACAACATTGACCCTAGGACCATTGAGCATTGATAGAAAAACGAGGCAAGTGAAACGCAAAGGACAACTTCTGGATTTGCACACCATGGGTCTGAAAATTCTCACTATTCTTGCTGAATCTTATCCGCAGGTAGTCAGTCGATCCCAGCTGTCGCAAAAATTGTGGGGAGATGAACCAACAGAATCGGATGCAATGCGTTCTCACATTTATCAACTGCGTAATGTTTTAGACAAGCCTTTTGACTATCCAATTTTGAAAACGGTTCATGGCGTTGGGTTTACCTTGGATATTAAAGATGAGCAATAAGCCTATTAAACAACCTGCTAGATTCCATAGTTTAAGCCGGCGTATCGTTGCGCAATTTTGTATTTTTACTCTGGTTTTGTCGGCGATTTACGGGCTACTCAGTTTTCTTCTCATGTACATATTGGAAGATGAATTTATTGTCCGGGATATCCGTCAGGAGGCTAATTATTTACTGCAACAATATCAACAGACTTCTCAATGGCCACAAGTCCAAGGTGAGAATATGACGTTGCATTTTTCTTTGGAAACCTTACCTGATGATGTGCGCCAAAAATTAATCGAAGAGCCACAACGAACCGAATTTTATGGCGCAAATGGCCGTCACTACCATCTCTACCCGGTGGATAAAGACAATTCTATCTATTTGTTAGCTGAGGTGAGCCAGAAGTTACTTGTCAGGCCAATCAGAGAAGGCGTAATAACATTGCTCATTGTTGGCGGTTCGATATTGACCCTTATCGCGTTTTTTATCGCATGGATGTTGGGCAGAAAAACCGCACTACCTTTGAAAAAACTGGCTGACCTGGTCGACGGCGTAGCACCAGAAAAAATACCTGAAAAGTTTGCCGATCAATATCCCAACAATGAGATTGGCATTTTAGCGACAAGACTTGAAAATACCATGCAGCAACTCAGTCAGGCCCTGGAACGTGAAAAATGTTTCACTCGAGACGTGAGCCATGAGCTACGCACACCTGTTGCCGTCATTAAAAATGCAGCTGAAGTGTATCGTCAGAAAAACATTGGCGATGCCGAATCAAGTGAGATCATTAATCGAATTACTGATGCTACGATACAGATGGAACAAACGGTTACAACCTTGTTGACTTTAGCCCGTGAAGAGCATACATCGGTAGGAAAATCATCTGTTAAATTACTGCCAATAATTGAGCAATCAATTCTGGATCACGGGTATTTATTAGAGGGCAAAGACGTAGATGTCGAGGTGAGTGACAATTGTGATGCCGAGGTTTTTTCACAAAAAGGCATGGTGAAAGTGCTATTGGATAATCTGCTTAGCAATGCTTTTCAATATACAAACTCAGGGGTAGTTACAGTGAATTTTACTGGTAACACACTTACCATCGAAGATACCGGGCCGGGGATTGAAGGCCAAGTATCGGCAAATGTTACCGAACCGGCAGTTAAAGGTAGCCAAAGTACAGGTTATGGCTTTGGATTATCTATCGTCAAACGGTTATGTGAACACCAAAACTGGCATTTAACTGTATCTAGTCATCAAGGTACAACTGTGCAAGTGTTATTTGGTTGATTAACCACAGCCATTTAAATTAGTTAACCTCAAATACCTTTACCCCTCAACGATTTCACATTCATTTCACATGCATTTTTGTATTCTTTTCGCTAAAGCAATTAACCAAATTTATGCGAATGGAGTATTCAACGTGGCAGGGTTATTAAGAGTTTTTGGCATCTTCTTCTTTTTACTGGTTATCGGTGGGTGCAATGTAATCAATGTTCTTAAACTAAGAAGTGCAAACGATGATGTTGTGCCGACCTGGAGCGCAACCGGTGATCATTTTCCGATCAAAACCGATTACATAGGCGAAAAAGTCTTTATTTATGGCAGCATTAATGGGGTAGAAGGGTTCAAATTTTTAGTCGACACTGGCGCATCCTTTACCATTTTATATGACACGCCCAAAGTCAAATCGTTAGGGCTACAAAAAGGTTACGAACTGGGTTTAGCCGGGTGGGGTGATGAGGACAAATCTTTAGGACATCAAATCAGCATGCGTTCGTTTTCATTCGGTGATTTAAAAGTCGAGCAGTTTCAAGGGGCATTTATACAGATGAGTGAAACCCCATATTTTGCTAGCCCTGATGAACTGATTTACGACGGCGTTGTTGGCCATGATTTGATGCGTCATTTTATTTGGACTTTCGATTACCAAGCTAAGCAAGTTATCGTTGCTAATGTGCCATTCGCACCTAAAAAAAGTACTCAAGCACTACCTTTTGATACCTTCATGAGTAAAATCAGTGTTGAGGCAAAGTTTGATTTTGGGAATGGACATGTCATTGATCATGACGTCATTATTGATAATGGCAGCAGACACTACTTTAAGCTTAGCTCCGCCTATCCAGAATCTAACGATGTTGAGTTACCCACCCAAGTGACTGCAGCCGATTTTGGCTTAAGTGGAAAAGCTGAACATCAGAGAATCACCCTACCTAGTATTACCCTTGGTGACATCAAATTAAATAAGGTGCGCACGAATATCATTGAGCATGATGATGAAGACGAGATGTGGGTGATAGGAAACGGTATTTTTAATCAATTTGTGACTACCGTGGACTACCAAACTGAAACACTCTATCTCACCCCGTATGAAGGACATGAGTTTCAATCTCGTTATAACTTGATGGGGCTAGAGGTGAGAAAATTACTGTCTGGAAATTACATCGTGCGCTACGTTATGCCCGATTTACCTGCCAAGCATGCAGGGCTGAAAGCGGGAGATATCATCGCTCAAGTCAACGGTGTAGAAGCCAAAAATATTAGCAAGGATCAATGGCTGACAATGAGTAATACACCAGCAAGCTATGAAATTTGCTTGGCTTCTTCTCAATGTGTTCGGCTGCAATCAGAACATATCGAAGGATATTCAAGATAACCCTCGATTGGGTTCGTCTGGTGACAAAAGTTTACATCTGAAAAAATGTGCTGCAGATAAAATGTGAATGATGATTTACATTTTGTCTGCGGCGATTATACTGTGTGCACTTTTTGCTCTAATTAGAGGCCTTCGCGCATGCAATCTAACCCATCAACTGCCATAAAATCTTTTTTACTCACACTTTTCACTATCCTTTTGACATTAGGTTTTGGAAGTCATGCGGCAGATAACGAATTCGTTCAGTATGATCAACCAGCATTGGCGTTTAAAAACGTATTGCTCATTGATGGTACGGGAGAACCTGCAAAATCGGAGCAAACAGTTGTGGTCGTTGATGGTGTGATAACGCAGGTTGGCCAAGCAGGCTCAGTAGACATTCCTAGCTCGGCTAAGGTCATTGATGGTCAGGGTAAATCGCTGATCCCAGGCTTAATCATGATGCACGAGCACATGTTTTACCCCACAGGGAAGCGTAACTACACCGAAATGTTATATAGCTTTCCGCGCCTGTATCTCGCGGGGGGCGCTACCACTATTCGTACTGCCGGCACAACCGCACCTTATGCCGATTTGAATCTACGAGATGCGATCACTAATGGCGATTCGATCGGGCCTGACATAGATGTAACTGCCCCTTATCTCAACGGTCCGGGTCTGCCAATTTTGAAAATCAAAGCCTTGCAAGATGCACAGAATGCAAAGCGCATGATGCAATATTGGAACGCCGAAGGTGTAACATCTTACAAGGCGTATATGCATATCCGACAAGACGAGATGAAAGAAGTATTAAAACAAGCTCATGCGCAAAATCATAAAGTGACAGGGCATTTGTGCTCAGTAACGTATCGAGAAGCGGCCCAACTGGGCATCGATAATCTCGAGCATGGGTTTTTTGCGGCAAGCGACTTTGTCAAAGATAAACACAAGGATGTTTGTCCATCAGGGAAAGACACTCACCAGTCGCTCCATGATCTCGATATTGACTCGCAAGAAGTGAATGATCTTATCGCATATTTGGTGGAAAAAGACGTGACCTTGACGTCAACGCTTACTGTGTTTGAAACCTTTACAAAAGGGCGTCCGAAAGCAAGGGAAACGGCGTTGCAAGCGCTAATTCCCCAAGTAAGAGATCAATATGAATCTCGGTGGGAAGCCATCTCCAAACAAGAAAATGCTACGTGGCCAGTGGTTTATAACAAAATGCGTACGCTAGAGAAGAAGTTTGTCGAAGCCGGTGGCCGATTAATGGTGGGCACTGACCCAACTGGTTATGGTGGTGTGATTGCTGGTTTTTCTAATCAACGGGCCATTGAATTGCTCTATGAAGCGGGCTTTAGCATTGAACAAACGATCAAGATTGCATCATTAAATGCGGCTCAGTATCTCGACCGTGATGACACGATAGGCAGTATTGAACAGGGAAAACGTGCTGACCTTGTGCTCGTTGACGGTGATCTATCAACTGACATTGAATCCATAAGAAATATGCAAACCGTTTTTAAGCAGGGTATTGGTTATGATAGTCAGAAGTTAATTGAAAAAACTAAATCTGTCGTAGGGTTGCATTGATAGCATGGCAATTAGATGACAGAAAAACAGCAAGAACCGATTATTCAGGCCAAGCAATCTCGGAGCCGCGCGACCCAAAATAAACTTTTGAGCGCGCTCCACCGGTGTTTGCAACGTAAGGTGTTTGAGCAAATAAGTATTAAAGAAATAGCCGACGAAGCGGGGGTGTCTGTGGGCACCTTTTATCGTCGCTTCAAAGACAAAGAGTCTTTGCTGCCTATTTTGTACAAAGCCTTTGGCGAAGATCTATCAAATTGGTTGGAAGAGATCGAAAGTTGTCGCCACTCGGATCTACTCTCGGCACTATCAGAGGTGTCTCATCAAACCCTTAACTTTTTACAGCGACACAAAAGTGTTTTCAGGACCTTGCATCTTAATGCAAGGTTGCAGCCTGATTTGCTCGACCAGAACACATTGCTTAATCGTAAGGAGGTTTATAGCCGCCTTGCTGCTGTGCTGCAGCGCCACAAAGCTGACATGCATGTATCCAATCCTATTGAGGCAACGCAATTAGTGATTTTTATGTTGGTCAGTGCGCTACTTGAGAAAGTGGTATACCCAAATCTAACACCAGCGGTTGCCTCAGAATTAGATGCACAGGACACGTCTGAACAACTTGTTAAAATGTTTTACCTCTACCTACAGGCACCTTCTTAAATACTGAGTTTTTGTTTCAGTTGATTAATCACCGCTCGTCATATTTTTGTCTAAAAACTGCAACTTAATTGCCATAAAACTGTCAACGCGCTGTCATCCCTTGTGTTCACTATTCTCCGCGAATGTATGACTAGAGAAACCTACTAAGGGAAAAAAATGAGAATAAATAAACGCCTAAGCCTATTGACGTTAGCCATAGCGATGCCACTCACTTTATCAGGGTGTTTCGATGATGGGGACGATGGTGCAACCGGTCCTGCAGGTGCAGATGGCGCTGCGGGCTTGACAAGTTTGGTAAGACAAACAACATTATTTTCTGGCAGTGCTCAATGTTTTGCAGGAGGAACGCTCGTCGCCTCTGGTGTTGACAATAACGCCGATGGTACTTTGGCGGACGATGAGGTAACCCAATCGAACGCTATTTGTGCGCCTACGCAAATCAATGAAGACCGGAACTTTAATCGAATTGCTTCTTTTCTAGTGTGTTCTCAAATCGATACGAACTGTAATGATGATACTGAAACCGCAGCGGAAATTGTTGCCGCCAACTCTGATGGTACAGTGCTAATTTACTCAGATAGTCCTAACGATCAAATAGGTTTCGTTAACATCAATGATCCTGCCAACCCTATGGCGATGGGGATTTTGGCCCTCCCCGGAGAACCGACTTCTGTTGCTGTACAGGGGAACTATGCGTTAGTAGGAGTGAATTCTTCTACCGATTTTGTCAACGTTGCCGGAAGTTTAGAAATCGTTGATATTGCTACACAAGCAATCGTAGCAAGTATCGATTTAGGTGGTCAACCAGATTCTGTTGCGGTAAGTCCAGACGGTACATACGCCGTTGCAGTCATTGAAAACGAGCGTGATGAAGATTTAGGTGACGGCGTTCCACCGCAAGTGCCAGCAGGGTTAATTCAAATTATTTCGCTTACTGGAGAGCCTGACACTTGGGCGGCGACACCCTTACAATTGACGGGGTTGGCCGATCTTTATGCAGAGGATCCAGAGCCGGAATATGTTGATATCAATGTAGACAATATTGCCGTCGTAACATTGCAGGAAAACAACCACATTGTATTGGTTGATTTGTCAGACGGTTCAATCGTCAATGACTTTTCTGCAGGTGCAGTGGATTTAACTCAGGTCGATGGTAGCGAAGAAGGTGCATTAATCTCCCAAACTGAATCTTTAGACGGTGTATTAAGAGAGCCTGATGGAGTGACTTGGTTATCCACTAAGTATTTTGCAACGGCTGATGAAGGCGATTTGGACGGCGGTTCAAGAGGTTTCACCATCTTCAACACCCAAGGTGAAGTGGTCTATTCGTCAGGTAATTTTATGGATCACCACACTGCCAGATTGGGACACTATCCTGATGAACGCTCGGGCAACAAAGGAAATGAGCCTGAAAATGCTGAATATGGAGTATATGGCAACCAGCGCTACTTGTTTGTCAATTCAGAACGTTCAAGTTTAGTGTTCGTCTATGACGTTGCTGATTTTACCAAACCCGCATTTAAACAAGCACTTCCTGCCGGAGCAGCGCCAGAGGGTGCACTAGCCATTCCGTCACGTAATTTACTGGTAGTTGCCAGTGAAGAAGACAACCGAGGCGATAAAATCCGCTCTGTGTTGAATATCTATAGTTACACCCAAAGCGAAGCTCAGTATCCAACGCTGTTGTCAGCCGACAGAAATGACGGTACACCGATCCCCTATGCGGCATTGTCTGGTTTGGCAGCCGACAACAACGATGAAAATATTATTTATTCCATCGAAGACAGTTTTTACTTGAGCAATCGTATTTTCAAAATTGATGTTGAACAATCACCCGCAACATTGATCGAAGAAATTACTATCGTTGATAGCAATGATGTATTTGCAGGGTTTGCTGCTAGCGCGCTGGCGGATGCGACTGTTGATGCAGATGATGCGACACGTGTTGGTGTATTTGACGAAGCAGACCTCGCCGCCATGATCAATGATGATAAAACGATCAACATTGACCCTGAGGGTATTGCACAGGCCAGTGATGGTGGTTTTTGGGTTGCTTCTGAAGGCTCTGGTACCGTGGGAGATGCTGACCGCCCAATTAACAGTTTAAACTTCATCTTTAAAACAGATGCCCAAGGGGTGATTGAATCTGTTGTCACCTTGCCCGATGCAGTGAACGCGCAGCAAATTAGATTTGGATTTGAAGGGATCGCTGAATATGACGGTAAGGCTTATGTAGCGTTCCAACGAGTTTGGGCAGGTGACGACAATGTACGGATCGGTATTTACGATGTTGCAAATGCCTCATGGTCATTCTTGTTTTATCCGTTGGATGCTGTTGAATCACAAAATGGTGGTTGGGTAGGTTTATCCGATATCACCTCAATTGGCGAAGGGAAATTCTGGGTGCTTGAGCGAGACAATCAAGGTGGCCCCGATGCTGCAATCAAACGTATTTACGAAATTGATACGTCCACAGCCAGTGATGGTGATCTATTAACAAAGACGTTAGTTAGGGATTTGATGGCTGATCTTGCTGGGCCAAATGGTTTGATAGCGGAAAAAGTCGAAGGGTTGGCCCGTACAATTGACGGTGAAACCTATATTGTTAACGACAACGATGGTGTAGACGACAATAGCGGTGAAATTCAACTTTTGAAATTGGGAAATATTGAATAAATACAAGTGGTTAACTAAATTAAGCCTGGCATTGGGCCAGGCTTAATGGGTTCTATAACAAATTAATCTGTAAACAAACACAGATAAATTAGGTTTTACGCGCGATTTTGCATATAATCCGCGCGAAAATTTTTTAGTTAACTCAATTTATGTAATCGGAGACCTGTAAATGGCCTTAGAACGTACTTTTTCAATTATCAAACCAGACGCTGTAGCAAAAAATGTTATCGGTGCGATCTATAATCGTTTCGAGTCTGCGGGTCTACGCATCGTTGCGTCAAAAATGGTTCACCTTAGCAAAGAACAGGCTGAAGGTTTTTATGCTGAGCACAGCGAGCGTCCTTTCTTTAGTGCTTTGGTATCTTTCATGACTTCTGGTCCTGTTATGGTTCAAGTGCTTGAAGGTGAAAATGCTGTATTGCGCAATCGCGAAATCATGGGCGCAACTAACCCAGCAGAAGCACTAGCTGGTACACTTCGTGCCGACTACGCAGCTTCAATTGACGAGAACGCTGTTCACGGTTCAGACGCTCCAGAATCTGCAGCACGTGAAATCGCTTACTTCTTCTCAGACGAAGAAATCTGCCCACGCACACGCTAAGCAGTAAAAGTTCCAAGGAAGGGGAGCGTCAGCTCCCCTTTTGTCGTAGTAAAGGGCGCCTAAAAACTGTACAATTCGGCGCATTGCAAATAGAGGTCTTATCAAGTTATGTCAGCTGTCGGTCAAACTGTGAAAACCAATTTATTGGATTTTAATCGCCAAGGATTGCGTGAGTTTTTCAAATCTATCGATGAAAAACCTTTTCGTGCTGATCAGTTGATGAAATGGATTTATCAACAGGGTGAATCTGACTTTGAAAAAATGACCAACTTGAACAAAACCTTGCGCGCAAAGTTGCAAGAAAAGTGCGAAATCCGCGCGCCTGAAATTGCTGTTCAACAACAAGCTAGCGACGGCACCATTAAGTTTGCCCTTCGACTAGAAGGTGGTCAAGAAGTCGAAACCGTGTGGATCCCAGAAGCCGATAGGGCCACCTTGTGTGTATCATCACAGGTTGGTTGTGCGTTGGAATGTACGTTTTGCTCAACGGCCCAGCAGGGTTTTAACCGAAACTTGACCGTGGGCGAAATTATTGGACAAGTCTGGCGCGTTGCCACAACGATTGGACTATCTAAAGATACCGCTAAACGACCCATCACCAATGTAGTGATGATGGGCATGGGTGAACCACTGCTTAATTTAAAGAATGTTGTCCCGGCAATGGACATCATGCTGGATGATTTTGGTTTTGGCTTGTCTAAGCGTCGCGTAACACTCAGTACCTCAGGTGTTGTTCCTGCACTGGATAAGCTCGGCGATATGATTGATGTAGCCTTAGCTATTTCGTTGCACGCACCGACCGATGATTTGCGTGATGAAATTGTGCCGGTCAATAAAAAATATCCGATTGAAGAATTCCTTGCAGGTGTTCGTCGTTATCTGAGTAAGTCTAATGCCAATCAGGGCAGGGTGACCGTTGAGTATGTGATGCTTAACGGTATCAACGACAGCACAGACCAAGCGCATCAATTAGCCAAGGTACTAAAAGATACACCAAGTAAAATCAACTTGATCCCGTTTAATCCTTACCCTGGTTCACCATATACTTGTTCGAGTAATTCGCGTATCGATCGATTTGCAAAAGTGCTTATGGAGTATGGTTTCACCACTGTCGTTAGAAAAACCCGTGGTGATGATATTGACGCTGCTTGCGGACAATTAGTGGGCGATGTCGTAGACAGAACCAAAAGAATGCTCAAAAAACAGCTAAAAGGCGAACAAATTTCAGTAAAAATGGCGAACTAGTTGGAATCAAGACTAACAAGCAGTTAGCATAAACCTAGAGGATGTTTACCAAGTGAGTTTTATGCGCAGTTTATTAATCGTCACAGTGTTATTGCTTAGTGCATGTGTCAGCGAACCTTTACCCGACGGATTTAAAGGAAGCGATGATTTTGACCAAATTGCAGCAGCAAAAAACCGAATTTCATTGGGCCTGACTTACCTGCAAAATGGAAACTATAGCCAAGCCAAATTTAATTTGGATAAAGCCCTTCAATTTGCCCCACGTCTAGCCGATGCGCACTACAGCATTGCATTTTATTACCAACAAGTGGGTGAAATTGAACGGGCGGATGAATCTTACCAGCGTGCACTGGATTTTGAACCAAGAAACGCCGATATCGCCAATTCTTATGGAGCGTTCTTGTGTCAGAACGGCCAGTATGACAATGCCAAAAAATACTTTTTAAAAGCGGTAAATAGTAATAACTATATTTCGTCTGCCGAAACCTATGAAAATTTGGCGCTGTGTAGCCAGAGCCAGGGGCAAATTGACGATGCTCTTACCTATGTTCAAAACGCCCTAAATCATCAGCCTTCTCGCGCCAAGAGTCTGTTATTGCTGGTCGAGTTACAGATGCAAAAGCAACAATGGCAACAAGCTAAAGACAATTTAAGACGCTATGAAAAACTGGCGAGAGTAACGCCTGAAACACTATGGTTGGCCATTACATTAGAGCGGGAGCTGAACAATATAGAATTGGCAAAAGGTTACGGTGACATGCTGATACGCATGTATCCGTCCCATCCCCGTACGATTGAATATGTAAAAAGCCGCGACCAATTCACTAAAGTCGATGAGTCTGGGAAAATACTTAGACAGCTAAAACCCAGTGCATCCATTGCCACTGCATCATCTTTGACGCCAGAAAAGCAGACTCCAACACCTGAGCCTATCCCTACATCACAGGTGGTGTCAGAAAAAGCGCCAGCGCAATCCGTAACTGAACCTGAGCTACCTGCGCAATCAGCTGTTGAAACAGCAAGAACAGAACAACCCGTTACTGAATCGGATTCGCCCGCAGGTGTTAGGCAAGGAATTCAAAGTGCCCAAGCTGAGGTTGAACAAAAAGTGGCAGAGGCTAAAGATGTTGTGGATTCCGCTGCAAGCAATGACCGAAAAATAGACGATCCTGTTGAGCAATCAGTAGAAAAAGTGGCGGATCAACGTCAAGCCGAACAATCTTTGCAACGCAACGAAAACGAACTATCAGAAGCTGCAACGTCTGCGGAAGCGGTTGCACAGGCGTCGAGTGTTCCCCAGTATCATACAGTATTAAAAGGCGAAAATTTGTATCGCATATCCCTAAAGTATAACGTCAAAATGAAAAGTCTAATGGAGTGGAATGATCTACAAGAAGGTCAGGCGATATTTGTTGGAATGGAATTATTAGTTACAGAACCTAAGTCGGTAGAGCAGTAATGTCGGACGAACTACAAGAAACACAAACAGATACTCAGGGCCCTGGCGCAATATTGAAAGCGGCCAGAGAAAGGCTAGGTTTATCTGCTGCAGATATTGCGACTAAGCTTCATTTGAAGCTGGTAAATATCGAAGCGATTGAAGCAGACAATTATGACGCCAATATTTCGGTAACCTTTACCAAAGGTTATCTTAAGCTCTACGCCAAACAGGTTAATGTTACGGAACAAACCGTGCTTGATGCATTTGCATCGCTGCATGTCGAGGAGAAAGAGCCTGCTAAATTGCAGAGCTTCTCTAAACGTGTCGCCAAACAGGCCAATGATGATCGACTTATGTTACTGACCTACTTAATTGTCGCGGTACTAGCAGCTATGGTGGTTATCTGGTGGTTTCAGCAAAGTGGCTCTGACAACGAAACCGCAATAAATCGTGTTCAGACAGCTGAAGAAGGCGGATTGATTGTGCCAGAACAGCAAGTCGAAGCAGAACTTGCACCAACCTCAGACGATTTGATTGTAAGTGCCCAGCGAGAAGCCGAGGCGCTCAATCAACAGGGTGAACTTGAACCACCTGTAACACAGGCCACATCAGCAGATACCAGCCTTTTAAATGCGAATGAATCAGCACTTGATACAGAAACGAATCTTGAAGAAGTTGAGGCAGCATTGCCGCTAACTGTCGTTGAACGTGAACAAGGCCAAACCATTGAATTGGTGTTTGAATTTGCTGACAATTGCTGGATGAACCTAACAGACTCAACAGGCGAAGCCATTGCCTACGGCGTGAAAAAAGCAGGCCGTGTAATGACAGTTTCTGGTGTGGCACCCTTTGAAGTCACGCTGGGTGCTCCCCAAGTTGTGCAAATCAGTTATGACGGTGTCGCGGTTGACATGTCGGGTTTTGCAGCTGGCCAAACAGCCAAATTTTCCTTGCCGTTTGGGCAATAGCCTAGGTGATTAATTATGTTTTCTGAAACTCCTATAAAACGACGCAAATCAACACGCATCAATGTTGGCAGTGTGCCCATCGGTGATGGTGCGCCGATTGCTGTGCAGTCTATGACCAACACCAATACAACGGACGTGGCGGCTACCGTCGCGCAAATTAACCGTATTGTTGGAGTGGGCGGCGAAATAGTGCGTGTGTCTGTGCCCACTATGGATGCTGCAGAAGCCTTTAAGCAGATCCGCCAGCAAGTCGAGGTTCCCCTCATTGCGGATATTCACTTTGATTATCGAATAGCACTTAAGGTCGCCGAATACGGTGTGGATTGTTTGCGTATCAATCCTGGCAACATTGGCAGCATGGAGCGCGTCAGAGCCGTAGTGGATTGTGCCAAAGATAAAAATATACCTATTCGCATCGGTGTTAACGGTGGCTCTCTGGAAAAAGAATTACAGGAAAAATATGGCGAACCAACGCCAGAAGCTTTGGTTGAATCGGCGATGCGCCACGTCGATATTCTAGATAAGTTAAATTTCGATCAATTTAAAGTCAGTGTGAAAGCGTCAGATGTATTCCTCGCTGTTGGGGCATATCGCGAACTTGCCAAACAGATTGACCAACCACTGCATCTTGGGATCACCGAAGCCGGTGGTTTTCGTTCAGGCGCAGTGAAAAGTGCAGTTGGCTTGGGAATGTTATTGGCTGAAGGGATCGGCGATACGATTCGAATTTCTTTAGCAGCCGATCCCGTCGAAGAGATTAAGGTGGGTTTTGACATCCTTAAATCGCTGCGCATCCGCTCCAGAGGTATCAATTTCATTGCTTGCCCAAGTTGTTCAAGGCAAGAGTTTGATGTAATTGGCACAGTCAATGCTCTAGAGCAGAGAGTAGAGGATATTCTTACACCAATGGACGTTTCTATCATTGGTTGCGTGGTTAACGGGCCAGGTGAAGCGGAAGTTTCCGATCTTGGATTAACCGGTGCTCGCAATATGAGCGGATTCTATTTGGACGGTAAGCGGCAAAAAGAAAGGCTGTCTAACGACGACTTAGTTGACCAGTTGGAAAAACGAATTCGTGCCAAAGCTTCGCAGTTAGACGAAAACCGTAAAATAGACGTAAAACAAGTCGGATAAAGTATCATTCAAGCCTTGTAACAAGCCCTGCAAAGCCCCTATAATACGGGGCTTTTTCGCGCAATGATGCGCTTCATCAAATCGTAGAGAATACAAATAAGTGAGTAAACAGATCCAAGCCATTCGCGGTATGAATGATTGCCTACCCGCAGATTCAGGGATTTGGCAGTGGGTGGAGAACAAACTTCGCCAGGTTGTTGCCAGTTACGGCTATGAAGAATTGCGTACCCCAATCGTTGAAAGTACTGATTTGTTTAAACGTTCGATCGGTGAAGTGACCGATATCGTCGAAAAAGAAATGTACACTTTTGCCGATCGCAACGGAGACAGTTTGACCTTGCGCCCTGAGAACACAGCAAGTTGTGTGAGAGCGGGCAACGAACACGGTTTAATTTATAATCAGCAGCAGCGAATTTGGTACATGGGGCCAATGTTTCGACATGAACGGCCGCAAAAAGGGCGTTATCGACAATTTCACCAATTTGGCATTGAGACCTTTGGGATCAATGGACCAGATGTCGATGCAGAAGTGATCATGTTGAGTGCGCGGTTATGGAAAGAATTCGGCATCAGTGAACATGTCACTTTAGAATTGAATTCCTTAGGCTCTAATCAAGCCAGAGCGATCTATCGCGACGCGTTAGTCGCTTATCTAACAGAACGAAAAGATCAGCTTGACGAAGACAGTATTCGTCGACTGGAGAGTAACCCTCTGCGTGTGCTGGATAGTAAAAATCCTGAGGTCCAAGCAGCTATTCACGATGCACCCAAGCTTATCGATTATTTAGATGATGAATCTAAACAGCACTTTGAAGCCTTGTGTCAAAAACTCGATGCGTTGGGTATTCAATATCGAATCAATCCCAAGTTGGTGCGCGGTCTGGATTATTATAACCGCACAGTGTTTGAGTGGGTGACGGATAGCCTGGGCGCTCAAGGAACAGTCTGTGCTGGTGGCCGCTATGATGGCCTAGTTGAGCAACTTGGTGGTAAAGCAAGTCCTGCAGTTGGTTTTGCAATGGGTATTGAGAGACTGGTACTGATGCTGCAAACCCTGGATTTAACCGATGAAGTGCCTAAACCTGTCGATGTTTATGTCACCGCATTAGGCGAATCAACGGAACTTTACTCAATGAAATTGTCTGAGGAACTGAGAGATTCAATAGAAGGGTTGCGAGTGCTGATGCATTGTGGCGGTGGCAACCTTAAAAAACAAATGAAACGTGCGGATAAAAGTACCGCATCCTTGGCATTGGTATTGGGCGAAAGCGAAATGCAAGCCCAACAGGTTGTCGTAAAATATTTACGCGACGACATGCCGCAAGAACAGATTAACCGGTCAGATTTAGTGGCCTTCTTGAATAGTTACTTTAAAGATTAACGACACGCGTGTGAATAGCGTATGCAGTACGAGGAATGTTAGATGGACGAATTTGCAACAGAAGAACAACAGGTAGAAGCGATAAAGCGATTTTGGCGTGAGAATGGCCTTGCTATCGCAGTCGGTGTTGTTTTGGGGATTGGCGGTTTGTATGGCTGGCGCTATTACAATGATACTCAAATTGCGGAAAAAGAAGCTGCGTCAACGGCTTACGAAACGGTGGTGACAACACTTAGTGCTGAAAATACTGCCCAAGCAGAAGCCTTTGTTGACAACAATCAAGACGGTTATTCTGTATTAACAGCATTGCAGTTGGCGAAGTTTGCTGTTGATAAAAACGATCTGGAAAGTGCCGAGAAACACCTTCGCCATGTTGCCACTCACGCTAGTGATGCCTCGTTTAAAAGTATTGCGAATATTCGTATTGCACGAATTCAAACAGCAAAGGGCGAGCATGACGCGGCACTCGCAACGCTGGCTCTTGTTACGCTAGAGTCTTTTGTTGCGCAAGTTGAAGACATCAAAGGTGATATTTACACCAGCTTAGGCCAATTCGAACAGGCAAAAACTGCGTATACCGAATCTTTACAAGCAGATGGTGACAACCGTTTAGTGCAAATGAAGCTGGATAACCTAGCGGTTGCTGCCAATGGTTAAGCAATGGCACCCGCTTAGATGGGTTAAAGCTATCACCTTAAGTGGCGCGCTGGTCTTGGGTGGATGTTCCACCATTTCAGGGTGGTTCACCGACGACGAAGAATTAGAAATTCGTCGTTTAGATCCCATTGAGTCGCAATTTGAAGCACAGAAGCTTTGGTCGCAACACCTTTCTGGCGGCGTTGATTTTTATTATTCGCGTTTGCGTCCAGCAGTGGCTTACGACAAAGTTTATGCAGCAAGTCGGCAAGGCATTGTGGCAGCGTTTGAGCAACAATCAGGTAAGCAGGTCTGGGAACGTGACTTTGCCATCTACCAAAATGATGGCTGGTTCAGCTTCGTAGGTAATTTGTGGTCTGATGGTGTTTCCGCGAAGATTTCTGGTGGCGTCACAGTAATATACGAAAGCGTGTTTTTTGGTACCGAAGATGGTGAAGTGATAGCACTTGATGCCAATACCGGTGAGACCAAGTGGCGTTCGTCTGTGCGCGGAGAAGTCATCGCAGCGCCGGCCGTTGATGAAAATGTTGTAGTAGTTAATACGAGCTCGGGACTGATGTTTGCCCTTGACTCAAGTACCGGTGAAGAGCTTTGGAGCTATGAATCTGACGTGCCTCCATTGAGTTTGCGTGGGATCTCAGCTCCAATTGCGGCCAATGGTGGCGCTATCGTCGGTACTGCAACGGGTAAACTTGTTGTCAATGTTCTTGGCACTGGGCAAACAGCCTGGGAGCAAACCATTGCAGCGCCTTCGGGAGCCACAGAGCTTGAGCGGATCGTTGATATCGACAGCAAGCCCTTAATCGTCGGTCCCAACATTTATGTGATTTCATTTGATGGTACTTTGGCATCAGTCGAGTTGCGCACCGGACGGGTGATTTGGAAGCGCGAGTATAGTTCCTACCGACGTGTGAATGTCGATGGAAACACGTTATTTGTGACCGATGTTAATAGCAATATTTATGCAATTGATCGTCGCAATGGTGTCGAGCTTTGGAGCCAAAATAGCCTGAAAAAACGTAATCTTACTTCACCTGAGCCGGTTGGTAATCATATCGTTGTTGGCGATAAATTTGGCTACTTGCATTGGCTAAATAAGTCAGACGGTGCAATAGTGTCACGCTATGATTTAGGCGGCGATGATGAAGACGAAGGTATATTCGCAGCGCCTTTGGCGATTGGTACTACCTTGTACACCCAGACACGTGAAGGCGAATTGGTGGCGATTGAGGTTCCAGTCCTCTAATTAGTCCAACCGCAAAAATTCGATCTGATAGTCGAATATCTAGCTATAGTTATAACGGCTCAAGTCTCATCTGTGGGACTTGAGCCGTGATTGTTTTGAATGGAAGAGAATTATGTTACCGGTAGTAGCCCTGGTTGGCCGTCCCAACGTTGGTAAATCAACACTTTTTAACCGCCTGACAAACAGCCGTGATGCGCTGGTTGCTGATTACCCTGGACTCACTCGGGACCGTAAGTACGGCCAAGCGAAATACGATAGATTGCAATTTATCGTTGTTGATACCGGCGGAATAAGCGGAGACGAACAGGGCATTGATGCAGAAATGGCTGAGCAGTCTCTGCTAGCAATTGACGAGGCTGATGTTGTCTTATTTTTAGTTGACGCTCGCGCTGGCCTGACCCCCGGCGACATTGGTATCGCCAACTACCTGAGAAAATCTGAAAAGAAAGTATATCTTGTTGCCAACAAAGTTGATGGCATTGATGGCGACAGTGAAACCGCTGAATTCTTTTCAGTGGGATTGGGTGATATTTCACAAATTGCAGCGACCCATGGACGCGGTGTTACGCAGCTTCTAGAAAAAACCTTACATCCTCTGGCGGAAGATTTCCCCGACATGCACGTGGTTGAAAAAACACGTAATGACGATGACGACGACGCCCAGGCACAATTAGACAAGCTACTCAACTTACCAATAAAATTGGCGATTGTCGGAAAACCTAACGTGGGCAAATCGACCTTGACTAATCGAATATTGGGCGAGGAGAGAGTGGTTGTATTTGATATGCCAGGCACCACCCGAGACAGTATTTTTATCCCGATGGAGCGCGATGAACGGGAATATATCCTGATTGATACGGCTGGTGTTCGCAAGCGCAAGAAAGTGTCGGATACCGTTGAGAAGTTTTCAATCATCAAAACACTGCAGGCAATCGAAGAAGCAAACGTAGTGCTGCTATGTATTGATGCAAGAGAAGGGATAACCGATCAGGATCTCAGTTTGTTGGGCTTCGTCTTAAATGCAGGACGTTCTTTAGTTATCGCTGTGAATAAATGGGACGGATTGGATAAAGACGTCAAAGAAGACATCAAACGAGAGCTTGATCGTAGATTAGGATTTGTCGACTTCGCCCGAATTCACTTTATCTCAGCGTTACACGGCACCGGTGTTGGTCACCTTTTCGAATCAGTCCAAGAAGCTTATGCTTCTGCAACCAAACGCATCAATACCTCGATGCTGACGCGTATTATGGAGATGGCTCAGGAAGACCATCAGCCGCCAATGGTGCGTGGACGTCGGGTGAAGATGAAATATGCCCATGCCGGTGGATACAATCCTCCCGTTGTGGTCATTCATGGTAACCAGGTTGAAGATTTACCCGATGCCTACAAACGTTACATGATGAATTATTACCGTAAATCTCTGCAAACCATGGGTACACCCATTCGTATTGAATTTAAAGAAGGTGCTAACCCATTTGAGGGTAAGACCAATAAGCTGACGCTTTCGCAAGAACGTAAGCGCAAGCGATTAATGTCTCACCATAAAAAAAGATGACCTGATATTGACGCCTGCGTTAGAAAGGTTGGCGTCTATGTCATCATCAAGGTCAACTCAGGATCAGAGAAGTTGGCCAAATTTGGCAGTGATGCTGCGATTTGCGCGTCAGTTAATCCAAACCATCGTCCCAATGGTGCAGCGAGCTGTTCCACGGCAACGGATGGGATAAGACGGCCGCTTCCTGCGTCAGCGCTGTGACCCAGTGTAGGTGGCGGCACAGAGCCCAATATTTGTTTACCGTTCACCGCACCACCTACTGCAAAGTGGTGCGATCCCCATCCGTGATCTGTTCCGTCTCCATTGACCGCTAATGTTCGACCAAAATCAGAAGCACTAAACAAGGTTACATTGTCTGTTAACCCCATTTCCTCCATGGCTCGGAAAAATGCGCCCACGCCTCCATCGATTTGAGCCTGTAACGATGGTAAATCTTGAGCTTGATCGGAATGAGTGTCAAAACCGCCAATGCCGACAAAAAAGATTTGACGATTAACATTCAATTCATTGCGAATAGAGATGGTTTTCGCCACGGCTTGTAACTGCGAGCCCATAGGGCTCATCGGAAATACCGTTTGCAACGTCATCGCATTTTCGCTGGCCTGATTGTATTGAAGATTGGATTGATAGGCTTTTGAAAACACATTCGCAACGTCTTTTTTCAGAACCCCAGTATGGTCACTTGCTCGGGGTTGAAAGTGGGCGCGAAGTTGTTGATAAATTTGTTGTTCGATCGAGCCATCTTCGGCGTTAGACAATTCCTGCAAAAGTGCAATTTGTGCTGCACCTTCGGTGCTAATTTGATAAGGCTGGGCAATTTGGCCAGTAAGAAATAATTCATTCCCACTGCCTGTGATCGTGCTGAACTGGGCAGCAGATTGCGGGTTGCTGGCTAACGCTGCATCGGCAAAAAGCCCGCCCCATCCATATTGCGCGCCTTCAGGGGCGCTTGATTGCCATGTTGCCTGCTGATCATTGTGGGAGAACAATCTGGCCGGTAATCGAGCACTTTGATTTTCAAACGCTAACTTATTTGTTGGTTCTATTAAAGGTCCCACATTGCCAATAATGGTAGCGTTGCCCTGTTCAAAAAGTTGATGTAATTCAGGCATTTCGGGTGGCAGTGCGAATTGTCTGCCACCAAACATCGCCTCATTAATTGGCGACAACGGTAACAGATTTTCGCGCAATCTGTTGCTTCCTTGAGCACTAATAAGTGATTGTCTCAAGGTAGAAAATTGTAAATAAGACCCTTGGTCGTAGGGTAAAAGCATGTCGTGAGTATCCATACCACCTAAGAAGAATACACAGACCAAGGCCTTATAATCCTCCGCAGGCATTGCATAACTATTAAACGCGTTCAGTGTTGAAAGGGTAGTGCCCATGCTAGCAACTGCAACGGAAGAAGCGCTTAATCCCTGAATAAATCTTCTACGAGTAATGGTCATGGAGCACCTCTATTGTTGAACTAAATAATCTGGGGAAGACATCACCATCAACGTCGCGACAATGATACGAAAGGTTAGGCCATCGAATTCTTCGCTTTGTTCTTCTGGGATCAGTGTTAAGGCATCGATGATAGCGTTTTGAGTAGTTGTACTTAAGGTGTTGAAGGTCAGCAATAAATTAAGATGATCAACTAGCGCCTGAGGGTTATTTGCCAGAGCGAGTTCTCGCGAATAATCAACTAGAAAACTTCGATTGGCCTGACTAAAATCGATATTGATATTTTCTTCAAGAAACTCCTGACGTAGTTGTGAAAATTCGAAATCTGCAGGACCTTGGCCAATAAAATAGCTCATAAAATTAATGTAACCCGGTGTGCTGGTTGCATTCATGATCTGTAGCTCGGGTGCTGTGACGTTCTGCACACCGCTTTGGGTGCCTGGCGCAATGTAACCAGGTCGATAAAAGTTAAATACTGATTTCGAACGAAACGGGTGTTGTGCCAGCGCCAGTTGACCGCTTGTGTCCCACAAAATTGGACTAAGTTCAGGTGCAATCAATGCTAAATCAAATGCGCGGGCCCAATTGGTAAAGCGCAGAATTGGTTCGCGAATTTTACCAACAAAATTGACCTCGTCATCAGGATTTCTAGCCTCTTGGTCAAACAAAATTGCTGCTAAAGTCGCCGCTAGATCGCCTTTTCGGCCATCGCCTACAAGCGTTGCATCGGGGAGTTCAAATTGGCCCGATTCAAATGCATGGCTAACCCTAGCAACATAGGGATCAGAGGGGTTGCTGCTGACAAAACGCTGGATTAATTGTCGGCTAATGAACGGGGCAACAGATGGTAACGACATAATATGGTCTAGTGCCAAGGTAATACTTTCTCTGGCCGGTGTATTAGCTGGAATTGTCAGGCCTAAAAATGACTTTTCCTCGGTTGAATGAAAAGACTCGATGATCTGCATAGGCTGTACCATTGCGCTGGCAAGCTGATCTTCAAAACCCTCTTCTTCAGGTACTCTGGAGACATTAAATTCAAGCCCAGTAAAGACTTTCGCTAACCCGGTAATATCCTCATTGGTGAACAGTTCAATAGGGTTGCCTTCAATATCGGTTTTAACGGTTCCATCGGCATTGATTTCAAGTAAACCTATAGTAAATAATTGCAATATTTCGCGAGCATAATTTTCATCTGGCATACGCCCAGTCAACGGATCGGCTCGGCGATTACCACGATAAGTAAGGTAATAACCCATTGCCGGTGAGTAGGTGATTTCTTCTATCAAGTCGCGATAATTTCCCAAAGCGTTGCGCGACAATATGTCCATGTAGTAACCCATCCCTTGGGGTTGGTCGTTGAGTAAATCGCTGCCAAAACTGGAAACAACGATCAATTGGGACAAAGCAAACGCCATGCGTTGGCGAAGCTGATCCTCTGCTAAGACAGCATCTCGCCAAAAAATAAAGGTTGGCGCAGATGCGTCAAATGGGTTGAGAAACTCGGCATTATTTAATTCAATAAAGTCTTGGATCCTGGGTATCGCAGGATTAACAGGTTGTGCTAACTGGTTCACAAACCACTGAGAGGCAGAGGTGTCGGTTAACTGCTCAATTTGCGTCAACGATGGTCCAAAGGTCGCCTGAGTTAAAAAGCGTGCGGTTTTGCTTTGATCGGCAAAGGCATTGTTTTGCTCAATCGGATCCGGAGGAGGCGGCGCAGTGGTTGGGGGAGGTGTTGGTTGGGTAGGTACAGGAGAAGTGCTATCACTGCTTCCCCCTCCACATCCGCAAAGAACTAATGTCATTGCTAGCAGTAAATGAGTAAAAACAGATTGATTAAGTTTGGGTTGCATAAACTTGCTCTCTTTTTCACGATACAACTTCACTATAGTCCGAATTGCATGTCAAAAAAGCGCTGACAAGATTACAAATATGTATACATCGACGGAAACTGAAAAAAGATAGTTAAAACAAATAGATATGAAGGTGGTAGGGTTATGATGTTAGTTTACAGAAATGTAAATATCGAAAACTGTTCCCGATTGTTGAGTGAGTAACACGATTTGCGCGTCATGCAAATTGCAGATGGACTTGACCAAGCTTAATCCAAGACCATTTCCTTGTTTGCTGCGGCTTTGATCAACGCGATAAAAGCGTTCGAAAATCCGATCTCTATGCTGCTCAGGAATTCCAGGACCATCATCGCCGATTTGCAATACTGCGCCGTGTTGGTTCAATTGCAGTCTTATCCATGCTTCAGCACCTTGATGGCTGTGTTCGATGATGTTTTCCAACAGATTAATGATCAATTGGGCAAACAAGTCCTGGTCGCCATTAATTTTAATGTTTGGCAATATAGAAATATCCAATGATTTCCCTACGTCAGCAAATACAGGCTCGTAGCTTTCTGCAATATCTAGCGCTAACGTCGAAAGATTAAATTGTGCGAAATCAGTTTTGCGCTTTCCCGCCTCGATTTCACCCAATCGCAGTAGGGCTGAAAACGTAGTGAGTATTTTGTTGACACTTCGCCGTGCTGCATCAGCATGTTTTTCTACTTTGTCTGGTGAGTCGGTGTCTTGTTTTATCATTTGTAATCGCGCATCTAATTGTGTCAGCGGCGTTTTTAGGTCGTGAGCAATACCCACAGAAACACTTTCGATATTACGTTGAAGATCTTGCAAATTGTCTAACATGTCATTGATTGAAGAGGACAAACGGTCAAATTCATCAGATTTTTTGCTGATGGTCAAACGTTGCTCAAATTCCCCTTGCCCCACCGCCTCAGCGGTATTGGAAATCGTCTGCAAACGTTTGAACACCTTTCTGCTGACAAAATAGCCAGTGACGATGGCAAGCGGGAACGCAATGACCAATAGAAAGAACGTACTAATTCGTCTTAGTTGCTTTATACCATCGTAACCTTGGGCGCGAATTTTACCAAGGATCAGGTGATCACCTAATTCAGACGTGGCTTTGTGGACAACTAATTGACGTGTATGTCCATCAATATCTATTGGCAATAATGACCAACCTGATGTCGCTTTTAGGGAAGGGTAGCCACCGATTATGGTGCCTGATGCCAGTTGGATTTGATAAATCAACTCTCCCTTTTTGAGACGAGACTGGTATTTGTCCTCTGACATAAAAAAAGGCCCTCCGTCCGCGAGTTCCCTGGCAATGGCTTGCGCACCCTGTTGCTTATACAATTCTTCAATCCAAGCCTGTTCGGCGAGGATTTGATCTTTTTGGCGTTGCTCTTCAGTATTTAGTGCCAGAGCACCCAATAGCCAAATGATGAACAACATGACTAAAACGAAAGACGCTGAGGAAACAATGATCAGTTTGAAAACGGCTGAACGGAAAACGCTAGTTGAGGGCGTTGATGACATAACCCTCTCCTCGATGTGTGGTGATCATATCTTGCTCAAAAGGCTTGTCCAACCTATTACGAAGTCTGCTCACGTGGGTTTGTACTAAACTGGTTTTAGGGTCAAACTTGTAACCCCAAACATGTTCAAGCAACATTTTTCGGGTCACAATTTGTCCCGCATGCTGCATCAAGTACTCGAGTATTTTGTATTCTCTTGGCAGTAAATCGATGGTTTGGCCGCCACGGGTGACATCTTGAGTGGTGCGATCCAGGACTAAATCCCCCACACGAAGAACGTTGCTTGCGTTATCCATTTGCCTACGTCTGAGCTGTGCGAGAACTCGGGCATATAGCTCTTCAAAAGCGAATGGTTTGACGACATAGTCGTCGGCACCAGCATTTAAACCCTCGACCCGGTCGTTGATACCAGACATAGCCGTTAACATAATAATGGGAACATCCAGCCCCGCTTTGCGTATCCTGGCTACCGCTGTCATTCCGTCTAATTCTGGGAGCATGCGATCAAAAACCAAAATATCATAGTTTCCATTTATCGCTTGCTCGTAGCCAACATCGCCGCGGGTAGTATGCATTACTTCATGGCCTTCCTTAATGAAACCATGTTGAATGAATGCAGCGGTTTCCTCGTTGTCTTCAACTAATAAAATCTTCATTTGATAACCATAATCGGTTTTTGTGCAAAAGCACAAGAAGACTTAGCCAAGATTACAGGATTGTATATTTTTGCTGCCTGGATAGGTCTAATTGACCACAGGTTAATTATTGGGATTGATTGAATTGAACTTTGCTGTTTACCTGCCCATCATGCAGTTGTGTTGTAATTACATCTCCATCTTTGAGGTCGCTGACACTCTTTATAATGTTTTTTTCTTTGTAAGTGATGCTGTAACCTCTGGCAAGCGTAGATAAAGGGCTTACGGTTTCCAATAGCTCGCTGGCTTTGGCAAGTTGGTACTGCTTGTTTTGTAGAAGATTTTGTAGATTTTTGCCAAGTTGTACAGACAAGTTTTGTTGTTGCTGTTGTTGTCGTTGGATCAATTGCTCTGGATTCTTTTGCACTAATCGGCGTTGCAGATTATCAAAGCGTTTCTGTTGCGCTGCAAGTGTTCGTTCAAACGAAGCAGAAATATGAAGCCTCAAGCCGTTGATAATTTGGAGTTGTTGTTTGATCTTAATTTCAGGGTGCGTTTGAACGAGCTTGTGATCAATAATTTGCAAAGCATGTTGGTGTATTTGCAAACGAGTTTGCATCGCCTGATTGAGCATTTTTTCCAAGCCATCAATCATCTGCATGAGTTCTTGTTTATCTGTACTCACCAATTCAGCAGCCGCTGAAGGGGTAGGGGCACGGACATCGGCGACAAAATCACAGATGGTGACGTCCACTTCATGACCGACAGCACTGACCGTAGGAATAGGGCAGTGATATAGTTTTCGCGCTAAGGTTTCATCATTAAAGCACCAGAGATCTTCAAGTGATCCTCCTCCGCGCCCGACAATGAGCACATCGACTTCTCTACGAGCAATCGCTTTATCGATGGCTTTAACAATTTGTGATGCGGCCGTATCGCCTTGCACTTGAGACGGATATACAATTACTGACGTGTTGGGACTACGCCGATTTAAAACAGTTAAAATGTCGTGAAGTGCAGCACCTGTCGCTGACGTCACCACACCAACGGTCTTGATCGTGCTCGGTAAAGACAGTTTGTGATCGGTAGAAAACAACCCTTCTGCCGCCAATTTGATTTTAAGTTGTTCAAACTGTTGTTTAAGCTGTCCTTCGCCCTCGGGTTCCATAAAATCGACGACCAACTGATAATCACCACGGGCTTCGTATATTCCTACTGTCGCGCGGACTAAAATTTTATCGCCTTCCTTTGGACGCATCTTTATTCGCATGTTGGCACCGCGAAACATTGCAGCTTTAATTTGTGCCCGGCTGTCTTTCAGTGTGAAATACCAATGTCCAGAACTTGCTGCAACGAAATTAGAAATTTCTGCAGAGAGCCATATTTGTCCAATTTCTGATTCTAAAACAGAACGCGCCATACGGTTCAATTGGCTGACAGAAAAGATGTTTTTTGATGTACTCGACTGACTAAACATGAATGCCTTAAAACTTTTGAAAATTTACAACAAATTCAGTTTACCTGAATAGGCAAAACGGCTACAATTGCGCCGCAACTAAAGCCCGCTAACTATAGGTGTTGTTGCATGTTGAGGATTGCTAAAGAAGCCCTGACCTTTGATGATGTTTTATTGGTCCCAGGACACTCCACTGTGTTACCTCACACTGCCGATCTGCGCACCAGATTGACTCGCAGTGTATCACTAAATATCCCATTAATCTCCGCCGCTATGGACACCGTTTCCGAAGCTCGTCTCGCTATCGCGTTGGCGCAAGAAGGCGGTATGGGATTCATTCATAAAAATATGACCATCGAAGATCAGGCCAATCATGTTCGTGCTGTTAAAAAGTATGAAAGCGGTGTGGTTTCCGATCCGGTTACGGTCAGCGCTAATGCCACCATCGGTGAAATCAACGCTTTAGCCACTCACCATGGTTTCTCTGGCTTTCCGGTTGTTGACGACGATAAAAACCTGATTGGGATCGTCACCGGCCGCGATTTACGTTTTGAAAATAAACTTGATCAGCCGGTTTCTAGTGTCATGACGCCAAAAGAGCGTTTGGTAACTGTTCCTGAAGGCGCAGCGTCTGATGAAGTGTTATCCCTGATGCATGAACATCGCGTTGAAAAAATTCTGGTTGTTGATGATGCCTTTAAACTCAAAGGTATGATCACAGTTAAAGACTTTCAAAAAGCGGAAAGTAAGCCTAATGCATGTAAAGACGAATTAGGTCGTCTACGCGTAGGTGCTGCTGTTGGCGTTGGGTTGGGTACTGAAGAACGGATCGCCGCCTTAGTTGAAGCCGGTGTAGATGTATTGCTGATTGATACCTCTCACGGCCACTCTCAAGGGGTTATTGAGCGAGTTTCGCAAACGCGCAAACAATTTCCAGATATTCAGATTATTGCCGGTAATGTCGCAACAGCAGAAGGTGCCTTAGCACTAGCTGATGCTGGCGTTGATGCGGTTAAAGTGGGGATCGGCCCAGGTTCTATTTGTACAACTCGTATCGTAACGGGCTGTGGTGTGCCTCAAATTACTGCAATTGCCGATGCTGTAGAAGCGTTAAAAGATCGTGATATTCCAGTGATTGCTGATGGCGGTATTCGCTTTTCTGGCGACATCGCTAAGGCGCTGGTCGCCGGTGCAAGTTGTGTCATGGTTGGTAGTATGTTGGCTGGAACCGAGGAAGCGCCAGGTGAAGTTGAACTATATCAGGGACGCTATTACAAGTCTTATCGCGGAATGGGCTCTTTGGGGGCTATGAACCAAAGCCATGGCTCTTCGGATCGCTATTTCCAAGACAGTAAAAGCGAAGAAAAATTGGTTCCAGAAGGTATTGAAGGGCGAGTGGCGTATAAAGGTCCGATTTCCAATATTATCCATCAGCAGATGGGCGGATTACGCTCTGCCATGGGCTTGACCGGATCGGCCACCATAGAAGTGTTACGTACCAAGCCGCAATTTGTCAAAGTGACTGCAGCAGGGATGGGTGAATCTCACGTGCACGACGTGAGCATTACCAAAGAAGCACCTAATTACCGTTTAGGTTAATCTTTAGCGAATATCGATACAGGCGTTGGTGAATTCACCAACGTCTTTTTATTTTTCTTACGATGAGAACAGCAATGACCACGAATATCCACGAGCAACGGATCCTTATCTTAGATTTTGGTTCACAGTACACACAACTAATTGCCAGACGTGTGAGAGAAATAGGTGTTTATTGTGAGCTTTGGGCTTGGGATGTCAGCGAAGAGCAAATTCGTGAATTTAATCCCAATGGGATTATATTATCCGGTGGTCCTGAATCGGTTACCGAAGATAATTCTCCGCGTGCACCTCAATATGTATTTGATGCGGGCGTGCCAGTGTTAGGCATCTGCTACGGCATGCAAACCATGGCAGAACAGCTCGGTGGAAGTGTTTTAGGGTCGGACAAACGTGAATTTGGTTACGCCCAGGTAGAAGTTATCGACGACATGCCATTATTGGCAAATATAGAAGATCACATTGGCGACAATGGCAACGGTTTGTTGGATGTTTGGATGAGTCATGGTGACAAAGTTCGCGAAATTCCACCTGGGTTTGTTACCTCGGCGCAAACACCCAGTTGTCCTCATGCTGCCATGTATGATGCATCAAGACACTTTTATGGTGTGCAGTTCCATCCAGAGGTAACACACACTCGTCAGGGCCTAAGAATTTTATCCCATTTTGTGATGGACATTTGTGGATGCGAAAAATTATGGACAGCGGCGAATATCATTGAAGACGCGGTTGAGCGGATCAAGCAGCAGGTTGGAGATGATGAAGTCATTCTTGGGCTATCCGGTGGTGTTGATTCATCCGTCACTGCTATGTTGTTACATCGTGCAATCGGTAAAAACCTAACCTGTGTGTTTGTTGACAATGGTCTGCTTAGGCTAAACGAAGGCCAACAGGTTATGGATATGTTTGGTGACCATTTTGGACTTAATATTATCAAAATAGAAGCTGAACAGCGTTTCCTTGCTGCGTTAAAAGGCGAGCATGATCCAGAAGCCAAGCGTAAGATTATTGGTCACGAATTTGTTGCGGTGTTTGATGAAGAATCTAAAAAGTTAAGCAATGCAAAATGGTTAGCCCAAGGGACAATTTATCCCGATGTGATTGAATCGGCTGGCTCTGCGACAGGCAAAGCACATGTCATTAAATCTCACCACAATGTAGGTGGGCTGCCGGATGACATGGAAATGGGACTTGTTGAACCTCTTCGCGAATTATTTAAAGATGAAGTGCGTAAGATTGGTCTGGAATTGGGCTTACCTTACGATATGCTTTATCGCCACCCATTTCCGGGACCAGGACTTGGCGTGCGCGTTTTGGGCGAGATCAAAAAAGAATATTGTGATTTGTTACGTCGCGCTGATGCCATTTTTATCGAAGAATTACATAACGCCGAGCTTTATCACAAAGTTAGCCAGGCATTCACCGTATTTTTGCCCGTTCGTTCAGTTGGGGTAATGGGAGATGCACGTAAATACGACTGGGTTGTTTCCTTACGAGCTGTCGAAACTATTGATTTTATGACTGCCCATTGGGCCCATCTTCCATACGACTTCTTAGGCAAAGTCTCGAATCGAATCATCAATGAAATCGATGGAATATCCAGAGTTGTCTATGATATATCTGGCAAGCCGCCAGCTACTATTGAGTGGGAGTAGGGATAGACACGACTAGGGCAAGCCATGTCGCTTGCCCTGTATTTTTCAGAACGGTATTAATTACGCAGCTCTATTCTTTCCCAAGCTATCGATCTCTCTTCTAAGATTGTATTTGTCGTCGGTGACAATGGCTTCAAGTGTGGCAACACGTTCTTTTAATGCCGCCACTTCATTTTTGAGTTGATTATTTTCTTCAATCTGATCAGGGCTTTGTTTAATCGATTTTTTATCTTTGCCTGTTAATTTCACGATTGTCCAACAAATAATCCCGATAACAAAAATAGCAGTTAAGTTCATGATAGTGCTCCTATGGTAAACAGTTTAGACACGCTGTATGCTTGATACTTTAGGTATAGCATAAATTTAACCAATATTTTTATTTCAATAAAATCAAAGGCTTATTCGTTTTGATCATTTGTGGCTTTGATTTTTTTTAGTGGTTTTTACCAAAAAATGATGGATTTAACCAAGCGTTATGCAAGATAAGGCGAAGAACAACAATTTGTCGCTTCAACAAACTCAAGATGAGTTTTGGATGCGCAAGGCATTGGCACTAGCTGACAAGGCTTGGGATGCAGGAGAAGTTCCTGTCGGGGCTGTGTTAGTGGTTGACGAACAGATTGTAGGAGAGGGGTGGAATCAGTCTATTTCCCGCCATGATCCATCCGCTCACGCTGAAATGCTGGCAATTCGCCAGGCTGGTGAAAAGGTTCAAAACTATCGTCTAGTTGATGCAACCTTGTATGTGACCCTTGAACCTTGTCCTATGTGTGCTGGTTTGTTAATTCATAGCCGAATCAAACGTTTAGTGTTTGGCGCAGCAGACTATAAAACGGGATTTGCAGGTAGCCTTACCAATTTGTTGGATGATCAACGACTCAATCATCAGGTTGCGGTAACAAGGGGGGTGCTGGGTGAAGACTGTGCTGAAAAACTATCAGCATTTTTTAAAATGCGTCGCCTGCAGAAAAAAGCAAGCAAACAATCTAATAAAGAAAGTTAGCTGGCTTCTGCGAAGGTGTCTTGCATATCGAATTGTTGAAATTGCTGGCGGCGCAACAATACTTTTTGGTGTAAACGTTTCAACATCAAACGTCTGCGATTGCCATTAGCAGCGCGGCCTTTTCGTGAAAGAAGATTTCTTCGTTTCATAGTTTCTCCTTAATGTGGAAGATTGCTCCTCATATTTATTTGCAAACATTGCTTTTTAGTAGACAGGTGGATGTCGCAAAAAGTTTCATTTACTGTCACTAACCAAATAGTGACAAGGTTTTGTGTAGGATTTATGACAGTAATAAAGTTTTTTGCAAGGGGGCGATCAGTCAGCTACGGTTTGTGCGGCGTCTTCTGCTTCGTCGAGAGTGTCGGCATCCTGCCCGTCTAACCACACGAGTGTATCATAGTATCTACGAATATTGTCAACATAGGTGACTGCTTCATCGCCTCTGGCGTAGCCATATCGTGTGGTTTTGTAGTACTTTTTCTGGCGTAATTGCGGTAAGCGTTGTTTAACGTCTATCCACATATCAGGGTTTCCGCCTTGTTTTTCTGTCAGTACTCTTGCATCTTCCAGGTGACCCAACCCAATGTTATAGGCCGCTAAAGCGAACCATATTCTATCTGGTTCTTGGATACGAGCGGGGATACGTTTTACTAACTTTTCAAAGTACTGAGAACCGCCTCGGATGCTTTGTTCTGGATCTAGCCTGGATTTCACGCCCATTTCTTTTGCTGTTGCCAGGGTCAGCATCATCATTCCTCTTACCCCAGTGGGAGATTTAGCTTTTGGATCCCAATGGCTCTCTTGATAACTCATCGCAGCGAGCAATCGCCAATCAATATCTTCAGCGTACTGTTCAAACCAAGGCCTGTACTCGTCAAGTTTAGTGCGTGCAGACCGAATGAATTCTCGGGTGTCGACATAATTAAATTGCCTTACGTGGCCAAAATACTTGTCTTCTAATGCGGCTAATCGTCCATCTTTTTGAATTAGACCGAAATATTCGATAAGTGCAGCAAGCAACGAGTCATCTTGAGTTTGGTCAAGTGCCCAGGCTACCCCTTGCTCCGCATTAATGGTAAAGCCTATGCTTAAATCTGGATGCCTTCGGCGCAATAACGCAAGTATATTTGAGTCGACAATGGTGTAAGCAAGTTCGTCATTTAACACCATTTCCATAAGTTCTTCGGCGTCTTTTTCGTCGGTTTCCTGCCATTCCAGGTGTTGGTGAAACTCTTTAAAGTTACGCAAGGTTTCAGCATGACTGCTTCCGGCAATGACCATCATTTTTTCGGTCAAATCGACCGCGCTTCTTGGCCGAACATTGCCCTGTTTAAATACAATTTTTTGACTCACGCTTTGGTAGGCAGGTCCAAATCTAAACTTGGACTCCCGTTCTTGCGTCACGCTAATCCCTGCAGCGATGAGATCAAGGTGGTGGCTGCTTAATTGCGGAAAGAGTTCATTTAACGTGTAATATGGAAAT
Organism: Aliiglaciecola sp. M165; assembly: GCF_007197995.1. GTDB lineage: Bacteria > Pseudomonadota > Gammaproteobacteria > Enterobacterales > Alteromonadaceae > Aliiglaciecola. The sequence goes on from NZ_VKKH01000006.1 coordinate 373,885, forward strand.
ATTTCTAGGCGCACGCCGAGATAGTCTGCAAAGCCTTCTGCCAATTCATATTCAAAGCCCTCAGGACCAGTAGCGCCGTGATAGTATGTCGTCAGCCCATAGTTAGTGCCAACCTTGAGTACACCATTATCAAGGATCCTTTCTAGAGTACTGCTATGTTTGGGCTGTTCGCATGCGCTAATTAAACACAGTGCGATGACCAGTATGAATGTGCCGAGAATTCTTTTCACATGTTACCTTTGCGTTACTGCTGAGTAGGGCGCTTCGACCGTTACTGCATCGTGCTTGTCAAGGCTATTCACCTAACACTCGCAGCGGGTCATGCAGGTTTGGTGAGTCTATAACAAAAAACCATGCAAAAAAGCTAGCCGCACTCTTATTGTGAACAAAATATTAGCGTTCATCTAGGAGAAAAATTCATTTGTGCAATAAAAGTTGGAAATCAGTTCGAATGACGCTTATCAACAGCTTGATTTTACTCTATAATTCGCGCCTCAAAATCTTATTGAAACCGTGAGCTTTTGCAGCCTTATTTGTTAAGCTCCAGTAACCTTGGTGATAGCCTTATGCTAGTCCTTCGCGGTGCACCTGCGCTCTCTGATTTTCGTATCGAAAAGTTACTTCAACGCTTTGCAGCACAACAATTACCCGTTTCAGATGTTTACGCTGAGTTTATGCACTTCAGCAACCTGTCAGAATCCCTCGATTCTGAGCAAGAAGCGGTTTTGGCCCAACTATTAACCTATGGTCCAGATATTACGCCCCATGAGCCAAAAGGGGAATTAATGCTGGTGGTTCCGCGTCCTGGAACGATTTCGCCATGGTCGTCTAAAGCAACAGACATTGCACACAATTGTGGTTTAACCAAAATTAAACGCATCGAAAGGGGCTGTGCATACTACCTGACGTTATCGCAACCGCTTGATGAACAGCAACGCCTTGAGGTGCTGCAAGTTATTCATGACCGAATGACTGAAGCTGTACTGACCGAAATTCAACAAGCACAAATGTTGTTTGTGGAAGAACAACCCAAAGCATTCAACAGCGTTGATGTGTTGCAAGGCGGAAAAGAGGCTTTGGCTGAGGCGAATGTTTCCATGGGACTGGCTTTGGCGGACGATGAGATTGATTACCTGGTAGAAAATTTTGTGCGTTTGGGCCGAAATCCTAACGACATAGAACTTTACATGTTTGCTCAGGCTAATTCAGAGCATTGTCGGCATAAAATTTTTAATGCTGATTGGACTATCGATGGTATTGAACAGCCCAAGTCGCTGTTCAAAATGATCAAAAACACCTTCGAACATAATCCTGACAACGTACACTCTGCTTACAAAGACAACGCAGCAGTTATGGAAGGCTGGAAAGCGGGGCGTTTTTTCCCAAATCCAGAGTCGCTAGAATACCATTATCACCATGAGAATATTGATATTCTTATGAAAGTCGAGACCCATAATCACCCAACAGCGATATCACCTTTTGCAGGCGCTGCAACCGGATCCGGTGGAGAAATCCGCGACGAAGGGGCGACCGGCAGAGGCTCCAAACCCAAAGCAGGGTTGGTTGGATTCAGTGTTTCAAATTTGAATATTCCCGGTTTCAAACAACCTTGGGAAAGCGAATATGGTAAACCTGGGCGAATTGTCAGTGCGCTAGAGATAATGCAACAAGGTCCACTGGGCGGCGCCGCATTTAATAATGAATTTGGTCGCCCTAATATTTTGGGTTATTTCCGAACTTATGAACAACAGGTAAACAGTTTCAACGGTCTGGAGGTGCGTGGTTATCACAAGCCAATCATGCTGGCTGGTGGATTGGGCAATATCCGCGCATCTCACACCCAAAAAGGTGAAATTACCGTGGGTGCAAAGTTGATCGCATTGGGCGGACCTGCCATGAACATCGGCTTGGGCGGCGGTGCTGCCTCGTCAATGACATCAGGCCAATCCAGTGAAGATTTAGATTTCGCTTCTGTTCAACGTGACAACCCAGAAATGGAAAGACGATGTCAGGAAGTCATTGACCGCTGCTGGCAATTGGGTGATGACAACCCTATACAGTTTATCCATGACGTAGGGGCGGGTGGGCTGTCCAACGCATTTCCTGAACTTGTCAATGACGGCGGTCGTGGAGGAAACTTTGAACTTCGCAATGTGCCCAATGACGAACCAGGAATGGCTCCCCATGAAATTTGGTGTAACGAGTCGCAAGAAAGATATGTACTGTCTGTCGCGCCAGAGAAACTGCCAATTTTTGAAGCAATCTGCTTGCGCGAGCGCGCGCCTTTTGCTGTTGTGGGTGAGGCAACTGAAGCACCTCATCTAACGCTTAACGATAAGCACTTTGACAACAAGCCTATCGATTTACCGCTCGATGTTTTGTTAGGTAAGCCGCCAAAAATGCATAGAGATGTGACATCGACCTGTGCAAAAGGGGATGATTTTGAACCCCAAGCTATCGATATTAATGAAGCTGGCCTGCGACTATTGCGATTGCCTGCGGTGGCTGAAAAAACCTTTTTGATCACCATTGGTGATCGCACAGTGACAGGTTTAGTGACCCGTGATCAAATGGTTGGTCCTTGGCAGGTACCTGTTGCAGACGTAGCGGTTACGGCAGCATCATTTGATAGTTATCAAGGTGAAGCCATGTCGATAGGTGAACGTACTCCCATCGCGCTCCTAAACCATGGTGCGTCAGCCAGGATGGCGGTTGGCGAGGCAATCACTAATATTGCTGCTGCAGACATAGGTGATATGAATCGTATTAAATTGTCCGCCAACTGGATGGCTGCTGCTGGGCATCCAGGCGAAGACGCAGGTTTGTATGAAGCGGTTAAGGCTGTTGGTGAAGAATTGTGCCCAGAAATGGGGCTCACGATCCCGGTTGGGAAAGACTCAATGTCAATGAAAACACGCTGGCAAGAGGGTGTTCTAGACAAATCGGTAACCGCGCCTTTGTCTTTGGTGATCAGCGCTTTTGGTGCCGTGCGAGACGTTCGCAATACAGTAACGCCGCAGCTGCGAACTGATAAAGGCGAATCTGTTTTGTTGTGTATAGACCTCGGCGCAGGTAAAAATCGCATGGGTGCATCATGTTTAGCACAGGTCTACGGTGCACTAGGAAACAAAGCACCCGATGTTGATTCGGCTAAACAATTGAGCAACTTCTTTTACGCCATACAAGCACTTGTTAATAACAAGCAATTGCTGGCCTATCACGATCGCTCCGATGGTGGGCTCTTTACCACAATAGTGGAAATGGCCTTTGCCGGTAATACTGGGGTCGATATATGTTTAGACGTGTTACAAGGCGATAGTCAGTCAATATTGTTTAACGAAGAATTGGGTGCCGTAATACAGGTTAAAGAAGCAGATTTAAATGATGTGATGTCTGTATTAGCAGAGTATGAGTTAGCAGATTTAACCTCCACGATAGGCACCTTAAATAGTCGAGATCACATAGTTATTACCCATGCAGGCAATACAATCATTGATCAGCCACGTGGCACTTATCGCATGACCTGGGCGGAAACGACCGACCAAATGCAACGATTACGAGACAACCCTGATTGTGTTGAGCAGGAATGGCAAATTAAGTCTGATGACAAAGATCCTGGTCTGCACAGTCAACTTTCTTATGACATCAACCAAGATGTTGCTGCACCTTATATTGCCAAAGGTATTAAGCCCAAAGTTGCCATATTACGAGAGCAAGGGGTTAACTCACAGTCAGAAATGGCTGCTGCGTTTGATCGTGCAGGTTTTAACGCTATCGATGTGCACATGAGTGATGTACTGGGTAAGAAAGTGGATTTTGACCAATTTGCTGGATTGGTTGCTTGTGGTGGCTTCTCTTACGGAGACGTTTTGGGGGCCGGAGAGGGCTGGGCGAAATCCATTTTGTTCAACGAATTTGCCAAAGAGCAATTTGAAACCTTTTTCCACCGCAATGATACGTTCAGTTTAGGCGTGTGTAATGGTTGTCAGATGATGTCTAATTTGAAGTCACTGATCCCTGGCGCGCAACATTGGCCGCATTTTGTTACAAACCGATCTGAGCGTTTTGAGGCAAGGGTAGCCATGTTGGAGGTTCAGCAAAGCGAATCCATATTCTTCAAAGGCATGCAAGGATCCAGAATGCCCATCGCGGTATCCCATGGTGAAGGGCGCGCAGAATTTAAACATACTGGCCAGCTTCGCCAGGTACAAAACAATGGCAGTATTGCGTTAAAATATGTTGATAACTACGGCCAGGTAACAGAACAATACCCAGCTAATCCAAATGGTTCGCCAGACGGAATAAGTGGGCTGACATCTACTGACGGCAGAGCAACCATTATGATGCCTCATCCTGAAAGGGTTTTCAGAGCTGTCTGTAATTCGTGGCAGGCAGATGAATGGCAAGAAGACGGTCCCTGGATGCGTATGTTCAGAAACGCACGGGTGTTTGTCGGTTAAATTAACGCGAAGTGAAATATTTATATGGGGCGCAAGGTCTGTGTAGTTGTGTGAGTTATTAATCCCTTGATGACTCAAGTGGTTTCCTTCGAGCAAGAAGCTCATTTTTTTAGCGCCCAACTCCGGGCGCTTTTTTTACCTCTTTCATGAATTTTCTCCCAGATCGCTGTTAATTTTACCGATCGCTAATTAGATCGTTGATTTAATTGAAAAAAGTGCTTGTCAATTAAAAATTACAGGATTACACTATTTTTCGACTAAAAACATTTAGCACTTTGCTGCACCCCAATGTTAGCAATAGCTGAATGGAAAATTTGTCAGATTTTTAAGACTCAAAAAATACATAATAATAAAAAGAGAAAAATCATGAATCGTTCTTCAAAAGGTTTTGGATTGGCAGGCGTGCTAGCCACGGTGTTATTTTTAGTGGTCACTGCGGTAATGAGTTCTTCTGCCAATGCAGTACAATCTGAAATTCAAACTCAACACAATCAAAAATAGCTCACTCAGTTAAGTTAATTCGCTATGGGTTGTTTCCTGTGCAGGTGACATTGCCTAACGTCTTCTATGCAGCTCTTTATTGGCTAGACGCTGTTCATCACTTTTTTTAATTAACACGTACGTTGCCCCCGCACCACCATGTTGACGCTGTGCACTGTGAAAGGCCAATACTTGTGGCATTTGTTTTAACCACTTGTTTACGTAACTTTTCATAAAAGCAGGGAAAGGTTGGCTGTTTAACCCTAATCCATGTTGAACAAGAATAACCCGCAAGCCCTTTTGATTAGCCTCTAATATTGTTTCAAACATCGCTTGTTTTGCCGCTTCAAATTTTATTTTTTGCAACACCAAACGTTTGTCGATTTTATATTTACCCAACCTGAGGTTTTTAAACACACCTTCTTGTACTCCGTCTTTTTTGTACTCGAGTATGTCATGGGGGGCCACTGGCTCTGCGTATTCCGCGCTAAGATAGTTTTGACCAAATAGGGATTGTTTTTCTAAAGCTTCTCGTTTGAGCTTTTGTGCAAGCGTGTGTTGTGGTTTTTGGGCAGCAACGGTATCTGCTTTGGGTAACGGCTTCACATCAGCCATCGCCTCCAAGAATGACATGCCGGTTTCTAATGTCTCATCATTCATTTGTTGCTCCTCGAGGTGTTAGTGTCGATTAGTTTACTATGTGTTGACTCACTTCCTCAATTATCACTATCCAATCCTTGGGTTGTAATTGGTTTTTATGTCACAATCGCGTAAATAAATATAAGAAGGTTCACTAAGGAATTTCATGAAGTTTATCTCCAGTATTGCGGCGCTATGTTTATTAGGGTTGAGCGGTTGTTCGCAGTTCGAAGAAACAAGTCAGCCTGAAAAAGCAGTAGAGCAACCATCTCTCGCTAATGATGTGATTGAAGTAGGAAAAGATTATCATTCTTTTGCTAACCCTGCTGAAGTCTTGGTGCAACATATTAGCTTGGATTTGACGGCTGATTTTTCGTTAAAACAGTTAATTGGTGTTGCCAAATTAACGATTACCAGAGTCGATGAAACGGCGACGACCTTAGTGCTTGATACACGCGGACTGGTGATAGAGAAAGTGCTGGCTAATGGACAAGAGTTGGGGTTTGAACTTGCGGAACCTGATGCGGAGCTTGGTGCTGCATTATCAATTACACTGCCAAGCGACGGCAATATTATTGATGTTCATTATCGTACTTCAGAAGATGCTTCAGGTGTACAATGGCTTACCCCTGCGCAAACTGCCGGCAAAAAGCATCCGTTTTTGTTTACTCAAGCTCAAGCGGTCCACGCAAGAAGTTTTATTCCTCTGCAAGACTCTCCTCAAGTGAGAGTGACCTATGATGCCGTTATTCGTACACCAGAAGATTTATTGGCTGTGATGAGTGCGGCAAATGATCCGGATACAGAACGTGATGGCGTTTATGAGTTTACGATGCCGCAATCTGTACCTTCCTATTTGATTGCTTTGGCTATTGGCGATTTACAATTTAAAGCGATGGGGCAAAGAACAGGGGTCTACGCAGAACCTGCATTACTTGAATCTGCTGCTGCGGAATTCAGTGATACCGAAAGTATGCTTGAAGTAACAGAAAAGACCTATGGCCCGTATAGCTGGGACCGCTATGATTTACTTATTCTTCCGCCTTCGTTCCCCTTTGGTGGGATGGAAAACCCTCGTTTATCCTTTATCACACCTACAGTCATCGCTGGAGATAAAAGTTTAGTTGCGCTGATTGCTCACGAATTAGCGCATAGTTGGTCAGGAAATACTGTGACCAACGCAACATGGCGAGATTTGTGGTTGAATGAAGGGTTCACAACCTATCTAACTTACCGGATCATGGAAATGATCTTTGGTACCGACCGTTACAAGATGGAAGCCGTGTTAGGCTACCAAGATTTGCAGGCTGACATCGCGTCTTTACCTGCAAACGATCAGATCCTCGCTATAGATTTACGTGGTCGTAATCCTGATGATGTGTTCTCTAATATTCCGTATGAAAAAGGTGCTTTGTTCTTAAGAGAACTGGAGCAAAAAGTCGGCCGAGAAAACTTTGATAAGTTTTTACTGGATTATTTTGACGAGTTTGCGTTTAAGAGTATTACCACTGATGAATTCATTGCCTATCTTGAAACAACGTTACTAAAAGACTACGCAGGTGCTCTTGATAAAAGCCGTATTGAACAATGGATTTTTGCACCGGGTATCCCTGAGGGGGCACCTGTTCCTGAATCTGATGCGTTTAGTTCCGTGGACAATTTCAGAACACAATGGTTGGAAGCGACTATCACCGCTAATGAAATTGACACTGAACAATGGACAGTGCACCAGTGGTTGTACTTCTTAAACAACATGCCGGAAACATTATCTGAAGCGCAAATGGTAGAACTAGACAGCGCATTTGGCCTAACGCAAAGCAAGAACAATGAGATTGCGCATAGCTGGTTAATGATGGCGGTTAAAAACCAATATCAGCCTGCTTACGAACGTTTATTCGATTACTTAACTTCAATTGGTCGAAACAAATTGGTTAGGCCTCTGTACAGAGAATTATCAAAAACGCCAGATGGGAAAGCCTTTGCCAAGCGTGCTTTTGAGCAGGCGAAGCCGGGTTATCACCCACTCACTGTTAAAGCTAACCAAGGTTATGTGGAATAGCATAATCATTAAAAGTAAAGGAAACGGGATTAATCATCCCGTTTTTTTTGGTTTGGATGCAATGACTTCCCTAAAATATGACTGTCGGTGCTGATAACAGTAGAGGCCTGGCCTACGATCAACGGATCGGCCCCCCTCACTAAATGAGTATTTTTATTATCGTAAGGTAAAGTGTATAGAAAGTGGCGCATGCAATTCAATCGCGCACGTTTTTTATCATCTGATTTGACAACATACCAAGGCGCGTCTGCTGTATCGGTATAAAAAAACATCGCTTCTTTGGCTTCAGTGTATTCATCCCATTTTTCGATCGCTAATTTGTCAATCGGGCTGAGTTTCCATTGCTTCAATGGATCAGTTTCACGTTTTTTAAAGCGTAAATGTTGTTCTTCTGAGGTGACAGAAAACCAGTATTTGAATAGGCGAATCCCACTTCTAACCAACATACGTTCCAGGTCAGGCGTTTGTCGCATAAACTCCAGATACTCATTGGGTTCACAAAAATCCATGACCCTTTCAACGCCCGCTCGGTTGTACCAGGAGCGGTCAAACAACACGATCTCGCCGTTGGTCGGTAAATGTTTAATATATCGTTGAAAATACCATTGCCCACGTTCACTATCTGAGGGTTTTTCTAACGCTACAACTCTTGCTCCACGAGGATTCATATGTTCCATGAATCGTTTTATCGTGCCACCTTTCCCCGCTGCATCGCGACCTTCAAACAAGATAACCACTTTTTGCCCAGTATCTTTCACCCATTTTTGGACTTTTAACAGCTCTACCTGCAATTCTTTTTTGCGCTGCTCGTATACAGACTTAGAAATCTTTGATTTGTAGGGATATTCACCAGAGCGAAATGAACGCGCGATAAACTCGGGATCATGACGATGTTCGGCCAATTCATGCAGGGTTTCACCACGACTGTGTTCTTGTTCCAACGGAACAACAGAGTCACTATTTTTAATGGCTTTGACATTGTCAGTACTGGTATTTTCCGGAGTTTGCATCGCATCTTCTCGTGTTTGGGGGACTAGATTACAGTCTAGACGGGATAACTAACGGCTGCATTGCCGATTAGACTTTGATTGATTTAGATCAGCAAAAAATTGACGATATGACCTAAGAACTTTTAGGCCAGTAAAAGTGAAACAGAATTCTGAGCTTAAAACATCGGTAAAGCCTAGTTCTTATCTTGGGTTAGGGGCTAAAGACATTAAATTGTTGTTGCTCAAATTATAAAAGAAGTTTGCAACCCCCTTGAAGCTGTCTACTATCTAGGTCACAGTATCGCTTTATCGCATTGCTTTTGAGATCACGTTTACAAGGAGTCCATTTGATTGATATCACAGCTATACTCGTCTTAGTTGGTATCCTATCCATTGCATGTCAGTATCTGGCATACAAAATTAAACTTCCTGCCATATTACCGCTATTAATTGTGGGTATAGTTGCCGGTCCTGTAACGGGGGTAATTGACGCCGATGCATTGTTTGGAGATTTGCTATTCCCTGTGGTCTCGCTTTCGGTGGCGATAATACTGTTTGAAGGTGCGTTGACGTTGCGCTTCGATGATCTACGTGGTCATGGTTCAATGGTTCGAAACCTCTGCACGGTAGGTACCTTGGTAACCTGGATGGTCGCTGCACTGGCCGCTAAATATGCGTTAGGTATTCCCTGGGAACTGGCGTTCTTATTTGGTGCTATCGTGACCGTAACCGGACCTACTGTCATTGTTCCTATGTTAAGAACTGTCAGACCCAGTTCAAAAATCGCCAATATTTTAAGGTGGGAAGGGATCGTGATTGACCCCATTGGGGCTCTGTTAGCGGTACTGGTTTTCGAATATATCATTTCGACAAAAGATGCCATAAGCCAAACGATGTTTGCTTTTGGTTTGACCGTTACCGTTGGTTTGGGGATCGGTGCGATCATGGGGTATTTACTCGGTCTGATGCTCAGAAATAATTGGTTGCCTCATTACTTGCGTAACACCGCGGTGTTGACATTGATGCTTGGTGCATTTGCAGTCTCGAATATGATCGCCCACGAATCTGGCCTGTTGACGGTTACCATTATGGGAATATGGCTGGCGAATATGAAAAATGTCGAAGTCGACGATATTCTGGAATTTAAAGAAACGCTCAGCGTATTACTGATTTCTGGTTTGTTTATCTTGTTGGCTTCACGAATTGAACTTGCCTCCATTATGAACGTTGGTTTGGGCGCGATCGTCGTTTTATTAGCCATCATGTTTGTTGCTCGGCCCCTGTCGGTATTATTCTCCTCGTTTAAAACCGGGTTAAATATTAAAGAAATGGCGCTATTGAGTTGGATCGCGCCAAGAGGCATTGTTGCCGCTGCGGTTTCTGCTTTATTCTCTTTAAAGCTTGAGACCTTAGGATATCCTCAAATCGAGCTCCTCGTGCCACTGGTATTTCTAGTCATCATTTCTACCGTTGTTTTACAAAGCCTTACATCTGTCCCTGTCGCCAAATTGTTGGGGCAAAGAGCCGCGGTTCCAAATGGTTATTTGATTTTTGGTGGTAGTCCATTTTGTCGGATGTTTGCCAAAGAATTACAGGAGCACAATATTGAGGTGTGTATGGCAGATACCAACTGGGATTCAATAAGTGCTGCAAGAATGGAAAATATTCCGACTTATTTTGGCAACCCAATGTCTGAGCACGCTGCTCGAACGCTCGATTTCTCGTTGATTGGTAATGTGCTTGTCATGTCACCTTATCGTCAACTCAATCCGATGGTGACGTTTCATTTCGAAGATGAATTAGGTAAAGGGACTGTATTGGCATTGACAAACAATGAACAGCAACAGCGTCCTAGCCACCAAGTTTCTGAATCCTATGCTAAGACGCTTAACCTTTTTGGTGACAACATAACCTATGGAAAGCTTGCCAGTTGGGTGGCCAAAGGTGCAACCATTAAAACCACACGGTTGTCAGACAGCTTCACGATTGAGGACTACAATCAAAAGTATGATGACAAATTGCTGAAACTTTGTGCTTTTGATACCAACAATAAAATATACATGTTTACCTCCAACACAAAGATAGAGCCTAAGGCAGATTGGAAAATAGTCAGTCTAATTCTTGCCGAAGCGTGGCCAAATATTGAGCGACGAAAATAAGGTAAAGTGGCGTCCCTGAGATGATTCGAACATCCGACCTAGCGCTTAGGAGGCGCTTGCTCTATCCAGCTGAGCTACAGGGACAGCGTATTTATGAAATTATTTCTATTGGAAATTAACTAACAAAACGATTATGACGTAGGCAATTCAACATTAAAACCTCTATTGTCGCGAAACAAAATCGTTTGCTTGAATATTCGCCAAAAGGCTGCCATCTGTCGAGACGGCAAGTGCCGAGTTTGGATGAAGTTCTCTGACGGTGACGGTCATGGGGTGTAGGTTAAATCTTGAATGAATTTGACCTCTGGTGTCATGAACTTGTTGAACTTGGAAAAGTGTCAACTGATCACCGATCTGCATACCGTGGTTTTGTCCAATATTAAGCAAGATTTGCTCATTTCTAACTTGCAGTATGCGGCCATAGGCGGGAGAGCAGGCAAGCGCTTCATCAATATTTTGTGCGGCGTCATGCAATACGTTTTGCACTTCAAACCCATAAGTACTTTCCCAAAACGCGTTACTGTTGGGGTCCAATTGTTGGTACAAATCAAATTGCCAGGGTGCTGTGACTTGATAGTGCTTTTGCCAGATTTGTGTACCTGTAAAACCGTCATAGAGTGAAACGTGATAGCCAAATGCTCTGCTAGGCGTGCTGTCTTTCCATGGCTGCCACTTGGATACCTGCGGTTGCGAAATACTGAGGTCATTGATGTTTGCTAAAACAACATATTGAGCACCGGAAATCTTTGCAAGTTCAACAGCTTGATTGGACACTGGTTGCAGTGAATCAAAAACATAGCGAGGCTCCACTTTATCGATATTGCTATGTTGAGAATAGGTTTCGAAACTTTTCATAAGTTTTAGCGGTATAACAGCACCTAAGTCAAACAAACCGCCCGTTGTCGCCTGCATTCGATTCATCAAAGGTTGCCAGGCAGTGACGATAGATTTGTGATAATCAGACGCCTTGCAAGTGCGTTGTTGTGAAAATATATCGGCTCGAATCGACACGCTTATTATCCCATCGGCGTGTACTTCATCAATCAATTCAATACTGTTGACTTCCCCTGAAGCCCTAATTTCAAGATCATCATTTCGTAAAACACCATTTGCCATTTTTTGCACACTCTTAACCGATGCACCGGCAAACAACAATGCTTGTCTAATTGCCTCTTGGGTAGCAATTTGCCGGGCATGCTCAATATTGCCATCTCTGATTGCCGCTTGGCCTGACGATTCGAACCAAGCTGCCGACACATGACCAGCACGCAAAAAAAGCGTTATTAACACTAATATCAAGCCGCGATGCCCGTATGGAAATAGGTTGTTTTTCATATGCATAAGGTGATTTCTTCCCGCATTTTACTCTCGTCAGGTCTAAATTCTCCTGTCAATTCACTCAACAACTGGCCTACAGCATAGCGTTGAAACCTTGACAGCAATATTACTAATGGTATCGCAATGCATCATTCGTACCGACACTATTCAGTGTCTTTTAAATAACGCAGGGAAGGTGACAAGTAGTCAAATAAAGAAAAGGTGTTTCACGGCTAACCTAGCCTCTGGTAGGCATAATTTGGACATTCTACTTAGGTTCTGTCGTAGTAACTCTTAAAGCGGGAACAAATTTTGCAGATAGATTGTAGACAATTTGCTAATAGTTGGCAGATAGCTCACTTAACCAAGCGAATGACTTGTTCAATTACAATAGAGAAGGCCAATGAAAAAGTTCAATACCCTATTTATCATCTTGCTTATGTCGATGTTGAGTGGTTGTCAGAGCCTTGTCGACAAACAAGTAGAGTGGGAGACCATCGAACCTGAGACTTATCCAGTTATTCGGTCTATTGGTTATGCGCCAATCGACGCTCAACAGGGAGCAAATCGATCAAGTAAAATGTTAATGGCGATAAAAGCTTCGAAATTGGACGCTTATCGTGAACTGACTGAGCAAGTCTATGGCCAAAAAATTGACGGTGAGCAATCTCTGGCTAATCTCGTGTTGCGGGATGACCAACTTGAAGCAACGGTGCAAGGAGTGATTAGAGGCGCAAAAGTGATTAAATCTTATCCAGTTGGTGAGGATTCCTATGCGACGGAATTGGAGCTGGATTTTGCCCTCGTTCACGATATCTATTTAAGTACGGCAAAACCTAAGAAAGTGAAAAAAGTAAGATATTACTAAACAGGATTGACGCAATATCAGCTGCCTAATTTAAGATAGGAACTTTGAACCTGCTTTTTTAACACCTAACCAAATATATTCGCTATCTTAATCAGTGCAGGGATTGTTGTTTATGCACTAATCCCTTTGCCAGCGGTTCCCCCTTTCGGTTTGCCACTTTTGTCGTAAGTCATGGTTTCCTTAGCACGAGATTCGAGAAGTAATGAACGTAAGTGCTCTAGTCTGAGTTGACCCTGCTCAACGGCTTTTTGGTTGATTTCTGTTCTGAATTTACACTGTGCAAGGGAATGGTTAATCTGCTCGAATAACCCAGCGACATCATCATTGCTCATTGGGTCGTTTTGCCTCTCAAAAGTAGTTTTGAGAGTCTGGTCCGTGACGCTAATTTTGTCTAACAAATCAGTCTTGTCCTGCAATACTCTTGTTAAAGCTTCTGCATCTCTAGTACTGATTAAGTGGAGTTCCGACTCCAGCATTCCAGCTAAGGAGTCGAGTTGTTCTTTCTGCGTTTCGAGGAGAGAAATTAAGTCATTCATTTAGCTTTGCTTTTGTTATTTGAAGCCAAATGTCATAGGTGCAAAGGTATGTGACTAACTTTTGATACCAAATATTTGTGCTTCGAGTTTGCTAATCTTTTGTGCTAACACTTCAGGGTTAACACGATACTCACCATTCTGTATGGCTTTTTTGAGTTTGTCGACTTTTTCCTGGTTCACAGGAGCGTCATTTGATTTCTTTTGAACCTGGCTTAACTGCTGCGCAGACTGAGTTAAAGAAACAGAATCCTGACGTGGCGCTGTCGTGGCTGCTTGCGCTTGACTGCTCGCAGACTGCGCATTATTTTGGTTTTGGGCTTGTTGTTGATTAAGCCTCTGATTATCTACTGGCGGCTTTTGATTGCCGTTATTTATGTTGTTAATTGCCATAATGACCTCGAATACCTAATTTTCCTCACCTAACTTATCGGCAGCGCAACCAGCATCTTTAGTATAAATTTATAAAAATTACGATTTTTTCTACGAATAATATCGACGTATTTAATATGTTACGCTAAATAATCTAAATCTGCACCTTTACTTGACGTGTATCAACCACTTGCGCATGCACAAGCTTCTTCGATTTACTGTTTTTAACGGCTATTGTATCGCCTAAATTTCCGTCTTGTTGAGCTATGCCTGATGTTCTTATGTTCACCCCACCGGCGTCGGCCGTTATGGCTATGTTGTCCCCTTTGCAAACAAAACACAGTTGCCCTGGAACGATTGGCGAGCCTGGGCGGCTGCGTTTTTTCATTCTGGCACCGACAATAGTATCAATGTTTGAATAAGTGCTGGTACGGATTAAATTCTTATCCATCATGACAATTTTGACATTTTGTTCATTTAGCACCGTACCAGGACCGACAGCACGGGTGAGGACGACAACGGGCTGCACTCGAGAAGCTTTGACCATCAAGTACAGATACCAGTTGTTATCTGGGCAACTAGCGCGAACAGTGATGTTACTTTGTTTAAGCGCTTCTTGACTGGCAGAAATGATAAATGGACTGGCACAATTGGGTACCTGAATACGGTCGTCCAATGGCGTAGCCTTAACCGTTAGTTGGTTGCCCAGCGTAATATCTCCATCGCTTAATTGTTGAAATACATACTCTTCAACTGCTGAAGTAAGTGACTGATGAGCTAAATTTTTTTCCTCGGATGCCGTTACATTCAGTGAAAGAAACAATGAACAGAATGCCGTTGCAATGGATAATCTTCTAATAGTTAACTCAATTGTTAATTTTTTCATGTTCAGTTGCCGCCATTTTGTCTATGCTTAGAAATTGAAAGTAATCACATGGATATGCGTCAATATTCAGTCGCCATCTTAGGAATGTTGCACAATCGTGCACAATTTCTGCTCTGATGAGGGCTGTAACGCAATATTTGTGCCTGTTTTAAATATTTATTGGGGTGGTCTATGTCAGGAATTCTTGACTCAGTTAATCAACGAACACAGCTCGTTGGGCAAAATCGACTTGAACTGCTTTTGTTTAAGCTCAATGGACGTCAGCGTTTCGGGATCAACGTGTTTAAAGTCCGCGAGGTACTTCAATGCCCGCCCTTAACATCTATTCCAAAGCAAAACCACTTAGTTAGAGGGGTTGCACATATTCGCGGGCAAACCATTTCAGTTATCGATCTGAGCATGGCCACTGGTGGAAGAAAAATTGAAAACGTAAGTGATGCATTCATTATTATTGCGGAATACAACCGCTCTGTTCAGGGCTTTTTAGTGGGTTCAGTTGAACGCATTATCAATACTAACTGGGACGCAATAATGCCCCCGCCGCAAGGAACGGGCAAAGCAAGTTACCTGACAGCGGTAACAGAGGTAGAAAACGAGTTAATCGAAATCCTTGATGTAGAAAAAATCCTAAACGAAATTTCTCCGCTGAATACCACAGTGAGTGAAGACCTAGCTGCAGATTTGGATATGTCCGAGGATGCGCAGCATGACAAGATTATCTTCATTGCGGATGATTCATCAGTTGCTAGAAACCAAGTCAAGAAGGCCCTTACCGCGCTTGGATTGAAAATTGAGGCGGCCAAGAATGGTCTTGAGGCACTCAACCGATTGAAAGAGATCGCTGCTGAGACTGGTGATGTCACGGATAAAGTTGGAGTAATTGTATCTGATATTGAAATGCCAGAAATGGACGGATATACCTTAACCGCCGAGATTAAAAACACCCCCGAATTACAGAACTTGAAAGTTGTATTGCATACTTCCTTGAGTGGCGTTTTCAATCAGGCAATGGTGAAGAAAGTCGGTGCAGACGATTTTATTGCTAAATTTCATCCTGATGAATTGGCGACTGCCGTACAGAAATGGTTTGATAAATAAATCTGGGGCGGAAGGATAGCTTGAATAAGGATGAGTTGACCCATCACGAGTTTTCTCAGTTTGCGCAATTTCTAGAGCGCCAATGTGGTATTTTGCTTAGCCAGAATAAAAGTTATCTGGTGAAAAGTCGATTAATGCCATTGGTCCGCGAAGGAAATTTTGGCACACTCTCCGAACTAATAAAAAGCACCATTTCAAATGGGCAGGCCAGGCTCAGAGATCGTGTTGTGGACGCGATGACCACCAATGAAACTCTGTGGTTCAGAGACAAATACCCTTTCGATATTCTCTCCAATACCTTGTTTGAGCGCTATGCGAAGAGTCGAAAAAGAGTGAGAATTTGGAGTGCTGCTTGTTCTTCAGGTCAAGAACCTTATTCCATTGCAATGTTGGTTCAGGAATACAAGCAGCGCAATCCAGGGGCCTTTCCCGCAGGTGTTGAGATTGTCGCAACGGATATTTCTACTGACATGTTGGCTCGGGCTCAAAAAGCTTGTTATGACCCACTGTCCATTGGCCGAGGTTTATCTGAAGAGCGCAAACAACGTTTTTTTAAAGTTGCAGCTGACAAGCACATGGAGCTTGTCCCAAATGTTGCAAAAATGGTGACATTCAAACTCATTAATTTACTCGACAGCTACACCGCATTAGGTCAGTTTGATATTGTATTTTGCCGAAACGTATTGATTTACTTCTCGCCAAAAAACAAGGCAAAAATCCTGCAACAAATTGCCGCCTGCCTGCAAAAAGAGGGGATTTTGTTTTTGGGTGCTTCCGAATCTATTGCCGATCTGAGCAAATCTTTCACCCTGGTACGTAACAATCCCGGATTGTATTACCAAAAAAACACCAGTTAATCCGCGGCCTTAAGCCTACATTCAAACACAATCAAGTCACTTTCTAATTTTTTGGCATATAGCTTGCTAATTTTCCGATAGTGTTCGATAACGATTTTTTGGAAACAGGCAAAAGATGGCAATCAGCTTAGACAAATTAGTAGGGTTACATCATCGTGCGGTTCAAGTAAGAACCAACGCGATGGAGGTGATCGCTGGCAACTTGGCCAATGCGAACACACCCGGCTATAAGGCTAAGGGATTAGATTTTCAAAAAGCCATGCAATCTGCGCAACAAGACCGTCAGCAGCATATGACGCGCACCCATGAAAAACACTTTGAAGGGCGCATGCAATCCCAAGCAAATCTGGAATACAGAATTCCGCAGCAGCCTGATACAGGTGACGGTAACACAGTTGAAGTTCAAGCCGAACGTAACGCTTTTCTCGACAACGGTATGCGTTATCAAGCGAGTTTGCAGTTTCTAAACGGTAAAATTAAAGGTATGAAAAAAGCACTAGGTCCTGGAGGTCAAGGCGGATGAGTTTATTTAGAGTCATGGATATTGCGAGCACTGGTATGGGCGCTCAGAGCGTTCGTCTGAATACTACGGCAAGTAACATAGCTAATGCTAACAGTGTCAGCAGCAGCTATGACGCCACCTACAAAGCAAGACATCCAGTATTTGCTGCCGAATTACAAAAAGCGACTGAAAAATACTCTGAAGGGTCAGGCGTACAGGTTTTAGGCATTGTAGAGAGCCAAAAACCACTACAAGTGGAGTATAGCCCGGGTCACCCAATGGCCGACGAGAATGGTTACATTTATAAGCCCAACGTCAATGTCATTGAAGAGATGGCAGACATGATGTCTGCGTCCAAAGCGTATGAAACAAACGTACAACTTGCTGACACAACAAAACGGATATTCCGTCGTGTTCTGCAGCTAGGCCAAGGCCAATAAGTCTAGAATTCATTGAGGATAACAGCGTGGAACTAACAAAAAACACCGGTTTAGATCCTAATTTATATTTACAACCTGAAGGCAAGCCTATTGATGATGGTAGTAACCAGCGCCTAACTCAGGAAGATTTCTTTGCCCTGTTAACAGAGCAGTTAGCCAATCAGGATCCGACTAAGCCGGTGGATAATGATCAGATGGTATCGCAAATGACAAGCTTTAGCATTTCAGAAGGCATAGATGAACTCAATGTTCAGTTTGAAGGGTTCGCTTCGTCAATGACCTCCAATCAAGCCCTTCAAGCATCGAGTCTGATTGGACAAGATGTGCTGCTTCCAGGAAATGTGGGATACCTAAGCGGCGCCGAACAGAACGTTTCAGGTGTCGTGATAACCGACAAGTCTACACAAGATCTGCAAATTACCATTGAAAGTGAGATTGGTGAAATTTTGAGAACCTTTGATGTAGGCACACAGCCTGCCGGTAATATTGAGTTTAATTGGGATGGTAAAGATGCCAACGGCAATCCGTTGCCTCCCGGCAATTACATAATCAAAGCGCAGGGCAGTCAATTTGGCGAGTCAACAACCTTACCCACAGCGGTTAATCGCCATGTGGATAGTGTGAGCCTTGCAGGCAATAACCAAGGTGTCATTTTAAATTTGGATGGCGAAACCAGTGTCAATTTGAGTGAAGTCATTCAAATCGGGGGCTAATGCCAACATGTTAGTCCGATTAGTTTAGGAGAGAATAAGCAATGTCTTTTAATATAGCATTAAGTGGTGTTTCCGCCGCACAAAGAGACTTAGATGTCACCGCAAACAATATTGCCAACGTGAACACTGTTGGTTTTAAAGAGTCCCGTGCCGAGTTTGGCGACGTTTATGCCGCATCCTTGCTTTCTGGTGGACGAACCAAAGTCGGTGATGGTGTGTTGACCCAAGAGGTCGCTCAGCAGTTTTCTCAAGGTAGCCTACAATTTACCAATACGGCATTGGATTTGGCCATTACCGGTAATGGTTTTTTTGCCACTACGCCAGAAATTACCTCACGTGATTTTTCCTTTACTCGCGCAGGTCAATTCAAGCTAGACCAAGACAACTTTGTGGTCAATTCAAACGGCGACAACTTAATGGGGTTCCCTGTTAATTCAGATGGTACATCCGCTTCTGTCGCACTCAGTACGACTGTGCCTGTGCGTATACCTGATTCGTCGGGTTCTCCGCAGCCTACATCTGAAGTGTCGCCTCGATTTAACCTACCAGCAGGCGATGATGCGGTAGATGTAGATTTATTCGATCCAAATGACCCACTTACTTATAACGCAGCAACTTCTATCACTGTATACGATTCGTTAGGTGATAGTCATGTCATGACCTATTACTTTATGAAAGACGCGGATCCTGCTGTCACTAACGAATGGGTGGTTGTAACCTATATTGACGATACGCCTATTGATACGGCTGGTGATACAGCAAACGTGGCCGGAGCTGATCCAGATAACATCGCCGGTGCAACATCATTGGGTGCCGACGCAGTATCAGGATTTAGAATGCAATTTAGCAGTGGTGGAGATTTTATTGGTATTGAAAATGGCGATGGTACCGCCGTCGCTACGGGCGATATCTCCACCGTTGAATTGGGTAATCCACCGCTTACCAACGGCTCGGATGCAACGCAAACTATTACCACCAATTTTGCCCTAGATGGAACTAACGCTACGCCAGATGAGCCTACACAGTTTGCCTCAGCATTTGAAGTCACCTCGCTAGAGCAAGACGGTTTGCCAGTAGGGCGATTAACCGGCATCGATATTGGCCCTGATGGATTGGTTCGAGCAACCTTTTCAAATGGTACGTCTGAACCTGTTGTTCGTGTTGCGCTAGTGCGTTTTTCCAATGAGCAAGGGTTGACCCAGCAAAGTAATACCCAATGGCAGGAAAGTATTCTGTCAGGTGAAGCCTTAGCGGGTGAAGCGACAACGGGGACTTTCGGTGATATCAACTCCTCAGCCCTGGAGCAAGCCAATGTTAACTTGACCACAGAGCTGATTGATTTGATCATTGCTCAGCGAAACTTCCAAGCGAATTCTCGAGCGTTGGAAGTCAACAACCAGTTGAACCAGACAATACTGAACATCCGATAATCGCTAAAGTATAAAACGATGATAAAGGCCGCTATTGCGGTCTTTTTAATGCCATGTCTAAGCCATACCTCATATCAAAATTATCCTCACCTAAAAATCCACACAATTAGGCAGTTTCTGGCACCTTTATTGCAAAGATTTAAGCATGAATCATCAACGTCAATAAGATGTCATGGACAAGCTACTTTATATTGCGGCAAGCGGTGCTAAACAAGATCTATTAGGGACTGCAGTTCGCGCGAATAATTTGGCCAATGCGCAAACCACTGGCTTTAAAGCTATGCTGGAAAATGCTCGTGCCATGCCGGCATATGGTGAGGGTACGCCTTCACGGGTATTTTCAATGACAGAGTCGCCTTCAAATAACTATGAAGGCGGAGCCATGATCCAAACTAATCGTGAATTAGATGTTGCTATTCAAGGTGACGGTTGGTTCAGTGTTTTAGACTCACAAGGTAACGAGGCCTATACCCGTGCCGGTAGCTTGCAAATGGGCGCCGATGGCAGTCTGGAAGATGCGCACGGTAATACTGTGGTAGGTGATGTCGGTGCTATTTTTCTACCTATACCGCTATCAAACATCAATATTGCCAATGATGGCACTATCTCAGTTCGTCCCCAGGGCGCGCCAGAAACCGTTTTAGAAGAAGTTGGGCGGCTAAAGTTTGTCAATCCTAATGTTCGCAACATGGAACGCGGAGAGGATGGCTTATTTCGTCTTAAAGATGGTCAGCAAGCTGATGAAGACATCAATGTCCGGGTACGTACCGGTATGTTAGAAGGCAGCAACGTCAATGCGATTGAAGAAATGGTCAACATGATCAGCCTACAACGGCACTACGAGATGCAAGTCAAATTGATGAAAAAAGCCGACACCATGGACATGCGCGGCAACATGTTACTCAGAATTATTTAAGTTATTTTCAGAATTAATTAGCGGAGGTGAACAATGCACCCAGCATTATGGATTAGCAAAACCGGACTCGATGCGGCACAAACTGATGTTGCCGTGATATCGAACAACCTGGCGAATGCCAGCACGGTTGGTTTTAAAAAAGATCGAGCCGTTTTTGAAGACTTGTTATATCAAAACATCAATCAGCCCGGTGGTCGCTCGTCAGCGGATACTGAATTACCTTCAGGCTTGATGCTAGGCGCAGGGAGTAAGGTTGTTGCTACACAGAAATCCCATACGCAAGGCAATATGCTCACAACCGAAAACTCTCTGGATATGTCAATTCAAGGCCGCGGATTTTTTGAGATTTTACAACCAGATGGCACCTTAGCCTATACCCGAAATGGGCAGTTCACCTTAGATGATCAGGGGCAAATTGTCACACCCGGTGCGGGCTTTTTGTTACAGCCAAATATCACTGTTCCTGAAGATGCTCAACAGATCACTATTTCTCAAGATGGCGAAGTCTCAGCTACATTGCGTGGTCAGGCCGACCCGGCAGTTTTGGGCCAAATTAGCTTATCAGATTTTATCAACCCAACTGGCTTGCAGCCAATCGGTCAAAATCTATATGTTGAAACCGCTGTGAGTGGTGCGCCATTACAAGGTGTACCGGGATTAGAAGGTTTGGGGTCTATTGTGCAAGGCGCTCTGGAAACATCCAATGTTAATGTGACCGAGGAACTGGTTAACTTAATCGAGAGCCAGCGTTTATATGAAATGAATTCAAAGGTTATTTCGTCAGTGGATCAAATGTTGGGTCAGGTTATTCAGCAACTTTAACGAGGTTTGTCATGAGCAAACAGCTTTTTCTATTCGTTGTTATCGCGCTATGTGGACTTTCTGGGTGCGCGTCAAATCAGCATGTTGGGCCTTTGCCCAATGATCCGTTTTATGCTCCGGTAATACCGGACATGCCACGGCAAAATCTTGCCGAAGATGGATCGATTTTTCAGGCTGATATGGCAAATAGCATCTATTCAGATGTAAAAGCCAGACGAGTAGGGGACATCATTACTGTTAATTTGAGGGAAAACACCAGCGCGACAAAATCCGCAGGCACGACAACTTCACGTGAAACTGAAGTTAGCGTTGATCCTTTATTGGGACTTGGCGGCAATGTAGTAAATATTGGTGGCAGAGGTATTCAATTTGATTTGGAATCTGAAAGCGATTTTGCTGGTGACGCTCAAGCCAATCAAAGTAACAATTTGAGTGGCAATATCTCTGTAACTGTGATCCAAGTATTGTCCAATCAAAACCTGCTGGTACGCGGTGAAAAGTGGATTACTTTAAACAATGGTGACGAATACATCCGCTTAACAGGTATTGTACGCCCGGCAGACATCAGCCCAACCAACGAAATTGTCTCAACAAAAATAGCCAATGCACGGATTCAATATAGCGGAACAGGAACCTTCGCCAGCGCACAACAACAAGGCTGGTTAACAAAATTTTTCTCTTCTGAATGGTGGCCATTTTAATGCAATTATTTAAGCGCCAAACTGTTTTGGTTTACACATTAATCTTGATATTGTGCAGCCCGTTTAGTCAAGCTCAGCGCATAAAAGACCTGGTCTCAATTCAAGGTGTTCGAAGCAACCAGTTAGTCGGTTATGGCTTGGTCGTCGGTCTACCAGGTACGGGCGAACAAAGCCCTTTCACAGAGCAAAGTTTTCGGACTATGTTGTCAAATTTTGGTATTAGTTTAGCTTCTAACATTAAACCCAAGATTAAAAATGTCGCAGCCGTAGCCGTGCATGCAGAGCTTCCTGCTTTTATCAAACCTGGGCAAAAAATTGATGTAACGGTTTCTTCTGTAGGAGAAGCTGCCAGCTTGCAAGGTGGAACGCTTTTGCAAACATTTTTGAAAGGATTAGACGGCAATGTTTATGCTATTGCCCAAGGAAGTTTGGTAGTCAGTGGTTTTGGTGTTGAAGGGGCTGATGGCTCACGGATCGTATCCAATACCCCTACCGTAGGCCGAATTGCCAATGGTGCGTTAGTCGAGCGTGCTGTACCTAGTGGTTTAATGCAAAACGACTTTTTGACACTGAACCTGGACTCTCCAGATTTTTCCACGGCAAAAGCACTCGCCGACACCATTAACATGCGTTTGGGTGCAGAGCCAAGCAATGGTTTTGCGATTGCAACGCCCATAGACGCTGCCTCTGTTCGGGTGACAGCCCCACGAGACGTGGGACAAAGAGTAGGATTTGTTGCCACCCTAGAGAATTTTGAATTCACCCCAGCCGATGCGCCGGCAAGAGTGATCATAAACAGTCGAACGGGAACCATCGTCATCGGTAAAGATGTAAGGCTATTACCTGCCGCGATCACCCATGGCGGTCTGACAGTAACAATATCTGAATACCAAACCGTTTCTCAGCCCAATGCGTTGGCAGAAGGGGAAACCGTGGTCACTAACCAGTCTATCGTTGACGTTAATTTGGATGACAGCCGGATGTTTAAATTCGATCCGGGAGTCACCCTTGATCAACTCGTAAGAGCGGTGAATGAAGTGGGCGCTGCACCGGGTGATTTAATGGCAATCTTAGAGGCGCTGCGCGAAGCGGGAGCACTTCAGGGCGAGCTTGTGGTCATTTAGGCCCAGGATATTTCATTACCATGGATATGAAAAATCACATCAATAGCCAAATGGAAATGTCACGAAATGTGCATGACATGCAAGGCATTGATAAATTGCGTCAGGCGGCTCAAAGCGGTGACAAAGACGCCTTGCAAGAGGCTGCCAAGCAATTTGAAGCGATATTTGTACAAATGATGCTCAAGTCTATGCGTAAAGCGCAAGACGCACTCGCTGATGAAAATAGTCCGTTTAATTCTCAACAAGTTAAATTTTATCGAGACATGCACGATCAGCAGCTCGCGGTAGATTTATCCACTCGCGGCAATATGGGCATTGCCGAACTGATTGTTCAACAGCTCAGCCCTGGCAAAGATGGTTTTATGCCCGCCAGTGCACTGCGTGAAAACGCCAACCTGGCCGGTTTAAGCCGTCAGGAAAGTATGCAATATCAAACGCCTACTACCGCCGAAGGAGCAGAGAAGCAGGTTAATCAAAACGCCAGCAAACAGGCTGCTTTTTCGTCACCTTCTGAATTTATTGCCACGTTATTGCCGCATGCACAAAACTTCGCCAAACAAATTGGTATAGACGCCAAAGCTCTGTTGGCGCAGGCAGCGGTGGAAACTGGCTGGGGGCGTTACATGATCCATGATGCCAAAGGCGAAAATTCTCACAATCTCTTTGGTATCAAAGCAGATAGTCGTTGGGATGGCGAAAAAACTTCAATCAATACTATTGAGTTTGAACAAGGTGTAGCAAAGCAGCAAAAAGCCAGCTTTAGAAGTTACGACTCTTTTACTGACGCATTAAAAGACTATGTGTCATTTGTCACAGAAAACCCGCGTTACAAAGAGGCCTTGCAAAACACAACCGACCCTAAAAGCTACTTTGAGCATTTACAGGGCGCTGGATACGCTACGGATCCAAATTATGCTGAAAAAATTATGTCTGTGTTGAACAGTGACACCTTCAAATCAGCACTTTCGTTTGGCAGCGGCGGAGGCGAATAATATGTCTGATTGGAAGTTTTTGTCATGATCCGTGCAGCAGATTTATTCACCATTGCAACAAGTGGCGTTAGAGCTAGTAACCAACTTTTGTCGACAACCAGTAATAATATTGCCAACGTGAATACCGAAGGCTATGTGCGCGAGCGAACTACCTTCGAGAGCCAACTTGTGGGCGGTGTCGGTCGCGGTATGACGGAGCGGGTCATCAATACCTTTGCACAAAATCAATTGCGTCGGGACACCACCCAAGTCGGAGAGTTTGAAACCTACTTTCAGCGGGCGTCAGTGCTTGACAACATCTTTGCCAGCGAAGCAAATAGTTTTTCCAGCAGCATGAGCCGCTTTTTTAGCTCGCTTCAGACCGCAACAGACGAGCCGACTAATATGGCCGCCAGACAATTGGTGTTAGGTGAAGCCAACGCTCTTATTGGCCAGGTAAGCACACTCTCACGGTTTATGGACGACAAAGAAAGAGAACTCAATCTTGAAATGGATGCGATGACTGATCGTGCCAATAACCTTATTCAAACGATCGCTGATTTGAACAAAAACATCGTTGTTGCAGAAGGGAATAATTTATTTGATGAACCCGGCGTTTTAAAAAACGAGCGTGATCAGGCGATTTTGGAACTCTCCAAAATGATGTCGATTGAGACAAGAGACAATGGACGTGAAGACGGTTCGGTAATGGTGAATTTGTCATCCGGTGAATCATTGGTGTTAGAGGATGGTTCGTTTAACTTATTTCAACTCAGTGGCGATCCCGATCCGGCTTATCGCAATCTTTATCTCGCTAGCACTGGTAAACCGACTACCTTGCGTTTGCCGGAAATGAATCTGGGCGGTGAGATCGGCGGGTTATTTCGTTATAGGGACGAGATCCTGGCTGAAGGACAAAGAGAACTAGGGCAAATTGCTTTGGCTCTAACTTCTGCCGTTAACGAACAAAATCGATTGGGCATGGACTTCGATCTACAACTTGGCGGCAATGTATTCTCCAATCCAGAGTTTCAGGGCCTCAATTATGCCGCAAACTCAAACTTGGCGCTTACCATTAATGGGCGTATGACTGAATCCGCAGCATCACAAATCACAAGTGCTGATTACCTTGTCGAGATCACGGGTACAACCGCCGGTGCGCCCGATACGGTTGATTTTACCGTAACCTTAGTTAACCCTGATGGTACTGAAGTGACGGACACCAGTGGGAATGTCATCACCCAGACTTACACTGGAGTCGAAGCAGCAAGCGGCACGTTCACCGAAGTTATTGGTGGATTGGAATTGGATTTTCCCGATGGCGCAACCTACGCAGCGGGAGACCGGTTTGTTATACAGCCAACAAAATCGGGTGCTCAGCGGATTGATGTGATCATGACAAGGCCCGAAGATATTGCGCTGGCATCACCATTTCGCGTGGACAGTGAACTCGCCAACCTCGGTGATGCGGTGCTTACTGCATCTTCTGTCACTAACACCTTTGTTGATACGACGTTGACAGATCCAGATGCTTCTGCCTTTGACGGGGCGGGAGGCTTTGTTGCTGGCAGCCCAGCAAGAATAGAGTTTAATAGTGAAACGGAGTTTGCGTTATATGATGAAGCAAATAACTTGCTTGTTACCGTGTCTGGGGTGACAAATTACACCGATTTAATGAACCAAGCCGCCAACGCAGCAGGTTGGCCTTTTGGTGCACAAACGGACTTCCCCGGATTTGACTTCAGTCTTCAAGGAACGCCGGTCGCTGGAGACGCTTTTACCATCGGTTACAATACCAATGGTGTTGATGACAACCGCAATGGATTGGAACTGGCAGCATTGCAAAATGAAGATTCGATGTTGCAGAATAATAATGGTACTACGCTCATTTCGTTCCAAGAATCTTACGCTAATATCGTTAGCGACATCGGTGCAAAAACTGCTTCGGCTGATATTTCGTTAACTGCCGCAGAAGCCATGCAATCTCAATCTGAAAATTGGTTCCAATCGGTGTCCGGAGTGAACTTGGATGAGGAAGCGGCCAATCTGGTTAGGTATCAACAAACATACTCTGCTGCGGCTAGAATTTTGACAACTGCCCAATCATTGTTTGACACTATCTTCAGTGCAACAAGGTAATTATTCATCATGACTCGAATATCCACCAATCAGATTTTTGATCGAAGTATTGACGCAATCACCCGTAATCAGGGCGACCTTTCAGATATCCAGCAGCAGTTATCGTCGGGTAAAAAGTTGCTTCGGCCTTCTGATGATCCTGTTGGTGCGGCGCAAGTGGTTCGTCTAACAGAAGAATTAGACAAAATTACTCAATATCAACGCAACAATGATTTGCTGCAAAATTCGTTGGAGCAAGAAGAAGTGGTATTGCAAAATATCAATAACGCGTTAGATCGCGCTCGGGTGTTGATGATCCAATCGGGGAATGGTGTTTATGACAAAACGGACTTGCAGGCCATAGGTATAGAGATTGGTTCGATTCGAGACGAAGTCTTTGGATTGATGAACACGCAAAACTCCAATGGCGAATATATATTTGCGGGCTACCAATCTCAAACCCAAGCTTTCAGTTTTGATCCATCTTCGACAGGGAAGAAATACACATTTTCTGGCGATGATGGGGTAAAACGCATTCAAGTATCCGATGCTGTTTCTATCCAGAGCAATAGTTCAGGAAAAAGCGTTTTTGAAGATGTGCTGGCTCGGTTCAATGTTTCGATTACTGCTCAAGCCGGGACCACCTCTGTTGATTCGCGGATATCCGAGCAAGCAGCGTTTGACCGGTTTTTTACACAAAATTATGATGCTGTGACCCCAGCAAACAACGATTATCGGGCGACCATACTAGCCGGCAATCAAATCCAAATTGATAATATTGGACTGGGTACGACTGTCGATACACTGAGCTTTGAATCCGGACAACCCTTCGTGTTTGAGGGGATCGAATTTACCGTCTCTGGTGGAGTCGGAGATTCCTTTGATTTTGAGTTAAACGAACCTGAAAAAAATAATGTCGCCGAAACACTAAACCAATTCTTTGAAGCATTAAACGATGAAAGTTTGTCTGATGCGGATTTTCAAGAATCCATTGCTGACGCACTGGTCGCTTTGGACAATGGTTCAAAATCCCTAGCCAATGCAACGTCTTCGTTAGGGGGAAGAATTAACGTCGCCCAATCGGTTTTGGAGTCCAATTTAGATCTGGAAATTGCTCATAAGTCTGCGCGTTCGGTTATCGAAGACGTTGACTATGCCGAAGCGGTGTCGGAATTGAGTAAACAGGAAACAGCATTACAGGCAGCACAGGCAACCTTTTCACGAGTCACGGGATTAACCCTGTTCGACTTTATTCGTTAGGTTGGCAATAAAACTTTGCTCAAATAGATGGCGCTAGTATTGTCTATGTGACTTGAATAGTAGCTTATCCAAAGATGTTCAGCTTCCTTCACCATACCCGGATAACTGGTATCTCCTCCAGATGGCAACATCGATAACAGTTTGAGCCTTTTTGTAGCGAGATCAAATTCCATTAACGCAGTTTTAAAACGTTTTTTTGTCCAAATTCGACCGCAGATTAAATATTTGGAATCATCTAATGCGATCATCGCGGGCCCGCCAATATAGCAACCCAAATCATGCCATTGCCATTTTTTATAAGGCGGCGACGAGGTGCCGAACTGAGCCGTAAAACTATCTGCATCCCGACGAGCAATCGCATAAATTGTCCCATTATCATCTGTACAAATATCCGTTTCATTGGGATAGCCTAAATCATGAGAGGCTAACCCCAATATTGAACGGTCAGTACAATGGAAACTCCGTAGTGGATTACCTTGGTATAGGTTAAGCGCTTGTTGATGACGATTATATGCAATGCCCAAAGCATTGCTGTTTTGCCAGGTCAATCGCCAAATCCACCAATTATGTTCACCGAACCAATGGGGACTTGACCAACTTTTTCCATTGTCGGAAAACCAGCACAAACTGCGACTATGTGTCCACTTGCCCGATTTGTCATAACACCTGGCATAAGCATTCATCAATAATTTTCCGTCTGGCATGATACTGAGTTTTGGATCTCTTAGGTCGTAGTGACGCATAGCAAGCTGTGTAGAGAAAAGCACATTTGATGCTCGATCTAAACAGCAAACTCGAATCTGACCATCTTGACTCATGTGATCATAGGCAACACGAAACGAGCAAAAAAGTTTGTCGTCAAAACTGATCAAGTCAGTAAATGCCGCATGTTTATGGCTTTTATAAAGCGTTTTTGTCCACAAAAGTGTCATTTTTTATAAAAAATCCTATCGCTAAAAAACCATTGAATCTCAAATGATTACAGAATGCAAAGCGGCAATCATTTGCCTCTTTATGATTTTTTTCGTGATTTTTTGTTAAAGGGTTTTTTGAAATCGTCGATACCCTAATTCGAGAGAGCCAGTAACACCAACTTATGCATTTTTAAGTTGATGTTCTTGAATGTGTTTTTTAACCGCCGAGTTTTTCGGTTGCCAGCGAAACGCTGGACAGAGAGTGTAGGAGAGGTCCCATGGGATTATTCGTAAATACCAACGTTTCGTCTTTAAATGCGCAACGTCAACTTTTTGATTCATCTAACCGATTAGGCACGTCGTTCGAGCGTTTGTCTTCCGGTTTTCGTATAAACCGTGCTGCAGATGATGCGGCTGGTCTTCAAATTACTGACCGTTTAACCACTCAGGTTCAAGGTCTTAACCAAGCTGTTCGTAACGCTAACGATGCGATTTCACTTGCGCAAACCGCGGAAGGCGCGTTATCAGAAGTGACTAATTCGCTACAGCGTATTCGTACCTTAGCCGTTCAATCACAAAACGGTATCAATACATCTGCCGACCGCACAGCCTTGCAAGCAGAAGTCTCTGCACTTAAATCTGAAATCTCGCGTATCGCCACAGATTCTCAGTTTGGTGGTGTAGATATTCTTACCGGAACTTTCTCTGCAGCTTTCCTTGTTGGTGCTAACGGTGGTCAGACTATCTCTGTCAACCTATCTCGTAGCGGCGGCTTTGGAGCTTCGGGTTTGAGTATCGGTTCGCTTAGTGTAGAGAACATTGCCGATGCTTCAGCTGCTTTGACATCTATCACAGCTGCGATTTCAACTATTGGTGCGCAGCGTGCTGATTTAGGTGCATTGCAGAATCGTTTCCAATCCACTATCAGAAACCTAAGTAATATTTCTGAAAATGTTGCAGGTGCGCGTTCACGTATCAAAGATACTGACTTTGCAACTGAAACTGCTGAGTTAACACGTAATCAGATCATCCAACAGGCAAGCTTAACCGTATTGTCTCAGGCTAATCAGCGTCCTCAGTCAGCGCTGCAGCTATTAGGATAATTCAGATACGCATGGGAAATTAAAGCCAGGAGGTAGTGTTTCTGAAATTAATGGCCCAATTCGTAGGGAGTCCCGCTCACTCTCTCCTAACGTAAGAGCGCTTCGGCCGACAATTTTTGTCGGCCTTTTTATTTTTTAACTATATGAAAAATATAAGAATAAATAATTAAAGTGAAAATTCTTTAAAGAAAAAATTGATCCTGAACGATACAGGTTGCAAGAGCGATGTATAACTTCAAATAAAAATAAGTACACGACTCAAAAGTGACGCAATAAATAACAAAAATAAGCGCACTGAAGTAAACCCGCGAAGACCACTAATAACAATAATAGGTCGGCGGCTTGCATAAATCGTTAGGAGAAAAAAATGTCTTTATTCGTCAACACGAATGTGTCGTCGTTGAATGCAACTCGTCAGCTATTCACGTCGAACAATAATCTCAGTACGGCCTTTGAAAGGTTGTCTTCCGGCTTTCGTATCAACAATGCAAAAGATGATGCGGCAGGTTTACAAATATCCAATCGTTTAACCACGCAAATTCTCGGTTTGAACATGGCTGTGAGAAATGCCAACGACGGAATTTCTTTAGCGCAAACCGCAGAAGGGGCCTTGGCTGAAACAACTTCTGCATTGCAGCGTATCCGTGTATTAGCGGTGCAATCACAAAATGGTATCAATGGGTCTGCTGACCGTTTGGCCCTGCAACAGGAAGTTTCAGCACTAAAACTCGAAATCAGTCGGATCGCGGCCACTTCTCAATTTGGTGGTGTAAACATATTGGGTGGATCTTTCTCGTCTGCATTTTTAGTTGGTGCTAACCCTGGACAAACTATCAGTGTAAATATTTCTCGCGCTGGTGGTTATGGAACGTCCGGTTTGTTTGGTGCGCAAAATATTGCGGCGAATAATATCTCTGTAGCTACTGAAGCAGATGCGTCCAGAGCAATGGGCGCTATTCTTGGGGCCATATCAATAATCGACGCCAAGCGCGCTGAATTGGGTGCGGTGCAAAACCGTTTTCAGTCTACGATCCGAAATTTAAGTAACATTTCTGAAAATGTTTCCGCAGCACGCTCACGTATTCGTGACACGGACTTTGCGGTCGAAACAGCAGAGCTGACTAGGTGGCAGATTATTCAACAGGCCAGTATTACGGTACTTGGACAAGCGAATCAGCGACCTCAGGCAGCGTTGCAGCTACTTCAATAAGTGGAGTTTAACTCATGAAAAATGATGCTGAGCAAGCAAAGGGGCAGGCTGCAACATTGAAGAGTGATTAACAAAGAAAAGAAAACGGTCGGTATGCAAAATGTGGGGGCAGGCTGCAACCGACCGAAGAACGACAGTTTTACTATAAGAACTAGCAAAACATTGCTATACATCAGCGGTGCGAACTCTCGGCTCAGAAAAAAGCCTAGGCTTTTTTAATGGGCAGTCGACTGGCAGAAAAGAAGCCAGGAGGTAGTGAGAGGTATTGAGGTTTAGGCCATCAATTCCGCCCGTCGACCTGAGCTTTCGCTCTTGCTTATTGTATAGCATTTGCCCGCAAAAAGCGTGGCAAACATGCCAGTCAGATAAATGACTGACACAACAAGTAATGCATCTTGTGTGCCAGTTTGAATATTGACCATGTGAATATCTAGTTCCTATATTAAATATAATTAAATCAATTAGTTATTTTAATTGTAGGAGTGTGAGTCATGACGTTATTTGTCAATACAAATACGTCGGCAATAAATGCCCAGCGGCAATTATTTACCGTCAACAACGATCTAAGTACCGCGTTTGAGCGACTTTCATCAGGTTTTAGAATAAACAGTGCCAAAGATGACGCAGCAGGATTGCAAATATCCAACCGTATGACGTCACAAATCTTAGGGCTTAACATGGCGGTTAGAAACGCTAATGATGGTATTTCCTTAGCGCAAACCGCGGAAGGTGCTTTAGCAGAAACTACGGCATCACTGCAACGGATACGTGTTTTAGCCATTCAATCACAAAACGGAATCAATACCTCTGCTGATCGAGTAGCGCTGCAAAAAGAAGTGTCCGCACTAAAGATAGAAATCAGTCGGATTGCTGCAACGTCTCAATTCGGTGGCGTGAATATCCTTGATGGTATCTATTCTTCCAAATTCCTTGTGGGCGCCAATGCTGGCCAGACCATAAGTGTGAACATTTCGCGTGTTGGTGGGTTTGGTGCATCAGGACTGTTTAACGGCGCAGAAATTTCGGTAGAAACAGAAAGTCAGGCTTCTGCCGTCATGACACGAGTTTCAAACGCGATTTCTATTATCGACGCTAAACGCGCTGAGTTGGGTGCGGTGCAAAATCGCTTTCAATCAACCATTCGTAATCTCGGCAACATTTCAGAAAATGTGTCAGCGGCAAGATCGCGTATACGAGATACGGATTTTGCCGTCGAAACGGCAAGTTTAACCCGTAGCCAAATTATTCAACAAGCAACCATAACGGTTTTAAGTCAGGCAAATCAACGGCCACAATCTGCGTTGCAATTGCTTGGGTAATAATGAAACCCATTCGATAGAGGGTAGGAACTGAGAGGCCAACCCCAGCGCTGCAAATGGCTTTGCAGACGGCTTACCAAGGAAGGACTTGTGGCGGAAACGCCAGAAGAAAAAGCCGACTAACAGGACGGAGAGTGTAGAAGTTTGGTTGAGAGGCCAGTATTCATTCTCTAACCCTGCCAGCCGGACAGAAACAGTATTTGCTCGTACTCCTAACGTGAGCAAGTTGGCCAGGTCATTTGATCTGGCCTTTTTTATTCTTATGCCAGAAAGTTGACGAATGCAACTGCTTTCACGTTGTGTCGAAATAAAAGCAATAGCTGTGCCAAAAACGAATTTATTATTCAATCCAAACCCATACATTTCTTTCTATCGGCAAGCTGTAAATCTTAAAAAATTCAAAAATCCAAAATTAATTTTTCCTAAAATTTTCTTAATTTGTTAAATGTTAATATATTTCAATGGGTTAGGTTAAAATAAAAAAGTGCAAAAAAAACTAAAGAATCTCAAGAGTGTGTCGATAACCTTAGTTGAGGGGAATTCTATCTAAAGAATTTTGATTTTGACGAAGAGTAGAGGTGCTCTTCTTCAAAAAAAGTGAGGCGACTTTGCGGATGACAGTCCTAGAAGTCGAAATTGAGGCGAATCAATCAGCAAAAATAACCATTTGCGGTTGATTCTCAGGAGGTAAATATGGGTTTATTTGTAAACACCAATGTGTCTTCACTGAATGCTCAACGTCAGTTGGCAAATTCAGGAACTGCACTTAGTACGTCATTTGAAAGACTGTCGTCTGGTTTTCGTATCAATCGTGCTGCGGATGATGCTGCCGGTCTTCAGATTTCTGACCGTTTAACCACTCAGGTTCAAGGTTTGAATCAAGCAGTGCGTAACGCGAATGACGCAATTTCACTTGCACAAACCGCTGAAGGTGCATTGAGTGAGGTTACTAACTCACTTCAACGTATTCGTACATTGGCTGTGCAATCACAAAACGGTATCAATACGTCAGCTGACAGAACGGCACTTCAAGCAGAAGTTTCTGCATTGAAAACCGAGATTTCTCGAATCTCAACCGATTCTCAGTTTGGTGGTGTAGATATATTGACTGGATCGTTCTCGGCTGCATTCCTTGTGGGTGCAAACGGTGGTCAAACAATCTCTGTTAATTTGTCTCGTTCAGGCGGTTTCGGAGCTTCTGGACTTAGCATTGGAAGTTTGACTGTTGCAACGGTTGATGGTGCTTCTGCAGCATTAACAGCGATCACCGCTGCAATCTCTACGATAGGTTCAACAAGAGCCGATTTGGGTGCATTGCAAAACCGTTTCCAATCTACCATTCGTAACTTGAGCAATATTTCAGAAAACATCGCAGGTGCACGTTCACGTATTCGTGATACTGACTTTGCTTCTGAAACAGCTGAATTGACGCGTAACCAGATTGTTCAACAGGCATCATTGTCTGTGTTGAGTCAGGCTAACCAGCGTCCTCAAACGGCACTATCTCTACTTGGATAATTTCCGCAGTAGATAAATAGGCCCATATGGTTAGTGTAAGAATGATAAAGCCACTATACTTTTAGTTAGTGGCTATTCCTTTTTAAGTGGAGGTGAAAGATGGACGTTAATTTTTCACAAATTGGCCAGAATTTTGCTCAGCAAGATAATGCCAGTGCAAACGCTGCAAATCTTGAGCAACAGCGGCAACAAGTTGCCATTGCGCCAGCCGAAGAGGCAACTCGGCAAAGTGGTCAAGAAAACCTAAATGATGCCGATAACAGAGAATC
Source organism: Aliiglaciecola sp. M165 (assembly GCF_007197995.1). Classification (GTDB taxonomy): domain Bacteria; phylum Pseudomonadota; class Gammaproteobacteria; order Enterobacterales; family Alteromonadaceae; genus Aliiglaciecola. Next base: position 407,932 of record NZ_VKKH01000006.1, read on the forward strand.
AAGAGGACAGGATTCATTAAACAATGAATCGATAGAAATTGAGAGTGCTGTTAACGAAATCAGTGAATTTCTACAAGCAACCAACCGTCAATTGGCTTTTTCTGTTGATGAGAAAAGTGAACGGTCGGTGGTAAAAGTCACAGATTCAGTTTCAGGTGAAGTGATTAGACAAATCCCATCTGAAGAGGTTTTGGCACTGTCGGAAAGAATAAAAGAGCTCCAAGCTGACGTAGGTAGTGCAGTAGGGGTACTGTTCAACAAACAGGTTTGATAGTAACAAGAGGTTCGTCATGACAATCCAGTCGTTAGGTGTTGGGTCAGGGTTGGCGCTAGACGATCTAGTCACGCAGCTTATTGCTGCTGAACGTGCGCCTAAACAAGACCGTTTAGATAAAAAAGAGGAATCGTTAGACTCTCAGATTTCTGGCATTGGCCAGTTGAAATCGAAGATGAGCGATTTTCTTGATTCAGTAGATGAGTTGCGCAGCGACTTCAATTTGCAAGGTCGCGAGCCGACCATCACTAATCCTGACGAAAATAACGAACCTTTTACAGCAGAAGCCGCAAACAGTGCGGTAAAGGCTGAATACCAAATAGGCATTGAGCGGTTAGCAAGTGGCAGCCGCATCGAAACAGCCGACGCGGTCTCTGGTGGTTTCTCAGATAGCACGGATTCAGTGCTCTCTGCAGGTAGTGGAAGTCTGACATTCAAAATTGACAGTACAGGTGACAGTTTTAGTATCAATGTCACTGCAGGGCAAACACTCCAAGAACTAGCTACTGCCATTAACAGCGATGATAATAATTTTGGTGTCAACGCCAGTATTATCGATACGGGTACAACGGATGGCGGAGCTAAACTTGTTTTTACCTCCACCACCACTGGTGACGGTAATGACCTTGTTATAGTCAACGACGACAACTTAGCGGACTTAGATCGCGTTTCCACTACCGACTCAACTGAAACAAGCACCTTCTTATCCCCTGTCATCAGCGCGCAAAATGCGCAAGCTACGATAGATGGTATTGCGGTAGAATCCAGTACAAACGAATTTGAGAACACTATTTCAAGTGTTTCGTTTGAGGCCACCGCGACCTCTTCAAAAGCATCTGATGGTGTCACAACATTAACTTCAACATTACAGATTGGGTTTGACACAGAAGGGCTAGATAAAAAAATTCGTGATTTCGTGGATAATTTTAATAACTTGGCCCGGGAAATAGATACTCTAACGAGTTACGGTACTTCCGAATTAGAAGAAGATGGCGCGCTTGCCGGTGATTTTATGGCGCGGAGCATTACTCAGGGCTTAGCAAGTATCATCGGCTCTAACGTGAGTTCTTCTGCTCTTGGTGGGCTGTTTGCCATAGGTGTTGAGCTCAATCAGGACGGTGAGCTTGAAATCAGTTCCAGCGATGAATTTGGCATTGGCAGCGGAGAAGATCGGTTAAAAGACGCATTGGAAAATAACTTCGATGATATTGCCGCATTATTTACCGATTCTGAAGAAGGCATTGCAGCAAGGCTTTATGAGTATACCAAGGAATATACAACATTCAGTGGATTGCTGACGACTCGTGAACGGTCGTTAAATGACGAAAAAGATCAACTTGCTACAGAAAGAGAACAGTTTGAATTGCGTATGCTTAGTTTTGAGCAAATCTTACGAGATAAATATTTGAATCTGGATCAGACAGTCGCTCGGTTGAATCAAACGGGTAATGCATTGTTAGCGTCCCTTGGACAAGCATAGGAGTAGTTAGGAATGGCACTTAAAGGTATTAACGCTTATAAAAAAGGCAATCTAAAACAAGATATATCAAATGCCGACCCCCATAAGATTACACTGATGCTAATGCAAGGTGCACTTGACCGCATGGCATACGGTAAGGGCTGTATTGAGAGGAAAGATTTTGAAGGGAAAGCCGAGCATTTATCCAAGGTGAGTGCAATTCTCATCAACTTACGGGATACACTTGATATGGATGTTGAAGGTGAAGTGAGCAACAATTTATTTGCTCTTTATGATTATATGATTCAACGTATTACAGATGCCAACATTCAGAATGACTTGAACATCATGGATGAAGTGATTAACCTGCTACTACCTATTAAAAACGCGTGGGCAAGTATTCCTGAAAATGCTAAACAGGAAGCATACGAAGCTCAGCGTCAAAAACGTCAAGCGGTAGTGTGAAAAAACTTAGTCTCAATCATGAATTTACGCCACCACCTTTAGCAGATATTAATCTTCAAATTCAAACGACTTTAGAGGCAGAAGAACTCGATGACTCGCTGTTAAAAACACTAATAGAAGAGCGTGATTCAATCATTACAAAACATCTTGAAGATTTAAAAGACGGTGATGTTAAATCTTTCGCCAAAACAGAGTTAGTTATCAATCAGAAATTATCTGAACATATCAACAAGCAACTTAAAGCATCATTAAAACAACTTAGCGGCTTGCTTCGAGGTCGCAAGGCAGTTAACAAGTACAAGTAACGGGGTGTCTTTATTTAGCCGCTCTGATCTATTCTTGATGTTATTTTCTTTGTAGCTAAACAACTACTGAATAGTCCGGTCTAACTTGCCGAGTTCTAACATGAAATGCTAATGTAACAAGGAACTCGTTTTTCGTCATTGGCGCAATTTATGCTTTACTTTCAAATATAATTAAACGATTTCATTAAAAGTAAAATTGCTGGCGGCCTGCCGGTTTTGTACGTCAAAGAATATAATTAACTAGAATAAGGCGTTAAAATTCAAATGTTTAAAGACAAAACCGTATTGATTACTGGTGGGACAGGTTCTTTTGGTAAGCGATTTGTTTCTCATTTGTTACAAAATGACACCCCTAGACGCATTATTATTTACTCTAGAGATGAGCTAAAACAATTCGAGATGCAGCAAACCTACGATGCGCCGTGTATGAGATACTTTATCGGCGATGTGCGTGACAAACACAGGCTCAAATCAGCCATGAAAGATGTTGATTTTGTGGTTCATGCAGCCGCTCTAAAACAAGTACCTGCCGCAGAATATAACCCTAACGAGTGTATAAAAACCAATATTAATGGTGCGCAAAACGTCATCGATGCAGCTATTGAAACAGATGTTAGACGCGTTATTGCGCTTTCCACTGATAAAGCTGCTAACCCTGTCAATTTATACGGTGCAACCAAACTAGCCTCAGACAAATTATTTGTTGCAGCGAATAATATATCTGGAGCTACAGGTCCAAGATTTGCTGTCGTTCGTTACGGCAACGTAGTCGGCTCTAGGGGTTCCGTTGTGCCTTTTTATCGCAACCTATTAAATGAAGGTAAAGATATTCTGCCAGTCACTCATGCAGAAATGACGCGATTTTGGATAACGTTAGATGAGGGTGTACAGTTTGTAATCACCAATTTTCAACGTATGCAAGGTGGTGAGATCTTTGTGCCTAAAATTCCATCAATTCGAATTCTTGATTTGGTTGAATCCATGAGTGGCAAGAAAGACCACGAAATTATTGGGATCCGTCCGGGTGAAAAATTGCATGAAGTTATGGTACCTGAAGAGATGGCTCATCATTCTTTAGAGTTTGATGACCACTATGTCATTACACCTGCGATAAAGTTTTTTGACAAAACGGTGGATTACAAAATCAATAAACTTGGTGAACGTGGTGTGCAAGTTGCTGATAAATTTGAATATCATTCGGGCACTAATCCTCACTTTTTGACAGTAGAAGAGTTGGTCAAACTGGACAAAGAAACGCTATAGGTTTTTAAAATGCCGAGCAAATTAGATCCAATTCCCTACGGAAAACACCATATAGATCAAGATGATATCGATTCAGTTGTTGATGTTCTGTTGAATCGATTTTTGACTCAAGGTGACCGTGTCCCTGCATTTGAAAACGCGTTGTGTGAATATACAAAAGCCAAGTTTTCAACGGCTGTTAACAGCGCGACCTCAGGTTTACATGTTGCTTGTCTTGCACTGGGAGTCGGCCCTGGAGATATTGTTTGGACAGTTCCGAATTCATTTGTCGCTAGCGCAAACTGTGCGCTTTATTGTGGGGCTTCAGTTGACTTTGTTGATATTGACCCCGTAACTCGGAACATGAGTGTCGATTTGCTAGCAGAAAAGCTGACAAATGCTGCTCAAAAAGGGGTGTTACCTAAAGCTATTATTCCCGTTCATTTTTCTGGTTTAAGTTGTCAAATGGATCAGATATCTGCCCTTGCAAAACAGTATGAAGTCAAAATCATCGAAGATGCAGCACATGGATTGGGGGGAAGATTCAAAGACACCAAAATTGGTAGTTGTGAGTATTGCGATATCGCGGTGCTGAGTTTTCATCCTGTGAAGTCAATGACAACCGCCGAAGGTGGCGCGGTGATGACCAATAGCCCGAAGTTAGATGCGAAAATCAAATTGTTCGCTAAACACGGCATAACCAAAGATCCGGCGCAGATGAAGTCTGAAGTGCATGGGCCCTGGTATTATCAGCAGATAGAGTTGGGTTACAACTACCGGTTAAGTGATTTGCAAGCCGCACTTGGTTTATCTCAGCTAAATAAATTAGATGAATTTATTGCCAAGCGAAGGAATTTAGCAGCGCGATACCAACAATTTTTGTCTGATTTACCGTTAACATTGCCCACTATAGACGCGAATTGCAAAAGTGCTTGGCATTTATACATGCTTGAATTACAAGGGCATGATCGAAAAGAAATTTACGATGCAATGGTTATGCGTGGTATCGGCGTCAATGTTCACTATATCCCGATACACCTGCAACCCTACTTTCAAAATCTTGGTTTTTCGACCGGAGATTTTCCAAATTCAGAGAAATTTTATAAAAATGCGTTAACCATCCCTTTATTTCCAAGCATGACGGCCGATGACCAAGACAGAGTTATACAAGCATTAAATGAGGTACTCGCTTGAATCTGGCCATTATTCCTGCTCGCGGAGGAAGTAAACGCATACCAGCAAAAAACATTAAAGAATTTGCCGGTAAACCTCTCATCGCCTATTCGATCCAGGCAGCACAAAAGTCGGGACTATTTGAAGAAATTTGGGTTTCTACAGATTCTGAACAGGTCGCTGAAATTGCAAAGCAATTTGGGGCCAAAGTGCCTTACATCCGACCTGCTGAATTATCTAACGACTTAATTGGAACACGACCCGTTACCAGTCATGCCATTAAACATTGCATAGATAATTTAGGGAAACCTGAGTTTTGTTGTTGTATTTATGCCACAGCCCCTTTTTTGCAGGCAGAATACTTAAAAAAAGGGCTGGAAGTACTCAAGCATGATGCAGAAAAGTCTTTCTCTTTTGCTGTGACGAGTTATGCGTTTCCGATCCAGCGGTCTATTAGTATTCAGGCTGGAAGAGTCACCCCCATGTTTCCAGAAAATATTTTTAAGCGTTCGCAGGATCTGGAAGAAGCCTATCATGACGCAGGGCAGTTTTATTGGGGAAAAACCGATGACTACTTGTCCAATAAAGGCATTTTTTCCCAACACAGTGTCCCTGTTGTGTTGCCTAGACATCTGGTGCAGGATATCGACACGCCTGAGGATTGGCATCGTGCAGAATTGATGTATCAAGCGTACGTTAGAGGAATGCAAAGTGAATAACATTCTCATCATTCGTATGCTCGAATTGGGGGACATAGCTAGCATAGCAATTCCTGCAATACGACATGTCAGAAAAACCAACCCCAACGCTAACATTACATGTTTAACTCATGGGCAAGGGGGGGAAATACTTCGCATTGTTGAGCCCGACGTATCCGTTTTGACACTGGAAGATGGTGTTTGGCCAGAAAACATTCTGCAAGCATTAGAAGCCTTTATTGGTGTGGCGGAGAGGGTCATTGGAACGAAATATGACAGCATAATCAATCTTGATACCGGCTTTATGCCTTGCGTTTTAGCCCGTTTTCTCAAGGATGCAGGGGAACCTGTGGTGGGCAATTACCTTAGTGTTTCATTGCAAGATTTGTTAACACAAATTCAGAATCAAACACTGCAAGCCGAATATGTGAACCAGTCTCAGCAATACATGCAAAGCACTTTTAACAATATGTTTAAATGGCATTCTCGATGGTGGGAAAGCGAAAGTCTGTTTGATTATGGCTATCCTGAATACTACTTAAAGAAATGCTGTGGATGGGGGGATATGGACTACGACCCACACCTACTCAAATCCGAAACAATAGGAGGCGTTAACGATAAGCGCGTGTATCTAGCGATACACGAACATCAGCACCCTTATGCACAGATATCAAAATTAACAGAACTATTACGAGAAAACGGGCTTACTGTTGAAATTGATGACGAAAATTCACCCATCGAAACTCGGCTTCACCGGATTGCAAATAGCAAATTGGTTGTATGTTTAGCGAATGCTGTTTATGCGTTTGCCGCAGGGGTAGGGGCAAGCACGTTGTTAATTCCGTTGCTAATGGACCCGCGGATCCTGATGCCAGAATATGCCGCGGATCAAGCGATGGATATTCCCAATGCTGAATCATTAAGTGAAAGCATTTTGTCAGTTTTTGAGAGCGAATGACATGAAAGAAATATCCATTGGGAAACGTCTTATAGGTCCAAATCAGCCGCCGTTCATAATTGCTGAACTCAGTGGCAACCATAGCCAAAATTACGAATTAGCCCTTTCAATGGTCGACGCAGCGGCAAAAGCCGGGGCGCACGCGATAAAACTGCAAACTTACACTGCAGATAGTATGACGCTGGACGTTGATAGCCCCGATTTTGTTATCCAGGAAAAGGACAGTTTATGGCATGGCGAGTCATTGCATGCGCTTTATGCCAAAGCATCAACACCCTATGAGTGGCATAAACCTTTATTTGATCATGCCCAGTCTTTAGGCATGCTTGCTTTTAGCAGTCCGTTTGATGAAGACGCAGTGGATTTTTTAGATGAGCTAAATGTCCCTTGCTATAAAATTGCGTCTTTTGAACTCACTGACATTCCGCTTATTCGCAAAGCTGCCAGCAAAGGCAAACCGTTAATCATGTCAACGGGAATGGCGAGCTTAAGTGAAATTGAGCTTGCCGTGGCAACAGCAAGATCAGCGGGCTGTGATGATATCATTTTATTGAAGTGCACCAGTACTTACCCAGCCAGTCCTGAAAATACAAATCTGTTAACCATTCCTCATTTGCGTGACGCTTTTGGGACCCAAGTAGGACTTTCTGACCATACCAAGGGCATTGGCGTATCGGTTGCATCTGTTACTCTTGGCGCGACAGTGATTGAAAAGCACTTCGTGCTGGACAGAAATGCCGGAGGTGTGGATGCTGCGTTTTCGCTTGAGCCAAACGAACTTTCAGCGTTAGTCGAAGAAAGCCGACGGGCGCACCAAGCCTTGGGTGAGGTTTGCTATGGAGGTATGGAGGCGGAACAAAAATCCAAACATTATCGTCGTAGTATTTTTGTAAGCAAATCCGTTAAAAAAGGAGAGGTTTTAACTGCACAGAACCTCAAAATTGTCCGTCCTGCGAGCGGGTTGCAACCAAAACATTGGGATGATGTCATCGGTCAGGTCGCCACTCAGGATTTGGTGGCTGGTACACCAATGAATTGGCATCTTTGTGCCCCAGCGACCTAGGGCAAATACCTTGAACATTCTTTTTCGAGTCGATGCGGGTGAAACCGTTGGTATGGGGCATATTATGCGTTGCCTCGCACTGGCGCAAAGTCTTGAATCTTCCAATGTTCGTACGCATTTTGTGGTCAATTCCGAAACATTAGCGTTATGCGAACATCGCCAGGACTGGGTCGGGAAATTGTATGCTCTGCCGCTTTTCGATCATATAAACGGCGAGCTGAACTGGCTAAAGTCGTTTTGTGCCAATCATCCAATAGATGGATTGGTTATTGATGGATACACATTTTCCGAACACTATCGTGAGAATTTTCAAACGTTGAATTTACCCGTCATTTGCTTTGATGACATGAACAACTCAGGAAAGTTATTCGCAGACTTGGTCATAAATGGTGCCGAAGAAGCTCATAAACTTAACTACAATGAGACTGCACCTGAAGCAATATTATGTATAGGGGAGCGATATCGTGTGTTACGCAAAGAGTTTTCAACTTCCCAAAGTAAACCGTTCACAGAACGCACTGAATTAATGGTTACCATGGGCGGCAGCGATCCGGCAATGCTCACGTTACCTGTGCTAAAAGCGCTAGAAAAACAAGATTTCACTGGCTCAGTAAACTTGGTAACAGGCGCTGCAAATAGCGAAGTCGACTCCATTGTAGAATATGTCAAATCTAGCAGACTTAACATAACGCATCACCATGATTGTCAGTCAATGGCTGCATTAATGAAGCAAAGTCGCCTGGCAATCTCCGCCGCAGGAGGAAGTCAATTTGAACTATTAGCCTGTTCTTGCCCAAGTGTGCTAGTGGTTGTGGCTGACAATCAGCTGAGCGCAACCCGCACAGCAGAACAACAAGGGTGGTGTAAAACGATTGATATGCGATCTTTTAATCAGGGTTCAGCAGAAGAAAGAACTGAGCGTTTACATGCAATACAAAACCTTGTCCAATTGGCAGTTGGTTTGTGGGACCAACATGATAAATTAGTGAAAATGCATCAACACGCATGCGCTTATGCAAACACCCATGGTGCTGAGCGGGTAGTAGAAAATATTCAGGAGTTACTTTCACGTGGAAACTAGCCTATCTCAGCGCACTTTGAATGGCTATCAAGTGACTTTAAGGCCCGTGTTACACTCTGATCTTGAAACCCTGCGAGCCTGGCGGAATAGCCCAGAAGTCAGCGAGCATATGCTCTCACAATCTACCATTAATCAAGAACAGCAACTTGCATGGTTTAAAAAAGTCCAGAGAGATCCGTCTCAAGCTCACTTCATTATCTCGTATCGGGGTGAGGACATTGGCTCATCGAATATTAAATCTCGATTGGCTGGAGAGACATTGGAACAGGCGCGGGTTATCGAGCCGGGTTTATACATTGCAGATCCACGTTACCGAGGCAATATCCTGGCATTTTCTCCTACATTGCTCATCAATGATTTTTGTTTTGAAACCCTTGGCTGTAAAAAGTTGGTCGCTGTAGTGAAATCCACCAATCAAGCTGCGCTTAAGTACAACCAAAAGTTGGGCTACAAAGTGGTTAAACAAGGCGAATTGATTGAAATTGAATTGAATTTCGAGGACTATCAACAACATAGTAAAGTTTTGAAACGTTTGCTGTCACGGGAGCGAACACGCTAAATTTTGACCAGGACAATAAAATGACTAATTTAGAAAAGCTCGTCGATGCATTTTCAACAGGACTTGCGATAGGTCCAGAAAAAGTCGTCGATGAATTAGAATACAATACAATCCCAGAATGGGATTCCACTGCTCACATGATCCTAATAGCTGAGTTAGAGGATCAATTTAAAGTCATGTTGGATACTGACGATATTATTGATATGAGTTCAGTCGCGAAAGCTAAATCCATTTTAGCGAAATACGATGTCGATTTTAATGCTTGAAGATAAACATATATTGATTACGGGTGCCTCCAGTGGAATTGGTCGTGCAACCGCTATTGAATGCGCCAACCAAGGCGCATTTGTGTATTTAGCGGGGCGCGATAAATCGGCATTGACCGCTACGAAGCAAATGATTCCGAATAGTTCAATACTTGAATATGATGTGACAGTGGAATCTGAGGTCAAAGCTGCTTTTGCCTGCATCGCCAAATCAGATCATACACTAGATGGAGTAGTTAATTGTGCTGGGCAAATGCTTGATGCAGGAATTGCCATGACCCGTGTTGAGGATTTTAATCAACAATTGCAAATCAACACTGTATCGACGTTTTTACATTGCCAGCTCGCTGCAAGAATGATGACCAGGCAACGCCAAGGTAGCATTGTCAATTTGTGTTCTGCGGTTGGTGAACAAGGCAGTGCCGGTCAAAGCGCATATGCTGCAAGCAAAGCAGCTGTCTCAGGGCTAACCCTGTCTTTATCAAAGGAGCTTGGAAATTTAGGTATTCGCGTCAATGCAGTGTCACCCGGCTTTATCGATACGCCTATGACGGCTGAATATCGAGGCGAGAAAAAACAAAATGTTTTGCAGCATTCTGCTTTGAAAAGGGCAGGAAGCGCCGAAGAAGTGGCTTCAGTCATCACATTCCTGCTGTCATCTAAAGCAAGTTACATCACCGGACAAATCATCGGTGTAGACGGTGGGTTGAGGGTATAACCCATGTTTTTTGAACATCTATCGCGTTTTGGCGAACAAATTGCCGCAATCGAAGGTGGCAACAGTATTAGCTACATTCAATTAGCGGAACGCGTAAATAGTCTCGCAGATCAAATAATTTCTGAAATAGGGAATACAACCACTGTAATATTACTCAAGGCGAATAATAGTATTTGTACATTGATCGCCTATCTCGCTGTGCTAAAAACCAAACATTGTTTAATGTTAGTTTCTCCTCAAATTGCTGAAGAAGAATTAGCATTGATGTGTGAAAAGTTTTCGCCCAGTCTATTAATAGGGGAAGGTTCCCAACACGCTGCCAACATTGAAAATTTGAGTAAAAAGGGAAAAACGTTAAAAATTGTTCAAGATAGCGACGTAGCAATTTTACTTTCTACCTCAGGTTCTTCAGGAAACGCTAAATATGTAGCACTAAGCAGAGTAAACGTGCAGGCAAATACTGAATCCATTTGCAGTTATTTACCGATTTTATCCACTGACCGCACGCTTTGTGCGTTGCCTTTGCATTATTCGTATGGACTATCGGTAGTTAACACCCATATTCAAAAGGGGGCATGTTGCGTATTTACTCAAAGCACGCCAATATCGAAAGACTATTGGCAAGCACTAGAACAGGGTCATATCAATAGTTTCGCTGGTGTACCCTTTACTTACGAATTAATGCATTCTTTGCGCTTCACTAAAAAAATCTTGCCAAACTTACGATATTTTACCCAAGCAGGTGGAAAGCTGAATTCAGAGCTAGTTGAAAGCTACGCAAATTATGCTCATGACAATGACATCGCATTTTACGTCATGTATGGTCAAACGGAAGCAACCGCGAGAATGGCTTATCTCGAACCGCAAAAATTGACATTGAAACCTAATGCAATTGGTCAGCCTATACCAGGCGGAGAATTTAGACTTATTGATGACACCGGTAGGGAAGTGACGGGAACTAATACGCAAGGCGAGTTGACATATAAGGGACAAAACGTGATGTTAGGTTATGCTTCTAAATTTAAAGACCTACATGGATTATCCCACAATAGCAGCTGGGCAGAACGGTGGCTGGCGACAGGGGATTTAGGTTATGTTGATGAGGAGGGTGATTATTTCATTACGGGACGGAAATCTCGCTTTATTAAACTTGCTGGCAAACGCATAGATTTGGATGAATGTGAATCCTCCTTAAAAGCACAAGGCGTTAAATGTTTTTGCACGGGAGACGACAGTCAAATGGTGATCGGGGTCCTGACTGCAGAAGATAAACATGCCGTAAGTTTTGATGGCGATTACGAAAGCAATACTGAAATCACCAAACAGCATTTACACCATAAATATGGCATCCACCCAAGCAAACAAATCATTGTAGAATTGGCAGAACCTCCAATTAATGCAAACGGTAAAACAGATTATCCAATGCTAAAATCGCTGGCAAAGGCACACTGAAATGGGTGATATCACACCAACATTGCAGCAGTATCTCAATTTGTTTGAAGAATTATTGCAAGCGCCTGTCTACGCCTTGCCGCAAATAGATAAAGAAGCGCAATTAAAACCGATCATTGAGTTATTGCATAACCATCATCAGTTTCATTGCCAAGAATACAACAACATTACTCATCAATTTGATGGGCCTGCAAAGGCTCTCGATGACCTGCCATTTCTAGCTGTTCGCTTGTTTAAGCAATTAAAACTTTCAAGTATCGCCTCGCATGAAGTATTTAAAGTACTTCAATCCTCTGGCACCACCTCGCAAACGCCGGCGACACTATTTTTAGACCGTGCAACAAGTGCAAGGCAAAGCAAAGTGTTGGTGAAAATTATGCAGCAAAGCATTGGCAAACAGCGATTGCCGATGTTGATAATAGACAGCCCTGCTGTGTTGGACAAAAAGAATCAATACAGTGCTAGAGGGGCAGGTATTCAGGGATTGGCATTTTTTGGGCGAGATTTAACTTACGCACTAGATGAAAATATGCAGCCTAATTGGCCGGTAATTGAAGCCTTTGTGGAGCGTTATGGAAAGCAGCCTGTATTGATTTTCGGTTTTACCTTCATGGTGTGGTGCTACTTTCTTCAAGGGCTAGTGGAAAGAGGCAAAGCCTTAAGTTTACCGCAGGGAATATTGTTGCATTCTGGGGGCTGGAAAAAACTCGAAGATCAGAAAGTTGATAATGAGCAATTTAAAAAAACACTCGATAATCTGTGTGGTATCTCACAGTGTTACAACTTTTATGGCATGGCAGAGCAGGTGGGTTCAGTATTTGTTGAATGCGAAGACGGCCATTTACATTGCCCTGTTTTTGCCGACGTGATTACCCGTGATCCCTATTCTTTGAAGATTTGTGGCATTGGTCAGCAGGGCCTTGTTCAATCGATTTCGGCATTACCCACAAGTTACCCGGGTCATAGTATTTTAACTGAAGACTTAGGCACTATTTTGGGCATTGATGATTGTACTTGTGGCCGCAAAGGCAAATATTTTTCGATACAGGGGCGCTTACCTAAGACTGAGATAAGGGGCTGTAGTGATACTCACAATGCAAGTTAATCTATTAACTCATCTGAGCAGCTCTGGAGAGTTTCAAAGGTGATCAGCTTAGCTCCCAGAATAACAGGACAAGGCCTGTCTATTGAAAGTTGGTTTACTCGTGGCGTTGAGCCTTTGTCTCCAATGAATGATGATAATCTAGCGTTCCTAGAGGCTTTATCAAACGATTTAATGAAGAGCCCAAGCGCCAAAATACATCCAGAGTTAGTGGCATTAGGATTTTGGTTGCGTAAACGAAATATTCAAAATATGTTTGAATCTACGTTGCGCCAAACTTCCAAAGTGATGCATAAACCTCTAGGCACAGTCGTGCATTTTACGCCTGCAAACGTGGACACCATGTTTGTTTATAGTTGGGTATGTTCATTGCTGTGCGGAAATAACAATATTGTGCGTGTTGCAACGGCACAAAGTGACATCAAAGATGTGTTGTTAAATACCCTTGATCGTCTGTTTCAAATCCCACAATTCTCAGTGGTGGCGAAGCGAAATTGGTTTATAAGTTACGATAAATCATCAGGTCTCAGCGGGCAATTGTCGTCATTTGCCGATGCTCGGGTGATTTGGGGAGGGGATGAAAGTGTAAATAGTATTCGGGCGCTCCCTTGTAAACCTAGGTGCAGAGATATAAGTTTCGCTGATCGTTTTTCAGCAACAATTTTGGATTTGCGTCAAGTTGACGAAAGCCAGAGTTTAGAAGACTTAGCACAGCGGTTGTGGCGCGATACTGTCCCCTATGAGCAACAAGCTTGCAGTTCACCTCGTTTAGTTTATTTTCTTGGTGATACACCTGTTTTGCTTAGCGTATTGGCACGTCTAAACGAACTTGCATCTCAGACAGAAATATCCATTACCCAGAAAAATAATCAATTGGTTACTATGCAACTGGCACAAAGCACAGATGCGGACTGTGAGATCCTAATGCAAGATCGTGTTTGTGCGATTAGTGTATCAGGCATAACTGAAACTATGCTTGGATGGCATAACGGAGAAAAGGTTTTTTATGTGCGCCATTTGGACGAACCCGAAGCAATGTTCACCGACTCTTTAGACAAGTTACAGACCTTGAGCTACTTGGGGCTTAGTGAACACGACAAGTTAAAGGTTTTAAGTCATCCGTCGATATCAGGAATAGATAGAATTGTGCCTGTTGGTCAGGCATTGGACTTTACACCGGTTTGGGATGGTTTTGATTTGGTAGGACAGTTATGCAGAAAAGTATCAATATTCTAGGCTATCCAATCCAATGCCTGTGGGTGAGTTTCTAAATGGCGGTGGAAAATTCATTCGAGTCAACCAAAGCAATCATATTTGGTTGCGGAGAAGCTGGGTTGGCAGCAAAGCGTAACCTGGAGGAATCCTATGAATTTGTTGCGTTTTGCGACAACAGCGACGCTAAAATTGGCAGAACGATTGAAGGATTAAAAGTACTGTCAGCGGACCAATTGATCGACACTGACAACAAAATAGTTATTCTTATCGCCAGCGAATACTCTGAACAAATTTACAACCAACTTACGACACAGTTGAAGCTGGATGCAAAAAGAGTTCGTTATCTTAGTGCCAAAGATATTAAACATTTTTCAATTGGTCATAGCTCAGCTTCTCGACTAGCTTCAAACGAGGTGCTTTTATTGGTCAGTGAAAGTTTGCTAACAGCTCGCATAACGCATTATGTTGACGCTGGAACATTGCTTGGAATTATCCGGGACAATGCACTAATCCCTTGGGATGACGATTTAGATTTAGCCGTATCCCATCATGACGTAAAAGCATTACAGGAATTGTTTCCCTTTATTTGTAAAAAGCTTGAAGCGTCAACAAACACCGCGTGGTGCGTCGACACGCAGCTTAGTGAAAGAGAATTTTACAATGTCCCTGCTGGCGCTATTCGAGCCTTTAAATTACGAACAGCACAACCATCATTGACGCTTCCTATGGTTGATTTTTTTGTTAAATATGTGGGTGACGATTGGATGGACTACACACTATCCTCGAGAGGATTTAGGATGCCAAGTAAACATATCCAAGAAACTCAGGTTACCCAATATATGGGAGGAACAATCCAAATTCCTGGACACGTAGAGTCTTATTTAGATAGGCATTATGGTGATTGGCGTACGCCGGATCCTACATGGAATTTGAGCCAGCTTAAAAACGCTGCTGTGTTCGAAGGAAACTCATAATGAAAACAGTTTTAACCTACGGCACCTTTGATTTACTTCATCTTGGTCATATAAAGATGCTCAATAGATTAAGTGATTTGGGTGACCGCCTGATTGTTGGCGTATCAACAGATGAGTTTAACAATACTAAAGGTAAAAAAAGTCTTTACAGTTTTGAAGAGCGGGCACAAATTGTAGAAGCGATCAAAGGCGTTCACAAAGTCATACCCGAAAATAGCTGGGATCAAAAGCTTGATGATATCAAAAAATTTAATGTGGATATTTTTGGAATTGGAGATGATTGGAGAGGGAAGTTTGATTTTTTGGAAACGCAGTGTGAAGTAGTGTATTTGGAGCGAACCCCCGATATTTCGACGACCAAGTTAAAAAAATCTTTGTCGAGTATTAATTCAGAACATATTCAAAAATTGAAGACAGGGCTTGATAGCGTTTTGGATGTAGTGAGAGCTATAGAACAGAATTAATGGAATACAAACTAAACAAAATTTACTCCGACTACGCAAATGTGCATGAAGTGTGTCGAGAAGTATTGGATATCGCTGATGCCAAAAATATAGAATCAGTGCTCATAGGTGGCTCATTGCTTGGAATAGTCCGGGATGGGGATTTTTTACCTTGGGATAAAGATCTTGATTTCGCAGTATTTGAGGCGGATATCGAAAAAACGCTGGGCTTAGAAAACGAGTATCGGTCAAAAGGATATGAGTGTCGAGTTCATCATTTGGGCGTTCGAGATAAAAATGATCTCAAATCTGGTGAACAATTAATCGCTGATCTAACGCAAACAATGATAGATATTAATCTAGAACACTGTTTAATCGGTGGCGCACTGTTAAATCTCTACAGAGACAAATGCTTGTTGCCAGAAATCGATACGATTGGCTGGGTAATAGACCCCAAAAAGCAGTTAACACTTGATAACTTTATTCGAGCATTAAGCGCAATTGGCGAAGTTCATATCAATTGCCCAGCTTCAGATATTAAAAGTATCACGCTCATTAGCGATTCTTGGCGGAGCAACTTTTTTATTTATGTCACTGAGGGTGTGCAGTCAGGGTGGCGAGATCTCAATTGTGAATACTGGTTTGATAATAGCCTATTCCCAGCTCAAAAAGTGATTCATAACGGTAAAGGTTATTTTGCACCTGCCAATACTGAAAAGTTTTTAGAATCAAGATTTGGCGATAATTGGAACATCAAACCTGCGCCAAAATTTAAAACAGGGCGTGTTGTCGGGTCAATGCAATTGTATAAAAACGGCGTGATGTTTGATTTTATTATGCATTACGTGAGAGGTGAAAAAACCTATTGGTTTGAGCCAGCAGCAAATGTGATCAGTACTTTAGGATTTACTCCTTATTCAATGAAAGATACCACAGCAGGGATAATGCGAATCCCCGACCATCCTGAAGTATTCTTAGAAGAGCACTATCCTAATTGGCGAGTTCCCGTTAAAGAATGGAATGGAGCTGTGGATAATCCGACTATTATCGATTCAAACTATGCGATGAGCTGCATTCTAAACAAAATTTAAGACGTCGTAATACGTTTTTACACGGCATCAGAATGATTATGAAAAAGTTAAAATTTAAACGTTGGCCATATCGTTTATATGCGCCTTGGTATTATAAATTGAAGAAGCTGAAGGCAAGCATCGATCTGAAAAAATGGGGTTTCGACAGTGCGTTAGCCGATGCGCTAGCTCAAGTATATTGGAATCGTTACCTCTCAAAAAAATATATTAAGGAAATGCGCCTTGAAGGTGAGCGGGTTTTTGATGGTCAACCAGTGACTCGAAATTCTGACGAGGCTTTTATACTGGCGTGCGGCAACAGCATTAATCACATTGCAAAATCTGAATGGGATTTTATTTCGAAACATTATTCAGTTGGAGTAAATGCGTTCTTTGTGCATAATTTCACTGCCACCGAATATTTTACCGAATTTAACGATAACGAGATTTTTATCGAACTCGCCTATCAACAATTGCTTAATAATGAAGATCGCAAGCATGTTAATGTGTTTGTTTCAGCATATTTTGTTGTTGTAGAAAGCCTCAAATATGTTGCGCCAAAGGTTATCAAACCAATTTTTTATGCTGCAGACAGGGTTAGATTAGATAATGTCGAGCTACTGATGAACGTTGTAAAAGACTATTATCGGCAAGATAAACCAATAAAACTGAGTCATCAGATTTCCAATTTAGATGTTGTTATTAACTATTGTGTTGGCAACGGATATAAAAATATCTATCTTGTTGGGGTGGATCTGAATGAACATACCTATTTTTGGGAAGATCAGGATAACCCTGTTTATAAACGTGCAACAGAGTATACGGAAACTATTCGTAGAAAATACAAATTATCGAAAGAAAAAGGGTCTTTGCACTCGACAGCATCTGATGCTCAGGGAAAACAACTTGGTCGATTAAACATAGCTGACTATTTGTTTCATTTGCAAAACAACATTTTAAACGAATTGGGTGTACAACTTTACGTCACAAACCCAGAATCATTATTAGCGAGTAAATTGCCTGTTGAGACACTGTCGTCCATGGTTAGTGCAAACACAGAAGCGTAAGTCTAGGGAGTTGAGTAGTGCAAGCTTACAGGAGGTCCAAAATATGAAAAATAAGGTTTTAGTTACAGGGGCTGACGGTTTTATAGGCTCGCACCTCGTCGAGTCCCTGACGGAACAAGGTTATCAAGTGAAAGCGCTAGCTCAATACAATTCTCTCAATCATTGGGGATGGTTGGAAGATGTATCGTGCATTGAAAGTGTCGAAGTCATTTGCGGAGATGTACGTGATCCGTATTTTTGTAATCAGTTGGCCAAGGATTGCGGCACGATCTTTCATTTGGCGGCCTTGATCGCAATACCATACTCTTACATTGCGCCAGATAGCTACATTGATACCAATGTGAAGGGCACGCTTAATATATGCCAAGCTGCCTTGGAAAATGGTGTCGATAGACTTATTCAAACCTCCACAAGTGAAGTGTATGGAACTGCTAAATATGTGCCTATTGATGAAAAACACCCCTTACAAGCGCAATCACCTTATAGTGCTTCAAAAATTGCTGCTGATGCAGTAGCAATGAGTTACTTTAATGCTTTTGAACTTCCTGTGACCATTGCTCGCCCGTTCAATACCTATGGTCCCCGGCAATCGGCAAGGGCCGTAATTCCTTCCATAATAAGCCAGATTGCTAGTGGTATGCAGCAAATCAAACTCGGAGACACAACGCCGACAAGAGACTTCAATTACGTGACTGACACCTGCCAGGGTTTCATTGAGCTATATAAATCTTCTTGTACAAAAGGCGAAACTGTTAATATCGGCTCAAATTCTGAGATATCAATTGGGGATACGTTGAATCTAATTAAGTGTCTTATGGAAAGTGACGTGGAATTTGTTTGCGATGAATCAAGATATCGCCCTGAAGGGTCTGAAGTTTTCAGGCTGTGGGCCGATAACGGTAAAATGCAAAAGTTAACAGGATTTAAACCTCGAACAAGTATAAATGCGGGTTTATCAAAGACTATTGAGTGGTTTTCCAGAGAAGAAAACCTTGCGAAATATAAACCTCAAATATACAACACATAATAAGGCACTTAGTGGCAAAGCATTACTATTTTGAATCTTGGACTAACACATTTTAAATTGGAAAGGTATCAATATGAGCCGAGCGTTTGAAGCGTCACCGCTTCCAACTGAACAAAAGCTTAATGGATTTGAGAAATACGTAAGACGTCAGCAGCTAAGCAGATTTATTGCTAGGTATGAGATGTTTAAGCTCAACTTGGAAGTCAAAGGTAGTGTAGTAGAGTGTGGGGTATTTGAGGGGGCTGGCGTAATGGCTTGGGCGAAATTGAGCGCTATGTTGGAGCCCTATGCATTGGATAGGCATATTATCGGATTTGATTCTTTTAATGGTTTCCCCAGTATTGACGAAAAGGATACTGAGCAGGCGCGAAACAATCCTGAACTTAAAACTTCGGGGTTACCCACCGGAGAAGGCGTTTATAAAGATGTTTTGAATTGTATAGATGAATTCAATGAAAACCGCTTCTTGAACCATTTGGAAAAAGTAAAACTCGTTAAAGGTGATGCGATTCAGACAATTCCTGAGTTTATTGTTACCAATCCGCATTTAATCGTGAGTTTGTTGTTCTTGGACTTTGATCTTTACGAACCTACTAAAGTTGCATTGAGTCACTTTTTACCAAGAATGCCCAAAGGTGCTATTTTGGCCTTCGACGAGATAAATAATCCTTGGTGGCCAGGAGAGACTCGCGCGTTGCTTGAAGCAATGGGGCATTCTTTAAACGAAATTGAAATTAAACGTTTTTCGTTTGACCCCAATATCGCCTACGTTCAATTGTGAGTTAGAAATGCTTGAGAAACGGAAAAAATTCTGGGAAGAGAGTTACTCCAGAAATGAAAATGCAATAGTGTTTCCTAAAGAAGAAGTCGTAAAATTTATATCTCGTTTTGTGCGTGCAAAGCAACCCGACGGCAGTTTCATTGATAAAATTGATTTAAGCCCAAATATGACGGCATTGGACTTTGGATGTGGAATGGGTACGCAAACAATGCTTCTGACTAAATTTGGACTAAACGCAACAGGTGTTGATTTATCTGAAACGGCTATAAATAAGGCGAGGCAACTGTATCCTGAACTTAAAAATGCATTTTTAACACTTAACGAAAGCGAAATACTCCCTTTCGTCAATGGATATTTTGATATTGCCATCGCCGAATCAGTTCTCGATAGTATGTCATTTGAACTTGCTAAAATAAATTTGAAAGAGATTGCACGTGTTACAACAGGGCCTATTTTTGTCAGCTTGATTTCATCTAAGTGCAATCATCGAGGTGCTTATTTAGCGAAAGACGAGACAGTTTTATCTCAACATGAGCAAGGAACAATTCAAAGTTACTACGATATGTATAAAATAGAGAGCTTGTTGACACACTGTCAACTTAAAATTCAATGGTACTCGTTAAATCAAGAGTTTTTCAACAATGAAAACGATATTGAAAATGCACGCTACTATTTAGTACTTAACAAACGTTAGCGTGTTTGCATTTTGAAGATTCTCATAGAGGCAGTCGGCAGTTATACAAGTGGCTATTTAATCGAAGCCATCCAATCATCGGGTCACCATTGCGTAGCATCTGATATTAGTCATCGTTCCGCGGGGGCTGTTTTAGCCGACACCTTTGTAGAGTTTCCCACTGTTGACGATGCGAACTTGTGGGACAAGGTAGAGCAAATTCTACTAGCAACCAAAGTTGATGTCGTTATTCCCACTTTTGATGAAATGTTATTGGGGTGGGCGACGCGCAAAGAGTACTACGCTAGCTTGGGAGTAATTGTAGTTGTTTCAGAGCCTGATGTAGTAAAAACATTTAATGATAAATGGCTTACGTATCAGGCGTTTATAGAAAATGGTATACCCGCGCCAATAGCATCGCTCGATTCTGACTATTCCGTCTTCAAACCGAGGATAGGACGAGGTGGTGAAGGTGTGGTATTTGTTGACCCCCAAAATATTGAAAAACATTACTTTCCCGAGGGATTTATGAGTCAAAAGTGCGCTCACGGGGATGAATATACTGTCGATTGTTTGTTTGATTCGCGAGGAGCTTTGGTTTATTGCGTACCTAGAAAAAGGTTAATGATAAAAGAAGGCAAATCAACGTCAGGTGTGGTGGTCGACGAGCCATTAGTTTTCGAATTCATTAAAAAATTGGCGTCTTCATACCAGTTTTTGGGGCCCGTAAATTTTCAGTGCTTTGTTGAGCACGATTCGATAGAGTTCATAGAGGTTAACGTTCGTTTTGGAGGCGGATCAAGTTTAGGGATGGCTGCAACTGAAAATTGGATTCCATTACTGGTTGATAATTTCTTTTTCAACCGCTCAATAAATCCAAACGTCAAAATTAACTTTGGTATGAAAATGTATCGCCAGTATAAGGACGTATTTAGTGTCGATTGAGGCAATCATTTTTGATTTGGATGACACGCTGTATGATGAAACACTTTATCTTAAAAGTGTTTTACGCGTTTTTGCCAGCATGCAAGGTCTTGAGTTAAAAGAATTTCCTGATTTCTCTGCTGCGCAATTAAGACGGGGGAAGGGTGATATACTCTTAACACTTTTAGATATTTTGGGGTTGCATGACAAAGCAAGCCACGACGTACTTTTTGAGATTTATCAATCCGCTACTGTTTCTATTTCAGTTCGACAAGGGGTAGAAACACTGTTGACTGATTTGAAATCAAAAGGCAAGAAAGTCGGTATTCTAACTAATGGAGTCACTTCAGTTCAAAAGAATAAGGTCGCATGCTTAAATCTCGCGACCAGAGTTGACAGTATCCAATATGCTCGAAGTTGCGGTATTGAGTTCGAAAAGCCTCACCCTAGAGCATTTCTCCGAATATGTGAAGATTTAGAAGTGAACCCCGAAAACGCTGTAATGGTGGGTGACAATTGGGAGAACGATATTCTTGGGGCTCTCTCGGTTAATATGCAAACTTATTACGTCGGATGTTCGAACATAAACAAAACAAAAGATCTTCTCAATTTACCAGAGTGGTTAGCCACGAATGAAAGCTAATAAAAAAGTTATAGCCGTGACGGGTATCAGATCCGAATACGATATTCTGTATCCTGTTTTAAAACAATTAAACAGAGATGAAAAATTCGACCTAAGAATAGTGGCTTCGGGAGCTCATCTAAGTCTAGAGCATGGAAATACGGTAGATAAAATTATCGAGGACGGTTTTGAGATTGTCGAACGGATAGATACATTGTTTTCTACTAGCAGGCTGACACAAAGACCGAAAGCGGTTGCTGCACTTGTGATGGGGTTGAGTCAAACTGTTGAACGCGTTAAACCTGACATGCTCCTTGTGGTAGGTGATCGCGAGGAAAGTATCGCCACTGCGATTGTTGGCAATTATATGGGCGTGCTTGTAGTACATATTGGGGGGGGCGATCCTGTATTCGGTAATGCTGATGATCCTATTCGCATGGCCGTTAGTAAGCTTGCTCATGTTCACTTCACAACAACAGATTTGTATGCGCAAAATCTTATAAAATTGGGTGAAGAAAAGTGGCGTATTGAATTTAGTGGAACTCCAGGACTAGATAACATTGTTAATGAAGCCGAATTATCTTTGGAGGATGTGAGTGAACACCTTGGTTTTTATTTGAAGGATTTTATCGTGCTAATAAAACATCCACTTTCTAGTGAAATTGGAGAGGCTTTTTCTCAAATGAAAATTGCGCTAGAAGCCACGGAGAAATTTTGTCAACAAAATGGTTTCAAATGCGTGGTTATTCAACCGAATTCAGACCCTGGCAGTTGCCAAGTACAGAAAGCTATTCAAGCACACCAAAACGATAACTTTTTTTATACAAAAACATTGCCACGAAATATCTTCGTAAACATGCTTCGGCATGCTAAAGCCCTTGTAGGGAATTCCAGTATGGGCTTACTTGAAGCACCTATGTACAAATTGCCTGTTGTCAATGTAGGTCATCGTCAACAAGGACGTTTGAATGCAGGAAATGTTGAATTTGTTGAGCATGATGTCGATAAAATAGTATGCGCCATCGAAAAAGCGTCTTTAGATAAAGTGTACAGGCAAAATGTGGCGGAATTAGTAAACCCCTACGGAGATGGTCTTGCGGCAAAACGTGTTGTGTCGTTTTTAGCATCTATAGAGCCCGCAGACTATAAAAAGTGGCACTTTAAAAAACAGTTGATTGGTAAATGAGTAAAGTACTGGTTATTGCGCCGCATCCGGATGATGAAACACTTGGGTGCGGTGGAACACTGCTTAAACACAGGGCAAACGAAGACGAGTTGCATTGGCTTATTGTGACCGATATGAGTGCCTCATCAGATTATTCGCAATATGATAAGTTGAAAAGACAAGAAGTGATTGAAAACGTCACTCATGAGTACAATTTTTTGTCTCGCATGCAGCTTTCATATTCACCGGCAAGTCTTGATGAAATCCCCAAAAGAGAATTAGTTGGGAAGATTAGTGAAGCCATCCAACGAGTTTGCCCTGAAATACTCTATATACCATACAGGAATGACGTTCACAGTGATCACGAAGTTGTTTTCGACGCTAGTGTAGCGGCTACAAAACAGTTCAGAATGCCTTCAATACAAGAAATCCTTGCATATGAGACGTTGTCGGAAACTGATTTTTGTCTTAAACCCGGCAACGTGTTTAGTCCAAACTACTATGTCAATATCGACGGTTTTCTCGAGAAGAAAAAAACAATTCTTTCTCTATACCAAAGTGAGCTAGGTGAATTCCCATTCCCGAGGAGTTTGGAAGCGGTCGACGCTCTAGCAAAAGTCCGAGGTGTGCAAGCTAACGTTATTGCAAGTGAAGCGTTTATGCTGCTAAAAAAGGTTTGGTCATAATGCGTTGTCTTATTATCGCTGAGATTGGTGTCAATCATAACGGAAGCCTTGATATTGCTAAAAAATCGATAAAAGCTGCATTTGATGCAGGTGCGGACATCGTTAAATTCCAGTCATTCAAAGCTGTCAATTTAGCGACCGAACAGGCCTCCAAAGCTGTTTATCAGATGGAAAATACGCTTGAAAGTGAAAGCCAACTGGCCATGCTGCGCGAGCTCGAACTGACTCAAGATGAACACCTTATACTTTCAAAGTACTGTGATGAATTGGGGATCGAATTTTTGTCTTCGGCGTTTGACTCAGAGAGTTTGGAATTCCTAATTAAAAAATTGGGCATTAAGAGGCTGAAAATCGCTTCAGGAGAGCTGACTAATTTACCTTTTATACTAGAGCACGCAAAATCCGGGCTAGATGTAATCGTATCAACGGGGATGGCAACAATTGCAGAGATAGAGCAAGCATTGGAGGTATTGGCATTTGGATATATATCGAGCGATGAAGTTTTACCTTCACTTGACGCATTCGCAGCAGCCTACACTTGTTCTGCAGGTCAGAAGGCGCTGCGTGAAAAAGTCACTATCCTACACTGCACAACCGAGTACCCTGCTCCAATAGAGCATATTAATTTGAATGCCATGGATACTATTGCCCAGAGTTTTAAATTGTCCGTTGGATACTCTGACCATAGCTTAGGTACAACAATTCCTATCGCTGCGGTTACTAAAGGCGCTCAAGTATTGGAAAAACACTTTACTTTAGATAAAACGATGGACGGTCCGGACCACAAAGCGTCTTTGGAGCCTAATGAATTTAAAGCAATGTCTAGGGCGATTCGCGACGTGGAATTAGCCATGGGAAATGGTATAAAGTGTCCACGATTCCCTGAAATAAAGAATAAACCTGTTGCTCGAAAAAGCTTGGTTGCGGCAACTGACATAGTAAAGGGGGGTATGTTCGATGGAAATAACATCGCTATTAAACGGCCTGGAACCGGGATTGAGCCGTCTAACTACTGGTCGTACATAGGGCAAAAGGCGAAGAAATCATATAAAGCTGGTGACTTGATTGACGAATAAGAGTCTGGTTTCGTTAAATTGATGTGTAGATTTAAATAACAGAGCATCTTTTGTTTACAACGATTTTTTACTTCCAAGAGAGTATTCATAGAAATGTTTAAAAAGTTGGCTGTGATAGGATTGGGAAATATTAGTCACCGCCATCGGAAGAACTTACGTGCATTGTTTCCTAAGTCTTGTATTATCGTGATGCCCACTAGAGAACGCAATATAGAACCATCAGGAATTACAAATGCAGATAAAATAGCTTCAAACATAGAAGAGCTGATTTCAATGAGACCGGATGCGGCTATTGTAGCTTCTCCAGCAACGTTTCACATTGAGCACGCTCTAAAATTGGTAATGGCAAGAATTCCCATTTTGATAGAGAAACCTATTTCATCGAACCTCTCTAAAGCATCTAAATTTCTTGATGTTGTAAACCAGTCCGAAGTGACAGTAGCAGTTGGATACTGTCTACGCTATGCGCCCTCTATGCAATTTGTGAAAGCTTATATCGAACAGGATCGTTTAGGCACAATCTACAATGTTTCAGTAAATGTTGGCCAATTATTATCGGACTGGAGACCTATTGACTACCAAAACTCTGTATCCGCAAATGCATCATTGGGGGGAGGAGTGTTGCTTGAACTCAGCCATGAGCTTGATTATTTACGTTGGTTATTTGGAGATTTCAATGTACTTTTTTCGCAACTAAGAAACACGCGAAAGTTTGATCTCAACGTTGAAGAGATAGCAGACATAGTTATGGTTAATTCGCAAGGCATAGTGTTCAACTTGCATATGGATTTTGTGCAGTGCAAAGCTCAAAGACATTGCAGCATTATCGGCGAAAAAGGGAGATTAGACTGGGATATAGCGCAAAACCACGTTGAGTTGCACGATTTCTGTTCTAGCGAAGTTATTTTTGAAGTACAAGATTGGCAAAGCAACTCCATGTATCTGAAAATGCTAGTTGATTTTTTTGCCAAAGTGACGCAAAAAAAGAATGATTGTGTGGCTGTGGATGATGCATTCAGAACGGTAGAATTGATCGAACGAATCAAACATCTATCGACGTATGGAAAAAAGCTATGACAACCTATGCATTTATATTTGCTAGAGGTGGGTCTAAAGGTCTGCCCAGAAAAAATCTTAAATTACTTGAAGGCAAACCACTGATTCAATACTCCATTGAAACCGCTCAAAGAGTAAAGTCGATAGATCGAGTTTTTATTTCGACTGAAGATGGGGAAATAGCAACGCAAGCTATCAAGTGCGGTGCAGAAGTGATTCCTCGGCCGAAAGAACTCGCATCGGATTCAAGCAACGAATGGTTGTCTTGGCAGCACGCTATTGAGTGGGTAAGACGCAATATCGGTGAGTTTGATTTTTTTGTAAGTCTTCCTGCAACGAGTCCGTTGCGTATTCCAAGTGATGTCGAAGCGAGCCTTGAAAAATTAAAAAACAGCGAAGCCGATGTATGTATTTCTGTCACAGAGGCATCTAGGAGCCCTTACTTTAATATGGTTGTGCGGGACCAAAGTGGTAGTGTTAAAATTGTTAACTCACTGTCTAATAGCCCTATTCGCAGGCAAGATACGCCAAAAGTTTTTGATATTACAACTGTCGTTTATACATCGTCACCATCATATATTATGGCCCACAGTGCATTATTTGAAGGTGATGTAACATCAATAGTCGTACCTAAAGTGAGAGCGGTTGATATCGATGATATTTATGATTTCAAGCTTGCCGAAGCCATTTTGAAGGAAATGCAAAATGCTTAAAGGAAAAACCATTTTGGTGCTTGGGGCTGCCGGAAAAATCGGAAGTGAAGTAGTACGTGGAGCTTTGAAAGAGGGTGCTTCAGTGGTTGCTGCTGACGTTAATCAACTAAAAATGAAAAGTGATTTTGAACTTGAATTGATTGCATCGGGGGGAAAGTTGACATTAAAAACTATTGATGTTCTTTGTGAGAAATCTACTCATGCAATTTTTAACGGATCAATTCATTTTGATGGATTAGTGAATTGTACTTATCCACGAAACGCAGCTTATGGGGCTTCGTTTTTAGACGTAAAGCTAAGCGACTTTAACCAAAATTTAAAAATGCACCTAGGGTCGGCTTTCCTTATAATGCAGCAAGCTGCAAGGTACTTTGAGTCAAGCAAAAAACCTATATCAATAATTAACTTCTCGTCAATCTATGGATTCATAGCTCCGCGATTCGAGCTTTATCGTGGAACTTCCATGACAATGCCAGTTGAGTATGCCGCGATTAAATCCGCCATTGTACATCTTACTAAATACGTATCATCCTATGTCAAACACAGTGATTTTAGGGTCAACTGCGTCAGTCCTGGCGGAATAATTGAAGGTCAACCAGATTCATTTTTAGAAGCATATAAGAAGCAGGCTGCGAGTAAGGGAATGTTAGATAGAGAAGATGTAGTGGGAAGCGTGCTTTTTCTTTTGTCGGATCACTCCCGATACGTGCGTGGGCAAAACATAGTTGTTGATGATGGCTTCAGTTTATAAATACGTTTATTTGAAGCGAAAATAATTGCATCAACAATAGAGAAATTGGGTTGAGCGAATGCTAAAAATTTTCTAGATCACACGCATGTAATATTGAATTTTTAGTAGATCACTTCATTTTTAGAGTTTCTGTCCGATAAAGCGATATAGAACGAAACTATTATTTAAGGTCTGTTATCAGGTAAGGCTATGAAAAACTGGTATGACACGTGCGTGAGTAAGACCGATACAATTCGGGATACACTCAATAGAATTAATCAATCGAGCTTAAAAATAGCGTTGGTGGTAACAGATAAAAACCAGCTTTTGGGAACTGTAACAGACGGTGATATAAGACGCGCAATGTTAAATAACGTCAGTATGGAAACACCAATAGCATCAATCATGAGTCGCCAACCCAAAGTTGCGAAGCGTTCGACAAGCAAACGTCAACTGATTGATTTGATGGAACGGTATATGCTCAACTCTGTCCCAATTGTTTCAGAAGATTACATTGTTGAAGATCTCGTATCTTTCCATCATTTGGTAAAAAGGCCCACTCGTAAAAACGCTGTATTACTAATGGCTGGTGGATTTGGTACTCGTTTGAGTCCACTCACTAACAACTGTCCAAAGCCGCTGTTAAAAGTTGGAGAGAGTCCGTTGTTGGAAATAGCTGTTAAAAATTTTGCTGATGCCGGTTTTACTCAGTTTTATATATCTACACATTACATGCCTGAAAAAATACGGGACTACTTTGGTGATGGCAGAAAGTGGGGAGTCAACATTTCCTACGTACACGAAGAAGTTCCTTTAGGAACCGCTGGCGCACTTGGTTTGTTACCTAAATCTTCGCTGGAAGATGATATAGTCATTATGAATGGGGATATACTAACAAATATTGATTTTGATAAATTGCTTGAATTTCATCAAGAAAACCAGGCTAAAGCGACCATGTGTGTGCGTGAATATCAGCAACAGATCCCTTATGGTGTAATAGAAACAGATGGATATAAAATTACTGGAATCAAAGAAAAACCAACATCACAACACTTTGTTAACGCAGGGATCTATGTTGTTTCTCCAGAGTTGCTAGAAATGGTATCAAAAGGGCAATACATTGATATGACGACGCTTTTAGAACTTAGTATCAGTCGTGAAAACGACGTCGCTGTGTATCCAATTTTAGATTATTGGTTAGATATTGGAAGATTAGATGACTTTCAGAAGGCCCAGATTGATGTTCAAAACTTATAAGTCGTTTTTATTGAAGTGTAATAAGTTTGAACAATTGAAATCGACGCAGTAGGTACTTCCGGTGAAACAAATACTATTGATAGGCGCAGGTCAAATAGGGAGCCGTCATTTACAAGCATTAGCATTATCTCGACATCGATACAAGATTACCGTTGTTGACCCATCCCTTGCTTCTTTGAACACCGCTCGATCTCGTTTAGAAGAAATACCAAATCACATCGTCACTGTATCTTTCAGCCAAAAAATGCCCGTTAACGGTTTATTTCATTTAACTATAATTGCAACAAATGCGAATCAAAGATTTGGTGTTTACAAGCAGCTTCAAGAATCAAATGAGTTACTTGCAGTAATATTCGAGAAAGTCATTTTTCAATCTTTAGAACACATTGATGAAGTAGAAACACTGCTTGCCACCCACAAAACAAAAGCCTGGGTGAATTGTGCCAGACGATCTAACGCACAATATCAGCATATTAGGCGTTTAATAAAAGGCCATTCTCCCGTTACTATGAGTGTAAGTGGTAATTTATTTGGCTTAGCTTGCAATGGAATACATTTTTTGGATTTGTTTGCTTTTTTGATTGGAGAACACGAACTGGATGGATTAAGTCAATCGTTTGACCTCGAATATGTTAAAACAAAACGTCAAGACTGCTATGAAGTCTTTGGCGAAATGGAAGCCAATATTGGCGAAAATAAGCTCAATATTTATTGCTCCAACAAGCAGGAAGCCCAAAGTGTTAGATTGAATATTCAAACTAAAAATAAAAGATTTGTGATAGACGAAGTCAATCAAAAAATGGAGCAGTTTGAAAACAATCAAAATTTTGGGCTGCCAGCTGAATTCAAATTGCAACCGCAAAGCAAGATGACTCATACTATTGCATACCAAATTTTTACGTTAGGTACTTGCAGTTTGCCAACGTACGCTGAGTCAGCGAAGCTTCATCGACATTATATTAGAGCGTTTACTGACTACTTTGAAACTGTGAGCCCTGGGAAGTTTACTTTATGTCCAATCTCTTAATGCGAGAGTTCCTATGATTTGGATCATTGGTGCAGGGCCAATGGGTATGGAGTATGCCAAAGTAATACAGGCTCTCGATAGAGACTTTATTTGTATTACTAGAAGCCAATATTCTGCAAACGTTTTTGGGTCAAAATATCCGCAAAAGGTGGTTTCCGGAGGGTTAGCAAAATTTTTGGCTTCAAATCCCTCTCTTCCAAATCATGCAATTGTTGCTTCAGGTATGGAATGTCTATGTGATTTAACACTTAATCTAATCGATGCAGGTGTGAAGTCAATTCTTGTCGAAAAACCTGGTGGAATGAACATCCAAGATATTAAGTCACTGGAAGCTGCATCCGAAGAAGCAAATTGTGAATTGTATGTTGCATACAATCGGCGTTTTTATGCTTCTGTTATTGCGGCGGAGTCAATGATTGAAAATGATGGTCGAGTCAGTTCCCTTAATTACGAAATTACAGAGTGGGGACATGTAGTAAAAGACTTGAAACAATCGCCAAAGATAAAGTCAAAGTGTTTTATCGGCAATACAAGTCATGTTGTTGATTTAGCGTTCCATTTAGGGGGGCGTCCTACACAGATTAGCAGTTTCGTCAAAGACAAAACGGATTGGCACGAATCTGGCGCTAGCTTTGCGGGCGCCGGAGTAACGGAAAAAAGAGCACTTTTCGCATATTATGGAAATTGGAATGCACCTGGTAGGTGGAGCCTTGAGGTATTAACCAATCAGTGCCGGTATATATTCAGACCAATGGAAAAATTGCAAATTCAAACGTTGGGCTCTATCAAAATAGAAAGTGTCAACATTGATTACAAACTAGACGAACTCTATAAACCAGGTCTTTACAAGCAAACTGAGTCTTTTTTGCGTGGAATTACTAAAAAGTTATGCCGGATTTCGGATCATTCTCTTAATATGAATCTTTATTATCAAATGGCCAATTACGAACTAGAACAAGGGGGTGTTTAGCGATGCACTCTTTCAAGCCCTTGCTAATAAGTGGTCAGATGCGCTCAGGTACATCACTCCTTGCGAACTTTCTTGATGCACAAACCGAGATTACAGTGCATCGTGACAGGGCAACAGTTTTATTTAGAAATCAACATGGTGTCGAACATCCTCTTGATTTTCTCGTTGAACTATCTTTGACCGACAAGCAAGCTATTCGTCAAT
This sequence comes from Aliiglaciecola sp. M165, assembly GCF_007197995.1. Lineage (GTDB taxonomy): Bacteria > Pseudomonadota > Gammaproteobacteria > Enterobacterales > Alteromonadaceae > Aliiglaciecola. The sequence goes on from NZ_VKKH01000006.1 coordinate 438,427, forward strand.
CAATTAGTAAAAACTTGGACACAATTTTCGCGGCTAAAGAAAGAGACGTAGGGCGGTTATTGGCTGAAATCAAAGAGAATTACAGGCTAGATTTTAATGTCAGAGAAACTAAAAATTATAGAGATATCATTTTCGACAGTTTTGCGGCAATGGCAAATAAAAAGGATCGATATGTCGGCACTAAAGTCACGTTGTGTGAGCATAATATTAATGCTTTCATAGACCAAGTAGATGGAAAAGTGATAAATATTGTACGGAATCCTATGAGCGTTATTCAATCGTTAATATGCCGGGGATTCATGGAAGGTAAGTTAGCATCTTCCGCTAGTAAATACATTCATTCATGGAAGCGAGGCGCGAATCGACTGCTTGAATGCAACAAAGATAATTTGTTTATTGTTCGGTTTGAGGATTTTATCTCTGACAAATCTGCTGTCAGTAAAGCGTTGGCTCAATTTTTAGAAGTCAACATTAATCCGAATATTAACACTTTAAAAGACTATTCATTACCGTGGTTTGGTAACTCAAGTTTCGACAAAAATCTCATTGCAGTAGATAACTCTGTGGAATCAAGAAAAATTGAGCTGCCTGACGATCTGCGACATGAGATAAAAATTAACTGTCATGATGAAATGGCTAAGCTAGGCTACCTGTAGACAAATGTTTTAATCAATTACAAACTATATTTCTCACTTTATGTTGATATGTTTCTAATTCATCTTCATTCATAAACTTGTACAACAAGTGCTTACACTGTAATTTTCCAATAATTATTTTTGTTCTGCTTTCGTTATTGTGTAGGTTCAATGGTTGACTCGCAACTGGCCGAGCATGAACGCCTACATATAGTAAATTATCATAAGCTTGGTAGTTCTCAAGTGGTATGTCGACATCGCAATTACTCAGCTTAGTGCCTTCAAGTGCAATATGTTTGGGAACAATAAGATCATAATTTTGCTCACTTAGACATGCGAAAGTTGCTGCTTGGGCAAGCAATACAGGACCTAAATAAGTGGATGCATTTTCTATCTCCGTTACTAACATGTAACAAATATCATGGTATGAAGCCGATACTTCTGCGGAATGAGAGAGAATTGCAATTGTATATTTATTACCTTTTTTTACTATTTCTGACGGGGAGATATGATCGTAAATTATGTAATCTGGCTCTCGCTTGAGTTCCAAAGCATCATTAAAGCTTAAAATGTCTACTTGCTCGATCCATGGTAATTGTTTTTCAATAATAAATTCAATACATGCTCGAAAACTAGGAGAGTTTGACACAAAGAGAATACTGCTTTGTCGGTAATTGTGTTTTAAGCTTTTTAGCTCCCTGAGCATTGGTTGAAATGATGAGCTATCGAAATCATCTTGCCTTCTCAGCGATAACAAGCATGAAATTTCCTCGAAGGCTTTCAACCAGGCATCTTTTGCGTCATTGAATGAACAGGAAAGGGATTGTTCTTCACTTCCGTTGTTTACCAACTTGGTTAACACAGCGTTTGCGTAATTGATCGTTCCATACAAATAGTAGAAAAGTAATGAGTTTCCTTTTTTATAGGAAGAAAATAACAACTCTTTTTGATAATTAATAAGGTGATTGGCCTGCTTTATAGAGTCTACCTTCTGATTGAGTCTATCAATAAGTTTATCTAACTCTTTCTCCATTATTTGGTTAGAGTATTTAGCTTCAAAACGCCCGATAAAATTCTTATTAAATTCAGTGGTAAACACCGACAATTTGAGCCTTTTTAATGAGTCTTGTTTCTGTTTAGTACTTGATATTACTATCAAATTGTCTAAAGAAAGAGGCGTAGCGCCAATAATTTTTGCCCCGTCGCTGCAGTTAAAAAACTCTTGCCGTTTGCTACTTCGGTGGATGACTTGTTCAATGATTTGTTTAGATAGTTTAAATTCGTGTTTTGTATTTACTGTCGGCCGGAAGTTTCCAGGAACGATCAATGAAGTATTGTTCTTTTTAGCATAATCATATGTTTCATTTCCGTCTTCTTGATAATATCCAGAGGACTTCGAATGATGATGTTTAATGTCAAAAAAACCTAAGTCAACTCCCATAAAGTAGATGTTGTTGAAGCCGAGTACAGTTACTAAGTTAGTGGCAAAGTTGCTGACGGTTGGAAAAGCATGTTGAAGTACTTCAAAATTCTCTGTGCCAAGAATGTTTAGAGCGGAGACGGTTGAAGATTCTCCTTCTTTAAATGCAATCATGACGTCTTTGTACAATTCACATGTATCTGGGTGAATACCGTTGCAAGAAATTAATGTAATATTCTTAAGGTATTGGCGATCTTCAATCAAAACCGCCCAATCGAATGTCGTGCGGTTTTGTTCTATTTCTGCATGAAAGTCAGGGGTTATCCCATGACGGCGAAGCGCTTGCAAAGCAGTGCCGCAACTAACGACTATGACTTGTTCTTTAAACGTTTTGATTGTGTCGATGGACATGTCTAAAGATGGTCCATTTCCGACGATAAAAACAGGTACTTCCTTGTCTTCATAAGTTAATTTACTACTCGGGGAATTTCCCAAAATTGGCAAATCTCTATTGAACCCTGCCTTAGTATGAGCAATGCCATAATATGCGTGATCAAAGTATTCACCCATCGAAATCACGATTTGTAATTGTTCTCTCAATTGCGCTATTGAAGAGTTTAGAGACGCATTGTAGTAACTTTGGTAGAAATATGTATTGTTGAGAATATAAGGGCCGATAGAATGGAATTGATTGAGCAATTCCTTAAATAAGTGGGAGCCTTCATCTCCCACGTTGATATAAAGCCTAGCATTAGTTGCGTCAATTTTTTCTAAAATAGCTCTCCAGTCAATCGCAAACAAAGAGGAATAGAAAAAATCTCTATTCGGTTCGCATACAAATAACTTTTCAACTGAATGCTGATTCACTAATGTCTCTAGCTGATACCCCACACCAATGCCGAAAACAATTATTGATGCTATGTTCTCAGGGAGTATGCCAGCTTCATTCTGTGCTTCTTTTAAAAGTTCTTCAGTCTCTTTAACAAACTTGTAATGTAAATAGTGCGCAAGCTTAGTTCCCCTGTAACCTAGAATCAAACCATCTTTATGTGGCTGTTGACTGTAGTTTTCGAAATTAATAGCGCAATCTTCTCTAGAGTTATCTGAGTACCAAGGTGTCATCGAATCAGATTGAACAACATTCACATCGCCTCTATCGTTTTGAATTGGCAACCAAATTTCAGGTTTATAGTCTTTGAATTCGCGATAAATGTCTGGAAAAAACTTTTTGAAAGCTAGGAGGTTATTAGTAAATATAGATGCTTTGGAATTACAGTCAGTGTAGTTCGCAATGTTGATGTTTGGTGTCCAGGGTGGAACGTAGTTTTTGTAATTATCAGAGAGCTCATACGTGACTCCGCGTTCTTTAATAGTAGACCATTGTTTCTGGGTTAAATTTTTAAACACGTTATTGAATACGGGGTGGTTATAATGTTTGTACAAATAAAAATGATGTATATCATCATATTGGGTTAATTCATCAATGTCTGCGACTAGACTCCTGCTATCTTTTTCGATCTGCAAAAACAACTGCGTTTTGTTTCGTTTTGCAATGTCAAAAATTTCGTGCCACTTGGTAATAAGAATTGAGCATTGAAAGTATTGTATTTCAGGTTCATAAACGATTAGATATTTAATTTTTCTAGCTTTAATCAATTCAACTAAATGTATTCCAAGACCACATCCTAAAACTACCAAACAATCAATAGATTCTGGCAAAGAGGAGTAGCTCATTCGGCTAAGGTACCCCTTACTGTGAGTTAAGCTTTTATTAGCTTCAACATGGAATGAAGTTAAGCTTTTATTGTCTTCAAGCAAGGATATTTTGGGAGCGTGCGTTAAGAACTCTTCTACCTGCTCTTTGACCTCTTGTCGTGGATGAAAACCATATAAGGTACGTCCAATACCATAATCAACGATATTTACTTCTCCAAAAACGTTGTAAAATAGAGAATGGTTTTGCAATTTTGGAGATTTGACTTGTTTCAGCAAAGACGGAATATTTCTTTCAAAACTATTAATATTTTTGCCATGGGTTTCTAGGATTATGCGGGCTAAAGATTCATCTAGATTCTTTTGTTTTTCTTCATCACTATCAATGTGCAGGCGTATGTTTTTTAACATAAATTTGGTTACGTCTTGTTGTTCACTATTAAAAGAAGTCAGAGTCAGTCTACAGAAAGCAATTTTTAGGCCTGTTTAAGTGACAGAAATTTGACCTAAACAATGCCACACAATAGCTGTGCATTAATTTTAAAGCAAATAGCAGCTCTTTGTCGCAAACTAGAGAAGCTCCTTCTTATGGCTATGAAGATTATTGTTATTAAGTTTAATACTTGAAATCTAAATCATTGATTGCTCAAAGACCCACCGTTAGTTGATTTCTTTGGGCAAAGCGTACTTTCGTTGTAGCAAAGTTAAGGTATATTCCTACATGCTTACTTTATAACCAACCGTTTGCTATAATCACAAGAGGTATGTGAGAGGTTAAGTTATGATTGAATTTGATACGGGCAACAATGCTTCGTTGCTGCAACAGTTGCAACAACGGCAAGAAACTTTGTTTGAGCGTTTATCTTCTGGGCGTCGTGTAAATTCTGCTGCAGATGATTCAGCAGCGCAGCAGATTATAGACCGTCTAACGACTCAGGTAGAAGGCAACCGACAGGCAATTTCCAACGCGTTTGATGTTGTGTCATTGGCGCAGGTTGCTGAAGGTGGTTTATCCGGTATCAATGAAGATGTGAACCGAATTCGTGAGTTGTCCGTGCAAGCTGGAAATGGTTTGTTAACCGATGCAGATCGAAATGCGTTGCAGTCCGAGATCTCTCAATTGCAAGAAAATATCACTCAGACCATAGATCAAACCACATTTGGTGGCCGTGAACTGTTGACTGAAAATGGGTCGATCGATTTTCAAGTAGGTGCCAATGCGGGCCAACAGATTGGTGTGCAGACAGAGGATATTGCCTCGCAGCTAGAAGGTGTGCTGACTGTTGATGTATCAACCCAACAAGGTGCTGAAGAAGCATTGGAAGCCGCCGACGAGGCGTTAGAGGTTGTAGGTGGCGCAAGAGCTGAGTTAGGCGCTACTCAAAATCAATTTGAAAGTGCTGCACGTAATCTTAGCCAGGCAGATGTGAATGTCGCTGCGGCCAGAAGTCGTATTCAAGACACTGACTTCGCACAAGCGACCTCAGAAAGTATTGCTACAGGTATTCAAAGTCAGGCTGCTCTGACTGTGCAAGCACAAGCAAATCAGCAACAAGGGCAAGTTCTTTCCCTGTTGAGCTAGATATAAAATAATATTCCCCAGTGAAGAAAAAGCAGCATGGCTGCTTTTTTTTTGCCCAGTTACCTGATTTTTATCACTAATCTTTCACAACTTTGGTTGCTATCCGGCAACGAATGTTTAAAATCATGTATAGCTTCCTACAAAAATAAAAAAATAATCCTGAGGACACGATGAGCATGATTTTGATTATCAGCGAGCAAAGCACGCGCGCCTATAATCTCAAAACGATCTTGTCGTTTCTTGGTGAACAATGTTCAACTGTTTCGTTTTCTCAAGCCATCACTTCAATTACCTCTCAGGTCAACTATGAAGCGGTAATTATTGATATGGAGTCGCCTGAGCTTACCGACGATGTAGTGAGTAAATTTCCCGCTCAGCCGTTTATCGTTATTGGTAATAAACACCTAGAGACAGACTTTCGCGCCAATATTGTAGGACAACTAACCGATCCTGTGACTTACCCTGTATTGACGCAAATGTTGTATCGCTGTCAGGAGTATTTGCGCAAACGTCCAGTGAAAAACGCTGGGACAAGTAAAACCAAGTTATTTCGCAGCTTAGTAGGTAAAAGTGAAGAAATTCAAAGTGTTAGACATCTTATAGAACAAGTCTCCGGCTCTGATGCGAATGTCTTAGTGCTGGGTGAGTCAGGTACGGGTAAAGAAGTTATTGCGCGCAATGTTCACTTTTTGTCACATCGAAAAGATGGCCCTTTCATTCCCGTTAACTGCGGTGCTATACCTGCCGAATTGTTAGAGAGTGAATTATTTGGCCATGAGAAAGGAGCGTTTACCGGCGCAATCGGATCGCGAAAAGGGCGCTTTGAACTCGCAGAAGGTGGAACACTTTTCCTCGATGAAATCGGCGATATGCCGTTGCAGATGCAGGTTAAGTTGCTGCGAGTGCTGCAAGAAAGATTGTATGAGCGGGTAGGGGGCACCAAACCGATAAAATGCAATGTGCGTATCGTAGCCGCAACACACCGCGAATTGGAAAGCATGATCAGCGAAGGTACATTTAGAGAAGATTTGTACTACCGATTAAATGTTTTTCCTATCGAGAGTCCAGCATTAAGAGAGCGCAAAGAAGATATTCCACTGCTGCTTCAAGAGTTGGTTTCTCGATTAGAGCAAGAAGTTGAATCTACATTAAGATTTACTGAAAATGCGATCAATTCGCTGGTAGAGCATCATTGGCCTGGAAATGTCAGGGAGCTATCGAATTTAGTCGAACGTTTACTTATTTTGTATCCCGATCAGGTCGTTGATGTTAAAGATCTGCCTAGTAAATATCAGTACACCAATGGCGATGATTTTCAACCTGATTACCCTGAAGAGTTACTCGAGCGTGAAGCTTTGTTATCAATGTTTGGTGACGACTCGGATGATGACGGCGCCAATTCAGAACAAAGTGATACACAAGATACTGCTGAGCAAAGTGTTTCTTCTGCTTTACCTTCTGATGGAATGAACTTGAAAGAGTATTTGTCAGAGCTTGAAATTAGTATGATCAACCAGGCGCTAGACCAACAGGATGGCGTTGTGGCTCGTGCTGCCGAAATCTTAGGAATGCGCAGAACAACATTGGTCGAGAAAATGCGCAAATACAACATTGTTAGGGACTGAACCATTCTACTGTCATTTTGTTGACGTTCTTAAACCTGCTTTATAATCCTGTAAAACATTGAATTTAAACAATAAATAGTTGGCATGCGATATGCTAATTCTCGTATTAGAAGTACTTTAAAGTTTTTTGACGAGAGGAAGCTATGGCGCTGAGCAGTGCACTACATGAGTCGTTCGAATCTATCCATCACTCAATGGATTATTCCGCTTCAAGCTCTGAAGATGAACCCAACGATGTTAAACGAGTCTCTATTGAAGAATTTGAGCAATTAAAAAATCAAGCCACCCGCTTAGAGCATTTACTCCAAGTGATGCCCGCAGGTGTCGTAGTTGTGAGTGAAAAAGGCGTCGTTAAGCAAGCGAATGCCCTTGCAAAAAGCCTCTTAGGGGAGCCGCTTGAAGGTCAAGCTTGGCGTAACATCATTAAACGCTCTTTTAAACCTCAGGCCGATGACGGTCATGAGGTATCTTTGCACGATGGGCGTAAAGTCAAATTGTCAATAACGCCCTTAAAAGAAGAACCAGGACAACTTATTGTTTTGACGGATCTCACTGAAACGAGGCAATTGCAGCAACGTATCAGCCATATGCAACGACTGTCGTCACTAGGAAAAACCGTCGCTTCAATCGTTCATCAGATCCGCACACCTTTATCAGCAGCCATGTTATACGCATCAAATTTGGCAAGTAACCAATTGTCAGACGCCGCCCGTCAACGCTTTAGTGAAAAGCTCAGTTTGCGTTTAAAAGATTTGGAAACTCAAGTGAATGATATGTTGTTATTCGCCAAGAGCGGTGAACAGCAAGTGGTGCAGAGTCTCTCTATCAAATCCTTATTTGAAGAAGTCGTGACTGCTTCAGACAACATGTTGCATACCTCTAAAGGTCAATTGATGGTATCTAGCGAGCACAACGATCTTTGTATTTTGGGCAATAAACCTGCGTTAGTCGGGGCAATTCAAAACCTGGTGCACAACGCGCTGCAAATCCAGCCTAAAAATCCGATTGTGGCATTGAATTGTCGTAGGCAAGACGACCACTTGATAGTCGATGTACTGGATAATGGCCCTGGCATTGACAAAAAGCACCTGATGAAAGTATTTGAGCCTTTCTACACCACTAAAAGTCACGGCACAGGGCTTGGATTAGCAGTTGTTGCAACGGTGGCTAAGTCGCACGGGGGCAGCGTTTCTGTTGCAAATGTACAAGATAAAGGCGCATGTTTTTCCATTCAACTTCCCATTCATAACTCAGGTCATGAATCTAATCTTCAAGGAGATAAATCGTGAGTCAGACAACTATATTAATTGTCGAAGATGATGCTGGACTAAGAGAAGCGCTGGTCGACACTTTACTTCTTGGCGGGTATCAGATCCTTGAGGCTGATAGCGCGGAGCAGGCGATGGTAAAACTTGGAGCTGAAAAAGTAGATTTAGTTGTGAGTGACATTCAAATGGGTGAAATGAGTGGCTTAACGCTTTTGCGTAGTATTAAAAATAAATTTCCTAACATGCCGGTTTTGCTAATGACCGCCTATGCGACTATCGATGACGCAGTTCAAGCGATGCGCGATGGCGCGACAGACTATTTATCCAAGCCCTTCAGTCCAGAAGTTTTACTCAATTTAGTCGGGCGTTATGCGCCGGCGCAACAGGTGGAGTCACGAGATCCCATTGCAGAAGATCCCATCAGTCAAAAGTTACTCACCTTGTCTAAAAAGGTAGCCAGCTCTGATGCTACGGTTATGGTCCTAGGTCCAAGCGGCTCTGGCAAGGAAGTGTTAGCGCGATATATCCATGACCAATCGAGCCGAAAAAACGAACCTTTTGTTGCAATTAATTGTGCTGCCATACCGGAAAACATGCTAGAGGCAACATTATTCGGTTATGAGAAAGGCGCGTTTACTGGCGCATTACAAGCCTGTCCGGGAAAGTTTGAGCAAGCACAAGGTGGTAGTATATTACTGGATGAAATCACTGAAATGGATTTGGCTTTGCAAGCAAAACTACTTCGTGTGTTACAGGAAAAGGAAGTTGAAAGACTCGGTGGCAGAAAAACGATCAGCTTGGATGTGAGAGTGATCGCCACCAGTAACCGTGATCTTAAAGACGCCGTGCTCAAAGGTGATTTTAGAGAGGATTTATTTTATCGACTCAATGTGTTTCCTTTAATGTGGCATCCGTTAGATAAACGAGCCGGAGATATAATTCCATTGGCTAACCATCTCATCGAACGGCATTACTCTGGTAATGGCACAGCACCAACCTTATCAGCATCAGCACGCAGTAAGTTAATGCAACATTCTTGGCCTGGCAATGTAAGAGAGCTTGAGAATGTTATACAGCGAGCGCTCATTTTGTGTGAGGAGCAATGCATCGACGCCAACGACTTGTTAATTGAAGTTGAAACTGGCCATAGTGGCGAGCAGGAGCCTGTGGCGAGCGAAATCGATGAGAGCAAATTGGGCAGCGAGTTGCGTCAACAAGAACATCAAATCATTTTAGATACATTGCAATCTTGCAATGGAAAGCGCAAGGATGTTGCTGAAAGGCTGGGTATTAGCCCAAGAACGCTGCGTTACAAATTGGCGAAAATGCGTGAAGTGGGTATTGAACTACCTGCTTAAAAAACGACATCACATAAAAAGGTCGGTAGGTAGGTTGCCGGCCTTTTCATTCTCTAGGTTTCCTGTTTTTATCCGTTTAGATTGCTGTCAATAAAATGACATGGTCTATAACTTATTGAAAAGTATATAAAATAAAAGTGGCACTTTGTTTGCTAAGTTCTATTTAACAACAAAGATAGCGTTATTTTTCTGTCACTTGGTGACAGGCAGAGCACAAATCAATACCGGGGTGTCCAATGGAAATCAAAGCGCAATCGCTCTATCAAGAAATGCAGGCCATGGCGTCTGGTGCCAGCATGGAAATAGGTCCATTCAATCCGCAAGAGACCAACAACCCATCATCAAAAAATTTTGCTGAGATGCTTGGCCAGGCAATTAACACTGTCAATGAAATGCAGCTTGATTCAAAAAATCAACAAATTGCTTTTGAAATGGGAGATCCCTCATTGAGTTTAGCTGATGTAATGCTAGCTAAAGAAAAATCAGGCATTGCCTTTGAAGCAACAGTTCAGGTACGAAATAAAGTCATGGAAGCCTACAAGCAAATCATGAATATGCCGGTGTAACAGGAGAGCATGACTCGTGGCTGAAGCAACAAGCACAGAACTTGCGTTGAACGATACCGATTCATTTGGTGATTCAACCGAGCTGGAACAAAAATCTGGTTTCATGGACGCATTGGGAAGTGCAGACATCATGCGTCAGATCACAATTGTTGTGGCGCTAGTCATTTGTATCGCCATCGCAATATTTATCGTTATCTGGGCGCAGGAGCCGACTTATCGTCCGTTAGGAAAAATGGAAACCCAAGAGCTTATCGAGACCTTAGATTATCTCGATCAGAACTACCCGGATTACCGTCTGGAAGGCAATGTTGTTTACGTGCGAGAAAGTGATTTCAAACAGATAAAAATGAATATGACCCGTCAGGGGCTTGCGACATCTTCTGAATCCGAAGGGACTGAAATTATCATGCAAGACATGGGGTTCGGTGTCAGTCAGAGAGTTGAAAAAGAACGATTAAAACATGCTCGTGAACAGCAAATTGCCCGTACTATCGAAGAAATCAATGGTGTAAAAAGAGCGACCGTTTTGCTAGCCATGCCCGTTCATAATGTATTCGCACGTAGAGAAAAGAAAGCCAGCGCAACGGTTGTTGTGTCTGCAGGTCGAGGTTCAAGCATTTCCGCGCAAGAAGTGGATGCCATTGTGGATATCGTCGCTTCCGCAGTACAAGGTATGGAACCCAATCGAGTTACGGTCACAGACAATAATGGTAGGCTACTCAATTCTGGTTCTCAAGATGCGGCCTCAGCACGCTCTCGCAAAGAATACGAATTAGAAAAGCAACGTGAACAAGCCTATCTAGAAAAAATCGACTCAATATTAATTCCCGTACTTGGGCTGGGAAACTATACTGCTCAGGCGGATGTAACGATGGACTTTACTGCAGTTGAACAAACCCAACGCCGCTACAACCCTGATTTACCGGCAATTCGAAGCGAAATGTTAGTAGAAGAAAACAGTGTTGGTGGGGTGATAGCCGGTATCCCGGGAGCCTTAACCAATCAACCACCACTGGATTCAAACATTCCAGAGCGCGCCAGTGGTAGCAATTCTCAAGCCTCGTTGCCTGGTCGCAATTCAAAAGAAGAAACGCGCAATTATGAACTGGATACGACTATCAGCCATACCAAACAGCAAACGGGAATTATAAAACGACTCAGCGTGTCGGTGGCAGTGGATTATGTTAACCAAACGGCGGAAGACGGCACGGTGACAACCTCACCTAGGGCGCAACAAGAGTTGTTAAATATCAGACGTTTATTGCAAGGCGGAATTGGCTTTGATGTGACGCGTGGCGACTCCTTAGAAGTTGTCAGCATTCCCTTCAGTAAAGACAATGACTATGTTCCGGTGGAAGTGCCATACTATAAAGAAGAATGGTTCGCACAAACGGTTAAAATCGCCGCAGGCTCTTTAATTATTATAGTGTTGATATTTGCCCTTGTTAGACCCATGTTGGGACGTTTGATCAATCCGCAAGACACCACGGAAAACGATGACTTTGATGTGGACAGCGCATTGGATTTGGGTGATGAAACCATCAGCATGTTGTCTCAAGAGTTTGATGAAGGGCAAGTTGGATTTGCCGCAGATGGGTCTTTGATGTTACCAGACCTCCACAAAGATGAAGATGTATTAAAAGCCGTGCGTGCACTAGTAGCCAATGAACCTGAACTATCTGCACAGGTAGTTAAAGGTTGGTTGTTGCAAGACGAGTAGGAAAGACGATGGAAGATGAATTAGTAGAATCCAGTAGCTATGACGTCGGCAAATTAGAAGGTGTCGACAAAGCGGCTATCTTACTGTTGAGTTTGTCTGAGGAAGATGCAGCGCAAATACTTAAACATCTCGAGCCTAAGCAGGTTCAAAAACTGGGCCAAGCGATGGCGCAGATAGATGATATGACACAGCCTAAAATTACTGCTGTGCACAAACACTTCATCGAAGAAATTCAAAACTACAGCACTATCGGATTCCAAAGCCAAGACTTCGTTAAGCGGGCATTAACTGCAGCGTTAGGTGAAGATAAAGCGGCTAACCTAATCGATCAGATCTTAATGGGTAGCGGTGCAAAAGGTTTGGATTCACTTAAGTGGATGGATTCAAAACAGGTTGCCAGTATCATTCGCAACGAACACCCACAGATCCAAACCATTGTCATGTCTTATCTGGAAGCCGAACAGTCGGCAGAAATCTTGTCTCAGTTCCCAGAAAAAGTGCGTTTAGACTTAATGATGCGTGTGGCGAACTTAGAAGAAGTTCAACCAGCAGCGTTACAAGAATTGAACGAAATCATGGAGAAACAATTTGCCGGTCAAGCAGGCACGCAAGCTGCGAAGATGGGCGGCCTGAAATCTGCTGCTGATATCATGAACTATCTGGATACAAACATCGAAGGTCAATTGATGGATGCGATCCGAGAACAAGATGAAGAAATGAGCCAGCAAATTCAGGATCTTATGTTTGTCTTTGATAACTTGGCCGACGTGGACGACCGAGCTATTCAGGCTATTCTTCGCGAAGTGCAGCAAGACTCGCTACTTAAAGCAATCAAAGGTGCTGACGAAGAGCTCAAGAACAAAATTACTAAGAATATGTCTAAACGTGCAGCTGATATGCTCCTCGATGATCTTGAAGCCCTTGGACCGGTTCGTATCAGTGAGGTGGAAACTGCACAAAAAGAAATTCTTTCGGTTGCGCGTCGATTGGCTGATTCAGGTGAAATCATGCTTGGCGGCGGTGGCGGTGAAGAGTTCTTATAGTGAAATGTCAACGTGAGAGTGATCAAAAGTGAGTAAACTAGATTTGACAGAAGAGGAGATTGCCTCCTGGGATCTACCTTATCTAGAGGATACTCGCCAAGTGGATGACAGCAAAACTAATGCTTTGAATCGACAAAGCAATTGGAAATACGAACCCCCTGAACCTGAAGAAGAAATTCTGCCTCCAACTGCCGAAGAAATCGAAGCAATCAGAGAAGCTGCGTATAAAGAAGGGTTTGAGCAGGGGAAAAAAGCCGGTTTTGATAAAGGTTATGATGAAGGGAAAACTCAAGGACTAGAGGAAGGAACACAAACGGGTATGGAGCAAGGTCTCGAAGAGGGCATTGCTGCAGGTCAGGAGCAAGTCAATACACTTATCGCATCGTGGCAGTCGATGATTGAACATGTTCATCAACCCGTCGCTCAGGTAGATGAGGTTTTGCAAAATGAATTGGTCAAACTTGCTGTGTCGCTTGCACGAGCGGTGATTCGCCACGAGGTGCAAAGCAATCCTGATATCTTGCGGGCCGCTTTACAGGACGCCTTAAAAACCTTACCCATTCAAGAATCTAGTTATCAAATTCACATGCATCCGGAAGATATATTAGTCGTCAAACAGACATTTTCTGAGGAGCAAATTCAACAACAAAATTGGCTATTTGTTGAGTCTCCGGGTATGTCTCGCGGCGGCTGCGACGTGACAACGTCGAACAATGCTGTTGATGTGTCGATTGAAAGGCGTGCTCGAGACGTACTTGATAAATTTCTGCTCCAGCAAGGTTTATCCGACGTCGACCAAGAGTAACTTGACATGACGTCCAGCATACTAGAAAAAATCAAATCTCTGCAGTCACATATCCCTGAAGCACCTAGTATAGCCTCTGGAAAACTGGTTCGTGGTATTGGTTTGACCCTTGAAGCGGTCGGTTGTCAGATGCCTGTTGGTAGCCAATGTTTAGTGCAAACCATTGATGGGCAAATCGAAGCAGAAGTAGTGGGCTTTGCTGAAAATATCACCTATTTAATGCCAACTGAAGCCGTTAAAGGTATTGTGCCTGGGTCTCGCGTGCAACCTCTTGATCGTGAGCAAGGGCTGCCCGTTGGTATGTCCCTACTTGGACGTGTGGTTGATGGAAATGGTCAACCTCTTGATGGTCTCGGCGCGATCAAAGCAGAGAAACGTGTTCCACTTAACAAACCGCCCATCAATCCCTTGTTGCGCCGCCCTATTGAAAAGCCGTTGGATGTTGGTGTCAGAGCAATAAACTCAATGATTACTGTTGGCTTGGGGCAGCGGATGGGATTGTTTGCTGGCAGTGGCGTAGGAAAAAGCGTGTTGATGGGAATGATGACTCGCGGGACATCGGCCGATGTGGTAGTCGTTGGTTTGGTGGGAGAACGGGGACGAGAGGTTAAAGAATTTATTCAGGATATTTTAGGAGACGAAGAACGACAAAAATCCGTTGTGGTTGCTTCGCCTGCGGATACCTCGCCACTTATGCGATTGAAGGGCTGTGAAACTGCGGTAGCCATAGCCGAGTACTTTCGTGATAAAGGTATGAACGTATTATTGTTGATTGATTCATTGACCCGCTATGCGATGGCTCAGCGTGAAATCGCCCTTGCAGTGGGTGAGCCGCCTGCAACAAAAGGTTACCCACCTTCAGTATTTGCGAGATTGCCTGCATTGGTTGAGCGAGCAGGAAATGGAAGAGATGGTCAAGGCTCTATTACAGCATTTTATACTGTGTTAACAGAAGGGGATGATCTTCAGGACCCAATCGCTGATGCAGCAAGAGCAATTCTTGACGGTCACGTGGTACTGAGCCGAACCTTGGCAGATTCTGGGCATTATCCAGCAATTGATATTGAAGGTTCAATCAGCCGGGTAATGCCCATGGTAGTGAGTGATGAGCATATGCTGGCGAGTCGCCGGATCAAGCAGGTATATTCAAACTACCAGCAAAATAAAGACTTAATTAGCATTGGGGCTTACACAAAAGGCACAGATCCGAGGATGGATTTGGCCATCGCTGCAGAGCCTGCCATTAATGCATTTTTGCAGCAGGGAATGAAACAAGTATTGCCTTATGATGAGAGCCTGGAAGGCATGATGGCATTAACCAAAGGCTTAGGTAACGCGTAGTGGCAGAAAAACAGCTAGAAATGGTAGCAAGCTGGGAAAAAGAAAAAGAAGACCAGTTAGCGCGAGAATTCCAATTGGCACAGCAGCATGCGTCGATGAACAAGCAGAAGTTGTCGAGTTTAGAGCAATACCGATTGGATTATCTCAGGCAAACTCAAGTAAAAGGAAAAACGGCCCTTGAGGTAGATAAATTTAATCAATTGCAATCGTTTATTGGAAAACTCGACAAAGCGTGTCAACAGCAGATGCAGGTACATAGCCAGTCGGTGTTGGTGGCTGAACAACGCAAGGATATTTGGTTAGCACAACAGCGAAAACGCAAGGCCGTAGAAATGTTGTTGGAAAAAAAACGTCTAGCGCGTCTTGCCAGAGACAACAAAATTGAACAACAGCTCATGGATGAATTGTCCACACAACGATTTATCCGGCAAGCGCAACAACGCCGATAATGATGCTCTATTTGACAGGTTGGAACGCTCTTTGCTCTATCTCGATACTAAAGAAATACAAAAGCGATATGAAAGCCGAATTTAGCGTAAATTCGACAATAAATCGGGAATAGAAGATGCAACACATTGCCACATTTAAACCAGAGATTGCCGCATTGCCATTTAAATTGAAGTCGGCAAGTAGTATAGGAATTCAGCAACAAATTGAGTTTAAGTCGTTTTTGACTCAAGCTGATCCTGTTTATTCGCAACCAGTGCAGCCTAACCCCATCCACGTCGATAAACATGCCCATACATCCGGCAGCAACACAAGTTCAGCTGAGACCCAACGACAACCCCAAATCGCCAAAGAGTTATCACAAGCTCGTAATGAGCAAAACAAAGCTCCTCATTCTGACAAACAAGTACAAACACAGACACAAGAAAAGCAACCACGTCAGCCTTTGTCAGCAGATAAACCATTTGAAAAAAATGAGCAAGGCTCTGCGTATGACGAAGCAAAGACCTCGCAGCACAACGATACTTTAGAACAAACTGATAAAACAGATAATACTGACGAAACGATTGCTGAACGGACAAATTATGAGAAAACCAACGCTCAATCTGCGAAACAACAGAGTGAGAATGTAACGGATAGTAAACAAAAAATTTCAGACTCCCAAGGCGAAACTGCTGAAGATGAGCTTCTACTTGATTCGTCTAGTCTCGATAGTAATCAAGTTGATTGGCTAGATCTGGTCGAAAAAAGCCAAGGGGCAAATATTGAAAACGGCGAAAATAAAGTTCAGATGTTGCCCATGGGTGACATTTATTTGTCTCAGTTTATTCAAGAATCAGACGGGCAGAATTCGGAAGCCTTGATTGCGAAATCATCTACAGAAATTGACTTGTCCGTGGAGGGTGAGTTGTTAGTAGTTGAAGAACTAGACCCCACCATTAATAGCAATATCGAATTAACGGAGTCGGAAGGTGGGCCTTCGCACCCCGTTCTTGATGTTAAGGATATTAAATCTGTTATCAGTGAATTAGCAGCGCTGTTGGAGTCAAACGCGGAACAGAAATTAGAATTTAGTGAAAATCAAGAACCTATAGCACAATTACTGACTCAGTTGATGTCAGCGACTCAACAGGAAAACGAGCCTGTATCCTTGGGCGATCTGGAAGCAATAATTGCGCAGCTAGAGGCTGAAGGCTTGAGTGCTGAGTCACTGCTTGACGCCCAACTCTTGATTGCTCAGCAAAATGCGTCGTTAATTGAGGCTGCACCGCAAAAAGTCGCGTCAGAAAAAGTCACAACTGGAAACGTCGAGCCCGGGCAAGAAGTTGATCCGAAAATAAAGCTAAACGATCTTGCTGCGCCCACAATCGACAACAATGCTTTGCAACTTGATGAAGTTGTCAAAACTCAACAGGCGGCAACTAATGAAGACACGTCTGAGGCTGTAAAAGTTGAAACGGCATTACTAACCCTGTTGAAACTTTCTCCAGAAAAGCTTGAAAAATCACTCGATAACCTAGCTCAAAGATTGAACGTAAGTGCAGCGCAGCCCGCTAAACAGGGTAACGAGGACAGCGTTGCCAGCGAATCGCTAAAATCAGATTTTGTCAGTGCCATGAAAGCTGGATTAGAAGAAATTAAAGCGCAAATGAAACAAGGGCACCAACCCGCCATTGATTTGAGCACGTTGGTCAGCGATGTAGTGAGCAAAACTGCGACGTCTCAAATAAGTCCTGACACCATCAATCAGACGCTCAGCCGATTTAGTCAAACCCTTGAGATGGCCAGTTCAATGAATGCCAAGCTTGATGCGGCGACATTGGTTAGTGGGCTTGAAAAGTCTGTCGCCAAAGATAATTTAGCTCAATCTCAGGTAACACAAAGTAAACAGGCGCAACAACAGATGGCGCAGTTTGATAAAGCCGTAAATATCACTCGTAGTGAAGGCCAGCAGCAGCTTGCAGAAAAGGTACGCTGGATGGTTAATCAAAATAACCTGCAAGCAGATATTCGCCTTGACCCGCCAGAATTAGGTTCAATGAAAGTCAGAGTGAATTTGTCAGGTGAATCGGCGAGTGTGAATATTGTTGTGCAATCTCAGCAGGCTCGTGAGGTACTGGAACAAGCAACACCTAAGCTTAAAGAATTGTTAGAGCAACAAGGTATTGAGTTAGGCCAATCTTCCGTGCAGCAAGAGCAGGATGGAGCAGCGCAACAGGAAAGTGGCAGCTTTGCTGGCGGCTCAGGTCAAGATTCAGAATCGAACGCTGAGGAAAATGTTGTAGCTGAACACAAAATACGAAACGGGCGAATCGGTGGTATAGATTATTTTGTTTAATCATTAAACAAATAGCTAGATAAAGTAAAACAGACGTTGCCATTTGCTGATACTGGCAGATAATAAAGCTATTAATTAATACATAGAGAAGACAAATGGCAGAAGAAGAGTTACAGATGGAAGAGGGCGGTAAAGGTAAAATGATGATAATCATCATTGTTGCCGTTGTCCTCATCGGAGGCGGTGCCGCTGCGTATTTTTTGTTGGGCGGGTCGGACGAACCTGCGATGGAAGATCAAGCTGCGGTGACGCAAACCGGATCGGATGGTGCTCCTACTATGTCGGGCACCAACAAAGGCACGGCATTGTATGTTGCGATGCCAAGACCCTTTGTATTTAACGTGCCAGGACAAGGTAAAGATAGACTGGCGCAAATAAAGGTGCAGCTTATGGTACGTGGTACCGATAACGAAGAAACTGCCAAAATGCACGTCCCGTTAATAGAAGGGACCTTGCTGAGGGTATTTAGCAGTGCCAATGCCGATGATTTGGTGACTGAAGCTGGAAAGGTATCGCTTAGAGACCAGTCAGCGCGAGAAGTGCAAAAAGTGATGAAGGAAACTGTGGGTAACGAAGTAGTGGAACAAGTGTTGTTTACTGGTTTTGTTATGCAATAGCGACAATTTGAACGAAATAAGCAGAGTGAGTGAAGCGTGAGTGATTTACTGTCACAAGATGAGATTGATGCGTTATTACACGGCGTAGACGATGTCGAAGAAGAAGAAACCGAAGGTTTAGAGTCAGATGGCTCGACGCTGGAGTATGACTTCTCTTCTCAAGATCGTATCGTTCGTGGCCGCATGCCAACGCTGGAAATCGTTAACGAACGATTTGCGCGGCATATGCGTGTGAGCTTATTTAATATGATGCGCCGCTCGGCTGAAGTTTCGATTAATGGCATACAAATGATCAAATTTGGTGAATATATTCACACCTTATTTGTTCCAACCAGTTTGAATATGGTTCGCTTTAGACCGCTAAAAGGCACTGGGTTAATCACCATGGAAGCCCGATTAGTCTTTATTCTGGTCGACAACTTTTTTGGTGGAGATGGTCGCTACCACGCAAAAATTGAAGGTCGCGAATTTACGCCAACGGAGCGACGTATTACGCAAATGCTGCTGAAGCTTATCTTTGAAGACTACAAGGAAGCTTGGGCACCCGTTATGGACGTGTCATTTGAATATTTGGATTCGGAAGTGAATCCTGCGATGGCAAATATTGTAAGCCCAACTGAGGTTGTGGTAATCAGTTCGTTTCACATTGAGCTGGATGGCGGCGGTGGTGATTTTCATGTCTCATTGCCGTATTCAATGCTTGAACCGATCCGAGAGTTATTGGATGCCGGTGTTCAAAGCGACAAGGAAGATACGGATTTACGCTGGAGTAAAGCGTTACGCGACGAAATCTTGGATGTGAATGTATCTGTTTCCACTCACATGTTGGATGTCGATATTCCGCTTAAAGATCTGATGGAATTTAAAGCTGGCGATATCATTCCGATAGAGATGCCAGAAACCATAACGGTATTGATCGAAGAATTACCCACATTTAGAGCCAAATTGGGGCGCTCCCGTGACAACTTGGCTGTGAAGATAACAGAGAAGATTCCACGACCCACGTCGGTGAAATCGGAATTACAACTATTAACTAAAGGCGGACGCCGAATAGACAGTGACGCTGAGCTTTCTGTACTTGAGGAAGACTTGTAAGCATGCTGCAAGCTGAGGGTTTTAAACATGAGTGATGATGATGCAATGGATGACTGGGCCGCTGCAATGGCTGAACAGGCAGAGGAAGAAGCTGCCGAGGGTGGAGAAGCGGAGCAACCGGATATTGGGGCCAACGACCTAGATGTATCCGTTGCTGAGCTTGATGAGCTCTCAGAAGATCAGCCGATAACGGCACAAGAAAAGAAAAAGCTCGATACCATTTTAGATATTCCGGTGACCATTTCGATGGAAGTGGGGAGAAGCCACATCAGCATACGTAACTTACTGCAATTGAACCAAGGTTCGGTTGTCGAATTAGACCGTGTTGCCGGTGAGCCATTAGATGTTTTAGTAAATGGCACGTTGATTGCTCATGGAGAAGTAGTAGTCGTCAACGATAAATTTGGTATTCGCTTAACTGATGTTATTAGTCAAATCGAGAGAATTAAAAAGCTTAGGTAATAAAAACTCATTAAAATCATGGGTTTGGATTCTTCTGAGCCCATTGTTCCTGGCCTCAAATGAGGCCTCAGCACAGGTTGAAAGCCTGTCTAATCCCACTTCAATAGTGTCAATTTTCCTTTCTTTATTATTAGTTATAGTGATTGTTTTCGCTTTAGCTCTGTTAATGCGTCGGTTTAATGTCACTGCAACAGGAAATGGTCAGCTAAATGTTGTTGCCTCTATGGTTGCAGGCACACGAGAGCGTGTTTTAGTAATAGAAGTAGGGCAAGAGCAACATTTAATTGGCGTAACCGCCACCAATATCAATCATTTAGCCAAACTTGAGAACCCTCTGCAAAAGCCTACCAGCAGCAGTGCAGAGAGCTTTAAAGACAAGCTTACTCAAGCATTGGCTGGGAAAATCCAATCAGGTATCAACTCAACAAAGGGTGCCACTCATGACTAAATGGTTGTTGTTTATCTTGAGTGTCATTTTATTGGCTCCATCGGAAGTTTTAGCTGCGCCAGGTGTAGATGCGTTAACGGTGACGACAAATCCCGACGGGACACAAGATTACACCATGACGTTGCAAGTGCTGGCGATCATGACTGCGCTCAGCCTGCTACCAGCTTTTATCATGATGATGACTTCCTTTACTCGGATAATCATAGTGCTATCGATATTGCGTCAGGCAATTGGTTTGCAACAATCTCCCTCAAACCAAATCCTGATAGGTGTGAGCCTGTTTTTATCGATGTTTATCATGGCGCCAGTGTTTGAACAAATCAATGAGACCGCTTTACAGCCTTATCTGAATGAAGAAATGACCTCATTGGAGGCCTATGAACAGGCTAAGCAGCCAATGCGTGCATTTATGTTGTCACAGACGCGGGTAAAAGATTTAGAGACCTTTGTGGAGTTGGGTGACATGCAGGACCAATTTGACGATCCATCTGAAGTCCCAATGAATGTTCTTATTCCTGCCTTTGTGACCAGTGAATTAAAAACCGCGTTTCAGATAGGGTTCATGCTGTTTATTCCATTTTTGATCCTTGATTTGGTCGTTGCTTCTATTTTAATGGCAATGGGGATGATGATGTTATCGCCAATGATTGTCTCTTTGCCGTTCAAATTAATGCTTTTTGTCTTAGTCGACGGTTGGAATCTTATTTTTGGCACTCTGGCGAATAGCTTTGGATTAGGGTAGGGAACGAGCATGGCACCAGAGATATTTGTCGAGATACTCAAAGAATCCTTACAAATGGTTATTTTGTTGGTTTCTGCGATCATTTTACCTAGTTTGTTTGTTGGCTTGATTGTAGCGGTATTTCAAGCTGCAACCTCAATCAATGAACAAACCATGAGTTTTTTGCCGAGGTTAATCGTTACCCTGCTTGCATTGAGTTGGGGCGGGCATTGGTTGACGCAAAAAATTATGGATTTCACCTTTACAATGGTGGAACGGATCCCTGAAGTGATAGGGTAGCTTTAGTGGAAGTCGCTGCTGATACCATTACCCAGTTTCTTGCCGACATGATGCTACCCTTTATGCGTATTTCCGGTTTATTTGCAGCTATGGTGGGGCTCAGTGCCAAGACCGTTCCAACACCAATTAAATCGTTGTTAACCTTGTTTTTGACCTTAGTGATCATGCCTGTCGTTCCTCCGGTTCCAATTTCAGAAATTGTCAACGTAGGAACCTTTGTCCTTATCATTCAACAACTCATTATCGGCGTTGCCATAGGCTTTATATCAATCATGGTACTTGAAACTTTTGTGTTGGCAGGGCAAGTGGTTGCGATGCAAACCGGCTTAGGTTTTGCGTCGATTGTTGATCCGGTCAATGGTATTAATGTGCCAGCAGTAGGCCAGTTTTATCTCATTTTAGCAACCTTGTTGTTTTGGGCATTTGACGGACATTTGGCGATGATCAAAATGATCGTGATGAGTTTTCAGGCTTTTCCTATTGGTGAAGCATGGTTTCAGCCGGAACATTTCAAAGAAATTGCTCATTGGGCCGGGTGGATGTTTGTTGGCGCAGTAACATTGTCCTTGGCGCCCATTGTTTCATTGTTGATTGTTAACCTGGCATTTGGTGTGATGACCAAGGCGGCGCCTCAACTGAATATTTTTAGTATTGGTTTTTCGATAGCGCAAATCATGGGCTTGGTGATTATATGGCTAACATTGGACAATTTCACACATCACTTTGAAATTCAATGGCAACGAGCACAGTTATTAATGTGCGACCTGTTACGTGTGTGTAATAACTAGGGAGGGTGTTTGAATGGCCAATGATACGCACGAAAAAACTGAAGAACCCACGGCGAAAAAAACTGAAGATGCCCGCAAGAAAGGGCAAATTGCGCGATCTCGGGAATTGTCAACAACATTGGTTTTAGTTGGAAGCGCAGCCGCTTTTCTATTGATAGGTGAACAGATCGCATCTGCCCTATATCAGGTTACGCTGAGAAGCTTCAACCTGTCTCGTGATGAAACTTATGACTTAAATCATATGTTCCAATCATGGAGTTTCGCAATTGAAACTATAAGTTTACCCGTTTTGTTTTACATGTTGATCGCGACCATTGCTGGTATTTATGGAAGTATTGCTTTAGGGGGATATAATTTCACCTGGAAGTCCGCTTCTCCACAGGCGAACAAACTCAATCCCATCGCCGGTTTCAAACGTATGTTTGGCGTCAATGGCTTAGTTGAATTGCTTAAGGCTATCGCCAAATTTGTGGTTGTTGCTGCTATGGCGTACCTCGCATTGGTAATGTTTCAAGACGAAGCCTTACACTTGGATATGGAGCTTTATCCCCGCAATCTATTTCACGCGTTGGAGCTTATTGCATGGGCGTTTTTACTCTTGTGTTGTGCATTGATTCCTATCGCCGCTTTTGATGTGCCTTATCAAAGTTGGAAGCACAATAAAGAAATGAAAATGACCAAACAGGAAGTCAAAGACGAACGTAAAAACTCAGAAGGTGATCCGCAAGTCAAAGGGCGCATTCGTAAGCTGCAATATCAGGCTGCAGCGCAAAGAATGATGCAAGAAGTGCCCAAGGCGGACGTAGTGGTGACAAACCCAACTCACTTTTCTGTTGCATTGAAATATGACCAAAATGGCAATACTGCGCCAATTTTGGTTGCAAAAGGCGCTGACGAGTTGGCTATGCATATTCGAAAAATAGCTGCAGCTCATGGTGTGCCAATTGTTTCGTCCCCACCTTTGGCGCGGGCGATTTTCCATACGACAGAAGCGCAACAACAAGTACCAGAAAAACTCTTTATGGCTGTTGCCCAAGTCCTTGCTTACGTCTATCAAGTTAAAGCCTTCAAAAATGGCAAAGGTAAACGTCCACCACCTCTTAAAAAGAATTTAGACATTCCAGCTGATATGCGGTACTAGCTGTTTGTCTATAACCGCTTGTTAATGTTAATGATAATTCAAAACTTTCATGTGTTTTTAGTTGATTGCGCTATGCTTATTGAAAAGAAGGGTGAATGGGTTTAAATGAAATTTGTAGTGTACTGCTGTTTGCTACTTGGCAGTTTCCTCGTGTATGCACAGGAAAAAGAAACTATCTACTGGCAGACCTTCCATAGCCCACCATCGACTATCCGCATAGGTGACTTTGATGGCTTGGGGTTTGTCGACATTGCGTTGTCTAAAGTGATCGAAAAATTGCCCCAGTACCATCATGAGATGCAATTGACTACGCTTTCCAGGGCTCTGGAAAATATTAAGCAACAGAAAAACACCTGTCATCCGTCTTTGTATGTTACACCAGAGCGTCGAAAAATCGCATATTTCTCACACCCTTCAATCATTTCGCCAGCAAATCGATTGGTTATGGTTAAAAATCAGCAATTGAAGTTGAATATAGAAGCACCTATCAAGTTGCCGGAGGTGTTAAACAATACGTCACTGAGTGTTGCTGTAGTTCAAGGCAGGTCCTATGGCACTCAAATTGATCATTCTCTTTTAACCATGCTTGAATCTGACAATAACCGACTTATGAGCATCTCTACAGAACGTCTCGAAACGCTCTTCAAATTGGTTTCTTCCAGCAAAGTTGATTTGACCTTCTCTTATCCTTTTGAACTCAATTTTTTTAAAAAACGTGCAGAAGTGATATCACAAGAACTTATAGGTTTGATGGTTGATGGGGCGGATCAATATGCGCTCGGCAGTATTGGTTGCGCGAAAACGCCATTTGGCAAAAAAGTGATTTCAGAAATCAATGCCGTACTGTTAGACATCCGACCTACTTTGGACTATTACCATGCAATCACTACATGGTGGGAAGAAGAGCGAGAGCTTGCACAATTCAATGATTTTTTTAACGATGTCTTTATTAGCAGCTTTGTCGAAAATTAGTGCAGAGGCCTATTAAATTATGAATAATAAAAAGCCTTATCAAGTTGATAAGGCTTTTTCCAGAAGTAGGGCGTTTAGGCGGAAAACAGCATATTTTGCTTAAGTTTGTACTTCACTTCTTCAATTGATTTGCCTTTGTCACCGACGACAACAACACTTGCGTGACTGGTGTTGAATGTTTGCCCAGTCATTTTGTCATCCGAAAACTCTTCTTCAAGTTTAAGTTTGTCAGAATGGGGTACGACAAAAACAACATATTTACTGCCATCAGTATCTTCCATCACCATGTGATAACTTCTGACATTGTCAAAATTGCAGAAATTCGCATAAATAATTTTTCCTAAACGCTGTGTAAACTGCGCGCCTAAGCTTGCTAACTGGGTATTGACCTTCTCAATGCTGATATCAGCACTGGCTTTCATCGCGTAACCATTACCTTCTTCATAAATGTGCGCCAAAGCATGCTCACCTATATACTGGGTGCTTTGTTGTTGCCAGATACCGAAACTTAAACCAAAAGTAAATATCACCGATGCAGCAAGTGCAAGGTGGACCCTTCCGCGTTTTTTATTCGCCTTATGGCTTTCAATGGATTGACGCAAAATTAGCCTATGCGCAAGATCTTCAGGCACAGTAACTTTACTAGCCTGAGTGATTGCTGAGTCCAGTTGTCTAATTTCATCCCAAAATTCCTGCTTACTGGGATCTTCAGCGGCAGCGCTTTTAACTTCCTCTGAATCACAATTAGGTTCTGCGTAAATGGTACGACGGAAATTTAAATCATCCATTTTTGTAACCTCGACTGTCATTAGCTTTCTCTAATGCCTCTTTTAATTGGTTGCGTGCTCGGAACAATCTTGTCATCACCGTATTTTTATTGAGATCTAATTGTTCCGCAATTTCATCTCCACTGTACCCAAAGATTATTTGTAGCATCAGTGGTTCACGGTATTCTTCGCTCAGATTTGCCATTAGCGCTCTAAGTTCTCGATGTTCTATTTCGGTTTCATTTGATAGTCCATCATCAGCAAGTGCAACATCATCCATGTCAACCAAGTCAAACTGCTTACGTTCAAATCGACGTGCATTTTCTCGTCGCAATATGGTAATGAGCCAAGACTTCGCTGCTTTTTCGTCTTTCAACGAATCTAAAGATTTCCAGGCTCTTAAAAAGGTTTCCTGAACGATATCTTCAGCTATAGCTTTGTCTTTGACTAACCAATATGCGTAACGGTATATGTCACCATGCAACGCGTTTACTAGCGCTTCATAGCGTTTTTGTTTACTTGCCATGTCCTCAGAGACCGAGTCATTTGCAGATTGCTTTCGAGAAAACATAAGACTTTACGTCCTTTTTTTTAACCTTTTGATATTTATAACTATTTTTTAAGAGAAATTCATTTAAAAAAGTCATCATTCAAATTAAAAAAAGTCCGGCAATAGCCGGACTCTTTAAATCTTTATTATTTTAGAAACAGATTATTTTTGGCTTTCTACCCAAGACTTTATCTTGTTTTCCAATATATTCAAAGGTACAGGCCCATCTTTTAATATTTCATCGTGGAATCCACGTATATCAAATTTTTCACCTAGTTCCTGCATTGCGTTTTCACGCAACTCCATGATCTTGAGTTTACCAATCATATAGGCGGTTGCTTGTCCCGGCATGGCAATGTAGCGTTCAATAGCTTTCACGGCATCATTTTGTGGATTAGGTGTATTTTCCACAAGGTATTCAATCGCTTTTTCACGGCTCCACTGTTTTGCGTGGATCCCGGTATCGACCACTAGTCGACAGGCTCGCCAAAGTTCCATTGCTAAACGTCCAAAGTCAGAATAGGGATCTCTATAAAAACCCATGTCCTTGGCAAGCTCTTCAGTATATAAACCCCAACCTTCGGTGTAAGCTGTAAATGAAACATACTTCTGAAATTCAGGGATCCCTTCAAGCTCTTGGGCAATAGCGCGTTGCATGTGATGACCTGGAATGCCTTCATGGTAGGCTAAAGCCTCCATTTGGTAAATAGGCATATCCTTCATATTATACAAATTTGCGTAGTAGCGACCCGGACGCGAGCCATCTTTTGATGGGCTTTGATAAAACGCTTTTCCCGCCGATTTTTCTCTAAAGGCCTCAACCCGTTTTACTTCCATTCTAGCTTTGGGGACTAAGCCAAAGTAAAGCGGGATTTGCGCTTCCATTTCATCGATGAAGGCTTTGGCTTCATTCATGTAACGCTCTCTACCTTCGTCGGTGCTGGGATAATAAAATTGCTCACTGGTGCGCATAAATTCAAAGAATTCTTGCAAGGTGCCCTCAAAGCTCACCTGCGTCATAATATCTTGCATTGCTTTATGAATACGATCGACATTTTCAAGTCCAATATTATGCACTTCTTCAGCATCAAGATCCGTTGTGGTAAACCAGTTCAACCTGTTGTCGTACCATTTTTCACCATCAGGTAAACGCCAAACCCCATCACCTTCCGGAGACAATTCTCTTTGTAAGACTAATTCTGCTATGAGTGCTTGATAGGCGGGAAGAACTGATTCTTGCAATGCAGTACGTGCGTTAGCGATTAGTCCTGATTTTTCTGCGTTGGATATGTCTAGGTTATCGACTTTAGATTGGAAGTCTTTCCAGATTGTCGAGTCTTCTGCCGACTCCAAAAACGGATTTCCGCTTATCACATTTTGCGACGCTTGGATCATTTGATCATAGGACCATTTAGGCGGGTAAACACCAAGTTCTTGGCGTTTTTTCAGTTGCTCAATTACTTGGCTAAATAGTGGCTGAACTCCTTGCAAACGTGAAATATAATCTTCAGCATCTTTTACACTTTCAACACGATGGATATTGATTAGAAAGCTGGGAACCGTTGTGTGAAAAGCTCTAAATTGATGCATGATGTAAGTGTGATAACGGTATTCATCGTTTGCGATTCTGCGTTGCAAATCGACTTTCGCAATCTCTAGACTTAACTTTTCTTGATCATCAAGTTGGGTTTGGTCAAAACCTTGCAAATCTTCAAGACGCTGACGTCTGATTTGTGCCATTTCATCTTGAAAAGTGAGCGTAAGATCATCCCATTTGTCGTAGTCCCATTTATAGCCTAAATAACTTTGGCTCATAGGCGAACGCTTTAAATCATCTTCAAACATCGTTGCAAAATATGCAGCCAATCGCTCTGACTCGTTGAGGCTTTGTGTTGCCTCAGCACTTTTTTGGGCGGCTGTGACTGTCGATTGGGCTGGCGCTTCAGGCTTTGAACATCCTGCTAGAGCGAATGCCAAGAGACTAATGGGGAAGAGCGTTTTCAAAGTTTTCATGTATTAATGCGTCCTGTCTAAGTGCACCACTTACTGCTAATTATAGAGCGGTTGGAGAGCGCTTTTATTATGAGTTGAATTTAAATAGTCATTTCTTATTCGACTAATCACCTGCTTTAGCTTATCACTTTTCCATTGAATGTCATCTCGTGCATACTGGCTTGCCATCATCAAGCTTATTTGTTCATCAAGCTCAGGTGAATTAAGAATAGATTGCAGTGTAGATAAGTCTGCATTCCTATTATCCAATAACTCCGCCAGCCAAAACTGCAGCCCTTGATATGTCTGGCTGACATTTTGATTTTTAATATGAATGAGTAGTTGCCTCCATGCTTCTTTTTCATTGGCATTGTTATTGATAGCGTCGATGTTGTCTACCGGCTTTTTCATCGATGTAAACCACCAAAACATCAAAGTAACCATCCATAATACAAGCAATATCCAACTGCTGAAGCTCCAATAGCTGTTGGATAGCGGTGCAGCGTGAGTTTGTGGCTGTTCAGTAAACGATGTATCCAATGTATTGATCTCTGTTGACTGAATTTGCGGTGTAGTCGTTGGTGGTTGAATCTGGCCGTTAATCTGACCTGGCAACACATTAATGCTTTGCGGAGGAATTTCAGCGTATTCAATTTGATTGTTTTGCAGGTTAAACCATGGAACCCTTACAGGAGGTAACACAAATTGGCCTTCGCGATTTGGGATCAAAGCGATATTTTCAACTCGTTGCGCAATGATATTGCCGTCTCTGGCAACACTCGTGGTGGCCGGCTGGTCGGGATACACTTTAAACCCTGGTGGGTAGTCGCCAGTGATTTCGGGTAATTGTTCTTGAGCGACGCCTAATGCAGACAAGGTAATTGTTCTGGTAATCGGCTCACCGACTCTAATTTGATCAAGCGCAGGTTGCCATTCTTCGTTCAATTGAACAAACTCACTGGGTAGCCACTGCTGGGTAAATGAACCAGGAATAGGTTGCACGTTTAGTTCTATGTCTGGTGCAACACGATTGATTGGGCGAGTGCGATTAAAATAACTAAAGCTTGTCCGATTACGAGAAACAATCTCTCCTTCGAACATGGGTCCTTTTATCGTTGTTAAACCACTCGATTGTGGAATGATGGCATAACTTCTTTCAATAATTCGATAACGTTGACCATCAATGATATCGGAGTACTCATTGTCTTTACCCAACGAGCGAATTTCCGCGTTAGTGACCGTTGGCTCCGGCAAGCTCCCTCTTTGCAATTCGGCGCCCAGGTGGATTTTAACCGTATATTTTACGACTTGCTGCACGTAAGGAACACTGTCGTCTACCTGTGCGGTGACAAAAGCTTCTCTGGCTTGACCCGGTCCTGCTGAGGAGGCGGGAATTACCCTAAGCGGAATAGGTTGGGTTGTTTTTCCCCCAACATTAAACGCGGGTAAAACAAAGGATCCTTCTTTTCTTGGGATAAGGATGGTTGTCCATGTGGTGGAACGGGTCGTGTCAAAGTTTACCACCCGTGTTTGTGTGCTCACTGACGTTCTACCTACAACAAAATCATCATCGAGGATCGAAGGGTCAAATTCGTCCCCTCTGGCACTTCCTGTCGCCACTACGGTCAATACAATTGACTCATCTGCCATCGCAGGGTTTTTATCAATTGAAGCCGCAACCGATTCTACCGCCGCGCGCGTTGCAAATGCAGCAGACATTAAAATAGCGATAATAAGTAACGACCAATACGACGATTTAAGCTTCGTAAATCTCATTACCAACTCCTTCTTGTTCTATTTGGTAAGCGTTCTTGGCGGCGCTGTTGGTTTTCTAACATCATTTTGCGTTTCAATAAAAATGCTGGGTCGTCAGGCACACGATTTAACAAATTTTGCATTCTTTGCATTTGTTCTCGCTCTTCATCTGTCAACGGCTGTTCAGACTG
The DNA here is from genome assembly GCF_007197995.1 of Aliiglaciecola sp. M165. Lineage (GTDB taxonomy): Bacteria > Pseudomonadota > Gammaproteobacteria > Enterobacterales > Alteromonadaceae > Aliiglaciecola. Next base: position 468,087 of record NZ_VKKH01000006.1, read on the forward strand.
CTGGGCGGTCTCGCTTTGCTGTTCGTTTTGCTGCTCAGGCTCAGCCTGGTTTTGTTGTTCTTCAGCTGATTCTTCTTGCTCTTCATTTTGCTGTTCAGAGTTTTGTGAAGGGCTTTGTTGTTCTTGTTGTTCAGATTCTTGCTCATTTTTTGATTGCGTTTGGTCATTTTGCTCTTGACTGTCGCTTTGTTGTTGTTGGTTTTGATCAGATTGGGATTGATCTTGTTGATCCTGAGATTCAGACGATTGCTCCTGAGACTCCTGATCTTGCGACTGTTGATCTTGAGATTGCTGATCTTGTTGTTGCTCCTGTTCCTCTAGAAGCTTTTCAAGTAAGGCTTTATTCTGCTTTGCGTCTTCGTGGTCGGGCTGTTCATTTAACACCGCATCGTATGCTTCTATGGCTTTTTGCAGTTCTCCTAATTTTGCCAATGCGTTCCCTGAATTGTAGAGGCCTTCGAAACCGTCCACTTTTGCAAAATGTTGCAAGGCCGCTTCGTAATCTCCATTTCTGTACAATGCCGACCCTTTCCACATTGGATCGTTGAACTGTTCCGCAGCTTGCGAATAATCACCTTTGGCAAAGGTTTCACTGCCTTTCTGGTCATCATTTTTGAACCAGTTTTGCCATTGAAAGGCATACGCAGGCTGAGGTGTCATAAGTCCACTACCTAACACTATGCAAACGATAAACATGTATCCACGTCGGAAGCTAAATGCAGCGATAGGCAGCAGCAACAACAGCAAGTATGGACCTGCTTCCTTCCATTGATCACCAAATTTATCTTCCTGTGTGTCATCCTGAGTCGTTTCTGAGCTCGTTAGGCTCTGGTCTACTAAATACTCGATATCGGTATCATTTGAACGAATTCTGACAAATCTACCCCCACTTCGCGCCGCAAGTCCGGACAATTTTGTTTCATCCATTTTGGGTATTACAATTGCGCCGCTGGCATCTTTTAAAAAGTCTCCGTCTACCAGCTGTATTGGCGCTCCATCTGCGGTGCCAACACCCAGAATTGAAATGCGATAGGGCGATTTGGAAATAAATTCATTGAGCTCTGCCAATTGAGACATTTCCACACCATCGGTGATCCAAAAAATGTCCCCCTCAAAATACCCCGCATTTTTGAGAAGGTCCGTGGCACTTTTCAGACCCAAATAGGGTTCACTTCCTGCCACGGGCATAATTTCTGGTGAAAGGCTCGGTAAAAGTGTGGTCAAGTTTTGTGAATCTGAGCTCAAAGGACTGATCGTAAACGCATCCCCGGCATAAGCGACCAGGCCTACATCTCCTTCATCGATTTGTTGTATAAGATCGATGCCTTTGAATTTTGCTCGGGTCAGCCTGTCAGGTTTAATATCCGTTGCACGCATTGACAATGACATATCGATCAATACAACTTTCCCGGTATTTAATTGGTACACGGGTTGTGGCAGTTGCTCCCACGTGGGCCCAGCGAGAGCCGTGACAGCTACAAACCATCCTAAAGCTAATAAGAATAAAGGTGGCCGTTTGCCCTTTTGTATTTTACTAGTAACAAGATGTTTATACAGGTGGCCTGCCAAAACCCCTTGCCAGCCTGATTGAGATAAATGCATTTTTCGCAGCGCAAAATATAAAACCAATAGTGGGATTAGGGCTAAAAACCACTCAGGGCGAAGAAAATGAAATTGACTAAAATCTATCAACTGATCCGCTCCCTAAATTGTGTGTTTAGCCTGTTCATTATTGGCAGAAGTGCCAATAAAACGGTCAAAATCAATGCGGCACATAGTGGATAAAAGTATAAGGCTTGTTGCGGTCGCATTTGGCGACTCTCTCCTTCAATCGGCTCTAACGCATCTAAAATACTGTAAATTTGTTGCAATGATTGGGTGTCTTTGGCGCGAAAATACTGTCCACCAGTGCTTTGCGCTAACTGCGAAAGCATATCCTCATCAAGATCACGCGAGGGGTTGGTGCGACGAGTCCCAAAGAATCCTTGGGTCACCATAGATTCGGCACCCACGCCAATGGTATATACTTTTACGTCGTTATTGATGGCGAGTTCGTTAGCTTGTTCAGGCGTGATATTACCTGCGGTGTTTTGCCCATCCGTTAACAATATGAGTACTTTGTTGGACTCTTCTTTATTAGAAAATCGCTTTATAGACAAGCCAATGGCATCGCCGATAGCGGTTTGCTCACCGACCAATCCAATCTGACTCTCTTTAAGTAGTTGCTCAACTGTATCTCTGTCGTAGGTAAGTGGAGCCTGCAAGTAGGCCGTATCTGCAAAGAGAATTAGACCCAAACGATCACCCACGCGGCGGGCAATAAAATCGCTAAGCACATATTTAATCATCAGAAGACGATTAACCTGACGACCATTTACCACCATGTCCTCTTGATTCATACTTCCAGAAAGATCGACTGCTAGCATTAAATCTCGTCCTTGTGTGGGTATATTTACAGGTTCTCCCAGCCATTGGGGTCGCGCCGCTGCGAGTACCAGGCAAAACCACGCAATAACCGCCAGCGCCTTTTTAAGCCGACTTGATCCTTGTTCAATAGAAGACTGTTGTAACCCCTGGGTAAGTGCAGGAACACGTAATGCAGCACTTTGCGCTTTTTTATGTTTAGGTAATAACAACGCTAAAAAAGGTAGGGGAGTCAAGAACAACACCCACCACCAGGTTAATTCAAACATGCGACTTTGCCTCCTCAATTTTAGCAGGGGAGGGTGGCAACGCGTGTTTTAACCAAACAATAACGATCGTTTTAGCATCATTCGGTGAGGTGAGAAGCTCAGCAGACGGCTGGCGATACATCTGTTCTTGTAGCTCACTAAATGCCGATTCAAATGCATTTTTGCGCTTATCACCGAGCATACTTGCTAAGAATGCGCGCCAACTGTCTCCGTAAAGGGCAGCGACGCTCTCATGTCCGAAGTAACCAATACAAGTGCGCTTAAGAAGGGCATTGAGCTCGTTGAAATAATCAGGGTTCGTTTGGTCCATTCCGTCTAGTTCGCGCAGTGCCGAATTGCGTATTTTTCGCAATTTTTTGCAGCGCCATAAGGTAAAGCTGATGGCTAAAATACTCAGCAACGTCAAGCCTAGTAGCGCCCACCATCCCCATGCAAGCGGCCAAAGACCAACTTCTTCAGGTACGTGTATATCCTGTAATTGGGCTAGCGGATCCATGTTATTTCCTTCCTGCCATAAATTGTTGCTCTAACGGTAAGGAAGCACTCAGTGGAAATAGTGGTGTTTTGCATTGCTGTAAAGTGTTTTTGATTCGATTGAATTGGGCTAAATGAGCGTTTCTATATTGTTTAGTAATGCTTTGATCACCCAAAACGATACGCTGCCGTGACACGCCATCGGTCACATCAACCTGTTGCGAGTGATTGACATGGGGCAACTCATGCTCAAACGGATCGGTAATTGAATAGGCGACCACTTCGCTATGTCTGGATATACGGCTGATATGCTGCTTAGCAGCATCGTTAAGCCCATTAAAATCGCTAAGTAAAAACACTAAGCTACCTGGGTGAACTAGCCTTCTCAAACGGGCGCAGGCGTCTGCAAAGGTAAAATCTCCTACGCCTGTCTCGCTTGGATCATGGACTTCCATTAGACCATGTAAAAAGCCCAACACCGCCTTTTGGCGTGTAAAGGGTTTAAGTTCAATATGTCGATGCTGGTTGAAAATAAATCCACCAATACGATCGCCTCGCGCCCGAGCTGCCCATGCTACTAGAGACGCCAAATGTGCGGTCTGCACCGATTTAAACAGAAGTTGAGTTCCGAAATGCATATTTGCAGATAAGTCTGCTAGAACAAAAATTGGTCGTTCTTTTTCCTCTCGGTACAATTTGGTGTGAGTTTTTCCAGAGCGCGCAGTAACTCGCCAATCGATAGCACGAATGTCATCACCAGGCTGATAGTGACGGGCTTCATCAAACTCCATCCCGCGGCCTTTTGTTTTAGCCAGATAACCGCCAGCAAGTTTGGACTGGATAGTCTTGCGCGGCGTTAAATTGATCAAGCTGGTCTTAGACTGGTAATGTACCAGTTGCTTGATATTTAATGTGACGCCATCGGCGTTTAGGCGGTTAAGCCATGCTGCATGATCGACCATAATAATTACGGAACAGGTACCAATTTTAAAATTCTATCGAGAAGTTCATTGGCAGTAATACCTTCTGCTTCCGCTTCATAACTCATCAAAATACGGTGACGTAGTACGTTATGAAATACTGCCTGAATATTATCAGGGCCGACAAAGTCTCTTCCCATCAACCAAGCATGGGCGCGAGCACATTTGTCTAGTGCAATCGTCGCTCGTGGACTGGCACCAAATTCAATCCAACTCTTAAGTTTTTCATCGTATTTTTCAGGCGTACGGGTGGCGATAATTAGCTCAACGAGATAACGTTCAAGGGATTCGGCCAAGTGAATTTTCAATACTTCTTTACGTGCATTAAAAATTTCCGCTTGAGGAATGTGACTGACACTAACCTGCTTTTCGTCAATCGCTTCATCTCGGGTTAGCCGAAGTATGTCCAGTTCAGTTTGCGCGCCAGGATAATCAATTTCCAGGTGCATCAAGAACCTGTCAAGTTGCGCTTCAGGCAGAGGGTACGTACCTTCTTGCTCAATCGGGTTTTGTGTGGCCATTACCAAAAACAGTTCTGATAATGGATAGGTTTTGTTCCCAACAGTGATTTGGCGTTCTGCCATGGCTTCAAGCAAAGCAGACTGAACCTTGGCAGGTGCTCGGTTTATTTCATCGGCCAACACTAAGTTGTGAAACAAAGGACCTTTTTGAAAAATAAATTCGCCCGTTTCTGGTCGGTAAATATCTGTACCGGTCAAATCGGCAGGTAACAAATCTGGGGTAAATTGAACGCGGTGGAAATCGCCTTCCAATCCTTTTGCTAATGCATTGACCGCTCGGGTTTTAGCCAATCCTGGAGGTCCTTCCACCAACAAATGTCCGTTGGCAAGCAGAGCAATCATTATGTTGTGTGTGAGATTGCTCTGTCCCAAGACTTGAGAGTCAAGGTAAGTTTGCAATTGTTTAAAATTTTCTACAGCCATTCATTTGTCCTAATTGCATGATAGATGAGGCGTTAGCCCAACATAGTGACACAAAAAGCTATATAGGGTTCCTTAAAAAAAACACAATGTTACAAATGCACGAAATCCTGCGACAAATAACTGTGCGCAGAAAACAGCAAAATCACCAATAGTTAACTAGAATTTGAATTTTCCCTCGCAGTCTGTACAATCGGCACATCATTACAGGTCAGACCACTGACAAAAACATGAGGACAGATAATGTCGGCAAAGCAAACAGTCACCACCAGAAACGGCGATAGAATCGCTATAGTAGCAGGCTTACGGACGCCTTTTGCAAAGATGGCAACCTACTTCCATGGCGTACCCGCAGTGGATTTGGGCAAAATGGTTGTCAATGAGATGCTGACACGCAACAACCTCGATCCTCAACTAGTTGAGCAATTGGTTTATGGTCAGGTTGTACAAATGCCTGAAGCACCAAACATCGCGCGTGAAATTGTTTTGGGTACGGGAATGAACGTGCACACCGACGCTTATTCTGTGTCTCGCGCCTGCGCAACGAGTTTCCAGTCAACTGTAAATATTGCAGAGTCTATGATGGCTGGCAATATTGAAGTTGGTATTGCTGGTGGTGCAGATTCTACTTCTGTGTCTCCCATTGGCGTGTCAAAAAACTTGGCCAGGGCACTGACAGACCTACAAAAAACTAAAACATTCGGCCAAAAGTTCAATATCTTCAAAAAGCTTAAACTAAAAGACTTGTTGCCTGTTCCACCAGCTGTAGCTGAGTATTCTACGGGGCTATCGATGGGCCAAACTGCAGAGCAAATGGCAAAAACTCACGGTATTACTCGTCAAGAGCAGGATGCACTTGCCCACCGCTCTCACTCTTTGGCTGCGCAAAATTGGAATGATGGAAATCTTGATGGTGAGGTCATGACTGCCTATGCCGAACCATTCAAAGGTGCTTTGGAAAAAGACAACAATGTCAGGTTTGACTCCAAACTTGATGGATACGCAAAACTTCGACCGGTATTTGACCGTAAACATGGTTCGGTAACGGCGGCCAATGCAACACCGCTTACTGATGGGGCATCAGCAGTGATCATGATGACCGAAAGCCGTGCTAAGGCCTTGGGCTATGCACCCCTGGGTTATATAAAGAGCTATGCCTTTGCTGCCATTGATGTGTGGGAAGACATGTTAATGGGGCCTTCCTATGCTACACCGATTGCACTGGATAAAGCAGGTATGACACTCAATGATCTTACAATGATCGAAATGCATGAAGCCTTCGCCGCGCAAACCCTTGCCAACGTCAAGATGTTTGCAAGTGACAAATTTGCCCAAGAGAAACTGGGTCGTAAAAAAGCTACTGGCGAGATCGATATGGACAAATTTAATCAAATGGGCAGCTCTATTGCTTATGGCCACCCATTTGCTGCCACGGGCACACGTATGATTACGCAAATGCTCAATGACCTGAACCGTAAGGGCGGTGGTACTGGTTTGTTGACCGCGTGTGCTGCAGGTGGTTTGGGCGCAGCAATGATTGTTGAAACAGAGTAAGGGGATAGATTATGGCTAATACCGACAAAGACAGCAAAAAAGTGAGCGCCGAAAAGAATAAAAGCGCCTTTACTCTCGACGTTAAAGATAACGGAGTCGCCATCTTGTCTATGGATGTGCCCGGCGAGTCAATGAATACACTCAAAATTGAGTTTGCTGAGCAAATATCAGAAATGTTAGACGCCATTGATAGCAATAAAGATATCAAAGGAGTCGTTGTAGTCAGTGGCAAAGATGGTTCATTTGTTGCCGGTGCTGACATTAGCATGTTGGCATCATGTGAAACTGCCGAGGATGCAGAAACGGTATCCAAAGGCGGGCAAGATATATTTCAGCGCATGGAAGATATGCGCGCACATTTTGTTGCTGCGATTCATGGCCCCGCACTTGGTGGCGGTTTAGAACTGGCACTTGCATGTCACTCTAGAGTTTGCAGTGATGATAAAAAGACGCAGATGGGGTTACCCGAAGTTCAGCTAGGTTTGTTGCCGGGAAGTGGCGGCACGCAAAGACTTCCTCGACTCATTGGTATTCAAAAAGCCATGAAAATGATGTTGACCGGTGCGCCAGTGAGAGCGAAGCAGGCCCTAAAGTCGGGTATCGTCGACGATATGGTTCCCAAATCCGTATTACTTGATGTCGCCATTGAAATGGCTCAAGCCCAGAAACCAAGACGCAAAGAACCCAAATTGGATTTGATGGGCAAATTTCTTGAACGCACGCCATTTGGTCGCAATACGTTATTCAATCAGGCACGCAAACAAACTATCTCTAAAACAAAAGGGAATTATCCTGCACCTGAGTTAATTATCGATTGTATTGAAACGGGCATTTCCAAAGGTATTGAAAAAGGTATGGCCGTTGAAGCACGTAATTTTGGCCAATTAGTCATGACAGCGGAATCTGAACAGCTTCGAAATATATTCTTTGCTACCACCGATATGAAGAAGGAAACTGGTGTGACTGGCGTAGAGCCGGGGCAACTGAAAAAGGTAGGCGTTTTAGGCGGTGGATTGATGGGTGGCGGTATCGCTTTTGTCACTGCCACAAAAGCGGGTTTGCCAGCGCGCATAAAGGATATCCGCTCAGAAGGCATAGCCAATGCCATGAAATACTCTTATGACTTGCTAATTAAAAAGGTTAACCGCAGGTTTATGCGTAAGTCCGAGATGCAAAAACAAATGGCGTTACTAACAGGCAGTGTGGATTACTCTGGCTTTGGCGATGCTGATGTCGTTATTGAAGCGGTATTTGAAGATTTGGGACTCAAGCAAAAAATGGTCAACGATGTGGAAACCCATTGTAATGAAAATACCATCTTTGCGTCGAATACATCTTCGATTCCTATCGGTCAAATTGCAGAAAATGCTGCACGCCCCGGACAGGTAATAGGATTGCACTACTTTTCGCCAGTTGACAAAATGCCGCTTGCTGAAGTTATTGCACACGAGAAAACGTCCGACCAGACGATTTCCACAACCGTTGAGCTGGCCAGAAAACAAGGCAAAACGCCGATCGTTGTAAAAGACGGTGCAGGGTTTTATGTAAATCGAATCCTTGCGCCTTACATGAACGAAGCGGCGAACGTTTTACTCTCAGGTGAACCCATCGAGCATATCGATAAATCGCTAGTGAAGTTCGGCTTCCCTGTGGGTCCAGTAAAATTATTGGACGAAGTAGGAATTGATGTTGGAACAAAAATTATTCCTATTTTGATGGCACAATTTGGTGACCGTTTTAAATCTGCCGACGCATTTGACAAAGTATTGGCTGACGATCGCAAAGGTAAAAAGAACAAGCGTGGATTCTATGACTATTCAGGCAAAAAACCAGGTAAAGAGGTAGATGAGAGTGTTTATACACTTTTAGGTATTACTCCTGCTCAAGGCCTAAGTGCTGCTGAAATAGCAGAGCGTTGTGTGTTGATGATGTTAAATGAAGCCGCAATGTGTTTGCATGAGGGAGTCATTCGCAATCCACGGGATGGCGATATAGGAGCAATATTTGGTATTGGATTCCCTCCATTTCTCGGTGGACCATTCCGCTATATGGATAAATTGGGTGCCAAACACGTTGTAGATAGACTCAATCACTATGCTGCATTATTGGGTGACAAATTTACTCCAGCTAGCAATCTTGTTGAAATGGCAGAAAAAGATAAAACGTTTTATTAAAATTAACGTAACCCCAATCCTCGATTAGAAATAACGGTGCTTACAGGCCTGCATATATGGGGTAGGGGTTAACTTAATGTTAAGTAACTGTTAAAAGCCGGGCTTTGCTCGGTTTTTTTACATTAAGCTTCTATAAATTATAGTTTTTGAGCTTTAATTGGGTATAATTCGACCACTTAATTGTTTTTTTGTTGGCGAGGATTTTGATGTTACTTGCTTTTATAGTTAGCGTATTATTTAGTTTTTACTACTATGTAGAGTCTTACAGAAGCGCTTTACCTGCGAAAAAGTGGGCTTTGGTTGGGTTGCTGTTTGGTCCCTTTGTATTGCCGATGTTTTCTATTTCTCAACATATGGCTTTGCGCCATGCTCGTGGATTTCAAAATACTTATTTAAACGCTTAATCCGTACATTTTGAAAAAAAGAGAGGGCAAGCCTCTCTCTTCAAAAACAATCCGTGTGATCCACTAAAATCCAATGCATCAGCACTTAAAACGAGATAGTGCAGTGTTTTCTACAAAGTCTAAGCGCCTTTGTAGTTTCTGTACTAACTGCTTTAGGCTTCTCCTGGTTCTTTGCGCCGTCTTGCGCCGCAGGGGCAGGAGTTGTGGTAAGCATGAGTGCTACAGCATAAGCTTTTAACATCTTTTGGTTCCTCTTTTGATACTTCTATATTATTTTAATTAGTAACTGCCAATAAATTGGCAGTCTCATATGTATCTGCTAATAACGTGCCAACTTGAATCTATACCAGTCCGCATATTTATTTGCCCTCTCAGCGAGGATTAAAACGAGCTTCGTCGAGGTATGCCTTTGTGAAAGTTTAGTGGGGTTAAATAGGTGTAACAGAGCGAGTTTTAGAGCTGTGAGGAATGAGTTTCTAACTCATAGATAGATTAGCCTATCTGAACTTTGATATTTGCAAATTGGGGTAAGGAAGCAATAAAAAGAGCGTGTATGTGCGACTTCAAATTAGTTGAGGTGGATGACGGGATTAGATGATTTGAGTGCAGTAAATGGAATGTTTTTTTCTGGCTCAACGCTTGGGAACTCAGCGTTAGGTAGCATTAATTAATTGATTAATATGCAGGTTCTCGGCTAGCAAACGTTCGAACTTCGTAGCGTTTAAAGGTTTACTGTACAAGTAGCCTTGTAACATCTCACATTCATAAAGTCGGAGAATCTCCAACTGACGTTCTTGCTCAACCCCTTCAGCAACTACTTTAAGCCCTAAGTTATGTGCAATGTTAATGATCGCAGCGGTCATATGCTTATCTACGTTGCTGGTAGCAATGTCGTCGATAAACGCCTTATCAATTTTTAGTGTATTCAGTGGGAATTGTTTGAGGTAAGCCAACGATGAATAACCTGTCCCAAAATCATCCAGAGCGAGGTGAATGCCTTTTTCCCTCAGGCGTTGCATCATTTGCAGCGCTTGCTCAGGGTTTTGCATCAGCGTCCCTTCGGTGATTTCACATTCTAAATGCAATGGCGACAATCCCACTTTTTGAAGAATTCTGGAAATTCGGTCATCTAAGTCTGGTAATTCGAATTGGCGAGCAGAGATATTCACAGCGACACGCCCAGTGAAGAGGCCTTTTGCCACCCAACGTTTAGTATCTTCACAAGCCTTTTTAAGCACCTGTTCGCCAATCTCAACAATCTGTCCTGTCTCTTCTGCAAGTGGGATAAACTGCGCAGGGCTGACAATACCTTTTTCTGGGTGTTCGAATCGGACCAATGCTTCCATGCTGACGAGCTTGCCACTGGCGATATCAATTTTGGGTTGGTAATACACAGTGAATAGGTCTTCTTTTAACCCATATCTAATTAAGTTTTCAATTTGCAGTTGTCTCACCGCATTTTGATTCATTTCGCCACTAAAGAATTGATACTTGTTACCGCCAGAATTCTTCGCGAAATACATAGCCGTGTCAGCATTTTTTAGTAGTTCTTGTGGTGAGGTTCCATCTTCCGGATAGAACGCGATACCCACACTCGCACCCAAAACAAACTCTTGTTTATTGATAAGGAAAGGGTGTGCCATCTGATCCAGTATGCGTTGGGCATAGTGGTTTATTCGTACCATTTCCTCGGTATTGTCTACCAAAATACTGAATTCGTCGCCACCAAGGCGATAACATGTAGCGTTTGTGCCGGCTATTTTTTGTAATCGTTTGGCTATTTGTTTGATTAAAATATCGCCCGTCTGGTGCCCAAGTGAATCGTTTATTTTCTTAAAGTTATCCATGTCTAAACATACCAGGGCATGATGAACATCTTTACGGACCAAGTTATTGTGGCTGGCTTGGAAAAACGAACGGTTAGGCATTTCAGTTAGCGGATCGGTGTTCGCTAGTTTGAGTAATTCTTTTTCGGTGCTTTTACGCGAAGAGATATCAGAAAATACACCTACATAATGGCTGGTCTTTCCGTCTTCGCCTGCAATGGCATCTATGTTTAGCTCCATCTCGTAGCGATCACCATTTACTCGGCGTGATTCGACTTCACCATTCCAGTTTCCTTTTTGTCGCAGCGCTTTTTTGACTTCTTCAGTGAAAGCTTCTGGATATTGGTTAAATTTAAGATAGCTGGCTAAACCTTGCTCACGGGTCTCTCCGGTATATTCGCAATATGATTGGTTGACCGAGATAAAACGGAAATTGGTATCCGCGATGAATACGCCATCAGAGATTGTCTCAATTGAACGCTCATAAAGCTTAAGTTGTTCTTCAGCTTGCTTTAAATGACTAATATTTTTTAAGGTTCCTGTCATTCGCAGAGGTTGCTGATTGTTATCACGTTTAACAATCATGCCTCGGTCGAGGATCCAGACCCATTCACCTTTAAACGTTTTAACGCGGTAAGTAACCTGATAGAAGTCGGACTTTTTATCTATGTGGTGCTGCAATGCTTCTTGAATTCTAGGAATGTCATTTTGATGGATATTCGCTTCGTAAGAACTGTTGGCCCTAAAATCGTCTTGTGGAAAGTCAATCGTTCCCCACGTGTTGGCTCGATAAACTTGACCGCGATATACATCCCAGTCCCACAATTCGTCACCACTGCTCCAAAGGGTAAGTTTCAGGCGTTCTTCACTTTCCTTTATCGAGTTTTGTATGGCAAGTTTACGCTTATACTGTCTCAGTATGTATAGGAGCATCAATACAGCCATTACTCCGTAGGCAGCCATTGCGGGCTTGTCTAACCAAATCGGCGGGGCGATGTATAAGTTCAACCTAGCGGAGTCTGACCACGGGGCATCACCAATTTTCCCTTGAACTTCAAACGTGTGTGCACCATAAGTTTCGATAGAGAAGGGCGCTATTCGCGCATTAGCATCGGTTTCGAACCAAGTGTCTCGCCAACCCAGTAGACGGTATCGATAAGTAATTTGTTTAGCAAACAGCGAATTGATGTGACCAAATTCCAGGGTAAATGGAATATCTTCATTAGACAGGTTAACCGAATCAGACATTCGAATAGGTTTTTGCAAAATTGCGTTGTCATCACCCACTTTAATGAGTTTATTGTGGATTTTTAGATCAGTAATCGTTGGTGCAGGCAGCGTGATTTGGTTGGACGTTGAATCTTGAGCATAGCCAGACTGCAGTTGACTTAGAACCTTGGGATTGAAAATATGAAAACCCTGTATTCCGCCAAAGAGTGCTAACCCCTGGTTAGTAATGATCGCAGATCCTTGATTTAAATCATTATAATCTAGCACCGCACGAGGAATACTATAAATTAGCTCGCCACTGTCCAACGAGATTTGCCAGATTTCCGATTGACTGCTTTGCCACACAGTATCTTGGCTAATTGGGTCAAGTTCTGAATTGACGACAAACCCTCGGGCATTGTCACCCCGAGGGTGGATTTGTCGCACTGGTTGATAAGTGGTTTTATCTAGCTCAAATATGCCATGTTTGCCGGTAGATACCCAATAGGCTTTGTCCGTTTCATGCACATCAAAAACCGAAGGCTCTATATCTTGATAATTGCTGCGTAATTGGATGTTGGTATATTTCGTAAGGGTACTATCAGCGATGACCAGCCCTGCTTCAGAATTAAACCAAATATTGTCACGACTGTCTTGCATTAACGGTTTCACCGCATCATAGCCGTCAAAGCTCATAGATTGGTATGGCTTACTCAAGTCCGTACTATCAATCGCGTATAGGGATACCTCTTCACTTTGGGCACTGATCCAAAACGTTTCTTTCATTTTGGTGATAAACACAATTTGTGCATCTTCTAAATAGGTTTTTACTTTACGTAACTCATCACCAACCAGCTCGTAAACTAAAACCCCATTGTCGGTTGCGACCCAAACTCGTTTTTGCTGATCGACTTTTATATCCCAGAAGTGAATATTGGAATCTGTTAGAAATCGCTTAAATTCTCCGGTTTGAGTGTAGTAAAGGTTTAGACCGCCGCTCAAAGTAGGGATCCAAACCGTATTGTCGCCATTGTCAGCAAAGGCCCAAATGGTGTTGTCTGAGCCCAAAATGCTGCTACCACTCAATGTTTTAAAATGCTTTATTGCCGAGAATTGTTTGTGATACTGGAATAGCCCTGAGGTGTGTGTGCCAAACCAAATAGAGTTTTTACTATCTTTAAAAGCAGTCAATATTACCGGGTTAGTCAAACCTATGTATTTAGCCGTATCTTGCCCAACGGAAAACACTGATTGGCTGTTTTTATTGTAGATACTCAGTCCTTCATATGTTGCAAGGAATATCTCATCTTCACCATTAGTAACAATTGAACGCACTGTGTTATTCACAATTTTAAGCTGATCATTGCGTTCAGTGTTTAACCATTCAGAGGATGTGAGATCTGAAGAGAGAATTAACGCGCCGCGTTCGGTACCGAGCCAATATTCCCCATCTATTATTTTAATGTCGTATAGCTGAGCAGCGTCGATTGTGGCACCCCAAGGGTTGTTTCCGTCAAAACGATGCAGCCGGTTTGTTTTAGTATCAATGACAAAAATGCCCGAATTATCGGTGCCTAGCCATATTTTGTCCGATTCAGTGAATATTGTTCTGACGGTGTCATCAAGGACCTCACCGTTTTCAAATGCTAGTTTTTTGAATTCATCGTCTTTAACACTGTAGGTATAAAGGCTTTTTTCGCCCGACAGCAACACATTGCCATCTGCAGTTTCACCAATACCCCAGAAAGTTTTCGATTCAAGTGCACTATTTGCAGAAGTGTAAACTTGAAACTGGTCTCGCTCGGCAATGTATTTTGCGACCCCGTTTAAGGCCGAAATCCATAGCGTGCCGCTCGAATCAACAAAGAGCTCTCGAACAAATTCAAGTTGGATTTTCTTAGAGCTCTGAGATTGTGGAAAGTAATGTTTGAATTCGTATCCGTCGAATCGATTGAGACCTTCAAATGTTGCTATCCAAATGAATCCTTCTTGGTCTTCAACAATATCAAGTACCGAGCTTTGCGAAAGCCCATGCTCAACAGAGTAGTTTTCTAACTGAATGTTGGCCACATTTGCCAGAGACACAGAAGGCACTAACGCTGCGTATAAAATTAGTGCAAATAACCTGAATGTCTTATGAATGTGACTCAAAGTGCCTAATTACCTATATTTGATGTAATTTTGTTTTAATTATTAGTGACATCAACGTTCATGCGGTTGCGCATTCTTCCGGGTGTTAATATGCCCAATTTGCGGCGTCTCTACAACACAAGAATGCATCTAAATTCGTCAAAATAACAAATTTTTACAAAACTGAACGAAATCTGTTCGAAAACGCGTTAAATAACGTAACTGGCGTGGGATTTAAAGTGGTGTAAATCTTTAATGATTTCTCCATCGATGGGTTCGTCAGATGGTTTATTCCCTGGACAAAGTAGCACGAGTTGACCATTGATATTTGGTTCATTAAGGCGTTGACAAAACCCAACCACATCTGAAAAAGAGAGATTGTTCATTGCAGTGGCTAATGCGTTTTGTTGATTGAATTGATGATCCTGATTGCCAATAGACAACCACAATCTTTGGCTTTTGACCGATAAGCTTGTGTCGTTGTCGACAAGTTGTTTAAGTATATTTCGCCTAACGTGCTGCCAAATGTCTTCAAAATCGCCAATTTGAGCAATCATCGAATTTAAAAATAATTCAATTTCTTCGACCAATTTAGACATCGAATAGTCGGGCGACTGTACATAAAATACCATCCCAGGGTGTTGGTTAAGAGGCAGGTAACCGCTTCCAACCAAATACCCCAATTGCTTTTCATTTCGCAGTTCATTGAAAAACGGTGTAGCAAAGAGCTGTTCTACCAGTATGGTTAAGGCTACATCATGGCTGTTCGCCGTAGGGATTTGTAAATAAACAACCGCCGCTGCATCATTGTGTTGGCTGTCAACGTAATTAACAAACCGTTTTGAGTTTTTGAGATCTATAACATCACGTTTTATAGCCTCTGGAGCGGATGAATTATGCGCTTCGGATTCTATGTGTTTGGCGAACTGACAGGCTTGTTCGTGAGTCCAATCACCAAATAAAAAAGACTCTATGTAATAATCACTAAATAGCGATTTTTTCACTTGATAAATATCTTCCAAGGTTGCATTTTTTACATATTCCAGCAATTCCATTGGGGGGTAAGTATACCGCTGAACAATACCCGACAGCCTCGTAAACAAGCGGTTCACAGGACGATTTAATAACGCATTTTGTAAGTTGTTAATTTGTTTGTTTTTGATTTGTTCAAACCGATCACTTAAATCGATGTCTTGGTGCAGCAAGGAAAAAATCTGACGAGACAGTTGAAGTTGTTTTTGACTGAAGCCACTTGTATGAATTGTCAATCCGCCTTGATGCGCATAAAGGTGATAGTGCAACCCCGCAACACCTGCTTGATAAAATAGGTCATTTAAATGTTCTGACATCATAGCAACCCACAATCTTTTGTAGGCCGATATGGCGGCTCCCTGAGTCACAGCCTTACAATCAAAAGAAATAAAACAATCACCTTTTGGCTGGCTGAACTGTGCATCCTGAGCGAACCAAACTTGAATATTTTGCTGTTTGACTATCTGTTTCGGGATCAGGTTGTGTTTTTCGATAGGTTGAGTCGACAATTGTTCACAAATGTAGGGGTTCTTCTCAGGCAAATGAAGGTTTTCGACAGGATCTGGCGAATTCAGGCGCTGTAATAGATTGGTTTCGATAGCCTCAATTTTATATGGCGTTGCATACCACTTGGCGACTTTGTCAGTGTGCAAATCAGGCGCGACCAATTTTAGGCGCATATTTGATGGAGTCAGTTTTGCAATGCATTTTTCTACTATATCCGCATCGGGTTCACTAACAACGTGGTCACCAGAGAGCCATTCTTCCGTTGGATAATGAAACATTTGCGTGGATAAATGAGTTGCTTCATCGATTGGCTTTGCTGATTCAGTGAAATCAAAACATTGTTGCCCCAATAACACTTTTTCCCTAAAACGCCATTGTTCTCCTGTTCCTTGATTTATTTGTTTAATAAAATAGAACAAAGCATTTAGGATATCCTCCAGACAATTTAGTCCTCGCTCAGTAAGCTGCATATTAATATTGAAATCTTTAAAATTGCTACCGTTTATTCCCCCACCTGCACTGAGATTAGTCACCCAGTCACACTTTTTCAGGTGCCAGAGTAAGCTACCTTGACCTTCGTCACCCAGAAGGTGGCTGATGTACTCCAACGGTTTTGTTCGGAACAAGTCTTGAACATCGGGAAAGGCAAAACTCACTATCAGACGGCGCGCTACCTTTATCGGTTTGATTTTTATTAATACGGCGAGTTGAGACTCCAAATAAAGTGGTGGGTAAGATTGGCGTTCGACCGGTGCTTTCCTTGGCACGTCGGTAAATGCTTGTTCAACGGCATTTTTCATGTCGTCCAACGACGATTGACTGATGACACACAATGTCATGTTCTCTGGGGTATACAGCGAGTTGTGAAGGTTATGCAGTGCTTTTTGTAACTGGTTGGGAGAATATTCGCTGAAGGTTTGCTGATTGCCCACGGAAAATCGACTAAACGGATGCGCTGGGTTACAGGTTTCTTTGTGCACCTGATAAAGCCTTCGCAAGTCATCGTTTATTTTTAACTTAAATTCGGCATCGATGGCTGAAATCTCTCTGCTAATACCTTGTAAATCAAATACGGGGTAAAACAAGAGATCACAAAACAACGTTAAGCTCTGCTCAAGGTATTCATGGGCAACATCAAAGTGAAAATTACTGTATTCTGTGCCTGTCCATGCATTGACGCAACCACCGCGTTGCGACAAAAATTGGTCGAATCCATTGGTGTCGGGATATCGCAAACTGCCATCAAATAGCATGTGTTCGAGTAAATGAGAAAGGCCGTCTATACCTTCAGGATCGTTAAAGTGTCCACCGTTTACACATGCGGCGGCGGCAGATTTTCTGCAAATAGGGTCGCTTACCAATAGAACTTTCAATCCATTTGGCAACGTAGTAGGCAAAAAGCTACGTTTGTCGTTTGAACTTATCCGCAACAACCATCACCCGAAAATTACTTTGCAACTAGCATAACGTAAAATTTACTTTTTTAAACAACGTTTGTTGGTTTGTGTAATAATTTGACCGAAAATATGACTATTGTTTGCTTAATTTAAAAAACGTACAAAAGTGATAGTTTTTATTGAGTTACGACACTACACTTACGCACTAATAAACACCTGCTCCGGTAATTATAGACCTCCATGTATATCTATATCATGCGTCATGGTGAAGCTGTTCCAGATATGCTTAATGACAGACAACGACCACTTACCTCTGTAGGAGTAAGTGAGGCAAAGTCTGCTAGCACCTGGCTTAGCCAACAAACACGCGCGCTTAAAACACAAATAAGCCACGCCTTTGTTAGCCCTTACACCAGGGCACAACAAACGTTTGCTCAGCTGAGCAAAGGGTTAGATTTAGCTGAAACCTTAACGCTTGACGACATCAGGCCAACAGGCGATTGCTTCACAATGCATCATTTTATCGACGTTTTTTGTGCTGAAAGAGAGAATGTTTCATCACTCTTGATGGTCAGTCACATGCCTTTTGTCAGCTATTTAGTTGATGAATTGTGCGGGCAACCCTTGTCTATTATTTTTGCCACAGGCTCTATAATCTGTATTGACTACGATGTTTCTCAATCAAAAGGGAAACTGATAGAAAGATACGACCCTAGGTCTTAAAATTTTCCTATAGGTTTTTCCATTCCTTCCGATAAAGACGGCGAGAGGAGAGGCCTATGTCAACAAAGAGTTTACCTGCATATTTGCAGCAGGTATTGCAGCAACACGTAGAAAAATCAGAACTAACACATGATGATGAGCTCGACGGTATCTATGACCGGCTAGCAAAGCTAAATGAGAACGTGGAGAAAATGAAAGCAAAAATAAAATTGAAGAGAGCTGAGCGCTCGGGCTAGTGTTGTTCGTCTGGAGAAGGCGGCTGAAAATACGTTGGTAGGATCCGAACGGTTTTAATCATGTTGTCTTTTATTTCAATGATTTCCATAGGATATCCTGCCAGTCTCATACTTATGTTTGCATCAGGGATATCTTCCAGATGTTCAAGTATTAAACCATTGAGTGTTTTGGGACCCTCCGTAGGTAGGTGCCAATCCATTTCCTTATTCAATTCACGTAAGTTGGCACTGCCATCGACTAGAACACTTCCGTCTTGTTGAACATTAGCTTCTTTGGAATATGTAGGTAGTATGCTTGTTGTGAAATCACCAATAATTTCTTCCAAAATATCTTCTAAGGTAACTAAGCCTTGAATATCACCATATTCATCAACTACCAGTCCGATCCGCTCTTTTACCGCTTGAAATTGATACATCAACGTATGTAAGGGTGTTGATTCTGGCGTGAAATAAATCTCGCGAACGGCTCTTAACAATGTCGCTTTGGTAAACTGATCTTTAGATAATAATCGCAGAGCATCGCGCATATGCACAAATCCCACAGCATCATCGATACTATCGCGATACAGCAAAACGCGTGTGTGTTGTGCGTTAACAAGTTGACGTTGAATGTCTTTCCAATCGTCGTTAATGTCGATTGAAACAATTTCGCTGCGCGGGATCATAATGTCTTCGGCTGTGACTTTTTCCAGATCCAAAATACCTACCAGCATGTCTTGGTGCTTTTGAGGAATTAGTGCACCTGCCTCGTGTACCACAGTGCGTAATTCTTCTCGGGATAAATTTTGGCCTTCATCATTAATCGGGCTTATCCTTAAAAGAACCAAAATACCATTGCATATGCCATTGATAAGGTAAACAAAGGGATACAACAGAAACATTAAGGGCAACAAGATAAAAGAACTTGGGAAGGCTATTTTTTCAGGATAGAGGGCTGCAACGGTTTTAGGGGTTACTTCTGCAAAAATGAGAATGACAAGCGTGAGTCCAAAATTGGCCACAACAAGTCCCCAAACGTCACCAAACAATCTCACACACAATATTGTCGCAACCGACGCCGCAGCAATATTCACGAGATTATTACCAATCAAAATTAAACCAATCAACCGATCAGTTCGTTCCAGCAGCTTTGTGACGCGTTTGGCGCCGCTGTGCCCCTCATTCTCTAAATGTTTCAGCCGATAGCGATTGATCGACATCATACCGGTTTCGGAGCTGGAAAAATAAGCAGAGAGAAAAATCAAAATAGCGAGTACTGTAAATAATGTACTCGTCGCGATGTCGTCCAACTAAGGGGTCCTTTATTAACACTCAGTAGAGAATGTAAATGCAACAGCTAAAGTATTCAAGGTGAATGTTTAAATTGTTTTTATCCAATCAATACTTCACGCACAAATCGGCTACCAAAATAAGCCAATGTCAAAATAAAACCGCCAACAATGGTTGCACTAATGACGGGTTTTCCGCGCCACCCCCAACGATGGTGTCCAATTGCAGTGACAACAAAAATCAGCCATGCAATGACTGATAGCACGGTTTTATGAGCTTGTTCCTTTGCCCACATATTATCTAAAAATACAAAGCCCGTAATGAGTGACAAGGTTAGTAACACGCTTCCGGCAAGGAGCAGTTTAAAAAATATCGTTTCCACCGTCATGAGCGGCGGCAATGAAGAATGCAGAAGAGGGGCCTTTTTATGCTTGAGGCGAAGATTGATATAACTGAGCTGTAAGCCATACAACACTGTGATGCTTAAACAACCGTAAGCAAACAATGCCAGAGTGATATGGATTAGCAATTTGGGTTGCAGAGCAATTTGCATCATGTGCACATCTGGAATAACCGCACCAATAAACACCACGAGTGCAGAAAAACCAAATACCACAGGCATTAAAATAGCGGTAGAGAATGCAAAGGAGGCAATTGTCATGGTAAACGTGACAAGCCAGGCAATCAGTGAAGCGACGTTGACCATACTCATGTTCTGGCCAGGCGCTAAGAAAATACTTTCTGATAATAAGAAAAGATGTAATGTTAATGCGATAAATGCGGGTATCGCCATCAATTTGGGATTAGGGCCTTGATGATGGAATAGCCGAGATGCCAACCAGGCGGTGACACTTAAATAGGCAATTATACAAACAATTTCAACAAACACTCTGTGCTCCCACCACGCAGAACAAATCTTTAATCAACTTTTTGACATTGAATAATCGTCATCAAGTATATATGTATTATAGAAAAATCATATCTTTAAAAAAATAGCCAAGGAAGCTCAACAAAGGTTCTTATCTTGCACGAGTTTCGCTATAATCAGCCCGCTAAATATTAAGGAATTACCACTATTATGTTTGAAAACCTCACTGAGCGATTAGGCAAAACGCTTCGCGACATAAGCGGCAAAGGTCGTCTGACAGAAGATAATATTAAAGACACGTTACGTGAAGTCAGAATGGCACTCCTTGAAGCCGATGTTGCTTTGCCTGTGGTGCGGGAATTTGTTGCTCAAGTGAAAGAGCGCGCTGTGGGGACCGAAGTCACCAAGAGCCTCAAGCCTGGACAAGTGTTTATAAAAATTGTCCAATCCGAACTTGAGTCGGTAATGGGCGACGCAAATGAAAAATTGAATTTGGCTGCTCAACCTCCTGCCGTGGTATTAATGGCCGGTTTGCAAGGTGCAGGTAAAACCACCAGTGTTGGTAAATTAGCGAAATATTTAAAAGAGCGAGAAAAGAAAAAAGTTCTAGTGGTGAGTGCTGATGTGTATCGCCCAGCAGCGATAAAGCAGTTGCAGACACTCGCTGAAGATTTGGATGTCGGCTTTTTCCCGTCCAGTTCATTGCAAAAGCCTATTGATATCGCCCATGCAGCGATTGATCACGCCAAGAAAAAGTTCTTTGATGTACTTCTTGTTGACACTGCAGGTCGCTTGCATGTTGATGGCGAAATGATGAGTGAAATAAAGGGGTTACATGAAGCAGTTAACCCCATCGAAACACTATTTGTTGTCGATGCCATGACTGGTCAGGACGCTGCTAATACGGCCAAAGCATTCAATGAAGCTTTGCCGCTTACTGGGGTTATCTTAACCAAAGCTGATGGTGATGCACGGGGCGGTGCAGCGTTATCGGTCAGAAAGATTACTGGCAAGCCAATAAAATTTATTGGTATGGGCGAAAAGCTAGACGCCCTTGAACCTTTCCACCCCGAGCGTATTGCGTCTCGTATACTTGGAATGGGCGATGTTCTCAGCCTGATTGAAGAGGTTGAGCGCAAAGTCGATAAGCAAAAAGCGCAAAAACTTGCCGCGAAAGTGCAGAAAGGCAAAGGCTTTGATTTACAGGATTTCAAAGAGCAGTTGGAACAGATGCGCAACATGGGGGGCATGATGGGAATGATGGATAAGCTTCCTGGTATGGGCAACATGTCGGCGCAAATTAAAGACAAAGCCAATGACAAACAATTTACCCAAATGGAAGCCATCATCAACTCTATGACGCCTGGTGAGCGAAAACGTCCAGATGTGATCAAAGGGTCGAGAAAAAAGCGTATCGCTGCAGGATCAGGCACACAGATTCAAGATGTTAACAGGCTACTCAAGCAGTTTATGCAAATGCAAAAGATGATGAAAAAAATGTCTGGCGGCGGCATGAAAAAAATGATGCGAAATATGAAAGGTATGATGCCACCTGGCGGCGGAATGGGTGGTCCTGGCGGTTTAGGTGGCATGTTTCCACCAAAACGATAAGACCGATAGAACCCATTGCGATCAGGAAAAACGAGGCAGGGGCCTCGTTTTTTTGTCATTTAATTTCTAAATACTGTCAATAATATTTACACCTACAAATTGTACAAAATATAAGCTGTTCATTTCTAAGGTAATTATATTTGGCTGATTTGTTGCATAAAAAATAGCCCACAACTTCTCTTAGAGATTTAGGTTATGAAAGTACATTTATTTTCGAAATTGTTATGCATCCTATGTTTTTCTTTTGTTTCAGTATTTGCCAATGCGGGTCTCATTTTTACCGCATCATTGAGTGGCGATCAGGAAGTTCCGCCTGTCGCGACAGCTGCGTCAGGTATGGCAACGGCTGAACTTACTGGGGCAGCTGGGTCTTATGTCTTAACTTACCAAATTGACTATATGGATCTAAGTTCTCCGATCATTGATCTCGCTGGTGGTGGGCACTTCCACAACGCACCAATGGGAACCAATGGGGGAGTTGTGCATTTGTTTGATACCGTACCTTTCGCGTTCTTAGGAACGACGTCTGGATCTATCAATGGTGATTGGCGCTTTGATGACGCGGCGAATCCATTAACGGATTTTCTCGCCAATGAACTTATGGCTGGTAATATCTACATTAACATCCACACTGAGAACTTTCGAGGTGGAGAGCTTCGCGGACAACTGACAATGGTGCCTGAGCCTTCAATGCTTCTGTTATTCGGCGCCTGTTTATTAGCAGTTTTTAGGCGCAAGATCTAAACCTAAATATAAGTTTAGCCTGCCCACGATAAACAAGCTTTCGACCTGCTTTACACCCTACCTCTCGGTGATTTAAGGCTAAAGCCTCAAATCACCGACTTTTCCTTGCAAACACGCTGTAAATCCGTATAATCTCGCGGCCTTGATTTCTAGTGCCTAGCGCATTGGTGTCAAGGCAAACAAGTTAACAGTAACGCTATTACGAGTTTGAGGCATATACATGGTTACTATTCGTTTACAGCGTGGTGGCGCAAAAAAGCGTCCATTTTATCAAGTAGTGGTTGCAGACAGTCGTCGTGCACGTAACGGCAAGTTCATTGAGAACATCGGCTTTTTCAACCCAACTGCACAAGGTCAATCAGAGCGTTTACGCTTAGATCTTGAGCGTGTAGAGCACTGGGTAGGGCACGGCGCAAGCCTGTCTGAGCGCGTTGCTCGCTTGGTTAAAGATGCGCAAAAAGCAGCTGCATAAGCGCTGAATAAATTGAGGTATAGATGAGTCAAGCGTCTGACACAGTAGTGATTGGCAAAATCGGCGCACCTTATGGTGTAAAAGGTTGGGTTAAAATCACTACCTATACTGATGAAATACAAGGTGTATTTGATTACTCTCCATGGCTATTAGGGGACGAGTTAAAAGAATATACCGTTGACCAATGGAGAACGCACAATAAAGGCGTTGTCGCGAAACTGATTGGGGTCGAAAGTCGAGATGATGCTGAAAGTATCAAAAATCTTGAAATTTCGATTAAAGCAGAACAGCTACCTCAATTGGCCGGTGACGATTATTATTGGCGGGATCTAGTCGGCATGCAGGTTGTAACCGAGCAAGGCTACGATTTGGGTGTGGTAAAAGAATTGTTTGAAACGGGTGCGAATGACGTAATGTTAGTCAAAGCCAATTCGAATGATGCTTTCGGTCAAAAAGAACGTATGTTGCCGTTTTTACGCGAACAAGTGATTAAAACGGTCGATATGCAGGCAAAGACCATTAAGGTTGATTGGGATCCGGGGTTTTAAATGACCCCACCAATGTCTGAACAGGAGCCTGTCTCCTGCACAACACGTTGGTTTGGTGTGGTGAGTCTGTTTCCAGAAATGTTTAACAGCTTTACCAAGCAAGGTGTCACAGGGCGAGCGGTGAAAAACCAATTGCTTGAAGTAGAGTTTTTTAATCCTAGAGATTTTACTCACGACAAGCATCGCACTGTCGACGACCGCCCTTACGGCGGTGGCCCAGGAATGCTAATGATGGTTCAGCCTTTAACAGACGCAATCCATGCTGCCAAAAAAGCGGCAGGGGAAAAAACTAAGGTGATTTACTTATCACCTCAGGGAAAAAAGTTAGATCAAACAGGAGTTAAGCAGTTATCAAAGCATGACAGTTTAATTTTTGTCGCAGGTCGATATGAAGGTATCGATGAGCGGGTCATACAATCAGAAATCGATGAGGAATGGTCTATTGGTGACTATGTTCTTAGCGGTGGAGAATTGCCGACCATGGTGTTAATGGATGCGATATCGCGTTTTGTCCCAGGTGTTTTAGGACATGATCAATCAGCGGAGCAAGACTCCTTTACTGATGGATTATTAGATTGTCCTCATTATACCCGGCCGGAGCAGTTAGATGGTCGCAAAGTTCCCGAGGTGTTATTAAGCGGTAATCATCAAAAAATTAGGCAGTGGCGGTTACAACAGTCACTAGGTAGAACCTGGTTACGACGCCCTGAATTGTTAAATGACCTAGCTCTGACTGAGGAGCAACGACAGTTGTTGAAAGCATTTCAACAATCGTTCGAGCAGCAAGCGGATTCGCAAGAAGACAGTTAATCTAGGATGAGAGGATATGATGAGCAAAATCAGTCAAGATATCATCAAGAAAATTGAGCAAGAACAGTTAAAAACTGATCTTCCGGCATTTGGTCCGGGTGATACAGTCGTAGTAAAAGTACGAGTTAAAGAAGGCGAAAAAGAGCGTCTTCAGGCTTACGAAGGCGTAGTAATCGCTAAGCGTAACCGTGGCCTACACTCTGCATTCACAGTACGTAAGATCTCTAACGGTGAAGGTGTTGAACGTGTTTTCCAAACACACAGCCCTGCAGTTGCTTCTATTGAAGTGAAACGCCGTGGTGCAGTACGTCGAGCTAAGCTTTATTATCTTCGTGAGCGTTCAGGTAAATCTGCACGTATCAGAGAAAAGCTTAACTAAGAAATTAATCTATGCGTTATTGTTAACTTGTGAAAACCCGCGAAAGCGGGTTTTTTTATAGCATAATAAAATGAGTGTCAGAGACAAGCGTTCGCTGGAATTTTGCACAGAAATAGTCATTTTGTTCAGTTTGCTTTCAGCTTTATCAAGTATTCTAATAGTTAATGACTTTTGACAATGATTCACAAGAAGTAGGAATGGATCCTGCTTATTGAAAATATGATTTTTAAACGGAGAAAATAATGAAAAAAACGATTCTTGCCATCAGCGCCAGCGCTTTGGTTTTATCTGGATGCACATCAACATCGAATAATGCACAACGCGGAGCGGGTATCGGCGCTATCGTGGGCGCCATTGCGGGGAAAGGTACTGGTGACCACGATAAAAGCCGATATGTTTGGGGAGCTGCGTTGGGCGCGTTGGCCGGTGGCGCAATTGGCGCTTACATGGACAAGCAAGAAGAAGAATTTCGTAGAGAGTTGGCAGATAGTGGGGTAGAAGTGTATCGAGAAGGCGACAATATTCGTTTATCTATTCCCGGCAATATTACTTTTGCGACAGAAAAAGCCAATATAGTTACAGACTTTTACCCAGTACTAAACGACGTGGCTAAAGTTTTGGGTCGCTACGAAAAAACTAAGCTATCGATTGAAGGACATACTGATTCAGTGGGTGATGCGCAATACAACCAGCAATTGTCCATTCAACGCGCAAACAGTGTTGCAAGTTATCTTGAAGGTAGTGGCGTCATGAGCGCGCGCCTACAATCCATTGGATTTGGCGAGGCTCAACCTGTTGCCTCTAACGACACTAACGAAGGAAGGCAAAAAAACCGTCGTGTTGAGCTACGTGTTATCCCTTTGAAAGGATAAACAGGAAGATGATACTGGCGTGCTTCCTCGAAGGAGCACGCAATCACTATCAAATGTTAAGGCGTTCTTAGTTAGAAGGGTTTTATAAAACCTACGCCAAATACCAATGCCTGCTCTCCATCAACAAAATCAACTGAAATAGTCGGGGCCACAATAAAGTGTTCAAACTGAAAATCGTATGCTGCGCTGACTCGCACAAGATCTTTAGTTTTAGACTTGTATCCGCCAATTTTTTCTTCGCCAACACCAAGACCAAGGCGAACTGGGCCAACAGGATGATAGTACAGTGCCGCTATTTTAAGGGTTACACCATCTCCATGATGACCGTCATCTATACGTTCATAGATTAAACCAGCACCAAATTTTTCTGTAAATTTATACTCGTATTCCAATGCATATGTAAAGTCAGTCTCGCCATCCACGTGGGTAGCGCCAATAAATATCTCAGGCAAATGGCGTGCGCCTTCTGCTGCAATGGTTTGGAGTGAAAATGCCGCCAAAGCGACCAATAACAAAGATGTTTTCAATACTTTCATGGTAACCCTCGGATATAATTAAACTTTTCAACATGTGTTTAAAAACCGAGCAACCTTACACGACGAAAACGTTTTTTTTCGTATGAAAAATGATACCTTCGTATCTAATTTGGATTAGCAAGGCTGTGAAAATCGAAAACGGATCAGAGGCAATAAAGTGTATTTAGATACCTCAATGCGAGTATTGACGATAGGTGATGGTGATCTAACCTTTTCTCGTTCACTGGTTTCTCATCATGGCATTGAGAATTTGACTGCCAGTGTTCTGGACAGTGAAGCCGACTTACGTGCCAAATATTCTGAGAATGCTTTGGGAGATCTAACAGAGCAAAAAATCGACGTTGTTTTTAATCTGGATATCACTGACAACAAAACAATTCCAGCGTCTCTACTAGGACAATTTGATTTAGTTATATTTCAGTTTCCATTGATACCTAATTTTAAGAGCCAGTCTATTTTTGAACGAACTAAACATTGGGGGAGTAATGGGCTTAATCGACTTTTATTGCATAAATTTTTAAAAAATAGTTTTACATTATTGTTGGCAGAAAATGGTGCAAGGCTGGCGTATATTTCATCAAAGGATGTAAAACCTTATTGCGACTGGGATATCGAAAACCTGCATAAATCTCTCCCTGGTGTACGATTTTTAGGATGGCAACAATTTGTACTTAGCGACTTTCCTGAATATGTAGTGCGAAATGTTGACAGAGACAAAGACGTCAAAAGCACGGCAGCTAAATCCTATGTTTGGTCCGATAAACCAGAGCAAAATAAATCCTTAACACTAAACCCGTCTGAAAAACACAAGAATAATTATTGTGCACTTTGTGGGAACGGTCCATTTTCCACCGATGCGATTATCCAATCACATAGACAAAGCCGACGTCATAAGAAGTTACAAGGCTATGATGATAATTGGCGTAGGATATTGTTGGAACAAGATTAAAGAAAGTTACTCACTCGTTAAGTGAGTAACTTTCATTGCAGTATCGGATGCGGTTTTAATTAGAAATCGCGTATTTCAACTGTACTGCTATTAAAACTGAAACGATTGACTTTTCCACACTGTGCGAAATGATTGTTTGAGGCATAAGGGGTGCCAGTTTGTTGAATGTCTGACTCCCAACCCTGGCCATTTTTCACAAACGCTTTTAACTCAAACCAACCATTAACCGTTTTGCTGCAATCCATTTGTACATCTAACATCCAGTGGTGTGGACCCCAGATATTAAGTGGCTCTTCGCCAAAACCGTCAACTGCAACGGTGCGTTTTGTTCCCCATGCAGCGGGCCAGTTGTTGGTGGTCCAGTCCATCGCAGTTCCTTCTGCCGCTGAGCTTTGTCCGGATTCAATTCCGTACCAATCGAGGAAATTATCATTAGATTTCCACGGCGTAGTGGTTGTGTTGAGCAAATTGTTATGGCTGATAGGCATAGCACAAACGTAGTTGGTGTCATTGCAACTTAGTCCTAGCGCACTGGCAGCGTAGGCATGATCCAGACCACCGCGCACAAACATATCTTGTCCGCTACTGGTTTGTGCCTCTATAAATATAACAGTACGTTGAATGTCGCCACCTGGGTCGCTGCTGACCTTCGAATTTTTATGAATTGCTATAGCATCCCAAGGGCCTACATTTAGAGCGATTGACCCATTTGCGGCAACCGTTACCGAAGAGCCTGAACAACTCTTACCATCTGCGCTTAATTCACCATTTAATACATTACAATAAGTGCCCGCTGCCATTGATGTGTTCAATGTGGCAGTAAGATTGTATTGTTCTTTATTAATGGCGACAAAACCACTTGCTCCACGACCAAATGCGATTTGATTCGCACCATTGTCCCACCAATCAGAGGTATAAAAGTCGTCTGAAGTATTGTTGCGAAAATCCATTGCTCCTGCGATGTAGGACCAGCGGTGTTCACATTTCCAATTTGAACCGAAGCACTCAAGGTTACCATTATTGTGCACGGGTACATTAGGTGCTCCAGCATCGGTATCACCATGGAAATCATAACTAGACATCACCTTGGGGTAGCCGTAGGGGTATGCGAGCATAAAAGTGTTCGCTAAATCATATAATCTTCCATCTTCAAATGTGATGACATTACCACCACCACCATGCCCCCGCTGATTGTCATGATTGTCGACAAATACCACAGCAAGATAACTAGGCATGAAACCCCAGCCCTCACCAAAGTTGCTCAACCAAGACAAATTGCCATTTCGAAATGTGTTACCGATTTCAACACTGTATTTAAATTCTGTGACTAAGCCGTTTTGAAAATACTCCGATGCAGAGACAGCTTCACCGCCTTGATCAATCACCTCTTGAAAAATCAACGGTGAACCGTTGACGTTAGAAAGTATCCCTGCAATATCAGTAGTTGGCATATGTTTGGATGCGTCCAATCTAAACCCGGCTACACCAATATTGGTCAGGTCATTCAAAAATGCAGCTATCGTGCTTTGCACATAGGGCGCGTCGGTATCTAAATCGGCTAGGCCAACGAGCTCGCAATTCTGCACTTCATAGCGATTTCCATAGTCGCTGATTGCACAGGTAGTATGAAAATCTTGAGGTGAATAGATTGGGTATTGTTTATTGCCAAAATTACTTCCCGCGGTGCCTGTTCCACTACCTGCGGCCATGTGATTGATAACAGCGTCAACGTAGATGTCGACACCAACATTTTGGCAACGCTGAACCATATCGATAAAATCTGCTCGAGATCCGCCTCTACTTTCTAGTACATAACTAACCGGCTGGTATCTCGCCCACCATTGGTCAACGGTGATATGTTCATTAGGAGGGCTTACCTGAACCGCGGCATATCCCTTAGGCCCCAAAAAAGTCTCACATTCAGTGGCGACATCTTGCCAATTCCATTCAAATAGGTGAACAAAGGTACTTGGTGCGGCTTGCGTCGTCGAAGAGAACGACAAAGTTGAGAGCACAGCGGCGCTGGCCAATGTGTGTTTGCTAAATATCATGTTACTGTCCCGTGTGTTCGGCGTAACATCTAATCAATGTTGCTTCCCGTTGATTACCGCTCTTTTGCAATGTCGAAATTACAAAAGTATCCTTTTGATTATTATGATGTTATTGCCAATTGTTAAATTTATTTTGGAGCGCTGCATTTTGAGTTGTTAACAAAAATGCAACGCGGCATTAACATACAGAGGTGGAAAAAAATTACCAAATGAATACGTATGTAGTCATCATTCAAGGGTTATTCAGGCAAATCAATTTGATTAATTCGAAAGTATAAAGCAATTGGTATAAGGTCTGCGTGTGTTTTCAAAATGAGTCGATAACTGGTTAGCAATGCAAGAAGAAAAACAAAAAATGTTGCTTGAGCAGGAATATTTTCCTAGCAATAAACTGCTGCAAAGCGAGCGTATGCACGCCAAATCGGTATGTCATCAATTCAACCAGCTTGCACCCGCTCAATACAAACAGGGCATAAAGTTGTTTAAAGCACTTTTTGGTTCGACGCACAATTTTTGGATTGAGCCACTATTTTACTGTGATTATGGCTACAACATTCACCTTGGTAAAAATTTCTATGCAAATCATGGAACCGTTATTTTAGATGCTGCACCAGTCACCTTTGGCGATGATGTGTTATTGGCGCCGGGCGTACTCATTTCTACTGCAACTCATCCTCTGGATCCCGTAAAGCGAAAAAAAGGCATTGAAACCGCTCATCCCATCACACTCGGAAATAATGTATGGGTTGGAATGGGCGCAAAAATACTACCTGGTGTAAACATTGGCGACAACGTGGTGATTGGTGCCGGCAGTGTTATCAATAAAGACGTTAAAGCCGGATGTAAAGTTGCTGGTGTGCCGGCAAAACCCATTTAGTCCATCATTAATTTATTCAAACATCATAAGGAAGGCATTATGGCCAATATTGACAGTCGGCTTATTAATCAGGTTTTGGTTTTAACGATTGATCGACAAGCGCAAAAGAATGCAATTAACCAGCAAATGTACACAGAACTCGCAGATCAGATACAAAACGCCGATTCTGATCCTAAGGTTAAAAGTATCGTCTTGACTGGCAAAGGAGAAATGTTTACCGCTGGCAATGATATCAACGATTTTCTTAAACTGGATGATTCTGAGCAATCAACGGCATTGCATTTCCTTGATGCCATAAGTACAAACAAAACACCGCTTATTGCGGCAGTAAATGGCCCAGCAATTGGTATCGGTTTGACCTTGTTGTTACATTGCGATCTGGTTTTCTGCGCGAGAGCAGCCACCTTTACAGCTCCCTTTGCGAAGCTTGGCTTAGTGCCCGAAGCCGCTTCATCATTATTGCTTCCTATCGCAGTAGGTAAAGCTATGGCAAATGATATTTTGTTGGCTGGAAGAAAACTCAATAGCGAAGAAGCTTTGCGATGCGGTTTGGTTTCTCGTGTCTATGAAGATGACACTCTATTCGAAAACACATTAGAAGTGGCCATGCAGATCACAAATATGTTGCCTGATGCGGTGATGAAAACCAAACGTCTGGTTGATGTGGTTTGGGAAGAAAAAATTAAAAACAAAATGCAGGAAGAATTTATCGACTTTTCAGCACAACTACAATCGAGCGATTTCAAACAATCGATGCAAATGTTTTTGAACAAAAAATCCTAAATCTTGTTATTCATTACGTCTTCACTCATTGGCTATTATTAGCGAATGTGGCAAGATACCTTGGCTATCACTTAACAATAATAAAAAAGGAGCAGTTATGGCCACTGAGTCTACTTGGACGATGCGCGCCTTAGACAAAGTCGAAAAAGTAGGGAATAAACTCCCTGATCCCGCAATTATTTTCGCATTTTGTTTGTTGATTGTATGGATTCTTTCAGCAGTCTTTTCAAATTTTACATTCAGTGCAATTGACCCACGAAGCGGAGAGGCGGTTGTTGTCAACAACTTGTTGACGGGCGATAGTTTGGCAGACTTTCTATCCAGAATGGTACGAATATTCACCGGTTTCGCTCCTTTAGGGGTAGTGTTAGTTGCAATGTTAGGGGTAGGTGTTGCCGAGCATTCGGGTTTCATTAGTGCTGGTCTGAAGCGCATGTTGGATACCACACCTAAAGCGCTGTTAACACCCATGGTCGTGCTTGTGGCAATTGTCAGTCATACAGCGACAGATGCAGGTTATGTGTTAGTTATCCCGCTTGCCGGGGTTATCTTTTATGCGATGGGGCGACATCCTTTGGCAGGTATTGCCGCTGCGTTTGCCGGGGTCAGTGGTGGCTTTTGCGCAAACTTTATCCCTTCAGCTATCGATCCCTTATTGCAGAGTTTCACTCAAAGTGCGGCGCAGATTATTGATCCTGACATTCAAATCAATCCCCTTAACAACTGGTTTTTCAACTCAGCCTCGACTTTGTTGATTGTGGGTATTGGCTGGTATCTTACCGACAAAGTCATCGAACCACGGATGAAAGATGTTGAAGTAGATGGTGATCCTGAAGAGATACCAAGGTTTGATGAGTTAGATGAAAAACAAAGCAAGGCACTTCGATATGCATCACTGACGATGTTGGCGGGCATTATTGCCCTGGTTGCTATTTTGGTGCCGGAATCATCTCCTATGCGCGCACCAGATGGTCAGTTAACGTCTTTTGCTGCACCTGTAATGCAATCCATTGTTCCTTTGATTTTCTTATTGTTTTTGTTGCCTGGCGTGGTTTACGGATTTATGTCGGGTACCTTTAAAAACACCAAGGATATGATCGATGCCATGACGAAGGCCATGCAAGGCATGAGTTATTATATTGTCATGGCGTTTTTCTGTGCGTTGTTTATCGATGCCTTTGGTAAGTCCAATTTAGGAGCCTTGTTAGCCATTGAAGGTGCGCAAACGCTCAAAGCGTTGCAATTGCCGAGCATGGTTACCATCGTCGGGATTATTTTCTTAACAGCTTTTGTGAATCTATTTGTGGGATCTTCTTCGGCGAAATGGGCATTGCTTGGGCCCATATTTGTGCCTATGCTGATGCAACTCAATATATCACCTGATCTTACTCAAGCCGCATATCGATTAGGCGATTCGTCATCGAATATCATTACACCATTGATGCCATATTTCCCGCTTGTCGTGGTGTACTGTCAGCGCTATGTTAAATCTACTGGGATAGGTACCTTGTTATCAATGATGTTGCCATACACAGTAGTGATATTGTTCTCCTGGACAGCGTTTTTGCTGCTCTATTGGTGGCTAGGTATTCCATTAGGCATTCAGGCAAACTATGTTTATCCAGCAGGATAAAATCAAAGGCCCATTTTTGGGCCTTTTCTCTTTGTAAAGCGATCTCTTGTTAATCTGGAATGGTACCCGATGTCTGTAAATTCACAGTTACTGCTTGCATTAGATGAGATAATTACCGCAGCAGATAATCCTTTAAAAGAACATGAAATTATCTCATTGCTGCAAAAAGCGCCTTATTTCATTTTTGAGCCGAAAATACTGTCTGAACCCTTAAGGCTTTTTCAATGTCATTTTGTAGTGTTCCATCATTTGTACCTCCTGCAAGCACAGTATTTGCAACAAAAACAAGGATATTTGACTATCCATACCACCGAAATTGGTTTACTACCTGCTAACGGGTCTCAGCAATCCCTCGATATTGAAGATAAGGTCAGGCAGTATTACCTGGATTGGTCAAATTTTGAAAAGACAGATGAAGCGCAAGTTGAGGCTTTGTTGGACGATTTTTGGCGTAGGATGGGAAACCACAACACACCTAGTGAGCGAGATAGAAAAAAAGCGCTTGAAATACTCTCCCTGAACGATGATTTCACCCAGGAGCAACTTAAAAAACACTATCGCAAGTTACAACATCAATTCCACCCTGACAAAAAAAGTGGAAATGCTCGGCTAAGCCAAGATATCGATTGGGCCTACCGTGCTTTAAAAAATTCATTGCGTATTCACAGCTAAGCAACCGACTGTTTTGATGCCAAGAAGTCATTGAAATAGGCTTCGTCTAGGGGTTTGCTGAACCAATATCCTTGGATCTCTTTGCACCCCATTTCTTTAAGCATGTTTAATTGTTCAAGCTCTTCAACGCCCTCAGCAATAAGTGTAACGCCAAGATTATTCCCTAAGTCAATGATCGTTCTAACAATCGATTGATCCGCACTGTCAACATGCATGTTACGCACAAAAGATTGGTCAATTTTAAGTTTATCGATAGGAAAATCTTTTAAATAACTCAGGCTGGAGAACCCTGTTCCAAAATCGTCGATTGCAAGCTGCACGCCCATGGATTTGAGTATATGTAGGCTGTTTATCGTTGCATTTTCGTTGTTAAATAATACGCCTTCAGTGATTTCCAGTTCTAAATTTTTTGCCTTTAATCCGCTATCAAACAAAGCGCTTTTGACATTCTCAACAAAATTGGGATGAGTAAATTGTTTTGGCGAGATGTTTACCGCAATGACCAGGTCTTCATATCCTGATTTAGCAAATTGTGCCGCTTTCTCGCAGGCTGTTTTTAAAATCCAATCGCCCAGTGGTAATATCATTCCCGAACGTTCTGCCAACGGGATAAACTCAGCAGGGGATACCCATTGTTCGTTTAATTGCCATCTTATTAAAACCTCTGCGCCAATTACCCGATTTTTTGTCACATCAAGTTGAGGCTGGAAATAAAGCTCAAAATCGCCACTTTTAAGGGCCAACCGCATGGCTACCTGTAGAGCGTTTTGTCTCGCAATCGCTTCACCTAAGTGATCACTGAACATCATGTATTCTGTGTGTTCTTGGCTTGCCGAGGAATCTAACGCGATGCGAGTATTTCTGTTGATTTCCTCGACGTCTTTGCCGTCGTGTGGGGAACATGCAAAACCAAAATCTAATTCAACCTGATGCTGTCCAGAAAACTGCGCTAAATTTATCTGTTGTTTTATGTTCGAAACTAATCTTTTTACTAGCGCTGCACATTCACTGGATGGGATCAAAATGGCAAAGTTTTTATCGCCAATATGGAACAGTTTTATGTCTTCTGGCATATCGTGACAAACTTTGTCGAGTACCGCGGCTATTTCAATGACTACCTGGTGGTTCTTATTAAACGTATTGTCAGATAACAACTGGCTATATGAACGAATCTCAATTATCCCGTGGGTAAAGACAGTATTTTGTTCGACAAATTGCTCTAGTACTTCACGAAAACGGTACTGATTATCCAAACAGGTTTCGGGGTGGTGATAGGCTTGAAACACCATTTTTTGTTCTGCATGTTTTTTTGCCGTGACATCAGTCAGGTGCAGGTCCCATTGTCGCTGGTCACTTAACCAATGCAATTCACATTGGAAATATAGCCCCTCTAGTAATAGTTCAAAACGCTCAAAGGCTTTTTCTTCGGACTTAATATTTTGCTGAAAAGAATCAATCTTTTGACCTAGTTTTAAGCCCAACGCTTCGACGGAATGGTCCAGTTTAGCTGCTAATCGAAGCGCTGCCGGGTTTGCAAAACTGACAATATTATTTTTGCTAAAACTAAAGATAGGATTTGGGTTACGTTGTGGAAAAAGGGCCAGCCGACTATTTAGTTTGTTCGCTGACAAATACGCTTTAACCGATCTCAATATCAGCAATGCAATTGTCAACGCAGTCAAACCATAGATGAAGACAAGTACGTTCATATAGTTGAGTTGCGATCCAACTCGATCTTTCGACTGTTCAACACGTTGGGAGACGATTCCGGTGAGTTGTTCAATTAAAGGATGTGTGTCTTGCATTAGCTGCCGAACTTGTTGTAACTGTAAGCGTGCCAAATCCCAATCGGTTTGAGACCTTGTTTGCAAACGCATATTGGCGTCTAACGCTGTCGCAATCTCCATCACTATTTGTTGATTATTCATTAATGCGGATAGTGCGGTATGGTCGAAATAATGGGCTAATTGATCCAAGGTGTCTTGTGCACCTCCATGAGCAGCTATGAAGTCATATTCAAAAAGTGACGGATTAAAAGACGCGTAGTAAGCGTGCAGCGCACTCTCTTGCTCAGTCAATTGTTTACGCAATTGTTGGAAGTTGGAATAGACTTGCAAGTCCTCGTCAATGAGTTGAGATGTTGAGCGTTCAATATTGTTGCCAAAATGGTATACCAACGCAGAGATGCTCAAGCCAACAACCAAAAAAAGAATAAAAATTACGTTAAATTTGACGAGCAAATTCCCTGGAGATTTCTCCGACATAGACGTGTACCAAATTTGTATCGTTCAAGGTTCCAATTTTTAAGGTAAACTATTAGGCTGTTTTCGTCGAGTGCTGATGGTTTTTTATCCCAAGTTCGCAACAAACAAAATTACATGTTGTACCCGCCGTAAAAGGCTGGTAAAAAGTCAAGTTCGTTGTGAAATTAAAAATTATGTTGGTGTAATTATTAGTTTACGTTTACCTAGGCGCTTAAGGCCATTTTATTATTGAGTAGTTTATGCAAAAAGATCACGTTAATAACGTACACATTTCGTCTGAAAACGTCATTGTTACACCAGAGCAATTAGCCAAAGAATTGCCGGTCAGCGAGACCGCACTGAGTGCAATTGAAACTTCAAGAGCAATTATAGGCGACATCATTCACAGACGAGATCATCGTTTGTTAGTGATTAGTGGGCCATGCTCGATCCACGACATAGAATCGGCCAAAGAGTACGCATTAAAGCTTAAAGAGCTGCATGAGTCGTGTAAAGACACCCTGTATATCGTTATGCGCGTGTATTTTGAAAAACCACGCACAACCGTTGGGTGGAAAGGGCTGATAAACGATCCTCACCTCGATGGTTCTTTCGATATTGAAGCGGGGCTACGAAAAGCCAGAGAATTACTCATCTGGTTAGCGGAACTTGAATTGCCCATCGCGACAGAAGCGCTGGATCCTATCAGCCCACAGTACCTTGCAGAGCTATTTAGCTGGTCAGCGATTGGTGCGAGGACGTCTGAATCACAAACCCACCGAGAAATGGCAAGTGGTCTTTCAATGCCTGTAGGGTTCAAAAATGGCACGGATGGCAGTTTAGGGATCGCTATCAATGCACTGCAATCAGCGGCCTCTGGCCATCGCTTTATGGGGATCAATAAACAAGGGCAGGTGAGTGTAATCAAAACTCAAGGCAATCCAGACGGACACATAATTTTGCGTGGTGGAAAACAACCTAACTATGACTCGGTTTGTGTTTCAGATTGTGAAACGGAGTTGAAAAACGCTGATTTGCATGCCGGCTTAGTTGTCGACTGTAGTCATGCAAATTCGAGCAAGGATTATCGTAGACAACCTCTAGTTGCGCTAAACGTTGTAAATCAAATACTCGAGGGCAACCAATCTATTATTGGAATTATGCTCGAAAGTCATCTTAACGAAGGCAATCAAAGCAACACAGGCAAACGCTTGGATGAGTTGGATTATGGTGTATCGATTACCGATGGCTGTATCAACTGGCAAAGTACCGAAGATCTGATAAACCAGTCTAGAGAAAAGCTAATCACGGTATTACCCATGCGTCTTAACAAAATGCAAAAATCAGCTTAAAGGGAGCGTCTTATGCCCACCACGCCTAAAGGTTTAGACGAACTGCGCCAGGAGATTGATAAGTTGGACAGCCAGCTTGTCGATATTCTGGCTAAACGTGCAGCGTTGACAACTCAAGTGGGGGAATTTAAAAGTCGTACCGGTATGCCTATTTACGTGCCGTCCCGAGAAGCAGAATTGATCGAAAAACGCAGAAATGAGGCACAAAACAAAGGTGTATCTCCTGCACTGATGGAAGATTTGTTGCGCCGTATTATGCGCGAGTCTTATCAAACTCAAAATAATCAGTATTTGTGCATTAACAAATTCGTTAAAAAAATCGTTGTGGTAGGTGGTGCCGGTGCCTTGGGGCGAATCTTTGTTAATATGTTGCAAAAAAGCGGTTATCCGGTCACTGTTATGGAGCAGGGTGATTGGTCAAACGCTAAAGCAATATTAAAAGATTGCGATTTAGCTTTAATCGCCGTTCCTATCAAACTGACTGAACAAATTATTGCTCAGCTTTGCCCTTATTTGCCTAGCCATTGTGTATTGGCTGATGTAACCAGTACTAAACAAAAACCATTAGATGCCATGCTGCAAAACCACATAGGACCAGTAGTCGGCTTGCACCCTATGTTTGGCCCTGATGTACAAAGCTTAGTTAAGCAAGTTGTTGTTGTCTGCGACGGCAGGGCACCCGATTCCTATCAGTGGTTGGTGGAGCAAATCCGTGTTTGGGGGGCTATCACCCATGCCAGTACTGCAAAAGAGCATGACGATGCGATGGCGTTTATTCAGGTAATGCGCCATTTCAGTAGTTTTGTTTACGGAGCGCATTTAGCCGGAGAAAATCCACAACTTGATCAACTCGTTGCCTTTAGTTCACCTATTTACCGATTGGAATTGGCAATGGTGGGAAGACTTTTTGCTCAAGACCCTGAATTATATGCCGATATCATCTTCAATAATGCCGAGAGCATCGGTTTGCTCAAACGTTTCAGAGATCGCTTTGATGCTGCGCTGCAATTGCTTGATGAAGGCAATAAAGGTGAATTTGTTAAACAATTTTTTGCTATTGGCAACTGGTTTGGTCCTTACGCCAAGCAATGCCTGGTTAGCAGCAAAAAACTGTTGCTCAAAGCAGACGACGATAGAGTTTAAAAATAGCTTTAATAACAATAACGTAGGTTTTATATTTACGGGTAACTTGCGTCGTAGTACTGTAGTTTTGAGTTGTAGCCTTTGGCTTATTCTAAGCATTCATCCAGGAGTTAGATTAAATGACGTTACGAACGCGGCTGTTAATAGCCATTATCGCACTTGTTTCTTCCTCTATTATTGTTATGGGCCTGATTTCCGTAAATGTGGCCGTTAACAATTCCACGGATGCGCTGACAGAATCGGCAAGGAGTAAGCTGATTAATCAAGAAGAGCAAACCCGTGAAGCGCTGGGTGAATATTTTGGTTTTATTGAGTCGCAAATTCGCACTAAATCGTACTCTTTAACCATTGTTGACGCAGCACAGGAGTTTATCGCCGCATTTGACCAATATTCTGCGCAACGGGGTCAGGTCAGCAGCGGGCAAATTGCTCAGTTAGAAAGCTACTACAACAACGACTTCAGATCCCGCTACAATGACCTTAACTCCAAAGAGTTGACGGATGCGGCATCACTATTAAATGGTCTTCCCGACACCAGCTTGGCTCTTCAATATGACTTCATTGGTGGATCTCAGTATCCGCTGGGGGAAAAAGACAAACTAGACAGCCCGAGCAACAACAGCGACTATGCAAGGGTACATAGCAAGTACCACCCAACGTTGCGCGGTTTTTTACAAGAATTTGAATACTACGATATTTTTATTGCAGACGTGCAAAGCGGAAATATCGTTTATAGCGTGTTCAAAGAATTGGATTATGCTACCAGTTTACGCAGTGGACCTTACGCAAACTCAGGGATAGGTGAGGTATTCAGTAAAGCCCTCACTGCCACCGATCCTAACCAAGTATTTTTTACTGAATTTAAACAATACCGCCCTTCTTACGATGCCTTAGCCGGTTTTGCTTCGTCGCCAATTTATGCAAATGGCGAAATGGTTGCCGTGCTAATTTTCCAAATGCCTATGGATCACCTGAACGGTTTGCTTACCCACAAGCAAAAGTGGGTAGAGTATGGGTTTGGCGATAGTGGTGAAACCTATATTGTCGGTCAGAATAATTTGCTTGTTACCGAGAGCCGATTTTTCTTAGAGGATCAAGCTGGATATATTAATGCCATACGTTCTCGCTTCCCAAATGAAGCGCGTGAAGTTGAGTCTCGTGGCACAACCATAGGTATCCAACCCGTTACATCACAAAGTGTTAAAAACGCCTTGCGTGGTCAAAAAGGCTTTACGACTGTAGAGGATTATCGAGGTGTTGAGGTTTTCTCCGCCTATGCTCCAATTGAAGTTGGTGGCATTTCTCTGGCGGTTTTGGCAGAGATTGATGTTGAGGAAGCATTGCGTCCTGCTAAAGAACTACGTAATAAGTTGATCATTTCGTCGCTGCTTGAGATGGTCGTATTGTTGACAATTGCCGCTGTAATTACCTATATCATGGCTAATCGGCTAATTGCCCCGCTGAAAAAATTAGGCGAGGCTTGTGAAGGTTTGACAACGGGGGAAGGAGATTTGACCTTGAGGTTGAGTCGTTCTCGCATTCCAGAGATCCATCGTATTACTCAGAGCTTTAATATCTTTATTGGCCAAATTCGAGAGATTATTGCTCAGGTTAAGACTGACGCAGATGCGCTATCTTCAGCGTCACAACAACTTAGTACTGTGACGACACAAAGTGCCCATATCAGCGACGAGCAGCGTACCCAAACTAGTATGGTGGCTACTGCCATGATTGAGCTGTCATCTTCCATTGATGATGTCGCACGTTCAACGGTTGATACCAGCGAAAAGAGCCTGGAAGCTCAGCGTAGTTTGAACGAAAATATGGAAAGGGCAGACATGGCAGCAGAAAATATTAAGCTGTTGGTGAGCTTAATCAATGATTCTAGTGAAGTGATATCCAGTCTTAAAAACGAAGTAAATCAGATTACAACCGTGCTTAATGTGATTACAAGCATCGCTGATCAAACTAATTTGCTTGCTCTTAATGCAGCGATCGAAGCAGCACGGGCAGGAGAAGCGGGGAGAGGGTTTTCGGTGGTTGCCGATGAGGTTAGAGCTCTAGCGACCCGCTCTCAAGA
The DNA here is from genome assembly GCF_007197995.1 of Aliiglaciecola sp. M165. GTDB lineage: Bacteria > Pseudomonadota > Gammaproteobacteria > Enterobacterales > Alteromonadaceae > Aliiglaciecola. The sequence continues at coordinate 508,259 of NZ_VKKH01000006.1, forward strand.
AAGCACTGTGGAGATTTCTAAGTTAGTAGAAGTTATGAATCAGTCTTCTCAAAAATCAGTCGAAAGAATGGAACGTGCTGCGGCTGCGGCTGATGGCGGCATTCATCTTGTCGATTTGGTAACCGTTGCTATGGACGAATTGGCTGCCACATTAAAATCTGTGCTGGCGCTAACAGATACGGTGTCTACGGCAACCGTTGAACAAAACGCGACATCAGACTCGGTGGTTGATAATGTCAATCGTATAAATAGCATGGCGCAAGAAGTGAGTGAAGGTGCATCACAAACCAGTCAATCTGCGGATGAGTTGGCGCGCATCGCGGAACACACTAAAGAGTTGGTCGCGCGTTTTAAAGTATAATAGCGTGAGAGTAGATATTGAAATATAGGCCGCTATTTAGCGGCCTTTTATATGCTTGGATGATCTTAGCGTAACGTGTGTTAAGCTTTTTGGTCTTCACTCAGTCAGTGCGTTTACCGCTGCTACCTTGGTAGGGCTGATCTCTTCGCTTGGATAACAACCAAGTACCTTAAAATACCGTGTTGTCGCGCCTAGCTCCTCGAGTGCATGTTGCATGGGGCCATCTTGGACATTGCCTTCAACATCAATATAAAACATTTCTTCCCAAGGGTTACCAGTAATAGGTCTGGATTCAAGTTTGGTCATATTGATCTGGTTTTCTCTTAGCACCAGAAGTGCCTCGACCAAAGCACCGGGTTTTTGCACAGTAGACATAACCAAAGTGGTCTTTGCTGGGACCTGCAATGGTACTTTCACTGCATTACGGGCTACAACGATAAAACGACTGTGATTCTCTTTTTGATTTGCCAGATTAGACTTGATTGCATTGAGCCCATAAAGCGCACCTCCTGCTTCACTGCCAATTGCCGCCACTTCGCTGCTGTTCAGTTCATTCACTTTTAACATTGCTGCTGAAGTGCTATCACAGGGTTTAACTTCAATGTTACCCAACTCTGCCAAAAAGTGGCTGCACTGCGCAAACACTTGAGGGTGAGCGTACAAGGTTTTGATATGGGTAATATCGGTTTGTCCCGACACTAACATGGCATGTTTAATGGGGTGTGTCAGCTCGCCAATAATCGATAAGCTTGTATGTTGAAGTTGATCGTACACTTCATTGATACTGCCTGATGAGGTGTTTTCGATGGGTAAAACCGCATAGTCAGCTTCGTTGGTTTCAACTTTTTTAATAATCTCAGCAAAACTTTTACAGCCGATTTCCATCAACTCGCCAGGGCGCCTTGAAAAATATTTCTGTGTTGCCAAATAGCTGTAGGAACCACGATCGCCCAAAAATGCCACACGATTCAACGGTAAACTGCTTCCTGGGTTGGCTCTTTCTGCTAATAATGCTTGCTGATTGAGAACGGAGTCTTCGATGACAACATGAAAAATTTGTGTCACGTAATGAGGGTCCAATCCAAATTCTTGTCCCTTTTTGATCAGCCGAACCAGAAGCTGTTCTTCTCGCTGATGATCTCTAACGGGGATGTGGTGACGGATTTTGGTTTCCGCCACACTGTTTGTGTATTGTTGACGTTTAGCCAAAAGGTTCAACAATTCACTGTCTAAAGCAGTTATTTGTTCGCGTAAAACTTCAAGTTCCTGTGTTGACATGGGATCCACTTTCTTTGCTCTAAAAACACAAAGCCTCCAATTAGGTGGAGGCTTTTGCGGCTGAAAAAAAATACTGCATAAACCCCCGATTTAGGGCGGCATAAAAAATATAAAATGTGTGATGTAATTTTCTTTCATAACTGGAATCTATTAATTACCGCTTGGCTTGTCAATCATTAGTTGTACTTTATGAAAGATAAAGCCTTTGGAAGCCGTGCATAAGGCAAATACGCTTTAGTTACCGCCTAGAATATCTGCGGTAATCGTATTTTGCGAAGGGGAAAAGGCAGGCTCGTCTGCACGACGTATAGGAAAAGTGGATCCTGTGGCTTCTTTTGCTAATAAGGTGGTGAATATCTTGGTTTGACTTATCTCATCTAGGGTTTGCATATATTGCTCTGCACTCCATAATTTATTGCTGGGCAAGTGCAAAGCAGCAAACTTATCCAGAACCTCATTTAATGATTGCCCGGTTGAGGACTTACGCAATTCAATATCCGCTAAGAAATATATAGCCGCTCCTCCCCAGTAGGCATGGCGCGTTTGTTTGGCTGAACGAAGAGGGCGGTCTGCTTTTTTACGCCCTCGTTCTAACCCAGCAGTAAATTTTTTCCAAGCCTGCTGATTAGTAAGCATTCCAGCTCTAGCTTGCACAATGTACTGATAATAACTAGCGAGTCCTTCTGATAACCAGCGATCTTGATATTCGATGCGAGGGTGCAAAAGGTGACTTAGCTCATGGGTGGCGGTCCAATCTGCGTGAAATTGTTCGATGGGTCGATTTGGATCGATAAAAAAGTGCACCGCTGGATGACCATTTCGTTGAACCTCCGCCCAGGGCACAGCTTCTTTGCGTTTGCCGATGGGTACCACCAACACTTGCACGTCTGTCAGTGGATAACGACCATAAACGCTTGCTACTGCCCTCCCAGCACTGCCAACCCAATTAACAAGTTCCCTGCGCTTTTGCGCCTGCTGTATGTTTAATAGGGCCACATTCAAGACACTTTCGCCTACGTTAGTCGGCACTATCTCAATGTCTCCAAAGGCGATACGGCTAGTCCAATGAATAGGTGTTTCGTTAAGATGGTAACCGCCATTTTTTATCCGCCAAGGGGCTGACAATTTAACTGGGTTTCCGTTTTCATCACGAAAATTTGCATGCACAGGTTGATTAGTGTCGGGCAGCCACAACCAACTGTGATTGTTCACCAACCAGCTTTTTCCTACTTGATAAGCGAAGCGGTCTTTTCTTGCTTTATGCAAATCTACAGTGTAGTTGAAGCAAGGGTTTGTTTTGTTGACAATATGTAAACTCGACCGAGTTTGCACCAGATTTGACTCAACAGAGGTCGCCACATAGCGAGAGGCCCGCTTATTTCCCACCACTAATTTTGTGGCGTCTGCGGACAAACATGCGTCTACACTAATTTTTCCTTCATCAGCTAAGAGCGTAACTTGGTATAAAGTAGTTGAATTGGCATAGGCCGCCGCAAGCAATAACGAAAAAGTGACGATTTGAAGTCTTCGCAACCCAATGACTACCCTAAATGAAATTTAATGACTACTATGCCAAACGAAAAACAATAGAGTAAGGATCACTCGTCGAATGCGGCAGTAGATGAGATAAGTTGCCACATTCGAATAAATAAGGATTAAGATGTTTAGGGGTTTGAGACGCTAGTCACTAAGTAGTGTCATCAGCATCCTGCGGACCTCATTTGCCTCAAAAGGCTTGTCGCACAAAGCGTTCACGCCTGTTTGCTGGATATTCGCCATGTGCGCGCTGTCTGCCGCTTCGGAGGTCACCATGATGATGGGGATGTGAGCGGTTTGTGGATTAAAGCGAATAAACTCAGACAACTCTCTACCGTCCATTTCGGGCATGTTGTAGTCTGTCACCACTAAATCATAGACGTTATCTTTGAGGTATGTCAGCGCCATCGCGCCATTTTCAGCTTCTTGTATTTTCTTTAAGCCCATCCCCTCCAGCACACGACGAATATGGTTGCGTGCAAGGCGGCTATCATCTACCAACAAAACGCGAACTTCATGGATATCAAACAATTCAAGATCGAGTTCTTCGGTATTGATGAGATCTAATGTCGCTTTTAGAGCACGTGATAAATGCACTGGCTTAAAAGGCTTAGGCAAAATTGCTGCGACACCAGCCTGCTTAAACTCTTCCAATTTAGAAACACGGTTTTCACTGCTGACTAGCATAAAAGGAATTGAAGCGATTTCTTCGGTTCCCTTAATGTGTTTTAGTAAATCTAATCCCGTTCCATCAGCGAAGTACATCGCACTCACAACCACATCACTGGCGTGGGCTCTAAGTGCACTTTTTGCTTCGGCAACGGTGGAAACCGAGTCAACCTGACCAACATCTTCTTTAATTAGTAATGAGGAGATGATTTTGCGCTGTGTGTCGGACGGCTCAATTAACAGTATATTGACGTCGGATAATGATATTTGGTCCATTTGGGATCCTAACTTAAGAGACTACGTTATTTAACCGCCAGCAAACTTAACGGTCATACCCTTTTTTTCAAGAAGTATTTTAATTTTTTCGCGATTGTCACCTTGGATTTCGATGACTCCTTGCTTAACCGCGCCACCTGTTCCACAGGTCTTCTTCAATTCTGTGCACAATGCTTTTAGTTGTCCAGCATCCAAAGCCAAACCATCAATGGTTGTTACTCCTTTACCTTTTCGGCCTTTAGTTTCTCGCCGAATTCTCACCACACCATCTTTCGATAGCTGCTTTTTGGGCTCAGGTTTCTGTGGGGTAATCCTTCCTTTGTCTGTACTATAAACTAAATGATTATGTGACATATTTAATCTTTTATTGAATTCCTGACTAGCATTTTATGTAAAAAAGCACACAACTCAATCAATAATGCGCAAAGAATGCAAATGGTCAAGGCAATTCTACCAATCCGAATTCTGACTGTTCGCGACTTCATGCGAAATGGTAATCGTCATTCAAAGTCTTAAAAACCCAACATATTTTCAGCATTCGCGGCGAAATTAGTTGCGTAAAATAAATCGTATGCCAAAGTATAATACCAAAAGCTTTGGAAAGCTTACTCGGGGAGAGCCTTACTTTTTTTCAGCCTGAGAAATGACGCATCTGCCAAAGCTAGTTTATGTTGAACCACAAACCCGACAAACACAATGGAGAAATTGATGAGCTTGGAAACCCAACTTTCCTCAGACGAAAAAGTCTTAACAATTCATATGGAAGAGAAGTTTGATTTTGGGAAAGTGCAAGATTTTAGAGACGCCTATCTGCATGTAGACGAAGCTGTTAATACCATAGTAGTGGATTTGGCAAACACCGAGTACATGGACAGTTCCGCGCTTGGCATGTTGTTAAATATGCAAAAAACGATGGCAGATAAGATTTCAACCTTTAAAATTGTGCATTGCCGTCCACAAGTGGCTAAAATTTTGAAGATCTCCCGGTTCGATAAAAAGTTCGATTTGAGTTAATTGAATATTTAACTGATATGCGCATTCTGGTTGTCGACGATGAGTCTCTAAATCGCTTTTTACTCATTCATATGCTCGAAGAGGCGGGTTACACAGATTGCTTTGAGGCAGAGTCTGGCAGGGAAGCTTTGCAATTGTCTGAAAAAATAAAACCAGATCTGGTTCTTTTAGATGTCGTAATGGCAGACATGGATGGGTTCGAAACTGCCCCACTGTTAAAGAAGATGGCCGGTGATATTTATCTTCCTATCATTTTTATTACCGCACTTGATGATCAGGACTCCCTAGCCAAATGTTTAGAAGTTGGGGGAGACGATTTCGCCTCCAAACCTTTTGATAAAATCATTCTTACTGCAAAAATCAGAGCCCATGCACGAACCCGCCTGTTAAGCAAACGTGCATCAAAGCAGAACGAAGAACTCAATTATTTTCGCATTGGTGTTGAACGGGAACACGCCATTGTCGAACATATTTTCTCTAACGCATTGACTATAAATAAAACAGTCGCTGCTTACTTCGATTATCGATTGGCGCCTGCGAGTAGTTTCAATGGCGACTTATTTTTAATTGAACCGAGTCCCTCCGGCGGCATTTATTTTTTAATGGGGGATTTTACCGGCCATGGTTTGGCGTCTGCTATTGGTGCTCTGCCAGTCGCCAGAGCATTTCAAGCAATGGCGAACAAAGGATTGTCGGTGTCTGAAATGGCATCAACAATTAATAAAACTTTGATGACACTATTGCCCGGAGATATGTTTTTTGCTGCTGTGATAGCTGAAATCGCTAGTAACGGTCACCAATTCACAGTTTGGAATGGTGGTATGCCTGACTTGACGGTTTTTACTCCTGCGGGTGAAGTCACAAAACATTTTCAGTCTCAGCACATGGCGTTAGGTATTTTAGAACCTTATGAGTTTGAAGAAAACGTTGAGTATTTTGATGCCAATATTGGTGACAGGCTTATTGGGTATTCAGACGGCGTCATCGAGTTGACTAATGTCGCAGAGCAGATGCTCGGTGAGGACGCTGTACTAAGTTGGTTATCGGAATCGCCGGATTTGCCAGTCGCTGACATTGAGGAAAAAGTTGAGGCATTTCGAGGTAATGCCGAGCAACTCGACGATATCACCTTTGTTTCTTATACCTGCCAATCCTTAGAAGCGTTAAGACCAGAATATACAGTGACACAACTACCCTTCAATATCGAAGTCGATTTATGTGTGGAGAAGCTTAAAACGATTGATCCAATTTATGAGCTGGTCATCATGGTTTGCAGTCAATTGGGTATGCAAAGTATTCGCTCCGACCTATCAACTGTATTGAGTGAGCTTTTTAACAATTCTCTCGATCACGGTATTCTGCACTTAGATTCTACCTTGAAAAAAACCACCGAAGGATTCTTTGAATACTTTGATCAACGTACAGATAGATTGGCCAAACTAAAAGAAGGTTCTATTCAAATTAGAATATCCTTCGCACCTGAAAATAAAACTCTGTCGGTAGAATTAGAAGATTCTGGGCAGGGTTTTGATTTCCAAAATCTAGGGGGAAATCATGACAGTGACGCCTTTGGACGAGGTATTCCTCTGATAAAAGAACTATGCGAATCGGTGGAGTACTCTAGCAATGGAACAAAAGTTACGGCAACCTTTGCCGTTTAACGTAATGATTTTAAAAGGTAAAAAGTGAAAATTAGACGCGCAGTTATTAATGACGTGAGTGACTTGGTAGACTTCAACCAAGCCATGGCACAAGAAACAGAAAGTAAAGCACTTGATCAGCAGACGCTAAGCAAGGGCGTAAGCGCGCTAATTACCGATCCGAACAAGGGATTTTATTTGGTTGCGCAACAGGCAGACGGCCAAATTATCGGCAGTTTAATGGTCACTTTCGAGTGGAGCGATTGGCGAAACGCACAGTTTTGGTGGATCCAGAGTGTCTATGTGCGCCCGCAAAATCGACGCACCGGCGTTTATTCAAAACTTTACCAACAAGTACAGGCACTTGCGGAGCAAAACGATGGCGTATGTGGGTATCGGTTGTACGTAGAAAAAGACAATTTGCCAGCTCAAAAAACCTATGAATCTCTGGGAATGCATGAATCGTATTATTTGATGTACGAATCCAAGTTATGAAGCTTCTAATTGCTATTGAGAATTATTATCAATAACGGTAAGCTTCGATTTCGTTCGGTTTAACCTAAGTAAATTCATGTTCAAAAACTACTCTCTCATATTTGTCATCGTCAGCATACTCATGCCTGCGAGCGTTTTCGCAGCGGAGGTTAACGTTTATTCGGCGCGCAAAGAAGCCCTTATAAAGCCTGTTTTAGATAAGTTCACAGCGCAGACCGGTATTGAGGTAAATCTCATTACGGGTAATGCGGACGCACTTATTAGCCGTATAGCAAGCGAAGGAAAGTTCAGCCCTGCAGATGTCCTTTTGACTACAGATGCTGGTCGTTTGGTACGTGCTAAAAATCAAGGTCTGACCCAAGCTCACTTATCTCCCACCATTGAACAACATGTCGCCCCAAGGTTCAGAGATAATGAAAACCATTGGTTTTCATTAACACAGCGTGCGCGCCCCATTATGGTATTAAAAGCAGACGCTGAATCGGCAAATATTCAAACTTATGAGCAACTTGCCTCAAAAAATTTGCCGGGTAAGTTATGTATTCGGTCATCATCAAATATCTACAACCAATCAATGATTGCCGCATTAATCCATCAACAAGGCGAGCAGAGTGCTGAAGCCTTTAGTCGCGGTTTAGTAGGAAATTTGGCTCGTCCCCCAAAAGGCGGGGACAGAGACCAGATCAAGGCGCTGGTAGCGGGTCAGTGTGACTATGCTGTGGCAAATACTTATTATCTAGCGGGCATGCTAAAAAGTGCTGATGCAGAGCAGGTGAAAGTTGCTGAACAAGTCAAAGTAATATGGCCCAACCAACAAGGGCGTGGTGTCCATGTTAATGTGTCTGGAGCTGCGCTGATTAAAACTTCGCCAAACGATGAAAATGCCAAAAAACTCTTAGATTTCTTATTAAATGAACAAAGCCAATCTTGGTATGCACAAGCAAATCATGAATACCCGGTTAGAGAGGGTGTGGAATGGAGCCAAGTACTAAAAGATTTTGGTGAATTTAAGGGCGAATCTATTCCACTACATCGGGTAGGGGATCTTAACGGGCAGGCGGTCAAGGTCATGGACCGCGCTGGCTGGAAATGATTTTTGAGAGGGCAACAATCTATACATCCTTTGATGACTAAGCTGCCCTCTAAATACAGCGCATGGTTATTTATACCCTGTGCGCTGCTAACGCTGCCAATCTGGATCGTGTTTGGCAGCGTTTTCACTCCTCAATATGAAATATGGCAACACCTCTGGCAAACCGTTCTAAGCGACTATGTCATTAATTCAATCGTTTTGGCCAGTGCCGTAGGCTTTGGAACCTTGTTGATTGGTACTAGTTTGGCATGGTGTATTGCTCGCTATGAATTTTTTGGCCGGAAATGGTTACAATGGATAGTGTTACTGCCCTTGGCCATGCCGGCCTACATTATTGCCTACAGCTATACCGGCCTGCTTGATTTTGCCGGGCCTGTGCAATCAGCTATCCGCGAAAGCTATGATTTATCCTATGGCGAATATTGGTTTCCAGATATCCGTTCCTTACCTGGAGCCATCATTGTCATGACGTTGGTGCTCTATCCTTACGTCTACATTCTTGCTAGAACAGCATTCAGTGAACACCCTGTTTCTTTGCGTGAGGCCGGAAAAAGCCTGGGGGTGTCGCCGCATAGATATTTTCTAAAGGTCACCTGGCCATTAGCTCGACCCGCTATCTTGATGGGCGTTGCATTGGCAATGATGGAAGCCTTTGCGGATTATGGCACGGTACAATTTTTTGGTGTTGACACCTTTACTACAGGTATCTTTAGAACCTGGTTTGGTCTCGGTAACCAAATCGCCGCGTCACAATTGGCGGCGCTATTGTGTACTTTTGTGTTGGTTTTACTGCTTTTGGAAAAATGGTCTCGCAAGCAGGTTCGCTATTTTCAAAATCGTCAAAGCGGGCAGCGATCACCACGGCAAAAACTTGGCACATTGTCTTCGCTTACCCTGTGCATTGTATGCTCGTTAGCACCCACTCTTGGATTTTTTGTGCCGGTTTATCAATTGGGAGACTGGGCATTTTTTGTGTCAACAAGTAGCTTTGATAGTGACTTTTTTAGCTTGGCTTGGCATTCCTTTTCTCTTGCCGCAATTTCGGCGTTGGTTGTCGTACTGTTAGCGCTATTTTTTGCCTATGGAAAGCGTTTAAACCCTGGCAAATTAATGTTTGCTCAGGTACAAGCTGTCAGTATGGGATATGCAGTCCCGGGCACGGTGATCGCGGTAGGAATATTGTTGCCATTAAGTTGGGCAGATCACAGTATCAATTATGTCACCGACACCTTTTTTGCTTTTACACCGGGATTGATATTGTCAGGAACGGCGTTTGCTTTGGTGTTAGCGTATTGTGTGAGGTTTATGTCCGTTGCATTACAAAATATTGAAACTGGCTTATCGAGGATCACACCAAACATGGATGAAGCCGCACGCTCCCTAGGCAGTGATAAGAATCAAGTACTACGGGCAGTACATGTACCGATTTTAAAAGGTAGTATATTAAGTGCAGTGCTTTTGGTGTTTGTTGACGTACTAAAAGAATTGCCAGCGACATTAATTCTTCGGCCATTTAACTTTGATACCTTGGCCGTAAGTGCTTATCAGTTTGCCTCAGATGAGCGCCTGGTAGATGCTGCAGCTCCAGCCTTGGCGATTGTATTAACAGGCATTATTCCGGTCATTTTATTGACACGGGCGCTGGATGGAAAAGTAGAATAACGATGTTGAAGCTTACTGATATTTCTGTTGATTATGGGCAAATTCGTGCCGTAAATAAAGTGAATTTTAGCCTGGAAAAGGGCCAAATTGGCTGCCTGTTGGGTCCTTCTGGATGCGGAAAAACATCTGTTTTGCGAGCGATTGCCGGTTTTGAACCCATTACGAGCGGCACTATCGAAATTAGCCATCAGTTGATGAGCGAGTATGCTGGTCAAGTAATGCCAGAAAAGCGAAATGTCGGCATCGTTTTTCAAGATTTTGCGTTGTTTCCTCACCTGAGTGTTGCGCAAAACATCGCCTTTGGGCTTAAACAGGGTACAAAAAGCGAAAAGCAGCATAGAGTGCAAAAGGTGATCGAACTGGTTGAGCTAACCGGTCAAGAAAGCCGATTCCCGCATGAGTTATCTGGTGGACAACAACAACGTGTTGCACTTGCCAGAGCCATAGCGCCAAAGCCAGAAGTTTTGTTGCTGGATGAGCCTTTTGCGAACCTAGATGCAGATTTAAGAGAATCCCTGGCGAGTCAAATACGCAACATTATTAAATATGAGCAAATCACTGCGTTGATGGTCACCCACGATCAGCATGAGGCGTTCTATGTCGCAGATGTGATTGGCGTAATGTCATCAGGTAAAATGCAACAATTGGGCAATGCATATGATTTGTATCACCGTCCAGTCAATCGATTTATCGCCAGTTTTATTGGGGAAGGTGTGTTTGTTCCCGGGACAATTACATCGCAGAATCAGCTTCAGACAGCCCTGGGTGTTCTTGAAGTTCCGACGTCCAAACGGATAGATAATCATAGCAAATGTCAGATATTAGTCAGACCGGACGATGTGATACACGACGATGATAGCAAAACCCTAGCTAAAGTGGTCAACAAATCGTTTAGAGGCTCACATATTATGTATGAGTTGAATCTTCTTGATCGTCACCAACAACGAGTGCTTTGTCTTGCGCCAAGTCACCATGATCATCATATTGGTGAGTCCATAGGGATCCGTTTGGACCTTGAGCACGTTGTTATTTTTCAGGAAGATAAGGAAAGTTAAGGTTGCAAATAGCGTTGTTTGCCGCAATTTCTCCCGTCGCCGACGTATTTTGTTTGCATCTTTCAAAACGTCGGTTTAAAAGCATTTAAAAGTCTAGGGTAGCGCTTATGTTAAAAACTATTAACCTGTGGTTTCAGGAAAAGTTAAGTCAAACAGAGAAAAATGACGATTCGCATACCGTTGAATTGGCAACCGCCGTCCTGCTGTACGAAATTATGCGCGCCGATGATACGTTTTTACAAAGCGAACATGATGAATTCGAAAAACTACTCACGACACAGTTTAATTTGGATAAAGACGAACTCGAAGTTTTGCTCGACACCTCGAAACATCACGCAAAGACCGCTGTCGATTTTCAGCAATTTACTCGCGTGTTAAACGAAAAATGCGATGTTGAACAAAAACATCAGGTACTTGAATCACTGTGGCGTGTTGCTTACGCAGACAAACACCTTGATGTACATGAAATTCATTTAATCAGGAGGATCTCTGACCTCCTACATATCCCGCATAGTGAATTTATTAAAAGCAAAATCAAAGTCACGGAATCCAATGGTTAGCGAGACATTTAACCACTAAAAATACTCATGTTACTATTTCAATACATGGTATCTTATTGAAAATAAAGATGTTTTTCAATGAGCTTTAAGGGTAGTCGCAATAAACATACATAGTCATGGTGTTTAGCTCAACTCACTATGCATAAATTTTCGTAACTATTTGATTTATATGAAATATTAATTTTTGGCACAATAACTGTAATGCTTGTGATGTCATTGTGATTAGTTGTACTGGTTCCTACAACTATTAAAGGATTGGACAATGCAGAATACTTGCGATTAACGGTTTTGTTATTGGCTGCGATGGCGTTTGCAACTAACAGCGAGATATTCTGAGTACGCTTTGCGTGCGGCAGGCAAGGAAGCCAAACCTTCTCTTCACGACGAAATCAAAAGGAGATTGCAGTATGAAAAAGTCATTGTTAATAGGTTTGTCGGTTTTCACCTTAGCTCTTATCCAGGCCACCTTAAGTGCACCAGCATATGCGCAAAGCGACTTAATTAGTGAAATGGATCAAGATGAAGACGGTATGATCAGCATTCGAGAAGCGGTTGCTAATCCTTCTTTGCTCGCTTCTTTTGGAAAGATTGATACTGACGGCGATGGAAAAATTAGCCTCAAAGAACTTGAAGAAACTCAACTACTCAAGCAGGTAATCAAACAAGCGTAGTTTTGCCAGAACCGTTTTGCACTGAAAAAGGCGTCTCTCTGAGCTTTCATTTGATCTTTTGTAATATCATAGGATACCTTCAATTTGCTCGCAGTCTTTCAAGGTATGAAAATGCAAATTGGTTCGTTAAGACAACTCACGCTATTAAGCTTTATCGTTGCACTGGTGCCTTTGGGTGTTTTACTTTGGCAAAGTCAAAGTACGCTCACAAAAATGGCCCAGATTGCAGCGAGCGAAGCCCAATTTTCTGTCGATATGACCCGTCAGGTCGCTGATATGGAAAATATAGCAACCGATGCCGAACGGCTTATCAGGCAATATCAAGTACTGAAAAAAACTGAGCTTAAACAGTTAATTGATAATTATTTATTGCGTTTGCTCGAGACTCAGCAGCCTGTGTGTGAAAAGCTCTCGGACGATTTTGCTTGTGATGCGTTGGAAAATCGCATTGCTTGGTTAAGCGAAAATACAGTTAGTGAAGATCCTCTTTTATTGGACGCCCAGTTAGCCGAATTTAGACAGGCCATTTCGGAGCTTCAACGCCAAGTTGATTATTTACTCGACAGTCGTATCGTGCAGCAAAAAGACTATATCAATACCGTTCAACAGACACAGGCCTGGTCCACAGGTTTATTGGTGTCTTTTTCACTTCTGCTGATTATCTTTGCGAGCCAATTGATCCTGTCTCCAGTGGCAAAGATTGAACGTATCATCGGAGAAATTGCCAAACAGTCAGAGAGTTTGCCCGCTATCTCCAAGTCTGGGCCTAAAGAACTCATTGAAGTGGAACACAAACTACACTGGTTAGCCGACCGTCTCAACCAACTAGAGCACCTGCGTCACGCGTTACTTCGGCACGCGTCACACGAACTAAAAACGCCCTTGGCTAGTATCAAAGAAGGGTGCTCGTTATTGTCTGAAAATGTTGTAGGGGAGTTAAATGAGCAACAAAAAGAGGTTGTGAGCCTTTTGACCAGCAGCACTGAGCGGCTAAATCAACTTATCGAACATTTACTTGACTACAACCTCTTGTTGCAACAGTCTAAACCTGTGTATGAAAAAACAGACACTAAAACCCTTGTTGAGGCAGTGCTAACGGACAATGCTTTGGCGATTGGACAAAATAATAATGAAGTCATTGTAAAAAATGAAGTTGAAACGATGTATGTCGATCCCAACCTTTTTCGTCGGATCATTGACAACCTGCTTTCGAACGCTTTGGCCCATGGTGCGGTTGGGCGCCCCATTAATATATCCTTTTATAAACAAAGAGATATGATCATTTTGGATGTGGCCAATCGGGGGCGAAAAATACCGCCAGAGCAACGTAAAGTGTTGTTTGAACCTTTCAAACGGGGCGAGCATAAACGCAATGATAGTGTTGTCGGCTCCGGCCTGGGTCTGTCGATCGTTGCGGATTGTGCACGAATGATGCAAGGAGGAGTTGAAGTGGTAGATGTAGATTATGCCGATGTTTGCATGAGAGTGAGTTTACCTGGTGTGAGGGATCTCTCATGATTTGGCGATTAATCATTGTTACAAGTGCCAGTCTTTTGTTTTCTGGCTGCTCAATTATAGAAAAATGGCAGCAACAAAAATCAGAAGCCAATGTCACAGAACAAGCCGCTGATTATTGTATCGTGGCAGACCAAGAGAGTGACGTGCCGAATAATTGTGATCTGCGATATTGGTTAGCATTTTGGGTGGAGCATGATTCGCTTCGTTGGACGCAACGTAGAGATAAAATTGATCAGTTGGGAGACTCGCCATCTGACACATTAAAAAAGGTGCTGTTGAGCCAAGGTAAAGGTACGCCTTATCAAGATCGGTTGCGCGCTCAAGGTTGGGCAGATGATTTGCTTCCTAAATTGAGCCAACCAATGCGAGATTTGATTTTGGTCATAATTTACCAACCCAGTCAGCAGTTACTGGAATTTGAATCAGCACTAACCATTTTGACGCGTATCAATACTAATCAATCTAAAGAGTTAGATGCGCAAAAAGAACGACTACTTGAACAGCAGCAACAGATTGAACAACTATTGAAAATCGAGGCCTCGATGATGCAACAAACCGATAGTTCAGAGAATAATGAGAGGAATAATTGATGAGCAAAGCTTTAGAGGCAACACTTCCAAAAATCTTATTGGTAGATGACGATGAGAATTTACTTCGTCTGATGACCATTAGGCTTCAGGGTGAGGGTTACCAAGTTGCAACCGCCGAAGGCGGGAAAGAAGCCCTTCGGTTGTTGAACACACAAAGCTTTGACGTGGTGTTGAGTGATCTGCGTATGCCTGGGTTAGATGGGCTGAGTTTGTTTGAGGAAATTGTTGCGTTAAGAAGAGATATACCCGTCATTTTGATGACCGCTCATGGCACTATTCAAGATGCCGTTGAAGCGACCCAACGGGGAGTGTTTGGCTTTTTAACTAAACCGATTGACCATGATGCACTTCGAGAGTTGTTAGTTAAAGCCGTGAGTCAAAAACAAGGCGTGCAAAAAGGTACCTGGAGTGAAGAAATCATCACCCGCTCTATGCATATGGAACAGCTCCTTGATCAGGCTTACCGTGTTGCGCAAAGAGATGTCAGTGTACTTATAAGTGGCGCTAGTGGAACGGGTAAAGAATTATTGGCCAAAGCGTTACACAAGGCCAGTGGTCGCAACAGTAAACCCTTTGTGGCAATTAACTGTGGGGCACTACCAGAAAACCTGCTTGAATCAGAATTGTTTGGGCATGCCAAAGGCGCATTTACTGGTGCCGTGAATGAGCACCAGGGCCTGTTTCGGGAAGCCGACGGTGGAACGTTATTTTTAGATGAAATTGGCGACATGCCCGTTCCGTTGCAAGTGAAATTATTGCGTGCTTTGCAGGAACAACAAATTCGTCCAGTGGGCAGCAGCAAACAGATCCCGATTAATGTGCGTGTGATCTCCGCGACTCACAAAGATCTGACCAAGGAAATGCTAAATCAAAACTTCAGGGAAGATTTATATTATCGTCTCAATGTGGTGAATTTAACTTTGCCTTCGTTGAGAGAACGCTCGGAAGATATTCCACTGTTGGCAAGATATCTGTTAAGTAAAAGCGCGGAACGGCATAACGTCAAAGTCAGTCGCTTTTCCGATGATGCTATGCAATTGTTGGTCACCGCACCATGGCCTGGTAATGTGCGGCAGTTGGTCAATGTTGTAGAGCAGTGTGTTGCTTTGACGCAAACCTCAGTGATTGCTTCTCATTTGGTCGAGCAGGCCTTGTCAGCGTCTGAGCAAAAATGGCCGACATTGACCGAAGCCCGCGATGCTTTTGAGCAAAGTTATCTGCTCAAGTTGCTTAAGATGACTGATGGTAACGTTACAAGGGCCGCGGAATTAGCTGGTCGCAATCGCACCGACATGCACAAGTTAATGAAGAAACACGACTTGCATTCTGCTGACTTTAAACCAGAGCCGGCGTAATCAATCGTCGCTTTTGTCAAAAAATGCTTAGTTGTTCGGACGCTTGTTGAGGAATCGTTTTGTTGCTTAACGACATGGTTGGGTAGCTTTGCGCAAACAAGTCGAAAAACTGTGAAGCTAACCATGGCGCCTGAGCATTGTCAGGCATATGGAAAAAGAAATAGGGATGTAATCCTTCTTGCAGCCATTGGGCAACCTTGTCCACCCATGGCTGCAAAAAAGGCCCGTTTTTATCTAGTGTAGGGTGACCAACAAAACGCACTACAGGCTTGTTTGACGTGTTGATCACATGCGTTGGGACCTTTGGTTTTTTAGTTTGCACGTCCAAAACCAGGGTGTCTGTCGGTGTTTGACAAGCAAATAAGCCTCGGGTATCCATAATTACCCGGTTGATGTTAAGCTCAGTCAGTAATTGATTAAGCCGTACCTCATTGCTGGCTTTGTCAAACCAATCTAAATGCCTGACTTCAACAGCATAATCAAAATTTTGCGGCAACTTCCGTAAAAATGTTTCCAGCTCTTCTATTCGTGACGGCCCAAACTGCCCCGGCAATTGCAACATCAAACAACCTATTTGCCTATGAATTTGTTGAAACCGTGATAATACCTGTTCAAGCAAGAGGGGCTCTGCATTCAAATTGCTCCCATGGCTAATCTCGCGCGGGAATTTAAACGTGAACGAAAAATCACTTTTAACCTGCGCAGACCAAGCAGACAAAGACTCTACAGAAGGCAATTGATAAAAACTGGTATTGCCTTCCACACTATTAAAAAACGTTTGATAGGATCTCAGTGGTTGTTGACGGGACGTTGAACTTGGAAATAGGGTGCCAAACCATTTCGGGTGGCTCCACATAGGGCAACCAAATTTAAAATTGGACTCAGTTTGTTGCATTTTTCATCAATGACCTGAATTCATAGAGTAGAAGCCTAAAAAAGCACGTACAACGCTGTGCAATGTCGCGGATTTGTTTATACTATGCCGCTTTAATTGGCATTTCCATTCCAGAATGATTTTTATGGCGCTCAGGCAAGTGTTTTGCGCCATAACCCAAGCAACAGAGGCTATACATGCGCACAGATTATTGCGGCAAAATTAATGCAAAATACATTGGACAAGAAGTCACCTTATGTGGCTGGGTAAATAAGCGTCGTGACTTGGGCGGCGTGATATTTTTAGATTTACGCGATCGCGAAGGCATTGTGCAAGTAGTCTACGATCCCGACCTACAAGACGTATTTGAGTTAGCCAATAGTCTGCGCAACGAATTCTGTGTGCAAATCACCGGGCTTGTTCGTGCACGGCCTGAAGGACAGGTCAACAAGGACATGAACACAGGCGAAATCGAGATTTTAGGTAAGGCGCTTACCATTTTAAATAAGTCAGCTGTGTTGCCGTTAGATTGGAACCAGGAAAACTCTGAAGAACAGCGTTTGAAGTTCCGTTACTTAGATCTGCGTCGACCACTGATGAGTGACAGATTAAAATTCCGTGCAAAAGTGACCAGTGCAGTGCGTTCTTATCTTGAAGAGCAGGAATTTCTTGATATTGAAACGCCCATTTTAACCAAAGCAACTCCTGAAGGGGCTAGAGATTATCTCGTTCCTAGTCGCACACACAAAGGCGAATTTTTTGCATTGCCTCAGTCACCGCAATTGTTCAAGCAGTTGTTGATGATGTCCGGTATGGACAGATACTACCAAATCGTTAAATGTTTTCGTGACGAGGACTTACGTGCTGACCGTCAACCTGAATTTACTCAAATTGATATCGAGACGACTTTTTTAGATGCGCAAGGTGTGATGTCAATCACCGAAGGCTTAATAAAGTCATTGTTTGACAAAATGCTGGGAGTGGATTTAGGTGAATTCCCGCATATGACATTCGCTGAGGCGATGCGTCGATATGGTAGTGATAAGCCTGATTTACGTAATCCGCTTGAACTTGTTGATGTAGCGGACTTAGTCAAAGACGTTGAGTTTAAAGTGTTTTCAGGTCCAGCAAATGACGCAAAAGGCCGTGTCGCTGTGATTAAGGTTCCAGGTGGCGCTAGTCTGTCCCGTAAAAACATTGATGACTATGGCAAGTTTGTTGGTATTTATGGTGCCAAGGGCTTGGCATGGATGAAAGTTAATGAACTGGCCAAAGGCATGGAAGGGCTTCAATCTCCCATTCTTAAATTCCTTAATGAGCAAGTGGCTATGGGCATTGTCGAGCGCAGCCAAGCAAAAGATGGTGACATCATATTGTTTGGTGCAGATTCTGCTAACGTTGTCACCGAAGCCATGGGGGCTTTGCGTTTGAAATTAGGTGAAGACTTAGATCTTCTCGAAGGCGAGTGGAAACCCCTATGGGTTGTCGACTTCCCGATGTTTGAAGAAGCAGATGGACAATTGCATGCGTTGCATCATCCGTTCACTGCGCCACGCGACCTAACTCCAGAGCAGCTGGCCGAAAACCCTCAAGAAGCGATTTCCAATGCCTACGACATGGTGTTAAACGGCGTTGAATTGGGCGGCGGTTCAGTACGTATTCATGATCAAGCGATGCAGGCGGAAGTGTTTAGATTACTTGGCATTAGCGATGAAGAAGCACAAATGAAATTCGGCTTTTTACTCGAAGCATTGAAATTTGGTGCTCCACCTCATGCAGGTCTTGCCTTTGGTCTAGATCGTTTGGTGATGTTAATGACAGGTGCCACCTCAATTCGTGATGTGATGGCATTCCCTAAAACCACCACCGCAGCATGTCCGCTCACCGATGCGCCAGGTGAAGCCAATCCTGAGCAGCTGAAAGAATTAGCGATTGCGACGATTGTTGAGAAAAAAGCAGAATAAGGTGGCGTTTCGACGTCCTGAATCGGCTTTGGTCGTCATTTACGATGCAGCATCAAGAGTGTTGATGCTGCAACGTGAAGATGATCCGAATTTCTGGCAGAGTGTAACCGGTACGTTGGAATCTGATGAAGAGCCGGTGATGACAGCAAAACGCGAAGTCATGGAGGAAACTGGCATAGATATCGACGCTTGTGGTTTTGAATTATTCGATTGCCGCTCGGTCAATCAATACGAAATTCGGCAGCAATGGCAACATCGATATCCACCCGAGTGTCGCTTCAACACGGAGCATGTATTTGTGTTGCGTGTCAGCGGTTCAGAATCCATCAAACTCACTGAGCACTTATCGTTTAAATGGCTTTCCAAACGAGCAGCGATTGAATTGGCATGGTCCGACACAAACAAGCAGGCCATTGAAAAGTTTGTTCCTGAAAAGGGGCCCAATTAATGGCAATCATACTAGGTATTGATCCTGGGTCGCGGATCACTGGATATGGCGTGATCAAACAAAGTGGCAATACCTTTAGTTATCTAGGAAGCGGCTGTATCCGCGTTCAAGGCGACGAGTTAGCGTCTAGATTGCACCAAATATATAACGGTGTGAGTGAAATCATCTTACAATTCCAACCGGATAAATTTGCCATTGAACAAGTTTTCATGGCTAAAAATCCAGATTCTGCCCTTAAGCTTGGGCAGGCGCGAGGAGCTGCAATTGTTGCGGCAACCAATGCCAAACTGCCCGTTGCCGAATACTCAGCCAGACAAATCAAACAAAGTGTCGTGGGCAAAGGGGCTGCTGAAAAAAATCAAGTTCAGCACATGGTCACTTACTTACTAAAGCTGCCTTCGACGCCACAAGCTGATGCGGCCGATGCATTAGCTGTAGCCTTATGTCATGGTCATACCCAACAGAGTTTGATTAAAATGTCAGGGCAGGCGAGTAAGACCGTGCGTGGCAGGCTAAGAAAATAACAGGAAATCATTATGATAGGTCGGATACGAGGAATACTCATAGAAAAACAACCACCGGATGTGCTTATCGAAGCTGCGGGTGTTGGTTATGAGGTGCAGTTACCTATGACCAGCTTTTACCAACTTCCCGATGTGGGTGAAGAGGCGATTATATACACACATTTTGTCGTGCGTGAAGATGCTCAGTTACTGTTTGGTTTTGCTGACAAGTCGGAACGAGCGCTCTTTCGTGAGTTAATTAAGGTAAACGGTGTGGGGCCAAAACTTGCGTTAACGATTTTATCGGGGATGTCTGCGGCGCAATTTATTCAATGTGTGACCCATGATGATTATACTGGTTTGGTCAAGTTGCCTGGGGTAGGTAAAAAGACTGCCGAACGGCTCGTTGTCGAAATGCGCGATAGACTGAAGAAACTCGCCGAACAAGGGGATGGAGTCACTCAGCTTCCCACATTAACTGCTGAAAAAGACGGTGCTACACTGCTTGTAACAACGGACGTAAAAGAGGATGCTCTTAGCGCACTCGTAGCACTAGGGTATAAGCCAGTACACGCCGCCAAGGTCATCAACACTGTTTATTCAGAAGGCGCGAGCAGTGAAGATTTGATCCGTGATGCGTTGCGTTCGATGGGGTAGCATATTCGCTCTAAACACACTGTACACTCAAATGATTTTACTGTATAAAAAAACATGTAACTACAATCAAACTTCAAAGTGAAAAAATTCTAAATGATTGAAGCTGATCGACTGATCCAACCAACTGCCAGCAATGAAGACGAAGTGGTTGATCGTGCTATTCGTCCAAAAATGCTGGCCGACTATACAGGCCAAGACCATGTGTGTTCACAAATGGATATTTTTATTCAGGCCGCGCGCAAAAGACAAGATGCATTGGATCACCTACTAATATTTGGTCCGCCAGGTCTAGGCAAAACAACCCTGGCCAATATAGTGGCCAATGAAATGGGCGTTAATATTAAAACAACGTCAGGCCCTGTACTCGAAAAAGCCGGTGATTTAGCAGCTTTACTAACAAATTTAGAAGAAAATGACGTGTTGTTTATCGATGAAATTCATCGTTTAAGCCCAGTAGTTGAAGAAGTACTTTATCCCGCGATGGAAGACTATCAGCTGGATATTATGATAGGAGAGGGGCCGGCAGCGCGTTCGATAAAGCTAGACCTGCCACCTTTTACGCTCATAGGTGCTACGACAAGAGCGGGATCGTTGACGTCTCCACTGCGAGACCGTTTTGGTATTGTTCAGCGACTTGAGTTTTATAATGTGAAGGATTTAACTCAAATCGTATCGCGCTCTGCAAGGTATCTGAATTTGCAAATGAGCAACGAAGGAGCGATTGAAATCGCACACCGTTCAAGAGGTACGCCGCGCATTTCAAACCGTCTACTACGTCGGGTTCGAGATTTTGCCGAGATTAAATCTGACGGGAATATTACCCAAGAAGTTTCATCGCAGGCATTAGACATGCTCGATGTTGACAAAGAAGGCTTTGATTACATGGATCGTAAATTACTCCTTACCATGATCGACAAGTTTTCTGGTGGACCTGTGGGTTTAGACAACCTTGCGGCAGCAATTGGTGAAGAAAAAGACACGATTGAAGATGTCATAGAACCCTTTCTAATCCAACAAGGATTTTTGCAACGCACACCTCGAGGCAGAGTTGCAACCAAACGCGCGTATTTGCATTTCTCAAGACATTTTGAAGCACCCACTGAAAAATAGACTCCAATCACCAAACTCGATATTGCTATAAACTCTATTGAGAGGGTTGTGATGAATTTGAAGCCAAAAAAAAGCCCGCGAAATACGCGGGCAAAGCAACAAGTGTTTGGAAGGAAAATTCCAGGGAACAAATCTGTCAATCAGAGATTGACGTATAATCTGACTGCCGCATAACGCTTGTTTTGCGTCAGTCCAGAGAACGATGTGTATTCTAGTCATCTGACCACAGATAACAATTGAAAAAAATTGTGTTTTCGGATTAGAAAAACTAATGAATTCTGTGCGCTTGTGTTGTTTTGCTTCGATGTACTCCTTTATTTGTATGCTTTTCGGCTTGATAGGTTGAATTTTGAAATTAAATTGTTAATTTATTGATTATATTTATTTGTGCGATCTGAGGTTTTTAGCGCGGATTATTCATTGTTTGTGCATAAATATTTAACCTGTCAAAAAGCTTTAATTAAAAGCCAGGTAGATACATAGATTTTAATTTTCTTACATTGCTGGCACTATGCTTGCTTTGGGTAATAGCAATGTCATGTGAGGCATAGCCTTGAGGTGATGTTTAATCTGTCACTGGACTAATAAATATGCATGTTATCTGAAAGCGATTTACAGCCGCGATTTTGGGAGCATTATGAAAAAAGGTGTGGTTCACAACTGTCAAATAAGAGTGTATTACGAAGACACGGATGCAGGTGGAATTGTTTATTATGCTAACTATTTAAAATTTCTAGAACGAGCAAGAACAGAATGGTTGAGAAGTTTTGGCATTGAACAATCGGGTTTATTGGAACAATCTATCGGTTTTGTCGTCAAACGGGTGGAAATGGACAACATAGCAGCGGCTAAATTTGATGATTTACTGCAAATCAGTACTCAAATAATTGAATTAAAACGTGCTAGCATGACGTTCCAACAACAAATAATAAATGCAGACGAAAAACGTCTGATAAGTGCGCAAATAAGAGTTGCATGTGTGGATCTTCAAAAAATGAAACCCATTGCAATTCCAAATTTTATTCTAGGGGAAATTTCACGTGTCATCTAACATGTCATTTTTTGATTTGTTTTTGCAAGCAAGTTTATTAGTACAGCTTGTTATGCTTCTACTTCTTGCCACCTCTGTGGTGTCATGGGCGTTCATTTTTCAACGAGCCAAAATTCTTAAGAGTGCCAAAACTGAAACCAAAAAGTTTGAAGACAAATTTTGGTCCGGTGTAGATCTAAATAAGCTCTATCAGGAACTCTCTGCACGACAATCGACGCAAGGTATGGCGACATTGTTTTGTTCTGGTTTTAAGGAATACGTAAGGCTAAGAAAAACCGCGAATTCTTCTCCTGAGGGTATTATGGACGGCACCCATCGAGCGATGAGAGTGTCGTTGTCACGTGAAGTTGATAACCTCGAAGCCAATCTTTCGTTTTTAGCTACGGCTGGTTCAATCAGCCCCTACATTGGCCTGTTTGGCACGGTTTGGGGGATCATGAACTCTTTCATAGCGCTGGGTGAAGTGCAGCAAGCTACTTTAGCTATGGTGGCACCAGGCATCGCAGAAGCGCTAATCGCAACGGCGATGGGGTTGTTTGCCGCTATCCCCTCGGTGATTGCCTATAACCGGTTTAGCAACCAGGTAGAGAAACTTGAAAACAGTTATGGCAATTTTATGGAAGAGTTTTCGAGTATTTTGCACCGTCAAACGCTAGCGCAGCGCGCTGAATAAGTTTGGGCTAATAATATGTATGAAAGAAAAAGACGCCGTCCCGTTTCTGAAATAAACGTGGTGCCTTACATCGATGTCATGCTGGTTCTGTTAATCATTTTTATGGTAACCGCACCTTTGGTGACCCAAGGCGTTAAAGTTGATTTACCCAAGGCTCAGGCAGAATCTTTAGATGAAGACAGTAAACCGCCGATTATCGCATCCGTTAATGCAGCCGGTGAGTATTTCATCAATGTCGGTGACAATCAGGAAGCGCCTATGTCAGCTACAGATTTAGCGGTGATTGTTGCGGCACAAATTCAAAAAGATCCTAATACGCCAGTCGTCGTTAAAGGTGATGGGGCGGTTCCATATAATTATGTTGTGCAGTTAATGGTTTTGTTGCAGCGAGCAGGGGTACCGTCGGTCGGTTTGATGACAGAGACGCCTGAGCAGTAGTGGTAACCATGTTTAAATTTAATTCGGCATTGATGGGATCCTTGGCATTGCATGTTGTGTTAGGTGCAGTGCTTTTGATTAGCTTTGATTTTCATTCGGTGCCACAACAGATAGAAATTTCAGCACCAAATTTCCAGCCCATCGAAGCGGTTGTGGTGGATCAAAAAACTATTGAAAATCAGCTGAAAAGAATTGAGCAACAAAAAGAAGCCGAGCGTCAAAAAGAATTGCAAAAGCAGCGTGATGAAGCCAGACGCAAACGAGAAGCCGAGCAACGTCGTCAAGACGAAGCGCGCAAAAAACAACGTCAAATAGAAGACAAAAAGCGACGAGAGCAGGCGGCAGCTGACGCAAAAGAACGTGAGAGAAAAGCTCAAGAAGAAGCGCAGCGAAAGGAAAACGAGCGCAAACAACGTGAGTTAGAGCGTCGTGCTGCACAAGAGCGTGAGCGAAAAGCCAGGGAAAAACGTGAAGCGGAAGAACAGGCTAGAAAAGAAGCAGAGCGAAAGCAGCAAGAACAAAAAGAGCTGCAGGAAATGGAGCGTTTAATGCAAGAGCAGCTTCAAGCTGAGCAGGCGGCGCGCAGTCAGCAGCGTCAAAAGCATGTGCTAACTGAAACTGAAAGGTATACCGCTTTGATAAATGCGAAAATCGTACAAAATTGGTATACAGACGATTCTATGATCGGCAAGTCTTGCCGAATAAACATTAGACTTTCATCAACCGGATTTGTTATTCAAGTGCGCGTTATTGAAGGAGATAGGGTTGTTTGCACCACTGGTGAACAAGCTATTAGAAGAGCTGGAGACATGCCTATGTCATCCGACCCAGATGTTTACAATAAATTACGAGATATCACTTTTAACTTTGGTTTTTAATTAATGAAAATAAAACTACGTTTATTCACGCTGCTATCCTTTATGTCGCTTTCAAGCTTCAGCCAAGCAACATTGGAAATATTCATAACTGAAGGCGTAAACACGGCACGTCCAGTTGGGGTCGTTCCTTTCCATTTAACCCCAGGCACCTTGACGCCAAGCAGTATCGATCGCGTTGTTGCTGCAGACTTAACCCGCAGTGGTAAATTCTTTGCATTACGTCAGGAGCAGCTTCCACAGTTACCAAAATCAGACACTGAAGTTGACTACAGTCGTTGGGCGGAATCTGGGGCCGAAGCAGTACTTATTGGTCACATTGAACAGCAAAGTGCCGACGAATTTAAAGTGTCTTTGCAACTTATAGATGTAATCCGCGGGCAGATAACTGGGGGCCAAACACAAGCACTTAGCGATGGTCGCTTAGTGACCAACCGCGACCACATTCTCGACGAATGGAGCACTGTTATCGGTGCTGATGAGTTTCGTCGCTATGCCCATCGTATTAGTGACATAGTATACGAGAAGCTTACAGGTGAAAGAGGCGCTTTTCTGACGCAAATTGCATACGTAATTGTAAGAGATCCCGGTACCGACGATAAGCCTTTTCAGCTGGTAGTTGCCGATTATGATGGTGAAAATGAAACGGTATTATTGCGTTCTAATGAACCGTTGATGTCACCTACGTGGTCGCCAGATGGACGTAAATTGGCATATGTATCGTTTGAAAATAAGCGGCCACAAATATTCATTCAAGACATCTACACAACAAGCCGAACTATGATGACTAATTTTCCTGGCATAAATGGTGCACCGGCTTTTTCTCCAGATGGCAGGCAATTGGCAATGGTTTTATCAAAAGATGGGAATCCTGAAATCTACATTATGGATATTGCCAGTAAACGATTGAGGCAAATTACTCGAAATCGAGCGATTGATACTGAGCCAAGTTGGTCACCTGATGGTAAACATTTGATTTTTAGTTCAGAACGGGGTGGTAAACCTCAGATTTATCGAGTAAATTTAGCAACGGGTAAGACAAGGCGCACGACTTTTGAAGGAGAAATGAACCTTGGGGGCACTTTCACACCTGATGGAAATCAAATCGTGATGGTAAACCGAACAAGAGGCAATTATCATATTGCTAAGCAAGGTGTGGATTCTGGAGACATGTTAGTGTTAACTAAGACATTTCTGGATGAATCTCCCAGTCTTGCACCAAATGGGAGTATGATCATTTACAGTACACTGCATGAAGACAAGCAAGTTTTGTCTTTAGTGTCGCTGGATGGCAGGTTTAAAGCGAGATTACCAGTGTCTAACGGGCAAGTGAAATCACCTAGTTGGTCACCATTTTTATAATATACTTACAACAAATACATAGAAATTTCGAAAAACGATAAGGATCAATGAAATGCAACTTAAAAAATTATTCAGAGGTTTATTGATTGCTGTGCCAGTGGTGACCATGATGGCTTGTAGTTCGACTTCTGATGACGAACTATCTGCTCAAGAAGCACAACAACGCGCTGAACAGCAAGCTGCTGCAGAAGCTCAAGCAAGACAAGAAGCCGAAGCTGCTGCTGCAGCGGAAGCCCGCCGATTGGCAGATATTGAAGCCAGAGAAACCCGTGATATGTTGGCTAGCCTGCAGCAAGACCAAGTGGTTTATTTTGAATTTGACACTGCTAATCTAACCAGTGCTGCCCGCGCGATCCTTGATAGACACGCAGATTTCTTAGCGAAAAACTCTGGTCAGTCTGTTGTCGTAGAAGGGCATTGTGACCGTCGCGGTACACCTGAGTACAACATTGCATTGGGTGAGCGTCGTGCTAAGTCTGTTGAAACTTACCTTCTTAATTCTGGTGTGAGCGCCTCGCAACTTTCAGTCGTCTCTTATGGCGAAGAGAAGCCAGCTGCTAACGGTTCTACAGAAGCTGCTTTTGCGCAAAACCGTCGTGGTGTTTTGGTTTACCAATAAGAAAACAAGTCTATGATTAAACGCATTTTTGCGATTAGTCTGTTAAGTACGTTAGGAGCCGCAGTGAATGCGGCTCCTGCGCCTGTAACAGACCTCAATGATAGCGCTTTGCAAAAGCGCGTTGAAGTATTGGAACGTATTGTTGATACACGAACCAATATGCAACATCGAATTCAAGAACAACTTGATAGCATGCAATCGGAAGTGTCTGAACTACGTGGCACCTTAGAATTGCATAATCATCAGCTTGAAAAGATCCTAGAAAGGCAACGAGAGCTGTATCTTGAAATTGACAGACGTATTGAATCTGTCAACAATCAGGCGGTTGTTTCCACAACACCAACGGTAGTCGCGCCAGGTCAACAAACCAACGCTGTAGTCAATACCCCTGTGGTTCCTGTTTCAAATAATGCCAGTGAAAGTGAGGCATATGACCGTGCTGTGAATTTGATTCTGCGCGATAAGCAATACGACCAAGCTATTCCAGAATTTCAAGCGTTTATTCAGCAGTATCCGAACTCCAGCTATGCTCCTAATGCCCATTATTGGTTAGGGCAGCTCCTGTTTAATAAACAAGAGTGGCAAAGTGCTGGGGAACAGTTCCAGGTGCTTGTGAGCGGTTATCCCGATTCGTCTAAACGCGCAGATGCATTGTTTAAGTTAGGTGTGGTTGCTCAAAGGCAAGATAATTTGGCTAGAGCGAAACAATTATTTGAACAAGTTAAGTCAGAATACCCAGATTCTTCATCTAGTAGGTTGGCAGATGCTCGCTTAAACGCGATGAATTAATCAACGATTTTTTGGCAGTTTAGTTAACGCTAGGTTAATAACGTTTAACTTAGCTTATATTTTCAGCGAATAAACAAATAGTTTTGAAATATCGATAGTTTTTGGTTGCGTCCAAGCGATATTTGAGTATTATATGCCGCCGTTGCAGCAGCACTGTAACAAATCTGAAAAGGGTCGTTAGCTCAGTTGGTAGAGCAGTTGACTTTTAATCAATTGGTCGCTGGTTCGAATCCAGCACGACCCACCATTTTCAGGAAAGATATAGGTCTATGCGTGCTGGAAGAGAACCAGCGAAGCATGACCCGAAGGGCGTAAGGCAGGATGCCTGGAGTAATCCAGCACGACCCACCATTTTCCAAAGATGGCTTTTCAGAATCAAGATCATGGAACGATTTTGAACATGCGCAGCATGGCCCCGAAGGGGTGGAGAACAGGATGTTCAGAATAATCCAGCACACTCGCAGGATTTAAAAATCAATTAGATGGGTCGTTAGCTCAGTTGGTAGAGCAGTTGACTTTTAATCAATTGGTCGCTGGTTCGACAAAATCGTAGGGAACGATTTTGAACATGCGAAGCATGACCCCGAAGGGGTGGAGAACAGGATGTTCGGAATAATCCAGCACACTTGCAGGATTTAAAAATCAATTAGATGGGTCGTTAGCTCAGTTGGTAGAGCAGTTGACTTTTAATCAATTGGTCGCTGGTTCGAATCCAGCACGACCCACCATCTTCTTATACATCGACAATTAACTATCTTAATTCACCATAGCCAATACTACCTAGCTTCGTGCTGGGTGAGAACCAGCGTTGTTCGACAAATTGTCGGGAACAATTTGCACAGCCGAAGGCTGCCCGAAGGGTGGAAGGCAGGATGCCTGAAATGAATCCAGCACGACCCACCATCTAAAACAATATTCCTCTTGAATTCAATTTCCCCGAATGCTTGATACTTCCTTAAGTGAGGAGTGTGGGGTGAAAGCCAGTAGTTCGACTATTTTGTCGGGAACAAAATAGAACGTGCGAAGCACGGCCCGAAGGGCGTAGGGCAGGATACCCGGAGTCATCCAGCACGACCCACCATCTAAAACCATCTGTGTTCGACAAATTTGTTTTTCTTTTAAGCATTCACAAAACTCAGATTAAACCCATCCCTGGTAACGCACCTAGCCATTTTGAATCTATTGAGCAATTTGGTTTTTTAAGTCCAACTTGTATCGCCTGGACATGTTCAAAACAGTTCCACTTTTTAGTGTGACTTTTCCGTCGCCACTTGGCACGGTCTGAATGTTGTCGATGGCATCCAGGTTAACCGCATGTCCACGATGAATTCGGCTAAAACCTAACGCAGAAATTTTTGAAACCGTATCGTTTAAGGTTCCCCGCAGTGGATAAATACGACCTTCTTTATGCAAATTCACATAGTTTCCCGCTGATTCCAACCATTCAATTTCATTAATTTTAACGAGAAACTCTTTGTCCAATTTCCTGACAATAAAATAGTCAAAATTCTGCTCTGCAGAATGGCTATTTTGTGCCGATGCCTTATCTTCATCCTCTCCATCTTTGTATTCATCTTTGTCGCTCAGTAAACTCGCTTCGCCTTTGAGTCGAGCATAAAGTGATTTGAATACATGAAACAGAATTAACCAAAACAAGTAGCCCCACGCATCTTTGCGGTACTCGTACCAAAACTCTCTTAGCCAAGGAGAAAAATCATAGTTTCCGCCATCCAACCAGTAGATGATTTCTCTAAACATCACCATCAATGTCACATGAGCGGCTGAATAGACAACAGTTGCTAGCGCATGAATAAAAACTTGTTTCCCGATGCCGGTAAAACGAAGGGGAACGCGCATAAACAGCATGAAGACTAATGGGAGTAAAATGAATGTGCTAAGGGCACTGCTATATTCCCAAACGAAGGGTTCCCAAATCTGGATTTCAGCCTGACCATCGCGGTTGTGTTCCATCCAAACGCTCGATGCATTAATGCTGTTGTTAACAAACAGATAAGCAGCAATCAATAAATATAGATAGCCCACACGATGCTTATCAAAACGTGCGAATAAATTTAGAAGATATTTGTCCCCAGATTCCACCTGTTATCCCTAATCCTGTCCTGATAGCCATTTGAGGCTTTTATTTAATTGAATGAAAACGTAAATCTATCAAAACACACATTGACAGTTTGAGGCAAAAATAATCATGACACAAATAGATAACACAAGACGATACGATGTAGATTGGTTAAGAACGTTGGCTTTTTCGCTTCTCATTCTCTACCACATTGGAATGTATTATGTTCAGGACTGGGGATGGCACATCAAAAGTGATAATACGTTTCGTTGGCTTCAAGAAGTCATGATATTGACCAACACCTGGCGTATGTCGTTATTGTTTTTTATCAGCGCTATGGCACTGTCTTTAGTCATTAAACGTTATTCTGTCTCGGAGCTCTTAAAGCTTCGTTCAAATCGCCTGCTGATACCCTTGTTATTTGGCATGTTTGTAGTGGTATTCCCGCAGGTTTATATCGAAGCGATTAGCCAAGGGCTAATTGAACCGGGTTTCTTTGCGTTTTGGGTCGAATACGTCAACCCAAACACGTCATTGTTGACCGAACATCACTCTTCAATTGGATTGCTCACCTGGAATCATCTTTGGTTTTTACCCTATTTGTGGGTATATAGCGTGATCGCTATTTTGAGTCATAGCGTTTTAAACCGATTTGCTGATGTGCTTAAGGGCCGTTTGCCATTCGCGCTGACATTCGTGCTGTTGTGTGCATCGCTTATTTCACTTTGGCTATGGTTGGCCCGCAGCTACCCCGTTACCCACGGATTAACCGACGATTGGTACAACCATGGTAAATACTTATTGGTGTTCGTAGCGGGTTATCTGTTTGCGCGCATTGATGCATGGTGGGATTTCGTAATAGCAAATCGGCGTTGGTTTTTACTTGTCGCCATTATCGGTTACAGCTTTATCGTTGCTGATAGAAACGGAGGATTTCCCTGGCTTGCAAGTCAATACGAAACGTCTACTACAGTGAAATTGGTTTACGGTGCGTTTTTTAGCGCAAATCATTGGGCTTGGATATTCACCGTTGTTGGATTTGCAGGCGCTTACCTGACGAAATCTAGCCCTGTGCTTGAATATGCAAACAAGGCTATTTTACCTTGGTATATGTTTCATCAAACTGCAATCGTGGTAATTGCTTGGTATCTAAAGCCTTCAGCACTGCCTGCAATGTTAGAGTTTTCGCTCATATTGTGTATGACTGTGTTGGTGTGCTTTTTAGGATATGAAATGGTGAAAAGAACCACTATCACTCGTTGGTTATTTGGGTTGAAATAAATGAATCCGAGTATTTTACGCAGCTTATTTTTCAATAGAGATTAGCTAGGGTATAATACTCGGACGTTCAAATCCTGTTAACACGAGACGTAGCATGACGCAGGTGAATCGCATTGATTCGATAGAATATCCGTTTCCGGCAAAACCAGAGGTTTTGTCGGAAGCACAACAAACCTATTATCAAAATGAGATAAAACGACTATTGAAGGAGCGAAACGCTGCTTTGGTAGCGCACTACTATACGGATCCTGAAATTCAGGCCCTTGCTGAGGATACTGGCGGATTTATCTCAGATTCACTGGAAATGGCGCGTTATGGACGCGACTGTGACGCACAAACCTTGATTGTCGCTGGTGTGCGCTTCATGGGCGAGACCGCAAAAATCCTTAGCCCTGAAAAAACTGTATTGATGCCTACCTTGGAGGCGACCTGTTCATTAGACCTAGGTTGCCCAGAAAAAGAATTTAGCGCGTTTTGTGACGCCCACCCCGATCATACTGTGGTCGTATATGCTAACACCTCAGCCGCGGTGAAGGCTCGTGCCGACTGGGTTGTGACTTCAAGTATCGCATTGGAAATTGTCGAACATTTGGATGCCATGGGTGAAAAAATCCTGTGGGGACCAGACAGGCATTTAGGCGCATACATAGCCAAACAAACAGGCGCAGACATGCTAATGTGGCAGGGTGAGTGCATCGTTCACGATGAGTTTTCTTCCAAAGCCCTAAGCGACATGAAACATCTGCATCCAGATGCCGCCGTATTAGTTCACCCTGAGTCACCGTCCAGCGTGGTGGATATGGCAGACGCCGTAGGCTCCACAACTCAGCTTATCAAAGCCTCTCAGAACTTGCCAAACAACAAGTTTATTGTGGCGACTGATCGTGGCATTTTTTATAAAATGCAGCAACTGGCACCAGAAAAAGAGTTTTTTGAAGCCCCAACAGGTGGAAATGGTGCAACCTGTAAAAGTTGTGCCCATTGCCCATGGATGGCAATGAATGGCCTAAAAGCGATTCATGACGCATTGACAGATACCAATGGCCACGAAATTTTTGTGGACGATATTTTACGCAAAAAAGCGCTGATACCCCTTGATCGCATGTTGGATTTTTCAGCACAACACAGGTTGAAAGTGCAGGGCAATGCTTAAGCACTAATAAATTTACAAAATTGCTGATTTCTGCTTGATTGCACGCAGGGAATTACCTACTATACGCGGCGCTTTAAAAGCGCTAAAGATTTAGAAAGATAGCTGAGTGGCTGACTAATTTGTCAGGAACAAATTGGAACATGCGCAGCATGGCCCGAAGGGCGAAAGGCAGGAAGCCTGGAGTAACGCGCACGCCGTGCGCCGAAGTTTAAATATCCTTTGAGCTTCAATAAAACGGCGAAGATTTAAAAGTTTCGGAGAGGTGGCTGAGTGGCTGAAGGCGCACGCCTGGAAAGTGTGTTTAGGTTAATCCCTAACGAGGGTTCGAATCCCTCTCTCTCCGCCATATAAATGAAAAGCCCTAGCGCATTTTGCTGGGGCTTTTTCATTTATGCGTTGTGCAGAGGACTTGATGAGAATCCTCTGGTTCGACTATTTGTAAGGAACAAATAGCACAGCCTTTAGGCTGCCCGAAGGGTGAGTATCAAGGACGATACGAATGAATCCCTCTTTCTCCGCCAAATATAAAATGACCCGCTAACAGTGGTTTTTTTTGTGTTTGTAGAAAGTTGATGACTTGGTTTGAATTTAATTAACTCTGTCCCTTTTTTACTCGTTTTCAGGGTGCGATACCTTTCTTCGCATCACCTCAATTGTTTATTCAAGCTGCAGATCGTAAGTTGATTCGCCTGCCACTTTCTCTGTTTGAACTTTGCCATTTTTCTGAAGCATCATCTCTAAACGCAGCGGGAAGAACAATGCTATATGGAGCAATTTGTGCAGAACCAAGAACTCC
Source organism: Aliiglaciecola sp. M165 (assembly GCF_007197995.1). Lineage (GTDB taxonomy): Bacteria > Pseudomonadota > Gammaproteobacteria > Enterobacterales > Alteromonadaceae > Aliiglaciecola. The sequence goes on from NZ_VKKH01000006.1 coordinate 540,702, forward strand.
ACTGCGAATCATAATGTTCATTCCCATTATGTATAGTTAACTAAAGTATTTCTTTGCTCGGGTTATAGAACTGCGTCATGCTAGCTTTTCTCATCTAATTGGTTGGCTTTTTTCTTTTTCCTGATAGTTTCACACGTCCATAGCCCACGTTTTTCGCGCTCGACTCTAATTTTCTCTGGGAATAAAGAATTTATATTTTTTCTGTAGCCATCAAGAATTTTTCGTTCATCATTAATCAATGAAAAGCGTTCTTGAATAACATCTGACGGACCAATTTCACAGCCTATCCATTTTCTACCTTTTAATTCAGCTGCCATGTAGGTGGTACCTGAGCCACCAAATGGGTCAAAAACTAGATCCCCTTTGTTAGAAGCCATCTCTATAATTCTGTCTAATAACTTTAGGGACAGCTCATTAGAGCCTTCTCTTCTTTTATATTTGCGATGCCTAACTGGTGGGATATCAGTCCAGATATCTGTCATATTTATGCCAGTTGGGTTCATTTTATCTTTATATCCCCCATAGTCCTTTAACTCCGCATAACATTTTGAGCAGACATCCATTGTAAGCCTATCAGGATGAAACGTTTTGGGTTTATCTCCCTTAACGTAATATAGGAGAGAGTAATGGGATGGGTATAATCTTTTCTGGATAGGCAAACTGTATTTAATATCAACACCAATCCAATGACGAAAAGTTAGCATACTTTCAAGGTAAGATGTTAACGCTGCATTCCATTTGGGAAGATTCCAGAGAAATAGCGAGCCTCCTGGTTTTAATACCCTAGCACTTTCCTTAATCCACTCTTGGCACCAATGAATATATTTTTCTGTTCTAAGGCTATCATTAATTTCGGATGGATATATCACAGCTAAATTGAATGGGGGATCAGCAAATATCAAATCAATTGAATCACTTTCAATAGATTTAAGCAGCTCGTAAGAATCACCTCTGTAGAGTTCTCCTAGATTAGTCTTAAACTCCAATTTGCAATTGGTCATTGGAGATTCAATAGTAGGAACATGAGTTTCTATTAGTGGAAGGATTGCTTCAGCGTTTTCTTGTATTGCTTCGATAATATCCTTATCAAGCCTCCCCATTTTAATACGAAGTAATAGCTCTGATATATTGGCCGCTGACATAATGTTTTTCAAGTCGGTTCCAGTTGGCACTATATTGTTTTTATTGTAGTACTTTAGTTTCTTTACAGGCACACCGCTCTGTTTGGCAAATGTTGCCAAGTTTCCTCCTTTTTCCTCTCTTATACTCAATGCCTTAAAAAACTGATTTGAATAACCCATACTCTAGCCTCGAACTTCAAACAAATTGTATCTTAGCAGCTTTCTTTGCCTAACTGTAGACTATAGTCCGTCGACCATAGTCTACAAGAGTAGCAAACTTCGTCTCAAGTAAAGGAGAAGCTATGAAACCAGAAGAAGCATTTGGTGCTGTACTGAAGCAAGCTAGGGCAGAGAAAAGCATTTCTCAAGAACAACTTGCTCTTAGCTGTGATCTAGATAGAACTTTTATATCAATGCTGGAGCGAGGTCAGAGACAGCCATCTCTAAGTTCTATACTCGCCATTTCTAAATCCCTTGAAATCACCGCGCAAAATCTAATTAAGTTAACCACGGATTTAATTGATGAACATAATAAACATGTAAGTTCAGATTAGTCATGAAAAACTTTTTGATGGTAAGTCACTCAGCGACTTTTTTTGAAATAGATATTGCCGTCCCTAAAGATGCTTGAACTATAGATTGTCAATAAAATAATATCACGCAGCGTATTATTTAGTATGTAGTGTAATTTAGAATTTTCTTTGGCAGACAGGCTTTTGTTAATTTCAGTCAACAGAAAATATGTGATAGTTTTTAACGGTAAACAAAGCATGAGGCATGTTCGCTGCAACGACTAGACTCCGTGTTTAATAACTCAATACAATTAACAATATTTGGGTTCTATTAAAAGAGTAGGCACTCTTTTATCAAAAATGCTAGATTTGATTCACTCTGTATGGAGTTGTAGGCTTTGTTTTAATTTAAATTTGTAGGGTTACTGGTAAAATTTATTATTATGGTTCAAAGGAAGAAACGGAAAAAAAGTGTTCGGAAAAAGCTTTCACCTGAAGAAAAAGCACAAAGGCTAGAGCAAAAAAATCAAATAAAAGAGATTAGAACTATTATGAAAAATATGGGGTTTACAAGACTCCCATATATTGATGGAAAGAGCTTCGTTTACAATGATAGAACGTCAGAAATAGATGACATTTTTATTAATGAAAATGTCATCCTGATTACGGAATATACGATCGGAAATCCAGGTGGGCATCTTTTAAAAAAGAAAGTGTTTTACGACAAGATATATGCTGATCATAGAGCATTCATTGAGTTTTTGTCGAATGAAGAAAAACTACCTAGCTTCATGGAGTATTATAAAAGTAACATTTCAGGTATCTATTCAAAAAACGAGTTAAAAGTACAAGTTCTATATTGCTCTAAAAAAACAATCTCAACGGAGCATAAAAAGCAATTTGTTGATAGTGTCATCTTTTTTGACTATCACATTGTCCAGTATTTCAAAAGTGTGACGAAAGCAATAAAGAAGTCTAGTAAATATGAGTTTATGGAATTTATACAAATTCCCTTCAGCGAGTTTGGTAGCAATATTAAGGACTCCTCCTCCTCTTCCCATCAAACATTCGAAGGAAATATTCTACCTGAAGAAAAGAGCAAGTTTGAAGAGGGATACAAAATTATATCGTTCTATATAGACGCAGGATCGTTGTTGAGAAGATCTTATGTGCTTCGGAAGAATGGTTGGAAGGATCTTGAGAACATTGGTCATTACCAAAGAATGTTAGAATCGCCTAAAATTTCTAGTATGAGAAGATACTTGTATGAAAGAGATAGGGTTTTCATTAACAACATTATTGCTACAATTTCTACTGATAAAATTTCCTTGTTTGACAAAGATAGCAATGCTTTGACTCTTGGAGAAGATGGGCAATTTACGAGTGAAAACTCGACGCAAGTTCTTCCTGCAAAAATTCGAATCGATGATTCTGCAAATATTATTGGTTTAATTGACGGGCAGCATAGAACGTACGCTTATCATGAAGCAGATGATCAATACGAAGAGAAAATTTCAGGCTTACGAGAGGTACAAAATTTACTCGTAACAGGAATACTGTTCCCTAAAAACGAATCTAAACAAAAGAGGCTAGAGTTTGAAGCAAATCTTTTTTTAGAAATCAACGCAAATCAAAAAAACGTCCCTTCAAACATTCGACAAGAGATCGAGTTAATGATCAACCCATTCTCTTCTACGTCTATTGGGAAGAGAATCGTCTACAAGTTAAACGAGAGCGGACCGCTTAGTGATCTAATAGAGTTGTATTGGTACGAGAAAAACAAACTTAAAACTGCTTCAATTGTAAGTTACGGTTTAATACCACTCGTGAAGATTGAAGATATTAAGTCAAAAGATAGTTTATTCTCAATATGGAAAAACAGTGATAGAGAAAAATTAAAATCCAAAGATATTTCTGATTCTGCGTTATTAGATAAGTATATAGACTTTTTAGTAACTGAGATTAGGATAATATTAATTGTATTCAAGGAAAAATTATCTAATGATAAATGGAGAACCTATAGTCCGAGCTCCAAAGAAGGCTTGCTGACGGTTTCATTTATTAATGGAGTTCTTAACGTTCTTCGACTGTTAGTAGAAAATGAACAAAAAACACTAGACATTGATTCATACAGGAACAAGCTTGCTAATATTGATGATTATGATTTTAAAAAATTTAAGTCGAGTCAATATAGAAAATTGGGAGAGGACATATACGATAAGTATTTTAAATAACTTCTCTGATCACCGCATGTTAAGCCAGAATCAAGAGAAAATTTAATGATGAGTGCTCTATTAATAGTTGAATTGATGTAGACTTTTTTCGGTAGCATAGGGCTAGCGCGTTGGAAGTTACTTTTTTACCATTACTTGCTGTTAAAATGTCTTATAAAAAGGTAAATTCAACTGCTTCGACTTTTGCCATAATTCTTTAGAAACACTCAAAAGTAAGCTTAAGCATCATCTTAACGCAGAAGTATAAATTTCTGTTTTAGCTAGACCTGATAAGGTGAAAGTAGGTATTCAATTAGTCATTGATGGTTAAATTTAGTACGTCCACCTGTCTTAATGTAGATGCTGAGTTTTCAAATTCTTCAACTCCAACTAATATCGCCTTTTTACGCTTGATGGTGGCAGGGGCCAGCGGCTCTCATAACGAACCATTTGGGGCGAATTCTAATTCAAAGCGGTGCTGGTGCGACTCAATCTAGTATTCACCAATCTCAGCCAGTACCGTTCTGCATTGCTCCTGCAATGTTTGGTGAACGCGCTTCAGCGCGGCTGCCTTTTTATCAAGACTAGTCCACTTTCAACTTCGCATAATCAATAGCCTCATCAACATAACCACCAAACGACTCTTCAAAGTCCAATGGGATCAACACCCATTCTTTAAATCGTTTCTTGGTGTAATTGAATTCATAGCCTTCGCCATTCTCTATCAGCTCATTTACGCGATTGGGTGACAGCTTGACGATAAGAGACTCTTCTTTTGCAAAATACATAGAGACAAATTCGCCTTTGAAGCGCAAACAAGACGTTCCCATCATAGTGGAGAGCGCGAGTTCTTCTGATGTGATAAATGGCTGTATGAAATGTTCGAAATTCACTCTACCAACCCTTTCATTTTGATTAACGAGGCACCCCAACCGCCGATTATGTTTTCTCTGGCGCTATCTGTACTGATAGATTTATGGACAAGCCTTAAAAAACAACGGTTTTCACGTGGCTCAAAGGTGATGGTGACTTTGGGTTTGGGTGTGATTTGTTCTGAACCATCGGCCATAACGCGTGTGTGTGCCCAGCTAAATTCTAGCAACTTGTTTGGCTCGATATTTAGATACTGACCTGACAAATAATCGCTATGTCCATCTTTATCCACAAACACAAATTGCCATTTTCCATCTACTCTAAGATCAACTGAGGCGCGATCAGGACCGCCATCACCGGAACCAAACCATTGCAGGATATCTTCAACGCTCGTCCAGGCTTTAAATACACGCTCAGGGCTGGCATCAAATTCTGTCTCCATGATCAAGGGATCTTGTTTGGGAATTGATTTAAGAAAGGGATGATTCATGTTTACTCGCTTTTAATAAGGGCTTATAAGAGCTATTGTGAGTTTTCTTGTTGCAAAAAAGTGGATAGGTTATTAAAGCGTTCAGACCAGAATTTCTGATAGATCATTAACCAATTTTCAGCTTGCTGCATTGGCTCCGGAAGTAGTTCGCAAAAACGGGTTCGTCCTCGTTTTTTGACTGCAACCAAGCCCGCATCACTGAGGATTTTCACGTGTTTGGAAACCGCGGTTTGCGACATCGCAAAGGGCTTAGACAGCTCTGATAAGGATACTTCGCCTCGACTGAGCCGTTCAATTATCGCTATCCGAGTGCTGTCAGACAGGGCGCCAAAAGTTTTTTCAATACCAAAATTATTTGGGTGCATACTGTGTGTAATTTACTGAACCAATTAGTTGACTGTAGTGTAGTGGCGTTCTATAGTCAACTAAATGGTTTACTAAAATGATCACTTTTAAGGAAATACTATGAAGCTTTATAACGGTCTGTCACCCAATGGATTCCGTGTTGCCGCCTTTATTCAAGAAAAAGGCATTGAAATAGAAGTAGAAACCATTGATGTGATGAAGGGTGAAGCGCGCGCAGAGGCGCATCGAGCACGTAATTCACTAGGAGAGGTGCCTGTATTAGCTCTCGATGACGGCAGTTTTTTGTCAGAAAGCGTAGCGATATGTCGATACTTAGAGGCGATATACCCAAACAACCCTTTGATGGGCAAGAGTCCAGCTGAAATGGCCAAAATCGAAATGTGGAATCGACGTATGGAGCATCAGATTATGGGGCCGTGCGCCCAATATGGTTCGCATAGCATTCCGATTTTTGCAGACAAGATAGAGCAGATTCCCGCCTATGCTGAAACCCAACCTCGCGCATTTTCTAAAAACATGCAATGGCTTGATAACGAATTGGCCGATGGACGTACTTTTGTGGCGGGTGACTTTTCCATTGCCGATATCACCGGGATGGCGGCTTTGATGATCTGCGGTTTTTTGGGTGAGTTGAATGTGCCGAAAGAGCTGAGTCATGCACAGCGCTGGGTAAAAGCGGTTACCAACAGGCCGAGTTTTTCTGTGTTTAAAGGCTAGTTTGATATTGCGGAACAGTTAATACTGCTTGGGTTTAGTAATCAGATATTTGAAAATTACTTTTTTAGCGTACCAGTCACTACTGGTGAGCTTATCCGAGCCTCACTAAAATATCTTTTGTTTAAAACGAAGCCAACGATGGTAGTAGGGTGCAATTTCTCATATAAGTTGGAACAAATTCAATGCAAGGTGATTTGAAGCTCGATTGGGTTTGAAACCGTTTAAAACGGCACATCGTGAGACACTTTTATTGGCCGAATGACCACTTTGGTATTAAAGGTTTTGACATAGCGGTTGTTAAAAAACACGTCTTGGGTAAAACGATCATAGTCAGACATCTCTTGTGCTTGGTAAATGATGACATAATCCATTGCGCCGGTAACATAGTAAAAATGGGTGACGTTTGTATGCCGCTCAATCGATTCAATAAAAGATTTAATTGAGTCTTTATTTTCGTTTTCTAGCGCAACTTCAGCTATGAGTGTCAGGTTTCGACCTAGTGCCTCGGCGGAAAGTATCGCTACTTCCTTTTTGATTACGCCAATTTCTTTAAGTGCCACAATTCGTCGCTGTACCGCAGATGATGATAACCCGACATTTTCTCCGATATCATGGCTACTCGTCCGCGTATTTTGCTGAATAATTCGCAAAATATGTAAATCAATTTTATCTAGTTCGTTTTGCATAATTTTTTTCTGCATAAAATCCGGTTAATTTGCATTATTTACGCGAATTAGTGGCTGTTTTTGCGGCCATTCACTTTGCTTGCTGCGCTATTGTAATAATTATCGAAACTTAATATCTGAGCTACGTAAATTAATGAAAATTATACTTATATTTGTATCCTTAGCTATCCTACTTGCGCCAGATTGCAATGCAAACACGTTGGATGATAATCCGAATGAATGGGATTTGAAGGACATCTATCCAACTCAATATGATTGGGATATTGCCGTTGCTGAGATCCAGCAAGGTATTGCGGCAATGAGTAAACAGCCAAAGCAAGTAAACTCTGCAGAGCAACTTGCTGCATTATTGGATGCAGTATATTCCATCAGAAGTCGAGCTGGAAAGTTGGCAAAAGTTGGGTTGCTTGAACACTTTACTGATACCAAAAGTGATAAGTATCGGCGTAAAATGGAACAAAGCGAATTCCTTGAAGCACAAGTTGAATCTGCAGTGGCGTTTGTAAATGAGGTCGTCAGTAGTATTCCAGCAACAACACTCGATTCCTGGCGCCAACAATCGCCCAAGCTGCGACAGCATGATAGGCGTATAAATCGTATAATACGAGCTGCACAGTTTAGTTCGACACCAGAAGCCGAAGCGGTCATCGCTGATCTTACACGACTCCCCAGAACTGCAAATGATCTATATCGTCAATTACTTGAAAGTAATCTGCACTGGCCTGAATTTGATGGGACACCTTTAACGCCTGCTCGCTTTAGTGAGATTCGGCGCAGCGGAGATATAACAAATAAAGAACACGCTTCTAGGATCTTTTTTGAACACTTATCAACCTATGAAGATCTGTTTGCGCTGGCATTGGTTCGCCGAGTAGAAGGTGATGCGTTAATCGCGAAGCATCGGAAACTGGCAAGTTCTGTCGATACATTGTTGGTCTTGCAGGATGGATTTGAGAGCAATAGCCACAGGCATGTTTTTGATGCAATTAAGGATCATAAAGACAAAATTGCTGTCATTGTAAATGCGCTGGCACGCGTGAAAAAACAGGAATACCTCATTCCAACGGATTTTCGTTCACTAATCAACAGTGAAAAGCGTACGTATTCGATTAATTACGCCCATGAGGTAACGCTGGATGCCGCATCGTTGATTTCATCCGAGTATCGTAACCTGATGGAAGAAAGGCTAAACAAACCGTGGATGCATTTGTCCAATGATGTCAATAAAAGTAATACGGTTGGCGTCTTTTGGCAGGTTGGGGGAGGCAACCCCCATACAATTTTTAAATATCGTGAAGACTACATCAGCTTCCGATTATATAGTTCCGCGGCCTTTTTGATGATGGGACTGGCCAATATTCCTGATAGCGCTGCACCAGATAGACGAGAAGAAGATTTGCCTGTCTTTAGCAATGCCCTTTGGTATCTTGGTCATTTTTTACAAACAGATGTCTTGCTAAAGCGAGATGATCCCCCAGCAGTTAAAAAACAAATTTTAGCCAACTTACTGACACGTTCACTAAATACCATCGTTAATTATGCTGTTATGGTAAGTCTAGAGGACTATATAAGCGAGGCGATTCTATCCGGTGACAGTGTGTTGCCAAAGGATATTAACCAGCATTACATAAGCACCTTAAAGGCATTTTTCAAAGATTCAGATATGAAAATCGATTCCCATTGGAAATATGCATGGATGAACGAGTCTTTTGCTTTTTATGGACCACATTACGCGTCTTTTTATCAAGCTATCTCGTCAGCACTAGCCTTAAAAAAATACATTTTGCGTGGTGATCAGACTGCCATTAATGTCGTTCAATATGGTATTGCTAATAGCAACACTCATTATTCTGCTGATGTGCTTAGAGAAGCAGGTATTAATATGAACGACATTGACGTGTATTCAGACGCGATAGACGAGCTTCACAACATGGCAATACAGTTAAACGCCATTGATTAGTCTCGTCAAAAAAAATTAAGCCCGCAACAAGCGGGCTTGATTGTCTAACCAAATCTCGGTCACTTAGATAAGTTTTTTACGACGCACTCCCATTAATATCAGGGCAGAAGCAAACAATGCCAAAGCACCTGGCTCTGAAACAGCCTGAGGCTCGCCGTAAAGCAAATCATCGATGACCACCAAGTCAATGCCATTGGTTGGATCATCCGCTAAACCGCTACCAATATCGGTATTGCCCGCAGTGATACTGACGCGAAAAATCGGCGAGGTGAAATCGTCAAATGCGATGCCAAAAAACGACAAGCCATTAGGGTTGGCTTCGACGGTGTTAGAACTAATCAATTGGTTGTTGACATCAAACAGTTCAACAATGGTGCTACCAAATAGATCGACGTCACTGAAAATTGCACCAAAGCCATTAACTGAAGCCGGCGTGTTGTCTGCGGGTATAAAGAAATTCACATCAAAAATATTGGTGCCAACAGGGGTGAATAACCTAGGCGCACTGAAGGTACTAAATTGATTGGGATTATCGGCATTAAACGTATCAAACTCGTTGTCTATGCCATCATTACTCACACGAAATTCTGAGTTATTGCTATTACTGAATACCGCGCCACGAGTAGGCGGAAAAGCCGGGTTGTTAAAAAAGTCAGCAGGCATATCAAATGGCACTATGCCAGCGTCCCAATTGATTTGCCTGCGCCCATCAGCGAATGGTCCAGCGCTATTGCCTCGATTAGGATCGCCCAGTGCTTGTTGAAAGGCAGCAACGGTATCACTGATGTCGCCATCTGCGTCTGAAAACACTATTGGGCCAGCAACACACTGCATGCTAACTATGGTACCTAGTGCAACACCCGCTAAGCTTCGAAATGCTTTGCTGGCTCGACTAGTGTGATGAAAAGTAACCATCTTTTTTCTCCATAAAAATAAAGGTAAAACCAATCCGCCGAACGAAGTAGTCAGGCAACGAGAACGTAAATGGTCGCTTTCAGTCTGCTCACTTCTTTTTATGCGGATTGGTATATTCTTGTTGCGCAAGACAATTAGCCAACACTACAGCGACAACATTAAGCATGTACGCCATTTGACTAAGAAAGTTGCAGCGAATTATTTTCTATGTTGTTTTTGCAGATATTCAGACAAGTAGGTTTGTAAATTGCCTGCGAAGAAAAGGAGTGTGTTTCTAAAAATATACTGATCCCGAGTCGAGGTTATTTATAAAACCGGCTAACTTTTGCTAACCGGCACCTAAGGTTTCTTTGTCAGGCATTGTGCGGTTACGGCCGTTTTCCTTTGCCTGATACAAAAAATGATCTGCCAGATTAATCGCCTTGTCTATGGGAGATTCTGGGCTGACTTCTTTGACCCCTAAACTAAGGGTGATTTTTATTGATTGATTTGCGTAAACGAATTCAGTTTCAGCAACTTTTGTGCGTATTTTTTCAGCTAAGGTGTAGGCTTCAAACCCGCTGGTTTCAGGCAATAAAAATAGAAACTCTTCGCCTCCCCAACGAGAAATTTTGTCTTGTTTCCGTAACGTATTCTCAAATAAATCAGCCAATTTTTGCAATACAAAATCGCCACCATCGTGTCCATATTTATCATTTATTTGTTTAAAATGATCGATGTCACACAATAATACCGACATGTCCAGTTTACTGCGCTGTGCCCTAGCATATTCGTGTTCTAGGTAATCGCGCATCGCGCGCCGGTTTGGCAGATGGGTGAGGGGGTCGAGCATTGCTTGTCTTTCAAACTTGTCGCTGAGATCTTGAATAGATTTAAAAGACTTTTGTCGAGAATATTCGTAAAAGCCAAAAAGCAATGTGACGGTCAAAAACGAATAAATAAGACGAGATTTGAACTCAAAGCTATATTCTGCATTCAGCAAAGCGTCATCTGGATAAAACAGCATTGTACCGACAATAACGATAAATAACCCTAGGCTTCTGAGGCCTTTTCTTAATCCACCAAAGAAAAACGCAACCGGAGGAACGATATACATCCATAGGGGGCCTGTATTCGCATGCCCTCCAGTATAAACCAGGTACAACATCAGTGTTAATAAACTAAATAAGACGATACGCGCCGAAATTTTGTGTGAGTTTTGTAGGTTGCCAAATCGGTGAATTTGATGAGAAATGAAAAATAGAAGGCTTGCACTGAAAAGTGAAATTGCTAATATTGTGTTACCTCGGATTGCTGCACTTAATGCCATCGCAAAAGTAATGGTATAACCGATTAACGAGAATAAGTTGGAAACGAATATCTGTTGATTAATTTCATGATCTTTGTGTTTAACAATGCCTAATTGTAAATACAACTTGATCCAATTTTTGAACCTACTGAAAACCATAAAGTTACTTCTCAACCTTGTTCAAAATATCTGTACTGAGGCGCCTCAATAGTGCTCGCATTTTACTGACCGAATGTCGATAGCCATCTTCCTCGAGCTCTACTTCATAGGCAAATGAATACACCTCAGCCTGATTTTTATCACTAGCAGGCCCAACTAACCAGTATTGACCATTTAGTATTACAGTCGATTGATACGTAGGCATAAATTGCCGAATATGCAGGCCCAATTGGTGTGGGCTTTCGACCTTAGCGTCATCAATCTTGGCAAGATAAACGTTGTTGCTATTTGAGCCATTTAAATCTTCAAGCAAAGCATTGGTCATTCCAGTTTTAAGGGGTTCCGCCCAAAAGTGTTGTTTTGAATAGTATATCTGGTGGTCACTTAATTGCATGGCCAAATTGCTGGTATCTAGATAACTTGGCAAGATAATTTGATTGACCACGACTATGGGTTTTTGCTGTTGAGTGGGTGAAGAAGATGCATTGCCGTTGCTTAAAATAAAATATTCTACATTCTTTACAGGTTGCGTTGTGCACGCCGAGGTGCAGATAAGCCCAATAACGAATAACCCAGTCATTTTAATCATTGTTGTTATCCTGTGTTGTGTCGGGTGAAGTATTGGCTTTTGCTTTAGGTTCGACAAGTGGTTGGGTGCCATCGGCGAATATCAAACTGTTTGGTGTTTGATTTAATTGCTGCAGAAGTGGTGTCATTTGTTGTAACGTCGACTGAAATTGCGTCATGGTGTCAATCAGTTCCTCGTGGCTCTTGGAGCCTGCAGAGTAGTCCTTCAACAATGTATTAAGAGACAGGATCGTTTGATTGATGTTTTCGCTGGTTTGCTGATCTTTCACGTCAGATAGTAGATTTTCGAGGGTTTGCGCGGTTTGTTCAAATGCAGCAGCAGTCTCGTTTAACGAAGATAGAAGCTCATTTGTATTGTTAGCAATATCGTTAAACGGGATGCTGTTTATTGTGTCTAACACCCCACTGACTTTTTGCGTAATTTGAGCGAATTCGCCACTTGTTGTTGGGATGACGTCATAGCCTAAAAAGGTTTCCAAAGGCAGAGCTTCAACATCTTCGTAGTGCTGTAAGTCAACGTACAAACCCCCGGTGAGGATATTACCAATTTTAAGGGATGCTCTTAAACCCTGTTCAATCCAGCGAAGCGTTTGTGCTCGCACAAATTCAACACCTTGACGGTTGTCTGGTTGCTGAACTCGACTGGGTTGAATGGTTATTAATATGGGTATGGCATAACCCTCATCAAGTAATCTATTGTTATCAGGGCCCGGAAGGTTGATTTCCAGTACTTTTCCAATTTCCAATCCCCGATACTCTACAGGAGCGCCTACAGTTAATCCGCGAATGGTATCGTTAATCATCACCACAAAATTGACACCAAGTTTGTATCGCTCGTTTGATGCGCTTTCGTAGTCTTTATAAATATCAAAATAAGCACGCTGTGTAATCTGTCGACCCGCTGGCATACCGTCTGGGATCCCGAAGGTGACACCATTGGTTAATATCGTTTCCAGGCTACCCATTTGCACCTCGATGCCATTGGCGGCCAATTCGAAACGTACACCGCTGGCATTCCAAAATTTAGTGTTTTCGGTGATTAGCTTATGATAGGGCGCTTCAATAAATGCATTGTAATACACAACGCGTTCTTCAAGATTAAAATATATGTCTTCAAACTCACCAACCTGTAACCCCTTGTAAATAATGGGATCACCTTCTTTAAAGGCAAATTCATCATCGCTATTTAAGGTAATTTGCAAACCAGGTGTGCCAGTAGGGGTAACTGGCGGATTTTCTAAGGCAACAAATTCTGTGGTTTCTTCTCCACTGTTACTGGGCTCCATGGTGATGTATGGGCCTGATAACAGCGTGCTCAAACCGGATACGCCACTTAATGACACTCTCGGTGTCACTAGCCAAAAGTTGCTATCAGTTTGAAGTAGGTGAGCCGCTGCGGGTTGAATACGCGCAGTGACCAGCACTCCGCTTAAGTCGGGTTTCAAAGAAACGCTTTTTACCACACCAATCTCTACATCTTTGGTTTTAATTTTTGTGTTGTCGGCTTCGATACCGGTAGCCGAAGCAAACTCGATTTGTATCAATGGTCCTTGGTTTGCCCATTGATAATAGACCATCCAAAGGCCAATGCTCATGGCGACCAAGGGAATTAGCCAAATCCTCGATATACGCTTAGAAGAGGCGACGACTGCGTCTTGTGTCGTCATTGATTCTGTTCCATCACTACTCATGTTTTACCGCCGTATCGGTCCAAATTAACCTCGTGTCAAAAGTCATTGCTGCTAGCATCGTCAATATCACCACGCCACAAAAAGCGATTGAGGCTGGGCCGGGAAGAATGGTCATGGTATTTCCCAATTGGATCAAACTAACCAAAATAGCCACCACAAACACATCAACCATTGACCATCGGCCAATGAATTCGGTGACTCGATACCAAAATATACGCTCAGAGTGCTTTTTATCCATGCCATTTTGAACCGTATAATTAAGCCAAATCAATATTACGAGTTTGCCGATTGGTACTATTACGCTAGCGATAAAAATAATCAAGGCTATAGGATAGGAGCCAGATTCCCAAAGTAGTAAAACACCACCTAAAATCGTGCTCGGTTCGTTTGCGCCCAAAAAGCGTGTGTTCATTATCGGCAGCAAATTTGCGGGGATGTACAAAATAATGGAAGTGATTAACAACGCCCAAGTTCTTTGAATACTTTGAGAACGATTCAGTGGGTGTGACGAATGATGCTCTTTGGTGGCACTGAGATAAAGTTGATGTTTGTCTGTGTACAATACGGTAGCACTCATGCAAAGCGTAAAACCAATATAAGCGTAAAATGACAAGCCCATGGTGATATCTGCCATAGAGCTAATCTTAATGAGACTAACCAGTACACCAATTAAAAAAATTTCAGCCATACTCCAAGGGATTAATGCGTAAACCAAATCCAAGGTGCGCTTTGCATAGGGAACTTCCTTATTCAATTGAATAGGAATAACAACCGCAATCAAGCCGACAAGCACAATAGCTGGCAATATGACGATTGAAAGCATTTGAATGATTGCCAAAAACAAATAATCTTGCTCGACTAAAACATTCAGACCAGAAATAATGCCTATTGATTGCTCTTGACCGCTAGCACTAAACCCTAAGAATTTAAAAGGCATAGATAACGCCAAAAAGATAAAGGCTGAAATGGCGAACGCCATGAGCTTCTGAAAAGAGTCTTTGGTGTGCTTGGTTAAGACAAAACCACACCTAGGACATAAGGCTTTTTGTCTCGGTTTCAATGCAGGAAGATGCACGTGGTTACTGCATTCATGGCACACCACTGTTGTACAAAGTTCTGCTTTCATCGTGTTAGTCATCAGCGGTTCACGCCAAACCTGCCGCAGACCCATTCAGACATTGAGCAAACACCTCAATTGAGTCGTCTATGTCTTTTTCAGTTGTGGCCCAGGCGCAAATGCTCACGCGAATAATCGCTTTGCCCTGCCATTTAGCACCGCCACACCAACACACACCCGACGCTTGTATTTTTTTCAAAGTGTTTAGTGTTTGTTGTTCAGTGTCTGCTTGAAGTATGACCTGATTGAACACTACATCATTGAGTACTTTAAAGCCGATTTGGCTTGCCTGTAGAGCGAAATATGATGCTCTTTCATGCAGTAATTCAATCAATTCAGCGATGCCTTGTCGACCTAAATAACGCAAACAGGACCACAAATCGATCCCCTTAGCTCGGCGAGACATATCGGGCGTGAACATCATGCTATCGCGCTCTTCACTAGACTGAATATAAGAGCCTTGTTGATGCAATGCGTGGGTTAAAGCTTGCTCGTCAGCGCACAGTATCACGCCACAATCGTATGGAGTATTGAGAGTTTTATGCCCATCAACCGACCAGGAGTCCGCCAGATTGACATCTTTTGTCAAGTGGGAGAATCGCGGCGAAGCAGCTGCCCATAATCCAAAGGCTCCATCAACGTGCACCCAGGCTTGGGCTTGTTTCGCTTTGGGAATAAGCTGACTAAAGTGATCAAACGCGCCACTGCACACGTTTCCGGCTTGCAGTACCACTATGCAGGTTCGATCCAGGGCGGGCATTAAGTCTGGGATCATTCTGCCTTGGTCATCACATTCCACCCATTCAATGTCTGCGGCGCCGAAACCCAATAGATTGAGCATTTTCACTACAGTACCATGGGTCTGGGTTCCCATAATAATACGTAATTTTGGCGCGCCAAACGTTCCATTTTGTGCCAAGTCCCAGTTCAGATTTTGCAACTGTCGATAGCGGGCTGCGGCAAGTCCACACAAACTCGCAACGGAGGTTCCACCCACCAGCCCTGCAACAGTTTTTTCAGGCAGATTGAATAACTGTTTTAACCATACTTCACAAACGCTTTCCAATTTTGCTGCGATTGGCGACATAACATTGAGCGCGGCATTTTGATCCCAGACATCTGCAAGCCAGCGTGTCGCCATGCCTATTGGCAAAATACCGCCATTAACAAATCCATAATACCGACCACCATTGTAGTGAACGGTATTGTGGCAACCAATGGAGGCCAGCTGCTCAAGGATCTGTTGTTCATCACCTATAGAATCCGGAAGGTCTATATCAAATTCTTTTAGCATTTCTATGCCGGTTCGCGAAGGTACAACAGGACTGTTTTCAATCGTTTCTAAGTACTCAAGGGCCAAGTCAGACGCTTGATTTAAAAGCTTTTTCGACTTTTTTTGTACGAACAATTGTTGTTGAAGTGATGCCATGAAGTTTCATTGTAATTACGTTAATCTTTAACTTATCATTAAAGATTAATATTGGGCATAAAAAAACCACCTTAAGGTGGTTTTTCTTCTGAATGCTTATACTAGTAATTGGCATTTCCTGGTGTACGCGGGAAGGGGATAACGTCTCTTACGTTTTGCATACCCGTCACATAGGCAACTAGCCTTTCGAATCCCAAACCAAAACCTGAATGAGGAACAGTCCCGTAACGACGTAAATCTCGGTACCAGGAATAATCTTCTTTGTCTAAGCCCATAGCTTCCAAACGTTGGTCGAATACATCAAGACGCTCTTCGCGTTGAGAGCCACCGATAATCTCTCCAATTCCTGGCGCAAGAACATCCATCGCGGCGACAGTTTTACCATCATCATTAATGCGCATATAGAACGCTTTAATATCTTTAGGATAGTTTTGCATGATTATTGGCGCACCCACATGTTCTTCAGCAAGGTAGCGTTCATGTTCAGATGATAGGTCCACACCCCATTCAACCGGGAATTCGAATTTTTTACCGCAATTTTGCAAAATATCAATCGCATCAGTGTAATCCATGCGCACAAAGTCTTGTGAGGCAACTTTTTCGAGTCTTTCCACAACACCTTTACTGATGTGTTTATCGAAAAATGTCATATCGTCGGCACGCTCGGTTAGTACGGCATTTAACACATATTTAAGCATGTCTTCCGCTAATTGGGCGATGTCGCTTAGATCAGCAAACGCAACCTCAGGCTCGATCATCCAAAACTCGGCTAAATGTCGGCTCGTATTTGAGTTTTCGGCGCGGAATGTAGGACCAAAAGTGTAAACTTTCGACAGTGCAGTACAATAAGTTTCAACGTTGAGTTGTCCGGATACGGTTAAATAGGTCTCTTTACCAAAAAAATCTTGTGAATAGTCGACGTCACCCTTGTCGGTGCGCGGGATATTCATCATATCCAACGTCGACACACGGAACATTTCACCGGCACCTTCGGTATCGCTTGCAGTAAGAATAGGCGTGCTGATCCAGAAATAGCCTCTTTCATGGAAAAAGCGATGGATCGCCTGAGAAAGGCAATTGCGCACTCGTGTGACAGCCCCAATGACATTTGTTCTTGGACGCAAGTGAGCATGTTCACGAAGGTATTCGATGCTATGACGCTTAGGCGACATTGGGTAGGTGTCAGGGTTTTCTACCCAGCCAAGAATTTCAATATCTAGCGCCTGAATCTCTATGGATTGTCCTTGGCCTTGAGATGCTTTTACCTCACCGGTAACCGCGATAGAACAACCTGTCGTCAGTCGTTGAATGTCGGCATAATTTTCCATATCGTTTAGCGCAATGACTTGGATCGGATCAAAGCAACTTCCATCGTGTAAATTAATAAACGACAAACCAGCCTTTGAATCTCTTCGAGTTCTTACCCAACCTTTTACTGTTAGCTTCTCACCAATTGAGTATTTTCCTGCTAACACGTCAACCACAGGGGCATGCGCCATTGATATTTCTCCACTACTCGGGACTTGGCCCGCTCTTTTTTAAATTATTGCCGTAACAGTGCACTTACTCGTGTTAACCGACCTAGAACATTCTTACATCTTGCTCTACATTAATGAGTAGTAGCCTGCGTTTTTATGTCCAAGTGATCCACTGCAATGATAAGGTGTGTAATCTTACTTAGCTGAACGACAGACTCAAGCAAAAATAGGCGTTTAAAGCAGAATATGACAGATCAATCTAACTGGCAGGGCGAAAATCGCCGAAAAACACCCCGAAGTCACGATCGATTTTATCAAATCGTACTTGGCCTGAATATTTTTGCTTGGGTTGTGTTTGTCGCAGCTCTCATTGTATTTCATTATGCGAGACCTGAGTTAATTTCTGGTGTGCAGGAATATTGGGGGGTAGAAGGGCGCCAAGATTGGTCAAGATCTCTCAGCGTTTATTTGCTCATTTTGTTGGCATTGTGCACATTAATGAGTTTGCTGGTGTTGATATTGCGACGATTTCGTACCCGGCGCCAAAATGACTATTTTGGGATCAACGTGGTGATCCTTTTAGCCATATCGATCACCGTGTTAATTTGGATAGTTTCGGATATGCCACAACCCCCCAGTTAGTTCTAGCCCAGTGTCTGTAAACTAATAGCGATGGCTTCTGTCAGCTTCGCTAATTCTTTGGGTGAGATAATATACGGGGGCATTATATAAATTAGTTTGCCAAATGGTCGTATCCACACACCATTATCGACAAATACCCGTTGTAGTGCGGCTACGTTGACTGCCTGTTTACATTCCACAACGCCTATGGCGCCCAACACCCTAACATCTGCAACAGCAACATGGGATTTTAACGGTAAAAGTTGCTCACTAAGCTGAGATTCAATGTCTTTGACCTGTTGTTGCCACTGATTGGTTTGGATGAGTTCCAGGCTAGTATTGGCAACGGCACAGGCCAAAGGATTACCCATGTAGGTCGGGCCGTGCATGAATACACTAGGCTCACCTGCGCAAACGCCTAATGCGACATCTTCAGTACAGAGGGTTGCAGCCAGTGTCATATAGCCACCGGTCAACGCTTTGCCCAGGCACATAATGTCAGGGGTAATTTGGGCGTGTTCACAGGCAAACAATTTTCCGGTTCGACCAAACCCTGTGGCGATTTCATCACAAATCAACAGGATGTTGTGTTCGTCGCATAATTGGCGACAGCGACGCAGATATTCTGGATGATAGATCCGCATCCCACCGGCGCCTTGCACAATAGGTTCAATAATTAAGGCGGCGACTTCATTTTTATGCGCCAAGATCAAATCTTCTAGTGGCGCAATATCATCCTCACTCCAGTTGTTGCCAAAGCGGGTTTGTGGGGCAGGTGCAAATATTTGTGCGCTCAACACCTCATTGAACAAACTGTGCATACCGTTTATCGGATCACACACCGACATGGCCGCAAACGTATCGCCGTGATAGCCGTTTCGCGGCGATATGAATCGACATTTTTCTTTTGCACCCTGACAGGCCCAGTACTGCACCGCCATTTTCATTGCCACTTCAACCGATACCGACCCCGAATCGGCTAAGAATACTCGTTCGAGACCTTCTGGCGTCATGTCCACTAGCTTACGACACAACGAAATTGCCGGCTGATGGGTTATACCACCAAACATTACGTGGGACATTTTATCTATTTGCGATTTTGCTGCAGCGTTGATTTGAGGATGATTGTAACCGTGTATTGCCGCCCACCAGGATGACATACCATCAACCAGCTGTTCGCCATCTCTGAGTTTAAGCATGACGCCTTTTGCTGATTCAACTTCGTAACAAGGCAGTGGATTAACGGCTGATGTATAAGGATGCCAAATGTGTTTTTGATCAAAATCCAGATCGTCGGATAAATATCTGTTCAAAAAATGCTCACTTGTAAATTTGTCGAAGTGGTACGAGTTGACAATGTCAGTTTGCGCCTTAGACTAAGCCAACAAAATGCGTTAGTAAAGGGTTGTAAATGGCAAATTTATCGGAGGAGAGCAGCATGGGGCAGGTACGTCATGACTGGACATTGGATGAGGTGAATCGGTTGTTCGATATGCCGTTTAATGATCTGCTGTTCGAAGCACAAACTGTTCATCGCCAACATTTCGATCCTAATTATGTCCAAGTGAGCACGCTATTATCGATTAAAACCGGCGCTTGCCCCGAAGATTGCAAATATTGCCCACAAAGCGCTCGTTATGATACGGGCCTGGAGAAAGAGCGTCTGTTAGAAATCGAAAAAGTGATCCAAAGGGCTAAAGAAGCCAAAGCAACAGGTTCTACGCGCTTTTGCATGGGCGCAGCCTGGCGTAATCCCAAAGATCGCGACATGCCATATGTTATAGATATGGTGAAAGAAGTGAAAAAGCTAGGTCTGGAAACCTGTATGACACTGGGAATGCTATCACGTGAACAAGCGGTAGCACTTAAACAAGCCGGCTTGGATTACTACAATCACAACCTCGATACCTCGCCAGAATATTATGGCGATATTATCACCACGAGAACCTACCAAGATCGTTTAGACACGCTACAAAATGTTCGTGATGCGGGTATGCACGTGTGTTCAGGTGGTATCGTTGGTATGGGGGAGAATGCAGATGACCGCTCAGGGTTACTGATGCAATTGGCGAATTTGGAGCGTCATCCAGAAAGTGTACCGATCAACATGTTAGTGAAAGTTAAAGGCACCCCACTAGATAGCATTGATGACCTGGAGCCCTTTGAGTTTATCCGCACCATTGCCGTAGCTCGAATAATGATGCCTAAGTCGTTTGTTAGGTTGTCAGCCGGACGAGAAGCGATGAATGAACAAATGCAGTCTCTATGTTTTATGGCTGGTGCAAATTCGATTTTCTATGGGTGTAAGTTGCTCACTACTTCCAATCCCGAAACCCATGAAGACGTAATGTTATTTAAAAAGTTAGGAATAAATTCCAAACAAACCCGTGAGTTCTCAGATGAAGCCCATGAAGCCGCTTTATTGGAAGAAATAGAATCCAAAAATGATGCTTCAAATGAACTGTTTTACGATGCCAGTCAGGCCAAGGTAAGCCTTGCAGAAACCACAGAGTAACCCGTGGCATTTGAGTTTATTCAGCGCGACCTAGCACAGCGTCGCGCCCAGTCACTATTTCGCTCCAGAACGATCATTGAATCGAGTGCAGGGGCAATGATTGAGGCAAGTGGCCAACACTTTTTAAATTTTTCAGGCAACGATTACCTCGGCCAAAGACAGGATTTGCAGGTGATGCAAGCCTGGGTCGAAGGCATATCCGTTTATGGTGTAGGCAGTGGCGCTTCGCCTTTGGTGACCGGTCATACTCGCGCTCATCAACAGTTAGAAGATTATCTGGCCGAAGGGTTGGGCAGAGAAAAAGTCATGTTGTTTAGCTCTGGCTTTGCGGCAAATCAGGCGGTGTGTCAGGCGCTTTCTCATGCTAATTCAGCCTTGGTGTGCGATAAATTGATGCATGCATCTTTTATTGATGCGGCAATGCACAGCGAAGGTGAGTTTAAGCGCTTCAAACACAATGATCTTGACCACCTTGAGCATATTCTAAAAGGCATACATGGTGATTGTATTATCGCCAGCGAAGGCGTTTTTAGTATGGACGGAGACAATGCTGATTGCGAAGAGATTGGGCAAATAGCAAATAACAATAATGCCTGGTTTATGCTTGATGATGCCCATGGCATGGGCGTTCGAGGACAAACGGGCTTAGGCACTGCACAAGCTTTGAAACTGTCACAACAACAGCTACCGATTTTAATGGGTACTTTTGGTAAGGCACTTGGCACCGCAGGTGCTTTTGTCGCTGCATCAACCGATACCATTGACTATCTAATCAACTTCGCAAAGCATTACATTTATAGCACATCAATGCCGCCAGCGATGGCTTCGGCAACCCTTGCTAGTTTTCATAGCTTGCAAGATGGTGCGAAGCAGCAACAACTCAACGAAAGAATACACTTGTTTCGCTCTCTATGTGCTCAGGCCGATATCGAATTGATGCAATCAAATAGCGCTATCCAGCCCGTTTTGGTTGGTGATCCAACGTCCGCCGTTTTTCTTAGCGACACATTGAAGTCTATGGGAGTATGGGTGACAGCTATCCGTTATCCCACCGTACCCAAAGCAAAAGATAGACTCAGAATAACCTTGTCTACCAGTCATCGACTTACTGATATTGAAGCGCTAGTGGATGCACTGGCGATTGCTTTTAATCGCTTGGACGAACGACCGGAGCGCGTTAAATGATGGCACAATCTACCTACAAAGAAAGGGTTGCCAAGCAGTTTAGTAAACATGCTCAACATTATGACGACATTGCCCAAATCCAGTTGGAGATTGGTTTTGATGCAGTGCAACAAATACATCAAAGCGGCGGGCTGGCGCTGGATATTGGCAGTGGAACAGGCCGCCTCACTTCATTACTTTGCAATCATTTTGATCAAGTGATAGGAGTAGACATATCTTCTGGAATGGTATCTTTTGCCCAACAAAAATATGCGCAGGCAAAGCACCTGCAATTTATTCATGGCGACGCCGAAGCATTACCCGTTGACGAAAACAGTGTGGACTTTGTCTTTTCAAGCATGACATTGCAATGGTGTAACCCGCTTAACAAAAGTCTATGCGAGGTTATGCGAGTACTGCGGCCAGGTGGGCAAGCTCTGTTGGTGATTATGGGGCAAAACTCAATGCATGAATTACGTTCATCTTGGGCAGATATCGATCCCCATCCTAGAGTGAATCAGTTTGCAACACCTATGCATTTACTTGAACAGGCCAGAGAAGCGGGTTTCACTGTCGACGTTGAACAAAAAAACTATGTGTCTTGGCACGCCGACATTAGCCACTTACTCAACAGTATCCGTCAGGTTGGGGCAAGCTCAGTGTCCAACAATCACCCTGGGCAACCTCTGACCAGACATAGGTTGATGCAATTAGCATCTGTCTACTCTGAAAAATTTGCCAGTAACGGTCAGCTTCCGCTGACTTACAATTTAATTTATTTAACATTAACCAAGGATCTTTAGCGAACACTATGAGCAAAACCCTGTTTATTACCGCTACCGATACCGATGCCGGAAAAACCGTAGTGGCCTGCGCGTTGCTACGTATTGCTGCCCAACAAGGGCTCTCAACGCTAGCGTTTAAGCCAGTATCTGCCGGTTGCGAAAAGACTGGTGATGGATTACGAAATCAAGATGCGCTGGATCTTTGGTCTGAAGTCACTGAAGAAATGGCTTATGAAGAGGTGAACCCGATTGCGTTTGAGGATCCTGTTGCTCCGCATTTGGCTGCGCAGCGCTTGTCCCAGCCTATATCCGTTGAGCAATTGAACAAGTCTTATCAATATTTGTTGAATAAAAATGCTGACTTGTTAGTGGTAGAAGGTGCAGGGGGATGGCGATTGCCATTGGGGCAAGGACAATTCATGTCTGACTTTGTTAAGCGTCATGAACTGCCCTGCGTTATGGTGATCGGGTTAAAATTAGGCTGCCTGAATCATGCGCTATTAACCTATGAGTCGATGTTAGCAAATAACATCAATGTCTTGGGATGGGTAGGCAATGTTGTTGATCCAGATATGGCTTATCTTGAGGACAACATTGCCAGTTTGCGAAAGCTTATTGATGCACCTAACTTAGGGATCGTGCCGCATTTAGATGACACAACAAACGCGGCCAGCTATCTTAGACTACCTTTTTAGCTGGTTAAGCTACACATTTAATAGATAGGACAAATTATCAGATTTCGTAATGGTTTTTACGTTTTCACCGGTAAATAACACGCCATCAAGCTCGCCCAACAAACTAAGGTTTTGGCCCTCCCGATATAAAGCCGAACCTTCTCGAATACCTATCACTGGCATATCAGGGTTAAGCGCACAAAATTCCTTAATGCGTTCAGCCCGAGTTTCACCATTGTGACCAGGAGGTTGGTAGTCGCTGTAATGCGGATTTATTTGAAATGGCACTAAGTTTAAGGCGTCAAAGGAAAGGGGCTGAATAATGGGCATATCATTGGTTGTTCGAATGGAGTTTCCACACAGGTTTGCACCAGCACTCCAACCCACATAAGGAACCCCAGCATTCACGCGCTGCACAATGACATCAGTTAATCCTTGATCTTGCAGTTGACGTAGCAAGTTGAACGTATTGCCACCGCCAACCATAATAGACTTTGCGTTTAATAAAGCATCTTTGGGAGATGGGCATTGATGAATGCTTTGAATAGTTAAAAAGGGAAGGGCTTGTTGAACCTTTTTCAGGTAATCATCCCATTTCAACGTAACACCCGCATAAGGAATAAAAAGTACCTCTTCAACAGGACTTAAAACATCTTGAATCAACTTAGTAGCAGACTCCAAATAAGCCCCTTGGCCTGCGCGGGAGCTACTTAACATTAAAACTTTAATCATTTCTAACTTCTTTCCTAAAATAGTGCCAAAGGCTTTGATGTAGCGGCATAAATTCGCTGCAAAGCATAAGACAAGCGTTCAAAGGAAACAACTGCATGGGCAGGGAAACACCGTTTTGCATGAGGGTTTTAGAGCGAAATTCCCGCACGCGTTTTTGATATTGTCGAGAAATTTATTCACTAAAACTGTGTGGCGACTAAGTAACTGTTGTAGCCGATAAAAACCGATAAAAGCGCTAGACCTTCCCATCTATTTACTCTGCCAGCACTCTTAATTCCAATACAGAATATTAAAAGCGCGATAGTCACGGCAAGCATTAATAGACTGTCACGATACAAAAAGCTTGATTCGATGCTCACGGGTTGAATCACCCCGGCCAACCCTACTACCGTTAGGGTATTGAACAGGTTTGAACCGACAACATTTCCAATCGCTAATTCGTGTTCGTTTTTACGCACGGCAATAATGGAAGATATTAGCTCTGGTAGTGATGTGCCAATACCTATGATCGTCAGACCGATAATCACATCACTTACGGCAAAATAGTGAGCAATCTCAACGGCTCCCCAGACTAATAAACGAGAGCTGGCAATAAGCAGGATTAAGCCAGCAAATAGCCAAAACAAATGCACACCCAAAGCAGATTTTTCATCAGCAAGTTCGTCTTCGATGTCATCGCCAAGCGGGTCATTGGGTTGTTTTAATGTTTGCCAGATTGTCCAGCCAATCAACAGTACAAACAATCCCAACAACGAAAATGCGTCATCGAAGGACAGTCTTAAATCCAATAGTTGCCACACGGCAAAAAACGTTATTGCTAATAAAATAGGTAGTTCTTTTCTGACGATTTCAGACTTTACAACGATGGGACTGAGCAAGGCTGTTACACCGATAACTAAAGTAATATTGGTGATGTTAGAACCATATGCGTTACCCAAAGCCAAGCCACCATTGCCCTGTATCGCAGCAAATACGGACACAATGATCTCGGGTGCTGAGGTACCAAAACCAATGATAAACATGCCGATAAATAGCGGCGATATATTGAAATGTGTAGCGGTAAAAGACGCACCGCTAATAAATCGTTCGGCGCTCCAAATTAATAAAGGGAGTCCAAAAAGAATAGCCAGTGTTGCCCAGAACATTTACGAACTCCAAAATCTAATGTTACTCAATGTTAGAATATAAAAGTCGGTCAAGATCTCTTATCGCGAAGTTTGAGCGAGATTTTCACGCCCCTGACGGAACCTCGTTTATTTTTTGCTGAACATGATCATTAGCCTGTTCTTAGCGCGCCATCTGTGTCAACCACGGGGTAACATGTCAGATAGTAACAATGCAATACCTAAAAAGGACATAAAGCCGGCAATATCCGTTATTGTTGTCAGCACTATTGACGAAGATTGAGCAGGGTCCATCCCAAACTTTTTTAGTGCAATAGGGACTATGGCACCGGCCGTGCAGGCAATCGCTAACGAAGAAACCATCGCCAAGGCGATGACTAAAGCAAGCCCAACTGAATCACTCCAAAAATAGACGGCAATGGAACAGGTAATTGCTATGGCAACACCATTTAGTAGACCAGCAACTAATTCTTTTGTCATAACTTTGGCCCAATGCCGGGTGGTGATTTCTCTTAGAGTCAACCCACGCATGGTTACTGCAAGAGCTTGCGCCCCGGCATTTCCAGATTGTCCAGCTGCTACGGGCAACAATATTGCCAGTGCAGTGATTTCTGAAATCAATCCTTCAAATGCGCCTACAACTGCCGCCGCGGCAAACGCCGTGAGCAAGTTTATTTGCAGCCAGGGTAAGCGTTTTTTCACCGCAAAAAAGCTACTAGAAAGTGCTCTTTCTTCTTTGCTAACACCCACCATCGTTTGAATGTCGGAGGCCAAGTCTTCTTTGGTTGATTGATAAATATCAAAGAAACGGATTGCGCCAATTAGCTGATCATGGGCATCTAATACTGGAATAGCACTACTGCGTTGCCCTTCGAAACGTTCAATGACCATGTCCTTGCTATCCAATGCGCTAAAAACAGACTTTACGGGCTTTGCTAAGGTGATTAGCTCTTGATCAAGGGGACTTATTACCAGTTCTGAAAGACTTACTTCACCCAACAAAGCTTGTTGATCATCAATCACATAAATCACTTCTTCGGCTTTGCTGCTTCGTTGTCTGAGTTTTCTTAGCGCCGTTTTTACATCGGTATCACTGTAAAAGCTGACGATACCAGCGGTCATCATGCGAGCGGCGGTGTCATCCGGATACACTAGCAACTCACTGTACTCATTTGCCAAATCTGCGTGTGATTGCTTCAACACCTCCATAATGCTGTTTAACGAAGGTGTCGGTAACCTGGAAAGTAATGACACAGCTATATGACTATCTAAGCCAACTAAGACATCTACGGCTAACTCTTCAGGAAGAGCAGTGAAAATATTCTCCGAAACACCAGCAGGTATGTATCGCCAAAGATTGATAATAATTTGCGCTGGTTGATGTGCAAGCAAGTCCGCGGCTTGGGCCGGACTGATAGTTTCAAGAAATCTGACGCTTTTGTAAGGGTAGTTTGCCAAATATTCTTTGTTAAGAAATTGCGTCGTGTTATCGCGAGCGGTTGAGCTTGAATTCATAATCACTCCGATTCGTTTTTTTGAATGTTTTTTGAGGCGATTTCATCGGGTTGGACAAGTTCTAACATATTGATGATGGTGTCGCCGTACACCTCAAAGAGGTCTGAAGAAAACGAAACATTTTGTTTCTCTTTGGCCGAGTTGATGCTGGCAAAATGCTTCAATTTAAAATAATGCAGCACACCAATAAACTCTTTTTGTTTGTTTGCCACCGGAACGGAATCGTTGTGCTCCCACAACCCCCATTCCATCGCGGTATTCAAATCCGTATTGGCATTGACGGTGGCTACTTTAGCATTGAGTAATGTACCCACTTTGGTTTTATTTTCAGCCTTTAACAAGTCGCCAATATACAATGTGCCTAATAACGCGTGGCTACTATCTACGACGTAAACCCATTGCAAATATGAGTAGTCTCTTGTTCTGAGTCGCAGGATGACTTCGCTGACTTCCATTTTGCTATCTGCGATCAGGACATTTGTTTCAACCATTGATCCAATCGAATACTCCGGATAGTTGATAAGCATCCGGCACAATGCTTGTTTTCTTTTTGACAATAGCGAAAGCGTTTTAGAGCGTGTTTTATCATCCACATAACGCAAAATTGCTGACAGGTCTGTAATCTCCATTGATTCTGTTAGTTTTTGACATTGCTCATTGGAAAAATGTTGAAAAAGTTTTGCTGCAACACTGGGGATCATGGACTTCAGTACATTAACAGCCGAATCCAGAGGCGCGTCTTTGACAATTTCTGCAGCATGAGTATCATCTACCAACTCTAGCTTTCGGGCCGCTGCAACGGGTTCAGCCTGCAAAAAATGCAGGGTCAGACTGTAATGAAGATCACTCATCGAGGGGCCTTTTGAGATGCTATCTTTTCGTCGTTGTCTGTTTCATTGAATAGCA
Source organism: Aliiglaciecola sp. M165 (assembly GCF_007197995.1). Lineage (GTDB taxonomy): Bacteria > Pseudomonadota > Gammaproteobacteria > Enterobacterales > Alteromonadaceae > Aliiglaciecola. Next base: position 568,341 of record NZ_VKKH01000006.1, read on the forward strand.
AAATTTCACAGGGTAATTCGTTATAAATTTTTGCCGGGATCAGTACTCGGCCATTTTCTGTTTCCAGCTCTAGAGACGTTTGCAAAAAGCCTAATACCTTGCCCCTGTATTCACCTATTTGTATATATTCGCCAATGTGAAGATGTTTGCCAGCCTGTCTGGAGCCTACCAGATTTTTTACTAATTCTTTGCTACCTAGGCCATAAGCTAGGGCTATTCCGAAACTGAAAATAGCGACCTCGACGATAATCAGCGTGGTAATAAATTGTATGTTCATTCCCAATTGCTCAATACCGACAACAATAGCAATGCCCACAATCATCCATTTAGTCAATATCCCTATGCGGGTACTGTATTTTATCCCGGTGCTTGATGCCGCTGCCTCGGCCATGGTTTTTGCAACATTACCTATCAAAAAGCCGCCGACAACAATAACTATGCCAGCCAAAACATTGGGCAAATAACCGAGCAATTCCCGTAGCCAAGTGGCAATAAATTCAATACCCAGGCTCGACAGGGATGCGGCAAAGAAAAATATCATGATTAGCCAGAATACGGTCCGGCTTATTATCTTTGCATGCTGGGGTTTGATGCTGACAGATTTGTTTAAAGACAGCGCATTTCCAGCTCTATTGAGTAGTTTTCCGGTAAAGCTCACTAATGTCAGTGTTAGTCGGCCAAACAAAAATGCAATCAACCAGCCAATCAGCAATAAAACCAGTGCGCCAATGATTTGGGGTACATAGGCGACTAAGTAACCGACCAATTGCTCGTAATTGTTTTTCAGTACAACTTCCCAATCAGACATTAGCGTTTCCCGTATATGTTCGAACGTAAAATATTAATCAATTTAAAGAGCAGAGTCAGGCACAAACTTTGTTTACCCTTTTCCTTGTGTCCGTGTTCTGTATGGCTTGGCATTCTTTTCAATAAATTGAAAAATCATGTCAGCAACATCTTTTTTGGTCGCAGTTTCAATACCTTCTAATCCAGGGGAAGAATTTACTTCCATAACAACTGGACCTCTTTCTGCTCTGAGTAAGTCTACGCCACAAACGTTTAAACCCATAACATTAGCAGCGGCAACTGCGCTAGCGCGTTCCTCTTTACTGAGTTTCACGAGTGTAGCAGAGCCCCCTCGATGAAGGTTAGAACGAAACTCGCCTTCAGCGCCTTGTCGTTTCATCGCAGCAACAACTCTGTCACCCACAACAAAACAACGTATATCTGCGCCGCCAGCCTCTTTGATAAATTCTTGAATGAGTATGTTGGCATTGAGTCCCATAAAGGCTTCAACGATTGCTTCTGCGGATTTGACCGTGTCAGCCAACACAACCCCAATGCCTTGAGTACCCTCCAATAACTTGATAACACACGGCGCCCCGCCGACATTTTTAATCAAATCCTTGACGTTGTCTGGACGATTGGCAAACCCAGTTCTTGGCAAGCCTATACCTTTTCTAGAGAGTAATTGCATTGAACGTAACTTGTCTCGCGAACGGCTAATGGCGACAGATTCATTGACACTGAAACTACCGGTCATTTCAAATTGCCTAACAACTGAAGTGCCATAAAAAGAGATACTGGCACCTATTCGTGGAATAATTGCATCGTAGCGTGGAAGCTGTTTACCTTTGAATCTCACTGCGGGTTTACTGCTAGTGATATCCATGTAACAGTGCAAAGTATCGATAATGTCCACTTCGTGTCCGCGCGCTTGACCTGCCTCTTTTAATCGGCGCGTTGAATACAAGTTTTTGTTTCTGGATAGAATGGCGATTTTCATTTAATTAGCCTTTTGTAACGCGAATTAGCGCTCGGTTGCTGGTTTATCAAGGTGATTTCACATTAGCTATGTGTGACGTTGGTGCACTGCCGACTCGCACCATAAGTGAATATTGATACAGTAGTTCCTTTTAGATCGCCGGACTCTTCTACAGTTTAGCAGACTCTGCATTTTGTCCCTGGTAATCATAATCCTTAAGTGTATTTAATGCATGTTTAAAAGGTTAGTATAGGTTTATAAGTTCAATTGTGAACGTTGAAAATAGTTTCAGTTATAACGGTGGTTACCATGAGTGAAGTGTTTCAGGCAAGTACGCAAGTCTTTGTATGGATTGGAATCGCAATTTGCATTGTTCATAGTGCGGTGTTTTCAGGCCTGAATCTCGCGTTTTTTAGTATGAGTCGTCTCCAGTTAGACGTTGAGGTAAAACAAGGCAATGATGCTGCAAAAACCATTTTATCTATGCGTGAAGACTCTAATTTTCTGCTGGCAACAATTTTGTGGGGGAACGTCTCGATAAATGTACTACTCACCCTTTTATCGGATTCTGTATTAGCCGGTATTTATTCGTTTTTGTTTTCCACAATCGCCATCACATTTTTGGGTGAGATTATTCCACAGGCTTATTTTTCCAGAAATGCGTTTAAAATGGCCTCTTTGTTGACGCCGATTATCCGTTTTTATCAAAAGGTTATGTATATTGTGGCGAAGCCGACCGCCATTTTATTGGATGGTTGGCTGGGCAAAGAGGGAATTACCTATTTTCGTGAAGAAGAACTCAAAGCGATTATTTTAGCTCACGCTGAGGCCAATGAAGCTGAAGTCGTTCCTGTTGAAGGCGTTGGTGCGCTGAACTTCCTCGAAATAGATAAAGTGTCGGTGATGGAGGAGGGCGAAGTGTTAGATCCAAAAAGTATTATTTCGTTGCCATGTAAACTTGACCTTCCTGTTATCCCAGAAACTAAAAGCGCCGCAGGTGCGAGTTTTGTCAGGTCGGTGAATGAGTCTGGCCATAAGTGGGTTGTTTTAACCGACAAGCATAATGTGCCGCAACTCGTGCTAGATGCTGATGGTTATTTACGTGTGCTGTTGGACGAGAACGTAACCTTGAGCGATCCCTATGCATTTTGTCATCGGCCCGTAGTTATCAAGGACGAGAATTGTACTTTGGGCAGTGCTCTTAGTCGGCTAAAGCAAGCCTCTGACCTTTCAGAATCATCAACTGACGTGCTCAATCATGATTTAGTGCTCGTTTGGACAGATTTAGAAAAGCGCGTTATCACTGGTGCAGATGTGTTGGGTCGACTATTGAAAGGGATTGGAAATCACGACTAAGGCATAACAATGAAAATCAATAATATTGAATGCCAACCCAAGAGTATGTCGCGTAAAGCGTCAGCATCAATGCGCCAGTTGCTCGATGTATTTTCTTTGTGCTCCATAATAGAATTAGCAGTGCGATGGCACACACCAACATCGCCCACATATCATAATTGATTATTCTTGATGTTGGCGCTAAGGGATCCAGAACAGAGGCGATGCCCAAGATCCCAAGAATGTTAAATATATTGCTCCCCAGGACATTCCCAATCGCCACGTCGACGTGTTTTCTGATGACTGCAATAATTGAAATACTCAGCTCCGGAAAAGATGTTCCCACTGCAACAATCGTCAAGCCAACGGTTGCTTCACTGATACCTAATGATATAGCGACCGAACTGGCACCTTTTAACAAAAAATGAGAACCGCTGAGCATCATTGCTAATCCTGCTATCACAAATGCAATCAGTGACAACCAGTGTGTCGGATAGCGCTGTACTTCTTTGGCTTCATTAACGTGCATTACAGCAGATGGAATTTGCTCCGATTTCTCTGTTATGTATACCCACAGGAGGTAAAGACAAAGTCCACTTATTAGGGTTAATCCACCGACTAAATTAAGCAAGCCTAACGACATAAGCAGACAGCACAATAGAGTAGACAATAGCGCACTGGTTGCATCTCGTTGCAGTGCTCGGCGTTGGATGGTCAGTGGTCTAATAATGGCGCAAAGCCCCAGAATCAATAATATATTGCCTATATTACTGCCTACTACGTTGCCAATGGCGATATCTTGACTGCCTTTGAGCGTCGCATCGACTGATACAGCGAGCTCGGGTGCAGATGTACCAAAACCTACAATAAGAATCCCCGCCATTAATGGTGACACTTGATATTTATTTGCGGCTCCCAATGCACCCCTGATCAGTGCTTCACCACCAAGACTCAATAGTGCAATACCACAAAAAATGAAGACGAGATCCACGTTAACTCCTTAAAATTTACAGCAGAAATTACGATGAAAAGATGCACGTATGGGCATTAGTTTCAATCTGGATGACTGCTAATTGCGGGGCACAACCAGATGTTCAAGTAAATCAATAAATCCTTTCACCGAGGTTTTAGGCGCAGCTTCCGCTAGGGTGTGGTAGCCCGAAGTCGCGACTTGCACGGTAGTGCCGTCTACCATCTTGTTTGATGCGACTATTATGCGCCCCATTTCTGTCGACCCGATTGAAGCCGGCGGCAGCCCTTTTTCCAAAGCGACGATGTTTTGCGATTCAACATATTCATCTTTGTATTGATATGACAAACCCAAGGCCTGGCAGGTATTTGCTAACCGCTGGGTCAATTCTTGATTGAAGGTCGAATTTGCATCTTTTCTGCGAAGAATCACGTTGTGCTTAGCTGCGGAATTCAGATCAGGGTAGGGACTAGTATCTAACACCAATAACTGATTAGTTGTACTACCAAACCGTCTGAACCATTCGAGTAAATAACGCCAACTTTTTCCCGCTTCTTCTTGAGCCGTAAAAAATGCGGTGCCTTGGTATCCAATTTCAAATAAGTAGATCAAAACAGCCACACTGAATATATTATCTAACTGCCCGACAATAGCATCTTCTTTGATTGTTAGCTGATCTCGAAATGCGATAGGTGTGCCAGCAACTAGGTGTTCCAGCCCTGTTACATCAAAAATGACATTGTTCCTTTTTGGACATACGCTCGCACCATTAATTCTGCCCTGACCTAAGTAACTTCCAGACCAAGGTTCATAAGCAAATACGGATTCTCCTTCAAAGCGGGTGACAACTTTTTTCATTAGCGACTCGCTTACAGAGTTTCCTAATAAGTCAGATCGCGCTCCGGCAACAAAGGCTGCATATTGGAATTCATCAGGGCCGGTACATATCAGGCCGTGTCTATCGGTGTGTGCCGACAAATACCAGCTATCTGGCGAGTCTCCCTCGGCGACCAATAGTCCTTCGTACCATGTCACTTTGACATTTCGTTCTTCCAATTCACGCTGTAATACGCGGTAAAATGAATGCTCAGCACCAATCACACTAGGGTGACGGATAAGATTTTTTAATATGGATAGAAATGCTTCAGGAAGTGCTGCTGAACCATAGGGACTTTGCGTTTCGGCATACATAAATTGTTTCACCTAGATTTACCCATACACTCGATCGGGTTTACTGAATATCATCACGTATTCAAACTGTGCAGCGCATCAAGACGTCAATGTATGAGGGGTACGCTTTTCGTTGAGAGCACTGCATAACCATACTCACCCATTTTCATCCATGAAGGGCCGTGTTGAATACAAAGCCTAGTTAACATGAAGCTAGTGGTGGTAAATGTAGTCTATATTACGGAATAGGCTGTACACTTTTTTACCGATTCCCTGTCAATTCACTAAATTAGATTATCTTCCTCATGTTTAGCAGGTAATATATTTAGGGTCTTTTACTAAATTTACTGGGTAGGTTACGTGGCTGAAAAGAAGAAAATTTCATCGGTATTGTTTATTTGCTTGGGGAATATTTGTCGCTCACCCAGCGCAGAAGCGGTGTTCAGACATAAAATCAGGCAGCACAACCTGTTTGTAGAGGTAGATTCCGCGGGAACACAGGGCTTCCATACTGGTTGTGCACCGGATGAGCGTTCGGTGCAGGCCGGTGAGGCCAGAGGTTATGATTTTGGTGGATTAAAATGCCGTAAAGTGAATGAAATGGATTTCGAACAGTTTGATTTGATCATCGCGATGGATGATTCGAATTTGAAAAATTTGCAACGTGACAGCAGGGAAGAACACCATCATAAAATCAAATTGTTTATGGAATTTTCAAGCTTTGAAGATGATGTTGTACCTGATCCTTATTATGGCGGTAAAAAAGGTTTTGAGTACGTTCTCGATTTAATCGAAGACGCCGCTGATGGGTTAATCGAACACATTAAACGCAGCTAATATGGCTATTTTTCCTCTTAAATGTCGGTTTTAGTCCATTGTTGAATACATTAGCGCCATTTGGGATTGAAAATCCTTGTTAATGTCCGTACCTTCTCCTGCTTAGAGCTTCGAGTACACATCAATTTATTTAAAGGAACTACAGTGAGTCAATGGCAACCCGATAGTTGGAGAAATAAACCCATCCAACAACAGCCTACCTATCAAGACCAAAAACATTTAGCAGAGGTAGAGAAAACCCTGCAAAGTTATCCGCCATTAGTCTTTGCAGAAGAAACTCGTCTGTTGCATAAGCAACTGGGTGATGTGGCAGAAGGAAAGGGCTTTTTACTTCAAGGCGGCGATTGCGCTGAATCCTTTGATGAATTCAATGCACCAAAGATTCGCGATACATTCAAAGTCATTTTGCAAATGGCTATAGTGCTGACGTTTGCCGGAAAATGTCCGGTAACAAAAGTCGCTAGAATGGCAGGGCAATATGCCAAGCCACGTTCATCAGACTTAGAAACGATCAATGGAGTTTCGCTCCCCAGCTACCGTGGCGATATTATTAATAGTTTTGAGTTTACTGATAAAGCCCGTCAGCCTGACCCACAACGCATGTTAGAGGCCTATCACAGAGGTGCATCGACGTTGAACTTGCTTCGCGCGTTTGCCCAAGGGGGATTAGCTGATCTGCACCAAGTTAATCGTTGGAATATGACGTTTGTTGAGAACAATCCGCTCAGGGAACGCTATCAAGATGTGGCTAACAGGTTGCAAGAAACATTAGAGTTTATGGATGTCATTGGCATCAACCATAACAATAATGCAACCCTGCATGAAACCCATTTGTTTACCTCACATGAAGCTTTGCTGCTTAACTATGAACAAGCGTTAACCCGCATCGACACGTTAACGGGTAAACCATACAACTGCTCAGCTCACATGGTTTGGATTGGTGAGCGTACGCGACAACTTGATCATGCGCATATAGAATTTTTCCGAGGTATACATAACCCAGTTGGTGTGAAAATTGGTCCATCAATGCAAGAAGATGAGCTGATTCAACTGATTGATGCATTAAACCCAGAGAATGATCCAGGTCGATTAACACTTATCACACGTATGGGTGCCGAGAATCTTGAAAAGAATTTGCCTAGGCTGTTGCGCCGCGTAAAAGCGGAAGGTCGCAAAGTGGTTTGGAGTTCTGATCCTATGCACGGCAACACTAAAAAGGCATCTAGTGGGTACAAAACCCGCAACTTCGACGATATCTTAAGTGAAATTCAGCAGTTTTTCGCAGCTCATGATGCTGAAGGCACCCATCCTGGTGGCATCCATTTGGAGATGACGGGACAACACGTTACAGAGTGTACAGGTGGCGCATACCAAATCAGTGATGATGACTTGGCCCAAGCTTATAAAACACAATGCGATCCGAGGCTCAATGCCGATCAAGTGCTAGAAATGGCGTTCTTGGTCGCAGATCACCTCAAAGCTGGTAAGTAAGTTTCCAAGTTTTTAATCTATTTAATTGTCAAAAACCGGTCTGAAATCTCTATTTCACACCGGTTTTTTTTAAATACCATTAAATCACTATCCAATTGAAACTCATCATAGTTAACCCCAATCCCGAATAAGCAACGCCTGTAAGCACCGCTATTTATCCCCTTATCTTCGTTGTTCATTATGCGTTTAGAGCGACTAGACAACATAATTCTCGCCTTGATAAGGGAATAAATCACGGCACTTACCTATTAAAAACCAATATCAAAATGACGGTAGCTTCTATATCATTGATAAAGCTTTAAAAACTAAGCTATTCCGACATTTCTTATCCAGAATTGGGGTTAGTTATTTATTTGTCGGTCCATGGCATACGGCTTCAACATTATTGCCATCTGGGTCAAACAAAAAAGCTGCAAAGTAGTGCTCATGATACATAGGGCGAAGTCCCGGTTCGCCATTATTACTGCCGCCGTTGTCTAAACCCTCTTTATGAAATACTTCAACTTGATTTTGGTCCTTCGCTGAAAACGCAACATGTCTCGGACTTGCAGCGTGTTTGACTTCGATTATCCAGAAAATCGGTTGTTGGGGAGGCCCAAAGGCACACATGCGTTGAGTAGGAAACTCAGGGTTCCAATCTGCGGTGAATTCCATCACTAATTCATGCCCAAGTGCTGCCATAACCTTGTGATAGAATTCCTTGGTCTTTGGATAGTCGGTGGCGTAGGTACTTAGGTGGTCAATCATTGATAGTCCTCCTTCTAATAATCAGGATTATTGACGTTCAAACGTTACGCTTGGCGCTTTTCAAGCTCAACGACTTGGGCTTTTTCGTCCTCTAACAACGCGCTGGCGTCCGCACCTTTTAACAATTTGCCGATAATGTCTTTATTCTTGGATAACAATATCGTTAACTCTTCATTGGTGTCAGTATCCAGCTCAATGCCTTTAGCTTTTATGTAGGTTGCTAAGTTATCAGCAATATCCAACATCTTGTCATACTGGTCAGCGGCCTTTTTATCAGTGGTCACAAGCTTTTCTTCCCCATTATGTTCTACAACGTACTGGACTTTAATCGCCATCAATCTTTCTCCTATTCTTTTGAGAATATAAAGATAGATTAATACTGTATAAAAATACAGTTAAAAGTGAAATTAATTTAAAAGCGAACTTTCAAGTGTAATGGGCAGGTGCGTATCGACAGTATCTAGGAGAGATTTTGCGGTAAGCGATGGAACGCTCACTACATGAGTTTTAATATTGTGTTTGTGTTTAATGTGCCCTAAAAGAAGAGTGAAGTCTCCATCGCCACTCAACAGGTAGATGTCGTCGAGATCCTGGCTGTACTCCATTATGTCTATCGTGATGCCAACGTCCCAATCACCTTTTGCTGAACCATCACTACGAGTGATATAAGGTTTGAGTTTGACCTGAAAACCGAGATGACGCAAAGCGTCTTGGAATTTCCGTTGACCATTGTCTTGGCTGGCAATAGCGTACGCAAAGGCAACCGAGATTTCTATGTCTTGATCGCCCTCTAGCTGTTGCATCAAGGCTCGATAGTTAAATTGGCGTTGATAGGCCTGTCGACAGGTGTAATAAATATTCTGTACATCTACAAAGATGCCGACACGCTTTTTCATAATTGTCTTCTTAGTAGTTTAAGAAACATCTAATATAACCCGCTTCTCGCGAGGACTAATACTAGTTCAGTGACTTGGTTTTTAAATATTCTTCATAATTGCCGCGATAGTCAGTGATTTTGCCATCTTTGATTTCAATGATCCGTGTGGCCAGAGATGAAACAAACTCACGGTCGTGACTAACAAAAAATAGTGTGCCGGGGTAGTTTTCTAGCGCCAAGTTCAGTGACTCAATTGACTCCATGTCAAGGTGGTTAGTGGGTTCATCCATCAACAAAATATTCGGTCGCTGCAACATCAGACGGCCAAATATCATTCGTCCTTGTTCACCTCCAGAAATCACTTTAACCGATTTGCCAATCTCTTTTTGTGAGAATAATAATCTGCCTAAGGTGCCACGAATAACTTGTTCGTCATCGTTTTCCTGACCCCACTGATACATCCAATCTAACAAGGATTTATCTTGTTCAAATTCCTCAGCATGATCCTGAGCATAATAGCCAATGTTAGCATTTTCAGACCACTTCACCTGGCCAGCGTTGGGTTGTAAATCGCCATATAAACATCTCAAGAAACTGGTTTTACCGGCACCGTTTGGACCAATAATTGCCACTCTTTCACCTACCTCAACCATGAGATCGATTTGTTTAAAAAGACACTCATCGAAAGATTTACTTAATCCTTCAACTTCCAACGCCAATCGGTGAAGTTTTTTGTCCTGTTCAAAACGAATAAAGGGGTTTTGACGGCTTGAAGGTTTCACCTCATCCAATTGGATTTTGTCTATTTGCTTGGCTCTGGACGTGGCTTGTTTGGACTTAGACGCATTGGCAGAGAATCGGCTAACAAAAGTCTTTAATTCGGCAATCTGTGCTTTTTTCTTTGCGTTATCTGAAAGCAACCGCTCTCTGGACTGTGTGGCCGCCGTCATGTATTCGTCATAGTTGCCTGGAAAAACACGTAATTCGCCATAGTCCAAGTCGGCCATGTGCGTGCAAACGCTGTTTAAGAAGTGACGATCATGAGAAATGATGATCATCGTGCAGTTTCGGCTATTGAGTGTATCTTCTAACCATCGGATAGTATCGATATCCAGGTTATTGGTCGGTTCATCCAAAAGCATAATATCAGGCTCTGAAAATAGTACTTGTGCGAGTAAAACTCGCAACTTCCAGCCTGGTGCCACTTCACTCATCGGCCCGAAGTGCAATGCTTCATCAATACCAACGGCACTGAGTAATTCTGCAGCTCTAGATTCAGCTGTGTAGCCATCCATTTCAGCAAATTCAGATTCAAGCTCGGCTGCGCGTATACCGTCTGCTTCGCTCATTTCAGCTTTTGCGTATATGTTGTCTCGTTCTTCTTTGATTGCCCAAAGCTCTTCATGTCCCATGATCACTGTGTCAACAACAGAAAATGTTTCATAGGCAAACTGATCTTGTTTTAACTTACCAATTCTCTCATTTGGATCTTTTGAAACGTTACCAGCTGAAGGCTCCAGATCATTGCCAAGAATTTTCATGAAGGTTGATTTGCCGCATCCATTCGCGCCGATAAGGCCATATCTATTGCCGTCAGAAAACTTAACAGAAACGTTTTCGAAAAGTGGTTTGGCGCCGAATTGCATGGTGATATTTGCTGAAACTAACAAGCTGAACTTCCTAATGCCGAATGATTTTTATAGAGGTACGAAGGTAAAACCCGCGCAGTATGCCACAGCTTCGACGCGAATGCTTTTGAGTTTTTCAACATTTAATCATTCCATTGAGACAAGTAATTTATTCACTGAGTTTGGGAAAATTGGCCAGCGGAATAAAGATGGAAGATAAGCAGTTCTGTCGCCTATTAATAAAAACAAAAATAAAGCTAAGAATTAAAGATAAATGGGCACACAGAGTGTGTGGAGGACAGGGGCCGTGCGCCCCTGTTAATTAATCACGAATATTACGATTTATTCGTCTAGTGGTGTATTAAAGTCTTCGGACAAATCGAAGTCTCCCGTCACGCTAGCAACTTTACCATCTGAAAACTCAATAATTAGCTCTTTTCTGAAATCTTCACCGCGCTTTTTCATACCACGTCTCATTTCGTAAACGTAATACCAGGTGTCGTGATCAAATGAGTCTTGTACAACAGGTCTGCCTAATACATAGACGACTTGTTCTTTTGTCATTTCAATGCGAAGTTGTTCTACATTCTTTTGTTGCAGAAAGTTGCCTTGTGGAACATCGATACGATAGATCCAATCTGTGCAGCCGGCAGTAAACAGCAGGGTAAATAAAACTACCAATAAACTTTTATACTTCATTATCCAGTTCATATTAAAGTAGGTTGAACGGACAAGATCCCTCCTTTTACAGACGAACCTCGTAATTTGGAAACGCATGCTAACCTACTCAAGCCCCTGCAATCAAACATTATTACGCTATTGATAGCTGTTTAGTAGTTCTTCAGCATTGGCTATTGCAGAGGATGTTAAAACGTCTCCAGCTAATAGACGTGCCAATTCCTCAATTCGTTCATTTTCTTTTAAACAAATCATGTGGGTTTCTGTTGTTTTATCATCAGTAAACTTGGTCACAAACATTTGTTGATGGCCGCTGGCTGCCACTTGCGGTAGATGCGTGACGCAAATTACTTGGCAAGAAGCGCCGAGTTTACGCAACAGTTTTCCGACAACTGAAGCCGTTGGGCCACTTATTCCCGTGTCCACTTCGTCGAAGATCATAGTAGGGATTTGATTGCCATTAGTGCTGATTACCTGTATCGCCAAGCCAATTCGCGATAGCTCGCCACCTGACACGACTTTGTCCAACGTATCAGCTTGGATCCCCGGGTTGGTCGAAATCATGAATGCCACTTTGTCTAACCCCATAGCACTGGGCGGAATAGATTCGTCAAAGTTCACGTCTACCGTAAAGGTTGCCTTATCCATATTCATTTGTTGAATATAACTTTCGACTTGCACAGCCAGCTTTTTACTTGCTAAGTAACGGGATTTACTCAGTTTTCTGGCACTTTGCAAATAGCTATCAAGATACTTTTGCACGTCTTGTTGCAAGCTATCCAATACGCTGTCATCACTATTCAATTGAGCGAGTTCTACAACCAATGACTGATGATATTGATACAGTTGCTCAGGATTAACATTGTGTTTTCTGGCCAAATCCATTGCTTGCGAATAACGTTGCTCAACTTGATTCATTCGCATGGGATCAATTTCTAGATTATCTGCGTAGTGTCTAAGTTGCACCGAGGCTTCATCTATATTGATCAACGCTTCATTTAAAATTCCAACTATCGGACCTAAATCCGGATCATGGTGCTGCAGCTCGCTGAGCGAATCTAGACTCGATTGCACCGCAGTCAAGGCGCTATGTTCATCTGCTTCATAAAGCCTGTAGAAGCTTTGCTGCGCCTGCTCTAATAAAGTTTGACTGTGCGACAATTTTTTATGTTCAGATTCAAGAGAGGTGAATTCATCTTCAATCAAAGCAAATTCATCGAGTTCCTGAACCTGATAGGCGAGTAAATTCCGGCGATCACTTCGTTGCTGCTGGCCTAACTGTAATTGCTCGAGTTGCTTTTTACTCTCTAACCACTTTTGATAAAACTGCTTAACTTCATCTTGCATCGCTTGGTGGTCGGCAAATCGGTCAAGCACTTGTCGCTGGTTTTCAGCTTTTAATAAAAGCTGATGCGCATGTTGTCCATGAATATTCACCAACAACAACCCAAGTTCCTTTAGTTGTTGTAATGGTGCAGGTGAACCATTGATGTATGCCTTCGAACGACCTTCACTAGACACCACACGCCTAATTAGCAGTTCACTATTTGCCTCATCATCTTGACATAAATCATGTCCGGCCAACCATTCGTTGACCTGTTTTAACGACTTAATATCAAACGTTGCACAGACCTCCGCCTTGTTATTGCCTGCTCTGACCATACTTGCTTCAGCCCGTTCGCCCAAGCACAATCCCAGGGCATCGATCGCAATAGATTTACCCGCGCCTGTTTCACCGGTGACAACACTCAAACCTTGACGGAAATCTATGTCTAGCGTTTTGACTATAGCTAAGTTTTTTATGGATAAATGAACTAACATAATTAACAGTAGTGTTTGTATATACAGTAACTGTAAATATATACACTATTTTGAGGATGTAAAGTCTAGATTGCGGTTTATTGTGAATCCAAAGCTATTGCTAGTAGAGTTTCGAACCCCAACCCAGCTTTGTTCTTAGTACGTTAAAGTAGTTGTAATCTTTAGGGTGGATGAGTGACAACCGATCTTCATTTTTACGAATATGAATTTCATCCCCTGGCAACACTTCTAATACAATGTGGCTATCACAACTTACTTGCAGATTATCAGTGTTGTCGATTGATACTTTGAGTTTTACCGTGCTATTAGCATCTACCACGATGGGGCGGCTGCTCAGCGTATGGGGGAACATCGGCACCAACGTCAGGGCGTCTAAATTCGGCGTTAGGATCGGACCACCACCAGACAATGAATAAGCTGTAGAGCCAGTCGGCGTGGCGATAATCAGCCCGTCGGAGCGTTGACTAAAGACAAAGTTATCATCGATATAGGTCTCAAATTCCATCATATGGGCGACTTTGCCATGATGCAGAACAACTTCATTTACGGCAGAGTTAGCACTTTGTTTTTGCCCTTCACGATACACCTCGACTTGTAAAATGAATCGCTGTTCGCGGACGCATTCGCCGTTAAAAATACAGTCTAGTTGCGCTTCAAAATCATCCGGATTGATATCAGTTAGAAAGCCAAGATTACCTCGGTTAACACCGACAACGGCCACATCATGTTTTGCCAGTATTCTAGCTGCTCCAAGCATATTGCCATCACCACCAACGACGATTGCCAAATCCGCTTGTGTACCGATTTCGGACAAGTCCATAGACTCAAAACCGTTGCCTACAAGCATGCTCGTGACCTTGCTTTCCACGAGTATTCTGCAGTCTCGTTTTTTAAGATACTGCAGAATTGCGTTTAAGCTTTTGTTTGCGCCTTCATGTGCGGGCTTACCTATGAGACCAACGGTTTTATACGGCATAGTGTCCTGATGGTTGAACCTGTCATTGCTACGACAAAGGTATCAGTATAACCATGCTTGGCGAGCAAAACCAAGGCCAATGTTGATTGATTCTAACGTGCGGTCCAACCGCCATCTATTACAAGGGTCTGGGCAGTAATGTTTCGCGCAGCATGACTGATTAAAAACGCTGCACTGTGCGCCAATTCATCCATTTCAATAAACGACTTTTTCGGCATGGGTTCTAGCATAATATGTTCGATGACTTCCTCTTCGCTAATACCATTTTCGATGGCCTGTGCAGCGATCTGTTGTTCAACTAATTGTGTTTTGACGTATGCCGGGCAAATGGTGTTAACCGTCACGTCAACGTCCCCGGTTTCTAATGCTAGGGTTTTTGCAAATCCCAGCAACCCGTGTTTTGCCGCGACATAGGCTGATTTGTAAGGGGATGCAACAAGGGAGTGCAGTGAGCCGATATTTATTATACGTCCGTAATTATTGCTGCGCATTTGAGGTAGAAACGCTTTAGCCAATAACGCCGGTCCGACGAGCATGATATTGATCAGCAGTTGCCATTTTTCCGCTGGAAAGGATTCAAGCTTTGAAACGTGTTGCACGCCAGCGCTGTTTATTAATACATCGACACGGTCGGGTAATATTGCGTTTGGGAGTTTTTCAATTTGCGCTGGGTCGCTGACATCCAGCTCGACTGCTCTGACTTTGAAGCCTTTGGCAACCAGTGATTCGGCTGCATCCGCAGCGGCCTTCATTTGAAGGTCAGCGATAATAATATAGTGCCCTTGTTGAGCTAGATATTGTGCAATGCCTAATCCAATACCCGAAGCACCGCCGGTTATAAATATTGTCTTTTCTGCCATAATTATTGCCCTTTACTTGCAGCCATTGCTTGGACGATGTTAGCAACCGCTTGAATTTGTTTGCCTTGCTTGGTTGCATAGTTCTCGTCAGTATAACCCCACCAATCCCAACATCCTTGAGGGTTGAGGGGAAGCATCATTGAGCTTGTTGTTTGTGGATAGAGCACGACAATTTGATTCGCCGCGGCCCAACGATTTAGTCCATTGCCCTCGATATATTGAGTTCCCACACTTTGCGCATTTTGATTACAGCCATGAAAATTAATGTGGATCTGACACTCACTACCTTGGGAACATGCTTCAGGAATAAAGGCATAACCTGTTTGGGCGAGGGTTTCTGCCGGTGATTTGCCAACGTGATGTTGGTCAAATTCAACTATGGCACCTCGATCATCAACCGCAGGTTTGTCTAATTCACCTAGTAAAAAAGTCAATAATTGTTCTGCCGCATCGTATTTGCAGTTTCCCAAAAAGGGCGCTTCTGATGCTGAGCATTCATGGCCTGAAGCCATTGTCGGGAAATGATGGGCAAAGGGTTTGTCTTGAATAAATTGAATATTCTGCGGCTCAACCCAAGCTGTATATTGCTCAAATAACGCCTGCGTAACCGGTGCAATCACGCGATTATCGAGGGAGCCGTGGAACAACCATACCCGGCTGGTTTTGAGATTTGAAAGTGCGTCAATCAGGCCCAATTTTTCGTATTCGATAGCTTTTTTATTCAAGCTTTCTAAAGGAATAGGTGTTTCGACTTTGTTTACACATTGGGTCAACGCAGTACCGATAGATGATTGTGCACAAAAATATGGACCCGCTGAAATGATGGCCGCCCCAGACACCCACTGTGAATGGGCGATATGGAATTGATTGGCCATAAAACCACCGCTAGATAGACCTGAAACAGTGATGTGCTCGATATCAATATTTAGCGGCGGCAACGGTTTTTTTGCATTGGCCTGGCTTATTAAAAAAACCAGTGCAAAACTACTCGTCAAGCATAGTGTTAAAATAATCCTTAGGCTGAAATTCATAGACACTCCATTATTCTTGTAAAAACGCTTCAATATGCTTTGCATGCTGTGAAACACCGCTAACGCCCTCTAAATGACCTAAAGGTCCTTCATATTCAATAATCGTTGAGACCTTTTTGTGCGCAATAAATTTTTGGTGGGTAGCGCGCGCGTGATAGGGCATAAGTAGCAAATCTTTGCTAGCCGGCAGAAAAAGCGATTTGGCTGTTACTTTGGCAATCGCCGAGTTGATATCATTTTGGTGCCCGGCGAGAAACAATTGGCAGGCTCTTACAAGGTAAAGCAAACTGTTTGCATCCATCGTTTTTGCACGTGATGCTGCGCGACTTCTCAGCCATTCAACAATACTGTGGTGCGTGTTTATGTCATTCAAAGGCCCAGTTTCGAGGGCGTTATAATCTAGTTGTTCTTTGCCAATCTGATTAAAAAACTCTGGTGTTAATGCGTTTTGCGTGATCAACATCAACGAAGCGGTAAGACCATCTAGCGGTGCATTTACAGATGAATAATTTCCATCATTCCATTTGCTGTCTAATTTTATCGGTGTGGCCCAGTGTTCGAGAAAGGCCGTCGTCCAAGCATCTGACTCGCTAGAACCAATCACGGAAATCATTCTTTCCACCCAGTTAGGGTACGTGACCGCCCAATCAATTGCCTGCATGGATCCCATAGACGGGCCAGCAACAGCATACAAATTTGTGATACCCAAAGACTCCAATACCAGCTTTTGCACATTGACAAAATCTCGGATAGTGACAACGGGGAAAGTCAATCCATAAGGTTTTCCTGTGTCGGGGTTGATCGAGGCTGGCCCGGTCGTTGTGACGTTCGGATCATATACATTTATATTGGCAAGGCTGTCTATACTGATAACAAAAAAACGGTCAGTATCTATGGCTTTGCCAGGGCCGATAATCGCATCCCAATAGCCGGCAGCGACATCATCGTGTTGGTATTTCCCCGCAGCATGGGAAGTGCCGGTAAAATAGTGAGTGATGAGAATGACATTGCTCTTGTCTTGATTAAGTTTTCCATAACTTTCCCAACCAACCGAGACATCAGCGATGGTTTTTCCGCCATAAGTGACAAAGTTTTTAGTTGAGAATACTCGTTTTTCAACAAGTTGCTGACACTGTGCACTGGTCACAAACAGCATTGCGAAAACAAAGAATCCTTTGACACAACTTTTTAGTTTCATCTTTTTCACCTTAGAACCAGCTAAATAGTGCAATTGCCAGGCATAAGCCTATCAACGGCACAACCACAGTCAGTGCGCCAACGGCCCAGTAAGCTCGTTGATGAGTTTCGTGACAGATTGCGCGGATCGTTGTTACCACATAGCCATTGTGGGGCAGTGAATCCAGTGCTCCTGATGAAATGGATACGATCCGATGTAGTTGCTCAGGATCAACACCTTGATCCATGTAATGAGGGCCAACAAGGGGCAGAGCGATGGCTTGCCCGCCTGACGCGGACCCTGTCAAACCGGCAATAACGCTAACCGCAATGGCGGCACCAATTAATTCGTTACCGGGAATTTGAGTCATCACTTCAACGGCTTGCTGAAAGGCAATTGTTGATTTGGCAATGGTGCCAAAACCGACAACCGCAGCGGTATTCCCTATGGCGATTAGTGCTCCAGTTGTGCCCAAGCTGATGGCATTGGACATATTATGAAAGTGTTTGAAATTGATAATCATCAGTGCCAATACACCACCACCCAAGGCAACTATTAGTGCCATTTGTTGCAATGATTCATGAAACGTAAACGACAGTACCAACACGATCAGCAAGGGGATCAAACCAGTAATAGGGTGGGGGTAATCACGTTCTGGTATTTCAGGATCATACTCTTTGTGTTCAAAAGTCTCACCTTGGGCAACGGCTTTATTGATCATTTTTTTGATCCACCAGAATCCCATCGTGGCCATGAAAATGGCGACCACCAAACTGACTTCCCATGCAGCGAAAGGAGAGGTACCCAAATATTTTATTGGGATCCAATTTTGGATCTCAGGTGATCCTGCAGACGTCATGGTGAAGGTGACTGAACCAAACGCCAGTGCAGCTGGAATAAAACGTCGGGGAAGGTTGGCGTCTTTAAACAGACTCAACGCCATGGGATAAACTGAAAACGCCACGACAAAAACGCTGACCCCACCATAGGTCAAAATTGCACAAGCCAAAACAACCGCTGGTACCGCGTGCTGCTTACCTAGACGATTAATTATTGCTCGCGCGACTGCGTCTGCCGCGCCCGTGTCTTCCATGAATTTGCCGAACAAACTGCCGAGCAAAAACATGAAAAACCATGACGCAACAAACCCGGAAAACCCTTGCATATAGGTTTCCACAAAGTTTGTCTCACCAATAAAAATGGGAAGCCCACTAGTCAATGCCACAACGAGCGCACACAAAGGGGCAGCGATAAAAAGATTCATCCCTCTAATGGTCAGAACAATTAACAGGAGCAAGCCGCCGATTAAACCGAAGAGACTTAGCATGTTGATTCCTTATTTGTATTTATGATACTTACTCTGCGACCACAGGAGACTGCATCATGTTGTTAGTGTTCAACTTTTTTGCGCAAAACAACATAGTACTATGGTACTAAGGTAAAACCTCACAAACTGATTTACATTAGGGTTACTGTGACCGCAGTTGGACTACACAAACCAAATACAATAACGAAGCTTGTGTAATAAAGGACACCCTATGAAAACCACGCACACACCTTTGAATATAGCGCTAAATAGAACTAAAACAGCTGCCTCAGTTGCCTTGACACTGAGTCTGATGTCTAGCCCGTCTTTTGTTTTCGCTCAGACCAGCTCTGGTGGGTTAGAAAAAATCGAAGTCACTGCACGTAAAACCGTCGAAACCTTGCAGGAAGTACCTATTTCTGTCACATCTGTCGGCGAGGCGAAACTCGATGAAATTGGTGCGGCAGTGATCACCGAAATTGCCCAGTTCTCACCCAATACAACTCTACAAACCAGCCGAGGAACAAACTCTACGCTTACGGCATTTATTCGCGGCGTAGGTCAGCAAGATCCTCTTTGGGGCTATGAACCTGGTGTTGGTATTTATATTGATGATGTCTATGTTGCCAGGCCTCAGGGCGCTGTGCTTGATTTGTTGAATGTGGAAAGAATCGAAGTGTTGCGAGGCCCGCAAGGCACGCTTTATGGCAAAAATACTATTGGTGGAGCGATAAAATATGTGACCAAGGCGATGACAGGTGACCCAACAGCGAATGTCCGAGCAACGGTGGGCAGCTATGGACAGCGAGACATCAAAGTCACAGGCCAATTTCCAATTATTGAAGACAAACTCTATATTGGTGCCGGATTCGCCAGCTTAAATCGTGATGGGTTTGGCACGTTCTTGCAATCTGCACTGCCAGATCAGGACACTGAAAACTACAACAAAGACGTCACTGCTGCGCGCATTACCCTCGAATTTCGACCCACTGAAGATGTGTTTTTCCGCTTTAATTGGGACAAAACCGACGATGAATCTAATTCAAAAGGTGGATTTCGACTCCTCCCCAGCTTGCTGACCGATGCTCCAGTACCTGATAGCGTCTATGACTCTTACACCAGTTTGCCGACTTACAACAAAGTTGAGATCGAAGGCATCAGTTTGATGGCAAATTGGGATGTTTCAGATACCTTCTCAGTCAAATATATCGGCTCTTCAAGGGAGAGCGATTCACCAACCAATATCGATTTTGATAATACTGCACTCGATATATTTGATGTGCCTGCATTTTATGATGATGAGAATATTACCCATGAATTGCAAGGGAATTACCGTAGTGACAACTTATCATTAGTCAGTGGCATTTATTATTATGACGGCGAGTCATGTGGCCAATTTGAAGCGATTCTTGGCTTCTTAGGACGCGCAGCGTTCCAAACGCCAGGGCTAACGCGGGAAGTCAGTGGTTGTAACAATAGCGAAAGTATTGCTGTTTATGCTCAAGCCTCTTTCGATCTAGCAGATAATTTGTCGATGACGCTTGGTGCCCGCTACACCGATGAAGAAAAGCAGGCTGACGTCTTTAATGGTCTTATTTTCGACAATGTTTATCCCACATCCGGCTGGATACCGGGTTACGTAAGGCCTGACGGTCAATTGGTGCCGCAAGTCTTGGGTACGGACACAGATGGAGATGATGTACTGGATGCACCAGCCAAACAAAGCTGGACGCGCTTTACACCTAGGGTAGGGCTCGAATACCAGGTGTCCAATGACATGATGGTCTTTGCCAGTTATTCTCAAGGGTTCAAATCAGGAACATTTAATCCCCGAGCCACACAAAACGAACCTGCTGCGGATCCTGAAATTGTCGACAGCTTTGAGGTCGGGATAAAAGCGGATTGGTCGGATCGGCTAAGAACCAATGTCACGCTGTTCTCGCTTGATCACAAAGATCGTCAATACATTTCGGTTTTACCTGGAGAATCGACTACCGATCTGAACCAATTCCTAGGTAATGTGGGCGAATCTAATGCCCAAGGTTTAGAAGCAGAAATCACCTATGCGGCATCAGACAATCTAACGTTTGATTTGGCCCTTGGTTTTATTGACGCAGAATTTGAAGAAGTCTTCGAACAAACGGTTGATGGCCCAATCAATATTGCCGATCGCTTCTCTGTTTCTAATACCCCAGAGACCACAGCAAACTTCGCAGTGAATTACATTATGCAAACGGGTAATGGCGATGTGGTGTTCAATGCCAATTATTATTATCGCGATGACTACAGCTTATTTGAACAAGACAATCTGCTCAACCAAGATGGTTACGGATTACTGAATTTGAGTATCGTTTGGTATAGCGATGATGGGCATTGGAACATTGGATTACATGGCAAAAATCTCACTGATGAAGAGTATTTGGTCGGCGGATATCAATTCGTGACGCCTGATCCTGAAGCGCCAAATGATATAAGCCGATACACGCCAGGTTTAGGCGGTGATAATACATTAATTGGCTACTATGGCGACCCGCGCACGATCCACTTATCGGTCGGTTATACGTTTTAATTCATTGTGTTGTTGTTTGGGCGGCTTGCCGCCCTTTTTTTTATTCTGTTATCCTGTCTAGATCCACCATTCATTTACAGTTAGGTTAGACATGTCATGTAAATCACTTATTGCTGATGATCATCCGCTTTTCCGGGTTGCTTTGCGTCAAGCAGTCAGCGCTTGTTTTGATGGTGATATCGCTGAATCCGCTGATTTACACCAAACCTTAGAGCAACTGCAACAGGATGACACCATTGAGCTGGTATTTTTGGATGTCAACATGCCTGGTAACGATGGGCTTTACGGTTTAAGCCAAATACGCTTAAAACACCCTGATGTGTTAGTGGTGATGGTGTCAGCGATTGAGCAGCCGGTGATGATACAAAAAGCATTGCAACTAGGTGCAGTCGGATTTATCCCTAAATCCAGCTCTCTGGACGTCATTCAACACGCAATAGACACCATTTTAGATGGGCAATCCTGGGTGCCAGAACACCTGCATTCACAATTTGATCAGGTCGTTGATTCAGAGCAATCAGCGTTTGCAAAGAATATCGAACAACTCACCCCGCAGCAGCTTGTGGTGTTAAAAATGATGGCGAATGGATTGCTAAACAAGCAGATCGCCTATGAGTTGGGCATTAAGGAGACCACCATTAAACAGCATGGCTCTGCAATTTTAAAAAAGCTAGGTTTGAATAATCGAACTCAGGCTGGCGTACTGTTTAAACAGTTAATGAACCAATAGCGCTCTAAGGGTACGTTTTAATGCGGCGCTTTTTAGCGGTTTAGGTAAATATTGTAGGTTGTTAAGCTGTGCAATAGCGCGAATTTCATCACTTCTTTCTGCAGTGTTTAATATTCCCGATAAAGTGCTACCAAATTTACTGCGCATCGCCTGACAAATATCAATTCCAGTCAGTTCACGATCCAAATGATAGTCGAGCAGCATCAAATCAATTGGCGTGGTCAATTTATCAATATCAGTAAGCGTGTTCGCAACCATCACAACTGCCCCCCAGCTTTCCAATAGTTGCTTCACGGCGTTTTGAGTGGCCAGGTCATTCTCTGCTAACAAGATATATTTACCGGTCAAGAACAAACCCGCTTTTTGTTTTTCTGAGATCTTCCGAACTTTGCTTGATTTTCCGCTTACCCGTTTGACTTCTACCGCAAATTGACTGCCTTTATGCTCTTCAGAATTTAGCAAAACAGGATGGCCAAGCAAGGATGAAATTTTATCAACTATCGTCAGGCCCAAACCTAACCCTTGATGTGATGTCGCATTGTCCAATTGCCTAAACTCGTCAAAAATCACTTTTTGGTTAGTGATTGAAATGCCTGTACCAGTATCCAAAACGCAAATTTTTACCGCATCAAAGGTCAATCTGCATCCAAGTAAAATCTTCCCCGTATCGGTATATCTAATTGCGTTGGATAACAGGTTTTGAACTAGTCGACGTAAAAGCTTTTTATCAGAATGGACTACAGCTCGTGATCTTACGTACGTGATCTTCAATCCTTTTTGCTCTGCAATAATGGAAAATTCTGCAAACAATGGCGCAAGCACATCATCCACTGCAAAATCTTCGTGTTTTGCCTTGAGTACGCCCGATTCTAATTTGGTCATGTCGAGCAACAAGGACAAAAGCTCTTCAGCGCTACTTAACGAATCATTCAAAGATTGGCTCAATTGACTGATTTCCTGGCTGGACGCCTGTTGTTGGATCAATTGGGCAAAAAGGCTTGCGGCATTAAGCGGTTGCATTAGGTCATGACCTGCTGCTGCCAAAAATTTAGTTTTACTTTCATTGGCTTTCTCTGCAACGGATTTTGCTTGTGCCAATGCTTGGTTGGATTCGTTTAACTGCTCAGTACGCTGTTCGACTCGTTGTTCCAGATCGGTTTTAGCGCTTTCTAGCGCATTTTGTATTTCGATATATTCGGTAATATCGCTATAGGTTGTGACAAATCCTCCCCCAGGCAAAGGGCTTCCATTTAACTCGATTACTTGTCCGTTAGGTTGCACACGCACGTATTTATATGGGCTACCTTGGCGCGTAAACTTTAGTCGCTTGTCTATTTCCTGCTTGCTATTCGAAGCGTCACCAAAAAGCTTTCTTTTTGCATTAAACTCTAGTATTTCCATCATTGACACGCCAGCACGGATAAAGTCCTCTGGATATTTGAACATCTCAACGTATTGCTGATTCCACGCTACCAGCTTCATGTCTGGATCCATGACACAAATCCCTTGCTTTATATGCTCTACGCTGGAGCGCAATATCTCCTGATTGAATTGAAAAGTTTGTGTTGCTTCTTCAACCCATTCTGCTATCTCAGGAAGTGTCTGTTGGTCTTTTTGTGCCAAAGCTGACACGAGTATTCTTGCGCTGGCACCACCGATTTTACCCGCCAAGCGGTTTTCGACGTTGGCAATGAATGCAGATGTGGCAAAAGGTGAACGATCGAATTCAGTCGCTTCCCGCTCAAGCAAAGATTGTTCTTCGTGGCTTAATACACTTTGTGTCAATGACAACAATTTTTCGGTGGGGATGCTGCCAGACAACAACGAAGGATGGCGGATTTGACGTAAGTGCGTTGTCCGTGCATTTTTCGGGCTTAACCAAGATACAGCGCAGACGCAAATTATGTTTGCAAACAGGCTGACAATGAATCCACGGCCAAGCTCAAAATCCGTTGGAATCGGATTAAAGTAATAGCTAGAAGTGATACTGGGCCACAATAGCAGCGCACACCAGCATACAAAGCCCACGAGCAATCCTGACAATACGGCCGTTTTACTCACATTTTGCCAATACAACCCGAGTAAAATCATGGGTAAGGTTTGCGCCAACAAAGACATGGCGATAATACCGCTGTTGACCAAAGGCGAGCCTGAACTAACATCTCTATGATAGAAATAAGCCACCGCTAAAACTGACAAAATGGTTAGTCGTCTTATTAATAAAATAGCGGATGGTGTTAAGCGACTTTGGTCTTTGTTCAATAGCGTCAGTTTTATCCATACCGGTGTTATCAGGCTATTAGAGATCATGATGGCCACGGCAAGTGTTGCGACCACTACCATACTTGTTGCCGCAGCAAATCCGCCTAGGAAACTGATTAGTGATATAAAAGCGTTACCCGCTTCCATTGGTAGTGCGAGGGCGTAAGTATCTGTTGATACGATCGATGGTTCGAACAGCATATGCCCAGCAAGACCAATGGGTAAAATAAAAATAGCCATACCGACAAGGTAAACAGGAAATGCCCATCTAGCCGTTTCAAGCTCTTGTGCCGACTTGTTTTCAACAAAATTCACGTGAAACTGCCTGGGTAAACAGAACATTGCGCATACGCCAAGAAGTATGTGGCTGATAAAGACGAACACTCCTGAATCAGCACGTAAAATCGTTTGTGCGTTGTCGGAGTTTTGCGCTTTTCCCAGTAAATCGAATATGCCGTCAAATAAAATGTAGCAAACGAAAATCCCCACGCTGGTAATGGCGATAATTTTAAACAGCGAAGCAAAGGCAATGGTTAACATCAAACCTGGCTTTTTTTCGAATGTATCGTACGAGCGTGCACCAAGAAATACGGCTAAAATTGCAAGAGTTAAGGTAACGATTAGACTGGCAAGTCCGGACTGCTGCCCGGTAATTAACGCAACGTTATGTGACACCGAATCCAATTGCAGGGCTACATAAGGGATCACGCCGACAAAACACAACAAAGTAACCAATGCCATTAACGAATAGGATTGTTGATATTGGAAGCCGACAAAATCGGCAAGGGAGCTGATGTTATTGTCGCGACACAAGCGCGCAATATGCTGCAAAGCCTTATACCCGAATAACATAACTAAAATCACACCGAGATAGGTTGGTACAAAGCCCCATCCGTATTGTGTGGCCTGGGTGGTTGTGCCAAAAAACGCCCAGGACGTGCAATGTACTCCCAACGCCAATGAATAGAGCACTGGGTGAGGTTTAGATTTAGATAAATATTTGTCGCCCAAAAATCCCAGAATAAATAGGAAAATGAGATAACAAAACAGTGCGGCCCATATAACCGTTATGCTAAACATTTACGCAATAAAAGCTCTATCCTGTTGATTTTGAAGCCTACTTTACAGGCCTGAGGGCAATATGCAAAGCAGTGAAATGAAAGGTTTAATAAAGAAAAACCTAATTCAATAAAAAAACTAGGGAATTGCCCCTTGAAGCCAATAAAACAAACCCCATTAATACCGGCAATTAGAAAACTCATTTAGTTATATCAGAGCGATGGAGTAGGGCATGAGTAAAGACCAACAGCCAAACGAAGCAACGGAACAAGATAATCTTGACACCGAACAACCTGAGCAGGTTGAAGAAGTAAATCAAGCACAGGACACTGAACTGACAGAAGAGCAACAACTGATTGCTGAACTGCAAGCTTCTTTGTTAAAGGCTGAAGCTACTGTTGTGGAGCAAAAAGACTCCGTACTTAGAGCGAAAGCAGAAATGGAAAATGCCCGACGCCGAGCTGAAGGCGAGGTGGAAAAAGCGAGAAAATTTGCCTTAGAGCGTTTTGCTGGTGAGTTGCTTCCGGTTGCAGACAATTTGGAGAGGGCCTTACAACTTGCTGATCCAGATAACGAAGCAATTAAACCCATGATGGAAGGGGTTGACATCACACTTAAATCTTTCGTTTCAACCATCGAAAAATTTGGATTAAAAGTGATAGACCCACAAGGCGAGAGTTTTAATCCAGAGTTGCATCAAGCCATGTCAATGCAAGAAAGTGCAGACGTAGCGCCAAATACCGTTTTGGCAGTCATGCAAAAAGGTTACGAGATTAATGGTCGTTTATTAAGACCTGCAATGGTAATGGTTTCACGCGCGGCTGAAGGCGGCGTAGACGTAGAAGCCTAAAAAAACAGTTTTTTTGGGGTGTTTTTTTCATTCTGATGTTGAAAAAAGTCAGAATAACCCCACAAAAGGTACAGACTTAGTTTTAAAGAATTATTGGAGACACGCTAATGGGTAAGATCATTGGTATCGACTTAGGTACAACAAATTCATGTGTCGCGGTTTTGGAAGGCGACAAGGTTAAAGTTATTGAAAATGCTGAAGGGGATCGCACAACTCCTTCTATCATCGCGTTTAGTAACGACGGTGAAACGTTGGTCGGTGCGCCGGCGAAACGCCAGGCAGTGACTAACCCGCAAAATACTTTGTATGCGATCAAACGTTTAATCGGTCGTCGTTGGGAAGATAAAGAAGTCCAGCGCGACATTGACATTATGCCGTTTGCAATCACCAAAGCAGACAACGGTGACGCTTGGGTTGAGGTGAAAGGCGAGAAAATGGCGCCTCCTCAAATCTCTGCTGAAGTCCTCAAGAAAATGAAGAAGACTGCAGAAGATTACTTGGGTGAGCCGGTAACAGAAGCGGTTATTACGGTTCCTGCATACTTCAACGATTCACAACGCCAAGCCACTAAAGACGCGGGTAAAATCGCTGGTTTAGAAGTGAAACGTATTATCAACGAACCTACAGCTGCTGCCCTTGCTTACGGCATGGACAAGAAAAAAGGTGACAACGTTGTTGCGGTTTACGATTTAGGTGGTGGTACCTTTGATATTTCAATCATTGAGATTGATGAAGTAGAAGGCGAGCACACCTTTGAAGTCCTAGCAACAAACGGTGACACGCACCTAGGTGGTGAAGATTTTGATAACCGCGTGATTAATTATTTGGTAGACGAGTTCAAGAAAGATCAAGGCGTAGACTTACGTAAAGATCCCCTTGCGATGCAGCGTCTAAAAGAAGCCGGTGAGAAAGCGAAGATTGAATTGTCATCTGCGCAACAAACGGAAGTTAACCTTCCATATATCACAGCTGATGCATCTGGTCCTAAACACCTTACTATTAAAGTGACTCGTGCAAAATTGGAATCGCTAGTTGAAGACATGGTAAAAGCGACGCTTGAACCTGTTAAACAAGCTCTTGCTGATTCAGATCTATCTGTTGGAGACATCAACGATATCATTTTGGTTGGTGGTCAAACACGTATGCCTCTGGTTCAGAAGTACGTAACTGAGTTCTTTGGAAAAGAGCCGCGTAAAGATGTTAACCCAGATGAAGCAGTTGCCTCAGGTGCGGCTATTCAAGGTGGTGTTTTGGCCGGTGATGTTACTGACGTATTGCTACTAGACGTAACACCTTTGTCATTGGGTATCGAAACCATGGGTGGCGTGATGACAGCGTTGATCGAGAAGAACTCTACGATCCCAACGAAGAAATCACAGACTTTCTCTACAGCGGAAGACAATCAATCTGCTGTAACGGTTCACGTACTGCAAGGTGAGCGTAAGCAAGCTCAAGGTAACAAGTCGTTAGGTCAATTTAACCTTGAAGGTATTCGCCCTGCACAACGCGGTGTGCCTCAGATTGAAGTAACCTTTGATATCGATGCTGATGGTATTTTGCATGTATCTGCTAAAGATAAAGATACTGGCAAAGAGCAGAAGATTACGATTCAGGCTTCTTCTGGTTTGAGTGAGTCTGAAATCGAGCAAATGGTGGCTGATGCAGAAGCAAACAAAGATGCTGATGCTAAGTTTGAAGAAATGGTTCAAACCCGCAACCAAGCTGACGGTCTAATCCACGGTACTAAGAAACAAGTGGAAGAAGCAGGTGATGATTTGCCAGCAGAAGACAAAGCCTCTATTGAAGCGGCGATAGAAGCGTTGGAAACAGCGGTTAAAAGCGAAGACAAAGCTGAAATCGAAGCTAAAACTCAGGAGCTAATTCAAGCGTCTGCCAAATTGATGGAAATTGCTCAAGCTAAAGCAGCAACTGAAGGTGCAGCTCAAGGTGCTGAGCAACCTACTGGCGAACAAGCATCTCAAGATGATGATGTTGTCGATGCTGAGTTTGAAGAAGTCAAAGACGACAAAAAATAAGCCGATGTTTGGCCCTGTTTAGGCAGGTTATGTTAGTCACAGGGCGCAGAAGTTTTACTTACTGCGCCCTTTGAATGTTCAGAATAGGTTAAGTTCAAGCACAGTGAACTGGTGTTTGGCATCAAATAGGATAATCAAGCAATATGTCGAAGCGAGACTATTATGAAGTGCTTGGAGTGAGCAAAACTGCTGACGAGCGTGAAATTAAAAAGGCTTATAAACGCCTCGCGATGAAATATCACCCTGATCGAACTAAGGGTGATAAAGCTATGGAAGAAAAATTCAAGGAAGTGCAAGAAGCCCATGAAATCCTGACTGATGATCAAAAACGTGCAGCTTATGATCAGTACGGCCATGCTGGCGTAGATCCAAACCGAGGTGGCGCTGGTTTTGGCGGCGGTGCAGATTTTGGTGATATTTTTGGTGACGTTTTTGGTGATATCTTTGGTGGTGGAGGAGGCCGTGGTGGTCGTCAATCTCGTGCTCGCCAAGGCTCTGACTTACGTTACAACTTAGAGCTTTCTCTTGAAGAGGCTGTGCGCGGTAAAAATGTAGAAATTCGCGTTCCGACCTTGGTGGCCTGCGAACCCTGTGATGGTTCTGGCGCAAAACCGGGCAGTAAGCCCACCACTTGCCCAACCTGTCACGGAAATGGTCAAGTGCAAATGCGTCAGGGGTTTTTTGCCGTCCAGCAAACCTGTCCAACCTGTTCTGGTCGCGGAAAAATTATTTCCGATCCTTGTCGTGAATGTCACGGCCAAGGAAGAAAAGAAAAGAGCAAAACCCTATCTGTTAAAGTTCCAGCAGGTGTGGATACCGGGGATCGCATTCGTTTAACCGGCGAAGGTGAAGCAGGAGAGAATGGTGCGCCTCCAGGTGATCTTTACGTGCAGGTGCATGTCAAAGAGCACAATATATTCACTCGCGATAGCAATAATTTGTACTGCGAAGTGCCGCTTAGCTTTACCCGCGCAGCCTTGGGGGGAGAAATTGAAGTCCCAACGTTAGACGGTAAAGTGAAATTGAAAATTACCCCTGAAACGCAAACGGGTAAGATGTTTAGATTGCGTGGAAAAGGTGTGAAATCAGTACGCAGTGGCAGTGTTGGTGACTTGATGTGCAGAGTCGTTGTAGAAACTCCTGTCAATCTCAACGCCAAGCAACGCGAATTGCTCGAAGAGCTTGATAAATCTATGGGCAAAGGCGATGAGGCCGCGAAATATCGTCCTAAAGAGAAAGGTTTCTTCGATGGCGTGAAGAAATTTTTTGATGATTTGACTGGTTAAAGTTCTACTCATTGTGACTAGTCCTGAAATAGGTTGACACTTATTTCACATTAAAGCGCTCGATGAACTTCATCGGGCGTTTTGTATTTTAAGGCCAGATGCGGCCTTCTTTGATTATATATCTGTATTGATTCTTCCACCATCTTCTTAGCATCCTCTAAGTTATTTGGTCTATTGAGAAGATATTCACCTTTGAGAATACCATTGACTCGCTCAGCTAATGGATTTTGATAACAGTCATATCCGTCTGTCATGGAGCACTGCACATCATATTTGGAATGGAGCTGCTGGTACTCTCTGGAACAATACTGAAGACCTCTATCGGAGTGATGAACGAGTTGACCATTTTTCAGGCGTTGCTTGAGTGCTCTTCTAAAAGCCTGCTTTACTGAGTGAGTTTTCATGTTGTCATCAACCTGATNCTTCTTAGCATCCTCTAAGTTATTTGGTCTATTGAGAAGATATTCACCTTTGAGAATACCATTGACTCGCTCAGCTAATGCATTTTGATAACAGTCATATCCGTCTGTCATGGAGCACTGCACATCATATTTTGAATGGAGCTGCTGGTACTCTCTGGAACAATACTGAAGACCTCTATCGGAGTGATGAACGAGTTGACCATTTTTCAGGCGTTGCTTGAGTGCTCTTCTAAAAGACTGCTTTACTGAGTGAGTTTTCATGTTGTCATCAACCTGATACCCGACAATCTTGCGTGAATATGCATCCGTCACAAGACTGACATAAGCCTCGCCATTGCGAGTCGGCAAATAAGTGATATCGGCTACCCATAGTTGCTCTGGTTGCGTCGCTGTGTATCCTGCTTTGAGTANATTTTGATAACAGTCATATCCGTCTGTCATGGAGCACTGCACATCATATTTGGAATGGAGCTGCTGGTACTCTCTGGAACAATACTGAAGACCTCTATCGGAGTGATGAACGAGTTGACCATTTTTCAGGCGTTGCTTGAGTGCTCTTCTAAAAGCCTGCTTTACTGAGTGAGTTTTCATGTTGTCATCAACCTGATACCCGACAATCTTGCGTGAATATGCATCCGTCACAAGACTGACATAAGCCTCGCCATTGCGAGTCGGTAAATAAGTGATATCGGCTACCCATAGTTGCTCTGGTTGCGTCGCTGTGTATCCTGCTTTGAGTAGATTAGGATGACAATGGAAACGATGGTGGCTTTGTGTAGTGCGATGATAAGCACGCTTGGTCGATACCAGCATACGTTGTTCGCCAAGCAGCCGGAACAAATGGTCACGACCAATGAACATCTGCTTTAACGCCATAAGGTATTTTAGTTTTCGTGTACCGATACGCGGTTGAACCATGCGCTCTGTGCGCACAAAATCAATGACTTGTGCCTCATGTTCATCACGCCGTAATTGTGTCACCCATTGCTGATAGTACGCTTGGCGAGAGATGTGTAAATAGCTGCAAGCTTGGGTGACAGACAATCCCGGTATCACCTTTTCCTGGATGACTTGCCTTTGCGCTTTTTTACAACGCGTACTCCATGGTCTTTTTCCAATACGTTCACGACCGCTTCGAAAAAATCTGCTTTCATTTTTGTATCGGCTAGCTGCTTCTCAAGCTCTTTGA
>NZ_VKKH01000007.1 GCF_007197995.1 Aliiglaciecola sp. M165
ATGCTAAGAAGATGGTGGAAGAATCAATACAGATATATAATCAAAGAAGGCCGCATCTGGCCTTAAAATACAAAACGCCCGATGAAGTTCATCGAGCGCTTTAATGTGAAATAAGTGTCAACCTATTTCAGGACTAGTCATGTAAATGCATTAGCGACCACAACACTTTTTAAACTTTTTACCGCTACCACACGGACAATTATCGTTTCTGCCGGGTTTTAATAACCCAGAATCCTCGAAGATAATGCCATCACGATATCGCCAAAAGCCGTCTTCCTTTAAAAAAGTAGAATTCTCATGAAGCATAAAAAACTGTTTGGCTTCTTTATAAATTGCTTTGAATTCAACTTTATCTGTTTCAAATGTATTAATGATAATAAGGTTTAACCAACTCGACCCAGCTGAAGATTTGGATATTTCCTTTACTGAAATTGCTTTTTGTTGTTCTTTTGCATAAGTGTCATAAATGTATTGATAGTCACTTTGTTGATAAGCAGAATAGCGAGAACGCATTAGTTGTTCTGGGCTTGGTGGGTAGGTTGTCCGGTCAAGAAAAGGTTTACAGCATAAGTCAAATAGTTGGCCACTTTTACATGGACATTCAGAGGTAGCGTTCATAATGTGCTGAATATTAATCGATTAAATGCCTCCTATTATATAGTGCTTTAAATTTAGCCCCAAACGCCTAAATAGTTAGAGTCCATGTCTAGGGTCAAATTAGAGCTAAAGCAGACTAGCCAATGGATATTGTTTTAGTGCCAAGGTCCAACAACCAGGTTTTCCGGCAATGCTTCGCCGACAGTCAAGTTTACTAAAGTAACGTTGTGTTGTTCGCACAGTTGCCTAATTCGTAGTGTGCGAAAATCATCAAGATTTAGATCTTCGACAAACAAAATAGAACATTGACCGCCATTAACTATTTTGGCCATCCAATCGTATAAAGCATCGTTTTCTGGCATGAAAAGGCGAATAGCACCATTAAGTTTTTCAGAAAACGCGATGCGATTTGATATTAAATACATCCACTTTTGCTTAATAGAATGATGTAAACCGTTCACAGATTTGAAATTATTGAAATTCAGCTCAGTAAAACTTGAGCCAACATGTGATTCGGTAGAATGTAAAAGTGCCATGCCTCACCTCGAATAATGTATTTATATACAGTGTTGATATATACAGTAGTACTGTATAAATAATCATGCAAGGTTTTTTTTACGCTTTTTTAACCAACGGTCTAATTTATCTTTTCTCATGAACAGAACTAGCAACAGAAGTACCCAGTAAATTACTGGCTGCAATATGTCCGATTTCACACTCCAAATGTAATGTAAAGCTATCAAAATACCCGCTAAATAAACCCAGTTGTGCAAAGCCTGCCATTTTTTGCCCAATGTTATTTGGCTTTTACGGGTTGATGTGAGTGCCAAAGAAAACAAAATTAGCAAGGCCACAAAACCGACAGTAATATAGGGGCGATCAATGATTTCGGCAATCAAAAATTGCCACTCGAATTGTAATTCAAAAA
Source organism: Aliiglaciecola sp. M165 (assembly GCF_007197995.1). Taxonomy (GTDB): domain Bacteria; phylum Pseudomonadota; class Gammaproteobacteria; order Enterobacterales; family Alteromonadaceae; genus Aliiglaciecola. Next base: position 1,526 of record NZ_VKKH01000007.1, read on the forward strand.
ATATAAAACTTAAAAAGTGGACAAGGGCATAAAAAAAAGCGTACAAGCCCAACAAACGCCTGACTTTTATCAGCGCTGCTTGCTTTAGCATTTTGGCTAATGGACTTGTTAGCAAAGATAATAACAGTAAATTAAAGGCACTAATGCCGGTGAAGTGCAATAAGGACTCTACAGGGTCACCGCCCAATTGATCAATTGACGCTAAATAAAATGTCCAAATTAAAGGCAACAGGGCACCAAGGTGAATTAAAACTTTAAACCAGATTAATCTACCCGGACTCAACAAAATCCTTTTCATAGTGCTAGTAGTTTCTTCTTAGGTTTAGATCTTTATATAAATCTGCGACCTCTTCGTATCCATTGAATGGCAAAGTAGGGATACGATTTTGTGAAAATAACCCTCCAGTGGTTATCCTTCTCTCTCGTGCTTGACTCCAACGGGGATGATCAACCTTTGGGTTTACGTTTGCATAAAATCCATATTCCCTTGGCGCTAGGATGTTCCATGTGGTTGGTGGTTTCCTGTCTGTAAGTTTAATTTTGACAACAGACTTGATGCTTTTAAATCCATACTTCCAAGGCACTACAAGACGAATGGGTGCGCCATTTTGCGCTGGCAGTGTCTTCCCGTATAACCCTACAGACATAAGCGTAAGAGGATGCATTGCTTCATCTAAACGCAAACCTTCAACATAAGGGTAGTCGATACCGCCACCAACAAAACGGCTACGTTGACCTGGCATTTGTTTGGGATCATACAGGGTTTCAAATGCAACGTACTTGGCACTACCAAGAGGTTTTGCTTTGTTCAGCAGGCTCGCAAGAGGGAACCCATTCCATGGAATTACCATAGACCATGCTTCAACGCAGCGTAATCGGTAGATCCTTTCTTCTAGAGGAAAACTCGACAATAGATCGTCGTACCCGAGCGTTATTGGGTTTTCAACTAGACCTTCAATTGTCATAGACCAAGGGTCTACCTTGAACTCTTGTGCGTTTTCGATGGGATCGGATTTACTTGTGCCAAATTCGTAAAAATTATTGTGGCTAATTACTTTTTGCTCAGGTGTCAATGTTTCATCGGTGCTAAACGATGGAGCTTTGTTGTGCGTTAAAGGTGCAGTCTCAAACACCTTTTCTTTTTTTGAGAACCAGTCTATAGCCTTTGCCGAAGGGCTGGCAAGTAGTGCCGATGCACTGAAAAACCCCATGGATTTAAGAATATTACGTCTATCTTGGTAAACGTTTTGATCCGTAACCATATTTTCAGAAATATCACTTTTTTTTGGAACTTTAATCAACATCACTGACGCCTAATTTGCTTCATCTATTCAATATACGAACAGATAGGGGTTTTGGAATAAAAATTCCATCACAAATTTATCACAGCGCCAAATCAGCTAGTAGATAACGAGTTTAAATTGAATATTGGTCGTTAATGCCACCGGCCTTAGGCAAAAACAAATTGTTATAGAGTTTTGATGCAAATCCGTCAGTCATACCTGAGATGTAGTCAGAGATGACTCGATGACCATTATTGTGTTCCTCTGCCTGTTGCCATCGCTTACGTGTGTTTTCAGGTAACAACCGTTCTGGATCAGATGCGAAAGCTTCAAACAATTCCATCACTATTTGTTGGCCTTTATACTCTAGAATCTGGATCTCTGGTCGTTGAATGACGCGTTTGAAGACGAAAGTTTTAAATAATCCTAACGCTTTTGCTGATTGCTCTGGGAAGGTAGCATTGTGTCTAAGCAAAGGTTCGTCAAATTGAGCAGCTTTGTGGTTAATTTCGATTGATGTGATAAAGGCATTGACCAAGGCACCAATGGCATCTTTTCTTTCAAAATGATAATGACTGAACAATTTGTCGGTTAAATTATTAATAATACTTGATAAAGAGAATTCACTTAATTGCGCAATAGGTTCAGACACTTCTTGTTCGAACTGATCTCGTTGGATCATTCCCATCACAATAGCATCCTCAAGATCATGAATGCCGTAAGCAATATCGTCGGCCAGTTCCATTATGGAGCAATCAAAAGATTTGAAGCGGGTTTTACTATGCTTATTTTCAAATGTTTCAAAGGCCATGAATAGCTCTTTGTCGGTTGATGACAACGGGGAAAGTAACCAGTCAAACATTTTTTGGTCACATCGATAAAGACCTTTTGGAGGATGCCAATTTTCCGCTTTAACCTGTCGATGATGAGTGACAACTTGTTGTGTAGCAGTATTATTCAGCGAGTCAATATAATTGGGATATTTGACTAATCCAAGAATGGTTCTTCGGCTCAAATTCATCCCATGTTCAAGGGTATAAGGCTCTAATTTGCTAATTATTCGGAATGTTTGTCCATTTCCTTCAAATCCACCATTGGCATGCATTTTAAAGTGCAAGGCGACTTCTCCACCATGCCCAAAAGGTGGGTGTCCAATATCATGGGCTAAACACAGGGCTTCGATGAGCTGATCGTTGAGATCTAAAGAATGAGTTAACTCGGGATATTTGCTGCGCAGCTGTGCGGCAATTCCTTGTCCTATTTGTGAAGCTTCCAAGGAATGAGTTAAACGTGTGCGATAAAAGTCGCTGATCCCGACACCTAATACTTGTGTTTTGGCTTGAAGTCTGCGAAATGCTGCAGAATGTAAAATGCGCGCTTTGTCGCGCTGGAACGGATTCCTATGATCTCCTTCACGAACGGTTTGGGTAGATTCTCTTCTATCGTTCCACATACTTCATGCCTCTTTAATACTCTTCTTGAGTAATTTCATCCAGGCTTAAGGTAAAACTCGGCACATAAGCTTGGATAAAATAGTCGACTTCTTCTGAATGATAATCTTGAAGGATTTTATCAAGTCGCTTTTTGGCCAGTTCAAATTCTTTATTACCAGCGGATAGCTCCTCAAGGGTTTTTAAATAGGCACAAATGACATCCGCCGCTTTGACAATAAAAGCTTCGTCTTCACTGTGATGAGCATGATCAATAAGTTGGGCGTAATCATTTTTAAAATCATCTGGTGCCATGTCCACCAATTTTTGTTCAGCGATTTTTTCGATTTTTTTGTATTCGTCTTTGATCGCCGGATTAAAATATTTAACCGGGGTAGGGAGGTCCCCTGTCAATACTTCAGATACATCGTGAAACAACGCAATCGTAGCAACTTTATAGACATCGACAGTGCCGCCAAAATAACGGTTTTTTATCAGCGCAAGAGCATGGGCAACCATGGCCACCTGTAAACTGTGTTCCTGCACATTTTCTTGGTAAACATTGCGCATTAACGGCCAACGATTGATTAGCTTCATCCTTGAGAGGTGAGCGAAAAAATGGCTTTTAGCAATTGGAGTAACCACTATGTTTAACCTACCTGTTTGTAATATGAAAAGAACTTTTCAATGCGTTTGATTGCTGGCCCCAAAACATCTTCGTGAGGTAGAAACACCAATCTGAAATAGCATCCTTCGGTAAGATTAAACGCGCTACCGTGAACAAGTAAAATTTTCTCATTGCACAATAAATCCATAATCATTTGCTCATCGCTTTTGATATTAAATTTTTTCGCATCCACTTTGGCAAAACAATACATTGCCCCCGCCGGCACAACGCAGCTTACGCCATCAATTTCGTTGAGCATTTTCGCTGCCAGGTCACGTTGTGTTTTCAATCGACCACCCTCTACAATCAGGTCGTTGATACTTTGATAACCGCCTAAAGCAGTTTGAATGGCGTGCTGACAGGGTACATTTGCGCACATTCGCATCGACGACAACATGTTTAATCCATCGATATAACTCTGCGCTAATAATTTATTGCCACTGACTACTAACCACCCTGCTCTGAATCCGGCGATGCGGTAGTTCTTCGACAAACCACTCAAGGTGATAAAAAATATATCGTCAGCCATGGACGCAATGCATTCATGTTTAGCATCGTCGTAGAGTATTTTGTCGTATATTTCATCACTAAAAATGACAAGGTTAAATTCCCGAGCAATCTTTATGACTTCTTCTAACAACGCCTTGCTGTATACGGCGCCTGTCGGATTATTTGGATTTATTAGAACGATAGCTTTGGTGTTGTTTGTAATTTTACTGCGAATGTCATCGAGATCGGGAAACCAATCAGCTTGTTCATCACATTGGTAATGTACGGGTGTTCCTGAAGATAGACTTACCGCTGCCGTCCATAAGGGGTAGTCAGGGCTGGGAATGAGCACTTCGTCACCATTGTTTAGCAATGCTTGCATAGCCATTACAATGAGTTCGCTAACGCCGTTGCCGATAAATACGTCGTCAACAGAGACATTTTTTATGTGTTTTTGTTGATAGTATTGCATGACGGCGACGCGCGCAGCATAAATGCCGGTTGCGTCAGAATATCCCTGTGCCGTTGGTAAGTTGTGAATAACGTCTTTTAATATGTCATCGGGTGCTTCAAAACCAAAAGGAGCAGGATTGCCGATGTTGAGTTTTAGTATACGGTGGCCCTCGTCTTCCATCTTTTTGGCCGCAGTTAAAATTGGCCCTCTAATGTCGTAACACACGCCGTCTAATTTGTTGGATTTGCTTATTTTTTTCATCTAATCAATATGATATTTCTGCCACATGCACAGAGTAATACAGCAATAGGTCGCTGTTAAGGGGAATTACGACAATTGCCTAATTAATTTTCACCTTTCAATCACATTCGTTTACAAAGTGGTAATTGCCAAAATCTAAATTTTTAGACATTCTTAGCTGTAATTAAGCTGGAGGAAATACTATGCCTGCTCCTCTCATTTGGCTAGGTGCCGGAATCGCAGCACTTTATGCTGGCGACAAACTTAGTAAACAACATCTGCGCAATAAACAGATCGTGACCCATTACCCAGGTGAATCAACTCGCGAGGTAAAACCTAGCGACGGCTCGATTGTTTGTTGCGGCATTTATGGTGTGTTTGATCACACAGGGATATGGGTGGATGGCAAAATCATTGAATTGCGAGGCAATGGCCTAGTAAGAGCAATATCACCAGAACGATTTTTAGACAATCGCAGTGGTGATCAAGTTTTTGTTTTATGTAATGGTAAAGAGCAACCCCTGATTTCTGAAAACGTACTGTCAAACGCGAGCAATTTACTTTATTCCTACAGTGAATATGACCTCTTGAGCAATAATTGCCACCGCTTTGTCTGGCAGTGTGTGAGCAACCGCAAACAAATTATTACAAGCTTTTTTGAGTTAAATAAAGCGTTGTCCCTTTATTTCAATCAGGCTTTAAATTGGCATTTGTGCAAATATTAGTCATTTGTTTGAACGTTTATAGTCAAATTGATCGCTTCCACTTGATTGTTAGTAACAAATAGTTAACATGTCGTTTACTGTTTTGTTAAATAACCGCCTGTATTAAAACGATTTTAAAATCGTACTTGATTACTTTCAGCGTTAAAAAATTGATCTGGCGCAATGGCAAAGCAAAAATGCTCGCATATACTTAAGTTGCACTGTTGCCACAATAATAAACGGTTCTATCGCCGTTAACTCAGATCTAAGGGAGCTTATATGTCACATCATTTTGAGGAAGAGCCACACAATGCTATCACAGACAGTGGGATCGCACGGGTTATTCCATGCAAAGAACTCGATATCGGAGATCCACTTAAATGGTTAGCGTTAGGACTCAGAGATCTGTTGCGCGCACCTTTGTTGACTGTATTTTATGGTGTATTTTTTGCCGCTATCCCTTGGTTAATTACTTATCTGGTTGCACTAACGGGGTGGCATCTCGTCATATTACCGGCAATGGTTTGTTTCATGTTGATTGGTCCCTTTCTTGCTGCAGGCTTATATGACATAAGCTGGGAGTTTGAAAAAGGGCATAAACCAAGCCTGTGGCATTCAATAAAAGCGGTTAAACGCAATGCCGTCAATGAGTGGGGATTTGGCATCATGTTAATGGTGTTAATGATTTTTTGGTTGAGAGTCGCTTCTATGATCCATGCGCTTTACCCTCCCTATTTAGGCGAAAATTTAGAAGAATTGCTGCCATTTTTAGCGCTAGGAACTATTGTTGGAGCCATCTTCACAGCAATTGTCTTTCTTCTAAGTGCCTTCACTCAGCCGACGCTAATGGAACGTAAAGTCGATTTGGCTACCGCCGTTTTAACCAGCGTGAACGCTGTATGGTTGAATAAAGCTCCTATGTTTATTTGGGCAATGATTATATTTACTACCGTGGTAATCGGATTCTTAACTGGCTTTGTTGGTTTTATATTTTTAATGCCACTAATCGGTTTCGCAACGTGGCACGGATACATAGATACCATTGAAACTAAACGGGAACGTAAATACGAATAACAGCTTTCTGTTGAAAAGGTCGCTGATAGCGGCCTTTTTTTGTACTGTTATTCCACTGCAATTTTACGAATCGTTGTTTTCTGTAAACATCATCAAAATCACACCGACAATGACAATTTCCATTCGTTAACATTTTTATCAGTAAATATAATCAAGCGTTAGGATGAACTACCTAATTATCCTTTAATTATTAGTACAGGAGTTTTATATAAACACTGAGCCCGGTTAATTTTAGCAACACAAATATCATCACCGTGCACTAATATTAACATCCTGATAACACCCTACAATATTCTAAATAGGTACCCTGATGGAAGACAGAAATCATCTTTCAGATATAGGTCTGGCCCACAATGTAGAAATAATAACAAATGGCCTGATCGATATTCCGATGTTACAAATGTTAAACCCGGAAGGAGAAGCACACAGTGATTCGAATCTTCCGGATCTTGACCAAAATACCAGTGAAAAAATCCTCAAAACCATGCACTACGTTCGAGTCCTCGATGAGCGTATGATTGCGGCTCAGCGTCAAGGCCGGATTAGCTTTTATCTTGCTTGTTCTGGTGAGGAAGCTTCAACAATAGGCAGCGCTGCGGCACTCGAAGATCAGGACATGATCATGTCGCAATACCGAGAACAAGGCGCGTTGGCCTATCGAGGATATTCAACTAAACAATTCATGGACCAAATGTTTAGTAATCAAAATGATCCTAATAAAGGGCGTCAGATGCCCATACACTATGGTGACAAAGCGCTTAACTTTATGACTATTTCCTCTCCACTGGGCACTCAAATTCCCCAAGCATCAGGCTATTCCTATGCGCAAAAATTAGCAGGGCAAGACGCCATTACAGTTTGTTATTTTGGAGAAGGTGCAGCATCGGAAGGGGATTTTCATGCAGGCCTAAATATGGCTGCAGTATTGAATTGTCCTGTAATTTTCTTTTGTCGTAATAATGGATACGCAATCTCTACACCAGCTGAAGAGCAGTTTGCCGGTGATGGTATTGCGTCTCGTGGCATTGGCTATGGCGTGAAAACTATCCGTGTTGATGGTAATGATGTTTTAGCCGTGTATGCGGCAACTAAAAGGGCGCGTGAAATCGCTTTGCAAGAAAATTGTCCTGTGCTCATCGAGGCCATGACTTATCGGCTCGCAGCACATTCAACCTCAGATGACCCGTCTGGCTATCGTTCAAAAGAAGAAGAAGCTAAATGGCGTCTTAAAGATCCGGTTTTACGCTTTGAGAAATGGATGCAGAGTAAAGGGTGGTTTGACGAAAAAGCTATCCAAACGTTTGTTGAGCAAAACAGACAAGACGTGCTGAATGCTTTGAAAGAATCTGAAAAGGTACCCGTTTGCGAGATTGATCAAATCATTGAAGATGTCTATGACACACCACCCTGGCATTTAAAACAGCAGCTACAAGAATTAAAACAGCACATCGCAAAATATCCAGATGCTTACCCCAAAACAGCAGGGAGAATTAGCCATGATTAAAATGAATATGCTGCAAGCCGTTAACAATGCGCTAATCACAGCAATGGAAGGTGATAAAACTGCTGTAGTTTTTGGAGAGGATGTTGGGCACTTCGGCGGGGTTTTTCGCGCTACCAGCAATCTACAAGAAAAATTCGGTAAAGCACGTTGTTTTAATACACCTTTGACCGAACAAGGTATTATTGGCTTCGCAAACGGCTTTGTGTCTCAAGGTTCTACTGCTATTGCTGAAATTCAGTTTGCTGACTACATATTCCCTGCATTTGATCAGATCGTAAACGAAACAGCCAAATTTCGTTATCGCTCTGGCAGTCAATTTACTTGCGGTTCTTTGACTATTCGTACGCCATATGGCGGAGGAATTGCTGGAGGACACTACCATTCACAATCGCCAGAGGCGTTTTTTGCCCATATCCCTGGAATGAAGATTGTTATTCCCCGCAATCCGTATCAGGCTAAAGGATTATTACTCGCCTCTATACGAGACGACAACCCTGTTCTGTTTATGGAACCCAAAAGACTCTATCGTGCGTCTGTAGGCGAAGTCCCTGAAGAAGATTATGAACTTGCCTTAGGTAAAGCTGAAATTGTCAAACAAGGCTCAGACATCACACTGTTAGCTTGGGGAGCACAAATGGAAATCATTGAGCAAGCAGTCCAAATGGCTGAAAAAGACGGAATTTCTTGTGAAGTGATTGATTTACGCAGTATCTTACCTTGGGATGTGGAAACCGTCTGTGAATCAGTGATGAAAACGGGTCGTTTATTAGTGAATCATGAAGCACCTCTGACAGGAGGTTTTGCCAGCGAAATCGCGTCTACGGTTCAAGAGCGCTGTTTCTTATACCTTGAGTCGCCCATTGCTAGAGTATGCGGGCTCGATACGCCTTATCCGTTAGCTCACGAAAAAGAATATATGCCGGACCACCTTAAGACTTATGAAGCGATAAAACGCTCTGTCAATTTTTAGTCAGGAGAGTTAAATGAAAGATTTTATTTTGCCTGATATTGGCGAAGGCATTGTCGAGTGTGAACTCCTAGAGTGGTTAGTTGCTGAAGGCGATGTTATCGAAGAAGATCAGCCAGTAGCTGAGGTCATGACAGATAAAGCTACAGTGCAAATACCTGCCATGCATGCCGGTGTTGTAGCCAAGCTATATTACAAAGCGGGTGACATTGCAAAAGTCCATGAGCCACTCTTTGCTATGGCGTCTACAGATCAGCCTAACGATAGTCAATCTGAGCAAAACCATGAGAAGACTCAGGACGTAAACGAAACTAAATCAAATTCTTTATCCAAACCAGAAGACTTTATCTTACCTGATATCGGTGAAGGGATCGTTGAATGCGAAATTGTTAAATGGTTGGTAAATGAAGGCGATGCTATTGTTGAAGACCAGCCTGTTGTAGAAGTGATGACCGATAAAGCGTTGGTAGAGATTCCGGCTAAATACAATGGCGTTATAACAAAATTGTATTACGCACAAGGCGATATCGCCAAAGTTCACGCGCCCTTGTACGCGCTTGCCGCAGAAAGTGCTGCGCAGGAATCGTCAAATAACGCGACTGATAGTGCAGGTAAAGTTGACGCTGTTGTAGTGAAGTCTGCAAATGATAATCCGACTATCAAACACAATGATGTCCCCATTGTTCAAGGTAAAGCCTTAGCAAGCCCTGCGGTGAGACGTTTAGCCAGAGAAAAAAATATCGATATCTCAAGTGTTCTTGGTTCAGGTAAAAAAGGTCGCGTGCTTAAAGAAGATATTTCAAAGCATTTATCTGGCCAGTCTGATGCGATTGCAACGGAATCTCAAAAACCATCTAATGACGTTATGCAAAGCATTGGAGGATCAAGAGTCGAGCCTATACGCGGAATTAAAGCGGCCATGGCAAAACAAATGAGCCAGTCTGTTTTCACCATCCCGCATTTTAGTGTCAGTGAAGAAATTAATGTGGATCAATTAATTGCTGTTCGCGCGCAATTGAAAGGTGATTTCGAAGCTAAAGGGGTTAAACTCAGCTTTATGCCATTTTTCATTAAAGCTATGTCTATGGCATTAAAATCATTCCCGATAATTAATAGTCAAGTTAATGATAATTGCACGGAGTTGACCTATTTTGATGATCATAATATCGGCTTGGCGGTGGATTCTAAAATCGGATTATTGGTCCCGAATATTAAGCGTGTACAATCGCTTTCCTTAATTGAGGTTGCTCAGGAAACCAATCGTTTAATAGACCTAGCGCGAGAGGGCAGATTAGGTTCTAGTGACCTCAAAGGGGGTACCATTAGCATCTCTAATATTGGCGTATTAGGTGGAACTACCGCAACACCCGTTATCAACAAGCCTGAATCGGCCATTGTTGCACTAGGAAAAATGCAACGTCTGCCAAGATTTGATGACAATGACAATGTAGTTGCGGTCAACATCATGCATGTAAGTTGGTCCGGAGATCATCGCATTATTGATGGCGCTACTATGGTCAAATTTAATAATCTTTGGAAATCCTATATAGAGAATCCAATGTCTATGTTGACTGACCTAAGGTAGTCAAGATACTGTTAAAATCTAATATCATTAAGCCCTTTCATCATTTGATAAAGGGCTTTTTTAGGACTGGCGATTTATGTTGAGTTACCGTCACAGTTTTCACGCTGGAAACCATGCAGACGTACTAAAACACCTCATATTAATGATGGTTTTGAATAGTATTCGTAAAAAAGATAAACCGGCTATATACATTGATACTCATAGCGGTGCCGGTTTGTATGCGCTGGACAGCGCAGAAGCTCTGCAAAATAGTGAGTTCGTCTCGGGGATCGAAAAATTAAAACCCTATTCTGGTGAGCAAGAAGCCATCAATGCTTATCGGGAGTTGTTAGTCTCATTCGAAAATCGGAATCAATATCCTGGATCGCCGCTCATCGCGGCTAACATGCTGCGAAAACAGGATAAGCTTGCACTTATGGAGTTCCATAACAACGAAGTTAACAACCTGAAAAAAGCAATGGCCCATGCCGGAGCAGTCAGCGAAGTTGGTGTGCATCATCGAGACGGTTTTGAAGGCTTGGTGGCGTTACTACCCCCTAAACCTTCAAGAGGACTTGTACTTATTGACCCTCCCTATGAGAGGATAGAGGAGTATGATTTTGTTTTGCAAACTATGCAAAAATCCCTAAAAAAATGGCCAACAGGTATCTATTTAATTTGGTATCCACTGTTGTCGTCGCGAGCAGCAAAAAAATCCGGTAAAAGTGAAAAGATGGTGCTGGACATAAGCCAACTTTCAGTTAAAAACGCGCTAAATATCACCTTTCAGGTCGAGGAGAATACTGAAGATGCAGGCATGTATGGCTCTGGATTGCTAATCTTGAACGCGCCTTGGAAACTTGACGAGCAATTGCAATCTGCGTTGCCAGAAATATCAAAATTGTTAACCGGAACATCTGACAATTATTCTTTGCAATGGCTGGTAAAAGGAACATAGAGCCTTATGTCAGTCGCCGACTTAAAACATTTTTACATACCTGATGAGCAATCCATTTATCTGCTCTCACACAAAGATGCGCAAAAATTAAAAGACTGGTTTTCTCTATGTAAAGAGCAATTAGAGTTGCTCGGTTATCATGATATCGAACTAATTGGTAAAGGCGCCTTTGGCTTTGCGTTCGCGGGGAAAGATCCTCAAAAAAGTGAGCTGGTCTTTAAATTCTCTCGCATTAACCTTCCTCAACATGTTCAAGACAGACTGGAAGAAGAGGCCTTTATGCTGAGCTTAATCGACCACCCTCATGTACCAGCACTAATCGAGTTTCAGCGCATAAAAAAACAAGCTATTTTGGTAATGGAGAGGGCTAAGGGAGTAGATTTAGAAGTCTATTCTTTGCAAAAGGGACCATTAAGTGCACGCTTAATCATTAAAATTGCTTACCAACTCTCCGAAATTCTATCTTTCCTGCGCCAACACCAGCAAAATGGTCACGATAAACCGATAGTGCATGGTGATGTCAAACCCTCCAATATAGTATTTGATGAGAAGTCTGAAACCATAGGATTGATTGATTGGGGCTCGTCTGTTTTTGCGCAACTGGATCACACCGGTCAATTTGTGGCAAACAACGTCATGGATTTAATGTCGAGTGATATGCAACAAACCAATGCACGTTTAGGTGACGTGTATTTTATCGGTCCGGAACAGCTTAACGGTGATTTGTCTACATCGAGATTTGATGAGCAAGGGATCGCCAGCACCCTTTATGCGTTAGCGTCTGGACAATCAAGTCGTTTTGGAAGACACGTGATTACGCCTAATGCCTTAGGTTTACCTAAAGAACTTGCTGAGACACTTACTGCAATGCTAAGTGATGACCCGCTGCGACGCCAACGAGGTGGTGACTATTTTATCAATAATATGAAGTATCTTCGTAATTTGGTTTTTTCCGAGCAAGACACCACATCCTATGTAGCCCTGATCCCGACCTGGACATTTGAATCACAAAAAGAAATTGATACCGTTGTCTATAGTTCCAGGAAATCATTTTTACGTGTGGAGAATGAAGACCAACATCATGATTTACACTATTTAAACGATGCCCAATTTGAACGATATTATAAAAACTATATGCAAGGGATGGGCGAGACGGAAAAAGCGTTCATTTCGGCTGTAGGTCGATTAGGTAAATACCCTGTGGTAGGAGGCTTGGTGGTGAGATGGCAACCAGAGGGTGTATACATTGATTCAAGTCTTAATCTATTTGATCCAGAATTGAAGCGCTCTTTTGACGTGTCAGTGAATAATGTTGTCACTTTAGCCAGAGCAATTCATCGTGTAGGCGTGTTTAAAAGTTGCATGTTTAATGCAAGAGACACGCGGCATATTGAGCGCGAATCTGAAAACGATAAGTTTGTTCCAGAGAGTGACATGCAGATCCCTTATGATATAAGTACTACATCCATAACAGAGGACCAAAGCCGCAATCACTCTTACTTCGAGGACGGCGAAGACCCAGATGAGCTTTTAGTGTTACCCGCTCAAATGATGAGTATTATTCGACAATTAAACTCTATTCATCACACTGGCTGTATCATATTTGAAGCCTTACCGACACACTTGAAAATACACAGCTATTACACCTTATTGGATCACAGTATGGAGCTGGAATTTAAGAGTTTATTAAAAGAAATTGTTGACTTGCTCCCACAAATTAATGGCTTAGGTATCTCTGGATTTATGAAGCTACCATATAAAGATACCCGTTATTTTGAGCACAGTAGTGGTTTGCCCGAGAAGTTTTACCCCAAAATTCCCAAAAAGTTGCAACATCATTCCAAGAATTAGGACAAACATATGACGCAAGTGACCTTAAAATCACTGTTAGAATTAGAAAAAATAGAAAACACTTTGTATCGAGGTCAAAGTTGGGACTTAGGATTTCGTGCATTATTTGGCGGGCAGGTTATGGGGCAGGCGCTCGCCGCGGCACAGCATACATTACCTGAAGGGCGGGTAACCCATTCATTCCATTCATATTTTTTATTACCGGGTGATGCAAATTGCCCGGTAGTGTATGACGTTGAAAATGTAAGAGACGGAAGAAGTTTTTCCACTCGACGGGTAAAAGCCATTCAAAATGGACGCAATATCTTTTATTTAACTGCGTCATTCCAACAGCCTGAAGACGGGCTTGAACATCAATTTGCAGATATGCCCGACGTACCACCACCTAATGAGGTTGGATCAGATCTTAAGTTTTTTGAGAGCTCAATCGACCAGATTTCCGACAGGATGCGTGAAGCCATCAGTTATCACAAACCTTTGGACATCAGAACCGTACAAACTATCGATCCCATGAAACCGGTAAAATCCGATCCAAAGCGTTATATCTGGATGAAAGCTCAAGAAATCGTCACTGGCGGAATCAATGTAAACCAGGCTATGTTGGCCTACGCGTCTGATTACCATTTTTTAGCTACTTCATTGCAACCTCATGGTATATCTGTACGAAACAAGCAGCTTAGAATGGCAACAATCGATCATGCAATGTGGTTTCATCATCCTTTTCAATTTGATGAATGGTTATTGTACAGTACTGAAAGCCCATTTAGTGGCGGTGCAAGGGGATTGGTTCGCGGTCAATTCTACAATCAACAAGGCGTATTAGTGGCTTCTACAATGCAAGAAGGCTTAATGCGCAAAATGGATGAATGATAATGATATATTCTCTGCAAGATCGTATTCCTGAGATCCACGATTCGGCCTATGTCGCTCCGGGCGCTCATGTTCTGGGTTCTGTCATTATGGCAAAAGATAGTAGTGTTTGGTTTAACGCTGTTTTGCGTGGAGACTGCGACACTATTTTCATTGGCGAAGAGTCAAACATTCAAGATGGCTCGGTATTACATACCGATATTGGTACCCCGTTGACAGTAGGCAAGGGCGTAACTGTGGGCCATAAAGTGATGTTGCACGGCTGTGAAATCGGTGATTACAGCCTAATTGGGATAAATGCTGTGGTGTTAAATGGCGCTAAGATCGGAAAAAACTGCGTCATTGGAGCTAACACTTTGGTAACTGAAAACATGCAAATCCCAGACAATTCACTTGTTATGGGAAGTCCAGGGAAAGTCGTAAAAACCATTCCTGAAAAAATGTACAGCCAACTAGAGGCGTCAGCAAAGCACTATGCACAAAACGCTAAACACTTTAAAACGTCATTAAAGTCAATAGACTAGATCATGTTTATCTTTATTCTTGAATAAAAAAGGCCCGGTACTATTTCTAGTTCCGGGCTTAGGGGAATGGCTCATTTTTAAGAGCCGTGCGCTAACTTTAACTTCCACAGGGAGAAGTCATCCAACAACATAATTCTGGAGAACTGTTATTGTAGAACAACTATGTTCAAATATTAAACACATTTCACCACTTTTTTGATAACTCTATATTTATCAAATACATAAAAAGGTAAAATATATACCCAATATCGATTTTTTTACTTTTAACTACAGTTTATCCTCCGCTTTCCAACATCTTATCCACATTTGGCGGGTTAGTTATCCACAACACTTTGTTCTTTTTGTTGTTAGATAACATTCTTTTTATTAATACTGACTATTACACTCTTGTTGGGGGGGAAGTTTATTGCAACACTAAATAGTGTTTTTACTTCTTACATGTAAACAATGGAGTTCTTTATCATGACATCTTTGACAAAATCATTTATAC
This sequence comes from Aliiglaciecola sp. M165, assembly GCF_007197995.1. Classification (GTDB taxonomy): domain Bacteria; phylum Pseudomonadota; class Gammaproteobacteria; order Enterobacterales; family Alteromonadaceae; genus Aliiglaciecola. The sequence goes on from NZ_VKKH01000007.1 coordinate 16,595, forward strand.
CAACGCCCAGAACCTTAATGGGCCCCGGTCCATCTGATGTCAACCCAAGAATTCTTGAAGCCCTTGCTCGTCCGACTATCGGCCATTTAGATCCTCAATTTGTTGCATTGATGGATGAGGTCAAGGCGCTTCTTCAATATGCGTTTATGACTAAAAACAGCTTGACGATGCCAATTTCTGCGCCGGGTTCCGCTGGCATGGAGGCTTGTTTTGCCAATTTGGTTGAGCCTGGAGATAAAGTGATCGTATGCCAAAACGGTGTTTTTGGTGGGCGAATGAAAGAAAACGTTGAGCGCTGTGGTGGTGTTGCCATTATGGTTCAGGATAAGTGGGGGCACCCCACAGATATAAATAAAGTAGAAGAAGCGTTAAATGCCAACCCTGATTGTAAAATTGTTTCCTTTGTCCACGCAGAAACGTCAACAGGCGTAAAAAATAATGCAAAAGCATTATGTGCGCTAGCAAAAGATAAAGGGTGTTTGACGTTAGTAGATGCCGTAACCTCACTGGGAGGCTCTGAACTTAGGGTGGATGACTGGCAAATTGATGCGATTTATTCGGGTACGCAAAAGTGTTTATCCTGTGTTCCAGGCTTGTCCCCCGTGTCGTTTAGCGAAGCAGCTATCCAAGCGATTAAAAGCCGTAAAACACCAGTGCAAAGTTGGTTTCTAGATATGGAGTTGGTAATGGGCTATTGGGGGCAGGGAACCAAGCGGGCCTACCATCATACCGCGCCTGTAAACAGCATCTACGCTCTGCATGAATCTCTTTGTATTTTACAAGAAGAAGGTTTGGAAAATGCTTGGCGACGCCATTTGGATAATCATCTTCTGTTAAGAAAGGGACTAGAGCAATTGGGCCTTGAATTTGTTGTTGCTGAAGAATGTCGATTGCCGCAACTTAATATGGTGAAAATACCTAAGGGTATTGACGATCAATCAGTAAGAAGCCAATTGTTATCCGAGTACAATTTAGAAATTGGCGCTGGCCTGGGAGAATTGGCTGGTAAAGTCTGGCGTATAGGATTGATGGGGTTTGGTTCAAATCCTAAAAATGTAGATTACTGCGTAAATAGTTTAAAAAATGTGTTGTCCAAATAACTGGCTGGGTAACACGATGATAAGATACGCAATCGTTCAGTTTTCCTGGTTTTGATGTGCCTCAATGTGTGCTTTTAGTGAAATCTATACCAGATTTTCAAGTTTTCACCGTTCAAGAATGTTGCCTGACTCTGGAGATGAAGCGTAAAAATAGCTAGAAACAAAACAGGTTCACTGTATGATGAATTAACAATAACAAAAATTGCTTATCACCATGCTTCATAGAATTTGGTTGATTTTTATTCTCTCAGCATTTTTGGCGACGCTGTGGCAAGCGCTATTTAATCAAGAGGTTGGAAGCTTTAAAGACGTCATGGATGCGATATATGCCATGGCAAAGTTGAGTGTAGAAATTTCTATTGGGTTAATTGGCGTCTTAGCGTTTTGGTTAGGAATATTCCAAGTAGCAGAACGATCTGGCCTTATCGCAAAATTTTCGGTAGCTCTGGAACCTTTATTATGTAGATTGATGCCTGATATTCCGAGAGGACACCCGGCTATTGGCAGTATCACCATGAATATGTCTGCAAACATGTTGGGGTTAGATAATGCTGCGACCCCTTTTGGCATCAAAGCCATGCAGGACATGCAAACCCTAACGGATGACAAACTCACTCTTAGCGATAGTCAAATCCTGTTTTTGGTATTAAACACTTCTTCCGTCACTTTATTCCCCATTGCGGTTTTTCTTTATCGTGCAGAACAAGGGGCCGCAAACCCAACAGACGTATTCATTCCGATTTTATTAGCGACCAGTGCATCGACGATTGTGGGTTTATTGGTGACATGTTGGGTGCAGAGAATAAATCTTTTTCAGCGAGTAATTATGCTCTATGGCGCTGCAGTTTTTGCACTATTGAGCGCAGTCATATTGTATTTTTCAAATTTGGGCGCTCAAGCGATGTCTGAGCAGTCTTCATTAATAGCAAATAGCCTTTTGCTTAGTTTTATTTGTTTAGTATTAACCTTGGGGGCGACGAGAAAATTAAATTGCTATGAGCTGTTTATTGAAGGCGCAAAAAAAGGTTTTGACCTGGCTGTTACGCTCATTCCGTATTTAATTGCCATGTTATTTGCTATTGGCATGTTAAGAGCAAGTGGTGTGATGGATGCTGTAGTCTCTGGAATTGCCACAGTAGTGGGTTTTTTCGGTGTAGACATCCGCTTTATTGATGCCCTGCCCAATGCACTCATGCGACCATTAAGTGGCAGTGGTGCAAGAGCTTTGATGATTGAAACGATGCAGCATCATGGTGCAGACTCTTTTGCTGGACGATTGGCTTCAGTACTTCAAGGCTCAACAGAAACTACTTTTTATGTTCTTGCAGTGTATTTAGGTGCCGTAGGCATAAAACATAGTCGCTATGCTGTAGCATGCTGTTTAGCTGCTGATTTAGCCGGAATAAGTGCAGCAATTGGTGTTGCATATTGGTTTTTTGGATAGTTCTGATACACAATAATAATCAAAACTATTAAAGGTAATTATAATGATTAAAAATTCTTTTAAGCTCCTCTTTGTTATTTTTTTATGCGGTGTTATCGCAGGGTGTTCTAAAGTGACCTTGGCGAATTATGACCGCGTCGAGATGGGCATGATTAAATCTGATGTTGAATTAATTTTAGGCGAACCGGCTCAATGTGAATCGGTTATTGGCACACACAGTTGTGTTTGGGGTGATATTGAGGGTACGCATATTAAAGTTAATTTTATTGCAGATCGCGCTGCGGTGATTACCCAAGATGGTCTTAAGTAACATGCGTATATTGATTATTGTAGTCACCTTTGTTGCTTTGATTTCGGCTGTTCATGCTCACGAATCAACGTCAAATACAATCTCAGTTAATGGGCAGGGCAACGTTGAGCAAGTCCCAGACATTTTAAAATTTACGATTTCAGTTCAAGAAAAAGGTGTGGATTCAACGATGTTAAGCCGAGCCGTTAACAACACCGTTAATCAAATATTGCATATGCTGACAAACAATGAGGTGCTAGAAAAAGATATTCAAGCAATGTCTATTAGCTTGCATCCTTGGTATGAACGTGAGGGTCAAAATAGTGTTCAAAAAGGGTTTGTTTTTAGCCGAAACATCAATGTCACCTTGCGAAACTTTAGCCGCTACCCCCTAATATTGGAGCAGTTATTTAAACTGGATGCATCTCGAGTAGAAGGATTTAGATACGAAGTAGAAGATCAGCAAAGTGCTTATCTTAATGCTTTAAAACTAGCCATGAAAGATGCAAAAACAAGAGCCAAAGAATTGATGACAATGTCAAACAAAAAACTTGGCGATATTGCCAATATCGTTGAAGTAACGAATTATCGACCTTTGGCACAGTCGTCTTCTCGTTCAAGTGTGGTATTTGCAGAGTCCTCACAATATTTACCTGGAAGTAACGTGATATCTGCAAGTGTTACGGTGACCTTCAATATTGAATGAAATATCTATCGTTTAATTTATTGATGATTTTTCTTAACACACTATTTAGCGTAAGTTAATGGTCTAGTTATTTAGTATACTCTTGAATATCTATATTCAATAAAAACACTGCAATAAATCTATGACAGAGGTAACATTCCGGTTAATTCAAAGGGTGTCCCCTTTAAAATTAACTAACCAAAGGTAATTATGCCGACAGATCAAAACAAAAGTGATTTCTATCAGAGTCTCGCTCAACAAGCTGAAGCCTTAGTTGAAGGTGAAACCAATCTCATTGCTAATATGGCCAATATCAGTGCACTTTTATTCATGAGTCTTGCAGATGTAAACTGGGCTGGATTTTACATTCGCGAAGAGGAAGAGCTTGTATTGGGACCTTTTCAAGGTAAACCTGCGTGCATACGAATTCCTATTGGAAAAGGAGTGTGTGGCACAGCTGCGCTAAATAGAACTACTCAAATCGTCTCAGATGTTCATCAATTTGAAGGGCATATTGCCTGTGATGCTGCCTCAAATTCGGAAATCGTCATTCCCGTAATGTCGGGGAGGCGACTTGTCGGAGTTCTGGACATCGATAGTCCAAAGTTAGGTAGATTCGATTCCGTTGATGGGTTGGGCTTGCAATTAGTCGTTGATACCTTGCAAAAGTCGTTACTGTGAAACATCTGGTTGATATACACGTTGTTTTAGCGACACCCGAGGACATGGATCATTGGGAAGATAGGGCCGAAGAGGCGGCTGATAAGCTTAATGTTATTCTACACATGACGTATGATGGTGCAGAAGAAGACATTGAAATAGCACGTCTTGAAAAGATTCTTCAACATATCTGGGAAAACTGGCGAGAAGACAGTTACTTACTGGAAGTTGACGAGGAAGATTTGCGTGACTGGGTTGACCATCTACTGGCAACTTGGGATGATGCGGATCATGAAGATGAATTTGAACACTAAAATAAAATAGAATATTGAATGGAAAACCAACAAAAATTTTCGAATAGCAAAGAAGTTATTGCTTTTTTAGCGGAGAGCTTTCCCAATTGTTTTAGCCTGGAAGGTGAAGCAAAACCGCTCAAGATTGGCATTTTTCAGGAGTTGTCTGAGCGATTAAAAGAGGACGAGCGTGTTAGCAAAACTTTGTTGCGCTCGTCATTACGACATTATACGAATAGCTGGAGGTACCTTCATAGCGTTAAAGAAGGAGCGTTCAGAGTCGATTTGGATGGAAAGCAAGACGCCGCTATTGAGAAAGAGCATGCGGAACACGCCTTAGTGCAACTTAATGAAAGCAAAGCGAAAGTCGCAGAAAAACGAAAAGAACAAAATGCGAAGAACCAAGCTGACAAAAAAAGTTACAAAGAAAATAACGAAAATGCTGGCAAATCCAAGTTTAAAGGAACTAAAGTCGTTAAAAAGAAACAAACTAAGTTACCAACGCCAGAAAAACTTTCAGAATCTGACATGGTGGCAGGGACAGAAGTCACCGTCAAAGTTGGCAAAGCGCCTTTACCTGCTACTATTACAGAAGTGTCCAAAGACGGAATTCACGTTCAACTCCAGACCGGTATGATAGTGAAAGTAGATGCAGATAAATTGCGTTTAGCCCGTTCAAAGAGGTAGTAATATGAAACAATTCGTTCGTTCTTCAATTTATAGTGCACTGTTTTGTTTAAGTGCTGCTGCAAGTGTCAGTGCCATTGCAGTGAGTTCTAGCAAGACAATCGAAGAAATTCCGGAATTGGCGCAAGAGTCACAGCACTCAGCTTCAGCCAAACGCATCAGTTCACATTTCCTTCGTTCTCACTATAAACCCATTGAGATAGACGACGAATTGTCGGCAAAAATGTTCGATCGATATATCCGATCGCTAGATTTTAATCGAAACGTTTTTCTAAAATCTGATATTGATAATTTAGAAAAGTATCGTTTAAATTTTGATGAAGCGATTGCTCGTGGAAATTTAAGTGATGCATATTCAATTTATTCGCTAAATCTAAAACGCCGAGTTGAACGTTACCAATTTGCCATTTCTCTATTGGACAAGCCGTTTAACTTCGAACAAAAGGGCGATGCTCTTGAATTTGATCGCGAAGAGGCGCCTTGGGTTAAGTCAGTAGCTGAACTGGACGAGTTGTGGCGTCAGCGAGTCAAATATGATGCTCTCAATTTGAAATTGGCGGGTAAAGAACAGGATAAAATTAAAGAGTTACTTACTAAACGCTATGAACGAGCGATTAAACGTCTTACGCAAACAAAAAGTGAAGATGTCTTCCAGACGGTTATGAACTCATTTGCTCGAAGTGTTGAAGCACATACGAGTTATCTTTCCCCTCGAAATGCGGAACGTTTCCAAATGGAAATGAATTTGTCTTTTGAAGGTATTGGTGCAGTTCTTCAAAGCGAGGATGACTTCACTGTGATACGCAGTATTGTTCCAGGTGGTCCCGCAGAGCTAACCAAAAAGATAAAACCTGAAGACAAAATTGTCGGCGTTGCACAAGAAGATGAAGAATTTATAGATGTAATTGGTTGGAGACTAGACGAAGTTGTCGAGTTGATCAAAGGGCCTAAAGGAAGCATTGTACGCTTGCAAGTAGTCAAAGGTTCGTCAGAGTCTGCCGTGCCTGAAGTTGTGAGTATCACACGAGACAAAATTAAACTGGAAGACCGTGCAGCTAAATCAGAAATTTATGTTCCTGAAACTGGGCCAAATCAAGGCGAAAAGCTAGGTGTGATCAGTATTCCTTCTTTTTATAACAACCTGCATGCAGATGTGAAAAAAGAATTGGCGAGTCTAAAAGAACAAGACATCCAGGGTTTAATCGTCGATCTGCGAGGAAACGGTGGTGGGTCTCTAACAGAAGCAACACTGTTATCTGGCTTGTTTTTTGATCGTGGACCAGTAGTGCAAATCCGTACGTCAGCAGGCCGCACTAGAATAGAACAGGATACAGATGGCGTCACGTTTTATGATGGACCGATGACAGTTCTGGTCGACAGATATAGTGCATCGGCTTCTGAAATATTTGCTGCTGCTATGCAAGATTATGGCAGAGCGGTGGTGCTAGGTGAACAGACCTTCGGTAAAGGGACTGTACAACAGCATCGTCCCCTTGGCCGAATTTACGACTTGTATAGTAACCCTCTGGGTAGTATTCAATATACGATAGCCAAGTTTTATCGTATTAACGGTGGTAGTACCCAACATAAAGGTGTGGTTCCAGACGTTAAGTTCCCATCGGCAATCGATCCAGCGGAGTGGGGTGAAAGCCAGGAAGAAAATGCGCTTCCATGGGACAGTATCGCCAGAGCTAATTACACAACAGTAGGGGATACAACATCTGCACTATCGGTTATCAAGCAGAATTATCTTGGGCGCATTAATGCTAATCCAGAATTTGCATATATTTTCGAAGATATTGATACATACCAAAAAGAGAAGGATAAAAAGACCATTTCACTGGTTGAATCTCAACGAGTCAAAGAAAAGCAAGAGCGCGAAGCTAAACGCTTGAAGCGAGCGAATGAGCGTCTTGAAAGAGCAGGTTTAACTAAGGTTGAAAATTTAGATGATCTCCCAGAAGAGTTAGATGAAATAGATCCTTTCTTAGATGAAGCTGCGAATATTACTTTTGACCTTGTATCGACAGGAATGTACGCGGCCAACAGTACAAAAAAATAAACACTAATCATTATATTTAGGTTAAAAAAATGGGGCTATTTGTTAATAGCCCTTTTTTATATTCGAATTAATTGGTGTAAGATGCGTCCCTAAACAGCATATCTACAAACGCTAAGACAATAATAAAAAAAGGGCTTTAAATGAATTCACGTGGAGAGTTCTCTTCTCGATTAGGTTTTATTCTCGCAGCAGCAGGATCGGCAGTCGGCTTAGGTAATATCTGGGGATTCCCTACCCAAGTTGCCAGTAATGGTGGCGCTGCATTTGTATTTGTTTACATCGTTCTTGCATTTTTACTTGCTTACCCGGTATTAATGGCCGAACTAATTATCGGTAGGGCCACCCGCTCTAATATGGTTGACGCATTGGGTCAAATATCTGGCAGTAAGCTCGGACGTGCAACAGGAATATGGGGTTTTGTCACGGTATCCCTTATTTTGGCTTTTTACTCTCTTGTGGCTGGGTGGATGATTGCGTATTTCCTGCAATCTATTACCAACATTGTGGGATTAATTGAGATATCAAACTGGCTCACCACTTCTTCGATTCCTCGAAATATCCTATTTTGTGGATTGTTCCTAGCCCTAACTGCTGGCATTGTCACGGGCGGTGTTAGCGCGGGCATAGAGAAGTGGTCGGTGCGATTAATGCCCACGCTGATAGTTATTGTGCTTCTGCTTATTGGCTATGTCTCCACCCAAAATGGTGCGTTAGACGGTTGGAAAGCGTATTTAGTGCCAGATTTTAGTCGAATTTTGGATCCCAACTTACTTATCAGCGCCATGGGCCAAGCGTTTTTCTCAATGTCTTTGGGGGTAGGGACTATGTTGGTCTACGGCTCTTACGTAAGTAAAAAAGAAAGATTGCCATCATTGGGAGCTTATGTCGCACTTGTTGATATCGGTGTTGCGATTTTGGCGGGAATGCTGATTATACCAGCGATGTATGTTGCGTTGGCCAACGGCGTGCAAATATTCTCTGAAAGCGGCGCATTAATTGAAGGTGATTCGCTAATTTTCACTGTCTTGCCAGCATTGTTTGATTCTATGGGCGGGATCGGTTTGTTCGTCGCGTTAGCGTTTTTTGCATTAATGGTCATTGCTGCACTGACCTCATCCATTTCAATGTTGGAAGTTCCCGTGGCTTATGTGGTAGAAAATAAAGGAATAGGCAGAAAACGAGCGGTATGGATGCTTGCCGCAGCAGTATTCGTTGCAAGTAGCATAATCGCTGTCAACTTTAGTAGTCTATTTGGTTTGGTCATTACGGCTACGACTAAATACAGTCAGCCGCTATTAGGCTTTGCTCTATGTTTGTTTGTTGGGTGGGTTTGGAAACGTGACAACATTCTTAAAGAACTAAAAGAAGGGAACGAGGGTGCTGAGCACTCTTTGTTTTGGAAAATTTGGCCTTGGTACATAAAGTTTGTTTGTCCGGTGGTCATTTTAGTTATGTTCTATCGCTCAGTTGCTTAATAAGAAGAAGTTAAATGGAAAACACACCACAGAATACGCAACATAAAGAAGCCTCAATTGTTGATGCTTTAATTCCCATTGTTATATTGATTTGCTTATTGCTATCGTCAGTGCTTCTTTATGGCGATGATTCGTCCTATGGCCCCAATCAAATAGCATTGCTTTTTGCCATGTATATCGCCGCAATGATTGGGATGAAAAACGGGTATACCTGGAAAGAAATAGAAAAGGGTATAGTCAAAGGGATTTCTTTATCATTGGGAGCGATTCTCATTTTGCTTGCCGTTGGAGCTTTGATCGGCTCTTGGATGTTATCGGGTACAGTTCCTACACTGATTTATTATGGATTAGAATTACTCAATCCATCTTTATTTTACGCAGCGACCTGTTTAATTTGTGCGGTGATCGCGATGAGTATTGGTAGCAGTTGGACAACGGCTGCAACTGTTGGTGTTGCGCTAATGGGTGTTGCCAGTGGCATGGGATTGTCTCCAGCTATTACTGCCGGCGCGATCGTTTCTGGTGCCTATTTTGGAGACAAAATCTCTCCGCTTTCAGAGACAACTAACCTTGCTCCTGCCATCGCCGGTACAAACCTTTTTGAACACATCCAATATATGTTATGGACTACCGTGCCAAGCATAATCATTGCACTGGTTCTTTTTACTGTTATTGGATTTAATGGTGAAGCACAAACCAACGCACAAAACATTGCAGATATGCAAACATTGCTAAATGAAGAGTTTAACTTGGGTTGGCATATGCTAGTTCCGTTAATTGTTTTATTAGCACTGGCAATCAAAAAAGTTCCAGCTTTTCCTGCGGTGTCAATAGGGGCTTTACTAGGTGGAGTTTGGGCCGCTATTTTCCAACCTGAGGTTGTTCAATCTTTTGCTACCGAAGGTAGAGACGGAATAGTAGCAAGCGTAACCGTCATTTGGACCGCATTGTATGATGGCGTGTCATTTTCTACACCAAGTGAGGTGTTAAATGATTTGTTAAGCCGCGGTGGCATGGCCAACATGTTAAATACCATATGGTTAATCATGTGCGCAATGACATTTGGTGCAGTGCTGGAAAAAGTCGGCTTACTAAAACGTATTGTTAGCGCCATTCTAATCGGTGCAAAGTCTGCAGGAGATATGATTTCTCGGACTATCGTGACGTGCTTTGCCACAAATTTAATGACCGCCGATCAATATATGGCGATAGTTATGCCTGGTCGCATGTACAAAAACGAATTTGAAAAACGTGGATTGCACCAACTTAACTTGTCCAGGAGCTTAGAAGATGGTGGCACACTGACATCTCCTCTTATCCCTTGGAACACCTGTGGTGCATACATGGGGGGCGTGTTAGGTGTTAGCGCTTTAGATTACGCTATTTATGCGTTCTTTAACCTTATTAATCCTGTATTAGCAATCATCTATGCCTTCTTGGGTATTAAAATTTTACGGATACCGCCGCCAGAGTATGCAAGTGCTAAATAATTGAGTATTGGTTTTACGCGCAAATCTATCTAACGGAGTATTGATTTTAGTGCTCCGTTTTATTTGAAAAAATTCAAAGGGCGATAAAAAGCATGTCCGCAAATATTACTGCAAAAAAGAGACTTGATTACCAACCGCCAAGTCACCTAATCCCTGAAATAGCCTTGTCCTTTAATCTCGAGGATGGCGTGACTAAGGTAAAAAGTCAGTTAAAAATTGTTAAAAATGGTCATCATGAAAAGCCACTTGTTTTGGATGGGGTGGATCTTAAGCTCATAGATATACAAATAAATGGCAAAACGATCGCAGAATACGAATTAACCGACACACATTTAACCCTTCATCACTTGCCAGATGAATGCACACTTGAAATATACACAGAAATATTTCCACAAAATAATTCTAGTCTTGAGGGGCTATATAAAACCTCTGGAGCTTACTGTACTCAGTGCGAAGCAGAAGGGTTTCGTAAAATAACCTATTTTGCCGATCGACCTGACGTCCTCTCTGAGTACACCGTCACTATTTATGCGCAAAAAGACAATTTTCCATTTTTGTTATCCAATGGCAATAAAATCGATTCTGGGGATCTGGATGAAAATGTTCATTGGGTCAAATGGCATGATCCTTTCAAAAAACCCTGTTATTTATTTGCGCTCGTAGCCGGTGATTTTGACTTATTAGAAGACACCTTCACTACGGGGAGCGGTCGCGAGGTGGCACTTGAACTTTTTGTCGATAAAGGCAAACTCGATCGTGGCCATCATGCACTTTCGTCTTTAAAAAAAGCTATGAAATGGGACGAAGATGTATTTGGTTTAGAGTATGACTTAGATATCTATATGATTGTCGCAGTCGATTTTTTCAACATGGGGGCTATGGAAAACAAAGGACTGAATGTTTTTAATAGTAAGTTTGTTTTGGCCGACAGCGAGTCTGCTACCGATGAAGATTATTTTAATATTGAATCCGTTATTGCTCATGAATATTTCCACAACTGGACTGGAAATCGGGTCACATGTCGCGATTGGTTCCAACTGAGTTTGAAAGAGGGATTGACGGTTTTTCGTGATCAACAGTTCAGTGCCGACATGAATTCAGCGCCAGTCAATCGGATCAAAAATGTAAAGGTTATACGGGAACATCAGTTTGCCGAAGATGCCAGTGCCATGTCTCATCCGATCAGGCCTGATGAAGTTATCGAAATGAATAATTTTTATACGGTAACAGTGTATGACAAAGGCGCAGAAGTGATCCGTATGATGCATACCTTGTTAGGCAGCGAGGGTTTTAGAAAAGGCATGGATTTATACTTTTTACGTCACGATGGACAAGCAGTTACCTGTGATGATTTTGTTCAAGCTATGCAAGATGCAAATAGTGAAGATTTAACGATGTTTAGACGTTGGTATGGCCAATCTGGAACGCCTAATATCAACGTTGAAGAAAATTACAATGCATCAACTGGCGAATTAAACATTCGTTTTGAACAAACAAATTTACCTACTGCCGATCAAGCGCAAAAGCAGGATTTACACATTCCCATTAAACTGGAAATTATTGACGACTTAAATCCTCAACAAAATCATATTGATGTGTATAACCTTAAACAAAAATCTGATGTCATTAAAAAGTCTGGATTCTCAGCAAAGCCTACCATAGCTTACTTAACTGATTTCTCTGCTCCAGTTAAACTCAATTATTGCTACCAGGCGGATGATCTTGTGAAAGTCGCGACAAAAAGTCGTGACGGATTTTCGCGCTGGAATGCCACACAAAATTTGTACGCAAATTGTATCCATCACCTAGCAAGGTCGACCACAAAAAATACTAGTCAGCAGATCGCTCTAAGTGATATCGAGCAACTTCTAGATGGGATATTTGCCCAGCCGTATGATGACAAAGCAACCCTTGGCGAAATGCTTACTCTTCCGTCATTCGAAACTCTAGTACAACAGGTTGAATTATTTAACGTGAGAACCTTGTTCGAAAAAAGAGAAGTGTTAAGGCAATTTATCGCGGAACGCTTTATTGAAAAGTTCACCCAGTTGTACGAAAGCAATCAGACCAAACAGTATAAATTTACAGCAAAAGATATGGCTGAACGCAAACTTGCAAACGTGAGTTTGGAATATATTGCCTTGACTAACCAAGGCACAGACCGGGTTACGCATCAATTTGAAAATTCGAGTAATATGACGGATACATTAGGGGCGTTGAAGTCGGCACAAACGGCTTCATTGCCAGTGTTTGACAAATTGATGGAACAATTTGAAAGTCGTTGGCGACAAGATCCCTTGGTGTTGGATAAGTGGTTTGCTCTGCACGCAGGACTCAACAGCAAAGATATACTATCTAGACTAGAGTTAATCATGGGTCATAAACAATTTGACCTCGCCAACCCTAACCGAGTGCGATCTGTTATTGGAACGTTTGCGTTTTATAATTCACTGGGGTTTCATGATGAAAGTGGAGTAGGGTATCGATTTGTAACGGATTACCTTATAAAGCTAGATAAAATCAATCCACAGGTCGCCGCCAGGATCGTCACACCACTCACGCAATGGCAAAAACTGGATGAATCACGAATTGAATTGATGAAAACACAGTTAAGTCGACTACTTGATTCACCAAATATTAGTAATGATATGTTTGAAAAAGTCAGTAAAAGTTTGAGTTTTCAATAAGTAATTATTTCAGAATTTAATAAATGAAGACCTTTTATTTTAGCATCAATGCGACTTATGATTATTGTGAAAAGCTCTATTTCACTGGCAATAATGCGGTAATAGTCAAAGCTGAGTCAGGTGAAAACGTTCAGATCCCTTCACTGAATTTACGACCTTTTGTTACCCGTAGCGGGTTAAACGGAAGATTTCGTCTTATAATTAACGAACAAAACAAAGTTGAGTCTTTCGAAAAAATAAACTAAAGCCAACGTTTAAGCTTTTGTTTGATTTTCAAACTATTGAAAACGAAAAGAAATGCGAAATTTCAACTGGTACGATTTCTTCTTGCTATCACATCAAAATGATGTAATGATTTTGTGAATTATTTGCTATCGATAATCGGTCGCGGTGCCTGCACCAAAGCGACATGGGAGAACATAAATATGAAGTGTGGACCTTTGAAGTTCAAAAAGTCACCGCTTGCGTTGAGCATTGCTGCATTCGCTGCTATTGCCTCAGGTACAGCACAAGCCGGGTCATGGGAGAGTGGCGATTGGTCTGTTACTTTTGACTCTAATTTCTCGTTTGGTACGAGTATTCGAGTAGAAGAACGAGATTTTGGACTAATTGGTAACAGCAATCACCCTAACTTTAATTGGACGGGCTACAATGCCGCAACCAATGTCATATATCCGAATGTTGACGTCTGGAATAATGCAGATGGCGCCTATTCAACAAATGGTGATTTAGGTAATTTGAACTTTGATAAAGGAAACGCTTTTTCGACCTTGTTCAAAGGCACTCATGAATTAGACATAAATTATGGCAATATGGGCTTCTTTGCCCGTGGTTTTTACTTCTATGACTTTGAATTAAAAAATCGTGGTCGTGCCTGGTCTAATCCAATAACCGGTGAAACCCAAGACCCATGTGCAACTGAGCGTTCGGCAGAAGAGTTATGCTCTGATATTCGCCTATTAGATGCGTTCTTTTATGCTGATTTTGATATTGGCGATATGCCAGTTTCAATCCGTATCGGTGACCAGGTGGTTAGTTGGGGGGAAAGTACTTTCATTCAACATGGGATTAACACAACTAACCCTGTTGATGTCACTCGCGCCAGAGCACCTGGTGCAGAGCTTAAAGAGGTTTTCATTCCCGTTGGCATGGTGTTCGCATCTGTAGGGATCACCGAGAATCTAAGCGTGTCGGGTTACTATCAATATGAGTGGGAACGCAGTATCTTGCCACAGGCAGGAAGCTACTTTGCGACAAATGACTTTGCCGGTGAAGGAGGACAAGCGCAAAACATACAACTTGGCTTTACGGGTAATCCTGACATTAATTTGAATTTTTTGTTAGCGAGTCTAAATGGTTTGGGTGACGCATTGCGCGGTGGTGCCGATGCTGCAGAAATATCTGCTGCTTATTTGGCCTACCCAACCAAAGTCGCCGTAAGGGCTTTCAGCGATGCTGCGCATCAAGATGCTGACGATCAAGGTCAATATGGTATTAAGTTCTCTTACTTTGCAGAAGATTTAAATTCGACAGAATTTAGTATCTACCACATTAATTATCACAGCCAACGTCCGTTAATCTCTGGTGTGACTTCTGATTTTACTGCAGCAGGAATTGGTGCCGATCTCGGTTATTTAGCGGCAAATCAAATCACACGTGACAACGTTACTGACTTACAAGCATTTACTGAAACTCAATTTGTCTACCCCGAAGATTTAAAACTTTATGGGTTCAGTTTTAACACTAACGTTGGTGAAACAGCGCTAGCAGGTGAAATTGCCTATCGCGTTGACGAACCATTACAAATTGATGATGTTGAATTGCTGTATACTGCAATGCCACAACAGCTAGCCAACGCGGGACTTAGACCTGATTTAGACGGTATTTCTCAGCTTGTGAATATTGGTCGAAATGTGGGGCCAGGGCAAACCGCCGAGGGTTTCCTTGTTTCTGATACCATTCAAGCGCAGATCACGGCATCACATGTATTTGGTCCAGCTATGGGTGCAGATAACTTCATATTGTTAGGTGAAGTAGGTGTAATTGAAATATCGGACATGCCAGATCCGAACGTCATTCGCCTTAACGGCCCAGGTACAGCCAGAACACCTTCTATTGAACCGTTGAGAGATGAAAGTGGGAATATCATCACAACCCGCGAAGGTTTGCATATTGGGTTATCAGATGGACCTGAAACAAATCCATTCCCATCAGCCAGCGCTTGGGGCTATCGATTATTAGCTGTAGCTGACTACAACAACGTTTTTTCTGGTGTAAACTTAAGAACGCGTGCAACCTTTGCTCATGACGTTAACGGTACTACGCCCGATCCATTATTTTTGTTTCTAGAAGATCGAAAATCGGCGAATTTATCTTTTGAGTTTGATTACTTAAGTAAGTTTTCTGCTTCCGTCGGCTACAGTGCGTTTTGGGGTGGCAAAGGAAACTCCAATGCCTTATCAGACAGAGACTTTGTGTCTATCAACTTTAAATACGCAATTTAAGAGAGCAGCATAATGATGAATAAATTGATAATGACAACATCAGCCGTAGCTTTGGCGCTTAGCGTGTCGCTTGCACAGGCTAAAGTGTCTGAAGCCGAAGCTGCAAAGCTTGGCAATGAATTAACGCCGTTAGGCGGAGAAAAAGCGGGAAACGCAGATGGCAGTATTCCTGAATGGACGGGGGGCATTACCTCAGCGCCGGCAGGATACACACCAGGCGATTTCCATCCAAACCCTTTTCCAGATGATAAGGTTTTGTTCACCATCACTGCTCAGAATTATAAAGAATATTCTGACTTTTTAAGTGATGGTCAGGAAAAACTCTTTGAGACCTATCCAGATACCTTCAAGATGCCGGTATATCAAACTCGTCGTACCGCCTCGAACCCACAATTTGTCTACGATGCGACTAAGGCAAATGCAACCAGAGCAGAGCTGGTTCAGGGGGGCAACGGAATTAAAAACGCCGCAATTGGGGTTCCTTTCCCAATTCCCCAAAGTGGTGTTGAAGCCATTTGGAATCACGTTCTTCGCTATCGTGGCCAAGCTATCCAGCGTAATGGCGGTCAAGCTGCCCCAACTGCATCAGGTGACTACAACGTAATTGGTTTTGATGAAATTCTGATGGTTAAATATTCCAATAAAGATGCGACACCAGAAGCTTTGTTGGAAGAAAATATTCTGATGAAATTCAAGCAAAGTATTACGTCACCTGCTCGATTGGCAGGCACAGCTTTGTTAGTTCATGAAACTATGGATCAGGTTAGAGAACCTCGTCAGGCTTGGACGTATAATACAGGGCAACGTCGGGTTCGTAGAGCGCCGAACATCGCATATGATGCCCCTGGAACAGCATCGGACGGTCTACGCACAACTGATGACTTTGACATGTTTAACGGTGCACCGGATCGTTACAATTGGGAATTGAAAGGTAAGCAAGAAATGTACGTTGCTTACAACAATTATAACCTGCACAGCAATACGGTTTCCTATGAAGATATTTTGAAGCCTGGACACATCAACCCTGACCTAACTCGTTATGAAAAGCATCGCGTTTGGGTTGTCGAAGCGACATTAAAAGAGGGTTTGCGTCATGTTTATCAAAAGCGTGTTTTCTTTATAGATGAAGATAGCTGGCAAGTTCAAGTAGCTGATATGTATGATAATCGCGGTGAATTATATAAAGTTGCCAAAGCTTACGGTATAAATTACTACGAAGTTCCTACACATTGGTCTACTCTTGACGTATACCATGATTTAAATTCTCGTCGTTATCTTGCTCTTGGTTTGGATAACGAAGACAAAGTTTACGATTTCTCAGTTGAACCAACTGACAAAGAGTTTACTGCACAAGCCTTACGGCGAGAGGGCAAACGCTAAACACGGTTTTAAACGGTTGGCGATGCCAACCGTTTTTGTTTTAGAGGTCAGAAAAAGAAAAATATGAAATATAAACAAATATTTTCCCTGTCACTGATATGTTCTCTTGGATTTTTTGGTGCGAATGCCGAACAGTCCTACATCGCCCCCCTCGCAAAAAAATCTCTATTGCTAGACATCGTAAAAGCACAAAATGGCTTTGTTGCGGTCGGTGAAAGAGGGCATATACTTCGTTCACAAAATAGTGTTGATTGGGTTCAAGAGCCTGTGCCAACGCTTTCTACGCTAAGTGCTATTTCTACGGTTAACGGTAAGTCATGGGCAGTTGGGCATGACGCGGTTATTGTCCACAAATCGAGTGAACAGGCCGACTGGGAGATCCAGTACTTTGATCCCGATTCTGAAAAACCTTTATTGGATGTCTTATTCTTAAATGAATCTGAAGGCATTGCTGTGGGAGCTTATGGTAGTTTCTACCGAACAACAGATGGTGGAAATAACTGGACTAAAGAGTTACATGCCCAATTATTACATCCAGATGACGTATTGTATCTTGAAGAAATTAGACTAGAAGATGAGACGTTTTATCAAGAAGAACTTGTATCTATTCTTCCGCATTTAAATAAAGTTGACCTAGTCAATGATGTTTTATACATGGCTGGAGAATCCGGATTACTAGCGAAAAGTGCTGATTTCGGCCGAACTTGGCAGCGAATGGATGTTGACTATTTTGGTTCTTTTTTTGAAATTAAAGGTCTACGTAATGGAAATATAATTGCCGCAGGTCTTAGAGGTAACCTTTTCAAACTTGAAGATGAAAACGAAGGATGGAGCAAAATCGATTCGGGAATCACCGCTTCCATCAATACCTTGGTGGAAGGTCCAAATGGCAGTTTTTATGCAATGGGCAATAGCGGATTCATCGTCTGTGTTAGCGGTGATGAGGTGAAGAAACGACATTTAGACGATGGTATCGCAATTACTGCATCAGTTTCTGTGGATGATGGTTTTCTTGTTACATCTGCTGCCGGTTTAAAAACGTTGAGTTCCGACGAGCAACTAAATCTTTGTGAAAGGGATGAGTAGTAACCTATGAATAAGTTGATTGATTTGTGTGTCAATGGGATTTTTCGCAATCGCATCATTGTCGTTTTACTTTTTGTTTTAACTACCATTTTTTTAGGTTATCAATCGTCATTACTTAAACTTGATGCCGGTTTCACCAAAAATATACCGCTTAACCATGAATACATGGTTAATTATATGAAACATGCCAAAGACTTCGGTGGTGCGAATAGCATATTAGTGTCTGTGTGTGATCGAGACAGTGACATCTTTAATACTGAATTTTTCGATACCCTTAAAAATGTTCACGACCAGTTATTTTTTATAAACGGTGTGGAACGCTCTTTAGTTAAATCATTATTTTCATCATCCACTCGTTTCACTGAGATAGTTGAAGGCGGATTTGCGGGTGGTCCAGTTATCCCTGCTGATTTTGACTCAAAAGACCCAGCTGCTTTGGCGTTGGTGGGACAGAACATCGATAAAGCGGGCATAGTCGGTAGATTAGTATCGGATGATTATCAATGTGCAATGGTGTCGGCCCAACTCCTCAATATCGATCCGGCGACCGGTGAAAAATTAGATACCTTAACCTTGGCCGGCGAGTTAGAAGATCAACTTCGTGGCCAATTTGAAAACGAAAATACCAGTATACATATTATTGGTTTTGCCAAAATGATCGGTGATGTTGCGAATGGCGCTAAAGACGTGGTGCTGTTTTTTGCTATCGCCATTGCCATCACAGCTGTCATGGTGTTTTTCTTTTCTAAATCTGTGATGTTAACGATTTTACCCTTGTTATGTTCTGTTGTGGCAGTTGTATGGCAACTTGGTTTGTTGACTATTTTAGGATTTGGATTGGACCCAATGTCAATCCTTGTGCCATTCTTGGTATTTGCCATTGGTGTTAGCCATGGCGTGCAAATGATTAATGCAGTTGGTAAACGGGTATCCGAAGGTGGAACGGCTTTATTCGCTGCTGAATCCGCATTTAGAACCTTGTTAATCCCGGGCGGAATCGCACTACTTTCAGATACCGTTGGCTTTATGACCTTGTTGGTCATCGATATTGGTATCATCCGTGAACTGGCTATTACTGCTAGTTTAGGGGTTGCAGTGATTATTTTGACTAACTTGATTCTGTTACCTGTGTTGATGTCATACGTCAGATTTAGTGACAAGTACAAGGCTAGATTTAAGGGCAAGGAAAATCGTTCGGATGCATTTTGGAATGCCATTGCTCATTGTTCTACGCCTAAAGTGGCTTATGTCATTCTTGCCGTGACTACTGTGCTTTTCGTCCTTGGTTGGATGCAGTCCAGTAAGATGAAAATTGGTGATCTTCACGCAGGTGCGCCTGCGCTGCACGAGGAAAGCCGTTACAATCAAGACACCTTCCTCATTACTGATAAGTATGCGATTAGTGTGGATTATATCTCTATACTAGTCGAGACCGCTCCTGAGTCGTGTACGTCCTATGAAGTGATGACAGCAATTGACGATTTGCAATGGAAAATGACGAACATCGAAGGGGTTCAATCTGCGGTCAGTTTAGCATCAGTGGCAAAACTGGTTAATGCGGGTTACAACGAAGGCAACCCTAAGTGGCAAGTGCTCCCTCGAAATCAACAAACAATGGTGCAAGCGATTGCCCAGATCCCAACGTCTTCAGGTTTGTTGAACGGCAATTGCTCCGTTATGCCGATCATTCTTTTCATGGAAGATCATAAAGCAGAAACCATTAATCGTGTTGTTGATGCAGTTAAAACCTTCAGAGAAGAGTATCAAAACGATAATTTGCAGTTTAAATTAGCTTCTGGACCGGTTGGCGTCATGGCGGCCAAGAATGAAGCGGTTGAAGCAGCGCAAGATCCTATGATGATGTATGTGTTTGGCGCGGTAATCATTTTGTGTTTGCTGAGCTTCCGTTCATTAAGAGCGACATTATCTGTCGTCATCCCATTGTATGTTGTGTCAGTGCTGGCTCAGGCGCTCATGACATTTCTGGAGATAGGGCTCACAGTGTCAACCTTACCTGTTATTGCATTGGGCGTAGGCATAGGGGTCGATTACGGTATATACATTCTTTCGACTATGGCAATTAAACTCAAATCTGGTGTGGCGTGCCGTCAAGCGTATTTTGATGCTCTCAAAGAGCGGGGTAGTGCTGTGCTATTTACCGGTATAACTTTGGCCGTTGGTGTGAGCACCTGGGTATTCTCATCGCTGAAGTTTCAGATGGATATGGGAATATTGCTCACCTTTATGTTTGTCGTCAATATGCTAGGCGCCATTGTGGTTTTACCCGCACTTGCTTCGGTTTTCTGGCGTTCACAAAAATAATTTGTGCATAACTATTTAGTAACTCGAAATAGAAAGGGCCTCAGGGCCCTTTTTTAGTTGTTTTTGTTGCATATTTATCATTATTGTAAATATAGGGTTAATTTAGTCCTTTCAAAGCCGTAATAATTTAGCGAAAATAGCGCCTGAAATGTCGAAAAACTGTATATATGTCAGTCTTTTGACTAATCTAATAATAATCAAGTTTGGTGTGAGGAAGATCCTCCACCATTTTTATTACAAGGTAAGCAAATGACGGTTGCTAATAACCAACACTCTGTACTACTCGACAATGTAAATAAATTGATAAATAAAAAAGTCGATAAAAGCCAATCTGCCTTGGTAGAACAATTTTCTCGGTTACTCTATAAAAACATTTCAATTGATGATCTAGATAACCGCAGTGACAGCGACCTTTATGGTGCAACACTGAGTCTGTGGAACGAATTTGTTAAGTACAACGATGACCAGCCAAGGATCAGAGTCTTTAATCCTGAAATAGCGAAACATGGCTGGCAGTCTTCACATACTATCGTAGAAATCATCGTCACTGATATGCCATTTTTAGTTGATTCAGTACGAATGACGTTGAATCGCCTGAACATCACGTCTCACTTATTACTGCATAGTCCCATTAATTTGCAACGTAATGAAAAAGGCGAATTAGTTAAGTTTTTGGAAAGAACGAGTCGAGCAAAGCAACAAACTCGTGAAACTGTATTTTTGGTCGAAGTCGACAGACAAACCACCAAAAAGGCATTAAATAAATTAGCAGCTGAGTTACTTTCTGTTGTGGGTGAGGTGTCACTTGCCGTGTCAGATTGGAAACCGATGCGCGAAAAATTGTCGCAAATTATTAAAGAATTCCCTCAATCTAATTGTCCCGCAGATGCAGCTGAAATCAAACAAGCTACGCTCTTTCTCAGCTGGTTAGCGGACCATAACTTTACTTTAATGGGATATCGTTATTACGACGTTAAAGCGATAGAGGGTGATCACCGCTGGTCTCCACAGAACGAATCTAGTCTTGGCCTGATGAAAAACTCTATCAGCGACCGCGAACGCATTTTATCTAACATGCCCTTGTCTGCACAAAAAGAGGCAATGAGTGATCATCCACTTATTCTCACTAAAACAAATAGTCGAGCGAGAGTGCATCGACCTGCTTACATGGATTACGTGGGAATTAAAGTCTTCGATAAAACGGGAAATGTCGTCGGTGAACATCGTTTTCTTGGTTTATATTCTGCCTCTTTTTACAACAGCAGCGCGACACAGTTACCTGTTCTACAAGATAAGATTGAAGGGATTTGTAAACACTCCGGTTTTGACAAAGGTTCACATGCATACAAAGCATTTTTAAATATCATCGAAACGTATCCTCGCGATGAATTATTGCAATCTAGCGTTGAAGAGTTAGGCCAGATAGTCCTAGGCATTTTCCAGATGCAAGAGCGCGGAATATCCCGCTTGTTTGTCAGAAAAGATGCTTTTGGTCGCTTCGTTTCTTGCATGGTTTATGTGCCAAGAGAGCGTTACAACACACAGCTACGTAAAGAAACCCAAGCACTATTGAAAAAATCATTTAATAGTAATGAAGACGTTGAGTTCACGACTTACTTCTCTGAATCGGTCTATGCAAGGACTCATTACATTGCCCGAGTGCAAGACAACAATGCGGAAATTAATGTGAAGGATATAGAAAAAAACATCATAGAACTTACGAAAAGTTGGAATGATAGACTCGCAACCTCAATTCGGGCAAAGCATGGGGAATCTGCAGGTAAAGCACTTGAGCAGAAATATGATAATGCGTTTTCGCATAGTTACTCAGAGCAAAACTTACCAAGTGCCGCGTTGGTTGATATCGAAAAATTAGAACTACTAAGTGAAGAACATACTTTGGATATGTTGTTCTATCGACCTCAAGAAGAAGGCCTTGATTCAAAAGTTGTTAAGTTAAAACTATTTCATCGAAATGAACCTATCCATTTATCCGCCGTTTTACCTATGCTTGAGAACTTCGGTCTCAGAGTTATTGATGAAAGTCCTTATAAAATTAAATGTTCAGAGGGCGCAGTAAATTGGGTAATGGATTTTTCTATGTTGCATAGCAACAGTGAGAATCTTGACATGGAAACCGCACAGGCACTTTTTCAAGATGCTTTTGCTAAAGTATGGCACAACAATTTAGAAGACGACCCCTTTAACCGCTTGGTGCTCGGTGCTGGCTTAACTGGACGAGCAGTAACTATTTTGCGCGCTTATGCTAAGTATATGCGTCAAACAGGCAGCTCGTTTAGTTTGTCCTATATGGCCAATACGTTAGCCCATTACCCCAATATCGCCAAACTTCTCATTGATCTCTTTGCAAATCGTTTTAGCCCTTCAATTAAGCGCTCGCAAAAGAAAGTGGATGCTATATTGGCTGACGTGAAAGAACGCTTGGACCAAGTTTCAAATTTGGATGATGACCGTATTGTTCGACGCTATCTGGATATGATTTTGGCCACGTTAAGGACCAATTTCTATCAACCTGATGAAAACGGCAATGAAAAGCCCTACATGTCATTCAAATTGTTACCTGAACTCATCCCAGAAATGCCTTTGCCTTTGCCAAAGTTTGAAATCTTTGTTTATTCGCCAAGAATAGAAGGTGTTCATTTAAGAGGAGGGAAAGTTGCTCGTGGTGGATTACGCTGGTCAGATAGAAGAGAAGATTTCCGCACCGAAGTCCTAGGTTTGGTTAAAGCGCAGCAAGTTAAAAATACCGTTATTGTTCCTGTAGGTGCAAAAGGCGGTTTTGTCTGTAAGAACCTGCCTATGGATCAGGGACGCGACGCAATACAACAAGAAGGACAGGCCTGCTATCGTATTTTCATTCGAAGCTTATTGGATATCACCGATAACATCGTAGATGGCAAAGTCGTTCCTCCAAAAGATGTGGTTCGCCTTGACGACGATGATCCCTATCTTGTTGTGGCAGCTGATAAAGGAACCGCAACGTTCTCCGATATCGCTAATGGCATCTCTGATGAATTCAACTTCTGGTTAGGTGACGCCTTCGCATCGGGTGGCAGTATCGGTTATGACCATAAGAAAATGGGCATTACCGCACGAGGTGCTTGGGAGTCTGTTAAACGTCACTTCCGTGAAATAGGTGTCGACTGTCAAACGACAGATTTTACCTGTGTCGCTGTAGGAGATATGGCAGGGGATGTTTTCGGAAATGGTATGTTGTTGTCTCGACATACCCGTTTGATTTGTGCGTTTAACCATTTACATATTTTCTTTGACCCCAATCCGCCAACAGAGAAAAGTTACGTAGAACGTCAGCGAATGTTTGAAAATCCTTCCTTGACCTGGGATGACTACGATAAATCGTTGATTTCAAAAGGTGGTGGTGTCTTTAGTCGCGCGGCAAAGTCTATCAAGCTAACCAATGAGATGAAAAAGTGGTTGGGTACAACACAGGCGAGCATGACCCCAACTGAACTTATCCATAACGTATTAAAAATGCCTGTGGATCTAATATGGAATGGTGGTATCGGTACTTATGTTAAAGGCACTAAAGAATCTCATGCTGAAGTTGGCGATCGTGCAAACGACGACTTACGTGTCAATGGCTCTCAAGTGCGCGCTAAAATTGTCGGCGAGGGGGGTAATCTTGGGTTAACGCAATTAGGTAGAATTGAGTTCGCAGCAAAAGGTGGTCGCGTCAATACTGACTTCATCGATAATGTTGGTGGGGTGGATTGCTCTGATAACGAAGTTAACATCAAAATCCTATTAAATGCTTTGGTGAATGCTGGAGACCTTACCCAGAAGCAGCGTAACGAATTGCTTTATTCAATGACAGACGATGTTGGAGATTTGGTTATCCAAGATTGTTACCGTCAAACACAGTCGATATCTATCACTGAATTTGGTGGTCCGTCTCTTCTCAAAGAACAATTACGATTTATTCATGGATTGGAGCGAGAAGGGGCATTGAATCGTGAGCTTGAATTCATTCCTTCTGACGATGAATTATCTGACAGGCTTGCTTCTGGCAAGGGGTTAACTCGTCCGGAACTTTCGGTATTAATTGCCTATGGCAAAATGGTGCTTAAAGAAAAGCTCAATATCGAACAAATTACAAATAATCCGTACCATGAGCAGCTGTTAGTCAGTGCGTTTCCTAAAGTCCTGCAAGAGCGCTTTGTTCCGCAAATGGAAAATCATCCTTTGCGCGGAGAGATCATTGCAACCAAATTGACCAATAACATGGTCAACGATATGGGGCTCAATTTCTTATTTAGAATGCAAGAAGAAACCGGTGCTTCCTTTGATGAAGTGTCCACAGCATACTCTGTAATAAAAGCTATTTTTGGTATGGACACCTTATGGCAAGAAATCGAACAACTCGATAATGTCGTAAACGCTCAAACTCAATTGGACATGCTTGATCGTATGCGTCGCACCATGCGCCGTGCTTCTCGCTGGTTCTTGCGACATGGTGAAAAGTCACTCCCCATTGCAGAAGCCGTGAATTTATACATACCTACGTTTAATGATTTGTCTAAAAATTTGGAAAACTATTTGGTTGATTCTGAATATTCTCAATTAGAGAAGACCACGGCAGACTATGTTAAAGCTGGGGTCCCTCAAAGTATCGCTTATCGAGTCGCTAGTTTGAGTAATATGTTCTCATGTCTAGATTTGGCGCAGGTAGCACTTACTGAAAACAGAAAAATCGATGTAGTTGCCAGCCTTTATTACAAACTTGGCTCTAAACTCGAATTACATTGGTTCTTGGATCAAATAAACAACCAAACAGTAACCAATCATTGGCAGGCGCTTGCTAGAGCCTCTTATCGTGAAGAACTTGACTGGCAACAACGTTCATTAACCACAGTGCTTCTCGTAGCCGCACCAAAAATTAATGACGCTGAAGAAATATTAAGCAACTGGATGGAGAACAATACTATCTTACTGGACCGCTGGTATCATATGATGTCAGAATTCAAAACAAGTAGTACCCATGAGTTTGCTAAATTCTCTGTGGCACTTCGCGAATTAATGTTGCTGAGTATTAATGCCAACCCTTAGCATGGTATTCAACTTATAAATCGTCGAAAAGCCCTGTATGTCAGGGCTTTTTTGTGAGGACTTTAATGTATAAAATTGTGCAAAACGCGCTATTTAAATGTGACCCCGAATGGAGTCATGACTTCACACTCAATTGGCTTAAACGCAGTCAGAATACGTTTTTAGATGCGACTTATAAACAATCTGTGGTGGATAAACCGGTTGAATGCTTCGGTATTACCTTTAAAAATCCCGTTGGCCTTGCAGCTGGCTTAGACAAAAATGGAGAATGCATTGACGCATTTGCGGCAATGGGATTCGGCTTTATTGAAATTGGAACTATCACTCCTTTGCCTCAACCAGGAAACGAAAAACCTAGGATGTTTAGGCTGCCTGAGGCAAAGGCCATTATCAACAGAATGGGCTTTAACAATAAAGGCGTAGATTATCTTGTAGAACAAGTTAAAAAATCTAAATACACCGGGGTTTTAGGCATTAATATCGGCAAAAATAAGGATACCGAAGAAAAAGATGCGCTAGATGATTATTTGATTTGTTTACGTAAAGTATATAACTATGCAAGTTATGTCACAGTTAATATTTCTTCTCCTAATACACCTGGTTTGCGCGCACTTCAATATGGAGAAGCATTAGATAACTTGCTGACGGGATTAAAGTCAGAGCAACAATCTTTGGCAAATCAACACGGTAAATATGTCCCCATTTTAGTAAAAATTGCCCCTGATTTAACGGATGGAGAAATTATTGAAATAGCCGCGGCATTTTCTAGGGCAAAAATAGATGGGGTTATAGCAACAAACACTACGCTAGACCGGCGCGATGTTGAAGGACTTGAGCACAGCAGCGAGACTGGCGGACTAAGTGGTTCAGTGCTTGCCCATAAAAGTCTACATGTAACCAAAGTATTGGCTGAAAATTTAAGTGATAACATCCCCATTATTGGTGTTGGGGGCATAGACTCATCCAAGACTGCCAATGATAGAATTTCTGCGGGCGCTAGCTTGGTACAAATATACTCAAGCTTAATCTATGCTGGGCCTCAATTGATTAAAGACATTGTAGAAGGGCTCGATTAAACCTCGAGAGTATATTAGAAATGTTGTTACCTAGTGTGAAATGGAAGTGGTTTATTGATTCGACCAATCTCGCATTGATGGTTGAATTGGACTCAGGTTTGTTTTTCCAGACTGCCTATCGGTCAGAACACTTGCATACAGTTCCCGACAATCAATATTTCGATATTGAGCAATCTAATTACTTTACACAAATAGCCGAAGCGCTGCACGAAAGCGAAGTGCCGTTTGATCAATCTGCTCAAATGCAAATTGCATTAAACGGCACAGCAGCATTATGTTTTCATCGCCCAGTGATAAACAAAAGCTGGCTTTATGAAAAACAAAACGCTTGTATTTATGTGGATACGCCAGAGCTTGCTTGGTTTAAAGTAAATACAGAGTTTTATTTGGCACTTACTCTAAAAAAAGAGGGAGACTCAGTGTTGTGTCTAAATCTTTCCGAGCGATTTATCACCTCAGATAATAAAATCCACGAACAATTCTGCGTGATCCGTATCTTATCCGATCGACTTATCGGTTTAGACAGTTTAATTGATGACGATGTGGATGCATCACAGCAGGCTAAAAATCTCTGACTGCATTTTTAAGCAATTTCAATGTCAGTTTTCTGACCCTCAAAAGGGAATGAAGCAAGAATTAAAGTTTCCTATTATTACCCCTTATACCTTCTAGGTTATTGCCGTATAATCGCCTCGTTTTTAACCTTTGGAATGACCATGTTAGATATTACTGTTACCACATCACGGGGTCTTGATGATTTGCTATTACAGGAATTATCTGAATTCTTCCCTGACACCACGATGGCAACACGACCTGGACAAGTGTACTTCCAAGGTACCCAGACACAGATGTATTTTATTTGCATGTGGTCTAGATTAGCCAACCGAGTGCTGCTTAAGGTCGCTGAGGGAAAGGTGGACAGCGGTGAGGATCTTTATCGGATTGCTGATACAGTCTCCTGGCCACAAAACTTTGCAGTCGATGATACATTTGTTGTGGATTTTGTCGGAACAAATCGAACGGTTAACAATACCCAGTTTGGCTCCCTTAAAATTAAAGATGCGATAGTTGATCAGTTTTCCTCACATTTTGGCAAAAGACCTTCGGTCAATAAAGCTTCGCCAAATATACGAATACAAGGACGGGTGAGAAGAGAATTATTAAGTATTTATATCGATATATCTGGTCAAAGCCTTCATCAACGTCAGTATCGGCAACAAACCGGACAAGCACCTGTTAAAGAGCACATCGCCGCCGCTATGCTAATGCGAAGTGGTTGGGTCAAAAATCAACAGGCTCCTCTATTCGATCCTATGTGCGGGTCAGGCACTGTAGCGATTGAAGCGGCTTTAATTGCCAGTGCTAAAGCACCAGGACTAGATCGGATGCATTGGGGCTTTGATCATTGGAAGTGTCACGACGCTCAGCTTTGGGACGATATTAAACAAACTGCGAAAAGCACCATAAAAGTACCCAAATGTGAAATATTTGCGAATGATATAGATAAACGTGTTTTAAATTTTGCCAAGCAAAACGCTGATGTAGCGGGTGTGTTTGAACATATTAAGTTTTTTAATTCTGATGCGACCAAATTACAACTTGATGCGCATGATGGCTTTATTGTTAGTAACCCGCCATATGGTGAAAGACTAAGCGAGTTAACAGAGTTGTTACCGGTCTTTCAACGCTGGGGGTTGCATTTGAAAAGCCATTTCAAAGGATGGAAATTAGGTCTGTTAACAGGCAATAGGGATATTTTAAAGCAACTTAAATTTGTCTCAAAAAAAGCGTACAAGTTAATGAATGGTCCAATTGAGTGCCAATTTGTTAATTATGATTTGAACGACAAGAATTGTGAGATCAAACCGAGTGTTGAAATAAACAATGATTTCGCTAATCGACTCGGCAAAAACCTTAAGGGTCTACAAAAGTGGTTGAAAAATCAGGATACGAATTGCTATCGCATATATGACGCAGACCTTCCTGAATACAATGTGGCCATCGACAAATATGAAGACTGGATAGTTGTTCAAGAATACCAAGCGCCTAAGGATGTGCCCGAAGAAAAAGCGCGTAAAAGGCTACATGACGTATTACTTAGCTTGCCATCTGTAACAGGAGTCGATGACGGGCAAATTATCGTAAAAACCAGAACCCAACAAAAAGGCAGTAGCCAATATCAAAAAGTTGCGGAAAGACAGGTGAAATTGGAAGTCTACGAAAATGGAGCCAAATTTCTGGTCAATCTTTCTGATTACTTGGACACCGGTTTGTTTTTGGATCATCGGATCACGCGTCAAATAGTGCAACAAAAAGCAAAGAACAAAGATGTACTCAACCTCTTTGCATATACAGGAAGTGTGTCGGTTCATGCAGGACTAGGAGGAGCACGGTCTGTCACGACTGTTGATATGTCCAAAACCTATCTGCAGTGGGCAAGACAAAATGTACAACTGAATAATCTTGCCAATGCACATGAGTTTATTCATGCCGATTGCACAACCTGGTTAGCGACGCATGACAAACGTTATGATCTCATTTTTATCGATCCTCCTTCATTCTCAAATTCAAAGCGAATGGAATCAACCTGGGATGTACAGCGCGATCACGTTAAGTTGCTGCTCGATGCGAAAAAAAGATTAGAAGCGGGCGGAGAAATCATTTTTTCAAACAATTTACGCAGTTTTAAGCTTGATCAGCAGGCATTAGAGGATACAGGCTTTATCGTAACTGATTTGTGTAAAAAGACGTTACCGGAGGATTTTAAAAGAAATCCTAAAATCCATCATTGCTGGTCATTGGTTTTAGGTCGTTAGCCTTATGAATTTAACATTATTTTCCGGCAAGGACTGCCATTTATGTGATGTCGCTAAGGCACTAATACACGAACTTGAACAAGAGTCTGCTATTGAGTTGGAAATCATTGATATTAAATCAAACCACGATTTTTACCATCTTTACGCTGTGCGCATACCCGTATTAAAACGTATGGATAATCAAATGGAATTAGGTTGGCCTTTTGATTTGCAACAATTACGAGAGTTTATACGGTGAGTCTATTTCAATTAAAAAATGCTTCTTTAGCCTATGGGCACGCCCCCTTATTGGACAGAGTGGAGTTCGTGATTCACCCCGGTGAAAGGGTTTGTTTAGTGGGGCGAAATGGCTGTGGAAAATCTACTCTGCTTAAAGTGATTGATGGCATACAGCTGCTCGATGAAGGAAATCGCATCGTTAGTGCAGACACCCGAATTTCCCGCCTCCCGCAAGATCCACCCTCAAGTATTGATTGTAATTTGTTTGATTATGTTGCCGAAGGCATGGCTGAAACAGGCGAGCTACTAAAAAATTATTTTCATCAAACACAGTTGGTTGCAAGTGATCCAAATGAAAAAAACCTTCATGTTTTGGAAGCGTTGCAATTAGAGCTCGAAAGTAAAAACGCATGGAAATTTGAACAGCAGATCAATCAAGTACTCACGCTATTGGGGTTAGATGCAAATCAACTATTATCCACGTTATCGGGAGGTTGGAGACGCAAGGCTGCACTGGCAAGAGCCTTGGCAGGGGATCCCGATATTCTGCTGTTAGACGAGCCGACGAACCACCTTGATATCAATATGATCAAATGGCTTGAAGGCATTTTGAAAGATTATAAAGGCGCGATTATTTTTGTTAGCCATGACCGAGCCTTCATACGCTCGGTAGCGACCCGTATCGCCGATTTAGATCGAGGTATCCTCAAGAGTTATCCAGGTCGATATCAAACATACTTAGATAAAAAAGCAGAAGACTTAATAGTAGAAGCTAACGCAAACGCAGAATTTGATAAAAAATTGTCACAAGAGGAACGTTGGATACGTCAGGGGATAAAAGCCAGACGAACAAGAAACGAAGGCCGCGTCAGAGCATTGAAGGCTCTTCGTAATGAGCGAGCTCAGCGCAGAAATGTGCAAGGAAAAGCCAAAGTGTCAGTGTCGACAGGTAATCATTCTGGAAAAATTGTTTTTGAAACCAACGCTTTGTCTTATTCCATTGAAGGGAAACAAATTGTCAAAAATTTGGATCTTAACCTATTTAGAGGCGACAAAATTGCGCTAATTGGTCCCAATGGATGTGGTAAAAGTACCCTAATCAAATTATTGATTGGTAAATTGGCACCTGATTCAGGCAGTGTTAAACGTGGCGCAAACCTAGAGATTGCGTACTTTGACCAACATAGGATGACATTAGATCCGGAAAAAACCGTTATTGATGTTGTCGCGGACGGTAAAAGAGACTTAGTTGTCAACGGCCAAAGCAGACACGTAATCAGCTACTTGCAGGATTATCTGTTTACTCCCGAGCGTGTTAACGCCCCAGTTAAATCATTATCCGGTGGCGAAAAAAATCGTTTATTGCTAGCCAAGCTTTTATTGCAACCTGCAAATCTATTGATACTCGATGAACCTACCAATGATTTAGATGTCGAGACATTGGAGTTATTGGAAGACCTGATTTCAGACTACCAGGGCACTGTAATTTTGGTGAGTCACGACAGAGAATTTGTAGACAACGTTGTTACGACGAGTTTGTTTTTTGAAGGCAACGGGCGCACAAAAGAGTTCGTTGGTGGGTATGCAGATGCAGAAAGTTGGTATTCAAACGAAAAAAAACACACAGAGGACGAAACTTCTGTAAAATCACCGAGTCCTAAAAACCAACCGGTTGTGCGTAAGAACAAAAAACTGTCTTATAAACACCAATTGGAACTGGACAAATTGCCGCGACAAATAGAACAACTTGAGCAGGCAATTGAGACATTGCAAAGTCAGATTAACGATCCGGAGTTTTTCAATCAATCCCCAGAGAAGTTTAATACTGCACTCACAGATTTAAGCCACAACGAAGAATTGTTAGAAAAAGCCTATATTCGTTGGGATGAATTAGAAGAAATGCAATCTCAATAAATACGATTGAATTTAATGGTACATTGTCCGCTTTTGGGCACTTAGAGTAGTAATTTACAGGATTTGTAATGAAAATAAGTAGGCTGGCTTTTGGGCTAACCCTTTCACTATTAACAGTTAGCGCTGCAAATGCCGCTAAATACCGAGTTGTTGAACTTCCCGTTAGCAACGAAGGCGTTAACTCTTTTTCAGTTGCGATTAATGAAAGGGGTGAAATTGCATCGACGGTTCGTTTGCCTTTCAATCCTCCTATAGATGTTGACATCATCAATTTTGAGAGCGAATTTTTAATCAGAACGCTTACTGATGTGAGTGCAACTGCTGTCGGGAATATTAATCGTGACGATAGAGTTATTCTCTATAATTTCATCACCGATAGCGCAAATGCTAACAACCCTTTCTCTCAACAAATTGCTCAAAATCAGAGTTTCTTAATTAATGGTAACGATATAGAACCCGTTACTGGGTTCGATGTCATTGATAGGGATTTAGAAGGGCTAACAAAGAGCGCAGACACTATTGTTCGTGGTATCAATAACTCGACGGCAATGGTTGGAGTGGCTGAAGCACCATTTTTAAAAGTTGATTACCGAAATGAAAATGGTACTAACTTAACCTATCACTACCAGGAACATCTTGAGAGGGGCTTTTTAGATATAAATGGCCAAGCATTTCCTGTATTACCTGATGAAGACTTTTTAGGTGGTATCAGCGAAGCGAACGATATCAATAATAGTTTTGAAATCGCTGGTATGGGAACGGTTGAAGTTATTGAGCCCTTTGAGACGCTAGCTGAAAACTGTGAAGACAGCACTTCTCGTGGTGATGTTCCTTTTGAATTTTGTATTCGTTCACTTTACATAGAATATCAAGATGCCGTGAATGGCAATATTAGTAGAGGGGTTAGACCTGCAGATTCTACATTCAAAAGACGAGCAATGATTTGGGAGTTTAACCCTCAGGGAGAAATGCTTGATAGCCGTGAATTGGGTGTCCTAGCAGACCCAGTACCCGGTGACAACCGTTTCTTTGCCAGTCGCGCAGTCGCCATCAATAACAACGGGATTGCTGTTGGAGCATCTGACGTCTATTTTCAAGAAAATGCGAATATAGTTGTTGAACAGGCAGTAGTATTTGATAGTGAGGAAGTTGTCGGATTCATTGACGACCAAGACTACTTTCAAAGTATCGCAAACGATATTAATGACAATGATATCGTTGTGGGATTTGGCACAAGAAATATAAACGGCACGCCAAGAACAAAATTCTTTGTTCATGATTATCGCGGAGAGTTTACGACCTTCCCGGACGACTTTTTTGACAGCTCTTCAAGTGTTGCTCATGCGATCAATAACAACGGTATAGTTGTTGGCGAAGCAGAAATAGACTCCGATCTCATCGGTATCCGCAGAAGAGTTGGCTTTCTCTACGACGTGAATACTGAAGAGTTTACCGATATTAATACGCTATTGGGCTGCGACTCTCCCTATACCATTGTTCAAGGCAATGATATTAATGACAATGGTGAAATTTCTGCAACTGCAGTTATTTTCAGAGAAGGCTCAGATATCACTGGTGAACTTGCTTTAGATGAAAGAGGTAACACGATTTTTCAAAGCAATACAGTGGCGGTGCAGCTTGTTCCAATTCCAGGTGGAAATATTGATGACTGTCAGCTGCAAGTTGAAGTTGTCGAACGCAAAGGTGGATCAAGCCTCTTTATGCTGCCAATACTTGGTTTAGTATTGTTGCTTAGAAGACGATTGTTCAAGCACTAGCGCAAATTTATTGTCAATAGCCTCAGAGCGCTTTTGTGTTATTGAATAATTTTGTTGCGAGATCTGTGATTAAAGGTATGCATAACGATTGTTATGCAGTTGCTATAAATGAATGAGCAATAAAGCTGAGCAAATACCACGCAAACGCTGACCTTAGGTGCACGTTATGTGCATCCTACATTTGTTGCACGTTTTTGACTTAGCGCCACTAAGATTGCCAGCCAGTGCCGCGTTCAGAACGCACATAAACAAAACAAGTTTTATACTTCAAAGATAAACACGCTCTAGTTGTTTCAACTACGGCGTTTTTCGTTCATCTGCCCTGAACTAGGCACTGTTATTCACTTCGTCAAAAGGAAATACTAAATGGTAATTAAAAACCTCATAAATAGAAAAAATTAATGTAAAAGAAAATTAGTCTAAATATCAGATTGTTAATCTTAAAGTAGCTATTTTTTTGCAAGAAGACATTGAACCCTTTTGAAGTTCAGATACTCTCAATACTGTGATTGCAATAATCACATATCTATTTTCCTACAAGAGGTTGCTCAATGAAAAGACAAAAACGAGACAAACTTTCCCGCGCGCATTCTAAAGGATATCAAGCTGGCATATCCGGACGTTCTAAAGAAAATTGCCCATTTCAGACTATCGAATCACGTTCACAATGGTTAGGTGGATGGCGAGAAGCCATAGAAGACAGGAATTTAGGCCTCAATAGCCGTTAGTAAGAAATGAGCCCCAATTAAGGGGCTTTTGTTTATTTGTGGATTTTGTTGTCACAAGCCCGTAATGTATTAGAAACTACTTGTATCTTGGAATAATCCGACTTTAAGATTTTCCGCTGTGTAGATTTCACGTCCATCAACTTCAACAACCCCGTCAGCCATACCCATAAATAATTTACGTTTGATAACCCGCTTCATATCAATCTTGTAGGTGACTTTTTTAGCTGTGGGCAAGATTTGACCAGTAAATTTAACTTCACCAACACCAAGCGCTCTGCCTTTTCCAGGACCTCCACACCAGCCTAGAAAGAACCCTACGAGTTGCCACATTGCGTCCAAACCTAAGCATCCAGGCATGACAGGGTCTCCAGGAAAATGGCAATCAAAAAACCACAAGTCTGGGTTAATATCTAGTTCCGCTAGAATAAAACCTTTGTCGAACTTGCCACCCGTTTCACTAATTTCAACGATGCGATCCATCATTAACATGTTTGGAGCAGGTAATTGACTATTTCCAGGACCAAATAATTCGCCTTGGCTGCAGGCTAAAAGGTCTTCGCGACTAAAACTAGACTTAAAATTGCTCATTAGGTTCTTGTTACTCCCTTTGAAAAGGGGGTAATTTAGCGAACACTTGTACGCTAAACAACTCCGAACAGTGAAAAAGATTCAATTATGCCAATTTACCTTTTACACTTATGGCCAAAATTTGGGGGAAATATGGAAAAAAATCGTAAAACAGCTAACGCTGAAAAGCAAAGAAGGTACCGAAGTCGACAGAGGGAATTGGGCAATAAGCAGGTGCGTGGATACGTAACCAAAGAAGCAATGAGCTGTTATGAAGAAATCCGCGAGAAAACCCATTGGACCGACAACGAAGTGCTGTCTAATGCGTTACGCATAACTTTTGCAGCATACAAGTGTGGACAAATTAAGCTTTTAAATGAATGGCTTAAGGACCATGGCCGCTAAAATATGCGCTTTATTCCAAAAAGGGGCATTGTTTAACTTTTGTTTCTATTAGGGGTGTTTTTTTAACCGATATTCATATAGTCTAGATTTTGCGGTAAATATTGTTACCATTAATTGAGTTTTTTAATGTGAACAATATACGCAAATATAAAAATATAAATTAAAAAATATAATAATCTAGGAAACTCTATGTTTACATTAAAAAGCAACATCAAGGCAGGAATCGGTGCATCAGCACTTTCACTTATTGCTCTTAGCGTATCGGCAGCGACCAATAGCCCCGTTAAAGTACAGAGCACCCCTACATCAAGTTACAATCAATCAGATTTACGTAGTCAACTAACTGATGCAAATGCAAGTGAACGTTACATTGTTACCTTCAAGGAAACAGCAAATACTCTACAAACTAAAAATTCGTTTGCTGGTCTCAAGGGATCCTTGGCTTCTCCAAAAGCTGTAGAAGCAGGTAAGTTGAATAAAAGAAACGCAGAATCTATTTTAAGAGTGGCTGGTGCTAAGCCAATTAAGACACTTGAAAAACACAAAATGATAGCAGCGAGCATGAACAAAAAAGTGCTCAATGCGTTGCGTAACAACCCCAATGTAGAAAGCATATCGATTGACGCAAAACGTAAGCCGTTGGCACAAACTACACCATACGGAATTCCAATGGTGCAAGGTGATCTATTGTCGCAGAACAATTTGTCAGCAAGAAAAGTCTGCGTCATCGATACTGGTTTTAATCTAGGTCACCCTGATCTACCTGATCAAAACAACGGTGTAACTGGGCAGGGCAACAATAGCCAAGTAGGTAATTGGTATAACGATGGGAATGGCCATGGTACACATGTAGCCGGAACTATTGCTGCCTTGGCTAATAACGAAGGTGTCGTCGGCGTATATCCCGGAGTGGATTTGCACATTGTTAAAATATTTAATGATAGTGGACAATGGACCTTTGCGTCAGACCTAATAGATGGGATTACTCAGTGTCAAAACGCTGGTTCAGATGTGGTTAACATGAGCTTAGGTGGTGGAAGTTCATCCACAGCTGAACGAAATGCTATGCAAACCTTTGTTGATCAAGGTGTCATGTTGGTTGCTGCAGCTGGCAATGATGGTAACAGTTCTTTATCTTATCCTGCCTCTTATGACGCAGTAATATCCGTTGCAGCAGTTGATTCTTCGGAAAACAGAGCATCGTATTCTCAATACAATAGCCAAGTAGAGATTGCAGGACCTGGAAGCAGCGTTTTGTCAACATGGCCGGTTAATACCTACAACACCATTAGTGGAACGTCGATGGCTACACCACATGTTGCAGGGGCAGCGGCGTTGGTTTGGAGTTTTTTCCCGCAGTGTAGTAATGAACAAATTCGCTCAGCTTTAAATGAAACCGCCAAAGATAAAGGGAGTGCTGGCCGCGATAATTTTTACGGGCATGGGATTGTTAAAGCCCGAGATGCTTATGACTATCTGAACACCTTTGGGTGTGCTGGCGATACAGGCGGAGGCAATGGAGGTGGCGGTAGCGGAGTAGAGCCGGTTTCGGGTCAATTGACCAATTTGTCCGGAAGTAGAAACTCTTGGGCACGTTACACCTGGACCATTCCCGCTGGTGTTTCTCAAATGACCGTTTCAATCTCTGGTGGGAGTGGAGATGCTGATCTTTATATGAACTTTGGGTCGCAGCCCGAAACTAACCGTTATGATTGTCGACCATATAAAAACGGTAATAATGAAACCTGTACCTTTACTGCGCCAAGTGACGGTACTTGGCATATTGGTATCCGAGCTTACTCTCGATTTAGTGGTGTAACACTTAATTATTCATACGAATAAAAAAATTAAGGGCCATAGTTAGTGGCCCTTTTAGTTTCTAATTGGCGATAAATTGAAGTCACTTTTAATATATTTATCTATAAAGCGAATAAAACACAAGGTAAATATATCTACCTTATTCTCGTACTAAAGTATAATTGCTAAAATTTAAAATTTAAGTAATATGCTGCGGTAGAAATGTCACCTGTTATTTTAGTGAACACATCTTCTTTATATTTTGGGTAGTTAATTGAATTCTAAGTCCCACCTCTCAATAGACGACACGGTCAGAGGAAGACCAACTATATTGGTGATCGATGACAGTGAAGTAGAAACGAGCATGCTCGAAAACGTTTTATCTCATCTTTACAATGTCACCTCGATCTGCAGTCCTTTAGAGGTTGAAAAATACCTACTAGCACACAGTGTTGATTTGATTTTAATGGATATCAATATGCCAAATATTGGTGGTATTGAACTATGCAGAAAAATAAAAGGTTCCGCTACAACAGCACATATTCCAATAATTTTTATTACGGGTTTACATCGCAAAGAGGTTGAACAGGCTTGTTGGGAAGCTGGATGCAGTGATTTTTTAGTTAAACCCGTTTTTACCACATTGCTGAATCGTCTTAGTATGCATTTCCAAATGAAAAATCGCGCCAATACCTTTCAACGGCTCTCTTTACTTCAAGACAAAAGCCACTTAATTGGAGACAATTGGTACGTCAAGTTTTTAAAGGATCAATGCCATCGAGCGAACGTAGGCAATACACCGATGTCTTTGGTAGCGGTTCAACTAGAAAATTATGATGGACTCGTTGCAAATCTGTCCGATAACGAAATTGAAGAACATTTATTATTGGTGTCTTCTTTGCTTACTCAGACACTAAATAATAATGTTGACGTGGTGATCCGCAGTGAACGAAATCGATATTTGTGCATTTTACCCGACTCTGGCCCCGAGTCTGCTCGTCACTTTACTTTTATGATTACCCAAGCTTTACAACAAATTAATCGCACTTTACTCACTGAGTCCAAACACCCCATTTTTCTAAAAATTGTTGGTATTACTAAAACAAAAGAAAAATTTTCGCCGAGAGCTCTACTCAATCTACTTGAAGAGTCGATTGCTGAACCAATCAACTCAGATATCAATCGATTGTTTGCTGAGAGACCTTGTCAATCTAAGAAAGTAGCTCATAGAGTTTACGCACTAGCTGGATAGCTACAAAAACAACTTAGGTTTCCTTGCCAATTAACATCCACAATCGAAAGTGTTTATTTTGAATATGGTGCGAGCGTCGTTTTTTCCTGTGACTACTTGCTAACGTGTTAACTATCAAATGATTCAATCATAATTAACCCCAATTCTGGATAAGAAATGTCAGAATAGGTTAGTTTTTAGAACTTTATCAATGACATAGAAGCTATCGTAATTTTGATATTGGTTTTTAATAGGTAAGTGCCGTGATTTATTCCCTTATCAAGGCGAGAATTATGTTGTCTAGTCGCTCTAAACGCACAATGAACAACGATGATAGGGGGATAAATAGCGGTGCTTATCCGGGATTGGGGTTTATTAGATGGGAAATTTTAAAGTATCCTTAACGGCTTCAGCGGCTGTGTTTTAAATTGGATTTTAACAAAGATTCCAAACGTCCCAGTCGGTCTTGTCCCCACATAACTTGGCCTTTATAGAGCACACAAGGTACCCCCCAAAGTCCAAGCCTTTTCATTTCCTCTTGATTTCTACTCGTAATTTCACGCCAACTTTCTTCGTGCAAGTGAACTTTTGCAGACAGCCAGTCCAACCCACAATCTTCAACTATTTCGCGCAATCCTTCATCAGTTTCAGCGCGAATCCCCTGACTGTTTACTCCCTTAGCAAAACTCGTTAGAAAAGGTAGGTATTTACCTTGTTGCTTTGCATAATCGAGCAGCGCATAGCATCGTTCAACTGCTAGACCCAGTGGATCAGCTACCTTTCCATAGTCGATACCATATTTGTTTGCTTCACGCTTGGTATCGTGAAAAATATACATTTTTTTGGCCTTGGGTACCTGCATATTGCGCATCATCATGGGTAAGACGGGGCGAATATCTAACGGTACATTATAATTGGAGGAAATTTGTAGACAACGAATGAGTGCCAAATAGGAATATGGGCTGCGCGCTGACCAATATAAAACAATGGGTTCGATTTTAACTTCAGAATTTACTTTGCAAATCTTTTTTGAACCAGCAAGTTTTTCCGGGGTCTTCCACGTTTTATTAAAAATAACAGTATGCGTGTGAGCAAGGTGTCGATTAAAACCAAATTTTATTAGTCTGTTTTCAAGGTGTTCGAGCCTATCCACCCCCCAATACCAATCACCACAAAAATATAATGTTGCAGGTGAATAATGACCCAGTTTCATTTGCCTAGACTGGTTCAAGTCAAGGTGTTTTAATACCTGCTCAGTATCAGTTATCAACATATCTGGTGCGGGTTTTCCAAGATGCAGGTCGGATAGCATGTTGCAACAGGCCGTTATATTATCTTGAGCTGCAGCATCAGGGTCGCTGGCCATGCTCTGTAATGCACATGTCCAATCGAGATGAAACTGTTCACTTCCGCGGTTGAAATACTGTTGTTCTTTATTGGGGTAGGGTACCTCGTATAATTCACTTAAATACGCACCGTCTTGATAGGCATATTGTTGCAATAGTATCGGTTCGGGAATCATGTCCTCCTGCAATGCGTAGAGCCATTTAATTTGAATATTTACCTTGTATCGTGCGATAAATCTAGGCAAACAATGTAGCAAGACGAAAGAGTAGGGGTCTCGGGTGTGCAAAAAGACTTCAATTGTTGGAAAGTCACCCACCACTTTACTTCGTATTTGAAAGCACCTATGTCGTAAAGTTCTCAAAAAATCACTACTGATGAAAGCCGCAATATGTGGCATTAATGTGTTCGAAAACTGGCTAATAACTCACCTCAAATAGATATCAAGTTTCAGGGCAACCTCAATAAATCAATGGACCGTTTTTAGGTTAATCCTCGTTGTCTACGCGTTCTTTATTATTTTGAACAGAAAACACTTTTACACCACAGAGCATAATAATCGTAAACAACCCAATTAATAGACCCTGCCAAGGTTCATAGAGACTAAAGGCCATAGCAGTTATAACCATGGCACCACGTTCGGTAGCATCTTCAACCAAAGAAAGCGCTAGAGTTGCGCAAGCGAACGCGGTGAGGATGAGGGTCACTGCTAATGCGACTGGGAGTAGGGGTTCTAACAAAGTGACTAGCGGCAGCACGACAAATAGAATTGGCAATCCAAATAGGTAAAAGCTGCCGATGCTGTCATAAATTGAATTGAGTTTTTCCTTTCCCTGTGTCCAACGTTTTAGGAGGACAACTTGGATGCCAGTCCATAGAACGCCTTGAGTCCCAAAAAATGGCGCAGTTAAAGCCATCATTATATTGCGTATGCCAGTTGCCATATGAGCACGGCTGCTGTTGACATCTAGCTTCTCATCTTTACGTTCCTGTTGGGCATGTTCAATCATTTCATTCCCCGTAACGAGATCACCAAAAAATAGAATATAAGTGATCAATGCAAGCGGAAAAGAAGCCGCGAAGGTTTCTACAGGCGGCCAGCCAATAGCAAAGGGAGACGCTTTTTCCCAAAGAGATACTGTTGAAGCACCAACGTCCAAAATTTCCCATCGAATATTAAATTGAAATTCACCTGTGAAAAAGCCAACAACCCCCGCTAACACGAACCCTGGTAGCAGACCAAATCCTAATATCTTAGCGAAGGTCATGTTACGCATTGCTATGGCTTGTAGGGGTTTCGAAAACGCAAACAATAAACATACAACAACACCAAGCGTTCCGGCTATTGGAGCAGACTGAAATACGTTTGCCACGTCACCATCTTTTGTTACTCGCAAGAAAGCGGCAATTGCCGCTCCAAGAATAATGCCTCCCTTTAATACATTCGGCACTATTTTAACGAGTTTTGAACCTAAACCCGTTACTCCCAGCAAAATTAGTATTAGAGCAAAGTTAATTGAAAGCGCCGTCATTGCTTGAAATTGTAATGCATGGTTACCGGCATATACGGGAGAAGTGATGAAGGCAACAACAAAAGGTATCGCGGGTGTTAACCATCCGGGAGCATAAGGGTCACCAAAGAACATCCAGGAAAAAGAAATCAGTAAACTATGGATCATGGCCATAACTACTGCTTCTTCAAAGCTAAGGCCCAACAACGCTACAAAATAAGGCACTAATGCCAACCCGGTCGCACCTGCTACCGCAAAGCCTTGTAGCATGTCAGGCAAAGAAAATCGCATATGGACAAATGGGATCCGCATAGTAAACGGTCCCCATTTAATACCCGGTTGTATCTCTCCATCTAAACGTTTTTTAAGCATTGTTAATATCTCTTTTAGTGTGCAGTCTTCGTATCGCCTTCGCTGCAAATAACCTCAAATCAATTAATTACGCAGCAAGGTTAAAAGTGATTTGTTAATGAATCCGTACGTATAATTAACATAAAAGAAATATTTTGTTTGTTTTAATTCGATAAAAAGTAATGTTCGGTAGAAATTCAAACCATACTAAAGCGTTAAAAAATGCTAGTTAACTACCTCTTCTTTCACACTTTCGCGAAATTCCGAAGGTGTTTTTCCGGTACTTTTTTTAAACAAAGTATTGAATGTCGTTTTGCTATTGAACCCCGCTTCCTCGAAGACTCGTTGGATGGTTTTGTGATGTTTTGATTTTTCTCTTAACTGCTCTATAGCATCGCTAATACGGTATTGGTTAACAAAATCATAAAAACTTTTTTGATAATGCTGGTTTAAAATACTAGAAAGCGAGCGAGGTGAAATCCCCATGCTATCTGCCAAACCATCGAGGCGTAATTCAGGATCCTGATACAACTTAACCCGTTGCATTAAATCATTGAGTTGATTAATGGAATTAGGGTTCACAATTGTCGAGTTTTCGGGCTGTTTTTTTTCTGCTGAAATCTCTAAAGACTGTGACTGGCTAATGGCGTGACTTTGACTGTAGAGAACCATTGTACTGATGAGAAATAGGGGAGGCACATGTCTAAACAAATATAAAATTTCAGCGAAGTTGGTAAGACCCACAACCATTGAAAAATCAGCAACAACTGGCAAGACCCAAACCGATACAAAGCCAATCATCACGACTTTTAGCCAGGTCAAACTATATTTATCTATGGTTGAATGGATAAATGGTAATTTAATCTCGTAGGAATGCAGCTGTCTTATTGCTTCAAACCCTAAAACTACGGAACAAACATTTAGTAGCCATGCACACGCTAGCAACACATGAATGTTACCACCCGACGCAATATTGAAATGCAAATTAACGACTATCGTTATCAGGCACAATATGGCAACGACATTAGTTGTTTTAGAACGCAGACCCAATGACCTCCCCATCATGGCTCTTGCAAACCAAAGAACCAATAAGCCTTGTAGTCCAAGTACTAACAAGTGCGGGACTTTGTAAAAGGGGAATAGAGTATCTCGAATGTGTTGCCCTATATTTTCATTAAACAGCAGTACAGAATAGAAGGCGTAAAATCCTTGAATAAAAATGAACGCTGCCAACAATACATCATTTATACCGCGATCACGTTTTATAAGTAAAGGGATCGCCAATAGCAGTGCGACCACAAACGTGGTTAGTAGCAAGACATCATAAATATTTAAAATATGAGAAAAAATGATGCTTGAATTCATTTGCCAAGCAATTCCTATGTTTTACTAAACCGTTTTTCATTCTCACTAAAATCTAACAATTGTCCATAGTGATATAGGTTCGATTTACAGCAATGCGTGCAAATGAACGTTCGACTCGATGAATTGCTTATTTTCGGACGCCAATTGCAAATCAAATCCCTAAGCTGAACTTGGTTATTACAATCAGAGGGACAATACCGTGAAAATAATAGTCAGCGTTACATTACTAACTTTATCAACTATCAGCTTTCAAACATTGTCAGCATCGAGTTCAATTATTGATAAGCTCAATATAAATATTTCCAAATGCTATCAACAAACTGAAAAAGGAAAATATGCAAAAAAACGTGCGTGCAATACAGTATTGAAATCAGATTTCATATCAAGAAAAAACAGAGCGATTGCATACCATAATCGCGGTGTAATCAACCTTAACCAAGGTGATATTAACAGTGCATTTCGTGATTTTCGAAGAGCGATTAAATATGATCCAACAATGAGTAAGACCAAGCAAATTGTCGCATATCTAAACACGAAAATGAGTAACCAGGTGGGTTAACAACGATATTGCCAGTACCGTTGATACGTTGGTCACTGTATCAACGGTTTTTAGCTGCATTTAAATAGCAACATCATAACCTTCTGAATCGCCACTAATTTCCTGGAAGCCTCCCAGTTAGATAAACTACTGAAAGAGTGGTACTTATGAAGGGTATGAGAACCGTCGTGACATTCTGTAGCTAGATGAACAGTGTAAAAAAAGCTTTGCTCTTTTTCGTCGTTGCTATAATTGTTTAGTAAGTTTTTTAGTCCAGTGTCTATTCGAATTCTCTAAGGTAGATGGAATCTATGTCTCAGCTTTCAGACCTGATAATTGAACTAAGTAAACCAACTGACAAACCTGACGATCAGTTAACGAAAATCTGCATCGCGATTGAAGCACTTATTCCTGATGCTCACAGAGTCAGCATTTGGCGGTTCGACGACAATAAAACGTGTATCAGATGCTTAAAGTGTTATGAAAAAATCAGTAAACATTTTTCTGCTGGGCAAATTTTAACTCGTAAAGAATGCCCGTGCTATTTTGAGGAAATACTTCTAAACGGTTTGGTTGTAGCTGATAATGCCCAAGAGCACCCACAAACACAGTGCTTTACTGATGATTATTTTTCAATACACAACATTCGTTCAGTCTTTGACTGTATTGTTGAAACTAATTTCCAGCCAACTGGAATTATCTGCTGTGAGAGTGTGAACGTTGTAAACAATTGGGAAAAATCAGATATTGAAATGATTAAACGAATCGCAAACATGACATCGCTTTTTTTTGAAAGGTACTGAGTATTCAACCCAATACC
This sequence comes from Aliiglaciecola sp. M165, assembly GCF_007197995.1. Classification (GTDB taxonomy): domain Bacteria; phylum Pseudomonadota; class Gammaproteobacteria; order Enterobacterales; family Alteromonadaceae; genus Aliiglaciecola. Next base: position 60,307 of record NZ_VKKH01000007.1, read on the forward strand.
AATATGCGCATAATGTATATTATGTTAAATCATGTTTGTTGTTTTAAATTAAACAATTCCCTCTTCTTTATCCCTCCAGCACAATCATTGAATTTAATAACTAAGTCCCTTACACATTGTTACATCCTTTAATTATGAGAATTGAACTACATTGATTAAACTATCGTAAGTTTTAATCAAGAATTCCTCTTTGTTTTTAATTGTCACTAAGAATGTTTAGACCAGTAATAAAAGCGAATAGACGAAAAAGTATTTCAAAATGGTGGGCATTACCCATCGTACTTCTAATACAAATCGCGGTAAGTGGTTGTCAAATTCGTCCTGATGCACCAGCGATGTTTGATGATTCTCAAGATCTCACCAATCAAAAAGATGTAGTAATACTGTTGCATGGACTTTGGCGCGATGCTTCTGCAATGCGGCCGGTTGAAACGTTTTTAACTGCTCAGGGTTATCAGGTGCATAACCTGAGTTATCCGTCTACAGAATTTCCTATAGAAACTTTGGTTTCTGACATTCTTAAACCCGCTGTTGATGCGATTAATCTTGGATCGGACCAAAAACTGCATTTTGTTACCCATTCGATGGGCGGTATTCTTGTTCGTTATTATTTGAAGCATAACCAACCTGCCAACTTAGGTAGAGTTGTTATGATTGCTCCACCTAATCAAGGAACTGAACTTGCGAATTTGTTTAAAGATTCGGATTGGGTAGATGTTAGGCGTGGTCCCGCTGTCGAACAATTGAGTAACGCAGAGTCTAGTTGGGTTAGGCAACTCGGTGAAGTCAATTTTGAGCTCGGGATTATTGCAGGAAATTATAATACTAATTGGATAACCGACTGGATTTTACCTGGTGACGATGATGGCGTTGTGACAGTTGAAAGCACTAAAGTCGATAACATGAGTGATTTTCTCACCATTCCAGAAAAACATTACCGATTGAGAGGGGACGAAAAAGTGCTCAAACATGCAGCTTATTTTCTGAAGTACGGAAGCTTTTACCGGCTTACGAGTATCTAACTTTTATATTTATTAAAACGTTTTCTTAACAGTGCAGACACATGGGGCGATGTAGCGAGTTCTAACGCTCTGCTTGCATTGGACTTTGCCTCTGTTAACTCTTTACATCTAAAGTGTAAATCAGCCAATACCGCATACCAATAGTAAGAACAAATTAACCAACTTGGTGGTTCACTTTGTTCAAGCATGGCTAATGCCTTTTCTGGTCCATTGTGCTCCGCAATAGCGATCGCTTTATTAATTAAATGCATGGGTGAAGGCGACACGCTATCTAATAATTCGTACGCATCAATAATTGCCTGCCAATTGGTTTGAGCAAAAGATGGTGACATACAATGTTCAGCGGCAATTCCCGCTTCTAAGTGATAACGCGAAATCTGCTCACCCTGGGCAGACAATTGTAGATAGTACATTCCGCTCTGAATGTAAGACGCATCCCAAAGTTGCCTGTTTTGTTCTTCTAATAGTAGAAGTCCTGACTTACTTTTTCTCCCCGTAAGCCGGGCTAAATTAAACAACATTAGTGCAGCTAACGCATGGCATTGTGGTTTATTTCCAATCGGATTATTGACCAAAACAAACGTTAATCTGAGTGCTTCTTCACACAAATCGCGACGAATGGCCTTATCAGGATGAGACGACAAATATCCTTCGGTGAACATCAAATACAACACATTTAACACATCGGTTACCCGATCATTTAAGTCAGTTGTTGTCAGGGTGTCAAAGTCCGTGTAGTTCTGCTGTAAAAACGCCTTTGCTCTTTGATATCTTTTATAAACATTATCTTTGCTTACAAATAAACGTATAGACAATGCTTCTGTTTCAAACCCACATAGACTTTTTAGAGTAAATACCAATTGAGACTCTGCTGGAATGCGTTTATCACAGCTAATAAAAAACATCCGTAAAAAGGAATCTGCCAATTCATTTTCTAAAAAGATTTCATCCGTTTTTGTTTGTTCAAGAACTTCATTGGTAGGATCCAACACATCAAATGGTCGTTCTTTTTTCTGTTTGTCAATTTCCCGCAATATAAAACGAAATGCGACGCGATACAGCCATCCTATCTGGTTTTCAGGAGCAACTCCCCTACTCCATTTTGACAAGGATTGTTCCATAGAATATTGCACGGCGTCTTCTATGATACCCAAATATACTAAGCCAAAACGCTTAGAAAAATTCGCCACCAATAAACCGTAATGATGGCGATAGCTTTCAGCGAACTTCAAGGTGTACTGATCTCTCTAATTTCAATACTAGTTGAAGGGTTAGCAACCATCGGGCTGGCTTTAATAACCTCAACAGCCCCCTCTAGATCTTGGGCTTGGATCATCATGTACCCGCCTATTATTTCCTTCACCTCTACAAAGGGGCCATCTTTCACCGCATCACTGGATACAACAGCTCCGCTTGACCCCAGTGCACCGCCCATGGAAACAATATTTTCAGAAAACTTCTGCTGCCATGCTTGATATCTGGCGTGCATCGCTTCCATATCAGCAGGAGAAGGTTTTTCGCATTCGCCTGAAGCCGTGCGTAGAATACACATGTAGTTTTTATTACTCATTTTTAAAACCCTTTAATGTTTACTAGTTAAGACGAAAGTTAGTTACCGTCATTATATAGTGCCTTGAGGTGAGTAACTTTGGACACCAAACCAAATTATTTTTGTTGTCAGCGTGCAATTTCCTAGTATTTTATAATAGCAATGTGAAGAACATAATAAACAAAGATAGTTGACCACTATAATAAGCATGAAACAAATAGATATGTTGAAAAACGGATTCATTTATTTCTATCCCCCCTACACTTTCAGTCACCAACCAATCCTTTTCAAGTTAGAAAATTGAATACTAGTTGATGCATTGAACAAACCGAAACAAGCTAATTTGCAACAAGCGTCGTCAATGAATGCAGTCAATAATGAACTAGTATAGGACTGGATCACGGTAGAAAAACGTGTCATAACTGGCGCAGCTCTTTTTGGTCCATGATTTAGTGCGATCAGAAATCATGAGAAATCAAGTTACTTAAACAATTAACGAAACATTAGTATATAGAATATGACGACCAATAAAGAATGGTGGGGCGAGTTTGCGTTTAATCAGGACGAAACAAAATGTTGGCGAATCGGCGATAGATTTATTGCAATAAAGCGCAGCGAACGTGAGTGGACAATCTGGAACAATGAATCAGCGAATGAAATAAATAAACCAGTTATCGTTAATAAGCAAAAATCGCGAGAGTCATTTCAAGATGTTAGCTTCGAACGGTTTATGGTCTGCCAAACTACAGACATTGTGCATGTCGAACCATCATTAGCTGATCGATCAATTATAGTGCGGCCAAGTAAGCCTTTGGTCGTCATGCCCTTCGAGAAAATACAACTTTATGTCAGTACGCCAATTTGGATGACAATTTCTGTTCCAAATATAGAAACCCCAATGTCGGACATACCTTTTTGGCGACCTTCTGACTCGTGGTTTGGCCCTTCCACAATGTCAGGGGATATTTGTTACTCAAAATATACAGACGCAAAAGTTAAGCAAGAAGATTTAGAGATGAGGTCGCATAGGGCTTCAACCATGGTAACGGTAACAAATGATCAAGAAGAGCCTTTAATTATCCAAAGGCTGAATCTTCCCGTTCCGTCTTTGAAAACGTACAGCAATGGCAATGGGCATTTTTGGACAGACCAGATAAGTATTTTACAAAGGACTGAACACTCAAAACCCGTTTCCCACGTTAAACACAGCCCCCCCGAAGACGTTCATACTATGACTCAAGTATCTGAATCGCGTGAGCTAAGTAATAAATCTTCATTTTTATCATCGATAAAAAACCTTATAGGTTAATTATCATCGGAGCGTAACCTATGGAAAACACTGACCAAACTCTGTCACTGTTAGAAAGATTTCATTTGTTTGATGTATTCCAAGCAATAATAATTTTATTTGTTGGGTATTTTGTAGCCCGTTTTTTAAGTAACCTGATTTTGCGTTTTAACATCGCCAATATGACCCCTCATGCACAAGTACTTGTAAGGAGAGGGATTTTCTACGGCATTATGATAATAATGTTAATGTCAGCATTACGTGAATTAGGTTTTGATTTAAGTGTTATCTTAGGAGCCGCTGGAATATTAAGTGTTGCGATTGGATTTGCTTCACAAACGTCGGCTTCAAACCTCATCAGTGGCATTTTTCTTATGATGGAAAGGCCATTTTCGATAGGTGATGTTATTCGCATTGATCAAACGCTTGGAGAGGTCATTTCTATTGATCTACTCTCTGTAAAAATACGAACTTTTGACAATCTTTTTGTGCGGGTGCCCAACGAGTCAATGATAAAGAGTCAAGTGACTACCCTTACGCGTTTTCCAATCAGGCGCGCCGACCTGAAAATAGGAATTGCCTACAAAGAGGATATTGAAAAAGTTAAAACTATATTAAATGAAGTGGCAGATAAAAATCCAATGTGTCTAAATGAACCTGCTCCCCTGTTTATTCTATTAGGGTTTGGCACTTCGTCTGTGGATATTCAATTTTCAGTTTGGGCAAAAAGAGAAAACTTTTTACTTCTTAAAAATGAGATCTATCAACAGATCAAAGAAGCTTTCGATAACAATGCCGTAGAAATACCCTTCCCTCATTTAAGTCTTTATTCGGGAGAAGCGAGCAAACCCATATCGGTGTCACTTTCAGACATTTCGGATGGAAAAAGTAGCTCACCGGCAGCCCAACAAATCGCAAATAAAGATCAAAAATAGTGCAGTAGAACAAGCCTGATAGATAAGCTTAAAATGAAGCGATAGTGCTTTTTAATTGACAATGAAGTCGTTCGGGCGGTACACAACAAAGCAGTCAATTAATCACTTATCCAAGCCAACATTAGCTTGAGGATATTTAACGATATTTGTCACTAAGTTTTGACTCTTGGTCACCTCACTACTCTTCACAAATAGAGTAATAACACAAGGTCACAAAATGATAGACATCTTAAGATGGCAGTCTAAGTAAAGTTACCGTTTCAAGGTATTTCGATACCCAAACGTTTAAAATATTTGAGCGCTTCAGTCTTAGTAAAAACTTTAAAAGGGACAACTTTGGACTCTTTAAAATAAGGTAATAGTTCGTCACCCTGCTTTTCATGATCGACGATCCATACTTCGGCTATTTGCGTTCGTCTATTAAGCATCAATTTACTTTTAAAGGGGGATTCAAAGACTTCCTTTGGAAGAATCCAGCCACGCATGTCTACACACATACCCCACTCGCGGCCTTTAAATACCTGCACAAATTCAACGAGTTTGCTTATGTATTCCAGATCTTTTTGGATTGTCCACACACCAGTGATCGTGATGTAAATCACGTTTTTATATCGGTCTATAGAGAACTCACATTGCGTCAGCGTCATCAACCTCAATTTTTCTGGACGTAGATTAATCGTTCAAGTTGTTTGATTTGTACACATTTTTAAAGGTTGTGGTTCACATTACAACAAAGAAAAAACTAATACAGCTGTTACAAGAAATCCTATTGAAGACGGTCTTTTGGGTAATTAAAACCAATTTAACAAAAGTTGTTTTTTAATATAACCATTGTACTCTCAAATTTTGTTATGTTAATGAATGTTAAAGTATTTCAAATTTACGGTAAGACGAATTCATATTTTGCCGATACAATACTGAGCTGTTGTCTTTGAATGCCGCTTTTGTTTGCATTTTTGAATTGGTTTGATCATTTAAAACGGTTATGTTTGAAAAATTAAAGGTTGAAAAAGTCGAATTGGTAAAAAGAGTTATTCGTCAGAATAACTATGACCAATATGAAAAAACGCACAGACAGTGTGTTGAGCTTGGCTTGAATATAAACCGTCAAGCGCTTGACCGTTTCGCCAACAAATTGGAATTGATAGACAAAGCACAATTATCTAAACGCCAATTTGAGCTGCATAAATTAGAAATCGCCGCGCAAGAGCAGAAAGAAAGGCGACAACAACAGCACGTTTCTAAAAGCGCAACAAACCAACCACCTGCCAGCTTGCGTAGCAATAAAGATCGTGAACTGGATGCTCACTTGGAACAGTATGACGAGTCTTATACTGAGGAAGCTGTTATTTCGACTCCTCAGCCTCCTAAACGACGCGTAGCTCCTCAGCAAAAAAATAAAATGACTCGCCATGGGTCAATGCCTGGCGACATGACATACGAACAAGTCAAACAACGTGAAACAGAAATTACTTTCGAGTTAGGCGAGCTAAAAATCAGAGAAAATGAGCTTCTACAAGAATTAATTCGGTTAACAGAAGCCCTTGATAAAAATCAAAAAAATTAGATATATTTTCGTGAATTACGATTAAACACTTTGGTCCAATGCAATCAGCGTTGTATATTGTTACTTCATTTATGATTTCTCACGGTTAATATGGAATTTGCATTCATTCTCGTTGCTTTTGTATGTGGTCTAGCCATTAAAATAGTAGGACTCCCTCCCCTAATTGGCTTTCTCATTGCTGGCTTTACTCTAAATTTTCTTGGGTTTGAGCCTGACACATCGATTCAAACATTAGCGAACCTCGGTATAACCCTCATGTTATTCACAATTGGGTTAAAACTTAATATTCGAGACTTAATGAAGCCTGAAGTTTGGCTAGGCGGCACGCTCCACATGGTAATTTGGCTCGCTCTGGTATCATCTTGCTTCATTTTTCTGACAATTTTAGGGATTGGTTATTTTGCTACCATAGATATGACTAGTGCGGCACTTATCGCCTTTGCACTAAGTTTTAGCAGTACGGTTTGTATCGTAAAAATTCTGGAAGAAAACGGCGAGATAAAGACCCGGCATGGCAAAATTGCGATTGGGATATTGGTTCTTCAAGATATATTTGCCGTTGTTTTTCTTGTTGTAGCGACAGGTAAAATTCCTTCCATTTGGTCTGCTGCACTATTGCTATTATTTTTTGCCAAACCAATTTGGTCAATTGTTTTGGAAAAAGCTGGCCACGGTGAAATGTTGCCGTTAACAGGTTTTTTAGTCGCCCTAGGGGGATACGAATTATTTGAGCTGGTAGGCGTAAAAGGCGATTTAGGCGCCCTGATTGTTGGAATGCTCATCGCAAATCATTCTAAAGCAGCCGAGTTAGCAAAGTCATTAATGAGTTTCAAGGATTTATTTCTTATTGGCTTTTTCCTTTCTATTGGTTTCACAGCACTCCCCAACATAGAAATGCTCATTACTGCTATCGGTTTTTGTTTATTAATTCCTATTAAATTTGGGCTGTTTTTCAGCGTTTTTACTCGACTAAAACTCAGAGCTAGAACGTCTTACCTGTCGAGTTTAGTACTAGGTAATTACAGCGAGTTTGGCCTAATTGTTGCGGCATTAATGGTGAATTTAGGTGTGCTGGATAAACATTGGCTCGTGGTACTCGCTTTATCAGTTTCGTTTTCTTTTTTATTTACTGGTTATGGGTATCGGAATTCCCATCAACAATATAATCGGATCAAAAACAAACTTAAAAAATATGAACACCCACAACGTCTCAAAGAAGATATTTATGATCAACCGGAAAATGTAAGAGTGTTGATAATTGGAATGGGGCGAGTGGGTAAAGGCGCTTATTTAGCGCTGAAAGATGAAATTGATGAACAAGTGTGGGGAATGGATGCCGACCCCATTCGCATCGCAAAGCTTAAGAAGCTTGGTATGCAAGTACTAACAGGTGATGGTGAGGATATTGATTTTTGGGAAAATTTTGATTTAACCAACACAGAAATCGTAATGCTTGCGGTTCCGTCAGTTGAAGATATCAGCAATATCACTCAGCAACTTCGCAGTGTAAAATTTAATGGGACTGTCGCCTCAATCGCTCGCTATGAAGACGAAATCGAATTACTGCAAAAAGCCGGTGCCGATAAAGTATTTAACTTTTTCACGGAAGCAGGAACAGGATTCGCAGAAGAAAGTCTGCAGATGCTCTCGTCACAATCTAACTAATAACAATGTCAACAATGATAATCATTATCATTGTCTATCCATTTGTTTTTTAACGTTTTTTCTTTTATCGGGCGTTTAAATACTCTATACTTTTGTAACGAATTCGTCGGAGGTTAGTGAATGAAAGGCCAACCCAATATCATCGCCGCGTTGAATGACGCGTTAACCGTTGAACTCACGTCCATCAATCAATATTTTTTGCATGCCCGCATGTACAAAAATTGGGGGTTTGAGGCACTCAACAGTGTATGTTACAAAAAATCCATTAAAGACATGAAACAAGCTGATGCACTAATAGAACGTATATTGTTTCTTGAAGGACTCCCTAACCTTCAAATGCTTGGGAAATTATACATCGGTGAAGAAACCGAAGAAATGTTGCATTGCGATAAAAAGTTTCAATTAGAACAAATTCCCAAAATGAAATCAGCGATTGCGCTATGCGAATCTGAACAGGATTATGTTTCCAGAGATTTGCTCGAAGACATTCTGGAATATGAAGAAGAACATTTAGATTGGTTAGAAACACAAGAGTACCAAATCTCCTCAATGGGGATTGAAAACTATCTGCAAAGCCAAGTTGGTACAGGAGACTAATTATGAAAGGCAACCAAAACATTATCAACGCATTAAATGGACTATTGGCGTACGAACTTGCAGCCATGGATCAATATTTTATTCATTCTCAAATGTACCAGGATTGGGGATTAAACAAGCTTTATGAGCGCATCGCTCACGAGTTTGAGGACGAGAAGGGTCACGCAACAAAGCTAATTGAGAGAATGCTTTTCTTGGAAGGCACGCCAGATATGACCAATCGTGAAGGTTTTCAGGTAGGTAATGATGTGCCGGCCATGCTGGAAAGCGATTTACGCGTTGAATATGCCGTGACAGACAAACTCAAACAAACAATTGCTTTGTGTGAAGTGGAAAAAGATTTTGTCACCCGAGACATGTTAATGGTGTTACTGGATGATACTGAAATGGATCATGCTTACTGGCTTGAGCAGCAATTGGGGCTAATTAAACGACTAGGGCTGCAAAATTACCTTCAGTCTCAATTGTAATTGGTCTGAAAAAATACACTAACTTGGTGTTCTTGGCCTGTGCGGAAATCTGTCAGGTCGAGAACCAACTTCCATCGCATACGTGGTTCACTACATGCCCCTAAAAACAGCTCGATTTGATGATTAATTGCGTTGTTTAGCGTGACGCTTTTGCCTATCGCCAAGTTAGTTTTTCCCATAAACATATTGGTGCCTTCAACCCAGCCCTTTTGTAAGACAAAATGAGCATTGTGTTCAACGGAAAATTTAATTACTTCTTCAATAACAATCGGATACTGTTCAAAGTTTAGAGTGACTTCACTATCAACCAACTTCAAAGTGCATGATTTGCTTTCGAGGTAACAATGATTCTCGAAAATTTCGTTATTCCCCAGATTATTTAAAAAATAAACTCCGGTAAGAATTGAAATCACAACTATAATTGGAAAGGTTTGTTTAATCAGCGTGTTGTACCCTGGTTTGAGTCTATGGTGAACAGAAATCACACAAACATTTCGAATGTTTCATAGTTGAAAAACAAAAATTAGCGGATTTCTATTGATTGAGATCAAGCATACACTGATTAGAGTATCTTTTTTAGTTTAAAAACTTTAAGATCTCGCCCGGATTAACCTAGGATTAAGCACGTAATTCAGTGACTTAGGTTAAAAGATTGTTAATAAAGGCAATTTAATCAATTTACACTTAACGAAAGGTACTGAGATACCGAACGTCAATAATAATGAAGTGGAAGACACATTAATATGAGCGTAACCAGCCAAGTACATCCGGAATATAACTACAAAGTGATCAGGCAGTTTGCCATCATGACAGTAGTTTGGGGTATTGTAGGAATGATAGTAGGTGTGCTTTTAGCCGCACAACTATACTGGCCTGCACTAAACTTCGACATTCCCTATTTAACCTTTTCTCGACTTCGCCCTTTGCATACCAACGCAGTAATTTTTGCTTTTGGTGGCTGTGCATTGTTTGCAACGTCTTATTATGTCGTGCAGCGGACGTCTCAAGTGCGATTGTTCAGCGACAAACTTGCGTCTTTTACATTCTGGGGCTGGCAATTGGTTATTGTTCTGGCAGCTATCACGCTTCCATTGGGCATCACTTCAAGCAAAGAATATGCAGAATTGGAGTGGCCAATAGATATACTCATTACACTGGTTTGGGTCGCATACATCATTAATTTCTTTGGTACCGTTGTGATCCGTCGGGTGTCGCACATCTACGTTGCAAACTGGTTCTTTGGCGCGTTCATGCTAACGGTTGCGGTATTGCATATTGGTAACAGTATGGCGATCCCGGTTTCATTTACCAAATCTTACTCGCTCTACGCGGGCGCCGTTGATGCGATGATGCAATGGTGGTACGGGCATAATGCGGTAGGCTTTTTCTTGACTGCTGGTTTCTTAGGGATGATGTATTATTTTGTACCTAAACAAGCAGGTCGTCCGGTCTATTCTTATCGTCTTTCTGTAATTCACTTTTGGGCGCTGGTTTCTTTGTATATTTGGGCTGGACCTCACCACTTGCATTACACTGCCCTGCCCGATTGGACTCAATCGTTAGGCATGGTGATGTCGGTGATTTTGTTTGTTCCATCCTGGGGAGGCATGATTAACGGAATTATGACCTTGTCCGGCGCTTGGCATAAATTGCGTACAGACCCGATTCTACGTTTTTTAATAGTTTCATTGTCATTCTACGGTATGTCGACGTTTGAAGGCCCGATGATGGCGATTAAAACGGTTAATGCCCTGTCACATTACACTGACTGGACAATCGGACACGTGCATTCTGGAGCTCTTGGTTGGGTAGCGATGGTTTCCATTGGTTCGATTTATCACCTAATACCAATCCTGTTTAACAAACCTGCTATGTATAGCGTTAAATGGGTGAATATCCATTTCTGGTTAGCCACTATTGGTGTTGTGCTTTATATCGTAGCAATGTGGATGTCAGGGGTTCTTCAAGGGCTTATGTGGAGAGCGGTTAATGCCGACGGCACCCTAACCTACAGTTTTGTTGAATCACTCGAAGCGTCAAAACCTTTCTATTTTGTGCGCTTTATAGGTGGTGTGTTTGTTGTCGCTGGAATGTTGTTGATGGCCTGGAACGTCTACAAAACAGTCCGCACTCCAAGTGAAGAGTTTAAAGACGAAACTCAAGCTCAACCTCAGCCTCAAGCAGCATAAGGAGACTAAGCGATGAAAAACGTTCATGAGATCGTCGAAAAGAATGTTGGTTTGCTCGCAGTCTTCGTACTGATAGCAATCAGTTTTGGTGCAATGGTTGAAATTACTCCATTAATGTATCAACAACAAACGATGGAAAAAGTAGAAGGACTTAAACCCTATACTGCACTGGAAATGGAAGGTAGAGACATATACATCAGAGAGGGCTGTGTTGGTTGTCATAGTCAAATGATACGTCCGTTCCGTGCTGAAACAGAGAGATATGGCCATTACTCAGTAGCAGGCGAATCGGTTTGGGAACATCCTTTCCTTTGGGGCTCAAAACGAACGGGCCCTGATTTAGCGCGCGTAGGTGGTCGTTACAGTGACGAATGGCATCGAGTTCACCTGATCAATCCTCGAGACGTGGTGCCAGAATCAAATATGCCTGGTTTCCCATGGTTGGAAGAGAATGTATTGGACGGTGCACTCACGGAGCAAAAGCTACGAGTTTTTCGTGACTTTGGAGTGCCTTACACAGACGAAGACATTGCTGGTGCAAAAGCGGCGGTGCAAGGCAAAACAGAAATGGAAGCCTTAATTGCGTATTTACAATCTCTTGGCACGGCGCTGAAATAAAATGGATTATGGATTAGCTGGCAGCATTTTTACCGTTGTGGTGTTTGTGTCTTTTATTGGCATTGTCTGGTGGGCAATGAGCAGTCGAGCTAAAACACGGTTTGATGAAGCACAAAACTTGGTTTTTGATGATGAACCAACTCAACAAACAGAAAAAAAAGATCGGGAGTCTTCGATAAATGAGTAGCTTTTGGAGTATTTGGGTCTCAGTTATCTCACTGGGAACAATTCTAGGGTGTTACCTTCTTTTACGCTGGTGTTTGCTAAATAAAACCGGCATCGAAGAAGGTGATGATATGCACCATTCTTTTGATGGAATTATCGAAATTAACAATCCCCTGCCGCGTTGGTGGACCATTATGTTCTACATGGTGCTAATTTGGGGAATTCTCTATTTGGTGCTTTATCCTGGCCTTGGAAACTGGGCGGGGTTGTTGGGCTGGAAAAGCTCGAACCAAAACATACAGTCATTGCAAGAATCCCGTGATGCTATTTTGATTTCCCAACAAGAAGCAAAGGAATCCTTGTTTGGCGTTGGTGTTCAATATGACCGAGAACTTGAATTTGCGGAAGAGCGATTTGCGCCCATTTTTAATAAATATGCTGAGCAACCGATCACCACATTAGTGAATGATGAAGAAGCATTAAAAATCGGACAACGACTGTTTATGCAAAACTGTTCTCAGTGTCATGGCTCCGATGCACGAGGACAACGTGGCTTTCCTAATCTAACGGATAATGATTGGTTGTATGGCGGTTCGCCTGAAAAAATCACTGAAACCCTGGTGCTGGGACGTACTGGGAACATGCCAGGCTGGATTGACGCATTTGGCGAACAGGGTATTGATGAGATTGTTGCCTATGCGCTTAGTCTTAGTGGACGCCAGGTGAATCAGTCTCTCAAAGATGCAGGTGAAGCTAGATACGCTGTATGTGCCGCTTGCCATGGCGCTGATGGCAAAGGTAATCAGTTAATTGGAGCGCCGAATCTAACCGATAATATTTGGCTGTACGGCGGCACACAAGATGCAGTCACCGAGACACTCACACATGGTAGAATGGGTGTAATGCCATCTTTCAAAGATACCTTGGGCGAGAAAAAGATTCACTTGGTAGCCACCTACGTTTACAGTTTGTCGCAAGATAAATAGTTTAAAATTGGTTTTGAAATTAGCCTCGATTTTCGAGGCTTTCTTTTTTATGAGAAGTCTAAAAATACATGAAGCAGTCTGATTCTTCACCGTGGTATAAACAATTTTGGCCGTGGTTTCTTATCACAATCCCTTTAATTTCCATTATTTTAAGTGTCACAATGCTTAACCTTGCACTGAACACTGAAGATAGCTTAGTCATTGACGACTATTACAAGGAAGGGAAAGCGATCAACATGGAACTGTCAAAGGTTCAAGAGGCTCGGGTTCGTAATATTAAAACCGAATTATTTGTCATTGACGATAAAATCAGCCTAACATTCTTAACAGGCGCGCCTGAATCAGGAGAAGCGTTGGAGTTGCATTTTTACCATGCAACGTTGGAAAAAAATGACTTCACAATATTACTTACCCGCGACGCTAAAGGTATTTATCGCGCTACCGCACCCAATGTGATCGCAGGCAAGTGGAACATTACACTCTCTCCTGTTGATGAATCTTGGAAAATTATCAATGAGATTGTGTATCCTAAGTCAACGACAACCTCATTTAATCCCTAATGGAACCCAGCACAAAAGAGCAGTGCTACCATTGTGGTTTGCCTTTGATTAAAGGCCAGCTATGTAGCACGGTAGTACTTGGACAAGAACGGCAAATGTGCTGTCCTGGCTGTAAGGCTGTTTCTCACTCCATTGTTGAGAATGGTTTAGAGGATTATTACCGCTTTAGAACTGCCTTTGCGGACAAAGGAGACGAGTTACTCGATAAAACGATTGAAGCGCTAGATGCATTTGACCACCCAGACATTCAAAAGGAATTTGTCGTAGAAGACGGAACTGAAAAGCATATTCAAGTAACTATCGAAGGGATAAGTTGTGCGGCCTGTGGTTGGATCATTGAAAAACAATTATTAAAACTATCAGGAATACAACGTGTTGCCGTTAACGTGTCAGCCAGAAGAGCCACAATTGCCTGGCAGGAGTCGCAGATTAAGTTAAGCCAAATTATTGGCCAACTCGAAAAAATCGGTTACCACTCCCTTCCCTTTCAACCTGATCAACACGAAGCCTCATTCCAAAAAGAAAACCATAATTTTTTAAAACGAATCGGTTTGGCTGGATTAATGTCAATGCAAGTCATGATGTTAGCCATAGGTTTATATTTCGGGATCTTTGGTTCTATCGATGAATCAACCAAGCACTATCTGCATTGGGTAAGCTTAGTGTTGTCAACACCCGTTGTGTTTTATTCTGGATTCGAATTTTATCGAAGTGCATTCAACGCATTAAAAGTGCGTTCAATCAACATGGATTTCTCGGTCACTTTAGCGGTACTTGGGACCTATTTGGCAAGTGTCTGGGCTACTGTAACAAAAAGTGGTGAAATCTATTTTGAATCAGTGTGTATGTTTATATTTTTGTTACTCATCAGCCGTTATATCGAACATCGTGCTAGATACAAAGCCAGCCAAATTTCCGCCAATATGCTCAAATATATTCCTTTAACAGCTACGCTATTGGAGAATGGAAAACCTCAAACGGTATTAGCTAAACACCTAGTCGCTGAGCAGATAATACTAATAAAACCCGGAGAGACACTGCCCGTGGATGGAGAAATTCTAGACGGCGATAGCCACATAGATGAATCCATGTTGACGGGTGAATCTGAAAGAATACATAAACACATAGGCGATGGAGTCTATGGCGGTACTATCAATACCGAAGGAACCTTAAAGATAAAGGTTACTAGTGAATTCAAAAACGCATTAGTTAATCAAATCCTTAGGCTACAAGAGCTAGCTCTGGCAACAAAACCCAAAGCTGCCATCTATGCGGATAAAGCCTCCCGTTATTTTATTCTTATCGTTTTGTTTATCACTGCAGTGAGTTATCTAGTTTGGCTAAATTTGGATCCGAGCAGAGCGTTTTGGATTGCCATTGCGATACTTGTAGCGACCTGTCCTTGCGCACTTAGCTTGGCGACACCATCTGCACTGACCAGCGCAATGGCGAAATTAAATGAATATGGCTTACTATTGAAACGCGCGGATGTCCTCGATCAAGTTCCAGAAATAGACACTATTGTTTTTGATAAAACAGGCACCCTAACCCAAGGTGAATATTCAATCGCTGAAATGAAGCTATTTAATCAATTCAGCAAACAACAAGCCCTTTCGTTTGCGGCAAGTTTAGAAGCGTACTCTGAACATCCCATAGCAAAAGCATTTGAATCGGATACAAAATTTGCAATGCAAAACGTTGTATCCGAATCCGGTTTAGGAGTCAGAGGCTTTCTTGCAAGTGATGAGTTGCGGATTGGCAAAGTGACATTTTTAACTCCAAGCTCCGAAGTTGATGAGTTAATCGATTCGTCTGCAATCTATTTACAACAAAACGACCAATTGGTTGCGAGTTTTGTACTTAATGACACGATTCGAGCAGATGCTTCTTCACTTGTCGCAGCTCATCAAGATAAAGACGTTGTCATGTTAAGTGGCGATGCAAAAGAAAATGCAGTGCGAGTCGCGAAACAAGTAGGGATTGAAAACATACACTTCCGGCAAACGCCGCAACAAAAACTAGCGTTCGTACAGCAAAAGCAATCAGAAGGTAAAAATGTCATGGTTGTCGGTGATGGTATCAACGATGCCCCTGTGATGGCTGCGGCGAATGTTTCGGTTGCGGTGGGAAATGCAGCAGATATGTCAAAACGTTCAGCAGACATCATTTTGCTAAATCAAAAAATTGGGCACATCCAACATGTTTTTACAATGGCAACTAAAGTTAGGCGCAAAGTAAAACAGAATATGGCCTGGGCACTGGGATACAATCTTCTCATCTTACCGTTAGCAATTGCTGGCTATCTGACGCCTTGGATGGCTGTAATAGGAATGTCCTTGAGCTCTATTATTGTTGTAGTAAATTCAGTACGATTACTCCGTTAACTATCATGCAGGCCCTATTTTGAGCATCATTTATGTTTTAATCCCCATCGCAATCGTGTTAGTACTTATTGCGATAGGCGTGTTTTTTTGGGCAGTGAAATCTGACCAATTCGAAGATTTAGAACGGCAAGGATACAATATTCTTTTTGATGACGATTTGGAAAAACAACCCAAAGCATCATTAGATGCCACAATAAATCTGCAAAACGCGGAAAAATCAATCAATACTGAAATAAAAGACAAGACTGACGACAAGCCTCCAAGCGCGTTATGAATGAATTCAGCTTATTCACAGCACTATTGATTGGCATAGCCGGAGGCGTACACTGCGCAGGAATGTGTGGTGGAATTGTAGGTTCATTTACCTTCATGCTGCCAAAAGACGAAACAAAATGGCCGTATATGCTGGCTTATAATGTCGGCAGAATAATTTCTTATAGCCTCGCTGGCGGACTGGCAGGCTTTTTTGGACAATCATTAACTTCCGGGAATGTATTTAATCCACAGACACTTCCATTATTGGCGGGGGTTTTCCTTGCATTGCTAGGTCTATATGTTGGTCAATGGTGGACAGTATTGACCCATTTAGAAAAAGCCGGCTCAATCATTTGGCGACATATAAGCCCTCTATCGAAAAAATTCATTCCTTTTAAACATCCTATTTCGGCCATTCCCTATGGCATGATATGGGGTTGGTTACCCTGTGGCTTGGTTTATTCCACATTGACCTGGAGTATTGCCAGCGGCAGCGCAGTTAATGGTATGTTAACGATGCTTTTCTTCGGCATTGGCACTTTGCCAATCATGTTAGCGATGGGGGCTACTGCTAATACTTTGCGAGTTTGGATGCGCGATTCTCGCGTTAGAAAAACAATTGCAGTCCTTATGCTCAGTTACGGCTTGATTTTAGTCTACCAAGCAATCAATAATTGGTAACTCACACAAGGCTAATGTCTTAAAGGAAAACGATCAATGACTGATTTTACGATCCGCTGCCAAAATTGCAGTTTCAATCATTTATGCATTCCAGTTTCGTTAAACAATACTGAAATGAACAGCCTTGATGAAATAATAGAGCGTAAGCGTCCTCTGCACAAAAACGATCAGTTAACCGTTCCCGGTCAAAAGTTTACTTCCTTGTTCGCAGTGAGAAGTGGATCGTTTAAGTCTTACATTACTTCGAGCGATGGGGAACAGCAGATTACAGGCTTCCATTTTCCTGGCGATATTGTTGGCTTTGATGGGCTATATTCAGATCAATATCAAAGTTATACCCAGGCAATGGAAACTTCAATGATCTGTGAATTGCCTTATGAGAAACTTGATCAGATGAGTGCGCAGCTCCCTACCCTACGTCGTGAAATGTTAAAGATCATGAGCACAGAAATAAACCAAGATCACAGCATGATGATGTTGCTCAATAAGCGCACTGCTGAAGAACGTTTGGCACATTTTTTAACGACCTTATCAGATCGTTTTTCAAATCGCGGGTTTTCAGCCGTAGAATTTAATCTAACGATGACTCGAAACGAGATCGGTAATCTCCTTGGCTTAACGGTTGAAACGGTAAGTCGCTTGTTAACACGTTTCCAAAAGGAAAATATTATCAATGTCGACGGTAAGCTCATTCATATAGTTGATATTGTTGGCTTGAAACAAAAACTCGGTGATCCATCATCTGCTGTTAGCTGTTCAGAAAAGTTCGGGACCCACAACTAAACGATTTTTAGTTACAAGTCACTTGGCGAAAACTCTTATAACCTCTTACACTTAAAGTGTTGGGTAAATAAAGGAGTGGTTTGTGTCTATTTTCAATAAGATACTTGCAGTCGTAGAGCCAGAAGAGATACAACAAAAATCGCTTAAACGAGCAATTACCATTGCGCAAAAAACCGGGGCTAGTGTTACTGCGTTTTTGTCAATTTATGACTTTTCTTATGAAATGACAACAATGTTGTCGGTTGATGAGAGAGAAACCATGCGACAAGCGGTTGTGGATGACCGAACAGATTGGTTAGCAAAGCTGGCAGAGCCTATTGCAGAATCAACGTCTATTTCGATTGATGTAAAAGTTGTTTGGCACAATCGGCCTTACGAAAGTATTCTCTATGAGGTCATAGATAACAGTTATGATCTGATAGTAAAGGGAACCCAACAACACGATTCGTTGAAATCTGTGATATTCACGCCTACGGACTGGCATTTGATTAGAAAGTCACCTGTTCCCGTTTTACTCGTTAAAGAGCATGACTGGCCTGAAAACGGTAACATTATTGCGGCAGTTGATGTTGGTACTCAAGACGAAGAGCATCAAAGCCTAAATATAAATATTACACGCTATGCCAATCATTTTGCCACACTGCTTAACGGTCATGTCAATTTGGTGAATTCTTACCCCGGAACCCCGGTTAATATCGCTATTGAAATCCCCGAATTCGACCCCGTAGGCTATACCGAATCGGTCAAGAAGCATCATCTAGATTCTATGGACAAACATGCTCGGCAACATGCTATTCAACCAGAACGGTGTTTTGTTGAAGAAGGATTGCCTGAAGACATTATCCCTCAAATTGCCGGCAAAATAGACGCTGAACTGGTCATTATGGGTACAGTAGGCCGCTCAGGCATTACTGCTGCGCTAATCGGAAATACTGCAGAACACGTCATCGACTCATTGAATTGTGATGTACTAGCACTCAAACCCGACAAATTTGAGTGTCCTATGCAACGCTAAGAAGATGCTTTTTAAGAAGGTAACAATTTTCTGTTTGTAGACTGGGTACCTAACGGTATAATCCTACGCCGCGGTACTGCAGTTTATAGGATCAAAATGAGCAAGCTAGAAACCTTACCTGACAACAAACGTTACAGCTTTAACAAATTACAAAAGCGTTTACGCAGAAATGTAGGTAAAGCAATTTCCGATTTCAATATGATTGAAGACGGTGATAAGGTCATGGTTTGTGTATCAGGTGGTAAAGACAGTTATACCTTATTAGATATTCTGATGTTTTCGCAAAAAATCGCACCTATTCAGTTTGACATTATCGCAGTCAATCTAGACCAAAAACAACCGGGATTTCCTGAACATGTACTTCCAGAGTATTTAAAAGATCTCGGTGTCGATTTTCATATTGTTAATGAAGATACCTATTCGATTGTTAAGGATAAAATTCCAGAAGGAAAAACCACCTGCTCGCTGTGCTCAAGGCTTAGAAGAGGTATTTTGTATAAAACCGCCACGGCTTTAGGTGCTACTAAAATCGCCCTTGGCCATCACCGTGACGATATGATCGAGACACTATTTTTAAATATGTTTTACGGTGGCCGACTAAAATCCATGCCACCAAAACTCGTTAGTGACGATGGAAAGCAAATGGTCATCCGGCCGCTTGCCTATTGCTCTGAAAAAGACATCTCGTCTTATTCAAATTTAGTAGAGTTTCCAATCATCCCCTGCAACCTTTGTGGTTCCCAGGAAAATCTGCAACGAAAATCAATCAAATCGATGCTTAACGATTGGAATAAGCGCTTTCCTGGCAGAATAGAAAGCATGTTTAAAGCCATGCAAAATGTTGTGCCTTCTCACTTGGCTGACCACACATTGTTCAATTTTAAGGCTCTGCAAACCCAAGACACCCCCTTTGAAGGTGGGGACATTGGGTTTGATAGTGAAGAAATTCAATCACCTTCAGACAATCAACCCACTGTCACTATTGTCGATTTAAGTTAAGGAATCACTATGAAAATTGGATTGGCACTTGGAAGCGGTGCCGCCCGGGGATGGGCACACATTGGAATTATTCAAGCTTTAGAAGAGTTGGGAATAAAAATTGATGTGGTGGCAGGTTGTTCGATTGGTGCTTATGTTGGCGCCGCCTACACCAGTGATAAACTTGAGCCATTAGCCGAATGGGCGAGTTCATTGAGTGAATGGCAGGTATTGGGATTAATGGGCGTTGGGATCAGAAAAGGTGGCTTAGCAAGTGGGTTTAGAGTTTTTAAAGCGTTAGAAGAAAATTTCTGCGCAAAATCTTTTGAAGAATTGAGCAAGCCTTTGGGGGTTGTTGCTACCGACTTGTACAGCGGCAAAGAAGTATCCTTTACCCAAGGTCCTATCCCAAGTGCAGTAAGAGCATCCTGTGCAATCCCTGCGCTCTTCCCGCCTGTTGCGTATGAGGGCCGCTGGTTAGTGGATGGCGCCGTTGTTAACCCAGTCCCAGTAAACTTATGCCGCCAATTAGGTGCAGACTTTGTATTCGCGGTCAATCTGAGTGCGGATTTTAGACCTGAAGTCCAAGCACAATTTAGACAACAGCATGAAAGTAATCAACGACGTACCAATGACTTTTTTAGTCAAAGTCAGTCATTTATTCAACGCATATTCGGCGGAAAGTTTAAAAAAGACGAAGACATAGACCTTGATTCTGAGTTGGAAAGCGAAGAAATGTTGGAAGCAATGGCGGAAAACAACAGCAATGAATCGCTACAGTCCGAGCAGCAGCTTACTACTGAAAATTCAGAGACTGGAAATCAACTAGAGCTTGCTACTGAAGAATTGCCTTCGGGTGACGACTTGCCGGTTAAATTAGATTTAACTGACTCAACGCCAAGTATGTTGGGTGTCATGTCGAGCTCCTTGGATATATTGCAAGCAAGGGTCACACGCTCCAGATTGGCCGGTGATCCACCAGACATTCTAATTGAGCCACAATTGCGCGATTTCGGGATCATGGAATTTCATCGTGCCGCAGAACTGATCGAAGAAGGACGACAAAGTGTTAATCGTGTTGCAGAACAAATTAAGTATCAGCTGAGGTTAACTTAACTCAATCGAAAGCTGCACACCTCTTTGAACTTAGACTTTAAAACGGCTGCTAGCTGGCCGTTCAACACAATGAAGCCTAATTATTAGTCAAAGCAGTGATACGAATTGGCAAGGATTCGAACGTTAGATTATTGCCTTGTTCAATCCACTGCTGATTAATATAAAGGTGATTTCCTTCTACATTCACGCCAGAAGGAAAAGTGTCGTTTAACGCCTGATCAAAATGAAAATGTAGGCCTTCAACACCAGGCATTAAGAAAGATAAAAAACTGCCCATGTCGTCGAAAAAAACTTGATATTGCTTCAACACAAAGGCTAAGTCTTCTGACATGTATTTTGTCTTAAGATATTCGGGTTTTGTTTCTAATTGCACTGACATATCACATTGATTAGCCGGTTCTTGCAGTGAGATTTCTACTTTTGCCCGCGCCTGCTTAAGTGCTTTTTCAGTCGGTAACAAAAAACGTTGTTCGGCAGTCACATCAATTGGAACTGTCACCTTCTGCGTGACAATTTTCACATTGTCTATGGTACATAGTTTTTCACTAGCCACGTGTTTAAAACCAAAAGCGAATTGCAACGCTGGGGTGTCATCGCTGTCTAGTTTACGTAAATGGCTGTAAAAACTTGAGTACTCTACTGATAGCACTTCTGCTTTTAATGAAAGGCAAAAAAACAAACTTAGGCAAAGAACAACTTTCATACCCGCATGAACTTCCGGTTAAATTTTATCATTTGAATAAGTTCATTAATGTACTCATCCCCTCTTTCAGAATAACTTCCTAATCCTTTAGCTAACGCTTCTGCGCGAATATTTTGCCCTGATTTACGTAGATTATGTCGAATATTTCTAAGTTCAGAATAGGCAGCGTGACGATTTAAATTACGAAAATATACATACATGCCATGTGACAAGTTTTTAAATTTAGCGACTTCATGATTAGCGCCGTTATCCCTGTTTTTTGGCACAAACCCACAGCCACGTTTAAAACACCAAAGGCCAAAAAAATTATACCCTTTCGTGGCAAATCGTGATGTTCCCCACGCTGATTCGTTTGCTGCCTGCATCAAAACTAGCTCAGGAGGAATAATATCTATTTTCTTGAGCAGAGAAGTTAACTGACTAACCAATTTAGTATTAGCATCCACTCGATATTCTTTTAGCAACTCGCCCAAACGCTTTAATTGTTTGGTGGTTAACGGTTTTTGTTGATTAATATTTTCCTCAATTGTAAAAAGAAACGCTCGTTTTTCTAATATCAATTTATTTTGATGGCGAATAATCGGCATTAAATAGTTAAAAAAAGCGATTTTACGTGCTTTGATATCTTGAATGCTTTTAAAATCAGGCATATCAGTCTCTACGACTTGGCGTTGTGCAATATCTTCAGGTGCAAAATCACTCGAGGGAAAAAGAAATGGATAGCTAAATACGAGCGCAGCGAAAACCCAAATTATCAGCAGATAAGCAATTCTTTTAGGTGGTGGAATATCAGTATCAAGCTTCAAAGGAACCCTCACTTTGTATTTCGGTTACGTTATTAACTTTATCCTTTGCATCAGCAAATAGTTCAACATACAAAATCCCTTTTACATTATAGTAAAAAGGCAAAAATAAAATTAAGCCAATACCATAAGTTAAAAGCCCCGCGATAAAAAATATCAAGAGCAGTAAATAGAGCCCAATGAATTTCACTAAATAGCGATTCACCATTGTCATAGACAAAGCAATAGCTTTAAAAGGTGTTAGCTTTTTATCCGCAACTAACATCATTGCAAACCCTGTGCTCATGACAACATACATACCCGGGATGAGAAATAGCGCCATTCCAACCAAAGTCAATAAAGAGATAATAATTGATGACAAGCACAAGGCCAACATTTGGGGAAAATACTCAAACAAATCTGACACTCTGCGGGTTTGATTTAATTGAACTTTCACACCGTGCATCATGAGGGCAGCAAACAAAGGAGCGAGCAAGACCCTAACAACCAAATCAAACATGTTGATCGATTCATAATTAATCTGTTCAGCAGATTCCATTCCCTGTGTCTTAACATAAACTAGTGCTAAACCAAGTAAAATGCCGAGTAAAACAAACAGCATAGGAACAAAGGTATTCAAACTACCTAGCGTATTTTTCCAGCCCTGTTTTAAAACACTTTGAATATTAAACTCGTACGCCCCTTTTAGGTTGTTTTCAATTTTCGGCGAATTTGGCTTGTTCAATCGATGACTCTCTTAAGGTTTATAGTTAAACGGAAAAAATCAGATTAATCGCTAAGGCGATAAGAATCGCCCCCATTATACGATCAAATATGTGACCATTTTGGGTTAATGTAGCCCGAACTCTTGAACCACTTAAGATGTATGACAGAAAACAAAACCACATGCCTGTGGCAGTGGCCAAATATAAGCCGTAAAATACTTTGATTTGTAACGGTGTTTCTGGCGACACAGCAACAGCAAATACGGTTAAGAAAAACAAAGTGGCTTTCGGGTTTAGGCCATTTGTTACCAAGCCAATCAAAAAAGATTTTCTATCACTTATCTCATTTACATTATTTTTCATTCTCTTAGTGGGTACTTCGAGTTGATCTTCATTTCCCGAAACCTTGGGTTTACTGCGAATGGCGCCCCACCCTAGAAACAACAGATACCCCGCAGCTGCATACAAAAACAATTGAAATAACCAAGGCGTTGTTTTAATCAACAGCCCTATTCCTAATAGTGAGTAGACAACATGAACTAAAATACCTACTCCGATACCTATGCTTGTCAACATTGCCGCCCGACGCCCTGCGACAACACTTTGCTTCACGACAACCGCAAAATCAGGACCAGGACTGGCGACGGCAAAAAAATGAAGTGTGGCGATTGCCATAAACTCAAAAACAAATGGGCTAAACTCCTGCCAACTCATTTATATTTTCCCCTTTAGGAAATTTTCCACAAATTGCGGAACGACTTGAGAGCCCAAACCATAATATCCCTGATCAAATCCACTGTGCCCAATGCTTGGTTCCAGATTTAATTCAATACATTTTGCTCCGTGAGAACTGGCCTCTTGCACGAAACCCGCTGCGGGATAAACGTTTCCAGACGTACCAATAGATAAGAATAAATCTGCGCGGCTTAACGCTTGGTAAATTCGTTCCATTTGCAAAGGCATTTCACCAAACCATACGATATTTGGACGAATAGAGTTAGCAGGCTCACAGCAAGTACAACGACTCCTTTGATCATACGACTGGGTCGTTTCAAACACCTGACCTGAAAAACAACATCGATAACTCAACAATTCGCCATGCATGTGAATAACTCTGTTAGTACCGGCCTTTTCATGCAGGTTATCCACATTTTGAGTGATTAGGAGGAAATTATCTTGAAGAAAATTTTCTAATTTTGTTAACGCAATATGCCCTGGATTTGGCATAACGTTTTCAGAGGTTAACTGCGCTCTTCGTTGATTATAAAACCGGTAAACTAACTCAGAGTCCCGCTCAAAGGCTTCAGGCGTGGCAACATCCTCAACACGGTGATTTTCCCATAAACCGCCGTTATCTCTGAACGTTTTTAATCCTGACTCTGCCGAAATCCCAGCACCTGTTAGCACCACAACTCGCGTGTGTTTACCAAAATCCGTCGTCATACTATCTTTTTCATTGCATGTTGATTTGTTGTCATTGCATTTTTTTCGCTACACTGCGTAAAGTGCTCATTATTATTGAATCGTCGTTTTGCCAAATTCGAAATTTGTATCCGTCATTACGCAATGTTACCAGCAGCTTTCTCCCAATGGGCGAAAAATTGCTAATTATTTGCAACAAAATCCGTTAGATGTATTGAATATGTCGGTTTCGGAAATTGCACAAATCACTCATACTTCGAAAGCCACAGTCAGCCGATTTTTTCGTCAACTTGGATATGCCAACCATCAAGATGTCAAAGATGAGCTTCGCTCCGCACGTCAAAATGGCTATCCAATAGGTGAATCTCATCAAAACAATGACTACATTACTCAAGAATTGCAGCGTATTCGACAGACGTGGGATAACGTTGATCCTAACGATATCAATGAACTCATTGAATCAATCACACAATCTTCAAGAGTCACCCTGATTGGATTTAGGAATAGCTACCCAGTCGCTTTGCACTTTCGTCAACAATTATTGCAGGTTCGAGGAAAAGTGCGGCTACTGCCCAATCCGGGACAAACTCTAGGAGAGGAGCTTGAAGACATTGCCGAAGACGAATTAGTTATTATTGTGGCCTTTCGTCGTCGACCTAAAATCGTAAAACATCTCATAGAAAAAATACCAACCCAGCAACTTGTACTCATGGCTGATCCATCGGCACAAATATATCAAGACCAAGTAAAACAGCTATTCATATGTCAGCTTGGCCAAGAACTGCCTTTAGATAGCTATTCTGCCCCGATGAGTGTGATATCAGTTGTATGTAATCAAATCCTAAATAGCGACTCGCACAATGGCAAAGACCGTATTAAAGCGATTTCAAAGCTATATAAAGATTTGGATGAATTGGAATAAATTAATCCTACTTTACAATTGTTTCTCTTGACTATTTAATGAAACAGTTGTTTCATAAAGGCTGATAATTAAGTAAGAGAGTCATGGAAACGAATTCACGTTCTCCCTTCTCCACCACTGCTCCTTTGTCGATAAAAAAACGGAATACACCTTCCAAACACCTTCAAGGTTGGTCCTTGGCGGTCAAAGATGTCATTGATGTTGCAAAGTTGCCTACTGGTGCAGGGAATCCTAAATGGGAACAAACACATGTTGTTCCATCCCAACATGCAGACGTTGTTAACGCTTTGCTGCAATCTGGTGCCATCGTGACCTGTAAAACCATTACGGATGAATTGGCCTACAGTTTAAATGGGCAAAATATCCACTTCCCAACGACAATGAATTGTTTGGATGAGGATCGCCTTTGCGGAGGTTCCTCTAGTGGCTCAGCAGTAGCCGTTGGCAATTTTAAAGCAAGACTTGGATTAGGGACAGATACCGGTGGTTCGATTCGTGTCCCGGCTAGCTACAATGGTCTAGTTGGTTTTCGTCCGACTCACGGCGCAATCAGCCGCAAAGGTGTCGTGCCGTTAGCACCCAGTTTTGACACCTTGGGATGGATCACAAAAGACATAGACGACGCGATTAGCGTAGGTAAAGTGCTACTTGGTAATACGCCTGAGCCTTCAATTGAGCTAAAAAAACCTGTCATTTTCGACTGTTTAGTTGAAATGTGTGACTTTAAAGCAGAATTTAATTCGTTTGTAACGAATATTTTTGGGCAATCAGTAGCAACATGCTCTTCGCTATCTAGTCTAGCGATGGAAATTGCGGCGGAAGCGTTTAGAGTGCTGCAAGGCAGAGAGATATGGCAACAACATGGTCAATGGATCAGCAAGCATGAACCAAAATTTGCACAAGACGTAAAACAACGATTCGAGTGGTCCAGCAAATTAACCAAACCTCAAGAGCTTGCCGCCTGTGATCAGCAGCAACGATTTAATCAACAACTTAAACAAATTCTGACAGAAGGACATTTTGTTGTTTTGCCCACGACTCCAGGGGCTGCGCCTTTAAAAAATGCCGATAAAAATGAACTGGCTAACTATCGCAACAAATTAATGATGTTTACCTGTACTTCGGGTTTGAGTGGTTGCCCGCAACTACATCTACCAATTTTTAAGAAGGATAAGGAAGCCTATGGAATATCCTTACTCGGTGCAAAACATTCCGACCAAAAACTGCTGCAGTTGGGGAAACAAATAATGGAAAACTACATTGGAACTTCACAATGAATCAAAACGTACAATATTATCCCGATAGTTTTGGGTTTACAGCGCCGCATTATGCTGCAGCACAAGCGGGACAGCATATTTTGGAAACTGGCGGCACTGCCATAGAAGCTATGGTTGCAGCGGCAGCTTCAATTGCGGTGGTATATCCGCATATGAATGGTTTAGGCGGTGACGGATTTTGGCTTATCAGTGAACCAGGAAAAGACCCCATCGCCATCGATGCGAGTGGTACTGCGTCGATTAACGCGACAACAGATTATTATTCAGAGTATGACAATATTCCAACCAGAGGGCCCAAAGCCGCATTGTCGATGGCTGGCGCCGTTGCCGGATGGAAAAAAGCATTGAGCGTTAGCCAGCAATGGCAAGCAAATAAACCTCTTGATGAACTATTTTCTACGGCTATAGGACAAGCCCAATGGGGTTTAGAAGTCACACAAAGCCTGACAGATGCCAGTTTTAAAACCTTTGAAGATCTTCATGACTACGATGGTTTTGAACAGTTTTTGATCAAAGAAAAGCCACTTAAAAAAGGCAAAATTGTTAAGCTACCAAAATTGGCTGAAACCCTAAATACACTGGCTAATAATGGTTTGGATGATTTTTATCGAGGTAAAATTGCCAAAAACTTGGCTCAGGATCTCCAACACGCGGGCTCACCATTATGTCTAAAAGATTTTGAGCATTATGATGCGAATATAGTTAAGCCGCTAAAAACAAAGATATCAGTCGGTGAATTGTATAATTTAGGTGCTCCCACTCAAGGGGTTGCATCAATGCTGATCTTGGCACTTTATGACAGGCTAAAACATCTGGTTACCTGTGAGAGTGAGCACATCCATCTATTGATCGAGTGCACAAAACAAGCCTTTATTCAACGCAATCAGTTTGTTACAGACCAGGGTCGACTCAATATCTCTTTAGAAGTCTTGTTAGAAGATGAAAATTTGCGCGCATTGGCTGCCAATATTGACATGAATAGTGCTTTGCATTGGCCTCACGTTGCAAAACCTGGAGATACTGTTTGGATGGGTGCTTGTGATAAAGATGGGAGAATGGTCAGTTACATCCAGAGTTTATATTGGGAATTTGGAAGCGGAGTCGTATCACCTTCAACAGGCATTGTATGGAATAATCGGGGAACATCTTTTAGCCTGGAACCGGGTTCAAATCAACTACTTCAACCGGGTTTAAAACCCTTTCATACCCTCAACCCTGCTTATATAAATTTGCAAGACGGTCGACGTATGGTTTACGGCACCATGGGAGGTGAAGGACAACCGCAAACTCAGGCAGCATTGTTTACTCGATATCTATACCAGAATAAAGACCTGGTGAAGGCCATCGAAGAGAGCCGCTGGTTGTTGGGCCGAACTTGGGGAGACCAGTCTCACAATCTAAAAATTGAAGAAGATTTAGACCCACAAATTGTCGAAACGCTCAAACAGTTGGGACATGACATTGTTACAGTTGCGCCCAACAATGAAATGATGGGCCATGCTGGCGCCATAGTGAGAGATACGGACGGAACCGTCTCAGCCGCAACGGACCCTAGAAGTGATGGCAAGGCCTTCCCACTATCATGAGATTATTTAAATGACCGAATTAGTTGAACATTTTCCAACCATTTTTGCTTTGATGCTTACCGGGGTGTTTGCAGGCATACTGGCAGGGTTACTAGGTGTTGGCGGTGGGATTGTCATTGTTCCGGTACTGTATTTTCTATTCCAACATTTTGGTGTGAGCGCAGATTCGGCAATGCTGGTCGCCACAGCGACTTCACTAGCGACTATTGTTCCGACATCTATTAGTTCTATCCGCTCACATCACAAAAAGGGAAATGTTGATCTCGTTCTATTGCGTCAATGGGCAATATTTGTACTTTTAGGCGTGCTGTTGGGCAGTTGGTTAGTCACCCAAATAAAAGGATCTTGGTTAACTCTGCTATTTTCATTTATCGCGATATTAGCGGCATTAAACATGTTGTTTCGAGCAGGTAAACCCGCCCTATTCCAAGCTCTTCCTGGGCGTTTGGGTCAAGGCACTATTGCCACCAATATCGGTGCGTTTAGTGCAATGGTGGGTATTGGCGGTGGCACGCTTTCAGTACCTATCTTAACGGCATGTAATTATCCGGCACACAAAGCGGTTGGAACAGCGGCTGCAATTGGACTGATCATATCATTACCTGGTGCCCTAACGATGTTGACGTTAGGCACGACACCCGTTGACGCGCCGGTTTTGACCTTTGGTCTTGTCAACGTGATCAGCTTTTTATGCATTGTACCGTTGACAGTTTTGTTTGCGCCAGTGGGTGCAGCATTGGCAAATCGATTGGACGCAACTCTATTGAAACGCATTTTTGCTATCGCTTTGCTAATCACCGGATTGCGTATGTTAGGCCAGATACTACTTTGAGGAACTCATGACTTTATTAGCTCCACCTCCACGACTACTTATGGGACCAGGTCCTATCAATTGCTATCCACGGGTGTTAAACGCAATGTCAACCCAGCTAATTGGCCAATATGATCCAGTGATGACCCAATATATGAATGAGGTCATGACACTCTACCGCCAGGTGTTTTTGACCCAGAATCATGCGACTTTACTTATTGATGGAACATCGCGGGCCGGCATAGAAGCGGTGTTAGTTTCTTGCATCGAGCCCGGCGACAAGGTGCTTGTTCCAATATTTGGGCGTTTTGGTCACCTACTAGCGGAAATAGCTGAACGTGCTGGTGCTAAGGTTCACCGAATTGAAGTACCGTGGGGGCAAGTATTTGAACCGGAACAAATAGAACAAGCAATAAAATCAGTTCGCCCCAAAGTGTTGGCTATGGTACAAGGTGATACATCCACAACGATGTTACAACCTCTTGAGCATCTTGGCGCTTTATGTGAAAAATATAATGTGCTTTTTTATAGTGATGCAACCGCGTCCATTGGCGGTAATCCATTCAAAACTGACGAATGGAAACTCGATGCGGTTTCTGTAGGATTGCAAAAGTGTCTTGGCGGTCCATCTGGTAGTGCCCCAATAACATTGAGTGACAAATACGTCGAAATAGTAAGAAAGCGTCATCACGTTGAAGCCGGTATACGCACTACCGAACATGAACACGGTATGGGATCACGGATCCAATCCAATTATTTTGATATCCCAATGATCTTAGATTATTGGTCTGAAGAACGACTCAATCATCATACTGAAGCGACTTCCATGCTTTATTGCGCAAGAGAATGTGCTATTCAAATACTCGAAGAAGGCATTGAAGCGTCTATCCATCGACATCAATTGCATGGAAACGCTATGCTCGCCGGAGTCGAAGGCCTAAACCTAAAGGTCTTTGGTGATGTTAAAAATAAAATGACCAATGTCGTGGGTGTATACATCCCTGAAGGCATTGACGGTGAGCAAATTCGTCACACTATGCTGCATGATTTTAATATTGAAATTGGAACCTCTTTTGGTCCCCTACACGGTAAAATTTGGCGAATCGGTACAATGGGCTATAACGCGAGAAAAGATGCAGTGCTGCATACCCTTCAAGCCTTGGAGAACACACTTCGACGCTCAGGTCACGTATTGAATCCTGGTGACGCTACTGATTGCGCCTATCAAGTATATGCAAAGGAGGAAGTATAATGCCACTAACTCCTTATGCTAAAAAAGTGATGAAGCGATGTGAAAAACTGGCCCAATTTAGTCAACATCCAGACTATATCGACAGGCGCTATTTAACCAAAGAGCATAAAAACGCTAATCTCCAAGTTGCAAAATGGATGCAGCAAGCGGGTATGCGCACCTGGCAAGATGAGGCCGGAAATCAATGGGGTAGCTACCGAAGTTCAAGTCCAAATGCCAAATCACTAATCATTGGTAGTCATTTAGACACTGTTCCTGATAGTGGCAAATATGATGGAATTCTTGGTGTGCTGCTCCCTATCAGCCTGGTGCAGTATTTTCACGATCATAAACAATCTTTGCCTTTTCATCTCGATATTGTTGCCTTCGCTGACGAAGAGGGCACGCGTTTTGGTACTACATTGTTAGGTAGCCGCGCAGTTGCAGGGACTTGGCAAGAAAAATGGGGATGTCTTCGAGATAGTGACGATATTAATCTCAGTTCCGCTATGCGCGAGTTTGGCTTAGATATCAACAAAATTCATGCAGCTGCACGATCAGTTGACGACACAATGGGGTTTCTTGAAATTCATATTGAGCAAGGCCCTGTATTGGAAAGCAGAGGCTTACCTGTTGGGGTGGTTGATGGAATTGCCGGAGCCAAACGTTTTGAAATTAGTGTCGTTGGACATGCTGGACATGCTGGTACAGTTCCCATGGAATTGCGTCAAGATGCGCTTGCTGGCAGTGCACAAATGATCGTTATGATTGAAAAAGCCGCAAAAGAGCATGGTGTCGTAGCAACTGTCGGTCAAATCCACTCTTCCAGTAATGCGGTAAACGTTATCAATGGGAACGTCGTTTTTAGTCTTGATGTGCGAAGTTTGGACAATCAAAAAAGAGATCGCTGTATTGATGAAATAATGAACGCTATCGAACATATTGCAGGTTACCGCGGGCTAGATGCCAAAATACGAATGACACATGACGCAGATGCCACACATTGCGACAAAATGTTGATGGATGAGTTACGAATAGCTTGTGAAAACTCGGGAATTGAACCATTTAATTTAAGTTCAGGTGCCGGACACGATGCCATGGCAATAGCCGATTTGTGTCCAGTGGCGATGCTATTCGTGCGGTGTGCAAAAGGTATCAGTCATCATCCCTCGGAAGCGGTTACCTTCGAAGATGTCTTAAATGCAATGTTAGTTGCTCGTTCATTTATTGAACTTAAAGCACGGACCTGTGAGCACGAATTAGTTGCATAAAAGAATCAATTGTCAATGGGCAAGTTATTGTCACTTCCCCACTCGCTCCATGAACCGTCATACACTGCCCAGTCGTTTATTCCCAATTCATGGGCAGCCAATGCTAATATACATGCGGTGACACCTGAGCCGCAGGTGAATACCCAATATTTTTGGGGTTGCACTTTGAGGCCATCAAATATTTGTTTCAAAGTAGCGCGATCCTGCAAATACCCATCGTTGACCAGCTTGGCATAATGAAGATTGTGCGCACCTGGAATATGACCAGAGCGAACCCCTGCTCTAGGTTCAGGTTCCGTTCCATTAAATCTAGCTGCGCCACGAGCATCACAAACCGTCAGCTTGTTATGGGGTAGATCTTTTAAAATTTCAGATTTATCGCAGACCAAATTGGAATTAAAATGCGCTAGATATTGGCTCTTGCTTTGCAAATTGGTGTCGGTCAGTTGTTCGGTATCGTTACCCGCTTCTATCCAAGCTTTAAGTCCGCCGTTTAACACGTAAACCTGTTGATGTCCCATGCACTTTAACATCCACCAAACTCTAGGCGCACTAAACAAGCCTTGATTGTCGTATACAACCAACGCATCTTCATTTGTAATACCTAGTGCAGACATGTGCCTTGAAAACTCACTTTGCGTCGGCAACATGTGAGGCAAAGAGGACGTTTTGTCAACAAACACATTTTCAAAATCAAACAAGATTGAACCGGGGATAACCCTGTCCGAATCTACAATGCCTGAATTGTTGACGGGAAATTTCATGTGGGTGTAAAGCACTTTAAAATTGTCTAGTTTAAGTAAGTCTAATAAACCTTTAATGTCCAACAAGGCACTTGTTGAGGTAACACTAAAATTCATAGTGTTTTTCTACTTTGGCAATTCTTACAATGTAGCGTTCGTACCACTTTTCGCGACCGGCTTTTTGGGCAGCCAAGTGTTCATTATTCTGTTTCCATGCTTTAATTGATTCTAAATCTCGCCAGTAGGACACCGTTATGCCAATGTCTTCCCTTGCGGATTCTATCCCGAGGTATCCTGGCTGTTGTGCAGCCAAGCTAGCCATTAATTCGGAGATAGACCCATATCCATCGTCTACATTGGAACGTTTTGATGTAAATATTACAGCATAATATGGGGGTGTATATGTCATCAGCATTTGCTCCTCGAATTGTGCACTTGTTATATTAATCTGTATTAAGTTGAGCAAACAATGATTTTACGGTTTTTCATTTTACTATTCACGACAACCCTGTTGGCCTGCCAACCTATTAAGCAATCAGGAACCCAAGTGAACGAAGACAAAGCGTTATCTGTGCAACAAATTGTAGAAGCTCTGCAGTTGGAACCTCATGTTGAGGGGGGATACTTTAAACAAACCTTTAAAGCAAATGGTGACATTGTCATCGACACAGATAAAGGTGCTCGGGTCACTATGACCTCAATCTACTATTTATTGACCGCTGACTCCCCTATTGGACATTTTCATAAAAACACCTCTGATATCATGCATTATTTCCATGCAGGCGATCCCATTACCTATTATTTGATGTATCCCAACGGCGATTTGCAACAAGTTGTTTTGGGGCCAGATTTATTAGCCGGCCACACATTGCAATTTGTCGTCAAAGGTGGAGTTTGGAAGGCTTCAAGGATAAGCACGGATGGCATATACGGCTATGGTCTCATCGGTGAAGCAGTGGCACCGGGATTTGAGTATGAAGATATGCAATTAGGAAAGACCAGTGACTTGTTGTCAGACTTTCCGCAGCACGCAGACTTAATTCAGTCATTAAGTCGAGAAAATTCTGCTGATTAGATAACCCTAAATTAGTGTCATTTCGCTAATGCTGCGTCGACCTGATTGAGCCAGTGCTTTTTTTGTTCCGCAGGCAAGAAGCTCCCAATAAAGCTATTCTTAACTAATTGGGTAATGGTAGATTTGTCCAATTCAAAGGCGGTGTGTAATGCAAGATAATTTTCATTCAAATACCCTCCAAAATAGCTGGGATCGTCAGAATTTACCGTAACAAGTAAACCCTGATCCAACATCTTAAGAATATTGTGTTGGGTCATGTCATCAAACACACAAAGCTTAGTATTAGATAAGGGACATACCGTCAAGGCTATTTGATGTAATTTAAGATAATCTATTAATTTTGGATCTTCGTCGCTGCGCACTCCGTGATCAATGCGATCGACATGTAAAAGCTGAATGGCTTCCCACACGTAATCAGCGGGCCCCTCTTCTCCCGCATGTGCAACTTTTAACAAGCCTAATTCCGCTGACTTAGAAAAAACTTGAGCAAACTTACGTGGCGGATTGCCCTGCTCTGAACTGTCTAATCCAACGGCTTTTACGTCTGCTAAATAGTTTTTGGCGGCATCAAGTGTGAGTAATGCATCCTCTTGTGACAAATGACGTAAAAAAGATAAAATTAAGTAAACTGACTGGCCCCACTCGGACTCAGCTTGTTTAATAGCACGTAAAAAGCCAGGCATGAAAACATCAAATCCAATACCTCGGTGAGTATGGGTTTGCGGGTCAAACATTATTTCTGTGTGAACGATATTCTGCTCTTTGCACTTGCATAGGTATTGCCACATGAGTTGATAAAAATCATCTTCATCAATGAGTACCGATGCCCCCAGATAATAAAGATCTAAAAAGCTTTGTAAGTCTTCAAAATTATAAGCCTGATGGATTTGTTCAATATTTTTGTAGGGTAAATCGATTTGATGTTTACGACTTAAGCTGAGCAGCAACTCAGGTTCAAGAGAACCCTCGATATGTAAATGAAGTTCCGCTTTAGGCAGCGATTGAATAAAAGACTGCAATTCAAAATTCCTCTAATTAAGTCGGCTCGCGCATTGGAAAGTTAGCCTGCCAATGCTCGGCAATCTGCTGCCGAGTGCACAACCAAACACCTTGATGCTGTGTTATATATTCGATGAAACGCTTTACCGCTGCGAGTCTGGCAGGTCTACCCGCGATTCTGCAATGCAAACCAATTGAGAGCATCTTGGGCGACTTTTCACCTTCTTTGTACAGCACGTCAAAAGCGTCTTTAAGATAAGTATAAAACTGTTCGGCACAATTGAAGCCCTGTGCCGTGGCAAAGCGCATATCATTGGTATCTAAAGTGTAGGGTACAATCAAAAGCGGCTTGCTGTAGTGGTAATCGTAATAGGGTAGATCATCTGAATAGGAATCAGCGCAATACAAAATATCATCACGCTCTGCGACAAGAGCAAGTGTATTGGGACTAGTGCGACCCGTGTACCAACCCGCCGGTTTGCTTCCAGTGATCCTCTCGTGTAATTGGATAGATGCTTCCATTAATTTGCGTTCGGTATCAACTTCCATAGTTTGATAATCAATCCAGCGCATTGCATGACTGGCGATTTCCCAACCACTTTCCAACATGGCTTCAACGACTTCTGGGTTTCGTTGCAATGCCATAGTGACCCCAAATACGGTTGTTGGAATGTTAAACTCTTCAAACAAACGATGTAAACGCCAAAACCCGGCACGACTGCCATATTCGTAAATGGATTCCATACTTAGATGACGGTCTTGATATGCCTTAGCACCGATAATTTCAGATAAAAACACTTCTGAAGATGGATCACCGTGCAATGTGCTGTTCTCTGCCCCTTCCTCATAATTGACCACAAATTGCACAGCAATTTTTGCACCGCCGGGCCAATTTGCGTGCGGCGGGTGCTGTCCATAACCAATTAGATCACGAGGATAAACTGACATTTTTTAGTGTTCTCATCATTGGAACCTGCTTGGAACATTGAGCCCACAGCCTTTCAATATAAGCTCAATCAGAGATTTTGTTGCTAGTGCATATTCTTCTCTGCCCATTTGCTCACCACGCAATTGAGTAATTTGTGCGGCAAAGTCAGCATAATGCTGACAACACGCCCAAATATGAAAGAGCAAAAATTGCGCACTTTTTGTTTCAATTTTTCCTTGGTCTATCCAACTTTGCACAACGTCAACGCGCCCCTGCATCCAAGCAACATGCTGCTCTTTAAAAAATCCAGTTAGATTCTGCGCGCCATTGATAATTTCCAAAGCGAATATTCTAGAAGCTTCGGGCCTGACCAATGAAAATTCCATTTTCTCAGCAACATAATGTGCGAGTGTTTCAGCAGGGTCATCTTCGCTAGTAGCCCTATCAAACGCCGAATTCCACAACTCTAAGATCTGTTCAAGTACGGCTAGATATAGATTCTCTTTACTTTTAAAGTAGTACAAAACATTGGTTTTAGGCAGACCTGCACGATCCGCAACCTGCTGAATTCTAGTCCCTTTAAGTCCATTTTTGGCAAATTCATGTTCAGCCGCAGCCAATATTAATTGTTTATTGGCGGCGCCAACTCGGCCTTCTTTATTGGTTTTATAATCGTTCATGGTCCATTATTTCTGGTACAAGGTGAATTTTCAGGGCGCGACATACTTAATCGAGTATATCGATGACCAATGTATCATTTGTTTTTTACTTTTCTAAGTCAGAGTGAAAAATATTTTCATGCTTTACTATAAATTAATTTGACCATTTGGTCAGGTTTTATATTATGTCAGTAATTTGTCACTGTTAAAAATGGTTTGTTGCGACTTAAACTAGGTTTAAAAACTAATTTTTATCTGTAACCTGAAAGGATTAATTTTGATTAGCTTCATGCTCAATAAGCAACGTATTGACATCACTTCAATTCCAACGGACCTCACCGTTTTGGAGTATTTACGTGAGCACCAATCCTTGTGCGGGACGAAAGAAGGCTGTGCGTCAGGAGATTGTGGAGCCTGTACTGTTGCATTAGTCGAACCAAACAAAGAAGGCACGGACTTGACTTACCGAGCAATAAACAGCTGTATCACTTTCATGAGCACATTACATGGAAAACAACTTATAACTGTTGATCATCTATCGTCTAATCAAACACTGCACCCAGTTCAAAAGGCCTTAGTAGACAACCATGCGTCTCAATGCGGATTTTGTACGCCCGGATTTGTCATGTCATTATTTGTTTTCTATCACCAACAAAAACTACTAGACAGACATAATTTGGAGCTGGCGCTTTCTGGAAACCTATGTCGTTGCACAGGTTATCGACCTATAATCGATGCGGCAAAACAAGCATGCAGCGATAAATTCGACGATCACTATGATCACGACAAATCGATCACCTTAGGTACGTTGATGAGCACCGCTAAAAATGAGGTGTCTATTCCGGGCCTTGTCGCTCCAACCAGCCTTCAGCAATTAGCTGACACACTAAAAGCACACCCAGATGGAAGACTGTTTTCTGGCAGCACAGATCTCGCGCTGGAGGTTACTCAACAAAATAGAACGTTACCTTGCCTTATCGATTTAAAAAGGGTGCCAGAGCTAAATTGTCTAAGATTAACTGCTGAAGTGTTAGAAATTGGTGCTGCGCTTCCATTTGCCGATATAGAAGACGTACTTCTAACCCAGTTCCCACAGCTTAACGAATTATTCTGGCGATTTGCTTCTGTCCCAATTCGACATCAAGCCACACTGGGCGGTAATGTCGCTAATGCATCCCCCATCGGTGACATGCCTCCGGTATTACTGGCGCTTAACGCTAAGATTCTCGTTGGGAATGGTACCGAGACTCGATTGATACCCGCCAATTCGTTTTTTATCGACTATCGCAAAACAGCTCTTGCCAAGGGAGAGTTCATTCAAAGTATTCAAATACCCTTATTACCCAATCACGTTCATTTACGTGCTTATAAAATTTCTAAGCGAATGGAAGACGATATTTCTGCCGTTTGTGCTGTGTTTAACGTTCAAATCGAAAACGGATTAATTACAGCAATTTCCACTGGGTTTGGTGGTGTAGCAGCAATACCTATGTTTGCATCCGAACTCAATGAAAAATTACTGGGGCTTCAATGGCATGAATCTGCAACCATGACATTAGGTAAAGAGATTTTATCCCGTGCCTTTTCACCAATCGATGATGTGAGAGCCAGTGCCGAGTATAGAACAAATATGGTAATGAATTTGTGGCACCGATTTTGGTTGGAAACCAATTCTGATCTACAAGCCGTTCAAACGCGGGTAAAGCAGCATGCGTAAACTCATTGATATAGACACTCACGCTATCGCGCCCAAAAGTATTGGCATGAAGGTTCCCCATGAGAGCGCCATCAGACAGGTATCAGGAACGGCTCAATATGTCGATGATCAACGCTTGCCCGCAAATACTCTGTTTGCAGCGGTTGGAACTAGTGACGTAGCACGTGGGACACTAACCAAATTAGATTTAAGCAAAGTACGCAATAGCCCTGGCGTAATTGACGTGATTACTGTTGATGATGTGCCAGGTCATATTGATATTGCACCCGTATTCGACGGTGATCCGGTGTTAGCTCACTCTGACATTTTATTTTACGGACAACCCATTTTTGCCGTATTGGCAACGAGCGTCAAATTAGCCCGTCAAGCTGTATCTCTCGCATCTATTCAAACCAGCGACAAAGAACCTGTTCTTAGTATTGAACAGTCTCACAACAAGGCTTCTTTTGTCAGGCCTAAGCATACCATGCAAACGGGAGATCCCGATTTAGCGTTAACTGAAGCTCCACTTAAGATTGAAGGCTCAATTGATATAGGAGGTCAAGAGCACCTCTATCTTGAAGGTCAGGTATCTGTCGCTATTCCGCAAGAAGAAGAGCGTATGCTGGTATTCACCTCCAGCCAGCACCCCAGTGAAGTACAAAAATTAGTAGCAGAAGTACTAAACGTTAAGCTGCATAAAGTTATTGTTGATATGCGTCGAATGGGCGGTGGCTTTGGCGGTAAAGAAACCCAGGCAGCTCAGTGGGCATGTATTGCTTCCTTGCTTGCCCATCGTAACCAATGCCCAGTTAAATTGCGCCTCCCTCGTGTGCAAGACATGCAATCAACAGGTAAACGCCATCCATTCACTAACTTCTACAAAATTGCTGTGGATGACAAGGGCATTATTCAAGGTAGCGATATTCAAATTAATGGGGATTGTGGCCATTCCGCTGATCTTTCCGATGCGATTGTTGATCGTGCCATGTTCCATGCAGACAACGCCTATGCGCTGGTTAATAGTAAAATTGTAGGGCACAGGTGTCGCACCAATAAAGTATCGCATACCGCGTTCAGAGGATTTGGTGGACCGCAAGGAATGATGGTCGCTGAGGCCATGCTTGATGCCATTGCCCGAAAGATCGGTGAAGATCCGCTCACGGTTAGAAAACGAAATTTGTATGGCATGAATGGAAGAAACTCAACCCATTATGGCATGCAGGTAGAACATAATGTTTTACCGGATCTCATTTCTAGGCTGGAAATTTCGTCAGATTATTGGTCTCGTCGCAAAGAGATCACCAAATTCAATCAAACCAGTCCGATCATTAAAAAAGGGTTGGCATTAACACCTGTGAAGTTTGGTATTTCTTTTACTGCAAAGCATCTTAACCAAGCCGGTGCCCTACTCCACGTTTATACCGATGGCAGTATTCAGATTAATCACGGCGGCACAGAAATGGGGCAAGGCCTGCACACTAAAATTGCACAAATTGTTGCCCATGAATTCGGACTGCCAATTGAGCATATCGAAGTTACTTCTACACGCACAGACAAAGTCCCCAATACCTCACCAACAGCGGCATCTAGTGGCACAGATATTAATGGCAAGGCCGCTCAAAACGCCTGTATTACTATTAAAAAAAGGCTAGCGGAATGTTTTGCGAAGCCGTTAGGGCTAAATCCTGATGAAGTGATATTTGAACAGCAACATTTACGCTGTGGTGAACACCAAATCCCGTTTGTTGAGCTAGTTCAAAAGGCCTACATAGAGAGGGTTTCTTTGTCTGCAAATGGTTTCTATAAAACACCCAAAATTCATTATGATCGGGAAACAGGTAAAGGCCGACCGTTTTTCTATTTCGCCAATGGCGCTGCAGTAAGCGAAGTTACGATCGATACCCTTACAGGCGAGATGAAAGTTGAACGTGTGGATATTTTGCATGATGTCGGCACAAGCCTTAATCCAGCTATCGACATTGGACAAATAGAAGGCGGCTTTATTCAGGGTATGGGATGGCTTACCACTGAAGAGTTGCTTTGGAACGATCAAGGAAAATTGATCAGCAATAATGCTGCGACCTACAAAATTCCGGCGATTGGCGACACTCCTAAAGTGTTCAATGTGTCTTTATACCCACATGCAAACCCCGAAGACAGTATTTACCACTCTAAAGCCGTAGGCGAGCCACCCTTGATGTTGGCTATTTCAGTATGGTGTGCAATTAAAGACGCCATTTCGAGCATCGCAGATTATAAAATTGACCCGCCTCTTAACACCCCGGCAACCGCTGAAAAAATTTATAATGCGTGCGAGAAAGTACGAAAAATCGCCGGAGCCGAATTATGAATAATCACAATTGGTTTGAAGGCATAAGACGTTGTCAAAATAACGGAATTGGCTATGTACTAATTACGGTAATGGGCTCCTTAGGGTCAACACCTCGTCCTCAGGGTACTAAGATGGTGGTTACAGCTGGACAGATTTTTGGCAGCATAGGTGGAGGAAACCTTGAGCACCAGGCAATCCAATCAGCACGCTCTATGCTCACAGATAATTCCAACGGCCAACGATTAGAGCATTTTCCACTTGCCGCAAAACTGTCTCAGTGTTGTGGTGGAGCCACTCACGTGTTATTCGAATCTTTTGTAGAGCATATCAATAGAATCGCGATTTTTGGGGCTGGTCACGTCTCACAAGCACTAATACCCATCTTAGCCCAGTTGCCATTGCACATAGATTGGTTTGACAGCCGAGCAGAAATGTTTATCGACGCCTCGAAGTTTGAAAATGTCACGCAACATATTATTGATTCACCCAAAGACGTTTTCACTAACGCTACAAATGCAAAGTGGGCGTTGATCATAACTCATGATCATCAACTTGATATGCAAATCACTGAGCAGGCCCTAGCAACCGATGATATTGAGTACGTTGGCTTAATCGGCTCAAAGACAAAAGCAAAACGTTTTAAATATCGTTTGGGCATTAACAGTAAAACCAAGC
The DNA here is from genome assembly GCF_007197995.1 of Aliiglaciecola sp. M165. Lineage (GTDB taxonomy): Bacteria > Pseudomonadota > Gammaproteobacteria > Enterobacterales > Alteromonadaceae > Aliiglaciecola. The sequence goes on from NZ_VKKH01000007.1 coordinate 100,970, forward strand.
ACAACCTTAATAAACTTGTTAGCCCCGTTGGTGTGTTAGATATACCAGGTAAAAGTCCGATAGAGGTAGCTGTGTCGATTGCTGGGCAAATCATTCAAAAACTGCACGAAAATGCACCTCCGTCGACTCAACAACTAAAGCAGTCTTGGCAACAAACAAAGCATATTGCAGATTTACTATGACACTTCTCGAACTAAATACGTTAGACAATCAAAAAGCCTACCAATGGTTTGAGTCCTGTTGCGCCGCTCCGCGTTGGTGTTCTCAAATGGTGGCTCAGAGACCTTTTGAAACGGCAGAGCGATTACATACGACTGCGTTTGAAATATGGCAAGGCCTTAATAATTCTGATTATTTGCAGGCGTTTGAGGCCCATCCAATGATTGGCGACATCAATACTTTAAAAAAAAAGTACGCTTCAACATCTGCAGTGGCCAAGAATGAGCAAGCAGGGGCGGCTTTAGCCGACGAAAAAACCTTATTTGCACTCCAGACATTAAACAAAGAGTATCTCGAGAAAAATGGCTTTATTTTTATCATTTGCGCTACGGGTTTAAGCGCTAAGCAAATGCTACAAGAGCTTAAAAAGCGCATAAAAAATGGGCGTAAGCAGGAAATTCAAATTGCAGCAGCTCAACAAATGATGATCACAAAAATTAGAATAAATAAGCAATTGAACTTAACTGACCAGGGCTTAAATACATAATGAATACTTTATCCAGCCACGTACTCGACACTGCCAATGGCAAACCAGTGGCAAATTTGGCATTGGAATTGATGCTTCCTGATGGCCAAACTGTTGTGTCGTCAACAGACAATGACGGACGCTGCAAAGACTGGCAGAACTGCGACTTGAGCGCTGGACAGTATCGTTTGAGGTTCCAGGTAAAACCCTATTTAATCCAGACTCATGGAGAGAGTTTTTATCCTCATGTTGATGTTCACTTTGAACTTCAGGCTACTAACGATCACTATCATGTACCTTTGTTGATATCCCCTTTTGGTTTTAGTAGTTATCGAGGTAGTTAACACCACTATGGATCCCAACCTGCAACTGTATCGTGCAAGTATTTTGCATTTCCCTACAAGCACCGCTAGCCCTGAATTAGAATTTTGTTATTTTTCAGATGGTTACATGGTTACGCGTAACGGTAAAATAGAAGACTTGGGCAACTTTAAACACCTACCAAGTGAATATCGAGAGTTAAAATGTGTTGATTACACGGGAATGTTGCTGTTACCCGGTTTAATCGATAGTCATGTTCATTTCCCGCAAACTGAAATGATTGCTAGTTTTGGTGAACAGTTGTTGGAGTGGTTACAAAATTACACCTTCCCTACTGAACAAAAATTTGAAGATGAACAATACGCGGCGAACATCAGTAACCTATTCCTTAATCAATTATTAAGTAATGGTACGACTTCCGCGCTGGTTTATTCCACAGTGCATAAAGCTGCCACCGATGCGTTGTTCGAACAAGCCCGAAATCTAAATATGTGCTTAGCTGCAGGTAAAGTCTGTATGGACCGAAACTGCCCGCCGGAATTACAAGATACCGTTCAAAGTGCGCAAGTAGACAGTGCGGCACTGATTGAAAAATGGCACGGGAACGGTCGTTTGCTTTATGCCCTAACACCCAGATTTGCGCCAACCAGTTCTCCTGAGCAATTATCAGCGTTAGGCGAGCTGGCAAAACAATACCCTGATGTATTTATCCAGACACACCTGTCAGAGAATAAAAACGAGATTGCTTGGGTGAAATCTTTGTATCCAGAGTTTACACACTATTTGGATGTATACGATTATTTTGGGTTAGTGCGTAACCGCAGTGTGTTTGGCCACTGCTTACATTTATTACCTTATGAATGGGAATTGCTCAAATCCGCGGGAGCCACAGTGGCTTTTTGCCCTAGTTCTAATTTGTTTTTGGGCAGCGGTTTGTTTGATCTTGAAGAAGCTCGTCAACACAAGGTTAATATCGCCTTAGCGTCTGATGTAGGCGCAGGTACAACCTTTAATATGTTAAGAGTACAGGGTGAAGCCTATAAGGTTAGTCAATTAAACCATTCCAAATTGTCACCCCTTGAAGGTTTATACATGATGACCCAAGGTGCAGCAGTTGCTTTGGGCTTAGACTCATCGATAGGTAACTTGAATGTGGGAACCGATGCCGATTTCATTTTGCTCGATCCAAAATTTAATCAATTGAGTCAACTGCGCACAGCCAATGTCTATGAAGGCGATCAAATTGATCAACCCAGTGATCTAATATTTGCACTGAGTATGTTGGCTGATGAAAGAACCATCCACGCCACCTATGTCGCGGGCGAACGGGTATATCAAAACACACAAGGAGAGCGGCGCTAATGTGGATGGACTGGTTGTCACTATTTTTACGTTGGTTTCATGTCATAGCGGGTGTGGCCTGGATAGGCGCCTCGTTCTATTTCATATGGTTGGACAATAACTTAGAAACGCCTCCCGATTGGAAAAAACAAAAAGGCATTAAAGGTGATCTGTGGGCCGTACATGGTGGCGGCTTTTACGAAGTCGCCAAGTATCAATATGGTCCCGAAACGATACCCAAAACACTCCACTGGTTTAAATGGGAAGCTTATACCACCTGGATCAGCGGCTTTTTACTGCTGATATTGATTTACTATTTTGGTGCGTCAGCCTATTTGATTGACCCAGGTGTGGCTGATCTTTCTGCTGCACAAGCCATAGGTTTGGGCTTAGCGCTCATTTTTGGCGGTCTGCTGGTCTATGAAGTTGCTTGTCGAAGCCCATTAGCAAAACACCCATTAGCGTTTGCAATTGCCTTTGTAGCGTTCTTATCACTGCTAAGCTGGTTGTCAACCCAATGGTTTAGCGGCCGCGGTGCTTATATCCATATCGGCGCTTTGATAGGCACGATCATGGCAGCAAATGTGCTACTACAAATCATCCCCTCACAAAAAGCTATGGTCGCTGCAGTTGCTAACAAACAAGATATCGATCCTTCCTGGGGTGAAAAAGCCAAATTGCGATCGGTGCATAACAACTATCTTACCCTGCCATTGTTATTTATTATGATTAGCAATCATTATCCGATGACTTATCAGCACGAACTAAACTGGCTGGTACTCATCGTGATTTCTATCGTTTCTGCATGGATCCGGCATTTCTTCAACTTGAGACACCTCGGCATAGTCAAACCTTCAATTTTAATCTCGGGTGGAATTGGAATGTTGGTTATTGCGCTTTGGGTAAGCATGCCAGCTGATTATTTTACAAAGCCGTCTTCCGAACCAGAGGTTGAAACAATAGCATTGCCAATGGTGACGCAAAAACAAGTGACTGATTTAATGGATAAACACTGCGTCTCTTGCCATTCTTCGAAGCCTACAGATGAAATGTTTCGCGTTGCACCTTTGGGGTTGGTGTTTGATACATGGCAAGACATTGAGAATAAGTCGATTGCGATCTATCGCCGAACATCTGTCACCAAAGATATGCCGTTTTTAAATAAATCAAACATGAGCGAAGAAGAACGTAAGGTCATTGAGAATTGGTATCTGCAACGCATAAAGTAAAAGGTTTTCCAGTGCGCAGTTGAACTGCTACGCACTGAATAAACCATTCGAAAAATTTTCTATTGAGTTTTACGTGCGAACCCCATCAGGCCAACACCTAATACTAACAATGCCGCCATTGACGGCTCTGGCACATCAACACTGGCATTAACGACCGACCATGTACCTAACACTGATGCACTATTAGTGTCACTGATGTCATCAGCAGGAAAGAATATTTTTCCACTTGAAGCACTAGATAAAAAATGTTGGTAAAAGTTTTCGCCTATTGTCCAAGTAGCACTGCCCACAAATGCTAACGCACCTTGGGTAAATGAGAGACTAGAATCCGAAGAAACTTCAAAAATATTCAGACCAGGATCGTTGGAAAAATGAAATAGATTTGGTACGAAGTTACTACTATTGTTAGCGCTCGTTAAGTCACCAGCAACTAAATTTTCATCAATTCCTCCTAAATTATTCGAGCCAAAAAAACCATCCAAGTAAATACCGGTAAAATCAGAACCCGATGCCGTGATAAGTGAAGCACCATCCGTTGCATTAATTGAAATAGTATTTTCAACACTTAAATCAACTTCAAGCAAAAGTGAAGCATTGACGACTGAAACGTAAGTTAAACTCGTTAAAAACAAGCTGAAGGAAATGAATAACTTCCTGATCTTGGTAGCAAATTGTGTGCGATTATTTTTCATTTTTTATTCCTTTGTACAAACAACTATTGAAAAGCGCAACCACAGATTATGGCTGCACACCTGGGTTTACGTTAAGTAAACGAAATAGTTGCGACAGCAGAAACTTTTTTTAAAAAATCAGATCCAAATTGCCAATCGCTTTAATAAACTAAATTTTTGAGATTTTTGTCAGATCTCATCCAAAGTGACCCGTTATTCATCTTTTACCATTCTTCGCTTTTTGCAGCCTTTTCTACCTCTTCAAGAAATTTTGGCTTTTTGCCGGTCATCTGCCAAGTTCCTAAAGACATCGGAATGTTGCCAATTTGGTTAAGCTCATCAAAAAACGTCTTCAAAACAAAGGGATTGCCATTCTCCTCAGCCAGTTTTGCTTTTTCCATCAAGGCATCATCCAATAAACTTTTACCCGTTACATAACTAGTACCGTAACCAGGTTGGCGAAGATAAAGATGCTGTTCGAAAATAAGCAAGTCGGGTTCAGTTTTCATCCAACCTCTTGGTGTGTAATTCATGTGAATTTTACCCGCGTCTTCCATAGTCATTTGATTAGCATGAGCATATAAAGAACCAAGCCCTCTGGCTGCTCTTTGCGCTAACATTATCCAAACAATTTCTCTGGCCCTTGGGTTATTATCGTACAGGCCGGCGTGCATAAAAATTTCTTCGACCGCAGTTGCGGTGCCCTCATTACGACTGTCAAAGATATTGTAAAGCAATGCGTCTCTTCTTATAAATCTTGAGTTTGGCTCATTCTCCATCCTTGCCAGTTCGAACCAATGGTAAAAGTGAGAATACAAAGGTGTTGGGTCAAAATGGCTGCCGATATAAAAAAAGTGACGCGTTTCTACCGGGACAAAGCTGCCAAGCCTTTCAAAAAGTGCCGGTTTAAAATAATCCGCAACCGTAACAATCTGCTTTTCGTCCAGAAATTTCAAAAAGTTGTTAGCTGAGCGAATCGCTAATTCGTCATATTCCTGCTTGTTTTTTACCGACATTAACTGCGGAAGATTAATATTTCTATGCTCTTCTAATTTCAGCGATGACCAAGCTCTTTCTAGTTCACGTTTTAACAATCGCTCTTCATCTTTCCACGTCATAGGAACCAAATGAACATGTTGTTGGTACCAACTGTAGTGTTCTTCGCCAATTCCAGAGGGGCCGGTTTTGCTTTCGCTTTGTTGCTCCAGCCACTTAATAAACGACTGTGTTGCCAATGCTGCTTTTTGTAGAACAGAGCTAAGTTCGTTGTTGTTTAGGGTTGCAATATCTTGTTGGACACCCTCGAGTGCTTGGAATTGCTCTTGAATGTCACGGATCCCAGCAATCCAGAGCTCCCTCGCGTTACCTGTCAAATTTTCTCTAGCCTGGTCTAAAAATGGAGGAATTCGCGACAAATCAGTAGTTAGTCTGTTTTGCTCTGTCTCACTCAATGGAAACGAATAGGTCCATAGTTCGGTGAGAAAATGTGGTGTTGGCCCTTCATGAGCTGGCACATCACTTTTGTAAGTCCAAACTTGCTTGTAGAACGCAGGATCGCGTTGCCAAGGTTTTAAAACCCGCTGATTAAAATCGTAGCCATTTAGTTCAGCTAACATCACAAACCAATCAATTTGTTGAGCGGTGCTCCAATTTGATTTATCAAACGCTATAAGTGAACGCTTGATATCTTTCCAAGTGCCGTGACGTTGTTTAAATGTTTGCTGTCGGTAATCAGGTGCCCCTTCAAACAATGGCGCAACTTCAAAACTACGCCACTGTGAAAAAAGTTGTTCAAATTGGGTGAAATTCTGTGACGCAAATGTGTTAAATGAGAAAAGTATACTAACAAACGTGACCAGACCTGTTTTCATTATTATCTCCCTGTCTTTGTTTTATCAGTGTAGCAAACATTTGATTAAGCTAAGTTCTTTTTGGAATTCAACCAGCTTGTATATAGGTTATACAAATGAGTTTCCCGTTACGCTAATTCAGTAAAACTTAAGTGGCGATAAATTAAACGGTGAGTGGGGAATAAAGTTTCAGATACGATTTATTTAATTAATCAGGGATTTCAGTTTGTTGGAATAAGCTGGCCGGAAAAGAGATTTTCAATGCGTTAGATTATTTCTAGAACGCGAAACTTTTCAATAAACTGCCCAATATCTTTTGCAACGATTGTCGCATCTTCAAAATCGGCTTCAACACCATGAACGATTTTTCCAAACGTAGCATTTTCAACTGAAACTGCATAATATTCATAGCCATCCTCAACACTCATAAAAAAAGGAATATGGCTGTCCCAAAAGGACTTGATTCGATCAATTTCGTCTTTATCGTCTTCTGCAGATTCTATCGACATTAATTCAAATTCATTCCAGCGAAAAGCATCCTTGCTCTCTTCTGAAACAACATGACATGTAACAAACCATTTAGTTTTTTGTGCATTTTCACACATTGCGTACTTTGTAAGAAATCGTTGCAACGCTTCTGGTAAAACTGGATATCTATTTGTTAATGCTGCGGGAATTTCTTGCGAATTTCCTTTTAAGATATTCCACCCATAATTATATAGAACTTCAATCAATCGTATGCCTCTTTATATCTAGTTAGTGCGTCTTAAATAATTGATAAGAGTTAACAATTACTGCACAAATAAATCTAAATTGACAAGATGTTTTATACACAACATGCCAACTATTCATAGAGCTTATGTACTTTAAAGTGAATAATTGAAAAATAACATTACCCTGCGGCAGACACTCTGAAAAACAGGATCATGTAGAAATTCCATAACCTATTAGAACTGCTATCAACACGAGCATATGGTTTTAGGAATTTTGAAAATTATCGAATAAGAGTAATGATCCATTGTGCACGCCGGTTACCCGGATGGGATGGTGTAATTAACCGTGTACGATGAATGCTTATCCCCCGTTTATGGGGTAGAGCCCAGAATTATCTATGAAATATCGAGAGATGGTGCCCGGGGCCGGACTTGAACCGGCACGTCCTTACGAACGAGGGATTTTAAATCCCTTGTGTCTACCAATTTCACCACCCGGGCATCGGATGAACTCATAAGACCTATGAGAGGGTTCTAACTTCTTGACCAAACTTCGTTTGGTACCTTGTGGTCGCTACCAGCATCCTGCTTCTCGCGACACTAGTGCATCCTGCACGTCGTCTACCAATTTCACCACCCGGGCATCGGATGAACTCATAAGACCTATGAGAGGTGTTTCCACATGACCCCTTAAACAAGAGTATCAAAATGGAGGCGGAACCCACCATCAAAAAGTTTGATTAACTACTTGATGTGATTCATAATTTTTTAGCTGGAAAACTGTTGTACCCACCAAGGTACCTACACACTAAAAACACGTCTCCTTTGAAGACAGTGCGGATTATACATATCAATCTAATCTATGCAATATGAAAATCCAAAGTTAAGTACTGAAAGGTTAGAAAGTGCTCATTTTTAACAAGATAAATTAACATAACTCATTTTTTATACTTCAAATTCAGTTGAGTAAAAGCCTACAAACAAACAAAGAAGGACCTAATAGATGTATTTTAAAAACTTAGATTTCGAAGTTGAACCGACTGAACCACTCAAACACGATAAATTAGAAAGAAAATACGAAATTGAAAATCTAACTTCTTTAATTCTTAACCTTAATACACCAGCAGTGTTAGCTATAAATTCTCCATGGGGATCAGGAAAAACCACATTCGTTAAAATGTGGCAACAACAACTAAAAGAAAGTGAAGCTGAGACATTATATTTCAACGCATGGGAGACTGATTTTTCTCAAGATCCATTAGTTGCTTTTTTGGGTGAAATGACTAGTGGGCTGAAAGAACTGATTGGAGAGTCAAAAAGTTCAAAACACGCGTGGGATCATACCGTCAATTTAGGTAAGAAAATTTTAAAATATGGAGTTCCGGCAGCTATTAAAATATCAACTGCTGGCGTTCTTGATGCAGATAAAGTTTTAGAAAGTGAACTAGGAAAATCTTTAAGTTCCTTAGCTTCAGATTCGTTGAATGGATACTTAGAGCAAAAGTCTGACATTGTAGAGTTTCACGATTCGTTAAAAAAATTCATTGAGAATTCTGAAAAAGAACGGATTGTTATTTTCGTTGATGAACTGGACCGTTGCAGACCCAATTATGCAGTTGAATTATTGGAAAGAATAAAGCACCTATTTAATATTGAGGGGATCACCTTCGTTCTATCAATAGATAAAGCTCAACTCGCTCATTCCATAAATTCAGTATATGGAGAAAAATTTGAGTCTAATGGTTACCTAAGAAGATTTATTGATTTTGAATACAGTTTACAAAAACCCAAGCTGGAAAAATTTGTGAAATCACTATTTTCGACTTTGGAAATAGATAAATTTTGTGAACCTCGGCAAAAATATAGTGAATTAAGAAATGATCTGGACAGTCTATCTAAATCTACTATTTTCTTTGCTGAAAATTTCAATTTATCTCTGCGTGAAACTGAACAAATAGTAGCTTACACAAATGTAGCGATTAGGACCGCAAAGGAAAATGAATATATACATCCGCCACTACTTGTTTTCTTAATAGCGTTAAAATACATGGATGTAGTTTCTTACAACAAATTCATATCTCAAACTTCTTTTGAAACTGAAGTTTTAGACTTTTTAATGAAAAGTATGCCAGATCAATTGAAAAAAGATCACTTTGTCGCCTATTTAGAGGGGTTAATACTGAGTGTAACCTACAAAAAAGAATCTGAATCAAAACGAATACAAGAACACAAAAAGGTATTGTCTAGAGACGAGAAGACAGATGAAGAAGAGCACTACTCTTCAACTGTTTTAAACGTTTTTAATCGCCCGTCAGGATTTGCACAGAGAATCAGTTTAGAGCTACTTGCGAAACGAATAAATTGGATAAGTGAATTTGAGTTTTAAAAATCATGTGGGTACTAACAATAGAAATAAGAGCTCTGACCTGTGGGTACATTTGGTCAATATAAAAACCATCTGTTGCTTATGTACCCACAAAAATACCCACAAATTCAATTGTAACAAGACCTAATATCTATTCTAAATACATAAAAAAACCACCCATTGGGTGGTTTCTTAGAAAAATTACTTTAGACTTCAAAAAGTAACTTTAAGTCATTGATTTATAACGACTTTTTCAACTGGAGGCGGAACCCGGAGTCGAACCGAGATCCACGGATTTGCAATCCGCTGCATAGCCATTCTGCCATTCCGCCAATTTGGAGCGGGAAACGAGACTCGAACTCGCGACCCCGACCTTGGCAAGGTCGTGCTCTACCAACTGAGCTATTCCCGCGTATAAACGACTTAAGTTAAGTTCATTTATCGCATTCCGCTGTTGCGAAATGTGAGGCAGCATTCTACCGTCAAAGTGTTATCTGTCAACTACAAAAATGGCCTTTTATGTGCGTTTGGCTGATTTTTAACATAAATGCGTTAAATTCAATCAAAGGAGATATTTTGCTGCTCTTTTTAAGATGATTGAGTCAAGTTTTTCCAGGCAGCAATCGAGTAAGTCAACATCGACCATACTGACAAAAACGCTGCGAAATAAAGTAAAACATAACCCAGCGTAACCCAATACAGGGGAAAGCCCATAAAATATTCGAGTTCTGATAATAATCCGATAAGCGCCAGCATTTGTGCCGTAGTTTTTGCTTTACCAATAAAGGATACAGAAACAATGTCGCTCTTTCCGTGTTGCCCCATCCATTCCCGCAAAGCAGAAACATAAATTTCTCGAGACATTAACAGTATTGCAGGGATCGTAATCCAGACAGTGGCATAGGTGTGGGTAATCATTAGGAGTGCTGCTGCAACAATAAGTTTATCGGCAACTGGATCGAGAAACGCCCCAAACGCTGAAGATTGTTTTAATTTTCGAGCAAGATAGCCATCAAACCAATCAGTTATTGCCGCAAACCAAAAAACAAAAGCGCCCGCTTGTCTAGCCCATTCCCAGTCAAGATAATACACCGTCACAAATATTGGGATAAGCGCTACACGTAGCATGGTAATAATGTTTGGAATTGTCCACATACTTCTATTTAACCTTTGCTTTTGTTGGGAAAAACGCTCTTTTAATATTGTTACTACGCATGAATATGTTCGTAAATTGTGTCAGCCATGTCTTCGCTGATACCAGGAACTTTAGCAATCTCATCCCTACTCGCTTGCAATACGCCTTGGATCCCTCCCATGTATTTGAGCAAAGTTTGCCGCCTTTTAGCGCCAACTCCCGGGACCGATTCAAGTACTGACGTGCGTTTGGCTTTTTGCCGACGCTGTCGATGACCAGTAATTGCGAAGCGGTGCGCTTCATCTCGTATATGCTGTATCAAATGCAACGCAGGAGAATCGCCAGACATCGGTATAGTATCATGATTTCCGGCCAGAATAAGTGTTTCAAGCCCTGGCTTTCTGCTCGTTCCTTTGGCTACACCGATTAACATCGGTTTCTTATCCCCTTTCCAATTTTCAAAATGTGCTTCCGCTTGAGCCAACTGACCTTTACCACCATCGATAAATAGAATATCAGGGATCTTTTCCTGATCTGCTCCAGATTTGTAACGCCGACCTAGCGCCTGAGCCATCGCTGCATAATCGTCTCCCGGAGTTATCCCCTCGATGTTGTAACGCCGGTAATCGGCTTTAAACGGCCCCTCTCGGTTAAACACAACACAAGAAGCCACTGTTTGTTGGCCGGATGTATGACTGATGTCAAAACACTCCATTCGCTGAATAGGCTGTTCTGACTCAAGTACTTTTTCTAATTCAAGATATCGGGCAAAAACGGATTTTTGTTGATTCTGGCGCGCGTCTAGCGCATTTTCGGCGTTGGTATTGGCTAAACTCAAATAACGTTTTTTCTCTTCCCTCGCCCCTTTAAAAAACTGAATTTTGTAGCCTGCTTCTGCACTGAGCAATTGTGCAATACTATCTTGCTCTTCCATTTCCATTGGCAAAACGATTTGTTTAGGAATCGTTTTATTGCCAGCCAAATAAAATTGCAGGATAAATGACTGCAAAACCTCTTCAGAACTCGATTGAGGAGGAACTTTAGGAAAAAAGCTTTTACTGCCAAGCAATTTGTTGTCGCGGATAAACAATCCCTGGATGCTAGCAATACCATTTCTGTAAACAAATCCAAATACGTCCATTTCCTGCTGGTTACCGCTCACCCATTGCTGCTCTTGGACTTTATTGAGCGCACTAATTTGATCACGGTAACGACCGGCGGCTTCAAAGCGCAGTTCTGAGCTGGCTCTTTCCATTTTTTCTACCAACGATTGAATAACTTGTTGGTTTTTGCCTTTAAGAAAAAGTTTCGCCAATTTAATCTGATCATTGTATTCGCTATCAGAAACTAACCCTTCCACACAGGGTCCTGCACAGCGTTGCAGTTGATATTGTAAACAAGGTCGGCTTCGTGCTCGATAATAGCTATCTTCACACTGCCTGACAGGAAAAAGCTTTTGCATTGTACGCAAGCTTTCTCGCACCGCCCAAGCACTTGGATAGGGTCCAAAATATTCGCCTTTGGCTTTTTTTGCGCCTCGATGAATAGTAAGCCGTGGATGTCGATGATCAGAAAGAAAAATAAAAGGATAGGATTTATCGTCTCGCAACAGAACGTTGTAACGAGGTTTATACTTTTTTATAAAATTGTTTTCGAGAATAAAAGCTTCGGTTTCGCTGTTGACAACAGTGACATCCATTTGATGGATTTGTTTCACCAGAGAGCGCGTTTTAATACTATCTAAGGTAGCTTTGAAATAGCTGGAGACGCGTTTCTTAAGATTCTTGGCTTTTCCCACATAAATCACTTCATCCTTGACATTGTACATTCGGTACACACCAGGTTGTGTGGTCAGATTCTTTAGAAACGCTTTGTGGTCAAAACTAGCCTGTTGTTCCATCACTTTTAACTAATCAATATGATTAAAGCTGATTGGTATCGATTAAATTATGGCGCAATGCCAGGTGTGTAAGCTCCACATCCGAGGCAACATTCAGTTTTTCAAACATACGATATCGGTATGTATTGACTGTTTTGGCACTGATATTCAATTGATTAGCAATATCAGGCACTCGAGAGCCTTTCGTGAGCATTATGGTAATTTCTAATTCACGCTTCGAGAGTTGATCAAAAGGATTGGTTTCATTTAGATTCAACTGCCCAATCGCGATTTGCTGTGCAATATCAGGGGCAATATAACGTTGTCCAGCCGCGACTTTACGTATGGCAATGATCATCTCTGCAGGGTCAGTGCCTTTAGTCAGGTAGCCAAAAGCACCAAGTTGCATCACTCGCGCGGGTATCGGGTTTTCTGTGTGCACAGACAACACAATAACTTTCGAGTCCTGTGCGTAATGAATAATCTGCTTAGTTGCTTCTAATCCACCAATTCCAGGCATATTCATATCCATTAACACAATATTAGGGGGCGAATTCCGACAGAATTTAATGGCTTCTTCGCCATTATCCACCTCACCGATCACCTTGAAATCAGAAACATCTTCAAGAATTCTGCGAATGCCCGTGCGAACTAACTCATGGTCATCGACTAATAAAAGTGTGATCAAATGGAACTCCAAACCAACTACCTGAATCAATAAAATAACACAGTAAATAACTATTTTGCAGCGTAAACTTTATATATTTATTGCCAAAGAAAATATCCTACGAAAAAGTTAGTTTATCCTTGGCGGTAGTATTAATTCCCGCCAAATAGTTGAACCGTGGAGCTTCTCACCCTCCCTTATTTCTCTTTGAATCCAAAATGCAAAAAAACCGCAACAAGTGCGGGTTTCTTTTATATGGCGGAGAGGGAGGGATGTCCTCAGGCACATCCTTGTGCTTGTCCCTTCGGGCGCCTGCGGCGGTACACATTGTTCCCGACAATGGTGTCTAACCGCGGGGCTTCTCACCCTCCCTTATTTCTCTTCGAATCCAAAATGCAAAAAACCCGCAACAAGTGCGGGTTTCTTTTATATGGCGGAGAGGGAGGGATTCGAACCCCCGGTAGGGATGAACCTACGTCTGATTTCAAGTCAGGTGCATTAAACCGAGCTCTGCCACCTCTCCGAAGTGGTGCGAATATTAATGGCCTTTTTTGGGCTTGTAAAGGGGATAGTTTAATTTTTTCATCAATCGCTAAAACTTTGGTCAATTTGCTTACTAAAAACACAATAACGCAACCAAAACACAAATAGTCACAAAGTGTTTGCGATAATACTTGAAAAATTGAACCAAACACCATACAAATACACTAATTACAAAATACTTTAGTAATTTACTCAGTTATTACTTTTAAATGCCTACTGGAGGTTTTTATGGATCAAGATCGTTATGTTCAGGTTGGTGCACAACCATCGGTATTAGAGACCAATAAGGTTCTCCGAAATACCTACATGTTGCTCGCCATGACATTAGCATTTAGTGCGGTTTGTGCTGGATTGACTATGGCAATGGGAATTGGCCATGGTGCAGCAATGGTGATGTCTCTTACTGCCTTAGTGATGATTTTCTTTCTCAACAAAGTAGCTAACAGCTCAATGGGTATTTTGTTTGTATTCGCGTTTACGGGTCTGCTAGGTGGTTCTTTAGGTCCAATGCTTAATCACTATATGGCTGCAGGTGCAGGCTCACTTGTTTTCCAAGCTCTTGGCACCACAGCCTTGGTATTCTTTGGATTATCAGCTTATGTACTGACCACTAAAAAAGATTTCTCCTTTATGGGCGGATTCCTTTTGGTCGGTTTGATTGTTGCTGTAGTAGCATCTATCGCTAATATCTTTATGGGTATTCCAGCATTGTCATTAGCGGTTAGCGCTGCGATTGTATTTATCATGTCAGGTTTCATCTTGTTTGATACAAGCCGCATCGTTAATGGTGGTGAAACCAATTACATTAGAGCAACAGTTTCTATGTATTTGAATATCTACAACTTGTTTACGTCTATCCTACACTTGCTTGGTGCATTTGGCGGCGACGACTAACATTTTCTGTTATGCTAAAACACCTCAGCGAACGCTGGGGTGTTTTTGTTTTAGGCGGATCAAATTTGGCAACAATCAGTATTATCGTGACATCCCCTGCCCTTGACTCTCAAGGTGCATACAGTGCCCTTAGATTTATCCAGGCGACGATTGAAAAAGGTCATAGTGTCAATGGTGTGTTTTTCTATCAAGCTGGTGTCACTGTAGCCAATGGGTTTCAAACTGTTTTATCCGACGAGCTTGCACTGTATGAAAAATGGCAAGACTTGGCACAGCAACATAAAATTCCCTTACAAGTTTGTGTGACCGCTGCAAATCGTCGAGGGGTTATTAGCCACGAGGATGCTCAACAAGATAAAAACAGACATGATCACAATCTTGTGAGCCCGTTTCAGTCAGTTGGTATTGGTGAGTTAGTGGCGATGTTAAACGAGTCAGACAAGAGCATACAATTTTGAATACCCTAGCCATTATCAACCGCAGCACGCCTTTCAAAGGACAGGCAGGACAAGAATCTGTAGATCTGGTGTTGGCAGCGGCCACCTTTGGTCAGCAAGTCAGTGTATTTTTTGTTGACGACGGTGTTTTTCAACTTTTGACCCAATCGCCAGCGGAAGTGGAACAAAAACACTTTGCTAAAAGTTTTGGGGCCTTTGAGTTTTATGATGTGGAATCGATATATGTCTGTCAAAAAAGCCTGTCGCAACGCGGCTTGTCAAAAAGCGATTTAATCATTGAGACTGAAATTGTTGATGAGAACAGATTAAATCAGCTGCTAAGCCAGCATCATAATGTACTGAGTCTGTCATGATTTTGCACAAATTTGTTTCAAGCCCATTTAGTTGCCAAACCATTGACCAGACGATTTCCAGGATCAGTGTTGAGGATGCAGTGATATTAATGGAAGACGCGGTGTATGTGCTCAACGATTCTAAACTCTTACAGGCCTTAATGAATGCAACTGATAACGTGCATGTACTCGAAAGCGACGCAAAAGCACGTGGTGTTTCTGTATCAAAGGTCCGCAACATTAACTATTTAGAACTCGTCGACCTCGTCATCGACCATGACAATGTTATTGCCTGGTAATCGGAAAGCGCTATGGAACACTTCATCACCTTTGAACAACAACAAATCCCAACAGACAAAGCGGGATATTTACTCAACGTAGAAGACTGGCAACCAGAGCTTGCGCCCGTTTTGGCGGCAACTGAAAATATTGAGCTAGACGAAAATCGCTGGGAAGTGGTTAATTTTGTCAGAGAGTTTTATTTGGAGTTCAATACCAGCCCTGCAATCAGAGCGCTAGTAAAGGCCATGGCAAACAAATATGGTCCAGAAAAAGGTAACAGTCGATACTTACAGCGACTATTTCCCAAAGGCCCTGCTAAACAAGCGACTAAAATTGCTGGCTTACCCAAACCGGCTAAATGCCTGTAAGATTCTTCTATATTTTTTATTAAAAAAGGTGACCTTGGTCACCTTTTGCAGTTTAGCTAACGTCAGCGAAGTAACTTTTACGAAGCTGAAATTGACTCCACACCATTCATATACGGCACCAAGGCTTTGGGAATAGTGACCGAACCGTCGGCCTGCTGGTAGTTCTCAAGGATTGCAACCAAAGTTCTACCAACGGCCAAACCTGACCCATTTAAAGTGTGCAATAGTTCAGGTTTATTGGTTTCTGGGTTGCGGAATCGTGCCTGCATTCTGCGCGCCTGGAAATCATGCATGTTAGAACATGAAGAGATTTCTCGATAGGTGTCTTGCGCCGGTAACCAAACTTCCAAATCATAGGTTTTGCAAGCGCCAAAGCCCATGTCACCTGTGCACAACAGCACTTTTCTGTAGGGCAATTCAAGCAATTGCAATACCCTCTCGGCATGACCGGTTAATTCTTCGAGTGCGTCAAAGGAATCTTCAGGTTTAACCAACTGCACCAGTTCAACTTTATCGAATTGGTGGTTACGAATAAGGCCTTTCGTATCCCGTCCATATGAACCGGCTTCACTTCTAAAACAAGGTGTATGCGCGGTCATTTTTACAGGTAGATCTTTGGCTGAATATATTTCGTCTCTTGCCATATTGGTCAGCGGCACTTCTGCCGTAGGTACCAAAGACAATCCCTGACCTTCTTCTGTTGCCGGCATAGTATGAAACGAATCTTCTTTAAACTTGGGAAACTGCCCAGTACCAAACATGCTGGCTTCATTAACCAAATAAGGCACATACATTTCTTGATAACCGTGTTCAGTGGTGTGTAAGTCGAGCATAAATTGTGACAGAGCACGATTTAATCGGGCGACTTGACCACGCATGACCACAAAACGTGACCCCGATAATTTTACGCCAGTTTCAAAGTCTAAACCTTTGTCGATAGCTTCCGCCACATCAACATGATCTTTCACTTCAAAATCAAATGCTCTTGGTTCGCCCCAGCGTAAAATTTCCAGGTTGTCGTTCTCGTCTTTCCCTGCGGGTACTGAATCATCGGGAAGATTGGGTATACCGTAAGAGAACTCAGCAATGTCTTCGAGCAACTGGCTTAATTCAGCTTTCGCGGCGTCGAGCTCTTCCCCTAATTTTCCAACTTCAGCCAATAGTGGCGCGATATCTTCACCAGAGGCTTTGGCCTTGCCAATCGACTTTGAACGTACATTGCGATCATTTTGCAATTCTTGGGTACGCACTTGAAGGGATTTTCTGCGTTCTTCCAATTGGTTGAATGCAGAAACATCAAGTTCATAACCTCGAGACTTCAGTTTTTCTGCCGTTTGTTCTATGTCGTTACGTAAGTGCTTAGGATCTAACATCTGTAAATTATTAACCTTTAACCAATTGCATGCCTAGCCACGCTGCGAGTAAACAGCTAGCCAAATTTAAAAATATATTAAGTAAGCCTTTCCACCACATTCCCTGTTGAATTAACAAGAGTGTGTCGACTGAGAAGGTAGAAAAGGTCGTTAAAGCACCGAGAAAACCGATGCCTACTGTGGTGCGCCAAAGCACAATTTCTATTTGCCCTTGCTCGATGAGTGAATACACCAAGCCAAGACAAAAGGAGCCAATCACATTGACCAGCAGTGTACCAAAAGGAAAGCCTTTACCAAACCATTGCAACATCAATTGTGAAAGAAAAAATCGTAAACATGCCCCTGCAGCGCCACCAAGGGCAATATAACCATAAATCGCCATGGTATTATTCATGATTGTCTCGCTTTACATCACTTTGTGCGTCAAGTTCTTTAAGAAACGCTATCTTTGCCTTAAGCTGTTTTTCTAATCCTCGTTCACTGGGTTGATAATAATCTCGCGAACTGAGATCTACAGGCAGATAATGCTCCCCCGCTGCATAAGCATGGGGTTCATTGTGGGCGTAGCGATATTCCTTTCCATATCCCAAGTCTTCCATTAACTTTGTTGGGGCATTTCGCAGATGTTCAGGTACGGGATGATCGGGTAACTCTTTTGCATCGGCAACTGCGGCTTTAAATGCTTTGTACACAGCGTTACTTTTTGCCGCGCAGGCACAATAGATCACTGCTTGAGCAATAGCCCTTTCACCTTCTGCAGGCCCCACCCGATGATAAATATCCCATGCATTTAAACATACTTGCATCGCTCTAGGATCGGCGTTTCCTATGTCCTCGGTGGCAATAGCCAATAGGCGTCTGGCGATGACTGTTGCCTCTGCACCGGCAACCAGCATTCTTGCATACCAATACAGTGCACCATCAGATGACGAACCTCGCACCGACTTGTGAAACGCTGAAAGCATATCGTAATACTGATCACCGCCTTTATCGAACTGGGCAACTCGGTCACCTATAGCTTGCGCGACCGTTGTGAGTGTCACGTTACTATCTTCAACAAAATCGGAACACAATTCGATATAGTTGAGCAAGCGACGAGCATCCCCACCAGAAAGGTCGATGAGACGGTTTCGTGCGTCGACTTCAATCTTCAAATTTAAGTGCCCTAAGCCACGCTCCGCATCGGACAAGGCAGTGTTTAGCACTTGTTCAAGATCGTCAAAGGTTAAAGATTGAAGTAAATAAACTCTTGCTCGCGATAATAGTGCGTTATTAAGTTCAAATGATGGGTTTTCAGTCGTCGCACCTATAAAAGTGACCGTGCCATCTTCGATGTAGGGCAAAAACGCATCTTGTTGGGATTTGTTGAACCGATGAACTTCATCTACAAACAATATGGTTCGTTTGGAGCGCATTGCGGCTTGTTGTTTAGCCATCTCAATCGCGCTTCGAATGTCTTTAACACCGGAAGTGACGGCTGAAATTCGTTCGATATGCGCATCACAGTGGCTAGCGACTAACTCAGCAAGGGTGGTTTTCCCTGTACCCGGCGGCCCCCATAAAATCATTGAATGTGGATGGCCATTTTCTAGCGCTTTACGAAGGGGTTTTCCTGGGCCGACAATATGCTGCTGACCAAAATATTGAGAAATCGTGCTCGGCCGCATTTTTGCCGCAAGCGGTGCAAAGGATGTCTTTTGATCAAAATCAAATTCCATTGCTAGCGTTGATCATCCAATTCAAAACCTTCGGGAACCGAGAATACAAATTGTTCGTCACCAATGGGTAGATTTTGGCGAATATCAGAAAAGACTAAACGACTAGTCTGTTGCTGTCGATCTACAAAATGCAGAGCGGTCAAAGTGTCATTGTCGAATTTTAAGAATAATTGAGCTACCTGAGATTCTGGTTCTTTCGCACTCACCATAAAACCTTCATCTACGCGACTAATAACAAAAGCATCCCACGCCTGGTTTTCCGGGTCGGTTAGCAAGACGACTGGGTTATTCGCCACAGAAGACGATTGATCGACCGCAGTCACCTGCTCGACAAAAGGATCGGAATACCATAACGTTGACCCATCAGCGACCATCAGGTTTTCATCTGGCTCATTGACTTGCCAAATCATTAAATTTGGCTGTTTTAAGGTCAATTGTCCACTGGCGTTTTGCACAAGTTCGCCTTGTCCGTCAACGACTGTTTGCTCAAAGATTGCCGTATAAGTTTTTAATAACTCCAGCTTTTGTTTTAGGCTCTGGACCGCCTCTGAATTGGTTTCGGTACCAGCAATTTCCGGTGCCCTTTGCGTATCACTGTCTTGCGACAATGCATGATTTGAAACTAAACAAACAAAACTAAATAGCCCCGCAGTAACAAGGCTATTAAAACGCTTTTTAACTATTAACTTCATAATTAATCCCTAGGTGGCGGCGGTGCCAATACTTCGCGAGCACCATTGTGACCCGCAGCACTTACGACGCCACTTTGTTCCATTTGTTCCACTAGACGAGCGGCACGATTGTAACCAATTCTGAATTTCCTCTGTACGCTTGACACCGAAGCCCTGCGTGATTCTGTGACAAAGGCGACGGCTTCATCATAAAACGCATCCATTTCCTGATCAGCGTTTTCGGCTTGCTCACCAGGTAACAACACTTCTGCGCCACTGTCACCGGAAAGAATTTCTTCAATGTATTCAGGTTCACCGCGTTTCTTCCAATCGGCAACCACAGCATGGACTTCGTGATCATCTACAAAGGCACCATGTACCCGTGTAGGAACGCCAGTGCCAGGCGGTAAATACAGCATGTCCCCCATACCCAGTAGCGCTTCTGCACCTTGCTGATCCAAAATGGTTCTAGAATCGATTTTTGAAGACACCTGAAATGCAATCCGTGTAGGAATATTGGCCTTAATCAAACCTGTAATGACATCTACAGAAGGACGCTGCGTTGCCAAGACCAAATGGATGCCAGCGGCTCTGGCCTTTTGCGCGATACGTGCAATCAGCTCTTCCACTTTTTTACCGACAATCATCATCATGTCGGCAAATTCGTCGACCACAACAACAATGCTCGGCAGTTTTTCCAAATCCGGTGCAACCGTTTCCATACTCTCTTCAAAACGCCACAGTGGATCTTTGATCGGTTCACCAGCTTCTTTAGCTTTCGCTACCTTGGTGTTATACCCTTTGAGGTTTCTAACGCCTAACGCAGACATCAGGCGATAGCGCCTTTCCATTTCGCCCACACACCAACGCAAGGCATTGGCAGCTTCTTTCATGTCGGTAACAACCTCAGCCAATAGATGAGGGATGCCTTCATAAACCGACAATTCCAACATTTTTGGGTCAATCATGATCATGCGCACATCTTCAGGTGAAGATTTATACAGCAAACTTAGGATCATAACGTTGACCCCAACAGACTTACCCGAACCTGTGGTACCTGCCACTAATAAATGAGGCATTTTAGCCAGATCTACAACAACCGGTTTTCCTGAGATATCTGCGCCTAGCACCATGGTTAAATGAGATTCATTACCTTGGAATGCCTGGCAACCGATGACCTCACTGAGGCGGACCATTTCTCTATTTTTATTTGGTAGTTCTAAGCCAATAACCGATTTACCCGGGATAACTTCGACGACACGAACGGAGATTGCTGACATAGCACGCGCCAGATCTTTTGCCAGAGATGTAATTTTACTAACCTTTACACCCGGCGCTAAGTCTAGCTCGAAACGTGTAATAACCGGACCAGGATAAACGCCTACTACTCTCGCCTCGATATTGAAGTCTTTAAGTTTCTCTTCCACAAGCCTGGACACTCCGTCCAACTCTTCTTGGCTAATGGGATTAAGCACTTTATCTGCACGATCGAGTAAATCAAATGAAGGCAACTCCCCTATACTTTCGTCGGAAGGTGAATCGTTGTTGCTATCTTTTACAGAGGTCACAGCCTGATCATTTTTACTGGGTTCTGGCGTAACCGACGCGTCGTTATCCGTTGCAGGTTTATTTCGCGACCCCGAGATTTTCTTTTTTAGTTCTGAAACTGACAAAATACTAGGTTTAGTTTTTTCCGGCTCAGGGTGTTGAAAAACCTCATCTGGAATAACAGGCTCGAATTCGTCTTCATAGGCATCGGGTTCTGTCGCCTTGAATGTCGTTATCTCGACTTCACGCTGTTTGTTTTCAATCGCTTTGCGTTCTCGATTTGGCATAAATGATAATCTGGCAATTGGGCTTTGTTGTATTCGTTGAGGAGTGTTATACAAAACAATGCCTGAACGTATGCTTAATTCGCCTAATTTGTCGATGACCGTCAACCAGGAAATGCCCGTGACCAACGTCACGCCTGTAAGTAAAAAGCACAGTAACAACAAGGTTGTCCCAACAAGACTAAAGTGAGGGATTAGTGAAGTGCTTACCACATCACCGATCATGCCCCCTGCAGAGAAATGATAGATGTCACTGGCATTGAGGCTTAGCAGGCCGGATAACCCTACAATAACCAAAATTGAACCAATAATTCGAAGACCAATTGTTAAGTAATCTATTTCTCCTACTTTTTTGGCTTGCTGGAATAAAAACCACCCCACAAAAGCCAAAATAAAAGGAATAACAAAAGCAAACCTGCCAAAGCTAAAGAATAAAACGTCAGCAAACCAAGCGCCAATAGGCCCAACCCAGTTGTAAATTGTGCCTTGAAACCCTGCTTGACTCCAACTGGGATCCGAGGCATTGAATGAAGCCAGTGCTAGAAGAATAAAGAATGCGAAACAGCATGAAACAATCATGCCCACTTCCATAATTCGCTGAATTCCCGTTAATCGCGCCATAAATTCTTATCGTTATATTTGTACTAGTTTTTATCCCTATACCTTACCAGCGAAGCCACTAAAATCCTAGCAAATGAGCGGCTATAAACCCTGAAGAGTGGTGATTTACTTCAGATTGATTTTAATTTGACCAGTGTGTTTGACCTCTTCCATAACAACGTAAGTTCTAGATTCACTCACACCAGGAAGCCGCAGTAAAGTATCCCCCAACAATTTACGATAACTGGACATATCTGCCACTCTTGCTTTAAGTAAAAAGTCGAAGTTACCAGAGACTAAATGACATTCCTGAATATCATCATGTTTTTTAACCGCCGCAGAAAATTCTTCAAATATATCTACACTCGTTTTAGTCAAAGTGATTTCTACAAATACCAGCATAGCGGCGCCAAGTTTGTTTGGGTCTACTTGCGCATGATAGCCAACAATATAACCCTGTTGCTCTAGACGCTTAACCCTTTCAAGACAGGGACTTGGACTAAGACCAACGGATTTTGCTAAATCTACGTTGGACAATTTGCCGTTCTTTTGTAAGGCAATCAATATGTTTCGATCGATTCGATCTAAGTGTTTGGGCGTTTTAATTAACATTACTTTGTTCTGCATATTAATCTATTTTCAAAATTATATACTGCATACTTAAAAATTACAGCAGAACAGTTTTTAAAATGTCACCTATACTTCGCTTTTATTTTTTAACTCTAATGTTTAGGTGAGAACATGCTAATTGGTGTACCAAAAGAAATTAAAAATCATGAATATCGCGTTGGCTTAACGCCTGCTGCCGTGAAAGAATTTGTTACTCATGGGCATCAAGTAATGGTTCAACATAATGCGGGGGCAGCTATTGGCTTCGATAATGAACAATATCTCGTTGCCGGTGCTACCATTGTTGAAACACCGGAAGAAATTTTCGCTAAAGCAGAGATGATAGTAAAGGTTAAAGAGCCGCAGCCGAATGAATGCAAAATGTTGCGAGAAGGACAGACCCTATACACCTATTTACATTTGGCACCGGATCCAACTCAAACTAAATTACTAGTAGAATCTGGCGCAACGTGTATCGCTTATGAAACCGTAACGGACAACCGTGGTGCCCTGCCCTTGTTGGCGCCAATGAGTGAAGTGGCTGGACGTATGGCCGTGCAAGCTGGCGCTCATTATCTTGAAAAAGCTCAAGGTGGAAGTGGCACACTTCTAGGTGGTGTTCCAGGCGTTGCACCAGGCAAAGTACTTGTTATTGGTGGTGGTGTTGTAGGAACAAACGCAGCAAAAATGGCTATTGGCTTAGGTGCCGATGTCACAATTTTAGATCGTTCATTACCGCGATTACGCGAGCTGGACGATATTTTTGCCAATCAAGTCAAAACTGTTTTCTCAACTATAGACGCTATTGAATATTACTCTTCAAAAGCTGACTTAGTCGTAGGTGCAGTATTAATACCAGGTGCAGCGGCGCCTAAATTACTCACAAATGAACATATCAGAAATATGAAAGAAGGCTCAGTCGTAGTCGATGTAGCCATCGACCAAGGCGGCTGTTTTGCTACGTCAAAGGCTACAACACATCAAGATCCGGTATATATTGTAGATGGCGTGGTACATTATTGCGTGGCTAACATGCCTGGTGGCGTTGCCAGAACTTCTACCATGGCGCTAAACAACGCTACGCTCCCATTTGGTCTTGCACTAGCAAATAAAGGTCCAAAACAAGCGATGCTGGATGACCATCATTTACTTAATGGATTAAACGTTCACAAAGGTAAGGTAACCTATAAAGCCGTTGTTGACGCGTTAGGTGATGAGCTTAACCTTGAATATATGGATGCTACCGCGGCACTACAGTTGTAAACTGCACCTAATACCCTTAAAAAAGCTGCTTCGTGCAGCTTTTTTTGTCCTGGAAAATCGATTGTAGAACGATTGTTGTTTTCAAGAGATCCCAGCTAAAAGCATGCTGGGATGACGCATTAATTATATTGCTGGGATGACATATTAATTATATTAGGGATTACGAAATAGTCATTCTAAGATGATGCACTAGTAGACTTACAATTTACCGCAACGGCGCCTTCCCGTTGTCACAAATACAACGTCATCCCCGAGGTCTTTTGATCGGGGATCTCTTACCACTTTCCTAAAACGTCACTATCAACCAATCGAACGGTTAATATCCAAAAGCGCTTGCAATGGATTTTCAGCCTGAGTGATAGGCCTGCCAACAACCATGTAGCTGACACCTGCGGCCAGCGCATCAGGTGGTGTCATAATTCGCTGTTGATCGCCTTTTTCACTGCCCACCGGCCGGATCCCGGGGGTAACCAGCAAGAAATTATCATTAAGATGACTTCTTAATGTTGGCGCCTCTTGCGCAGAGCACACCACACCATCTAATCCACATTCTTGAGTCATTTTTGCTAAAGACAAAACATGTTGCTCTGGCGTTGTTTGAATACCAATTGCGTTCAGTTGTGATTGATCCATACTGGTAAGCACGGTCACCGCGATAAGTTTTGGGCGATCATGTCCAAGGCTTTCCAATGCCTGTTGAGTGTGGCTCATCATTTTGGGCCCACCGGAAGCATGAACGTTCATCATCCACACCCCCAGATCAGCAGCAGCCAGACACGCTTTAGCTACTGTGTTGGGAATATCATGAAATTTTAAGTCCAGAAAAACATCAAACTTGCGATGCACAAGTTCTTCTACGAACTCAGGACCAAAGTAGGTAAACATTTCTTTGCCTACTTTGAGTTTGCATTGACTGCTGTCAAGCTGACTAACTAAATCTAAAGCTTTATTTTTATTATCAAAATCTAAGGCGACAATTACTTTCGGGTCTGACATTCGGGGACTATTCTCCGTCTAGGCCTTTGATGGGTTTCACAACGCCCCATTTCTTACATGAGGGACAAAGCCAATGAATTTGGCGTCCGGAAAAACCGCAGCTGAGACAACGATACTTCGGCCGGATTTTAATTTGTTCTTCAACCAGGTCTTTTAC
The DNA here is from genome assembly GCF_007197995.1 of Aliiglaciecola sp. M165. GTDB lineage: Bacteria > Pseudomonadota > Gammaproteobacteria > Enterobacterales > Alteromonadaceae > Aliiglaciecola. The sequence goes on from NZ_VKKH01000007.1 coordinate 125,922, forward strand.
CATGCTTAGGCTTTCTTTGGTTTTATTATCCACTTCATCTTCGATAAAAAAGCCCATAAGGGTTTTAAAGCCTTTCATCGTAGGTGTTTTCTTGAGTTGTTCAAATAAAACCTGTTCGGCGCTATCTGTACTGTCTTTCTTGGCTAACAATTTCACCTTCGCCAAGTAAGAGGTAGCACATTGTTGCCAGTATTGTTCAAGAATTGCTTCGAGCTGTTCGTCTGTGCCTAATTTTTGAGCACACAACTCCAACATGGGAACCGCTTCGCTAAACCAGGTAATGTCTCTAACTGGCACTTCTTTGAGATAATCAATCGCCTGTTGATATTGTTCTTGTTTTACCGCTAAATCGCCTAAAATCAACCAGGGACGGACAGCATGTTCATCGGCCAGAATGGCTTTTTGCAAACTCTCTTCCGCTTTTTCGAACTCATCACTTTTAATGCGCTTTAGAGCTTGTTCACAATAGAAGTGAGAAATTCTATTACACAGCTCATCACTGTCGCCATGACAATTCATCATGCGCTCACCCAGCTCAATCGCCCTATCCCATTCTTTTGTCGTCTGATAGATACTGAATAGCTGTTTTTGAGCATCTAAAAAGTGTTTATCGCTATCAAGGAGCTGTAAAAATGCGTTTTCTGCCCGTTCCAAGAAACCTGCCATCATGTAGTCTTTGCCTAATTCACGCAATGCCTGATGGTTTTGTGACTGAGATAATTCTTGTTTACTTACGAGATTTTGATGGACTCTAATGGCCCTGTCCAATTCCCCTCGGTGACGGAAAAAATTGCCCATGGCAATATGGGTTTCTACCGTGTCACTATCTAAATTAATCATCTTCATCAGCGTATCAACCGCTTTGTCTGGTTGATCTGATAAAAGAAAATTTAACCCTTTGTAATAATGGCGCGAGAGTATACTGGATTGTTTTCGTTGTGCTTGACGAACACTATTGCGCCCCATGACATAGCCATAGCCGGCTGCAACTGGAAGCAATAAAAATAAGAGTTCTAACATCTAATCAACTACTTACAAGTTCAGATTTTTGTTGTTCAGCTTTGCGTTGTTGTTTTTGCAACCGCCCGACATGCCACTTTAATTTTATCCAAATAAGTGCAAACACTAGTCCACTAAAAAGTACACCGGCGGCAAAAAACAGCATCAATAAAATAGAAAGGCGCATTTCGATGACATTGAGAAGATAATCAAAACTCACTGCCTGATCATTTTTTGCCCCTAACATGGCAGAAATCAACATAACTATGATCAAAATGAAGACGAGCAGGAAAACTCTCAATGTAAGTCCTTATTATGCAAAAGGTAGTCGTTGCTATATTACTAGAAAGCGAATGTGTTTGTCATCCAAACAAAAACGGCATCCTAATTGGATGCCGTTTTAACTTTTATCTTTTTCAGTGTGTAAGTCCGTCATTCACACGTTCACGTAATTCTTTGCCTGGTTTAAAATGCGGTACATATTTACCGTCAAGTTTAACCGTCTCGCCAGTCTTCGGGTTACGGCCCACTCTTGGCGCCCGATAATGCAAAGAAAAGCTTCCAAACCCACGGATCTCTATTCGATCACCTTTTTGAAGCGTTTGAGCCATTTGCTCAAGCATTTCTTTGATTGAAGACTCAACGTCTTTGGCTGGAATATGTCGTGCTTTATCGGCTAGCCTTTCAATAAGTTCAGATTTGGTCATTTGTACCCTCCGTTAATCAAAAACACCTACCGATGCGACGTAATGGTCAGACACAATCAATGCGCCTGACCACTTTTGTACTTACTCTTCGCCTTTAGCAGCTTTGAAAGCTTCAGCAAATGCGTTAGTGAAACCAGCGTCATCTTGCTGCTGATTTACTTTATCAATTGCTTCTTTCTCGTCTGCTTGGTCTTTAGCTTTCACTGACAAGTTAACTACGCGGTTCTTACGATCTACGCCCATAAATTTGGCTTCTAGATCATCACCAACGTTAACAACTTCAGATGCATCTTCGATACGCTCAACAGCTAGGTCGCCTACACGAACATATCCGTCAACTTCTTCGGCCAAGTTAACTGTCACGCCTTTAGCGTCTACAGCGGTAACCTTACCAGTAACGATAGCACCTTTCTTGTTATCTGTCAGATACTTATTGAATGGGTCTTCTTCGATTTGTTTAACACCAAGAGAGATACGCTCACGCTCAGGGTCAACTTGAAGAACAACTGCAGAGATTTCGTCGCCTTTCTTATATTCGCGAACGGCATCTTCGCCAGTTTTGTTCCAAGAGATATCAGACAAGTGAACAAGTCCGTCGATTCCGCCGTCTAGGCCGATGAAGATACCAAAGTCAGTGATAGATTTGATCTTACCGCTAACTTTGTCATTCTTCTCGTGAGACTTAGCAAACTCTTCCCAAGGATTCGCTTTACATTGCTTAAGGCCAAGAGAAATACGGCGACGTTCTTCGTCAATTTCAAGAACCATAACTTCAACCACATCACCCAAGTTAACCACTTTAGATGGGTGGATGTTTTTGTTAGTCCAATCCATTTCAGAAACGTGAACCAAACCTTCTACGCCGTCTTCGATTTCTACGAAACAACCGTAATCAGTTAGGTTAGTCACTGCACCTGACAACTTAGAACCTTCAGGGTAACGGTTAGCAATTTCTTGCCATGGATCGCTGCCCATCTGCTTCATGCCTAGAGAAACACGAGACTTTTCTTTGTCAAATTTCAATACTTTAACATTGATTTCATCACCAACATTGACGATTTCACTTGGGTGCTTAACGCGTTTCCAAGCCATGTCTGTGATGTGAAGTAGGCCGTCTACACCGCCCAAGTCAACGAATGCACCGTAATCGGTAAGGTTCTTAACGATACCTTTAACTTCGTGACCTTCTTCAAGGTTAGCCAAAATTTGATCGCGCTCTGCACTGCTTTCGGCTTCGATAACAGCACGACGAGAAACAACTACGTTGTTACGTTTAGCGTCAAGTTTGATAACCTTAAATTCTAATTCTTTACCTTCAAGGTGAGTTGTGTCACGCACAGGACGTACGTCAACAAGTGAACCAGGTAAGAAAGCACGTACAGTATTTACTTCAACTGTGAAACCGCCTTTCACTTTACCGTTAATTACACCAATGATGGTTTCTTTTTCTTCGTAAGCTTTTTCTAGTTCAACCCACGCTTCATGACGCTTGGCTTTTTCTCTAGAAAGGATAGTCTCACCGAAGCCGTCTTCAACAGCATCTAGAGCTACGTCAACCGTATCTCCGATTGCAACTTCAATTGTGCCTTCGGCATTTTTGAATTGCTCTACTGGGATAGCACTTTCAGATTTAAGACCGGCATCAACAAGAACGATGTCTTTATCGATTGAAACAATTGTGCCTTTTACGATGGCACCTGGACGTGTTTCGAGTTCTTTCAAACTCTCTTCAAATAGATCAGCAAAATTTTCAGTCATAGCTTACTTTGATTAATACTTTTGTTTGACATCCACGAAAGAATCCCGTTATCGTGGGGTTGTTATTCATCGCCATTACATTCCGTGTTCTGGCAAGTTAGTACTTAAAGAGACGTTTCCTCAGTTAATTTCGAGTCTACGTATTCTTTAACCTTTTCAAGCACTTGATTAATATCAAGGTCAGTAGAGTCAAGTACAAATGCGTCAGCCGCAGGCACCAAAGGCGCTACGGTTCTGTTAGCATCTCTCTCATCTCTAGCCTGTATGTCGGCTAAAAGGCGCGCAATGTTAACATCATGGCCCTTTTCTTTCAACTGGTTATAACGACGTTGTGCTCTTTCTTCTGCGCTTGCGGTGAGGAAAATCTTTGCATCGGCATTAGGAAAAACTACCGTCCCCATATCTCGACCATCGGCAACTAGCCCTGGCTCTTCTCTGAAGGCACGTTGACGTCGCAAAAGCGCTTCTCGAATTCTAGGTAAAGACGCTATTTGAGATGCGACACTGCCGACTTCTTCGGTGCGAATTGAATAGGTTACATCCTCGCCTTCTAAAACAATTTTAGTTCCCTGTTCGCTGGTTTCAAAGGCTACATCCAAGCTACTCGCCAATGGGACAAGGGCTGATTCATCATCACTTTTTATTTGATGATGCATTGATGCGATAGCAAGAACACGATAAATCGCGCCACTGTCTAAGAAATGCCATCCAAGTTGTTGGGCTAACAGTGTGCTGAGTGTTCCTTTTCCTGCGCCACTTGGGCCGTCGATGGTGATGACGGGAGATAAATGCATGCGCTCTCCTGAGCTGGTTTAAAAAAATCGGCGAGATTATACGCTTTGAGAGGATTATAGCAATGAGTGTGGTCTGATTTGTCGGTAGATAACTGTTTATTGGTGAGATTTAAAATGTAACAAGTCGTCAACAAGCTCTAAACGACTTGCTACATTAAATATAAAAATGCCTGGTCTATTTGCAAATACTGGCAAAACGTTCAAAGTAATCAGGGAAGGTTTTCGCTGTGCAACCTGGGTCGTTAATAATGACCGGCGTGTCACTTAACGCAACCAGCGAGAAACACATGGCAATTCGATGATCATTGTACGTATCAATTTCAGCTTCGTTCAATGAATCTGGCGCCGTAACTTCAATAAAATCGTTCCCTTCATTCACGATGGCACCTACTTTACGCAATTCTGTCGCCATCGCGGCTAGCCGATCGGTTTCTTTTACCCGCCAATTATAGATGTTGGACATTCTTGTAGTGCCCTTGGCAAACAAAGCGGTCGTGGCTATGGTCATAGCTGCATCTGGGATATGATTCATGTCCATATCAATAGCGGTTAATGGGCGTCCAGTCACTTCTATATATTCATCAGACCAATTAATTGTCGCCCCCATGGCTTGCAGAACATCGGCAAAGCGAATGTCGCCCTGTATGCATTTTGATCCAACACCAGTGACACGCACAGTGCCGCCTTTTATGGCTCCTGCAGCAAGAAAGTAAGACGCTGACGATGCATCACCTTCAACCATAAAATGCCCAGGTGATTGGTAGGTTTGACTGCCGTTAATCACAAATCGTTGATAGTCGTCATTTTCTACCTTAACGCCAAACTGCTCCATGATGTGTAAGGTAATATCAATATAGGGTTTAGAGACTAACTCTCCAACAATCTCAATCTCGCTGTCCCCTTTAAACAAAGGTGCGACCATCAGCACTGCTGTCAAAAATTGGCTGGATACACTGCCGTCTACCTGAATTTTGCCGCCTGCCAGGGATTGGCCGATAATCTTCAATGGAGGATACCCATCATTTTTAAGGTATTGAATCTGCGCTCCGGCTTGCTCAAGTGCATCGACCAAAGCTCCAATGGGGCGCTCTTCCATACGAGGTTCACCGGTTAAAACGTATTCACCACTAGAGGCAGCCAACGCTGCACAAAGCGGTCGCATTGCTGTACCAGCATTACCTAGGAATAGTTCAATATTGCCTTGGGTAGTGAAAACACCATCATTACCTGTCACCAAACACTCGGTTTTATCGTCACTTAATTGGTAGTGAATACCGAGTTTTTGCAGCGCATCCAACATATGACGGATATCGTCACTGTCGAGTAAATTGGTTAACCGGGTCTGTCCGTTGGCAAGCGCTGCCAATAGCAACGCGCGATTGGATAAGCTTTTAGAGCCAGGCACATTAACGGTACCCTCGACCGAAGAAATCGGGTTTAGCAGAAGTTGTTGCATGGATTAACCCTTCCTTCTTGCAAAATCATTCATAAAATCAACCAGCGCCTGCACGCCGTCGAGTGGCATCGCGTTATAGATACTCGCTCGCATACCCCCTACCATCCGATGTCCTTTTAATGCTTTAAGGCCAGCATGCTCAGATTCAGTTAAAAATAAGACGTCTAGATTTGGATCGGCTAGTTGAAAAGGTACATTCATTCTGGAACGGTGCTGTTTGGCGATCTTGTTTTGGTAAAAATCATTGTTGTCGATAGCGTCGTACAGCAAAGCGGCTTTTTGCGCATTGCACTTTTCCATCTCTTCAACTCCACCTTTGGCCAATAGCCATTCAAACACTAATCCAGCGAGATACCAGGCGAATGTCGGAGGCGTATTATACATAGAGTCATGCTGGCTCAATAAACTGTAATTGAGTATCGAGGGTGTTTCTATTCTTGCTTTGTCTAAAAGAGACTCATGAACAATAACCACAGACAGACCCGATGGACCAATGTTTTTTTGAGCGCCACCGTAAATCACGCCAAACTTAGACACGTCGATTGATTTAGATAAAATATTTGACGACATATCCGCAACAATTGGCACGTCTCCAACATCCGGTACTTCGTTGATTTCAATGCCGTCCACGGTTTCGTTCGGACAATAATGAAAATAGGCAGCATTTGGGTTAAGTGTCCAGGTATTTTGCGGGGCCACAGTAATTTCGTCGTCTGTGGTAAGGATTCCACCGACAACATCTGCCTGTAAATAATGGCTTGCTTCTTTGACAGCGCCTTTCGACCATGAGCCGGTAACAAGGTGATCGGCAGTATCAGATGCGCCTGCGAGGTTGAGGGGAATAGCGGAAAAGTGCCCTCGTCCACCGCCTTGAGTAAATAAAATTTTGTAATCGTCTGGCACAGATAATAACTTTCGAAGGTTGTCTGTTGCGGTTTGTGCGACCTCAATAAAGGCTTTGCTCCTATGACTCATTTCCATCACTGAGCAGCCCTGCCCTTGCCAATCAAGAAACTCTCGCTGTGCTCGTTGCATAACGTCTACAGGCAGCATCGCTGGTCCAGCACTAAAGTTATAAATGCCCTTCATAGTTTTACTTTTTTACCCCCCAAAATAAAACGAGCGGCCATAGACCGCTCGTTATTGTTCAACTCAATACGTGCGTTAAGCAAATTTACTCGGCGTCGTTAGGATCCGATTCACTGCTCTTGTCACTCTGCTCTGCGTTTTGCGCATCGGCTACCGTTTCGGTCTCTGGAATAACCTGGCCTTCGTCATCGAGCTCCAAGTCTTCCGATTCAACCTCATCTATTCGTTGCAATCCAACAACGTGTTCGTCATCTGCAGTGCGTATCAAACGCACACCTTGAGTGTTGCGACCGACAGTTGAAACTTCGTCTACTCGGGTTCGGACTAGAGTGCCTTGATCACTGATCAGCATTATCTCTTGACCTTCTTCGACTTGAACAGCACCGACAACTGAACCATTGCGTTCTGATACCTTAATCGATACAACCCCTTGGGTTGCACGACTTTTCGCTGGGTAGTCATTGAGTGGTGTACGCTTACCAAAACCATTTTCAGTGGCAGTTAGAATTGCACCGTCGCCTTTTGGAACGATAAGTGATACAACACGTTGACCGTCCTGCAAACGGATACCACGAACACCGGTCGCTGTTCGGCCCATGGGACGCAATGCCAGCAACTCTTCACCCGTCTCAGGATCAATTTTGACCTCTCCGGTTTCAGAATCACGTTGTTTTTCATTAAATCTAACTACCTTACCGGCATCAGAGAACAACATGATGTCGTTTTCGCCATTGGTGATATCAACACCAATCAATTCATCACCTTCATTAAGATTAACGGCAATGATCCCGCTAGCTCTGGGGCGCGAATATTGTGATAGTGCGGTTTTCTTGACGGTACCATTAGCGGTAGCCATCAAAACGTACTTGTCATCTTCAAATTCTTGAATAGGCAGAATGGCAGTAATACGTTCATCCTCTTCCAAAGGAAGAATATTGACGATTGGTCTGCCTCGTGCATTACGGCTGGCAAATGGAAGTTGATAAGTCTTCAACCAGTACAACCTGCCACGCGTTGAGAAACACAAAATATGATCATGGGTATTGGCAACCAACAACTTCTCGACAAAATCTTCGTTCTTCATCTTTGTGGCTGACTTGCCTTTGCCACCACGACGTTGTGCTTCGTAATCCGACAATTTTTGATACTTGACATAGCCTTCGCGAGACAAGGTAACAACAACATCTTCACGCTCAATCAAGTCTTCCATGTCTATGTCATGGCTGGCTGCGGTGATTTCAGTACGGCGTTCGTCGCCGTATTCATCACGCACTTTTTCAAGCTCTTCGCGGATCACTTCCATTAATCGCTCAGCGCTACCCAAGATATGTAGTAATTCTGCGATGAAATCGAGCAACTCTTTATATTCAGCAAGGATTTTGTCGTGCTCTAGACCTGTCAATTTATGTAGGCGTAGATCAAGGATAGCTTGTGCTTGTTGTTCAGTTAGGAAATATTCGCCATCGTGTATACCATACTGTGGCTCTAGCCAATCTGGACGCGCTGCATCATCTCCTGCGCGCTGCAGCATTTCCGCCACGTCACCCAGTGCCCAGCCTCGAGCAATCAAAGACGCTTTGGCATCGCTAGGGCTTTCTGAGGCTTTAATCAGTTCAATGACTTCGTCAATATTGACCAAGGCAATCGCCAAACCTTCCAAAATGTGCGCGCGATCACGGGCCTTCTTCAATTCGTAAACCGTGCGGCGGGTCACCACTTCACGACGATGAAGAATAAAGGCTTCTAATGCCTGTTTAAGATTGAAAACTTTTGGCTGGTTGTTATCCAGCGCCACCATATTGATACCAAACACAGTTTGTAATTGCGTTTGTGCATATAAGTGGTTTAACAGTACTTCAGCAGATTCATTGCGTTTAACTTCTACTACAATACGCATTCCATCTTTGTCAGATTCGTCACGTAGTGCTGAAACACCCTCAATTTTTTTCTCTTTTACCAGTTCTGCGATTTTTTCGATTAATCGTGCTTTATTAACCTGATAAGGGATCTCGTGAATAATAATGGTTTCTTTACCACTATCTTCCGTCTCAATTTCTGCACGGGCACGCATATAAATTTTGCCACGGCCGGTGCGATACGCATCATCAATTCCCTTACGACCGCTAATTAAAGCAGCAGTTGGGAAATCTGGACCTGGGATATGCTGCATAATTTCTTCGATATCCATATTAGGATTATCGATAAGCGCGATACAGCCATTTACCACTTCTGTTAAGTTGTGCGGCGGAATATTTGTTGCCATACCTACGGCAATACCAGATGAACCATTTACCAATAAGTTAGGCACTTTGGTCGGTAGGACATCAGGAATATGCTCGGTGCCGTCATAGTTAGGAACAAAATCGACCGTTTCTTTTTCCAGATCAGCAAGCAACTCATGAGCGATTTTGGCCATTCTTACTTCGGTATAACGCATGGCGGCAGCTGAGTCACCATCAACTGAACCAAAGTTACCTTGACCATCGACAAGCATGTATCGTAAAGAAAAAGGTTGCGCCATGCGCACGATCGTATCGTACACCGCAGAATCACCATGTGGGTGATATTTACCGATAACATCGCCCACTACACGAGCAGACTTTTTATACGGTTTATTAAAGTCGTTTTTAAGTTCGTTCATTGCGAACAATACGCGGCGGTGTACGGGTTTCAAACCGTCTCGCACATCGGGCAGCGCGCGCCCAACGATAACACTCATGGCGTAGTCGAGATAAGAGTTCTTCAACTCTTCCTCTATGTTAATGGGGAGGATTTCTTTGGCATTGTCAGTCATATACAGCCTTGTCCCTAAATTATTATTCGAATCGACTTACGAAACTGGCTATTTGCACAATTGATAAGTTCGATTTCACTATTATGTGGGTTCTACAAATCGACTGAAGATTCTATCACTGAGTAAACAAAATAAATAGCCGTGATCCGCTCATATAGTGTTCAATCAATCACTTTTTTAGCACATATAGCCATTTAATTGCTGGTTATATTAAATCGGCCCGTCTTATAATGTTCGGTATCAGCAGATTGAGAATAACTATGAACCAGCAAAACGTCGACACTTCTGAAATAGATAAGTTTTCAGCTCTCGCCTCAAGATGGTGGGACTTAAACGGTGAGTTTAAACCCTTACATGATATCAACCCGTTGCGCGCTGACTTCATTCTGCAACATTGTGAGGGCGTATTTGATAAAACCTTAATTGATGTTGGCTGTGGAGGTGGGATCCTCGCCGAATACATGGCTAAACAAGGCGCTAAAGTTACAGGCATTGATATGGCCGCAGAGTCCTTAGAAGTAGCTAAGTTGCATGGTCTGGAATCAGGTGTAAAAGTGGATTATCAACAGATTACAGCGGAACAAATGGCTGACAGTCATGAGCAGCAATTTGACATTGTGACCTGTTTGGAAATGCTGGAGCACGTGCCCGATCCTGCATCGATAGTGAATGCCTGCGCAAATATGGTTAAACCTGGCGGCCATGTGTTTTTTTCAACGCTAAATCGAAACATTAAATCCTATTTAATGGCAATCGTTGGTGCCGAACAAATTCTTAATTTGGTCCCCAAAGGCACACATGAATATGACAAATTCATTAAACCTGCTGAAATGCTTAAATGGATAGATTCAACACCTTTATTAGTCAAACACATGACCGGTCTTCATTTTAACCCGGTTAGTCAGCAATACTATTTATCCAAACAAAATGTCGACGTTAACTACATCGTACATTGCCAACGGATTGACTAACTGTTCAACTTATTTAGCAATTAAAAGAATGATTGATTAGGGGTTATAAATGAGCAGTTTTTCAGGTGTTTTGTTTGATTTAGACGGTACGTTGTTAGACACGGCTCCTGATTTGGGAAATGCGTTGAACCACGTACTCGACCACTATGGTTTTCCGACCCTTGCCTACGAGCAATACCGAATCGTGGCGTCTGACGGAGCTAAGGGTCTATTGCAATTGGGAACCGGAGATCAGTTTGATCACATCGACTACGAAAAAGCCCGACAAAAGCTGTTGGATTATTATTTTGAGAATATCTGTGTGGACACCCAACCTTTTGACGGTGTCGACGAAACCCTTCGCTATCTCAATCAACAATCTATTCCTTGGGGAATTGTGACCAATAAACCCGGTTGGTTGACTGCAAAACTATTAAAACATTTTCCTTTAATGGAAGAATGTCGGTGCGTGATCAGTGGCGATACCTATGAATTTAATAAACCTCATCCGCTTCCTTTAATCGAAGCTTCAAGAATACTCAATGTTTCCCCAGAACAGGTGCTTTACGTGGGCGATGCAAAACGAGATATCGACGCTGCCCACGCCGCGCAAATGCGTTCTGTTGTGGCACTTTACGGGTATATCTCTGATTTAAACGAAGGCAAAAGTTGGGGCGCAGAATTTGAAATTCAAATTCCTACTGACATTTTAAATCACTTCTAGTCCAGCTTTCATTTAGCAACTCTGCACCTATTTGGTGAATTTCCCCCGTGCATATTTAATACCATATATGGTGCCAAATTGAATAATTGACACTATATATCGTGATTGTCTAAAAACCATAAACGACCTAATAAAAAATTTTATATCGTAAGTTTTGTTCAGAATAAACTTGCATTCGGTTTAACTCCCTGTTGATTAACGGTTTTAAGTTAGTCAACACTAACCTACCATTTGGTCAAGTTCCAAGTGCTTATAAAACCACCATATATTGGGTTGCATTGAGAGCCAAACACCACTATCTTGTGTCTATCGCATTCAAAACGAACTACTCAAATAAAATATTGGTGGGGGCATGACTAATACATGCTCGAAGCCTTCGAGTGCGACATTTATAGCAACAAGTAAAATAATAAACGTGTTCGGTTATACATTATCACGAGCATAAAGCGCTAATTTTCTAATACGGCTAAACTATGAACAACAACCTCTATGTCACTAAACGCGATGGTGAACGTGAAGTCTTAGACTTGGACAAAATTCACAAAGTCATTACCTGGGCAGCAAAAGGCCTAAACAATGTCTCCGTGTCTCAAGTTGAAATTAAGGCCCATATTCAGTTTTATGATGGTATCCAAACTGAAGATATCCATGAAACACTGATCAAATCAGCAGCAGATCTAATCTCTACCGATACGCCTGATTACCAATATTTGGCTGCACGCCTTGCTATTTTTCATCTGCGCAAAAAAGCCTATGGTCAATTTGAACCGCCAGCGCTGCTTGCCCATGTTAAAAACTTGGTGGCAAAAGGCAAATATGACAAGCACATTTTAGAAGATTACACAGAGCAAGAAATCAATGAGCTTGATCAATACATAGACCACTGGCGTGACATGGATTTTAGCTACGCTGCAGTAAAGCAGTTGGAAGGTAAATACCTGGTTCAAAACCGAGTTACTGGTGAGATCTATGAAAGCGCACAATTCCTGTATATTTTGGTTGCTGCTTGCTTGTTTGCGAATTATTCAAAAGACACTCGCCTAGATTACATTAAACGCTTTTATGACGCGGTTTCGCAATTTAAGATTTCATTGCCAACTCCTATTATGTCAGGAGTGAGAACCCCTACCCGTCAGTTCAGCTCCTGTGTACTAATTGAAACTGGTGATAGCCTTGATTCAATTAATGCCACAGCAAGTGCGATTGTGAAATATGTCAGTCAACGAGCCGGGATCGGTGTTAACGCTGGTCGCATTAGAGCGCTAGGCAGCGAAATACGAGGTGGAGAAGCCTATCACACTGGTTGTATCCCTTTTTACAAATACTTTCAAACTGCCGTTAAGAGCTGTTCACAAGGTGGCGTGCGCGGCGGTGCAGCAACCTTGTTCTATCCGGTTTGGCATCTAGAAGTCGAGTCATTATTGGTATTGAAAAACAACCGGGGTGTAGAAGAAAACCGTGTTCGTCATTTGGATTATGGGGTGCAATTTAACAAATTGATGTACCAACGCATGATCAAAGATCAACATATTACCTTGTTCAGCCCATCTGATGTCCCCGGTCTGTACGATGCATTCTTTGCGGATCAAGACAAATTTGAGCAACTCTATGTTCAATATGAACAAGACGATTCTATCCGCAAAAAACAAATCAAAGCCGTTGAGTTATTTAGTTTGTTTATGCAAGAACGTGCCAGCACTGGACGTATTTATCTGCAAAACGTTGATCATTGTAATACTCACAGTCCGTTTGATCCTGCAGTGGCACCTGTGCGTCAAAGCAATCTGTGTCTGGAAATTGCCTTACCGACCAAACCCCTTGATCACGTGAACGACGAAAACGGGGAAATTGCACTTTGTACTTTATCTGCGTTTAACTTGGGCGCAATTGAAAGCCTAGACGATTTTGAAGAGATGGCTGATTTAGCTGTGCGCGCACTCGACAGCCTGCTCGACTATCAAGATTATCCGGTTCCAGCTGCTCATAACGCGTCAATTGGTAGACGCACCCTAGGTATCGGCGTTATCAACTTTGCTTATTATCTAGCCAAACACGGCAAGCGATACTCTGATGGCAGTGGTAATGCGTTGATCCATAGAACATTCGAAGCCATGCAATACTACTTATTAAAAGCGTCCAATAATTTGGCCAAAGAAAAAGGTGCATGTCCGAAGTTCAATGAAACCACCTACTCTAAAGGTGTGTTACCGATTGATACCTATAAAAAAGACCTAGATAAAGTGTGCAATGAACCGCTTCACTATGATTGGGATGCATTGCGTAAGGACATTGTCGAGCACGGACTCCGTAACAGTACCTTATCGGCATTAATGCCTTCCGAAACGTCCTCACAAATTTCCAATGCAACTAATGGCATTGAACCGCCTCGTGGGCACATTAGTATCAAATCATCTAAGGATGGCGTGCTTAAACAAGTCGTTCCTGACTATGAGAACCTAAAAGAGCAATATGAGTTGCTGTGGGATATTAAATCTAATGACGGCTATTTAGAATTATGTGCCATTATGCAGAAATTTGTCGATCAAACGATTTCGGCCAATACCAGTTATGATCCGGGCAAGTATGAAGGCGGAAAAGTCCCAATGAAGCTTTTGCTTAAAGACTTGTTAACCACTTATAAACTCGGAATTAAAACACTCTATTATCATAATACCCGTGACGGAGCGTCTGATTCCTCTCAGCTTGAGCTGAAGAAAGAGGAATCTAAACCCCTTGCTCAAGAGGTAGTGATGACAGAAGACGATGACTGTGCTGGCGGAGCCTGCAAAATTTAAAGCATTGAGTTGGTTTTAACTGAATACAAGAGGTGGCGATAACTCGCCACCTTGTTGTGACTGAATAAAGAGTATTAACAATTAATGAAATACACCACTTTTAATCAAAAACGTACAAATCCACTTGTAGAACCCATGTTCTTTGGTAATCCCGTCAACGTGGCTCGTTACGACCAACAAAAACACAGTATTTTTGAAAAATTGATTGAAAAACAAATTAGTTTTTTCTGGCGTCCCGAGGAAGTTGATGTCAGTAAGGATCGTGTTGATTTTCAATCATTAAGTGACTCAGAAAAACATATCTTCATTTCAAATCTAAAGTACCAGACATTGCTTGATTCGGTGCAAGGAAGAAGCCCAAATATCGCATTCTTGCCGATTATCTCGTTGCCAGAACTTGAAACCTGGACGGAAACCTGGTCATTTTTTGAAACCATTCACTCGCGTTCTTATACACACATATTACGTAATCTGTTTACTGATCCGAGTAACATTTTTGATGACATCGTAGTCAACGAGCACATAAAGCAACGCGCTGGAGATATCTCTAAATATTATGACGATTTAATCTTCTATACGCAGTTATGGCAGACCCAAGGTGAAGGTGTGCACACCGTTGATGGCGAAGTACATCAAGTTAATATGCGTGAATTGAAGAAAAAGTTGTATTTATGCATGAATTCAGTCAATGCATTGGAAGCGATACGGTTTTACGTATCCTTCGCTTGTACCTTTGCATTTGCTGAACGGGAACTAATGGAAGGTAATTCAAAGATTATTCGACTCATTGCCCGTGACGAAAATTTACATCTGACCTCAACTCAACACATTCTGAATTTGTGGCAAAAAGGTAAAGATGATCCTGAAATGGCAGAGATTGCTGAAGAATTGAAAGATGAAGCCCGCGCCATTTTCATGCAAGCTGTAGAGCAGGAAAAACAATGGGCAGGATATTTGTTTGGACAAGGCTCGATGATTGGTCTTAACGAAGAAATTCTCTGCCAATATGTTGAATACATTGCCAATCACAGAATGTCTGCCATCGGTATGGGACAACCCTTTGACGTTACTAGCAACCCTTTGCCATGGATGAACAACTACTTAAATTCAGACAATGTACAAGTCGCCCCTCAAGAATCTGAAATCAGTTCATACCTTGTTGGCCAAATCGACTCAGAAGTTAACGCCGAAGATTTCGGTGACTTTGATCTTTAATGTCAGACGATACACGGTTTGTGATCACCATAGCTGATCACAAACCTATCCCATGTGAAACCGACAAAACCGTATTAGAAAATCTCGAAGCTCAAAATGTCGAAGTGCATTACCACTGCCGAGAGGGTTTTTGTGGTGCTTGTCGAACAAAACTAATAAAAGGTGAGGTTGATTACACCACCGACCCTCTTGCTTATATTGATGATGACGAGTTTTTACCCTGCTGTACAATTGCGCTAACAGACATTGATATCAAAATAGAATACTAGCCCTAAATATCTGCGCCAATATCAGAATCAATTCAAATCAGGATCTTTCCAAATTCGTGTTCCTTTAACGGTAAGTTGTAACGCTATACCGCTTTGCGTTATTTGATATATAGTTACGTTGTCTATTGCAACTTCTCCGCCAACAGCCGCCCCTTGATCACCGGCTTTTGCACTGGCATCGGCTTGTGCACCTGCGGACCAACCTTGGTCGACAAAACGGCTCATTGCCTCAGTATCATGGAACACGAAGATAAGGCTAAAGTCTTTGACTCCAGCGCCAAAACCTACACCGGCTTCGGCCATTTTCATGTAGGTCTTTTTACTTGTTTTGTTATCAATAACAACACCATAGCCACTACCAACACTAGCGACGATAAAGTTGACATTAGCATTTTGAAAAACGGCATAACCTACTGCTTCCCTGACCTTTTGTTTAACATCTGGCTGTTTTTCATAAAGGGTTTGCAGCACTTCCTGGGACATTTCAAGTACCTCTATGCGCTGCTCAGCTTTATTAAATTTCTTACTCGCACAACCGCCGATAAAAACTAGAGTGAAAAGTAAAGTGATAAAAAAACGAGAGTTGAGATGTTTCAACGGATATTCCTTGTATATTGAATTCAAAATGACAAACGATGAGATAACCGTCAAAGATTACCACAGTTGGGACGTTGCTTTGGCTTTGTTGTTACTAAGACCCTTGTTTATTTAAATTCGGTTCAATTAATATTGAATAAATTATTATGCCTTTCAAATTGTCGATACACATTCCTACATTCGCCTACAAAATCTCAACAATTCTAGACAGTTATCAGTTTTGTTAGCCGCTAACATTCATTTCGTCTTTAGTAACAATGGAACTCAAACTATGAGCAATAGAATCTATAAAAAAGGAAGCGCAGGCGTGTTGGTATTCACAGCACTCTCATTAAACATGGGGCAAGTTAATGCTGAAGAATACCTACCAAGCATTAACTATTTTGAAGCGGGCTACGCTAATTTGGAAAAGGAAAACTTTCTTGCGTTCAATCCTGGATACGATGAGCAACTAACCGGATTCTACGTTGATAGTAGAATTTCGATTTTTTCTAACATTTACCTCAATGCAAGTTTCACCACAACCGAAACTGACGGACCCGATTTTGATTTCACGAGAAACTACAATGATACCAGTGTGCAATTTCAAGGTAGTACAGATTACGAATTTGATGAGCAAAAAATAGGTGTAGGGTATTGGTTTCAGATAGAGGACAACTGGCGCGTGACCGCTGATCTAAACTATTTGCGTCAAAGGTTTACTGCTGATCGCACGGGCAGCGTCACAGTAACCGGAAACATCAACGACCTGCCAGCGGTGCCCAACATTTCCGATCAAAACTTAACCCTGGACGGCGGAATTGCGAGAGTTGGTGTCGAGTATGGTGTTATTCCTAATCTTACATTGCTAGGAAACATAACCTATCAAAACATCACAGGAGACGGGTATAAACTTAAGGGCTATAAATTGAATTTGGGCGCCAACTACAAGATTTCTGCCGACTGGTCTTTAACTGGAAATTATCAAATCTCTAATGAAAATGCGCTTTATCTTGGCGTGAGATATAGCTTTTAGAAGTAAATATCATAAAGATAGGCTTCCGATAGAAGTGAGCACTAGATGAAAAAAAAGCTCACATCTATCGGTATTCATGAGAAAGGTTAGGCAATCAATCCATATTTTGTCGCCAATACATCGATAATTTCTTGTCTTGGGTTTTCGCTTAAAACTAAAGGTTTGCCCAAGATTTTTTCAGCGATATCGATATAGGTTTTGGAAACTTTAAGCAGTGCTTCTTGAGGCAACAGGTTGTTTTTTGCTAGTTCAAAACGTTCTGGCATGCGATTTTTATTTAACAAGATATCGGGATCAGGAAAATGATCCAGCAGATATTGCCTGAAACCTTCTTTTGAATTTTCAACAATCTTACCCTGCCTGTAAGACTCACCATCCCAAATTCGAGAGGAATCTGGCGTACCTACCTCATCCATGTAGATTAACTTATTGTTCCCATCTCGATCTTTTACATAACCAAATTCAAACTTGGTATCGACAAAGATTTGATCCAACTTACTCAGCGCCTTGGATATAACTTGAAACCCTTGTTTGAGAAGGGTTTCGTAATAGTCCACATCTTCAAGCTGATTGAATTTAAAGGCCTGGTAATGGTCTACAATCGACTGACGTGTAATATTTGCATCATCCGCCTCTTGCACACCCGGGATCCCTTTAAGCACACCTTTTGTTGAAGGCGTGATCAATAAATCTTCTAGTTGACTGTCTTTTTGCAGACCTTCCGGCAGTTGGATCCCACAAAAATCTCGTTCGCCATTAGCATAAGCGCGCCACATTGACCCCGTTATGTAGTTTCGCGCAATCGCTTCGATCATCACGGGCTTAGCTTTTTGTACAATCCACACAAAGGGATGAGGCACATCGAGAATATGACTGTCGGCGAGGCCATTTTGTTTAAATAAATCGAACCAATGGTTTGAAATGGAATTGAGCGCCGCGCCTTTTCCAGGCACCCCATTGAGTCCCCCTTCGGCGTGCCAAACGCAGTCAAAGGCAGAAATACGATCACTGATGATCATGACAGCTAGAGGCGTATCAGTAGGCACGTTGTACTGATATTGTTTTATCAGTCTTTGTGAATCTTGCTCTGTCAACCAATACACTGAGCGCACTTTGCCGCTGTGTACAGTGGAATCGGTACGAATAGGGAGATTATCGTTAACAGCCAGTACAGTATTTGCCAAACTCATGTCACGGGTTTCCAGTCGAATGTTTGCAGTCAGGGTATTGCTTGAGCAAGGCCCCCTAGCCTTGCCCAATTACTAGGATTAAATATCCAAGTCGTCAGAAGCCATTACTCTGGCAAAGGTGGGAAATATTTCTGTCACTTTATTTGCTTCAAAAGGATTACTTTCATTATCAAGCAAGGTCACAGCCGTTTTACCGCTTTGTTTGTTGACCTGAATGCGATAGTCAGTCTTGTCCAGCTCGAGTTTTTCTTCGCTGCTGGTGAACCATCCTTCCCACCAAGAGCTTTGCTCTCCTCCATAATTCACGAACAGTAATCCATTTGATTTGTCTAAGTCTTTCACATTAAAACCGAGTTTGCGCAATACCAGCAATAAACGTGGCCAAACTAAGTCATAGTCGCCATCAACAACATATGCCGGCTCGCCTTTGTTATTGAACCCCATTTCCATCTCAAAACCACTGCGTATTTGGCGAATACGTTTAATGTCTTCGATTCGAACTTGTTTTTCATAGTGACTGATCACCTGATTGAGAATATCGACTTCGTTGCGGCGCTCTTGTTCAGAATTAAGATCAGCAATGACATTATCACCAACAGTTTCCAGGTAATCACGCAGCTCAGTGCGCAACTTTGCTGTGCGGCCATGAGGTTTTAGGTCGAGACTAAATTCGAAACGACGACCAATGCTGCGATCTGTGCTTGTCCAGTTGAACCATCCACCCTCTTCGTCTTCATCGATGATCATCCAGTCTGTCACTAACGTCTGTTTTTCTGGATCAAAGTCGACGATACCAATGTTACGTTCTTCAAGGAAGCTGATGAGTGAATTCCAAATCGTCGTATCTAAAGGTTGAGAATCGTCGATTTTGTCAAACCATACGGTTGCTTCTTTTAAACCTTCTTCAACATGAGAACCTGTCACCAGCGGCAAAACTAACGCCGGAGACACAACAGTTATCTTGTCTCCAATCAAATCTTGAGGTGCTTCACTGCCGATATCAGGGATGTCGAAGTCACTTTTAATAAATGGCGTGTCAACATCCGAGGGTACTTGATATCGCTCGCTTTGCTTGGCGTCTACATAATCGTATCCACCATTAGCTCGTTGCCTTTCTTCTAATGTGGTGCACCCGCTTAGGGTTCCTATCGATAGACAAACCGCTAATATTGTCATTCGAGTCATGCTTAATTCCTTAACATCTTTTTTCAACATCATAAAACGCCTACATTGCGCATGACTTGTTCGATTGTATTTTGGCTGTCGAGTTCCGGAAGAATAAGAGGTAAACGCAAATTAGCGCTTTTCATCATACCCATTTTAAACAATGCCCATTTTGGCATCACCGGATTAGGCTCGATAAACAGATCCGTATGCAACTGTTTGACCTGTTCATTAATTTCTCTTGCTTCAATGAATTTGCTTTTCAGTGACAGCTCACACATTTGTGCCATCTGCTTCGGAACAATGTTTGCGGTGACAGAAATAACACCATGACCACCCAATTCCAAAAAGTCCATTGCGCTTGGGTCATCCCCGCTTAACATCACAAAGTCATTGGGAACCAGCTTTTGTGTGTCACGCAACCGTTGCATGTCTCCTGTTGCATCTTTCAATCCGACAATTTTAGGATGCGAAGCTAATTCGGCAACAGTTTCAGGCAACATGTCTGCGACGGTTCTTCCTGGCACGTTATATAACAACACAGGTAAGTCAGTGGCATCAGCAATCGCTTTAAAATGTGCGACCATGCCTTTTTGTTGTGGTTTGTTATAGTAAGGTACAACGCTTAAAAATCCTGCGATGCCTGTATCGGCTAGTTGTTCACTTAAAAAGATAGCTTCTGCCGTGGAGTTAGCGCCGCTACCAGCTATAACCGGAATTTTGTTTTGCGCAAACTCGACCGTTTTTTTCACGACCTCAATATGCTCGTCAAATGGCAAAGTGGCTGATTCACCCGTTGTTCCGACTGAAACCAACCCATGCGTGCCCTGTTCGATATGAAAATCGACTAAATTTTGTAAACTGACATAGTCTATTTCACCCGAATCAAACATCGGCGTGACAAGTGCGACAAAACTACCTTTAAACATGCTTACTCCACAAAAATGAGGGCCTAATGGTAAAGACACATACCACTAAAAACAAGCAGATAATCGATTAACTTGGGGATATTTGACGTGTTTTTGTGATTAATGGAATTTAGTGGATTTGATTCTTAAAAACAGATGCAATATTGCATTATAAATGACTGTTTTTTCGTCGTTATCTTGCCCAAAATTTAACTTGTGCTAATCTTGCGGGCTTGATCGCTTCAATCTTTGAATAATCTATGAAACAACAATTGATCGTAACCATTCTTGGTGCCAACAATGTGGGTATCTTGAGTGAAATAGCGAATACCGTCAGCGAAACAGGCTGTAACATACTGGATAGTCGTCAAGCCATTTATGGAGAGGATTTTTCTTTGACGATGATCCTAGAAGGTTCGCAAAGCGAGGTAACCAAGGCAGAAATCAAATTGCCGCAAACTTGCCAGCGACTTGATCTCTTGTCGATGATGAAGCGTACCAAGCGCCACTGTAAGCAAAACCTTGAGCATTTGGTCGACGTGCAAGTTATGGGTGATGACACACCTGGCGTCATTCACAAAGTTTCAGCATTACTCGCAAATTTTGACGCCGCAATCAGTGCAATGCGACAAAACACCTTTACTGATCAAGATGCGCAAAAAGAAAAGATGAAAATTAAATTTGTCGCAAGTGTGCCCGCTTGCGCAGATATGAAACAACTGCAAGATGAATTTACTCGTTTATTAGGTAGTTTGGGGTTAGACGGTAATATTACTGAGAATCATTAGGACATAAATATGAAAAGACTTAACGCTGGCGACAAAGCTCCGCAATTTTCCCTTCAAGACGAAAATGATAACACAGTAAACCTCGCCGATTTTGCAGGCAAAAAAGTTCTTGTGTATTTTTACCCAAAAGCCATGACACCTGGCTGCACAATCCAAGCCCAAGGGTTACGAGACAGTAAATCAGATCTGGAGGCACTAAACGTAGTGGTGCTAGGAATTAGTCCCGACGCACAAAAACGCTTACCTAAGTTCGTTGAAAAAGAAAACTTAAATTTCACATTGCTGTCAGATGGGGATCACGCAGTTGCTGATGCGTTTGGTGTTTGGGGTCCAAAGAAGTTTATGGGACGAGAATACGACGGCATCCACCGTATTTCTTTTTTGATAGATGAAAATGGTGTTGTTGAACATGTGTTTGATAAATTCAAAACCAAAGATCACCATCAAGTTGTGCTCGATCATTTGAAGGGATAAACCTCACCAAAGTATAATCGAAAGTGCATCAAAAAAGGGAGCAAAGGCTCCCTTTTTCAATTTTGCTCTACTGAATAATTTTCAGTTAGCTTCGCCAGCGGGTTCTGTTTCGCTTATATCAGAAGGAGACCAGGCATGGATAACAGCCTTGACCAGTGTTGCCAAGGGAATCGCAAAAAACACGCCCCAGAATCCCCATAGACCACCGAAGAACAGCACTGCAATAATAATGTAAATAGGATGCAAACTGACCGCTTCAGAAAACAACACCGGAACCAATAGATTACCGTCTAACGCTTGTATAATGAAATAAGCAACGATCAAATACCAGAATTCAGGCGCTAATCCCCACTGGAATAACGCCACAATGGCAACAGGAATAGTCACGACAGCCGCTCCAATATAGGGAATGAGCACTGAAAAGCCTACTAACACGCCTAAGAGCACCGCGTAACGCAGATCCATCAGCGCAAAGGTGACTGCTGACACAGCTCCAACAACAATTATCTCAATGACTTTACCGCGAATATAATTAGCAATTTGTTGGTTCATTTCCATGCCAACTTGCTTGATTAATCGACGCTCATTGGGAAGTAATCTGGACAAGTTATCGATCAACATTTGCTTGTCTTTGAGCATGAAAAATACCATCAACGGCACTAATATCGAATAAATCAAAAAGGCGCCAACGCTGCCCAATGAAGCAAAAGAAAAGGTAATCAAGGTTTCGCCGACAGCAACAATTCTATCGTTGAATCCGGCCATCATGTTCTGGATCTGCTCAACCTGAACAAAATTTGGATACAGCTGAGGTAAGGTTAGCAACCATTGTTGACCTTCTTTCCAGATGTCAGGTGTTTCTTGCACAAGGTTGATGCTTTGTTGAGCAATCACTGGCACCAACACCACAAAGATTAAGATGGATAAAGCGATAAAAACAAATAAAACCAAACTCGATGCATAGGTTCTCGAAACCCCTGTACGGATCAGTTTGGTGACTGGCCAGTCCAATAAATAGGCAATGACGGCTGCGACCAGGACGGGCATTAAAATGCCTCCCCATACGGCCAAAATTAGCGATACGAAGAGCAAAAGCATAAGTAACATTAACGAATCGGGATCCGAAAATTTACGCTTATACCAACGATCAAACAGCTCTAACATGTTCTCTCCTGCTTAGTGGAATGGATTGAGGACTTCAAAGAATGTGAATTCTGCTAAAGAAGACCAATAATTTACACTAAAGTTGAGGTATATTGATAAAAAAAAAGCATAAAGCTGTAAGTAATCGTAACGAACAAGGTCCAATGTAGCCTGAGTGATGTAAAATTCTAAATACAATAAAATCAAAACAACTGAACTTAATTGAATGATTCGGTTTCAAAGTTGGGTATTTGACCATACATTTGTATTGAAAATTGAAGGGAGAGTATCCAGTTTGCAAGAAAGGTTGGTAACAAGATTGGTAAAGACATTAATAAATGCTGCAGTAAAAAGATTTACGGCTAAAATCGCCGTATCCCTAACAGCCAGCCTGTATATTCTTTTCAGTGCAATTGCCTCTGCGCAAATTGCTGAAGGTAATCAGCGCAATGCATTGCCAGAGATAGGTGTTGTCGCGTCAGATACGATTAGCATTAATAAGGAAATTCAAATTGGCGACATTTTAATGCGCCAATTGAGAGGTCAAGCCCCCTTAATCAATGATCCATTGCTGGATGAATACTTACAAGACTTAGGCAATCGATTAGTTGCCCAATCCGATAATGTAAAATTTCCCTTTAAGTTTTTTTTACTCAACAGTGCTGACATCAATGCCTTTGCCTTTTTTGGCGGACACATTGGGGTACACACAGGCTTGATATTTAACGCTGACAATGAAAGTGAACTGGCTTCGGTTTTAGCTCATGAAATCGCCCACGTCACCCAACGTCACATTGCGCGAAAAATACAAGCTCAGCAAAAAGCCTCACCGTTGCAATTGGCGTCGTTATTTGGTGGATTGTTGCTGGCTATAGCAAATCCTGAAGCTGGCATTGCAGCGGTGAGTGCAACCAATGCGGCGGCGCAACAGTCATCAATCAATTACACCCGATCAAATGAGAAAGAGGCTGATCGTATTGGCATGCAGATCCTCGCACAAGCCGGCTATGATCCCAGAGCATCTGCCACCTTTTTTCAAAAATTGGCTGAAAAATATCGACTCCGTTCGACTCCCTTTGCCTATTTGCTTACACACCCATTACCACAATCACGTATTGCTGACGCGCGTAGTCGAGCGCAAGCTTTTGACGTCCGCCAAGTTCCCGAAAAACTAAGTTTCCATTTAGCCAAAGCACGCATCATTGCTCGTTATTATGGCAACCCGAAAGATAATATTACTTACTTTGAGTCAATATTAGAAAATCAGCGTTACGTGTTTAAACAATTTGCCGAATATGGTTTGGCATTAACGTACTTTGAAAATGAGCAGTTTGCCGAGTCTAAGGCCATCATTGACAGGCTTCGCAGGAGCGAACCGGAAAATTTGTTTTACATCGATTTAGCCACTGATATTGCCATTGCACAAAAACAATTTGCCAGTGCCGTGGATATGCTTGAAGAACAGGCTCGCCGGGCACCGCGAAATCGGGTAATTTCTCTAAACCTGGCAAACGTGTTAATTAAAAAAGGCGATATCGATCAAGCCACTAATGTGCTTAAAGATTATTTGTTGGTGAATCCAGACAACATGCTTGCGTTGCAATTGCTTTCTGAAGCGTATGGAGAAAGTCGCCAGTTGCTCGAAATGCATCAAAGTAAAGCTGAAGTTTATGCGCTGGTAGCCGCCTATCCCCGAGCGATTGATGAGCTGCATACCGCGTACAATTTTGCCGGTGAGCGAAGAATCGAAAAACAGCGGATTCGTGCAAGAATCGACCAATTTCGAGAGGCTCAGGATCGCTTAAAAGCCCTTTAGATAAAAACTATTGGGTCTGATATATCTTTTGCAGGCCCAGTACAATGGCTTCTAATGATTCTGCGCTTTGTTCGCCTTTGAGCTCCTTTATCAACTCTCCGTTTGTGCCAATGATAAAGGTCGCAGGTAATGATTTTGGCATGCTAAAAGGGGCTTTTTTGGGTAATCCAGAGACCATTTTGAACTGCATATCGTATTTATCTCTTAACGCTGTCAATTGTTCATCAGAAACATTATCAAAATTCACCGCAAAAAGGCTGACCTTATCGGTTTGACGCGCAAACTGATCAAAATCATTGAGTTCGGGGACTTCTTTAAGACAAGGTGCACACCATTCTGCGAAGTAATTTACCACCACGATCTGCTCTTCTAGTCCTTGCCAACTGTACCCTTCCCCATCAAGGGTCGTAAAATCAGTACGCATGGACAAAGACAGCGTGATACCCGCATAAACGGCTAAGCCGCACACAAAAACAAAAAGACCTTTTTTAAACACTGTTCACCTATCTGAATAATTTACAACTGGTTCGGGAATAAAATCCACATTAGAATACGCTTTTACCAAATAACCAAGTGAACAATCAATATGTCTACCCTCACCATTTTGCATAATCCCCGTTGCAGTAAAAGCCGTCAAACCTTGGAATTACTGAAACAAAAAGGCTACGAGCCAGACGTCATTGAATATCTTAAAACACCGTTGAACGCTGTTCAGTTAAAAGATGTCATGGTTAAACTTGGTCTAACTGATCCGCGCAAAATGATGCGCGTTAAAGAATCAGAATATATTGAAAATGACTTGGCGTCAGCAGAATTAACAGCCGACGACTTGCTTAAAGCCATGGCGTCCTTTCCCAAAACGATGGAAAGACCAATAGTGATCACCGATGATGCAGCACGTATCGGGCGGCCACCAGAATCTGTATTGGAGATCCTTTAGTGGGGCCTGTTTTAGTTCTTTACTATAGTTTACACGGTTCAACACGACTGCTAGCCAACAAGATAGCGCAAGGTATAGAAGCTGAAGGTGCCGACGCGATTATTCGTACTGTTCCTAAAGTCAGTGATGGATTTAGTGAAAAGCCAGAGACTATTCCAACCGAAGGCGACATGTACGTGACTCACGAAGATATTAAACATTGCAGTGGTATCGCCCTGGGTAGTCCCACTCGATTTGGAAATATGAGCGCTGCGATGAAGTATTTTTGGGACTCAACTGCTCCTTTGTGGCTATCCGGGGAGTTGAACGGTAAGCCGGGGTGCGTATTTACCTCATCAAGTAGCCTTCATGGCGGTCAGGAATCAACGCTATTATCCATGATGTTTCCCTTGATCCACCATGGAATGCTTATAGTCAGTTTACCATACAGTGTGCCGCAGCTTCACACCACGCGGTCCGGAGGAACTCCCTACGGCCCCAGTCATGTCAGTTTCGGCAATAACGAAGCGACATTGAGCGACGACGAGTCCGCCTTAGCCATCGCTATGGGCAAGCGCTTAGCCATCACAGCAAAAAAATTGGGATAATCCATGCAACTAAACACCAGTTTCTATCGTAAGTTAGCATTAATAAGTTATTTTGGATTATTAATTTGGGTACCTATATGGCATTTATTTCTTGCTGAACCTGTAGGCCGTTCTTTGCAATTTGAAGTGTTTCTTGCCGTAGTTTGGACGATTCCCTTGCTGTTGCCGTTAAGAGGAATAGTGAAAGGATTGCCTTACACCCATGCTTGGGCAAATTTTATTGTAATGTTCTACATCATTCACGGTCTTACTAGTATATACGCCGTAGAAAACGAAACGATTTATGCTTTGATTGAGTTGATTTTCTCCACGGGTATGTTTGTAGGGTGCAGTGTTTATGCAAGAAAGCGTGGAAAAGAACTTGGCCAAGGATTACCCAAATTAAAAGAAGTGATGGCACAAGAAAAACAGCGATTTGAGAGGTAAAGGTTATGCGTGTTGTAGGAATTGTATTGCTCGGTTACTTAATGAGCGCCTGTGGTGGCGGAGGCTCGAGCACTGGTACGCCAAACACTCCTAATCAGCCCGCACCTTCTCCTCCACCATCGTCGTTGCTTGCCCCCTCACCTATCTCCAGCAATACTGATTACCAAATCTACGGTCAATTAGAGGCCAATCAGGGGGAATCGGTTGGATTTGCCTTAGTGGCAGGCAACGGAAAACGGGTTGAAAGCTTGCAATGGCAACAGCTCTCTGGTCCAGCGGTAACTATTTTAGCCCCCCATATGCAAGCCATTGGCTTTGATGTTGCACAATCTGGTGAATATCGATTTAACGTGTCTGGACAAATGGAGTCAGGCCAACAAATCGCGCAGGAATTATCCCTAACAGTTGTAGACAGCACGACGCAAAAAGCCAACATTCGTGTCGATCATGCTGTGTCTGAACGTGGCAAAGTGTCCCTGAGAATCGATACATCCAGTGACAAAGAAATTGTATCCTGGCAGTGGCAGCTAGTTGAAGGAACCGTAAACGTAGCAATCGAACCTCAAGATGCCTACGTTTTTTTTGATGCGCCCAGTGTTAATAAAGATGAAATTATTGTCATCCAAGGCGATATTGAATTTGCGGATGGCTCCCGCCAATCTGATCTCAGTCAAATAATCATCAAAGATATTCAAATTGATGAAGATGGGTACTTTCCTCGATTTAATGAACGTGTTGTGACCAATGATATGTTTGCCTATGTGCAAAATAGCCCCTATTCAGCAGCATTAGAAGCCTGTGTATATAACAATCTTGTCAATCGCTCCTGTTCATTCAACCAGCTCCCTCTTATCGGTCAAGTTGTCAGTCAGCCGACAGTCGATGATATTATGCAACGTGTTATTGTTTCTCATGAATGGATGGGCGATAGATTTCGACAATTTTTAGAGACCTCGGTAACAGGTGAAGATATGCGCAATCTGTTACGTGCCGTTACGGCGGTGGTGATTTCTTATGACGTTCGGCCTTCGTTCTACTGGACGGCAACGGGAGCGATTTACCTGGATGCGGCCAATTTTTGGATGACACCAGAAGAAAGAGACACACTCAACTCCGCGCCAGACTTTCGCAGTAATTTTGGTAATGAGTTGCAATTTTCGATTCCCTGGCGTTATATCAAAGACAACCAGTCTTATATTCGGAATTCGGACTACCCTAGAGCTAGCCGTCTAACCAAAAGTTTTGTCGACTTTGAGGCTAATATCAGTTGGTTGATGTATCACGAGCTAGCTCACGCCAATGATTTTTTCCCACCAACGAGCTGGACTCGGGTAACGGGGAGTGATTCGCCACTAGGATATGCTAATGATAACGAAGCAAACTCTACGGCATTTTCAAATAGTTACCCCTTAACCTCGCAGGCGATGCGCGATTTAGCGAGTGTTAGCTTTGCTGGTGTTGATGCCAGTGAACAGCAAAAAGCCTACACGCCGAATGATGTAGTGCCATTTTTCGAACCTGATAAAGCACCAGCGTATTACAGCTATTCAACGATTAGAGAAGACTACGCAACGCTTTTTGAACGTTTTATGATGGTCTATCGATTGGATGCACAAGCCGACACCGCAATCATAGAGCTTGATGAGGAGCTCACCTACCCTGTGTCATGGGGACAGCGTAATCGAGTTAACTTACCCGCTATTCAACCACGCACTGCTGTTGTGGTTGAACAAATACTGCCACAACTTGACGCGCAACAAATCCAACAGTCATTACCCGGCGTTACTCAGTTCACACCCGGCGTTGGATATTTTGAGCAGATTGATTTGAGCAATCAACAAAAAGGCAACGTTGCAGGAAAGCCTGTGTTAACCGATCGGAAACTCAATTTTGAAATGTTGAGCATTCATCGAGGGCGCCCGTCAATGCCAGAAAAGTAAAAGCAGTTTATCTGGGTTTAACGGAACTGGGTTTGTAGAGAATCGAATTTTTATTGCGGCGGAATTGTGCTGAGCACTTGTTTGATTAAAGGTATGCTGATCTTGCGTTTTTCTTGCAGACTTTGGTGCTCAATTTTGTCTAGAGTTTTCGTTAAAGTATGCATGTCACGTCGACAATGCTGTACCAAAAATTTTAATGACTCCGCCGGAACGGCAATACCTTTGTATTTTGCTTTTTTAAGCAACGCACTGACCGCAGCAGATTCATCCAAGGTGTTTAGATGAAAACTAATTCCCCAAGTCAGTCTCGAGCTCAAATCGGCCAGCGCTAAATTTAGCGCTTTTGGCCCCGCATTGGACGATAAAAACAATTTGCAGTAATTACTTTCTTTAACTCGATTGATTAGATCAAACATTGCACGTTGCCATTGTGCACTTTGTTGTATCCATTGGATATTATCAATACAAACTACTTGCAAACGTTCCAACCCATCAAGAATTAAACTTGGATAAGATAAATCTTCATCAAGGTTTATATAAAAGTGTTCGAGGTTGAGCGATTTTGCTAAGTGGCAGGTGGCAACTAACAGGTGGCTTTTGCCCGCCCCCGTCGGCCCAGAAAGGTAAGTTAAAAACGGCTGCGTCCCGCCCGACTGGGTTTTTATCGCTTGCTTGAGGTGTTCAACGACTAGTTCGTTTTCACCTGCTTCAAAGTTCAAAAACGTTTGTTCATCAGGCAAATTAACATCCAGTACAATTTGTTCGGGAAGTATTTTTGAAGCCAATTATGGTCTCCACAAATATGGCATATCAGCGATAGGTTGGCCAAAAGAATCCAACGGTCTTTTTAATCGCTCATCTAAACCAAACGCTTGTTCTAAATTTTCCTTTGCGCCAAATAATTTCAACTCAAAGGTAGCCATCTGTCCTTGCTGCGCGACTAATGACACATCGATGACCATTGAGAGACTTTTTAAAAATGCCATCACCTCTGCATAACGAGTCAGCGACGAAATATTGTCGATTTGAATGCGATAGGCATCGTCAGCTGAACCGTCAGTAACAGCTGAAATCGCGTAGGTTTCTCCTAATACATCTGCTACTGCATCGATCATACGTTCGATAGCCTCTGACTGTGAACTGCCGCTCACTTCACCAGAATGGAATGTTCCCTGACGCGCAGTGGTCCATTCTGCCACCCATACATTAAGTGGCTCAGGTGCTATGGGACTGACTTGTTCATCCACAACAATCGAAGTGGCTTGAGTGCGAAAATAGACCCGAGATGTCAGGGTATATTCGGAACCATACCTTCCACTGGCATCAACAATATTCTGCATAAAGTTCGACCAGACGTCATAAACACTGACCTGCTGCAAATCGGTGAGATCTAATACTGGGAAACTAATTTTGATACCACGGAGTTGCGCCTGCTCTCGCGCAGCCTCAGTGAGTTCGCTTAAAGCACTATCTGAAAGCAACCTTCTAGAGCGCGTGGGTTGTTCTTCAATCGCTAGCCAAATTAAGGTTTCAGGCCTGTGTTTACCCCAGATAGGATAACCTGTCGAGCGGATTAACTGCTCGATTTTATTGGCATTAAATTGTGCATCGTAGAGTACCACGTCTTGTTGAATATCAAATTGATAGGAAGTCAACAAATTGTCAGCATTCCGCATAGCTCGTTTGATATCCGCATCTGAAAGTATTGCTTTTGTTCCACTCACTTTCACCAACACTTCTGCCAAGGCTGCCGAAGCGCCTTTTTTTTGCTGAGCGGGAGATTGGTTCTCTATCTCAACTGACGCATTGAACAACCCCTCAATCACTGCGGCTTGTGTTGAAAAAACGAAAAACGAGCAAAGCAGAATAAGACTTAAAACGCGATTAAAAGCCATGATTTCCTTAGAGACACTTTAATTAGACGAACATTGTCTTTGATTTAAAGATAAATTTCACCAATTGTTATTAAACATTTAGATTTGAAAGCTCAAATTCAACATATTTGCAGTACCTTTTGTGTCCTCTTACTGCTAAAATCCGCAAAATTTTTGCCGCCGAGGAATATTGTGAGCGACGCTAATCCATCACTAAGCTATAAAGACGCAGGTGTAGACATTGACGCTGGAAATCAACTGGTTGAAAGAATTAAGTCTGTAACTAAAAAAACCCATCGCCCTGAAGTAAAAGGCGGTTTGGGTGGATTTGGTGCCTTGTGTGCATTGCCTGAAAAATATCGTTCCCCCTTACTTGTATCAGGCACTGACGGAGTCGGAACAAAATTACGCTTAGCGATGGATTTACAGCGTCACAGTGGTATTGGAATCGATTTAGTCGCTATGTGCGTCAATGATTTAATTGTGCAAGGGGCTGAGCCACTATTCTTTCTAGACTATTACGCCACTGGCAAACTTGATGTAGATACCGCTACAGAAGTTGTTACGGGCATTGGCGCAGGCTGCGAGCTCTCTGGCTGCGCATTAATTGGTGGTGAAACCGCTGAAATGCCTGGTATGTACCATGGCAACGATTACGATGTAGCAGGATTTTGTGTTGGCGTTGTTGAAGCTGACGAAGTGATAGACGGAAGTAAAGTTGCTCCTGGCGATGCCATCATTGCTTTGGCGTCTTCTGGTCCGCATTCAAATGGCTATTCATTGATACGCAAAGTGCTAGAAGTCAGCGAAGCAGACCCAATGCAACCTTTTGAAGGCTCTACACTAGCCGACCATTTGTTAGAGCCTACCAAAATTTACGTTAAATCCGTATTGGCTCTTTTGGAAACAACACCCGTACATGCAATTTCTCACATTACCGGTGGTGGTTTTTGGGAAAACATTCCTCGCGTACTGCCTGACACTGCCAGAGCCGTTATTGATAAAAATAGTTGGCAACGACCAGCAATTTTTGATTGGTTGCAAGAAAAGGGCAATATAACTGAACACGAAATGTTTAGAACTTTTAACTGCGGTGTAGGTCTTATGATTGTATTGCCGCAAAGTCATGTGCAAAGCGCTATTGACCTGCTAAATCAAAGTGGCGAAAAAGCGTGGCTGTTGGGCAGCATCGAAGCGAGACAAGAACAACAAGAATCCGTCGAGATGATATAATAATGTCTTCTCCTAGCAGAATTGTTGTATTAGTGTCAGGAAATGGCTCTAACTTGCAGGCAATTATCGATTATTTTGAAAACAGAAGCCATGTAGCGCAAGTCGTGGGTGTAA
Source organism: Aliiglaciecola sp. M165 (assembly GCF_007197995.1). Taxonomy (GTDB): domain Bacteria; phylum Pseudomonadota; class Gammaproteobacteria; order Enterobacterales; family Alteromonadaceae; genus Aliiglaciecola. Next base: position 157,681 of record NZ_VKKH01000007.1, read on the forward strand.
TTTCTAATGTGCCAGATGTTTTTGCTTTAGAAAGAGCAAAAGTATCGAATATTCCTTCGGTTTGCCTTAACCATAAAGACTACGACAATCGAGAAACTTACGATATTGCGTTAAAAAACAAAATCGATGAGTATGCGCCAGATTTATTAGTCCTTGCGGGCTTTATGCGCATTTTAACTGAAGACTTTGTGCGAGCTTTTGAAGGAAAGATGTTAAATATACACCCATCGCTTTTGCCCAAGTACAAGGGCTTAAATACGCATCAAAAAGCCATTGATGCTGGCGATAAAGAGCACGGTGCTTCTGTCCATTTTGTGACACCGGAATTGGATGGTGGACCGGTGATTATTCAAAGCAAGGTGCCTGTTTTCATAGAAGATAATGCATCTGTATTAGCACAACGAGTACAGCAGCAAGAGAGAAATGTGTATCCACTTGTAGTAGACTGGTTCTGCAATGAGCGATTAGTAATGATCAATAATAAGGCAGTATTGGATGGTAATGAGCTTCCACAGTCAGGCTACGCAGCTGATTAACATAGCAAGAAACGGTTTAGCCGCCGTTGCATTTTTGATTGGATTCAATGCTGCAGCTGCCCCGTTGAGCGAATTCAATGCTGAGTATAAAGCTTTCCAATACGGCAAGGAGCTAGGCACAGCCTCGTTAATGCTCGAATCGCTTGGCAGAGACCGTTACCGTCTTTCCTATCAATCTAAAGTTTCATTATTTTTCTTGTCTGATAAACGCAAAGAAGTCAGTCTCTTCAGTTTTAATAACAACCAAATCAAACCGTTTAAATACACTTACGAACGAACTGGATTTGGCTCAGACTCATCGCTAGTTGCAGAGTTTGACCGTAAAAAAAATCGTGTATTAATAAATAAAGAAGAGTCTGTTGAGTGGCAAAGCGAATTTGATAACCAACTTTATCGTTTGGATATCCAACTGCAACTTTCTCAAGGCAAAAAGCAGTTTGCTTATGATTTGATCAACAGCCGAGGCCAAAAACGTCACTACGATATGTTGGTTTTAGGTCGTGAACAACTTGAGCTTCCTTATGGCATGTTAGAGGGAGTCAAAGTGAAAATTGTCCGTGAAAATGCCAAACGTGAAACCTATGCTTGGTTTGCGCCCTCGCTAAATTATCAACTGGTTCGTCTTCAACAGTTTAAAGAAGGAGAAGAACAAGGTGATATTCAGCTTTCCTCCTTTCAAAGTAAAGAAACCTTGTAAGGTTTTAGAGCATATTCCTTTACTACTTGTCAGCACGCCTAATAATACCAATCCACAGTAAGAAGTGATCAGTCAGAACAAAATAAGGCTTAAAAAAGACCACTTTCCTTGAAATCGCTCATATCCCGTCCATGCTTATAGTGGAAGCGGAAAAAACAGTACGATTAGACTTGATCTTTGAGTCGTAAAAGCATACTTTTTGAATACCTGGTCTGACCTCTATCATGGGGATTTATATGAATATATTAATGTGGTTAATCATCGTAGTTGGCGCTATCGGAGTCGTCAGTTTTTTGCGTTTAAAACTACTCAACGCAACTATCATTGTTGGTCTTGCTCTTCTAGTAGGCTCCTCTTTTGGCTATGTCGGATTCTTTAGTTGGTTGCTATTTCTTGCCGTTGCCATACCTCTTAATGTCGACTCAATCAGAGTCGAGTATTTAACCAAACCGATTCTTAAAACATATCGTAAAATCATGCCTGAAATGTCTCGTACTGAACAAGAAGCTATCGATGCAGGAACTGTTTGGTGGGATGGAGAAATATTCAGTGGTGATCCTAACTGGAGCGCATTACATGGTATTATACAGCCGCGCTTAAGTGACGAGGAACAAGCTTTTCTTGATGGGCCAGTAGAAGAGGTCTGTCGTATGGTCGATGAATGGGATGTTCATCATGATCGCGCGGACCTGTCTCCAGAGACTTGGCAATTCTTGAAAGACAACAAGTTCTTCGCAATGATCATTAAAAAAGAATACGGTGGGTTAGAGTTTTCCGCTTATGCCCAGTCTCGTATTCTGCAAAAACTTTCTGGCTGTAATGCTGTGTTGGCAACGACAGTTGGCGTCCCAAATTCCTTGGGGCCGGGCGAACTTCTTCAACACTATGGAACTAAAGAACAGCAAGATCATTACCTCCCACGTTTAGCCGAAGGCGAAGAAATCCCCTGTTTTGCGTTAACCGGCAGAGAAGCAGGTTCTGATGCGGGCGCGATACCGGATTTGGGTATTGTCTGCAAAGGCCAGTGGCAAGGTGAAGAAGTATTAGGGATGCGCCTGACGTTTGAAAAGCGTTATATTACTTTAGCACCCGTCGCAACTGTTGTTGGGCTGGCGTTTAAACTCTTTGACCCTGAAGGTTTATTAGGTGGTGAAGAAGATTTGGGTATCACTTGTGCGCTTATCCCAAGAGATACCGATGGACTAGAAATCGGAAATCGTCATTTTCCTTTGAATGTTCCATTCCAAAACGGTCCACTAAAAGGTACAGATATTTTTGTTCCCATTGATTATATTATCGGTGGCGCGGATATGGCTGGCCAGGGATGGAGAATGCTCGTTGAATGCTTGTCTGTAGGACGTTGTATCACCCTCCCCTCAACCTCAGCAGGCGGAGCAAAAACAATGGCACTGGCTACAGGAGCCTACGCGCGGATCCGTCGTCAATTTAAAATGCCAGTAGGCAAAATGGAAGGCATTGAAGAAATGCTTGGTCGCATTGGAGGCAATGCCTACATGATGGACGCGGTAACAAGTCTATCTACCAATGGTGTTGATATGGGCGAAAAACCGTCGGTTATATCTGCAATTTGCAAATATCATCTCACCGAGAAAATGCGATCTGTTGTGAATGACGCCATGGATGTGCATGGTGGCAAAGGTATTATGCTCGGTCCAAATAATTATTTGGGTCGCGCTTATCAAGGCGCTCCGATTGCAATTACCGTAGAAGGTGCGAATATTCTTACTCGTAATATGATGATTTATGGCCAAGGTGCTATTCGCTGTCACCCGTTTGTATTGAAAGAAATGTATGCAGCGGGAAATCAAGATCGAGGACAGGGATTAGAAGAGTTTGATGAGGCGATTTTTGGCCATATTGGTTTCGCTATGAGCAATTTCTTCAGGAGTCTATGGTTCTCATTCACTGGCGCCAGAACAGCCGATGCACCTTTCTCAGATGAAACTGCAAAATATTACCGGGCAATGAAACGCTATAGTTCTAATATGGCACTACTGTCTGACGTTGCAATGGGCGTCTTGGGTGGCGAATTAAAACGTCGTGAGCGATTGTCTGCTCGTTTGGGGGATATTCTCAGTTATCTCTATCTAGGTAGCGCCGTTCTAAAGAAATTTGATGAACAGGGTCGCTTGAAAGACGATTTGCCATTGATGCATTGGGCAATGCAAGATTGTTTGTTCGAATTAGAAAAAGCCATGGAAGAGCTTTTACAGAACTTCCCAAATAAAGCACTTGGTGTTTTTCTTAAAGTGGTGATTATGCCGTTTGGCAAATCATTTAGTCGTCCTTCCGACGAATTAGACCATCAAATTGCAACGATCCTGCAAACGCCTAGCGATACTCGTAATCGCCTTGCCGAAGGTCAGTACACGGGCCGTGATGAAGGCAACGCTATGGGTAAATTGGAACAAATACTAGATGATGTATTGGCGGCAGAACCTTTGTATGACAAGGTGTGTGATGCTGCTGGCGAGCGATTCCCATTTACCCAACTAGACGAAGTGGGCCAAAAGGGTCTAGCCTTGGGAGTGCTTACCGATGAAGAAGCCGCACTAATGAATCGCGCCGAACAGGGCCGATTAGACACCATTAACGTTGACGACTTCAAACCGGAAGAGCTTATGGCAGACAAATCTTTGGCTAAACCCAAACGTAAATCGCGTAGCAAGAAAGCTGCTTAAAAGGCGACAGCATAGAACAAAGGTGACTTCATCGACCTTTGTTTATAAAACGCCCATAAAAAATGCCAATCAGTCAAAGAAACTGATTGGCATTTTTGTTTTAAAGCTTTATCAATGACATAGAAGCTATCGTCATTTTGATATTGATTTTTTATAGGTAAGTGCCGTGATTTATTCCCTTATCAAGGCGAGAATTATGTTGTCTAGTCGTTCTAAACGCATAATGAACAACGAAGATAAGAGAATAAATATCGGTGCTTACAGGCGTTGCTTATCCGGGATTGCGGTTATTTAGGACGGTTTTAAATCTAACCCGTTTTTTTACTTAAAAGCGATTGTTTGTCTGAATCACTCAAAAATGCAGCGTCTACACCATTACGTTGAACCTGTTTTAATTGCGATGCCGATAATCCAAGTACATCTTGAGCGACTTTATATTCGTGGATCAAATCAATATTCGACACCGCAGGATCATCTGTATTCAGCGTCACCAATAGCCCTTTTTTTAAAAACGTTGGCATTGGATGCTTCGCTAAATCTTTAACCGTTGCAGTTTGATAATTAGAGGTCGGGCAAGACTCAATAGCTATTTTATTGTCTATCATGTACTGAATCAGCTTTTCGTCTTGAATTGCTGCAACCCCATGACCTATGCGGGTTGCTCCTAACTTATATATTGCATTCCAGATACTTTGCGGACCATCAGCTTCTCCAGCGTGCACGGTAATGTTCCAATCTGCGTCTTTGGCCAGCATAAAATGGTCGACAAAGAGCTCTGCGGGAAAACCTAACTCGTCACCTGCCAAGTCAAGTGCAATGATATCGCTTTTGTATTTCAACAGCGCCTGTAATTCATCCATACAGGTCTCAACACCGAAAGTCCGACTTAAGATCCCAATCACATTGGCTTTAACCCCAAAGTCTTTTTCACCCGCTCTAACACCATCAATTACCGATGCAATTAACTCTACCATATCAAGTTTATGACTTTGTGCCATGTAGTAAGGTGAGAATCTCAATTCTACATAGTCAAGTTGACTTTGTTTGGCATCCCGCATGTTCTCGTAGGCAACGGTGTAACATGCATCGTAATTCGCCAACATGGACACGCCTACGTCTAATTTTTCCAGAAAAGCTAATAAATCGCTGGTTTGATCTTGGATCTGTGTGATTTTTTTAACATCTTCTAGAGACTTTGCAGCTATCGGTAAATCATTTTTCTGCGCGAGTTGCCAAATTGTTTCAGGTAAAATGTTGCCATCCAGATGACGATGAAGGTCAACCAGAGGCAATGAAGGATCAATCATAATCTCATCACTACTAAATTGTTATAGGAAAGGTTTAGCCCTGCAGACCGCTTTGTAATTTTTCAACAAGCAATACTGCTTGGGTACGAGTATTCACGTCGAGCTTTTTGAAAATGCCACTAATGTGGGCCTTAATTGTAGCCTCTGTCACCCCCATTTCGTAAGCAATTTGCTTGTTCAGCTGCCCTTCTTGCAAATACTTAAGCACCTGAAATTGTTTAGGCGTTAACTCAGCAACTTTCCCTGCAATAGATTTTTGCTCTTCGCTTATTTCGTTGATTTGATCATGTAACTCTTGAGGTATCCAAGTGCCACCATTCAACACGGTGTTAATAGCATCAGCAATAGTCGCAATTGCTGCCGCTTTTGATACAAAGCCTTTGGCGCCGTATCCAATCGTTTGTGAGATTGTTTGCGCACTGTCGCTTGCGGAAATGACAACGACTGGGATCGTCGGAAAATCTTCACAAACTCGGATAACACCATAATAATTTTCACACCCTGGCATATTTAAGTCGAGCAGTATGATGTCCAGGTCAAAATTAGTGTCGATTGCCATCAGCGTAGAATCTAAGCTGTCTGATTCCACAAACACCGAAGATTCGAAATGCGCTTGCAAAGCAGCTTTTAACGCTTCTCTAAATAAGGGGTGATCATCTGCAATTAAAAACTTTGCCATTTGTGGGTTTCGACTCTACTTATTGTTATAGACTTAAGTCTAACGGGTTAATCATTAAATCCAAGCACTTTTTGGGTCATTAGTATCATTTCTGCAATTCCAGAATGAAGTAATACACACTGCTGACGATATTAGCCGCTCTAATTTGCTACTGGACAGGCTCGCAGGTAAAATTGCGCGAATTTTGATAGCTAAGCACTAATATATTCAAATATGAGCAAAAAAGACGCGATTTATTCTGTACCCAAATCAACCATCGGTGATTTTAGTTTTGATGAGGCCGTGGTCGATGTCTTCCCTGATATGATAAAACGATCCGTTCCTGGGTATAGCACTATCATTGATAATATCGGTTTAATTGCGCAAAAATATGCCCTGCCTAATACCAACCTATATGATTTAGGATGTTCTTTGGGCGAGGCCAGTATCGTGATGCGCCGCAAAGTGTCACAAGACGGGTGCAAAATCATTGCTGTAGATAATTCTCCGGCGATGATTGAGAAATGTGAACGCCATTTACATGCATTTCGTTCGAATGTACCTGTCGAAGCGGTTTGCAGCGACATAACAAAAATCTCCTTGGAAAACGCGTCGGTTGTTGTGTTGAATTTCACGTTACAATTTATTGAGCCTGAATTGAGACGAGCGTTGATTGAAAGTATTTACGCAGCATTAAAGCCTGGAGGCGTGCTTGTGTTATCTGAAAAGATTCGGCACCCGAATCAGGTTGGCGACGAATTACTGGTAACCCTTCACCATGAATTTAAACGAAATAATGGTTATAGTGAATTGGAAATCAGCCAGAAGCGCTCTGCTTTAGAAAACGTCATGCGCATTGATACCCTTGAACAGCATGACGCTAGACTCAAACAAGCTGGTTTCACTGATATTGTCCCCTGGTTCAGTTGCTTTAATTTTTCATCAATAGTAGCGGTGAAGTAAATAATGGCTAATCAATGGTTTAATCAATTTTATGCACAGATTGCACAAACTAACCTCAGCCCTTGGCTGGAAGTTTTACCTGCACAACTGGCGGTATGGCAAACACAGCAGTTACATGGCGATTTTGCTAAATGGCAGAAATTACTCAAGAAACTTCCTCAAACCAATACTTCAAATTGCGACATAAAAAGCCAAGTGAGTTTTGGTACTACAGATGATGTTGACGAATATACCCAAAAGCAGATCATAGGATTATTGAAACAATTCAAACCATGGCGTAAAGGTCCGTTCAATGTTCATGGGATCCAAATAGATACTGAATGGCGCTCTGATTGGAAATGGGATCGTGTGTTACCTCATTTGGATCCTTTAAAAGATCGACAGGTTTTAGATATTGGATGCGGCAGTGGCTATCATATGTGGAGGATGCTGGGTGAAGACGCTAAGTTAGTCGTAGGAGTAGACCCTTCCCAGTTGTTTCTCATGCAATTCCAAGCAATCAAACACTTTAATCCTGATCCGCGAATACACTTGCTACCAATTGGTGTTGAGCAACTACCCGAATTAAAGGCTTTTGATACGGTATTTTCCATGGGTGTGCTTTATCATCGTCGCAGTCCTATAGACTTTTTACATCAGCTAAAAATGCAACTTAGAACCGGTGGCCAGCTCGTTTTAGAAACCTTAGTGGTTGATGGAGATGACACGACAGTGTTGATGGCTGGCGAGCGCTATGCACAAATGCGTAATGTATGGTTTTTACCCAGCACCCAAGCCTTATCAATTTGGATGAGTAGAGTTGGCTTTAAAGATGTTAAAGTGGTGGATGTTGCCGTAACGACAACCCAAGAGCAAAGACAAACAGATTGGATGGATAGTTTATCGTTAGAGGATTTTCTTGATCCCAACGACCCTTCCAAGACAATTGAAGGATATCCGGCACCAAAAAGAGCAGTACTAATTGGAACCGCTTAATTGTTTAAAAATCAAAAAGCTGATTGGGAACAAATCCGCCCGCAACTTGCTTTGGACGCAACGAATTTTTCGACGTGACCCAAGCAACAAGAGCATACTGGTCAGCACTGACACTTGGCTCGTCAACCTGTGTTAACCAGACATTATCGATAAGATCGACTTCTTTGTGCGACAAAACAACAAACTCTTGTCGCAGAGATTTTCGTCGATTTTCGCCTCTGGAAACATAGGTGTTAAAGCCAAATCCTAGCAAGGCTAAATTTAGTTGGTCGCCAGGCGACGTTTCACTAAATGAAGCGCGCACGTCGGTTCCTTTAATCAAAACCGTTAACTTGCCTGATTTGTTGTTAATAGGCGAGACAGATTTCCCCCTGAACCAACCACGCCATTCTTTTCCATCTAACATAAAGCCAGGCGTGTATACTGCGTTTGCCAAACCTTGATGCTTGTATTGAGATTGTCTTGCAGAATAATTTGGCTTTGCAAACGGATCTCGCCAACCAAGATAGTCCCAATAATCGACATGAAAAACCATGGGAATAAATTTCAGCCACAAGTCTGGACTTTCCAGCCAACTATTGACCCATTTTTCAGCAGGCGGACAACTTGAACATCCTTGTGAGGAATACACTTCTAGAATTCGGGTAGAGTATTCATTAGATTCCAGCGCCCACGAGTGCAATGGACTGGTTGTTTCTCCACGATGGGAAAGAGAACTTGCGTGTGCTTGTAAACCGCCTAGTAAACCTAAACTGATAACAAACCAAAGTAGAGACGTCTTATTCATAATTTCTACCCAATTTAGAATGGTAAGACTACCCTACTCCTTAGCGTTCACAAATTTATCACGAATGCTTCAAAAATCGTTCTCGGTTATCTACGAGATCCACTTTTTAACTTGTTGTTGATCTGTTTGCCTTGCATTAACCCAGTATTCCCCCTCTGTAGATTGTTCCTTTTTCCACAGTGGCACCTTGGTTTTCAAAAAGTCCATGATAAATTGGCAGGCGTCAAATGCATCGGTTCTGTGTTGAGAACTCACCCCTACAAACACGATTTGTTCATTTAACGAGAGTTTTCCGACACGATGAATGATTCGGACATCTCCCAGTTGCCACCTTTGTCTGGCCAAATTAATAATATCCATGAGAGATTTTTCAGTCATACCCGGATAATGTTCTAACTCAAGTGCAACAACCTGATTGCCTTGGTTCATATCCCGCACTAAACCGCAAAACGTCACCACCGCGCCGCATTGGGAGTTGTTTGCCAAATTGCGATACTCATGCGCCAAATCAAAATCATCATGCTGTACACTGATGTAATCATTTGGTGATAAATTAGCTGAAAGTTCACTCTTAATCATCGTCAAATTCTTGTTTTTCTAACCACTCATCCACCGGTAACTGGCGGAAAGAATGCTACTTCGTCATGTTCATTAAGCTTGCAATGTTTATCTGAAAGAGTTTGATTGACTGCAACTAAAATAGAGTCTGATGATAAGTATTGTCGCCATTGATCATTTTGAGCGGATAAATGTTCAAGCAAAGCCGAAACATCGCTAGGTGTAGCATCAAGTTGTAACTCAGTGACGTTTAACAATTCTCTAAGTTGGCCAAAAAACAGTATTTTCATAGCGCACTCTCTGATCGGTTCTCACGCTGCCAATCGCCACTTTTCCCACCCTTTTTGTGTTCAACGCCAATGTCACTGATCACCATCAATGGATCAACGGCCTTACACATATCAAATAGGGTCAAAGCCGCCACAGAAACAGCCGTCAAAGCCTCCATTTCGACGCCGGTTTGTCCACTAAGTTTACACAAAGACTCTATTTTAACGCGATTATTTTCAGGCTCAGGAAAAAAGGATACGTGTATTTTTGTTAATAGCAGCGGATGGCATAAAGGGATAAGATCTGCGCACTTTTTGGCGGCTTGAATACCTGCAATTCTTGCCACCGCAAACACATCTCCTTTTGCATGTTTACCTTGTGTTATCAATTCCAAGGTTTTGGGATGCATATTCACATAACCAACAGCCTTGGCCTCACGAAAGGTTGATGACTTATTGGTCACATCAACCATATTCGCCTGCCCTTGTTCGTTAAGATGACTTAATTTTATGTCTGTCATTGTCACTCACCTAGTTCCTGCTGGCACAAGGCATCGAACTTGACGTTTTGAGATGCACGACAAAATTGCAAGGTCGATGGGTGCTGTCTAGTTGCTCACGCAAAATGCCTATCCATGCTGTTTTGCATGCCCCAGTAGAACCCGGTACACAAAATATTGCCGTTCCATTTGCCATTCCTGCCAAAGCCCTAGATTGCACTGTCGACGTACCTATCTCGCCATAAGAAATGTGTCTAAATAACTCTCCAAATCCTTCAATGTCTTTGTCGAACAAAACGCTCAGCGCCTCTGGTGTGGTATCACGCTCAGTAAACCCCGTGCCCCCTGTGCACAACACTACCTGAATATCACCGCTGGCAATCCAGCCAGAAACGACAGCACGAAGTTGATATTTATCGTCTTTCACAATGCGCTTTTCAAGTACACGATGACCCGCTTCAATCGCAGCGTTGTATAGATACCGCCCAGATGTGTCAGTTTCCTCATCGCGGGTATCAGAAACCGTCAACACGGCAACATTCAATCCGGTAAAATCAGCAGAAGCAGACATTGTTTTTCCTCTTTCGTTTCAGTGTCGTTGATTGTAAATCGCCGTAACCTGAGAAAACTGTTCAGGCGTATTCACGTTTTTAAATTGGTATTTATATTTTTCGGGTAATGAACAAAAAGTGGCTGACATTTCAGTGAGTATATTTTTAATGGCAAACTCTTTCTTTATCATCAGTTCGTTTGTTTTTTCAATAAAATGTCTATTTAAGCGCAGACAAAGTGGTAACGGGTAGCTTTCGAAGCAACATGTTGTATCGGTTTTTGTTGTTTTTTCAATCAATAACTTCAAGCAATCTGCATCTACAAGAGGCATATCAATCGGCATCACGATTGCCAAATCAAATTCAATGACTTTGGCCCAGTTCGCCAACGCGTGAAATGCAGACATTGGTCCGCAATGACGTTGTATGTCTCTCATAGCACCTTCAATATGATTAGCACTCACAACGACCTCGTCAACGCCCGTGTCGCGCAACAACGCTTTTGTCTTTTCAAGAAAGTTTTGGCCTCTAATTTCAAGTGATGCTTTGTCAGTGCCCATTCGAGAAGATTGTCCACCGGCTAACACGACACCCAATATTTTCCCAGAGACCAGGCTTTTTTGAGCACTAAACATTACTTTCTCGGGCATCATTGCCGGTCATCAACTTAACTATCAAAACGGCTAGCCACCGAGCATGGCAAGGTGTTTAGTTGCGCCAGTCATACCTTTGTCTAACCAATGGCTTGCCTCTTTATCACCTAGCAAGGCTTGCAGTTGATTGGCTAACCCATTGTCATCACCACTTTGGATATAAGGTCTGATGTCTAAACCTTTATCGGCGAACAAACATAGGTGTAATTTGCCCGTGGCACTGACACGAAGACGATTGCAACTAGCACAAAAGTCTTTGCTGTAAGGCATGATCAAGCCAATATTGCCTTGATATTGAGGGTGGGTAAATTCCTGAGCTGGTCCCGAGGCTTTGTCTCTGATCACCTGTGTCCAACCCGACTGTAAAAGAGTTTGTTTGATCGGTTCACCGGCAACATGATTGGCCTGAAAGAAAGAGACATTATCCCCTGTTTGCATCAATTCGATTAAGCGAAAAGTGATAGGTTTGTCTGTAATCCAATCCAAAAACTGTTGCAGATCATTGGCATTGTATTGGCGCATAAGGACACCGTTTACCTTAACCTTAATGCCTAATTCAAGTGCTAAATCGATTCCGGCAAGAATAGTGTCAAGTTTGTCTTGGCCAGTAATACTTTGGAACATTCGCGGATCCAGGCTGTCGACACTGACATTTAGTGACGTTAAACCTGCCTCTGCCCAACTATGAATATGCTGTGGCAAGCGATATCCGTTGGTCGTGATGGCGACTTGTTCAATGCCAGGCGTTTGCGTACAAATTTTAATAATTTGCGGCAAGTCCTTTCTCAGAGAAGGCTCTCCTCCGGTGATTCGGATTTTACTCGTACCCAGACTGGCAAAAGTTGAGGCGATTGTGCGGATCTCGTCCACCGTCAGAAAATTGCGATCAGAGTCACACTGGTATCCGTCAGGCAGGCAATACTCACAACTAAAATTGCAAACGTCAGTAATAGACAGGCGCAAATAGTGAAAGCGCCTGCCAAATTTATCTTCTAACACATTAAACACCTTTCCAAAGTTACCAACAAACATTGTCAGTATTGCGGGAGGCTATCAGGTTTCCCTTTTAACCCTGGCGATAAAATTTATCGCGGCCAAGTTGCCTTATTCATTTTAAGAACTTAGGAAAAGAGGCTCGGAGTCTTAACTTTTAATAATGTCAGGCTAAAACAATGTTTTACCCTGTCTTTCTAAATAGAACGATTTATCCACTTAATCTTTCACTTGTTGCTGCATTTAACCCTACTTTACTGCCACAACGCAACTCAAAAACCGAACATTTATTAGAGAATATTTATAAAGCGATTCATTCTTAAAGTCCCTAGCCGCACGTAAACTACACTTAAACTAGACATCCAAATAATTATCAACAAATGATTAGGGAACATGTGTTTATGATCTACATGATTACGGCCAATTATAGTTTTTTTGCGCTGTTTGGCATGGTTGTTGATGGCATGCTGAGTAGTTAGATGAAGGATTGAGTGAAATAGTGCTAGATTGTTCCACTGTCAATACTTACTTCTACCACTAACACTTTTTCATCGCAATCGCATATACAAGGGCGCTATGTTGAGTACTGATACCGATTTACAAGATTTACTGGGTAGTTTTATTTATCGACATCAATTGAGCTCTAAATTCGTCGACATTGCGCAAAAATGGTTCATTCCCTTATGCAAATCCCTGGAATTGCACCACGACGGTGCGGAAACACCCTTTTTTGTCGGTATCAATGGTTGCCAAGGTTCAGGAAAATCTACATTAAGCGACTTTTTAGTTGAGTACCTAACAAAAATTTGCGGTTTGAACGTGATCACACTATCTCTCGATGATTTTTACTTTTCAAAAGCAACACGGCTGGCGTTGTCTATCAAGATCCATCCATTGTTAGCAACTAGAGGAGTGCCTGGAACACACGATGTAGAAACGCTAAAAACCGTTCTGACCGACCTCAAACAGCGTCGTTTTCCGTTGTCCATTCCCCGATTTAACAAAGCGACTGACGACCCCTTTGAGCATTCTCAATGGCTCAATGTGGATAAACCCGTCGACATCGTCATTATGGAAGGTTGGTGTTGGGGGGTTAACGCTCAACCTACATCGTTGTTGGCAGATCCCATCAATCGATTAGAGTTGGAAGAAGATACCACCGGAGCTTGGAGGCATTACGTTAATAGACAACTTCATATTAGTTATGAACCTTTGTATAAAATGATGGACTACTGGATCATGTTAAAAGCACCAAGCTTTCAATCTGTAGAGACGTGGCGCTGTGAGCAAGAGCATAAACTCAAGCTTACGTTGGGTGTGGTTGAGGGCAATAATTCCAATCACGCTGGTTTAATGAGTGATCAACAAATTCGTCGTTTTATACAATATTACCAACGCCTTACCGAGCACGGGTTAGCAACGCTCGATGAACAATGCGAAACCGTTTTTGAGTTAGATAGTGAACGTAACATTGTCTCTGCGAGGGTAATCAAATGACCCACGCAGAGTTAATGCCAGGCCAAAAAATACAGTACTTAGTTTTTACTGATATGGACGGCACATTGCTAGATCACCATACCTATAGTCACGCTCCTGCTACGGAAACGCTTAAACAACTTAAACAACATAAAATTCCTGTAATACCCAATACCAGCAAGACGTTTGAAGAAATGGTCGAATTGCGCAAGGAAATAGGATTAACGGGGCCTTTTATCGTGGAAAACGGTGCAGCAATTTATATTCCTCACGGTTTTTTCAAAACAAAGCCTGCCAACACCCAGTGGCTCAATAATCATTGGGTACGTCAATTTACGTCTAAAAAAAGCCATTGGCTGAGTTTGCTAAAACGAATTGAAAAAGATTTCGAAAATCAGTTCACCTATTTTTCTAAAATGACTACAAAGCAAATATGTGACGTTACAGGTTTATCAGAAAAAGAAGCCAAACGTGCGTCCAATCGTCAATTTGGTGAACCGGTTTTATGGCTGGGCGATGAGCAGGAAAAACAGCGTTTTCTTAACGCAATAACCTCTATTGGTGCACGTCCGTTGATAGGTGGACGATTTCTTCATGTATCTGGGGAATGTGATAAAGGTGCGGCAATGAACTGGCTGGTCAAAGAATTTTCTCGCCAATTTCCCAATTTACATTGTCATTCTATTGCACTTGGAGACGGACAAAACGACGCAGCGATGTTAGAGGCCGCAAACATCGCGGTTCGAGTAACGTCGCCTGTTAACCCGCCACCAACTTTGAAAAAGACAAAAAACGTCTACACCAGCGAGTTGCATGGTCCAGAAGGGTGGGCACAAACAATTAAACAAATTTTAACTAATACTCTTTAGGAGGCGAAAATGGCCGATTTTTATCAAAACGGTATCACCACCACGCTACATAACTTGGCAAAACGTCCAATTGAAGAGATGGAAAGTGAGTTGCTAGGCTACTCTAAAAAGCGCCCCCTTGGGTTACTTTTACCAAGTTTATATTCAGAACTTGAAGGCAAAGCCATGCCTCAAATCATTGAGCACATCAAGAAAGTCCCCTACTTAAATGAAATTGTTATTGGTTTAGATCGAGCGAATAAAGAGCAATATCAAAGCGCCCTAACCTTTTTTGACACATTGCCACAGCATCATCGAATACTTTGGAATGATGGCCCAAGACTCAAAGCGATCGACGCCGAATTAGCTGAAATTGGGCTTGCACCAAAAGAAATGGGCAAAGGGAGGAATGTTTGGTACTGCATGGGGTACATCTTAGCAACCGGTCGTTCGGAATCTGTCGCTTTGCATGATTGTGATATCTTGACTTACGACCGCTCTTTACTTGCCAAGTTAATTTATCCTGTTGCCAATCCCCAATTTAATTACGAATTCTGTAAAGGCTATTACGCACGGGTAGCAGACGGAAAAATAAATGGCCGAGTATCGCGGTTGCTCGTTACGCCCCTGTTAAGAGCGTTAAAGCGAACAGTAGGAAATAATGAATACCTTGAGTTTATGGACAGCTTCCGCTACCCCTTAGCAGGCGAATTTTCGTTTCGTCGAGACGTACTCAACGACATTAGGATCCCAAGTGACTGGGGACTAGAAATTGGCGTTCTTTCCGAAATGCACAGAAACTACTCTCACAATCGACTTTGCCAGGTCGATATCGCAGAGAATTATGATCACAAACACCAGGATCTCTCCTTGCACAATGATCAAGGTGGTTTATCAAAAATGTCGATCGATATTACCAAGGCACTTTTCAGAAAGTTAGCCACTCAGGGTTTTACTTTCTCTACCGAGTCATTCAGAACCCTCAAAGCCACTTACTTCCGCATCGCTTTAGACTTTATCGAAACTTATCACAATGATGCAGTGATGAACGGCCTTGATTTGGACATACACAGTGAAGAGAAAGCCGTTGAGATGTTCGCACAAAATATTATGAAAGCAGGTCAAAGTTTTTTGGACAACCCAATGGAAACGCCTTTCATTCCAAGTTGGAACCGTGTTGTTAGTGCGATGCCAGATGTATTGGATCGTATAAAAGATGCCGTTGAAGAAGATTATCAAGAATTTAAACGCTAAGGAGCCAAAATGGACTCTGTTTATACTCACCTGTTAGAAAAAGTCACTCACCATTTGTCTGTAGTTTATGACGAAATACTGGGTGACGATACCATCGATGATATCGCCATTAGCTTGCTAACAACAATGCGACTCAACAGCGCAGATAGTTTGCTAGCGCCGGAGCCACACAAAAACCTCTGGAGTGAAGAAGACATCGTATTAATTACGTATGGCGATAGTGTACTAGCAGAGAACGAAGCCCCTTTACAAACACTTCACCGTTTCTTAAACCACTACTGTGCGGAAACAATCAACTCTGTGCACATTCTGCCCTTTTTTCCTTATAGTTCTGATGATGGCTTCTCAGTTATAGACTATTCGAGCGTCAATGAATCACTTGGTGGTTGGGAGGAAATATCCTCAATTGCCGAAGACTTTTGTTTAATGTCTGATTTAGTTATTAACCATTGCTCTGCTCGCAGTGCGTGGTTCGACAACTTCATCAAAGGTGAAGGGATCGGGCATGACTTTTTCTTTACCTTAGATGATAGCTTCGACACCGAACATGTTGTCAGGCCAAGAACGTCACCGCTGATTAAAGAAACGGAAACCGCATCAGGCGAGAAAAACGTGTGGTGTACTTTTAGCCATGATCAAGTTGACTTTGATTTT
The DNA here is from genome assembly GCF_007197995.1 of Aliiglaciecola sp. M165. Classification (GTDB taxonomy): domain Bacteria; phylum Pseudomonadota; class Gammaproteobacteria; order Enterobacterales; family Alteromonadaceae; genus Aliiglaciecola. The sequence goes on from NZ_VKKH01000007.1 coordinate 174,062, forward strand.
AGAAATCCAAAAGTATTGGAAACCTTTGTTTCTATTATTCGTCAATATTTGGATAATGGCGTGCGAATTTTTAGGCTAGATGCTGTTGCCTTTTTATGGAAGGAATCAGCGACTAAATGTATTAACTTAGAGCAAACCCACGAAGTTGTTAGATTACTGCGTACTCTGATTGAATACGCACAACCAGACACTATTATCATTACCGAAACAAACATTCCCAATAGAGAAAACCTAACGTATTTTGGCAATGCAAACGAGGCTCATGCCATTTACAATTTTTCATTGCCACCGCTTTTAGTGAACACACTTATTACTGGAAACTGCCATTATCTGAAAAGTTGGTTAATGAGCATGCCTCCAGCTCAAAATGGCACTGCGTATTTTAACTTCATTGCGTCCCACGATGGCATTGGATTAAGACCCGCGGAGGGCTTACTAAATGATAAAGAACTCGCAACGCTGCTCAATACCATGCAAGGCTTTGGTGGCTTGGTTTCTTGGCGTTCGGGAGAAGGTGGCAAACAAAAACCCTATGAGATAAACATTACCTTATTCGATGCATTGCAAGGCACAACCAAAGGACCAGATAAATGGGGATTAGAGCGATTTGTTTGCGCTCATGAAATTATGTTCGCGCTGGAGGGCATACCGGGGATATATGTTCATAGCCTTGTTGCCACCAGTAATGACTACGAAAAAGTGAAAAACACCAGTCATAATCGTTCTATTAATCGTCATAGGTGGGATTACAGCGCACTAGAAAACGCATTAGAGGATAAGCTAAGCCAACATCACAAAGCACTCTCTCGACTCACTCATTTGCTGTCAATTCGGATTAAACAAAAAGCATTTCATCCTAATGCTACACAATTCACGTTGCAACTTGGTAAAAAACTATTTGGTTTTTGGCGCCAAAGCATGGATAGACGTCAAAGTATCTTTTGTATTTCCAATGTTTCAGACCAACCCAAAAAGGTATTCCTTTCGGATATCAATTTGATTGGTACCGATTGCTGGTGGGACTTGATAAGTGGCAACTTGATTAATTTCGACGAGCCACAACTGGTTCTCTCACCCTATCAAACCGTGTGGATTAGCAATACCATTTCATAGTGCTCAAAACACGTAAAATCCTTTAATTTCATTGCGAAAGGGTCATCGTACCCTTTTCGCTTCACTTTATCTTTCTGATTTATATGCATTTTTTCATATGAAAAAAATAAGTGTCTAAAATGCACAACACAATTAGGTGTTATTTACGCCCACACCACACAATGGTTACGCATAACCTAACAAAAACCAATTTAAGCTACTGATATATATGGTTATCTTCAAGTTGGCACGCAAACTGTAATAGTAAGGTCATGCAGCACGGGAAAGATGCTGCTATTTACTCAAAGTGACGCGAAAGCGCATGAAGTTTTAAAGTACCAATATAACGCGAAAACTTATCAATGGAGAAATGACCATGAAAAAGACAATTTTATTTAGCGCATTAGTTCTAGCTGCAGGCTCTGTATTTGCTCAAGAGGACAAATTAGCAGTTCTCGATACAGATACAGACGGACGTATCAGTGTTGAAGAAGCAGCAAGTGATCCAGCATTGTCAGCGGTTTTTGCTGAGCTGGATGTCAATAAAGACGGCTATCTCACACCAAGTGAACTAGCAGAGCACTAAGCATTCTCGCTCATTAGTCTTATAAAAAAATACCCGCTAAATTAGCGGGTATTTTCGTTAGGCACCTTTTCTTTTAGAGTTTAAAAGGAGCCACCAACCCATACCCATAGTTTGTCTGCGTCGACCCTACCGCTTTCCCCTGAATAACTCGCGAATTTAATACCTGCATTATAATGCTTGGCAAACTTTTTGGTGTATTGCAGATTGATCTCCGATCCTAAATCATCAATTTCTGCGGTAGCATCATCTGCCTCAAAATCGTGATAAACCGCTAACCACTTTCCTCCCCCAAGGCTACCTGACAATGCAAATGAGGTATCGACTAAACCTTGCGCAGGCGTGGCCAAGAATTGATCGGCCCAACCGTTAAATTTGTGTAAAGTGGCTAAAGGCGTGGCAAAGCCAAATTGTCCGTCGTCTGAGCCAAGAGACTCATAACCGAGCTTGGCAGTAATTCCACTAACTTGAATTCCCGCTTCGACAAACAAATAGTCCGCATCAAAGTCTGCTTCCGCAGTTTCAAAACTTTGTGACGCAAATTCAGCAGTATATAACACCTTTAAATTATCAAGGCTCTTAACGCCGTTAAAACGCACACCAAAGGTGTCTAAATTGTTTTCGGTATCGTTATCAACTTCAAGAAAATAACCATAACCTGTCAATGTGCCTACCGAGGTTTTGTATGAACCATTTATTACGTGGTCCTTTGAATCAAGGTCTGCACTTTCCCCAAAAATTCTATTCCGTTGATTTAAATATGCATAGGTGACAGAGGCATTTTTAGAAGGTGTAAATTTGGCACTCACACCATCAAAAGTTTGCCTATCTTGCCGCCATCCAACGTGACCAACGAACCTGTGGTTATCAAAAGTTAAAACTTGTCGACCTAACTTCACTAAGACAGAGTCGTTTTTATATTGTATGAACCCCTGGTCAAGTTCGGTAAATTCTGGATCAGCGATAACAGAATACTGCCCTGGATTGAAACCAGTGGGTCCTACGGTGTAATCCCCTTCGCCTAATACGATTCGGTTATCTTCCAATTCAATGGTTGCTGAAAAACCGTTGATACTGCCTGTTGTATAACCTAAACGCGTTCTCAATGTGAGCGCGCTGGCATCTTCTAATGCGTTATCTTGATCAACAGATTCTAATCTTAAACGCATATCTAATTTGGTCGTACCTGATGTCAACGCTTCGGTAATATCATTAGCCTGCGCCAAGCCTGTGTATTGAACCGTCGAGATAGCAAACGCTAAAGCGATTGCATGTTTTTTGTGTGTTTTGGTTTCCATGATTTTCCTTGTTGCAATGTGTGTGTAATAAATTATTGTTTTAAATTTAGTCAACTCATGTGCACAATTTGAATTACATTCTTTTGTATTCACATGAAAAGTAGCTTGATTTCAGAGGTTTAGCAAAAACCAGGCAAAAAAAAAGACCCATACAAATCACATGCGTGATCCTGTATAGGCCTCTTTGCCAAACGTGTAATGTCTCACCAAATCAAACGCAATGTGCTTGCGCTAACTAAGTAAGACTCGACACCATTATGTTTGTTTTGAAATCTTAGTTTTGTCGTAGCATTGATGATGCCAGTTTTTTTCTCTTTAATTTTCAGTTAGTTAAATAAATTCAAACACACCGTAAAAAAGAAATTTTACTATTCGGTGCAAAGTCGCACCAACTAGGTGCCGGTGCATTTCGATTTTATTCCAGCATTTTCATTCAACAAACACCTCATATTCTGATAGATGTCAGGTCTAAAAACACTGGCAATAAAATCATCTGGAATATCTTCCATGTTGAGTTGACCCGCCTGATGCATTTGCTTTATTAACCACTCACCTCTAACGAGTTCTGGTTGATTGATCGTTCCATTTCGGTTTGCAGAAAACTGATTATAAGACGGAATACTCCTTGGCGACCGTTCAATATGAGTCAGACAGCTTCCCAATAAGGAGGGGGCTATTACGTCAATCGACGCATCCAAGTATTTAACTTTACTCAATAACCTCGCAGCCTCAAATCGATTTGGCACCGTCTCCAACCATTGACAAGCCTCTTGCAAAGCTGCACAGATTGCTAACACAGTGTCAGGATGTTGTTGTTGAAATGAAGATAATAATCCAAGTACTTTTTCGGGTGAATCTTGCCAGATATCAAATGAAGTTAAAGCGGTAATGCCAATACCTGACCTTACAGCTTTAGCATTCCAAGGTCCTCCTACACAAAATCCATCAATTTCGCCTGACTCTAAATGTGAAACCATATTGACCGGCGGTACCACAACTATGTCAACATCGTCCCTATTTATTTGTCCTGACGCCAGCCAATCAAGCAATTGATAGTAATGACAACTAAAAGGAAAAACATTGGCAAACATAAGTTTTGGGGCGCCTTTTTGCTTTCGCAAATTCACCACATTTTGCAGAAGGTATGCAGCCATAGGTAAAGTTATTGAAGTAATTTGGTTTGCTTTGAGAATTTCCTGATGCAAGGATTCAGATAAGGTGATTGCGTTACCATTTAAGCTCAATACCAGTGGTGTAATGACGGACGTTTTAATTGTTCCAAGACCCAACGCGCTTGCAATAGGCATGGGCGCTAGCATTTGTGCTGCATCTAGCAAGCCGGCATGCAATTTATCTCTAAGCGTTGCCCATGAGTTTTGTTTTAATAGCTCTACGTCTAAACCCCACTTTTCAAAATATCCATTTTCTTTGGCAACAATAAGTGGTGCTGAGTCAGTCAATGGAATAAAGCCCAAATTGATAGTGCGTTTAAGTTGACTCATACGCTACGTGCTCCCTTGTGAAAACTGTCTAATAGTGAAACAACTGTTTTGGCAACGTCTTCCATTTTTTGCCCTGAGTCCATGGCCATCTTACGCATTGAATGAAAGGCTTGCTCTTCGCTCAACCCTTTACTTTTAATCAGCAGTCTCTTGGCTTTATCAATGACTTCTTTAGCATCAAGTTGATTTTTGGTTTCAATAAGCTCTGTCTTTAATGAATTAAATTGTGCAAACTGCGCAACCGCAGCGTCTAGTATCGGGGTGACTCTTTCAGGGTCAGCGTCTCCAACAATATAAGCACTTACCCCACTTTGCACAGATTGAGTAATGACTTCTGTTTCTTGCTCTGTGCTAAACATTACAATCGGTTTTGGATTGAAATGGCTTAGCGTACTGAGACTTTCCAACATATCCCGACTTGGGCTCTCGATGTCAATGACGATAAGGTCTGGCTGCAATTTATCAACAGTTTTTAACAAGCTCGCGTGTTTGCCTGAATGGTGAGCAATAACATATCTTGTGTCGCACAAGGCATCCTTAAACCCTTGCACTTTTGCATGATCTTCATCGATTAATAAGACTTTGAGCTTTTCATGTACAACAACTGTCAAGCGGTTTTCCTATTTTTTCACTCAATTGTATTAACTGAACAATGCCCTATACGTTAAATAACCTAAGAGCGTAAGTGCGTAGACGTTGGAATAAGAACTGCAAAGGATGCGCCATTCACTTCAATTCAAATAAATTTTTATATTTATTTGCTATCACATTGATTAATAAAAGATTAATGGCCTAAGGGAGAGACAGATACGGGTATTGCTTCTTTACAATGATCAATGATTCGCACCAACATGAAGCAAAGTGTATTTTTTTGGGCTAAAAATTAAAAATAGCCTGCAAGGCAGGCTATTTTGCCGTAAGTTTGATGAATAACTAACATCTTAGAAACTTGTCACATCAAGGTAAGCAAGTACACTATTGGCTTCTCGTTCCTTTGAGAAAGTAATCAAATCCTTTCCATCACACTGCACACCATTTACAGATGTAACCGCGCGTTTAACGCCATCCGTACTCCCTGCAACTTTACCAACTTGAGAACGTAGTTGATGTTTTAACATCTTAACATCATCCATTAGCACCGCTTTACAAAATCCGGCGAAATACGTGTCACCTTTAAAACGATACTCATTACTATCAAACATCGATGCATTTGCACTCATCGCAGCAAGTGCAGTAATCGCAATTAAACATTTTTTCATTGTTAACTCCATAACCTAACAAGGTATAAGCATTCGAGACCATTCTCGAACACCTTTAGTTATGCAATAAAAATTTTGCATTGTCTGTTTTCAATTCGTATCGTTATCGTAAAAACTTTGTAAATCAATAAGTTACAAACATGTGATAATCATAACACATTGATTTTATTGTGTTTTTTAGAATCGTATATTTCTTAATAGCATGAAAAACAAAATATGATGTTCAAATGTTCTAGTTGGAGCAAATAAATTACCCGAATATAGTAAAGTCCTTAGTGCTATGTAAACGGATTTAACACGCTTTAGCGGACAAGCTGTTTGATCAGTGACATATTCAAGCAGAATCGACTTAACAGGAAAGGTCAAATGGCCAAGTTTTATTGCGTGAAAGCCACAATTCCTTTGCATAGCGGTAAGCGTCAGTCCATTCAAGGTCGTTGACTAATGTCAACATGATAGCCAATGTCCCGACAATTGTGTGAAAAGCGTAACTGTCTTCTTCTCCCTGCCAAACGTGAACTAACTTTTTACAATCCAATTGTTTTGGCTTCATTTGCCAGTTTTGTTGCACCGCAGATACGCTGATATCAGATTGGTGACGCGCTCGGCATATCTGAAGGGTGACGTCTCTTTCGGGGTTAAACTCGATCTCTCCGCCTTCACCTCGGAAGCACAGTACGTCTGAATTCCCCAGTAACGCCGCCGTTTGACTATGTTTCTCGTCAACACCTTTATGGAAAACGCCTTGCAGACTAAACCTAGCGCGGCTTGGGTTGAGCATTCGAGCTAGGGTGTTAGCGCATGAACGCAATCCAAACTGCTCTCTTAGTTGAATAATTTCGTCCAGTTGCGGATTGACATCAATCAGGTCCATATAGCACATACCTGACTCGGTTAGCTGTGATTGTGCTTGCGTTGCATTTCGCGCTGTTGGGATACCTAAGCTCGGTAACACCACACTCAAATACAGGCGCTTGGAGTCAGGTTCATGTGTACCATGCAAAAACAATCGTTTTCCTGTTTGAGCAAGCAATAACGCTGATAACACAAACCAGGGGTGTTGACGTCGTTTCCCTGCGTAACACCCCATATCCAAATCAGTCTCGAGTGAGGTGACCTCTTTGATAGTATGATGATCAAAGGCTTCAACAAAACCGGCTAATTCTTCCGGTGTTTCTTCTCTGACTCTTAACAACATCAAGAAGGCGCCTTTCTGCTCGGCCGTTACGCTTCCGGAAATGATCATCGACATCGCGTCATAAGCTTCACTTTGAGAGAGTGTCCGACCTGCTCGTTGTCCTCTTCCAATTGCTTGAATATATTGTTTGAATGCTGCGCTCATACTGGTTGGTTTAAGGGGAATTTTCCGCGGATCATATCATTGCTGACACAAAAGTTTGGATTTCTTCTATTAACGACTTCGCCAATAATAATCAGCGACGGCCCTTCAAAGTTGGCGCTCGCGATCTTTCTAGCAATATCGCCTAGATTGCCTGTGATCACTTGTTGATCCGCTAAGGTCGCTTGGTCGATTACTGCGACGGGCGTAGTTTTTGGCATTCCGATGCGCTTTAACTGCTCTGTAATAGCCTGTAATGACCCAAGTCCCATGTAAATAACCAAGGTTTCGTTTGCAATAAAAGATTGTAGTTGTGGCCAACTGTTAATTGATTGCCCTTTCTTTAAGTGGGCCGTTACAAAGCGAACTGATTGGGCACATTCGCGATCGGTAAGCGGTATGCCAGCATAAGCAGAGGCTCCAGCGGCAGCCGTAACACCTGGAATAACCAGATAAGGAATACGATGAGCCTGCAGGACTTCACATTCCTCTGCTATTCTGGCAAAGATAGCCGGGTCACCTCCTTTTAGCCTAACCACACGCCTTCCTTGTTTAGCCAACTCAACCATAAGCTGACATATGGCTTGTTGCGTCATTGCATGTTTGCCACACTTTTTGCCGACAAATATTTGTTCGACCGAACGGGGAAGCAACTTTCTAATTTCGTGATTAACTAACCAATCAACAAGCGCAACATCGGCGGTTTGCATGACTTGATAGGCTTTCATTGTCAACAAATTTGGATCGCCCGGGCCCGCCCCTATTAAGAAAACTTTGGTATTATTGTCCCTTACATGACTTTTTTTAACTGGCAGCAGCTCGTTGGCTTTATGAAACCCATCACTAAAGGAACGCCTACTTTTAAATCTCTCAAACAGTAAAAAGGGCTTCGATAAGGTGCTGTGCATACAAAAACCGAATCTTTCACTCACTCTGGACATACTATGCAACCTCCACAACGTTGATTTTTGAAAGCGTTATGCGATCAGAAGTAGTTTGAGATTGATTAATAAGGCATTGAATCTCTGGCTTGCAGGACCCACAATTTGTGCCGCATTGTAAAGATTTTCCTAAACTCTCCACGGTATTGATACCGTTGGCAATGGCGCCCTGTATTTCAGCTTCACTCACCTTGTTGCAACTGCATATCTGTTTTTGGTTGCTTTGACCCAAGTCGTATTGACCACGTAACAACTTGCCTAAGGTTTGATTGTCCAATTCGCATCGCTTAAATAGCGATTTCATCGACAACAAAATCTGTTTTGTGACCGTTGAATCAATGTAAAAACAAGCTTCAAGCGCTTTGTTTTTTAGCGCCACCATCGAAACCTCTCGATTGTTTTTACCTTTCCCTGATTCTGTCAAGAGCGTTAAATCGTTGGTAACAAATAATTCGCATAAAACGCTACGGTCAATGGGAGTGTCGACATTACCGAAATGATAATAATACAAGTCGCCAACTCTGCTCATCTGCCAATAATCTAGCTTACTTAGAGCACGTTCCTGCAATGCACTTTTGCACAAGATTTGGCATTGAAAAGGTAATTTTTTATGTTCCAATTTTACCTGAGCGTACTTTAATTCTGGCTGTCCGGAAATCGGGTCAACCGTATCGTCAAACAAGGCCCCTATTGACGATGAGCTACCCCATGAACCATTCCAATGAATGGGAACAAACAACTCCCCTTCCCTCACGTCATCACTTGTATTAATGGGCAAAACCACATCTTTCTTTTTATTGGATTCACTTAGGATAGAAACGAGGTCATTTTGTTTAAGCCCCAATCGACGTGCGTCTTCAGGATGAATATCCAGGAAGGGGCTATCTTTATGTTCAAGTAATTCGCTAGCTTTGCCGGTGCGAGTCATGGTGTGCCACTGATCACGCAAACGTCCAGAATTAAGCACAAATAAATCATCTTCACTACGCGTTTTTTCTGGTAGCTTGAGATGTGTGACGATAAAATTTGCTCTACCAGTGGCAGTGTAAAATCGGTTGTCGGTAAACAGTCGTTTAGTTCCATGAGGGCTGGACGGAGTAACAGGCCATTGAATGGGCCTCAATTGATCATACTCTGGGGTGCTTATCTCACTGAACATTGAAATATCAAAATCTCTACGTCCATCATTCTGCATACCGCTTAGCTTGGCATGCTCAGCAAATATTTGTGCGGGATGTCGGTAATCGAAAGCTTCGCCAAAGCCCATCTCTTTTGCCACTTCACAGATAATTTGCCAATCATGCTTAGCTTGGCCTGGAGGTGGCAACACGCCTCTTTGTCGGGAAATTCTTCGTTCGGAATTTGTCACAGTGCCATTTTTTTCAGACCAACCACTAGCCGGTAAACAAACATCTGCCAATTTAAGTGTATCGCTGTCAGACACACAATCCGATACGATCACGGTGTCACATTGTTGTAAGGCTTTTTCTATTTTATGTCTATTTGGCATGCTCACCATAGGGTTAGTTGCCATAATCCATAACACTTTGATTTTACCTTTGACAGCCTCGTCAAACAGATCGACAGCCTTTAAACCCGCTTTTTTGGCTAATTTAGAGGTATTCCAAAAGTTGGAAACGATGTCATGATGCGTTTCATTTTCAATATCCATATGAGCCGCTAACATATTCGCCAATCCCCCTACCTCTCGCCCCCCCATAGCATTAGGTTGACCAGTAATAGAAAAAGGCGCTGAACCTGGTTTACCAATTTTACCTGTTGCCAGATGGCAATTGATGATGCTATTGCCCTTATCTACGCCCTGACTAGATTGATTTACCCCCATAGAATAGAAACTGATTGATGATTTTGATTGAGTAAACGCCTCGTAAAAATGTAGAACATCATTAATAGGTAAATCGCACACTTTAGAGACTTTTAGGGGTGTCCAATCTTCGACTTCCTCAATGGCCTGCTCAAATCCAAGTGTGTGCTTTTCTATAAACTCAGCATCTAACGCATTATTTTGCTTTAGGTATCGCAATAAACCATTAAATAAGGCCACATCGGTACCGGGTTTTATTGCTAAATGTAAGTCAGCGTTTTCACAGCTGGCTGTTTTTCGAGGATCGATAAAAATCGTTTTCATCGATGGGTTTAGTGCTTTGGCTCGTTCAATGCGTTGGTAAAGTACAGGATGGGTCCAAGCGGCATTTGAACCGACAAATATCACCAGCTCGGTCATATCTAGATCTTCATAACTACAGGGTACCGAGTCTGCACCAAACGCTCTTTTTTGTGCGGCAACCGCCGAAGACATGCAAAGACGTGAATTGGTATCAATATTTGCGCTACCAATAAACCCTTTCATTAACTTGTTGGCGACATAATAATCTTCCGTAAGCAATTGCCCAGAGACATAAAATGCTACTGAATCCGGGCCAAACTCTTCGATCGCTTGTTTGATTTTTTTAGCGACATAAGAAGTCGACTCTTGCCAATTACTGGCTTTCCCTTTGATACTGGGGGTAACCATGCGCCCTTCAGGTGAATTGGTTTCAAGAAGGTGCGATCCTTTTACACAGAGTTTGCCGAAGTTAGCCGGGTGATCAATACTTCCATTAATTGCTTGAATATTTACTTTTTGGTCACGATTTTGAGATACTTGGATGTCAACCCCACACCCTACACCACAATACGGGCATGTGCTTTGAATCAACTGTGGCGCTTGTAATTGGGTATGAACGCATGGGTCCACAGGTTTATTGTGCACAGTTTTCATTTAGTGGCTCAACTTCACCAATACATTCTGGTCTTCAAGTTTGACCTGGTGCATTACCAGGGTCTCAGAATTCCCATCCAAACTTGCTCCATCTAGCAAACTATAGCGTTGTTTGTGCAACGGTGAGGCAATGTAAGGAGTGTTGGACTCACTTCCAATTATTCCGCGGTACATGACGTTCGCTTTACCAATCGGATCCCAATTGCTGGTCGCGACCACTTTCGCCTGTGCTAGTCCCAAATTAAACAATGCAACCTGCCTGCCATTAACAAGCGCGCAGACGCCAGAGCCTTTTACCAAGTCTTGTGTTTTACAGATTGTTATCCATTGTGTATTCATACTTTGCTCCTTTAAACCACAGCTTCAGCTTTGTCGGTAGAATTAGCGCTAGAAAAACCCTCATCTGCATTCAATGAAAGTTCTACTTTTTCGGACTCTCTAGCAGGACGAATTTGCCCACGCTCTTCAACAAAAACAATGTTCATATCTTTTTCGTCACTGTTAACAAATTGACGAAAGCGCTTTACGCTTGTGGGATTTTGAATGGCGGTATTCCATTCACACTGATAGGTTTCTACAACATGTTGCATTTGCGCTTCTAATTCATCTGCAAGTCCCAAGCTATCGTCAATAATCACTTGCTTGAGGTATTCCAAACCACCCTCCATGTTCTCCATCCATACAGACGTGCGTTGTAATCTGTCTGCAGTGCGTACATAGAACATTAAAAAACGGTCGATATATCGAATAAGTGTTTCTGTATCAAGGTCGGTGGCAAAAAGATCCGCGTGACGTGGTTTCATTCCGCCGTTACCGCAAACATACATATTCCAGCCATTTTCTGTGGCGATAATGCCCACATCTTTGCTTTGTGCCTCGGCACACTCTCGCGTGCAACCTGACACTGCCATTTTTAGCTTATGTGGTGAACGCAAACCCTTGTAGCGATTTTCAATATCAATCGCTTGTGTGACACTGTCTTGAACACCGAATCGACACCAGGTACTACCCACACAAGATTTTACCGTGCGCAAAGATTTAGCGTAGGCATGACCGGTTTCAAAACCAGCTTTGATTAATTCTTGCCAAATTAGTGGCAGTTGCTCGACTCTTGCACCAAACAAGTCAATTCGTTGGCCACCAGTAATCTTTGAGTAAAGTTGATATCTCTGCGCAACCTGACCTAATGCAATGAGTTTAGCTGGCGTGATTTCGCCACCTGCGACACGAGGAACGACCGAATATGTGCCGTCTTTTTGCATGTTGGCAAGATAGGTATCATTGGTATCCTGTAATCCCACATGGTCAGGTTGCAAAACAAAATCGTTCCAAACCGAGGCTAGAATAGAGCCTACTGCCGGTTTACATATCTCGCACCCCAATCCTTGACCATGTTTTGCTAACAAGTCATGAAAAGTTTTAATTTTTCCAACTTTTACAATGTTAAAAAGGTCTTGTCGTGAGTAGGAGAAATGCTCACAAATATCGGTGCTGACCACGACACCTCGTTTCTGCAATTCAGATTCAAAAACATTTTTTAAAAGGGCTGAACATCCTCCGCAACCTGTTGATGCTTTAGTGCATTGTTTAATTGCCCCCAAATCACAGCTACCCGCATCAACCGCAGCAATAATGTCGCCTTTGCTAACATTGTGGCAAGAGCAGATTGAGGCCTCATTGGGCAGAGCATCAGCACCTAGCGCAGGCGAATCACCCCGGGAGGTAGGAAGAATGAGTTGCTCTGGGAATTCTGGCAGATCAATGCCATTTAGCGCATATTGAAGTAACGTGTCATAGTCGCTGTTATCGCCAACAAGCACCGCTCCTATGAGTTTGTTGTCCGCTTCAGATATCACCAGTTTTTTATATATTCCTTCTGGCTGATTCTCATAAGTGTATGTCAGTGCTCCGGGCGTTTTAGCATGGGCGTCACCGATAGAGCCTACATCTACTCCCATGAGTTTTAGTTTTGTACTCATGTCTGCCCCGGTAAACTGTTCTTGTGGGTGGCCGCAGATATTCCCGGCTACTACTCTAGCCATCGTGTAGCCTGGCGCTACCAAACCAAAGATAAAATTGTTCCACAAGGCACATTCGCCAATAGCATAAATGTCGTCATCGTTGGTTTGACAGTGGTTATTGATAATAATCCCGCCTCTGGGACCCACTTCCAGATCATTGTCTTTAGCTATCTGATCACAGGGTCGGATGCCTGCGGAAAACAAAATCATATCAGTTTCAAGAAACGTCCCATCAGCAAACTCCATACGGTAACGAGACGTTTCGCCTTCTTTAATTACTTGAGTCGCTTTTTGCACATGCACCGTCACACCAAGGGCTTCGATTTTGCTTTTTAAAACGTTGCCACCAGTGGGATCTACCTGTACACCCATAAGTTGCGGTGCAAATTCCACAACATGGGTTTCTAATCCCGTTTGTTTTAACGCGTTAGCAGCCTCTAAACCCAGCAAGCCACCTCCCACAACGACGCCTACCTTGCTAACGTCTGCTGAGGCTTGTATCGCTTCGAGATCCTCAATCGTACGATAGACCAGGCAGTGTTCTTGTTCATGCCTTGTAATCGGTGGTACAAATGGATATGAGCCAGTGGCGAGAATAAGTTTATCGTATGAAAATCGCTGGCCACTGTCGGTTTCGACAAATTTTTCCTTACGTTCAATGTTTGTGACACGAGTGTTGAGGTGAAAATTTACGTTCATCTCTTGGTATTGCGCTTCATCAGTCAATGCCAATTGTTCTGCGGTTTTACCGGTAAAATATTCAGATAGATGTACCCGGTCATAGGCTAATCTTGCCTCGGCCGCGATCACCGTGATCTGCACTTCATCAGATTTTTGGCGCAATTGTTCAACAACCTGATGGCCTACCATTCCATTGCCAACAACAACAACTTTAACCTGGCTGAGTGAAGACATAAATTTTCCTCTGTTTGTGGCGTAAGCAAAAAAAAAGCCTGTGATGAACCTCTCAGCTCATCACAGGCTTCTTTGCCTTTTGCATTACACATTTTCATGTAATCTGCTTAGTTCAATGCCCCAGCAGATAGGACCAATAAAATTACTATCCATTATTTATGCCAAGGATAAAAACCAATAGATTCAGATAGATAGAAATCTAGGCTATTCCACATTTACCATTTATTGCACTGAAAAAGTGCGTATTGTCATTAAAGGGGCAATCAATTTGTCTCTTCTTTTACACCACATTTCAATGCATAATGCCGACTCCCAAGGTATTTGATTTAACAAAAGGACGACTCTGAATGTTTAAAAAATTATTCATCACACTTTTCACTGCTGCTATTACATTGAACTGTCAAGCAGCATCGGTTTGGAAAGTTTCAAAAGGACAAGATCAAATTTATGTTGGCGGAACCATTCACCTGCTAAGCCAAAATGATTACCCATTACCCGAAAAATACGAGCAAGCGTATAAGATGTCGGATACCTTAGTATTTGAAACCGATATTGCTAAAATGAACTCGCCTGAATTTCAGCAAGTCAGTATGCAATATATGTTTTTACCTGGCGGCAAAACGGTTAAAGAATTGATCTCCGCAGAAACTTTTGCTCAATTGGAAACGCATTTAGCTGCACGAAATATCCCTGTGCAAAATTTTCTACCTTTCCTTCCTAGCTTTTTAGCCATTACCTTGACGGTAATAGAACTTCAAATGATGGGCATTAACAGCGCTGGTGTCGACATGTACTTTGCCACTAAGGGTATTGGTGATGGTAAAGCGAATCAATGGTTTGAAGAACCGGAAGAACAACTATCTTTGTTAGCAAAAATGGGCGAAGGCCAAGAAGATGCCATGATTAAGTACACCCTCAAAGATATCAGTACCGTTCAAGAAATGATGCCAAAAATGATTACGGCTTGGCGCGAAGGGGACAGTCAAGCGTTGGCGGATATTGGATTGACGGACATGATGAATGACTACCCCCAGGTATACAATGATTTGTTAGTCCAACGAAACAAAAATTGGCTCCCTAAACTTGAAGCATTGTTTGGCAATGAAAACAAAGAGTTTGTATTAGTAGGCGCGCTTCATTTAGTTGGAAAAGACAGCGTACTGGCTATGTTGGAATCGAAAGGGTACAAAGTCGAAAAAATGTAGAGGTTGGACTCGACTCTAAACACGGTATCCTGAGAATTGTTGCTTCTGTTGTGTTCTGAGTAGTGTTGATTGTTTATTACTGTCAAAAAAGCAGAGTCTATCTGCTTTTTTTATATCTCGAATCTAATACCATTGGATAATGAAATAAGCTGTCATTTTTAAAAAGAAACACCCGAACTACAATGGGCCTAGAATTAAAATAAGAGTGAATCAAAAATGGATACAGGTTGCGATAGACCTGGCTTAAAGCCGATTAGCGAAGCGCTAGAGCATCTTTTATCAAGCTGCAATCCAAATTCGCGCGATGAACAAGTCAATTTGTTTGATGGGTTGAACCGTGTCCTGGCGGAATCAGTAAAATCCCGAGTGAATGTTCCACCAAATGACAATTCGGCAATGGACGGTTATGCGTTTTTTGTCGATGAAAACTTACCAACCAATACGACCATGATGATTCAAGGGCAAGCACTTGCTGGAAAGCCGTTTACGGAGTCAGTCAAAGCAGGATATTGTGTCCGGATCACCACAGGTGGCATATTGCCAAAGGGTACCAATACGGTATTAATGCAAGAGAATGTCACCAAATCGGATAATCGCATCACGACCAATCAAGCGGTTAGGCGCGGTAATAGCGTTAGATTGGCTGGAGAAGATATTCGTCAGGATCAAACGGTGGTAAAAAAAGGTACACGCTTATCCCCTGCCCATTTGGCATTAATCGCATCGGTTGGTATTGATAGGGTCATTGTTCAAAGCAAACCAAAGGTTGCAGTCATTGCTACCGGTGACGAACTTGTTCAACCTGGCGACGCCCTTGAGCCTGGCCAGATCTACGAAAGTAACCGATTTGCTTTGCATGGGTTATTACATAAAATGGCCGTAGACGTTCTGCATTACGAAATCGTGCGCGATCATCCAGAATCTTTGTCAAAGGTGTTTCTTCAAGCTAGTCAGGAAGCTGACATGATCATTAGTTGTGGAGGCGTTTCAGTAGGCGATGCGGATTACGTCAAACAAGTGTTGGATGACATCGGCCATATCGATTTTTGGAAAGTCGCGATAAAGCCAGGTAAACCTTTTGCCTTTGGTCATATAAGTAAAACGTTGTTTTGCGGTTTACCCGGTAACCCTGTGTCATCGTTTGTGACCTTTGAGCAGCTAGTAACGCCACTTCTAAAAAAAATGATGGGCGAATTGCCCTCCTCTAAACTTACTTTGCAAGCTAAATGTGCCGAGACTATCTACAAACGACCAGGTCGCGCAGACTTCCAAAGAGGGATCTGTTTTGTTGACAGTCAAGGCCAGCTATGGGTGAAACCCAACGGCAAACAAGGCTCTGGGATCATGTCTTCAATAGCCAATGCGAATTGTTATATTTTGCTTGAAATCGAACAAGGGAAAATGGAGCCGGGAGAAGCGGTTTCTATCTCATTATTTGATGCCTGAAACATGCTGAGAGAAAAAGCCATTGCCAACTGTTAAACACGAAATGTCTAGGTTAATCAGCTTAACCTGGCCTTTGTTAGTCGCTCAAGTTACTCAAACGCTGATGGGGGTTTCTGACACTATCATGGCAGGTCGATTTTCAGCTGTCGATATGGCAGCGGTTGCCATTGGTTTTAGTATTACAATCCCTATTTTGTGTTTTGTCCAAGGCCTTGCAATGGCCATCCCGCCTATTGTTTCTAAACTGCAAGGCGCCGATAAATCCCATCAAATTGCCAATGCGACTCAGCAGGCCTTTTACCTAATTTTACCCATCTCATTTGTCATTATGGCAATGAACTTTTTTGTGGAATATTGGTTTTCATTAATCGATATGGAGTCCGAATTAAGGCGGATCACTGTCGAGTATGTGCAATATATTTTATACGCCACACCAGCCTTTGCTGCCTATCAAATTTTGCGAAATTACTGCGAGGGATTATCCAATACTAAACCAACAATGGTGATTATGGTCGTTGGATTGATGGTTAATATTCCAGCCAACTACATCTTAATCTACGGCAAGTTAGGCTTACCTGCGTTAGGCGGTGTTGGCTGTGGTATTGCTACCGCCTTAGTTTATCTCGCCATGTTGGTTACTACGGCGATTTACGTCGGTTTATCTAAACGCATGCAAGTGTTTAACCTTTATCAAAATCTGGTGCAACCCCATTGGCTGCAAATAAAAGCTACATTTTGGTTGGGAATACCCATCGCACTGACCATTTTATTTGAAGTCACACTTTTTGGCGTAGTGGCATTGTTATTATCGCCGCTTGGTCCGCTTACTGTAGCGTCTCACCAAATTACATTGAACTTCTCTGCGCTTATGTTTATGTTTCCGTTAAGTATTGGCATGGCGACAACCATTCGTGTCGGCTATTGCCTTGGCAAAGAAGATATTAAAGGCGCTGCATTAGCGGCAAAAACTGCCATATTTCTCGGCCTTGCCATTGCGATGTTCACAGCATTGATCACCGTATTGGCACGGGAACAAATTGCATTGCTTTATAGCAGCGATAGCCAAGTCATTGAATTGGCGGTAAGCCTAATGTTTTTAGCCGCAATGTTTCAGTTATCTGATGCAGTTCAAGCTATATCAGCTGGGGCATTACGCGGATATAAAGATACCAGAGCCATGTTCATCATAACGTTTTTTGCGTATTGGGCAATTGGTTTGTCTACAGGTGTAATCCTGGCTTTGACCGATTGGCTAATGCCAGCTTTGGGTGCCAAAGGTTTTTGGATCGGATTTATTTGTGGTTTAACCAGCGCAGCAATTATGCTGGGTTTAAGGCTAAAACATATTCAGAAAAAGTGTTTGTTTTCTCAAGCAAGACACGACGCTTAGTGTAAGGAAAATTATGAAATTATTAGGAATTGCATTTCGAGACAAAAATCAGGCTCCCATGCAGACTTGCGACACCAGTCGTATTTCCGTTACTGAAGGTGTTGAAGTGGATTATCGTCGAAAACCAGGCAAGCGCCAAGTTACTCTATTAAGTGCGGTTCAATGGCAAAAAGCCTGTGATGAAATCGGGCTCACAATACCTTGGACTACTCGCCGAGCCAATTTATTGGTGGACGAGATTGAGTTTAACGCACACATGGTGGGAAAAATTTTGCAAATCGGTGATGTTCAATTACAAATCTGTATGCAAACTGACCCTTGCCATCGAATGGACCAACAACATCTAGGCCTGCGAAAAGCTCTTGAGCCCGACTGGCGCGGCGGCGTATGTTGTATAGTGATCCAATCTGGAGAGGTAAGAATTGGCGATCCAGTTTCTATAACACCTTGATCTAAAACGCCGGCAATGCCGGCGTTCTTGATGCTAACAATGAATTGAAGCTATTTGTCGAGCGAGGCAGCCCCTGCAACAGCAGCTTTTGCCAGCTCAGTAATACGATCCCAATCACCTGATTGAACGGCATCATCTGGCGCTAACCAAGATCCACCTGCACATTTCACATTAGGCAACGCCAGATAATCTAGGTAATTATTCGGCCCTATGCCTCCAGTGGGACAAAAGGTTACATCAGGGAAAGGACCACCAATTGACTTCAAGGCTTTAATCCCGCCAGATGCTTCAGCAGGGAAAAACTTAAAATGTGTGTACCCTAAATCCAGCCCCTTCATCAATTCGGAAATTGAGGAAACACCCGGAATTAACGACACTGTTGAACGGTTGCCAGCTTCCAATAGGCTTGTTGTTAAGCCTGGGCTGATAGCAAACTTTGCGCCAGCAGCTTCAACTTTCTTTAATTGTTCTTCGTTGGTGACGGTTCCTGCACCAATCATCGCCTCAGGCACTTCATCAGCTATGCGTTTAATAACATCTAAGGCAGCAGCAGTGCGAAGCGTTACCTCAAGTACATTAATCCCGCCTTTAATTAACGCTTTTGCTAATGGCACTGCATGTTCAACGTCTTTGATTACCAAGACAGGAACAACGGGCCCCTGGCTGAAAACCTGCTCTGATGTCACTTTCCAATTCACTGACATGTTATTAACCCTTGTAATGTTGTTCTAGAAAGGCGGCAGCGCCTAACAAGCCATGATCCGGCTCTGTAATGATATAAGTGGGGATATTTGAGACATAGTGCCTAAATCGCCCCTTGTCTTCAAAACGACTACGAAAATCACTGTTTTTGATGAAGTCCACAAAACGAGCAGCAATTCCGCCACCAATGTAAACACCACCCGCAGTAGCTAAATTAAGCGCTAAATTACCAGCAAAACTTCCCATTATTTTGCAGAATTGATGAAGTGTACCAACGCATAATTCACATTCTTGACTAATTGCCTTTGCGGTGATCACAGCCGGATCATTGTACAATGCGGCTTGTTGACGTTGTTCGGCTAACCCTTCATAAATATGCACAATTCCTCGTCCGGACAGCACTTCTTCAGCAGATACGTGACCAATTGATTTTTTTAGATAGTGCCAGATAGCAAATTCATTCTCGTCTTGCGGGGCAAAATCCACATGCCCCCCTTCACCGTCAAGGGCTTTCCAACCTTTGTCAGTATAGGTCAGGTGATCAACTCCCAGTCCAGTTCCTGGCCCGAACACCGCAATATTCGCTTTCGGTTTAGGGCTTCCAGGTCCAATCTGCACTTTCTGATCATCTCTTAGAACAGGCAATGAATAGGCCACGGACGTAAAATCATTAATCACGCCAAGCCATGTTAAATTCAACGCTTGTTTAAGCTCTTCAATTGAAAACGCCCAAGTATGATTGGTCATTTTTACCCAATCGCCCGGCACGGGGCAGGCAATAGCGATGCAGCCATAAGAAAAAGTGGTGTCGGCATAGGTGTCAAAATAACGTTGAATCGCCTGCTCTATGCCAGGAAAGTCAGCGCACAAATACTTTTTAATGTGTACCAGATTATTCCCATCTAATTGTGCGATGCGGATATTAGTTCCACCAACATCCGCCACAAATTTAGTCGTCATGAGTGTTGCCCTCTCCCGCAAACAGAGAACATGCACCTTGCTCGGCGCCCGTCAACGAGTTACGCATTCCGGCGAACATTTCACGTCCCATGCCAATTTGATGTTTGTCCGTCTGCGCACTTTTCGCGTCACGTTTTGCAAGCTCTTCGTTGCTTACATGCAAACACATGTCACCCGTCTCAGTATTTAGCTCAATAATATCTCCAGTGCGAACCTTCGCTAGCAGACCGCCATTGTATGCCTCAGGCGTAACATGGATAGCAGCTGGAACTTTACCCGAAGCGCCAGACATGCGCCCGTCAGTCACCAAGGCAACCTTGAAACCTTTGTCCTGCAATACGCCAAGTGGTGGCGTTAGACTGTGTAGTTCGGGCATACCAATGGCAGCTGGACCTTGGAAGCGAACAACAACAATACAATCTTTGTCTAAATCACCGGCTTTAAACGCATCAGCCAATTCAAATTGATCTTCAAATACAACCGCCGGTGCTTTAATTCTGCAGTGTGGCTCTCGTAACGCAGACGTCTTCATGACAGCTCGACCCAAATTGCCATGTAACACCGACAACCCACCGTCCGGTTTGAAGGGCTTAGCAACACTCGCTAACACATCTTTATCAAAAGATTCTTTGGGGCCATCCTGCCAAGTTAACTCACCATCTTTTAAGGTTGGTTCTTTTGTATATTGCTCTAATCCATGCCCACAAATGGTGTTTACGTCGTTATGCAACAAACCAGCATCGAGTAATTCTTTGAATAGAAGTGCCATACCACCTGCTGCAACAAAGTGATTAATATCAGCTGAACCATTAGGATAAATACGCGTAAGCAATGGCACAGCGTTTGAAATGTCTGAGAAGTCATCCCAGTTAATTTCATAACCCGCAGCACGGGCTACCGCGACCAAATGCATGGTGTGATTGGTGGACCCGCCCGTTGCTAATAAACCAACAAGTCCGTTTACAATTGCTTTCGCATCAACAATGTGACCAATGGGCATGTAATTATCCCCCAGATCAGTAATGCGCGTTACCTGACGAGCTGCAGCTTTGGTCAGCTCATCTCGAAGCGCTGTACCAGGATTAACAAAAGAAGAGCCCGGTAAATGCAACCCCATAATTTCAACCACAAGCTGATTGGAATTAGCAGTGCCATAAAACGTACAGGTACCCGCAGAGTGATAACTTTCCGATTCAGCTTTAAGTAATTCTTTACGACCGACTTTCCCTTGCGCATAAGCTTGTCTGACCCGTGCCTTTTCTTTATTAGGCAAACCAGAAGGCATTGGGCCAGCAGGTACAAATACCGTTGGAAGGTGACCAAAGCTAAGTGAACCAATCAATAATCCTGGAACGATTTTGTCACAAATCCCCAGCATCAATGAACCATCAAACATGTTATGGGAGAGCCCAACCGCTGCCGACAGCGCAATAACGTCGCGACTCATTAAGCTTAGATCCATCCCCGGGTTGCCTTGTGTAACACCGTCACACATGGCTGGCACTCCGCCTGCGAATTGCGCAACACTGCCCACTTCTTGAATGGCTTGCTTAAGTTGTTGCGGATAGCTCTCATAAGGCTGATGAGCTGAAAGCATGTCATTGTATGACGAGACAATAGCAATATTTGCTTTTGTCAGACTGGTCAAATCTGCTTTTTCGGATGAACTGCACGCAGCAAATCCATGTGCCAAGTTGCCGCAAGATAAAACTCCGCGATGTGGTCCTTGACGACGTGCTGCATCGATTTTTTCCAAATACTTTTTTCGAGAATTACGGCTACGCTCGATAATGCGTTCCGTAACTTCTTGGATAACTGAGTTCATGGTTTCTCCTAGGCAGCCCAGACAAGCTCGACATTAGATTGATTAAGCATAGCTCTGATCGGCATTTCCAACGCATCATCACTTAACATAGCGTGCTCCAACACTTGTTTTTTTGACTCACCTGTCAGATGTAAAAATACGTTTTCGCTTTTAAGTAGTCTATTTAACGTTAAAGACATTCTTTGGTTTGGCGCGGTTGTAGGCGTTACGGCAATAAATTCGCTTTTTTGCTGAGGATCTAATCCATCTCTAATCTGTTTGGAGCATGGAAATAAAGAGGCCGTGTGACCATCTTCGCCCATTCCAAGAATTAGCACATCAAAAGGTGTTTTGATCTCTTTCAACATTTGATTGCAACTTGCTACAGCGTCCTGAGCATCGCCATGCTCTGTTTTTAGCGGGTAAAATTTTGCCGCAGACGCATTATTAATTAGCAGCTCACGTTTCACCATCGCGGCATTACTTGCTGGATCATTTTCGTCTACCCAGCGTTCGTCTGCCAAAGTGATATCTACTTTATCCCAATCTATAACTTTGTTTGATAACGCATTAAACATTTTGGCAGGTGTACGACCACCTGAAACAACTAAACTTGCTCGCCCATTTTTAGCAATTCCCTTTTCTAACAGATCGGCAATTTTCGATGAGAAAGATGCATTGAGCTGGTCAACCGAATCATAAACACTCTTAGTTAGCGCCATTATTTAGCCCCTACTCTTGATTCATACCAAGCTCTATCGTCTCGAGCTAATAATGCAATAGACGCTACAGGTCCCCATGTGCCGGCTTGATAAGGTTCGGGTTTATCATTATTCGCAGCCCACGCTCTGAAAATTCCGTCTACCCAAGTCCAAGCTTGTTCAACTTCATCCCGACGCACAAATAGCGCTTGGTTGCCTTTCATCACTTCCAACAACAATTTCTCATAAGCATCGGCAATGCGCTCATCTTTGAACGCTTCAGAGAAACTTAGGTTCAGCTTAGATTTTTGTAAATCCATCGAACCTGCCCCCGTCAGTCCGGGCACTTTGTTCATTACCGTAACTTCTACGCCTTCATCTGGCTGCAAGCGAATGGTCAATTTGTTGGGAGGTAATTGCGCGAAACTTTCACCAAACAAATTGTGCGGTTGGCGTTTAAAATAAATGACCACCTCACTGGTTTTACTAGGTAAACGTTTACCTGTGCGCAAATAAAACGGCACACCTGCCCATCGCCAGTTATCGATGTGTACTTTTAGAGAAACGAAGGTTTCTGTTTTAGATTCGGTGTTGGCGCCGTCTTCATCAAGATAGCCTGGCACTTCTTTTCCTTTGACAAAACCGCCTACGTATTGCCCTCGCACAGTGTCAGTTTGCACATTGGCTGCGGTGATAGGACGTAGTGCTTTTAACACTTTCAATTTTTCATCGCGGATGCTGTCAGCATCCAAAATAGCTGGGGGCTCCATCGCGATCAGGGTTAATATCTGTAAAAGGTGGTTTTGCACCATATCACGCATTTGACCTGCTTCATCAAAATAGCCCCAACGACCTTCAATCCCTACAGATTCGGCTACAGAAATTTGCACATGATCGATACAGTTGTGATCCCAGTTAGTGGCAAAAATTGAATTTGCAAAACGTAACGCCACTAGATTCAAGACAGTTTCTTTTCCTAGATAATGATCAATACGGTAAATCTGGCTCTCGTGAAAATATTGCGCTACCTGATTATTGATCACCTTCGATGACTCAAGATCGTGGCCGAGTGGTTTTTCTAACACTACCCGAACACTCGAATCAATAATTCCAGCGTTATTTAGCCCTTCGCAGATATCGCCAAATATTGAAGGTGGTGTCGCTAGATAACAAACCATGGTGCGAGATTTATCAACGTGTTCTTTAAAGGCGCCATAACTATTACTGTCTTTCATGTCGACTTTCACGTAATCAAGCTTCGAAGAGAACCTTTCCCATGTTTCTTCACACAAGGTTTCGCCACTAAATAGTTCAATATTCTCTTTTACCTGAGAGACATAGTCATCAAGTGTAATATCTTGTCTTGCGACACCAATGATTTTTGTTTGTTCATGCATCAAACTGGCTTTTTCCAATTGATACAAGGAAGGTAGAAGTTTGCGACGGGCTAAATCTCCCTTAGTACCAAACAACACAAAATCGCAGGGTTCGAACAAATTATCCAACACCATTTTTTTAACCTGTATATTGTTAAACGACCATCAATTACTGTAATTTCAGTAAAATAATATCGTTCTATTTCGACATTTAAGCTAAAATTTACCATCAAATGTAGTAAATTTACAACTTATTCAGTAACGTTTATGTAGAACTTATTAACAGTTATTTTACCAAAGCATCGAAAAAATGCTGGCTAATTTGTTAAAAAGTTACAACAATTGACACATTAAACAGAATAATGAGGCTAAAACCCTCGCCGACACAAGTCAGCACATAACAATAAGATTTTTGCACGTATGAATATTCTTGAGAAAATTACACAGAACAAATCTGCATTCAGTAAATCAGAGCGCAAAGTGGCTGAAATTATTTTGGATAATCCACAAACCGCTATACATTCCAGTATCGCTACCTTGGCGAAAATGTCAGATGTCAGTGAACCTACTGTCAATCGGTTTTGTCGGAGGCTCGACACTAAGGGATTCCCAGACTTTAAATTACACCTCGCGCAAAGTCTTGCTAACGGCACACCATACGTAAACCGCCATGTAGAAGAGAGTGATGGCCCAGAGGAATATACTAAAAAAATCTTTGAATCCACCATGGCTTCTCTTGAAGTGGCGCGTCAATCAGTAGACATTAACATCATTAACCGAGTCGTTGATCTGCTGACACAAGCACAAAAAATTTCCTTTTTTGGCCTGGGAGCATCCGCTTCAGTGGCGCACGATGCGTTAAACAAGTTCTTCCGTTTTAACGTCCCTGTAGTGTATTTTGAAGACGTGCTAATGCAGCGAATGAGCTGTATGAATAGCAACGAAGATGATGTCGTAGTGTTAATTTCTCACACAGGTCGAACAAAAAGTCTGGTAGAAATTGCACACATCGCACGAGCCAATGATGCGACGGTTGTAGGAATTACATCAAAAAACAGTCCTTTGGCTAAAGAATGTAACTTGGTGTTGTCGCTGGAAGTCCCAGAAGATACAGATATGTATATGCCAATGGCATCAAGAATCGCTCAATTGACACTAATTGATATCCTGGCAACGGGCTTCACCTTGCGCCGAGGCGGCAAATTCAGAGAAAACCTTAAACGAGTCAAAGATACATTACGAGGCTCAAGATTTGAAAAACGCCAAGACTAATGGCGCAACTTAACTGATCCTACCAACAAGAAGTTTTTGTTAAATTAATTCACATTTACTGGTCTATGCACTACTATTTTGTAATAAAATTACACAAACTAGTGCAAGGCCAGCAATTTTCACTTTATTCTCAGTGAAATTGTTATCCAATGCATTCTACTCTGCCAGTAAAACTTAATACCTAACAAGTCGGACACCAAAACATGTTAAGACGCACCAAAATACTCGCTACATTGGGCCCTGCAACTACATCTCCAGAAATGATTGAAGGCATTTTAAAAGCCGGTGCAAATGTAGTTCGCATGAACTTTTCTCACGGCACAGCTGAAGATCATATTGAGCGCGCAAAACTAGTACGGGAAATTGCTAAGAAACTCGATATTTACGTGGCAATTTTAGGCGACCTACAGGGTCCTAAAATTCGTGTTTCCAAATTTGCAGATGGCCCAATTCATTTAAATATTGGGGACCACTTTATTCTTGACGCTGAAATGGCCAAAGAAGACGGTAATCAGCAAGCCGTTGGTATCGATTACAAGGCGTTACCCGACGATGTCCTTCCAGGCGATTTATTGCTCTTGGATGATGGCCGTATTCAACTAAAAGTAGAATCGATTGAAGGTCGTAAAGTGCATACAGAAGTCACTGTAGGCGGCAAGCTATCGAATAACAAAGGGATCAACCGATTAGGCGGCGGACTTTCGGCAGAAGCATTAACTAGCAAAGACAAAGAAGACATAAAGACCGCCGCTTTGATGCAAGTAGACTATTTAGCGGTTTCCTTCCCTCGCAGCGGAGCCGATTTAGCTTATGCAAGAAAGCTTGCAGTTGAAGCGGGTTGCAATGCGTTGATATGTGCGAAGGTAGAAAGGGCAGAAACCGTCGCTGACAACGAGGCCATCGACGATATTATTGAAGCATCAGATGCCGTTATGGTTGCTCGTGGTGATTTAGGTGTAGAAATTGGCGATGCGGAACTTGTAGGTGTTCAGAAAAAACTTATCGCCCGTTCTCGCCAGCTTAATAGAGTGGTTATCACAGCCACACAGATGATGGAGTCTATGATCTCCAGCCCAATGCCTACCCGAGCAGAGGTAATGGATGTTGCCAACGCAGTGCTTGATGGCACCGATGCGGTAATGCTATCAGCCGAGACCGCAGCGGGTGAATTTCCCATTGAAACGGTCAAGGCAATGGCAAGAGTGTGTGAAGGCGCAGAAACACACCCGAGTGTTAAAATTTCCAAACACAGAGTCGACGAGGCATTCAACTCCGTTAGCGAAACTACTGCTTTATCGGCGGTTTACGCAGCCAATCACTTATCTAGTATAAAGGCAATTGTTGCCTTAACTGAAAGTGGTAAAACCTCTAAACTTATGTCGCGTATCACTACATCTCTACCCATTTATGCGTTATCTCGACATACAACCACCTTAAACACAATGGCATTATTTAGGGGTGTTCAACCTTTATATTTTGATTCTCGAGGAAGTGAACCTGGTCACTTAAAACAAGATGTGATTGATGTATTAAAGAACAAAGGAATTGTAAAATCCGGAGATTGCTTTGTCATGACTTACGGCGATGAGATGGAAACCGTCGGTTCAACCAATGCCTGCAAGATCGTTATGGTTCCATAGCAATCATTAAATACGTGGGTTAGCGGCGAGGTTTTGCTGTTAACCCCATCATTTATCCGCTGTATAGTTCTCTATTCATTTAATTAACTCTCGTTTTGAGCAATATGTCGCTACCATAAAACGCATATCTATCAAAAAGAGAGTTTTTTATGTCTAAAGACACCTCCAACAAAAAATACGATGTCGTCGTTTATGGTGCCACGGGATTTACTGGCCAATTGGTCGTTGAATACTTAGCTAAACACTATCCAAGTAACGAGCTAAACTGGGCAATTGCGGGAAGAAACCAACAAAAGCTCGAACAAATCAAAACCCAGTATAACGTTGATGCCAGTGTCGAATGTGTGCGCGCTGATTCAGATGATTTGGACAGCTTAAAAAACATGGTTAATAACACTAAAGTTGTGTTAACCACCGTAGGACCTTATCAATTATACGGTAACGAGCTTGTTCAATTATGCGCAGAATCAGGTACTGACTACGTAGATTTATGTGGTGAACCTGCCTGGATGCATAAAATGATTAAACAGCACCAAGCGGCTGCTGAAAAATCTGGTGCAAGGATCGTATTTTCATGCGGGTTTGATTCGATTCCCTTTGACTTGGGAGTTTACTTTTTGCAACAGCAAGCAAAAGATAAATTTGGTCATACATTAGAACGAGTTAAAGGCCGAGTGCGCGGCATGAAAGGAACGTTCTCCGGTGGCACAGCCGCGAGTTTAAAAGCGACAATGGCAGCGGCCCATGCCGATGCTGAAGTGATGAAAGTATTGCTTAATCCGTTTTCTTTGACTCCTGGATTCACCGGTGCGCAGCAACCGCACGGAAACAAACCTTTATTTGAAGAAGAATTCAACAGCTGGTCAGCACCTTTTATCATGGCAGCAATAAACACCCGAAATATACACCGCTCAAATTTTTTATTAGGGAAGCAATACGGTGAAAATTTTGTTTATGACGAAATGATGTTCACAGGCCCTGGTGAAAAAGGTGAAGCCATGGCCCAAGCTGTCGCCTCAGATAAAAGCTTATCTAGCGATAAAGGACCAAAACCCGGCGAAGGCCCAAGTAAAGAAGAGCGAGAAGCTGGCTTTTTTGATGTGATTTTTGCTGGTAGCAACGGAGACGAGCGACTTACGGTATCAGTCAAAGGTACAATGGATCCGGGTTATGGTTCGACATCAAAAATGATTGCTGAAGCAGCGGCATGTTTAGTACAAGATAATGTCTCAACTCCGGGAGGTATTTGGACATCTGCCCCAGCAATGGGCGAAAAGCTGATCACCCGTTTAATTGCCAAAGCAGGAATGAGTTTTAATCTCGAATAGAAATACTTTTCGACAGCACATTAGCAGGGTAAGACACTCAATTACCCTGCTAAAATTCTACATCAGAGTGATATTCAAACCTAAAAAACTAAGTGCATCGACTTTGTGATTCAGCAACTCATTTACTAATCCCAAAATTCAAAATAATCAGATGTATTTCGTTTGGGTGCAGGCATACTCTCATTCGTTGGCGTACCTAAGTACAGAAAACCAACAATTTCATCTTTTTCTTCGAGATAAAAAGCACATTTTACGTCTTCATTTTGTGCATATGAGCCGGTCCGCCAAACGCCACCAAACCCTTGTGCCAATGCCGCCATTTGCATTGCCTGTGTCGCGCAAGATGCAGACGCAACCTGTTCAACCCAAGGTACCTTTGGATGTTCTGTATACTTCGCTATGACAATAATAACCATAGGCGCGCGCAAAGGAAGTTGTGGCGCGCGAGTAATTTGTTTTTCATCCAAGTCTGCGTTAATTGCGGCTTCTTCAAATATTTCACCAAGACGAACCAACCCCCTACCCTGGCAAACGATGAACTTCCACGGGGTCAAACATGCATGATCTGGCGCTCTGAGCGCAGCTTGCATAATATTTTCTAACAATTCCCCCTGTGGCGCCGGTTCTTCGAGCCGGGGTTGTGAACGACGATTTAGAAGAAGGTCAAGAGCCTGCATAAAGTCAATCCAAAAACAAGGTAACTAATGTGCAGTATGCTAATTTAGACTATTCACCGCAACTGATAATGCCTATCTCGCAAACTATTTTTTGGATGAGGTTTGTATCGGTAGAAAATAGTAATACCAATCTACATAAAGAAGTGATCAGTCAGAATGCGCCCATTTACTTTCTCGCTGCCTGACCACTTCTTTGTGTAGATTGGTATAATTAAAGAGCAGCCGAAAGATTTCAGTTGCTCGATGAAAATCGAATTATGCAGCCTTATCGATAGATTTTTTGATGAAATGATCAATACTTGTGTAACGTCCACCGCCAGTAAATAGTAGCACGAGTAACATGACAAAATACGTCGCGGCAAACTCAATACCATTTTTCAACACGGTGATACTGCCATTTTCTGTCAGCCAACTGTAATTGCCATACTCTTGTAGTAGTGAGCGCGCGGCTTCTTTTCTTTCGTTGGCACCTTCGATAAGATCCATCCGCCATTCCCAAGGAACGGTCAATGTGCTTTCTGGTAATGCATGCCATCCGAATTGCCAATGAGCGGTTACCGCGGCAACAACCATCGTAAACATCAATGGAACAGCAGCTAACCTCGTCGCCAAACCAAAAAGTATTAGCCAACCGCCAATTAATTCAGTGCCGCCGGCCATCGCCGCCATGAGTTCAGGAAAAGGCAGCCCCAATCCCCAATCTGGGTTGCCAAAATAAGCGGCTGTATTTTCAAAACTGGCTAATTTCCCATAGCCCGCTTTAATAAAGATAGGTGCGAGGTATATGCGCAGTAACAAAGGAGCAATCCCCTCTGCTGTCTGTATTTTTGCAAAGACGGTTTGCACAGATTGAAGCTTGTGTAAGATTGACATAAATTCCTCATTTATCGTTGCGTTGATTGCATAGATAGAGATTCAGTGATTTTTATTTCATCATATTGGTATTAAACGATGCAAAAAGCAAAAAGTCCTTTGCAAAAACTGTTCGCAAAACAGCAACCTAAAGTTAATACCAATCCACATAAAGAAGTGATTAGTCAGAATGCGCCCAGCGGTTTTTGAACAAAGCGTCGCTATGCCCGAAGGGTGGTTCCCTTTCAAATAGCGACAATGCAGGTCAAAAACCGCTGGGACATTCCCTTTGTGGTTCGCAACGAAGTTGGAGATATAAATGGGCGTACTCAGCGTTGCTTGAACTTAAAAGAGCCCCACTCTTCCTTCATTCAAGCGCCTTGATTACGCCCATTTACTTTCTCGCTGCCTGACCACTTCTTTATGCGGATTGGTATAAGTTTACTAATCGAAAATCGGCGCTGTTAAAAGCCTTTTCTGATGACAACCATAAAATCATCGCTGAATTAATCAAGAAATGGTTGGAAGAGGACAATAAAAGACCCAAAAAATCTCATTAGTCATAAAAAATTACATTTCACTAATAGCTATATCAGGGAATTTAGTTAGGATATACATGTTTAAATTTCAGGTGAGTATGTAGTATGGCAAATGGGACCAGTTGGACAAAATCCTTTTTTATGGGAATTTGGACAGTCTTAAATTTCAGTAGAAAACTGTTTTTCAATTTTATTTTCATTTTATTAGCGATCGGCTTAGTCCTGGTGCTTATGAAAGACGATGGGGCAATAGTTGTGCCAGATAGCAGCGCTTTGGTGTTGAATCTGGAAGGCGACATTGTTATTGAAGAGCGTTATGTTGATCCCTTCGACAAATTCCTTCAAGAAGCCTTTGATCAACAGGAAGAAAACCCTGAAGTATTGTTACGTGATGTATTGTTTACCCTTGAAAATGCCAAACACGACAAACGTGTAAAAGCATTGGTTCTGCAACTTCAGGGACTGCGTAGCGGCGGAATGGATAAACTTCAGCAAATTGCCGGAGCAATTGACAGTTTCAAAGAAAGTGGCAAACCTGTCTATGCCATTGCTGATTATTACACTCAAAATCAATATTTTTTAGCGAGCCGCGCAGATAGCATTTATCTAAACCCAATGGGCGCGATGATGTTCGAAGGCTACGGGCGCTACAGAACCTACTTTAAAGCTGCTTTAGAAAAGCTCAAGGTCACTACACACATTTTTAAGGTAGGGACATACAAATCAGCTGTCGAACCATTTATTCGTGATGACATGTCTGAACCAGCAAAAGAAGCGAATCAAGCTTGGTTAAATACCTTATGGCAACAATACAAAAACGACGTCGCATCAGCCAGAGAATTACCGGTAGAAAACTTCGATGAAGAGATCGAAAATTTCTTAGAAAAATTCGAAAAAGCCGATGCCGATTTTGCGACCTATGCGTTGGAAAATGGTTGGGTCGATGCATTAAAAACCCGCGAACAGGTTCGTACAGAAATGATTGAGCTTGTCGGTGCCGAACAATCTGGCAGCGATTTCAAACAAATTAGCTACGACCAATACCTTAAAGTCATCAAGGCTCCTTTCAACATTCCTAAACCTAACGTTGAACATGTGGCAGTTGTCGTGGCTAAAGGCACCATATTGAATGGTACCCGTAAAGCCGGAGAAATTGGTGGTGATAGTACGGCCAAATTGCTTAGAAAAGCGAGATTGGATGATTCCGTGAAAGCCGTTGTATTGCATGTTGATTCACCGGGTGGAAGTGCATTTGCGTCTGAAATCATTCGTCAAGAAGTTGAAAACCTTAAAGCCGCTGGCAAACCTGTTGTGGCACTAATGAGCACCTATGCAGCTTCCGGTGGTTACTGGATATCGGCCAGCGCTGATCAGATCTGGGCAGCACCTAGTACGATCACAGGGTCAATTGGCATATTTGGTATGTTCATGACATACGAAAACACCTTGGATTATTTAGGAATACACACAGATGGTGTGGGTACTACTGACTTTGCAGGGATTGGCGTAAGTCGCGCGCTAGATCCTCGTGTGGGTCAGTTGATCCAAATGAGTATCAATCATGGTTACGAGCAATTTATAGGCTTGGTGGCAGAAGAGAGAGATATGACGGTTGAAGCGGTCGACAGCATTGCTCAAGGTCGCGTATGGATTGGTGAAACGGCGTTAGAACTTGGCTTAGTCGACAATTTAGGATACTTGGACGATGCAGTCAAAGCCGCCGCTGAGTTGGCAAGTTTGGACAGTTTTGACACCAAGTATATTGAGCGCGAACTGAGCCCTGGTGATAAGTTCTGGCAAGAACTCTTTGGCGAAGCTGCCGTTGTGTTTGGCAAGGCGAGTTTTGCCCAAAGCGACTCCAAACTAATGGGGCTAGTGAAACAGTTGGTTAACGAATTTGACGCTGTGGCAAAATTTAATGACCCTAAAGGTGTTTACGCACACTGCTTGGGATGCGAGATTTTCTAATTCGTTGACACCTTGAACAAACCCAAAGGGGCTAATAATCTTGTATTTAGCCCCTGCTCTTTTATCGCCATTCAGTTTACAAAATAATGATCCTCACATACGACCAACGACGATTAGCACAACAAAAGTTAGAAAGCTGCATACACAAGGCTCAAACACATTTTAATTGTCACTTTAACATGCCCTTACTGGCCTTTAATCAGCGGGGTAAAATAGCCGGAACCGCTCATTTACAGCGAAACCTAATCAAATTGAATGCTGTGTTGATGGCTGACAATATGGATACTTTCTTACAAGAAGTCATTCCTCACGAAACAGCGCACATTGTCGTTTACCAAAAGTTTGGAAGAGTAAAGCCTCACGGAATTGAGTGGCAAAGTGTCATGCGTGATGCATTCGATTCTCAGCCTGAAGTCAGGCATTCTATGGACGTCAGTAAAACCCAAGGGCAAATCTTTCAATATAAGTGCGGTTGTGGACCCGTAATGTTGAGTGTGCGCCGGCACAATAAAGTAGTTCGGGGCAAACAGACCTACATGTGCAGAAATTGCCAACAAGCATTAACTGCCATCCAAAATTGAGAACATTGATTGGTTGATTGAGTTCTACTAGTTCAGGGTGGGATTCATCAATCTAATCCAGGATTGGGGTCAACTAGAACCAGCGCTTAGTGAAAACCCGATCCAGTTCTGTGAAGGCCATCTTCAATAACTTAGCGAGTTCTTTGTAGCGGGGTTTTGCTTTGATTTCCGAAACCCTGACACCCTGCTGCTTCATTTTATGGTGGATCTCGACATACCATGCCTTTAAAGCAGGAGGAAGTACTTGATTAGAACGATGTCCAAGCCACATTAACCCTTGCAAAGGTAAACTGAGAAAAAACGCAGCGATTGCGATAGCTTGTGGAATAAACGAGTCGCCAAATTGGTTAATAAACAATGCTGCGCTGACCACAGCAACAGGCGGCATAACAGATATAGAAAATTTAGTCGCAGCAATTACCCTGCACTCTGGAAACAGTGCATAAAGCTCTTTTTGCATCGGCCAGGTTTTCATATACGACTGACCGTCTCTAAATATACCTGTAATACTTTGCGACATAATTTGCCTTTTATGTTTACTACATACATAGATTAAGCGTTTCACCGCTAAATTGCCAAAATCAATTTGGTATATAGTGTAAGTAAATCCTACTGTTCTCGTTCTAATAAAACTTCGATGATCAATCGTGGCGTTGTGAAAGTACTAAATCTGGAAACAAAATCGAGATTCTAAGAATCTGAATCAACCAAAAAAGTTGGGAGCTGTCGAAGGTTTATGTGTGTTTGCGCCGAAATGAATGAAATCTCTATTAAAAAAATAGGGGTGACACATTGAATCTGTTTGATTAAACCCAATGTTTACAAAATCTTGTGTTTTAGCCAACGTTATCGGTATTGGAACCGAATCTAAATTGTTGGATTTTTATTGGAGTTAACTATGTCTGAAGTAAGACACGTACGTCTATTGATTTTGGGTTCTGGTCCTGCGGGTTATTCGGCAGCAGTGTATGCAGCACGTGCAAACTTAAACCCTGTGCTGCTCACCGGTATCCAACAGGGTGGACAACTTACCACCACCACGGAAGTCGAAAACTGGCCAGGAGATCCGGAAGGTTTAACAGGTCCAGATTTAATGGTCAGAATGCAAAAACACGCGGAAAAATTTGATACAGAAATCATTTTCGATCACGTCAACGAAACCGACCTATCCAAACGCCCCTTTACTTTGAAGGGCGACAATGGCACCTATACATGCGATGCATTGATTATTGCTACGGGAGCCTCTGCAAAATATTTGGGTATGGAGTCTGAAACAGCGTTTATGGGTAAGGGTGTTTCCGCTTGCGCTACTTGTGATGGATTCTTCTACCGCAATCAAAAAGTTGCCGTAGTTGGTGGCGGTAACACTGCAGTTGAAGAAGCTTTATACCTCTCCAACATCGCTTCAGAAGTTCATGTGATCCACCGCAGAGACTCGTTCAGAAGTGAAAAAATTCTTGCAGATCGACTAATGGACAAGGCTAAGAATGGCAACGTGGTACTGCATTTTGATCGCACTCTTGACGAGGTGCTTGGTGATGAAATGGGTGTCACCGGGGTGCGAATTAAAGATACAAACTCTGATGCGACCGAAGAAGTTGACGTAATGGGACTATTCATTGCTATTGGCCATAAACCCAATACCGATATCTTTCAGGGCGAATTGGACATGAAAGATGGTTATATTCAAATCAATAGCGGTCTTCAAGGCAATGCAACACAGACCAGTGTTCCAGGGGTGTTTGCTGCAGGTGATGTGTGTGATCATATCTATCGGCAGGCTATCACATCTGCAGGAACCGGATGCATGGCAGCCTTGGATGCGGAAAAGTTCTTGGACGCCTTGGAAGATTAAGCTATAACGGTTATTGTTTAAACAGTCACCCATTTCAGTCGGCACTGCTTGTGCAAGCGTGCCGGCAAAGTAGTTTTATGATTTCCTTACACAAACTAGATTCCTCCAACCATTTTCCTCACCCCAACGAGGCACTAAATGAACCTAATGGGTTGTTGGCATTTGGTGGAGACCTTTCCGCTTCACGATTGCTTTGTGCGTACCAAAATGGCATCTTCCCTTGGTTCAGTGAAGGCGAACCCATACTCTGGTGGTCACCAGATCCTCGTGGAGTGTTATTCACGGATCAATACAAGCCGAGCAAGAGCTTGAAAAAGTATCTTCGCAAATCAGACCTGCGAGTCACTACCGATTACGTTTTTGATGCGGTTATTGAAGAGTGTGCAAACGCCCCCAGAAAAGATAACGGCACATGGATAACCTCCGACATGGTCAATGCATATAAAGCACTGCATAGGCAAGGTGACGCTCATTCAGTCGAAGTATGGCGTGATGATTCACTTGTTGGTGGTTTATATGGTGTATTTGTCAACAATATCTTTTGTGGCGAATCTATGTTCAGCAAAGAGAGTAATGCGTCTAAAGTTGCATTTCATCTACTGGTACAATGGTTAAAAAACCGCGGTGTTAAAATGATAGACTGTCAATTGCAAAACCCCCATCTGCAGAGTTTAGGTTGTATTACGATCCCTAGAAGTGAGTTTTTGACAATTATAAAAGCTAATCAAGACAAAAATCCAAGCTTCGTATGGAAGCCTAGTGAACTTGAAAGGTGAATATGAAATTTGGTCTGACTCAAGAGTTTGTTTGTAGCTATCTTCCTAATAAAGAAGAACAATTATTAGTCTTTGTCAGCGACACCGGACAATGCACTGGTACTCAATACAGTGTACTCATAGAATCTGGTTTTCGTCGCAGTGGCGATCAAGTTTATCGGCCTCATTGCCGGGACTGTAACGCCTGTCAGTCAATTAGAGTTCCGGTTAATCAATTTCGCTTGAGTAAAAGCCAAAAACGGAACTTGAGTAAAAATAAAGATATTAAGGTATTCTATAGCCGCCAAGATAAGCCAGAGTATTTTCCTATTTATCAAAGTTACATTGATACTAGGCATACTGATGGGAGTATGTACCCCGCTACTTTGCAACAATATGAAAGTTTTATTTTAACTCAGTGGATGGAATCTGAGTTTATTGAGTTCTATGTTGAAGAAGAATTAATTGGAGTAGCTGTAACTGATGTTTTACCCAATGCCTTTTCAGCACTTTACACGTTCTTCAAACCCGAATGGCAAGATCGTTCACTGGGGACCTTTGCTATTTTGCAACAAATCGCTTACGCGCAGGCACAAAACAAATCGTTTTTATACCTCGGCTATCAAATTGATGCCTGTAAAAAAATGAACTATAAAGCCAATTTTTACCCTCATGAGCGCTTTATTGACAATAAATGGCAATTAAAAGCAAAAAAAAGTGACTAGTCGCTTTACACTGGGGCGGTAATTGGGCAAAATCTGCGCGGCATTTTTGACACTTATTTGAGGTAAACATTTTACATGGCGAAAGAAGACTGTATTGAAATGGAAGGTACCGTATTGGATACACTTCCAAATACTATGTTCCGCGTTGAATTAGAAAACGGACACGTCGTCACTGCGCACATCTCTGGAAAGATGCGTAAAAACTATATTCGTATTTTGACTGGCGACAAAGTAACAGTAGAGATGACACCTTACGATTTGAGTAAAGGTCGTATCATTTATCGCGCCAGATAACGTTTGATCATCGTTGATGATGAAATAGGAAAGCCCAGCAAAGTGCTGGGCTTTTTTCGTTTTTGCGTCAGACTTTGCTGGCTTCTTTTTTCGCAGGATCTTTGTAGTCAAATTTAAGTGCATCTTTACTGACGCTCACTTTGACACTACCACCATTTATTAGTTGGCCAAACAGCAATTCATTGGCCAACACTTTTTTAATGTGTTCCTGCATAACTCGAGCCATAGGTCTTGCACCCATTGATCGATCATAGCCTTTTTCTGCAAGCCATTCTCTAGCATTGTCGTCAATTTCAAGGGAAACACCCTTGTTATCCAATTGCACTTGAAGCTCGACAATAAACTTGTCTACAACCTGCAAGATCACATCGGTTTCTAAGTGATTAAACCAAATGATGGCATCAAGACGATTTCGAAACTCTGGAGTGAAGATTTTGTTCACTTCGCTTAATGCATCATGGCTGTGATCTTGTTGTTTGAAACCAATTGATTTACGCACAGTTTCTTGCACCCCAGCATTGGTCGTCATCACTAATACAACATTTCTAAAATCGACCTTACGTCCATTGTTGTCCGTCAGTGTGCCATGATCCATGACTTGAAGCAGGATGTTGTATATATCGCTATGGGCTTTTTCTATTTCATCTAGCAACACAACGCTGTAGGGGTTTTTAATTACGGCATCAGTCAACAAGCCCCCCTGATCAAAGCCGACATACCCTGGTGGTGCTCCAATTAAACGGCTTACTGCATGACGCTCCATATATTCAGACATATCAAAGCGAACTAATTCTACACCCATAATTTTGGCTAGTTGTTGCGTGACTTCTGTCTTTCCAACCCCTGTTGGACCAGCAAACATAAAGTTGCCGATAGGTTTAGTTTCATTACCCAAACCTGAGCGCGACAATCTTATCGCATCGGAGAGTGTTTCAATCGCTTGGTCTTGACCAAATACGACAAGCTTCAAATCTCTCGTGAGATTTTTCAGCGTTTCCTTGTCTGATGCAGACACCGATTTTTCTGGGATCCGCGCCATTTTAGCGATAACATGCTCGATCTCACCAACACCTATTGTTTTGCGACGTTTAGAGGCAGGGACAAGACGTTGGGAAGCGCCAGCTTCATCAATAACGTCAATCGCTTTATCTGGCAGGTGACGTTCATTGATATATTTCGCGGACAATTCTGACGCAGCTTTAATCGCCTGATTGGTAAAGCGCACACTGTGATGTTTCTCATAACGACTTTTTAAGCCCATCAAGATTTTGGTAGTGTCTGCAACACTGGGTTCCACCACGTCAATCTTCTGGAAACGACGGGCTAGCGCGCGATCTTTTTCAAATATTCCTTGATACTCTTGATACGTAGTCGAGCCAATACAACGTAATTCACCGCTACTGAGCTTAGGTTTTAATAAGTTAGACGCATCCATTACGCCACCAGAGGCGGCACCGGCTCCAATAATTGTATGGATTTCATCGATAAACAAAATAGCGTCATCGTCTTTGCTCAGTTCTTTTAAAATGCCTTTTAAGCGTTTTTCAAAATCGCCTCGATATTTGGTGCCCGCTAAAAGCGCCCCCATATCCAATGAATGCACTGTTGATGTTGCGATCACGTCTGGTACTTCACCGTTGACGATTCTGTACGCTAAGCCTTCTGCAATAGCGGTTTTTCCGACACCGGCTTCACCCACAAGCAGTGGGTTGTTCTTACGGCGTCGACACAAAATTTGAATGGTTCGTTCAAGTTCTGCGTCACGGCCAATAAGCGGATCTATTTTGCCGTCTTTGGCTTGAACATTAAGATTGGTCGAGTACTTTTCAAGAATCGAAGTATTTTCGTCTGAATCAGATGATTCCTCTTGACCTTCCATGCCTGATTCATCTTCATTTTTACTCACACCGTGAGAAATGTAGTTCACTACATCGAGCCGTGTGACATCTGCTTTTTTAAGAATATAAACAGCTTGAGATTCTTGCTCGCTGAAAATTGCTACTAAAACATTGGCGCCAGTCACTTCATCTTTGCCAGACGATTGAACATGAAAAACGGCACGTTGCAGCACGCGCTGGAATCCGAGTGTTGGCTGAGTTTCTTTTTCACCACTGTGGTCGTCTAGAATCAACGGTGTGGTGTCTTTAACAAAATCTATTAGCTCTGCCTTAATAGAATCTATATTCGCACCACATGCCTTGAGCGCTTCCCTAGCGGCTTTGTTCTCCAACAAAGCAAGTAACAAATGCTCTACGGTCATGAACTCGTGACGATGCTCTCTTGCAAAAATAAAAGCTTCGTTAAGGGTTTGCTCCAAATCTTTGTTTAACATATTTTCACCCTCTTATATCTACTCCCAAAACTACGCCTGTTCCATCGAGCACATTAACGGGTGCTGATGCTTTCTGGCGTATTGGTTTACTTGCATGACTTTTGTTTCAGCAATTTGCGCAGTGTAAATGCCACACACTGCCCTTCCTCGATAATGTACTGTTAACATAAGTTGATTGGCTTTTTCCGCATCCATATTAAAAAAGCGCATTAACACCTCGATGACAAAATCCATAGGTGTGTAGTCATCATTGTTCAACAAAACCTTGTACATCGGTGGCGGCTGTACTTTCTTTTTGACTGCTTCGAGGTACTTGTCGTGGTCGATGCTGATCGTATTATCTTTACTCATATACAAATAATAGTGTGGTTATGACAATAATTGTGGTGTTTTTATCAATTTTTGTCGATTAAATTAAATTGACCTTGACATTACCCGGTTAAAATATCTACATTTTACATAAGGCAGTTTGTTGTGTTGTCGGGTTGCCTTGTCTTCACACTACTATTGTGGGGACTATGAAGTGTCAGTTCAAGGGATTAAGAGGAAGCAGAAGTATGGCGGTTGGAAAAGTCAAATGGTTTAACAATGCGAAGGGGTTCGGTTTTATTATCCCTGATGACGGAGGCGAGGACATTTTTGCCCACTACTCCACTATCAAAATGGATGGTTATCGTTCGCTTAAAGCAGGCCAGGAAGTCACTTATGAAGTGCAGCAGGGACCGAAAGGTTTGCATGCTGAAAACATAGGCATCAGTGACGAACCCGAAAGGTAGTTAAACTCGACTTACTACGTATCGAAAAAGTACAAAATAAAAAAGCAGGCCATAGGCCTGCTTTTTTAATGGTTCACTGAATATGTTGAATACTAGTTCATAATAGTATTCAAGGTCTTACTAGGGCACATCGCTTGTGTGGCCAAGTCGTCGCTAGGATAGTAGTAGCCGCCGATATCCGCAGGCTTTGCTTGCGTTGAATCAATCTCAGCCATAATGGTTTGTTCATTATCACTCAACTGTTTGAACAGCTCGGCAAACTCATCAGCCAGTTCACGATCATCGGTTTGGCTTGAAACGGCCTCAGCCCAATACATCGCCAAATAAAAATGACTGCCACGGTTATCTAATTGACCAGCTTTACGCAATGGTGATTTGCCATTGTTAAGCAATTTCTCCGTTGCTTTGTCTAATGCAGTCGCCAAAACCTTTGCCCGAGTATTATCTTGCTTAATGGCAAGATCCTCCAGCGATACCGCTAGTGCAAGAAATTCTCCAAGTGAATCCCAGCGCAAATGCCCCTCCTCGACAAACTGCTGTACGTGTTTAGGTGCTGAACCGCCCGCGCCGGTCTCAAACAAACCGCCACCGGCCATCAACGGCACAATTGACAACATTTTAGCACTGGTGCCAAGCTCAAGAATTGGGAACAAATCTGTCAAATAGTCTCGCAATACGTTACCGGTAACAGAAATCGTATCTAAGCCACGAAGTGCTCTTTCCATTGTGTAGCGAATTGCACGAACCGGAGACATAATTTCAATTTGCAGCCCATCAGTGTCGTGATCTTTGAGATACTCAGTGACTTTGTTGATCAATTGTCTGTCGTGAGCCCGTTCATCGTCCAACCAAAAAATGGCAGGCATGCCAGATTGTCTTGCGCGGGTCACCGCCAGTTTCACCCAATCTCTAATTGGCTCGTCTTTGGCCTGACACATACGCCAAATATCACCTTCTTCAACATCATGCTCGATCAATACGTTCTCATCTTGGTCGATGATTTGCACTTTACCGTCACCCGACATTTCAAATGTTTTATCGTGTGAACCGTACTCTTCGGCTTTTTGAGCCATAAGACCAACGTTAGGGACTGTGCCCATAGTGGTGGGATCGAACGCGCCATGGGTTTTACAGAAATTAATCACCTCTTGGTAGATTGTCGCGTAGGTGCTCTCAGGAATGACTGCTTTGGTATCCTTTGGCTTTCCATCTGGTCCCCACATCTGACCTGAACTTCTAATCATTGCAGGCATTGACGCATCAACAATCACATCACTTGGTACATGCAAATTTGAAATTCCTTTGTCGGAATTCACCATCGCCAAAGGAGGCCGGTATTCGTAACACTTGTTGATGTCGCGTTCAATTTCGGAGCGTTGTGAGGTAGGTAAGCTTGAAATTTTGTCATACACGCTTCCTAAACCGTTATTAGGATTAACACCAAGCTCGTCAAACAGATCCTGATATTTATCAAATAAATCCTTGTAGAAAACTTTTACACAATGACCAAAAACAATAGGGTGAGACACTTTCATCATCGTAGCTTTGACGTGCAAAGAGAACAGCACACCGGTATTTCTAGCATCTTCAATTTGCTCTTCAAAGAACTGGCAAAGAGCCTTTTTGCTCATATACATACCGTCGATGACTTCACCCGCCAACAAATCTACACGGGGTTTTAGAACGGTTTTGTTGCCGTCATTGTCAGTAAATTCGATACGTACATGGCCTGCTTTTTCTACAGTGACCGATTTCTCACCTGAATAGAAATCGCCCCCGCGCATGTGAGCCACATGAGTTCGAGAAGCTTGACTCCAAACGCCCATAGAGTGAGGGTTTTTCTTAGCATAGTTTTTAACGGCTGTAGGCGCCCTACGATCAGAGTTACCTTCACGCAAAACAGGATTTACTGCACTACCTAGCACTTTGCCATAGCGCGCCTTAATATCCTTTTCTTCGTCAGTTTTGGGGTCTTCGGGAAAATCCGGTAATGCAAAACCTTTATTTTGTAATTCCTTTATCGCGGCACGTAATTGAGGAATAGAGGCGCTGATGTTCGGTAGCTTAATAATATTGGTGTCAGCGAATTGAGTTAACTCGCCAAGATGGCTCAATGCATCCTGAACCTTTTGGTCCTCGGTCAAATAATCCGGAAAGATAGCCAAAATCCTTCCTGCTAGAGAAATGTCACTCGTTTCAACATCAATTCCTGCAGAGGCAGTAAACTTTTTAACGATTGGAAGCAACGAGTAAGTCGCCAGCGCTGGCGCTTCGTCAGTTTTGGTGTAAATAATCTTAGACTTTGATTCAGCCATCATATACCTCAGTATTGGCGGTTCATCCGCCGGGTTAATCTAGATCACGTCAACCATAGGCGTTTGGCTAAACACCTCGTGATATAGTTTAAAAAAAGGATCCACAAGAAATTTTAGACAATCAATCTCACTTCACCAGTAAAATTTTTAGGAATCAATCATATATGGGGTAAACTTGGTTTACCAGTAGCAGCTATGGCATTTTTGTGGCAAACCACCATTACAAAAAAAGACCCTCTCGAAAACCTGCGCGCCCTGCCCCGGCAGACACGGTTATCGTATTGTTCAACAAACCCTTCGATGTATTAACTCAGTTCACGGATGGACAAGGGAGGAAAACATTAAAAGATTTTATCGACGTTGCCAATGTTTATGCCGCCGGGCGATTAGACCGTGATAGTGAGGGTTTGTTGGTTCTCACTAATAATGGCAAGTTACAACATAAAATTTCCAGTCCTAAACACAAGATGGAAAAAACCTATTGGGTACAGGTAGATGGTCAAATAACCCAAAGCGCAATCGAACATTTAGAACAGGGCATCACCTTGAACGATGGTAAAACGCTTCCCGCAAAAGCGAAAATCATTGAAGCCCCAGATATCTGGCAACGGGTTCCGCCTGTCAGGTTTCGCGCCAACATACCAACAAGCTGGATTTCGCTTACCATTAAAGAAGGCAAAAATCGTCAGGTACGCAGAATGACAGCAGCGGTTGGCTTTCCTACCTTGAGATTAATTCGTTATGCCATCGGCGATTGGACCTTAGAAGGGATTAAGAGCGGCGAATATAAAGTGATATAGATTGGCTAAAATTACTTAACTAAATATTCCTTCTTCAATTGATAACTTATAGCCAAATTGTTCTTTTTCTTCGGTCTGTATTGGTTCCACTAAGTTGTTTATTTTGCTAGACTTGCCGCCCAATTTAAACGCAGTAATATCCAAGGAAATATGTCCGACATTCTCGCAACAAATGCTTCACATAATGCCAACAAAAAAGTCATTGTTGGGATGTCTGGCGGAGTCGATTCGTCCGTTTCAGCCTACCTGTTATTGCAACAAGGCTATCAGGTCGAAGGCCTGTTCATGAAAAATTGGGAAGAGGATGACAATGACGAGTATTGTGCAGCGGCTGAAGATCTTGCTGACGCGCAGGCGGTGGCTGAAAAATTAGGCATCGAGTTACACACAATCAATTTTGCTGCAGAATACTGGGACAATGTGTTTGAGTATTTCTTAGAAGAATACAAAGCGGGTCGCACACCCAACCCAGATATCATGTGCAACAAGGAAATTAAGTTCAAGGCGTTTCTTGAATTCGCAGCCGAGGATCTTGGCGCTGATTACATCGCAACAGGCCACTACGTGAGAAGAGAAAAGCGCGACGGTCATTGGAAGATGATCCGCGGACTGGATAACAACAAGGACCAGAGTTATTTCTTGTACACGCTTGGTGAAGAACATATCGCTAAGACATTGTTTCCCGTTGGCGATATTGAGAAACCTCAAGTTAGAGAAATCGCACAACAACAGGATCTCATTACACACGACAAAAAAGACAGTACGGGAATATGTTTTATTGGTGAGCGAAAATTCAAAGATTTTCTTTCCCGATACCTGCCAGCACAGCCTGGTGTCATAGAGACCGCCGAAGGACAAGAAATTGGACAGCATGATGGACTTATGTACCACACGCTAGGTCAACGCAAAGGTCTTCATATTGGTGGTATGAAAGAGTTTGGCGATGACCCTTGGTATGTCGTTGACAAAGATGTTGCGAGAAATGTGTTGATTGTTGGGCAAGGAGCTGATCATCCAAGATTGTACTCAAACGGTTTGATTGCTAACCAATTGCATTGGGTAGACCGCAAGGGACCGAACGATTCCATCCGTTGTGCAGTGAAAACGCGTTATCGCCAACAAGATATCCCTTGCACTCTTATTCCCAATGAAGATGGCAGCGTTAAGGTCATGTTTGATTCCCCACAAAAGGCTGTAACACCTGGCCAGTCGGCCGTATTTTATCAAGATGATGTCTGTCTGGGCGGTGGGATTATCGAAAAATACTTGCGTGATGAAAAATGAATAAAGAATTTGAAAAAAACCTCGCTTTAGCAGGGGTTTGCCAGGCTGCAGCGTTAGTGCAATCCATCGCAAGAAAAGGCAGTGCACCGCAGGACGAGTTTGAAGCGACGATTAATAGTATCGTGGTGACGACACCTGAAAACACCTTAGACGTGTTTGGCAAAGTCGCTAACCTCAAAACCGGCTTGCTAACGTTAGTAAGCCAGCTAGGAAATGCACCTGTAGAAAAAGATGCAGAGATCACCCGGTATGTGGCCAGTATTTTAGGGTTAGAACGCAAACTCAACAGGCAGCCCAAGAGATTGGCAGAACTGGCAAAACGAATCGAACAAATTCAACGACAAATGTCCCACATGGGCCTCTTTGAAGAGCAAATGATAAGCAATGTTGCCAGCGTTTATGTGGATGTTGTCAGTCCTGTAGGCCCAAAAATTCAGGTTGCCGGCAAGCCAGCATTACTCAAACAAAATGCCAACCAACACAGAGTTCGTGCTTTGCTTCTTGCTGGCGTAAGAGCGGCATTTTTATGGCGCCAACTTGGCGGCCAACGCAGACAAATATTATTTAATCGACGAAAAATTGTATCCAGTGCGCTGGCGTTACAACAACAAATTGATCAACATCTTTAGGAGTGATTCATGGAATTATCTGCGTTAAGTGCAGTTTCCCCGGTAGACGGCCGATATGGCGCCAAAACCTCAGCACTAAGGCATTATTTTAGCGAATATGGTTTGTTAAAATATCGTGTTCTGGTAGAAGTTCGA
Organism: Aliiglaciecola sp. M165; assembly: GCF_007197995.1. Taxonomy (GTDB): domain Bacteria; phylum Pseudomonadota; class Gammaproteobacteria; order Enterobacterales; family Alteromonadaceae; genus Aliiglaciecola. Next base: position 218,586 of record NZ_VKKH01000007.1, read on the forward strand.
TGGTTACAGAAGCTTTCTAATACACCACAAATTAATGAAGTACCGCTGTTTTCAGATGAATCTAATGCGCTGCTAAACAAAATTGTCGATGAGTTCAATGAACAAGATGCTCAGCGAATTAAAACCATTGAACGAACGACTAACCACGATGTTAAAGCCGTGGAATACTTCCTAAAAGAAAAGGTTGAAAACAATACTGAGTTACATGCAATCAATGAATTTATTCACTTTGCTTGTACCTCTGAAGATATTAACAATCTGTCTCATGGTTTGATGCTGCATAATGCATTGGAACAGGTTGTATTACCCTACTGCGATAAAATAATTGCTGAGTTAAAACAACTTGCAATTGAGTACCGAACCATTCCAATGATGGCCAGAACCCACGGTCAGCCTGCGTCACCAACGACCATGGGCAAAGAGATGGCGAATGTTATGCTGCGCTTATCTGCCCAACGGGAACAGATCGCCAATGTTAAGATCCTTGGTAAAATTAATGGTGCAGTTGGCAATTACAATGCACATTTGTCAGCCTATCCAGACGTAGACTGGCATCAATTTTCTGAGCAGTTTGTGACAAGCCTGGGGATCAATTGGAATCCTTACACCACACAAATTGAGCCTCATGACTACATTGCAGAATTGTTTGATGCCATGGCTCGCTTCAATACTATTTTAATTGATTTTGACCGAGACATCTGGGGTTATATCGCCCTGGGTCACTTTAAACAAAAAACCATAGCAGGCGAAATCGGCTCATCGACAATGCCACACAAAGTCAACCCCATTGATTTTGAGAATTCTGAGGGAAATCTTGGACTTGCGAATGCTATGTTTACGCATTTAGCCGCAAAATTACCTATCTCTCGTTGGCAAAGAGACTTGACAGACTCAACGGTTTTGAGAAATTTAGGCGTTGGTGTAGGTTATTCAGTCATTGCTTATGAATCGACGTTAAAAGGTATCAGTAAGCTACAAGTTAATGAAGCAAGCCTGGCAGCAGAATTGGACAACAATTGGGAATTGTTAGCAGAACCGATTCAAACCGTGATGCGCCGATATGGCATTGAAAAGCCATATGAAAAGCTCAAAGAATTGACCCGTGGTAAAAAGGTCAATCAAGCGGTGATCGCCGAGTTTATTGATAATTTAGATTTACCTGAAGAGGTAAAAACACAGCTCAAAGGGATCACCCCTGCCAATTATATCGGCGACGCGATTGCTTTTGTCGATAGACTCACCAAGTAGAGCGAACTAGGCCTTCTGGCACCCCTGAAGGCCTGATTGCTTCCTCATTGTGGGCACCTAACACTTTTTACACCCATTTAAAACAAGGCACTACAAACGGGTCTCAATTAACTCCGACGCACGCTGCAATGCCAGTGTGCGATCCTCGGTTATATGGCCTTCCCCAATAAGTTGGTCGATACCGAGACGCTCAAGTTTTTTGTATGTAGCATTGCTTTTTGACACTAGAAATACTGTCTTGCCCAGTTCAACCGCCTCTTTAATCGCATTCTCTATTGATAACGAAATCGTATCATCGAGCATCGATACGTCAGACAGGTCAATAATGAACACCTTATGGTTAGCAATTTGTGCATGTTCACGGCTCAGCGCTTTGGCTACACCAAAAATCATGGGGCCACTAAGATAGACCATGAGAATCTGCCCTTTCGATTCTCGAATGAGTGCTTTTTCTTCTCTACTTAGCGGCGTTTTATCATCCATATCACTGATAGCTTTAATATTCTTTTCCTGTGACCGACTGAGCTTATCTATCGTAATAATGTTGGCAATAAACACCCCGACACCGACGGCAACGATCAAATCGACAAACACTGTCAGCAACATAACTGCAAACATCACCCCTGCAGATTGAATCGACACACGATGTGAACGTTTAATAAAACTCCAATCTAGAATGTTCATCCCAACACGAATCGCAATACCTGCCAATACGGCAAGGGGTATTTGTTCAATTAGCCCGGATGCACCAAACACCGCGACTAAAAGCACGGCAACTCGAAATACACCCGAGAATGCCGAAGTTGCTCCGCTTTGAATATTGACGACCGTTCCCATTGTCGCGCCAGCACCTGGCAGGCCACCAAATAGCCCAGAAACAATATTACCCATTCCTTGACCGATTAATTCTTTGTCAGATTTGTGCTCCGTTCGCGTTAAATTATCGGCAATGACTGAAGTTAACATCGAATCAATGCACCCCAACATGCCAAGCACCATGGCATCAACAATCATTGTATTGAATTGCTCTGCAGAAAAATGTGGCCAGTTGACAGACGGCAAACCTATGTTTATTTCCCCGATGCGCTGTATACCCGCATCAGAAAACACCACAACGGAAACCAGAGAAACGATTACAAGTGCGATAAGATGAGGTGGAAGCCATTTGGTAAAGCGTTTAGGGGTAAACAATAAAATCGCAAGCGTTGCAGCCCCGAGCATTAATTCAATTGGGTTAATGTTTGTGATAATTGAAGGTAATTCACTCAAGGTCCCTATAACACCGCCTGGAGGTGCCGCTGAACCCGTAAACGGCGCTAATTGAATGATGATCAATATCAGGCCAATTCCGGACATAAATCCCGATATTACACTATAGGGCATCTGGGTAATGTAGCGGCCAAGTTTAAGCATGCCAAAGGCGATTTGAAATAAACCGGCCATCATCACCACAGTAAATGCCATGGCTAAACCATTATCGGGATTGTCTGCGATTAAGGTGGTAAGTACTGCCGCCATCACCACAGTCATCGGGCCGGTTGGTTCAGAAATGAGTGTCGGGGTGCCACCGAACATGGCAGCAAAAAGTCCTACTAACAAAGCACCGTAAATCCCGGCCTCTGCACCTGCGCCAGAGGCAACCCCAAATGTAAGTGCCATTGGCAAAGATACAATTGCCGCGGTAGTGCCACCTAAAAGGTCACCACGGAGCGTTTTTCTTGAAAAATGGTTAAACCAACTTAAATTCACGAATACCCAAAAAATACGAAAAATGACTGTTGAGGCTGATTTATACTGATTATTCTTCTAATAGGCAATGCAACACTGTTCATACCAGTAGGGTACGCAATCTCTCGTTTACTAATTTAGTATACTCAGTTTGCCCCTCAGACGAATAACCACCTGACCTAGCGTTCATAAAACCATGTTGGTACTTGGTTTTTTTACAATTAACAGTTTGATGTTTTTGTAAGGCTTCTATTACTAAATCACTGTCAAAATGCGGCTCTGAATTGGCAAAAAACAGATCACAATGAATAGTCGGTGCTAAATCAGTAAAAAAACGAATTTGCCCTGGATAGAACCCAAGAAACCCTTGGGTAACGAGGTTGTTTTTTAAAAGGCTAAGTGCTTTATAAGCGCTAGCTGCACCAGCACTGAAACCTATGACAACGTCGGGGCCTTGCTGTTTGATGCAAGAAGAGATTTTCTCGACATATGGATCAATCCCGCCACATTCAATAAATTGTGCGTATGCCGTGCGCTCGTCAAAAAGCTCGTTTTGTGTTGAATAAGGACTTAAAAAGTTTATATCACCATCAAAAGCGATATTATCTACCCACGCTTTCAGATCCGGCGTCACACCAAATATGTCTGCACAAACTAATAATGACGCCATCTATAATTCCAAATAAGCAGCAATTACGCCATCATACCTCCGTCCACTACAACCGTTGTTCCAGTTGTATAGCTCGATGCATCGGAAACCAGGTATAATACGGTCCCAGCCATCTCATCAGGGTCAGCAACTCGTCCCAATGGGATCACTTTTAGCGCGTGTTTAAGAATATTCTCATTACTGGTTAACGCCGATGCAAACTTAGTGTCAGTTAAGCCTGGTAACAGCGCATTCACGCGGATATTTAAACTGCCACACTCTTTAGCAAAGGCCTTTGTCATACTGATCACCGCCGCTTTGGTTATGGAATAAATTCCTTGCATATCGCCAGGTGACAAACCGTTAACCGAAGCAGTGTTAAGGATCACACCACTGCCCAGTTCCTTCATCATTTTCCCTGCGGCAATAGACATAAAGAAGTAACCTCGAACATTGACGTCTACGGTTTTTTCGTAGGCCGCGAGGTCTGTGTCTAGGATGTGACCAAAATAAGGGTTTGCCGCAGCGTTATTGACCAGGATATCCAGCTTACCGAAGGTCGATTTAATATATTCAAAGGTGGCATCAATTTGCGCCATTTCCCCGACATGGCATGCAAAAGCGTGGGCTTTTCCACCTTGTGCTCTAATGCTTGCAGCAACTTCTTCGCACCCGTCTATTTTTCGACTAGAAACAATAACCTCAGCGCCATAGGCTGCTAACAGCCGAGCAATGGATTCTCCGATCCCGCGACTCGCACCGGTAACTAGTGCCACTTTTCCTGTTAAATCAAACAAATTTTCTTTCATGCGTATTCTCTTTTTAAATCGATTGCTTTGCCATTCAAACACCTGAATGGACTAACCTTTTTTAGATCACCTAATTGCGCAGTCAGACCTAGTGATCGACCTTAATCACTAACTTGCCGAAGTTCTCTCCGCGAAACAACATCATCAGGGTGTCAGGAAAGGTTTCTAGCCCTTCGACAATATGTTCTTTAGCAACCAACTTGCCTTGGGCAATCCAGCCAGCCATTTCAGCCGCTGCTTTGGGATAGTTGGCAACGTTATCAAATACTACTATTCCCTCCATTCGCGCACGATTGACAAGCAGAGACAGGTAGTTGGACGGTCCTTTTACTGGCGTGGTGTTGTTATACTGACTAATTGCACCGCAGACTACAATGCGCGCTTTCATATTGATTCGTGTCAACACGTCATCAAGAATGTCGCCACCCACATTATCAAAAAATACATCTACACCATCTGGGCAATGCTCTTTAAGACCCTTTTTTACATCTGAATTTTTATAGTCGATAGCAGCATCAAAGCCCAGTTCCTCAACCAGATAGCGGCATTTGTCCTCGCCTCCAGCAATACCTACTACTCGGCAACCTTTTATTTTAGCAATTTGCCCTACCACAGTGCCTACGGCCCCAGCCGCGCCGGACACCACGACAGTTTCACCTTCTTTTGGCTGACCTGTGTCAAGAATACCAAAATAAGCGGTCATACCTGGCATGCCAAGAACACCAAGGTATCGCTCTAGCGGCGCAAGGTTAGGATCAACCTTGTGTATGCCTTGAGTTGGTAACACTGCATAATCACAAACGCCGAAGCCACCATAGACATAATCACCGGGCTTAAAATTTGGATCGGTTGACTCTAAAACTTCTCCGACGCCACCAGCGCGCATCACCTCTCCAATGCCAACAGGAGGAATGTAGGACTTACCCTCATTCATCCAGCCACGCATGGCAGGATCAAGGGAGATATAAAGCACTTTCACTTTCACCTGATTTTCAGCCAGACTAGGTAATTCTGTTTCTACGTAGTCCCAGTTCTCTGCTGTCGGGGTGCCTATAGGTCTTTTGGCCAATAAAAACTGTCTGCTTTTCATTCGTTTTCCTGTTTTTGTTTCTTAGAACCAATCTGCTTGCATATCACAGCAGCTGGCATCAAATTCATTTAACACATCTAAATCTCGTTGAATTAGCGGCAGCTCCCAATTTATATAGTATTTTGCCGCTTGAATTTTGCCTAAATAATAGTGCTTATCTGCGACTTCGCAATGTTGTAGCGCTTGCTCTGCGACATTGGCCTGTCTGATCCAAATCCAGCTCATGACAACACTGGAAAAAACGTTCATAAAGCATTGCGCATTGGCAAGAAGCACCATGACTTTTTCGTCCCGCATGGCATTACCCAGTTCAGGAATTAACGGTTGTAATTCCGCGAGATACTTTTGAGTCTTTTTAATTAGCTTTTGGCATTCAGGCCCTTTTGCATTGGAAAAGTCAGCCATGACTCTTGACAGTAATGTTTGCAGACCCGCCCCTTTGGCTTGCCAGAGTTTGCGCATTAACAAGTCGAGTGCTTGAATGCCATTAGTGCCTTCATGAATCGGATTCAAGCGATTATCTCGCCAACATTGCTCTACTGGATATTCTCTTGTATATCCCGCTCCTCCCAATACTTGGATCGCCAAATCATTCGCTTTAACACCAAATTCGGAAGGCCAGGCTTTAACCACAGGCGTTAAAAGATCCAATAACTCCTCCGTCATACGACGCTCGCTTTCATTCTCAAGGGTGTTGATATCGTCAACCAGTCGTGCCGCATAGAGACACAACGACATCGCGCCTTCTACATAAGACTTCTGTGCTAATAACATGCGTTTCACATCGCCATGATTGATAATGGCTGTGGCAGGATCGGTGGGTGAGTTTTTTGGAGGCACCCTACCCTGGGTGCGATCTTTGGCATAAGCTAACGAATACTGATAACCACTATACCCAATCATCGCCGCACCAAACCCAACACCAATTCGGGCTTCATTCATCATCAAAAACATATATTTGAGACCATGATGCTCTTCACCAACAAGGTAACCATGACAATCATCATTCTCACCAAAGCTCAAGGCCGTGGACGTGGTACCGCGGTATCCCATTTTGTGGATCAAGCCGGCCAAAGCCACATCATTGCTTTCACCAGGCTGGCCACTTTCATCCAAGCGGTATTTGGGGACAATAAACAATGAGATGCCTTTAACTCCAGCCGGCGCCCCATGAATTTTTGCCAACACCAAGTGTACAATGTTATTTGATAACTGATGTTCACCTGCTGAGATATACAATTTACTCCCTTTTAAACGGTAACTGCCGTCGTTGGCTTTTGTTGCACTTGTGCGAATATCAGCTAAGGATGAACCTGCGTGAGGCTCAGTTAGTGCCATGGTACCGGTAAATTCCCCGGTCAACATGCGCGGCATAAATTTTTCTTTTAAGCTTTCATCAGCGAAGTTTCGGATAACATTTGCCGCTGCAACTGTCAGAAAAGGATAACCAGCAGAAGAAGGGTTAGCAGCCATAAAGTAACCAGAGCATGCCATCATGATGGATTCGGGCAGCTGCATGCCTCCTTCTTCGAAATCATATCTTCCAGCCATAAAGCCAGCCTCGGAATAGGCGTCAAAGGCTTCTTTGACCTGCGGGATCATATGCACATTTTTACCATCAAACTTGGGTTCATCAGCATCTGCCAAAGCATTATGATTTGCGAATTTTTCCGTGGCGATTTTATTTGCCGTCTCAAGGATCGCATCAAAGGTTTCACGATTATGTTCTTCAAAACGGGAACGACTCAAAAGTGATTCGGTATCGAGCACCTCGTATAATTGGAAAGCTAGTTCTTTAGGGTGGATCAGTTCTTCATTCATAAATGTCGCTCATCAAACAATATGTGATTAGCATCCCATATTTACTGCCCCTGACTAATTGTCATTATTGACTTATTTATGGTCATTATCGCCACACATTCATGACTATGATAAAGTCGGACAAATAACGATGATACAGGTGTTGTAAATATGCATACCGTGACAATTTTAGGCTACGAACAAGCCTACGCCAGCGCAATTACTGGCGCACTGGATTTGTTTGCATTGGCTGGTGTTACCTGGCAAAGAATGCAAGGACACACACCGAAACAACGATTTTCTGTGCAGTTGGCATCAAAAGGCAAACGCGATATTGAATGTATTAATCAGCTCTGTTTAAAAAGCCAGGTCGCCATTGAAGACGTTTCACATACGGATATTTTAATTATCCCTACCATTGGCGGAAAGCTCGAAGAAGTGCTTGATAGCAACCGTCACCTTTTGCCCTTTATTAAATATTTTCATCAAAACAATGCCGACATAGCGAGCAATTGCAGTGGCGCGTTTTTTTTGGCAGAAGCTGGTATTTTAGATGGTAGGCGGGCCACGACCCATTGGGGCTATGCTGATACCTTTAAAAATCGCTATCCCAACATCAAGCTACAACCACAAAAGCTCATTACCCAAGATGACAACATATATTGTTCAGGGGGCGGCATGGCCTGGTTCGATTTGGCTTTGTTGCTGATCGAACGATATTGCGGCCATGATGTGGCGACGAATACTGCGAAGGCCCATGTGTTAGATTTATCTCGGGGAAACCAAGCGGCCTATGCACAAATCCGCAGTAAAAAGTACCATCAAGATGTTGATGTATTAAAGGCACAAGAGTGGCTTGAAAATCATTTTTCTGAACCTGTAACCTTAGATGCATTAGCAGGCCATGTCAGCCTGTCGACGCGCACTTTATTGCGACGTTTCAAAGCCTCGACACAGCAAACGCCAATTGCTTATTTACAATCTGTGCGTGTAGAAGCAGCAAAAAAGCTGCTTGAAACCGAATCTCATTCACTAGAGCACATTACTGCACTTGTTGGGTACGAAGACATTAGTTCTTTTACACGCCTGTTTAAAAGCATAACCGGTCTTTCGCCAAGTCAGTACCGAAAAAAGTTTATGCGATAACAGATTAACACTATGTTACGTATATATTGCGCGAAAAAGCACCGAAAACACGCTGAATAATTGCTTTTAGGCTTCAAAAGAACATAAACTCTCGTCATGAGTAGTTGCCTTGCTACTTTTAATCAAGACACACATAACTTGCACGTCACCGACACATCATTTTGAGGTGGACGTGCATATAAACACAACAATCTAGACCATTTAATTCGGTGACAATATGACATTACTAAAAAAAGCGACCTTGGCCCTTTGTGTCCAAGCTGCTTTAACGAGCCAGGTTACCTTTGCGCAAGATCAAGCATCTGAAGACGCAGATCGTGCACTTGAGCAAATAACGGTAACGGCACAAAAACGTACACAAAGCATTCAAGATGTTCCAATTTCCATTGCCACGTTAAATGGAGAGCGCTTTGAATCTATTTTCTCTGGCGGTGACGACATTCTAGCCTTGGCAGTTCGGGTTCCAGGTCTATATGCTGAATCATCTAATGGACGTGTTGCACCACGCTTTTATATTCGCGGTCTAGGCAATACGGATTTTGATTTGGCCGCCTCACAGCCCGTTTCGATTGTGATGGATGATGTTGTAAAAGAAAACGTTATTCTAAAGAGTTTCCCTTTATTTGACGTAGAGCAAGTGGAAGTTATCCGTGGCCCGCAAGGCACTCTGTTTGGACGTAACACCACAGCAGGTATCGTTAAGTTTGATTCAGTCAAACCTACTGATGATTTCGATGCTTACGTAAAACTTGGTGTAGGTAACCTTGGCACACTTAATTTTGAAGGCGCCGTTGGCGGTGCTTTAGGTGACAATGTTGCTGGGCGTTTTTCTGTTTTGTCTCAGGATCGTGATGACTGGATAGACAATGGGTTTACTGGTCAAGCCGATGCTATGGGTGGATTTGATGAAAAAGCATGGCGTGGTCAGTTGCTATTCACGCCTAGCGATGACTTCTCTGCGTTATTGAGTGTTCATGGACGTGAACTGGACGGCACCGCCTCAATTTTTCGGGCGAACGTTTTTACCCCTGGCAGTAACGATCTAAACGGCAACTTTGATCGTGACGTGGTGTATTACGACGGTGATATTGACGGTAACGGTGCTGACAATAACCCACAAGAATACGAAAACTATGGTGCTTCATTGAAAATGGAGTTTGGCTTAGAAGGTATGTCTTTGACCAGCATCACCGCCTTTGAACAAGCCGAAGGCTCTAGCTTGGGTGATATTGATGGTGGCGCAACAACTTCAGACTTGGATTATCCTGTTCCAACGGGAATCACTTCCGCAATTTTTGATCCCGGTTTTGGTGAAGTGCTTACCTTGCCTGGATTTATTCCTTTTGGCGCAGTCACTCAAGATAACCTTGATGATCTGGAACAATTCACCCAAGAGATTCGATTAGCCAGTGAAACTGACGATGCAATGAGTTGGCAGGTTGGCGCATTCTATTATGATTCATCGTTCAATGTGACCAGTATTGATGGGTTCTTCGGTGCAACCACGGTATTTCATGAGAATACAACCTGGGCTATCTTTGGTCAGACTTCATTTGATGTCAATGAAAGGCTAAATCTAACAGGTGGTCTGCGTTATACTTATGATGAAAAATCCTTACGCGTTGGTGATCAAAACGTAAACGGTTTTGCACTGGTAACTGGCGATGCCACTATTCAAGAATATGAAGACATCAATGTTGATGATGGACAAGTGAGTTGGGAGCTTAGTGCTAACTACAAAGTTGACCGAGATACGTCAGTATTCGCGCGCTTAGCAAACGGTTTCAGAGCACAAACGATCCAAGGGCGCGATGTAGCTTTTGAAGGCAACCCTTCTGTTGCTGAAGCAGAAACCATCAATTCAATTGAACTAGGTATGAAGCGCGACATGTTAGACGATACGTTTCGTATCAACGCAGCAGTCTTCTATTATCAAATCGACGACATCCAATTCTCTGCTATCGGCGGTGGTGCTAACAATACGGCACTAGTTAACGCTGACAAAGGTGTGGGTTATGGATTTGAAATTGACGCTCAGTATCTAGTTAATGATTATTTAACCCTTACTGCAGGTTACAGCTACAACAACACGGAAATCCAAGATGACTCTTTGACAGTACTGCCCTGTGGCGCAAATCCAGCATTTGGTTCGACAGGCAATTGTACCGTACTAGATCCTCGCCCTGATGGATTTAGAGCAACCATAGACGGAAATCCGTTCCCACAAGCACCAGAGACGATATTCACCTTTACTGCCCGTTATGCAACACCTGTTGGTGACAGTGGTGAATTCTTTATCTTTACAGACTGGGCGTTCCAGGGTGAAACCAATTTATTCTTGTATGATTCAGTTGAATTTAAAACTGATGACAACTACGAAGGTGGTTTACGTATCGGTTACGAAGATTACGAAAATAATTACTCCATTGCGTTATTTGGACGCAATATTACCGACGAAGAGAACGTTAAAGGTGCTATCGACTTTAACAACTTGACGGGTATTGTGAATCAACCTCGAATCTTTGGTATCGAAGCAAAAGTAAGCTTCTACTAAATAGGTGAGTTATTTTCTGCTAAGGCGACTTCGGTCGCCTTTTTTAATGCTTTTAACAGCACCTAATAGACTAAGCGAAAGTCATATTCGGAAACTAGTCCTAACACCATCACATTTGAATACTAAAAATGTTGATTTAGACCAGCGTTGTTGCAATTGGAATCGCTGGACTGGCTTTTGGCTTAGTTATATGTACTCGGGGAGTCGTGAGTTATAAATTTAGACTTCTAGCAAGTTAGTCGGACACTATTGATATAGTTCATGCATAAAAAATCCCGCTTGGGCGCGGGATTTTTTAATTTGGAAAAGACCTTAAACGTTGCGGCGTCTCATCGCCAATAAACCTGTCATGACAAGTAAGAGCGCAGGTACATTAGGGATAGGATTTGGCCCATTTGAGTTAACAAAATTCAACAAAACAAATGAACCTACACCCCAAGACGTATTGTTAAAATCTAACGTAAAAACTTCACCATCGAACCCCAGATCAGAATCATCCAATCCAGTGACTTGAGATATCACGTTAAATGAGACCTCATCAAATAATCCCGCTTGCAGTGTCAGAGTTAGAAACTCACCTGCTCCAGCGCCGAAACTACCGTTATTGATATTTTCAATTTGCAGAGAACTTGAAGTCAAATCAACCGCAAAGAAATCGTTGGCATTTAGTTGCAAGAAGAACTCAGCGACACCGTCCATCACCGTATTAGAACTAGTGTCACATGACCAAATGACAGAAGGCTCGATATCACAACCAGCATTTGTACCAATTAACGTAGCATTTGCACTCATTGACGCTAAAACTAAAACAATCGCACCAAATAACTTCTTCATAATTCTACTTCCCAAAACTACATTTAGACGAACTTACGCGAACTTATAAAACTTTTCAAGGTAAAGCAATATTTGTTCCCACTTTAAAATAACATTTTTATTCAATAAGTTAGAAACTTTCTTTATTCGAATCAATGAGCATTGTTAAGATTTTTGACACTTATTTACCAATAGAATTAGCCGTGGCAAACGTATCAGCATCCACGTTAGATGATTTCTTTTTGCTTCTAAACAATGACTTGAAGTCATCAAGAATCAAATACAATGAAGGCACTAGAAGCAAGGTAATTACTGTTGCAAACAAAATACCGAAGGCCAGAGATATTGCCATAGGGATCACGATTTGCGCTTGCAAACTTTTCTCAAGAACAATAGGTGTTAACCCCATAAAGGTCGTCAATGAAGTAAGCACTATGGCCCTGAAACGTTGACTGCCCGCTTGCACCACAGCATTGACCATTGAATGCCCTTCTGCTCTGGCACGATTGACAAAATCTACCAATATCAGGCTGTCATTCACCACCACCCCGGTCAGCGCAATGATCCCACAAATTGATAGCACACTCACTGCATGCCCAAGCAATAAATGACCTGCAATAGCGCCTACGATACCAAAAGGGATCACCGACATAATAATGAATGGTTGCGAATAGGATTTCAGCGGAACGGCCATCAGTGCGTAAATTGCAAACAGAGCAAATAAGAAACCTTGCGCCAAACTAATTAGTGCTTCACCCTGCTCTTTTGACGCTCCTTCAAGGCGAAACTCGACGCTGGGATAGCGCTGCAACAAATCAGGAATGAAGTTCTCTTGAACATTGACAGCCACTTCCTGGGGATCAATTTTGCTCTTATCTGCTTTTGCAGTTACGGTAATTGAACGATTGCCGCCGACTCTTACGATAGAACCATAGCCCTGAGCAAGTTGTATATCAGCAACTTCAGAAAACGGTATTTCCTGACCATCTGCAGTGCGAATACGCATATTCTCCAGATGACCAATCGAACTGCGCTCTTCCCTTGGGTATCGGATCATCACTTTGACTTCTTCGTCACCTCGCTGAATCCGTTGCGCTTCTGCCCCATAAAATCCGAAACGAACCTGAGTTGCCAGCGCATCTAACGTGAGGCCGAGGGCTTCAGCTTGGGGTTTAATATTTAGTTGTATTTCGTCACTGCCGCCACTGAAGGTGTCATTGACATCTGCAACACCTTCAAAGGTTTCCAAATGCAGTTTTAACTCACTCGTTGCAGCATTAAGTTCAGACAGGTTTTTACCACTAAATTCAAACGTCAAATCTGCACCGCCACCAGGACCCCCTGGGGAGCCGATATCGACTTTTTTCACACCGGGAATTTCTGGCATCGCGTCTCGCCAAGCCTGATGGATAGCAAAAGCGTCAATCTCACGTGTTTCACCTTTACTTAATTCAACAAACACCTGACCGCCTAAATTTCCCTGATCAAAGGCGATGGAGTGCTTAACCACTGTATCACCAGTTTCAAGCGATATCTTTTGGTCCATTTCATAAAGCGCTTGTACCATGGTTTCTATAGACTGGTCGCGCTGAACAATTGATGATCCGGGTTCCATTTCTATTGTCCCCATCATAAAGTCACTGGGAATATTGGGGAAAAATACGAATCGCACGATACCGCCCGCAAAAAGGCCGATGGTAATGATAAGAACACCTATGAAAGTGGCGAGTGTGGTGTATCGGTTGCGAATGACTTTTTCTAAAAACGGTACATATTTATTACTGATAAATCGCTTTATCCCTTCACTAAAAAAGTCACGGAATCGTTGCAATGCATTGGCTTTGCTCGGGTCGTATGGGCGGTCTTTCATGTGCGCCAAATGCGCTGGTAAAATCAACTTTGACTCGACCAAAGAAAAAATCAGGCAGATAATGACGACCCAACCAATGGTTTTCCATATCACCCCAAAGGTTCCAGGTACCATTAACATGGGTGTAAAGGCTGCAATGGTTGTCAGAACACCGAATGTCGCAGGCATAGCCACCCTTTTGACCCCGCGGATCACATTTTCAGTACTGTGTCCCTTTTTATCAATTTCCGAATAGGCTGACTCACCCATGATAATGGCATCGTCGACCACAATCCCTAGCACCAAAATAAAACCAAATAGACTTATCATATTGATTGAAATGCCAAACACTTCAGACTGCATGACAAGCAAAGCACCAAGGAAACAAACTGGCAGGCCAACCATTACCCAAGCCGCTAGGCGCAATTTTAAGAACAGCGACAGCACCAAAAATACTAGTATCGCTCCAAACAACATATTGCTAAGCATCATGTTTAGTCGATCAGCCAGGTAGAATGAACTATCGCCCCAGGTGTCAGCCTTTATGTTTCCGGGTAAATCACTGCGTTTAACATCGAGATAAGCATTGACGGTTTCAGAAATATTGAGCGCATTTTGATCACCCACCGCTTGAACACGAATATTGATCGCTGGCTTTCCGTCAAATCGAGCGTAACTGTTTTCTTCTACGAAACCATCTCTGACCGAGGCAATATCTCCCAACAACAATCGTGTGCCATCGTCTCGAGACAGTAAGACCAGGTTTTCAAAATCGTATGCGTTATAGGCCTGGCCTTTTGCACGAAGCAAAATATCACCGTTATCAGAACGAATTGAGCCGCCAGGTAAATCGATAGAGGAGCTGCGAACGGCGTTGACAAGTTCATTGAAGGTTAAATTATATTCTTGTAATTTAGCCTCAGAGATTTCGACCGATACTTCGTAGTCTCGATCACCAATAACCTGAACCGCAGACAATCCCGGTAAGTTGGCGATTTCATCACGCATATCTTTGGCGAATTCTTTAAGTTCTCTCTCCGACGCATCACCGTAGATGGACACCCACAACACATCTTGTGTGGCTTTTTGGCGATAAATAACCGGTTTTTCGGTATTTGCCGGAAAGCTGGGAATCGCATCGACCTGCACTTTCACCTCGTCTAACACGAGCTGAGCGTCGTACTCTTCTTCAACCTCGATGTTGACCCGAGCATTACCTTCAGTGGCTGTAGAGGTGATTTTTTTGATCCCTTCAATATTCTTAATGGCTTCTTCAATTTTGATTACAACACCTTCTTCCACTTCCTGTGGAGCTGCTCCCAAATAGGGAACTGTCACAATGACATTGTTGAAGGTAAAGTTTGGAAAAACTTGTTTGTGGATCACAAATGAAGCGAATATTCCGCCGAAAATCAGGATCCACATTAATAGATTTGCCGCGACGCTATTGCGTGCAAACCAGGCAATTAACCCTTTTTCAGTATCAATGGTTGACATCATTCACCTCCAGCACTGGCAATTGCTGTTTCTGGTTCATCTTCCTTATCGCGATCAGATTCGTCACCCTTTTCGCCAGGCAACCTTACTTTCATGCCATCGTATGGATTGGGTACCGCGCTAGTAACGACCAAATCGCCAACTTGGAGACCGGAACTAATATACACAAAGTCTTCATCTGCGCGTTGTACGCTGACTTTATTGATGCGTAAATTTCGCTGTTCATCTACAGTTAGAATCGTTCCATCTAAGCGCAAAACACTTCGTGGCAACAACACGATATTTTCGCCACGCTGTCCAATAATTTCAGCTTGCACAAAGCGTCCAAATTTAAGAGGAGTTCCAGAGGCGTCGGTTTCACGCAAATATGGATCAGAGATCTCTGCGACGGCATAAATAACCCGTCGTTGCTCATCCAAAACCCCTTCATCTCTAGATAAAACACCTGCCCATTGACTTTGTTGACCGGCAACATTGGCGGACAAGGTAACTTTAGGTGGTAATTGGCCCGCAGACGCCAATTCCATGAATGCTAGGTCATTATCGCTTAGAGGCATTCTCACTTCTGCTATTTTTGTTGAATACAGTGTGCCAAGATCAACGCCAGCGTTAACAAATTGCCCTAGGTCAACATTTTTTGATTTCACCAAACCGTCATAGGGTGCTCGAATGGAGGTACGCTCAAAATTGCGTTTTGCACGTTCGAGCTGAGCCTGAGCTGCACTTAAATTTGCTTGCTCTTTGGCTAATTGAGGTTTACGTAATCCTAATTCTGGTGCAACACTACCTTTCACACTTCGCCATTCTTGTTCCGCAACTTTGCCACGCGCAATTTCTTCATCTAGAGCAGCTTGAGCCCTTGCCAATTCAGCCTCTGCCAACTTTAACTCCGTCGAATAATCGTATTTTTCAAGTTGAACAAGGATGTCTCCTTTGTTGAACATGCCGCCTTCGATAAAGCGTTCGTTGACCCATTCAACTTTACCACTCACCTGAGCACTTAATCGGGTTTCAGTTTTAGGGCGCACTGTCCCTTGAGAACGCACAATGAAATTAATATCTTGCACTGACGCAGGTTCTACTTGAACAAGGAATGCAGATTCAACTGCTTCGTTTTTCTCTGGTGGTTTTTTACTCATTGCTAGGAGCATCATCACCACGACTGCAGAACCAATGATAGCGATAGGTAAAATAATCTTTGTTGCGCGACTGGCCATTAAAAGTCCTTACTTTTATGCATCTGATCAGAGAATTGGGTCTAGTGTACGAATTTATTAACGAATGAGCTGCTACCTTAGTGTTAACAAATGTTTCAATATCTTTATCCCCATAATAATAGCGTCATGAACGCTGCAAAAGAACCCCGTCGACGAGTAATCTAGATTGCAAGGTTTTTTGGCTAAGACCGTTTCATACGTATTCATTCCTCTACAAGACTACTATTTGCACAAGAATTGCAGCCGGAACAATATTGATTGCTTAATGTTAGCTATAATAGTTAATGCTGCGGTTTATAAGGGATCAATTGTGTGCAATCACAAATTACATTGATGTTTTTGCACGGATTTGGCGCATCGTGTATGTAGAAATAGTTTCATATTACTGTAATTTTATTTCATTATTATCGACACAAATTGATTAATTGCTGTACAATATGTGCATTATTGTAATTTTATTACCATTATGAAGGAGGAGCTTATGAGCTTCAAAAAGCAGTACTTAAAATCAAAACCTGTATGTAAAGTCACATTCAAATTGTCAAAAGAAGAGGCGAAAAACGCCGATTCAGTAAAGCTTGTCGGTGATTTCAACAACTGGGATGTTGAGGCATTACCGATGAAAAAGCTTAAAAATGGCACCTTTTCATCAACAGTTGAACTGAAGAAAGATTCAGAGTATCAGTTTCGCTATTTGCTGAATGATAATGAGTGGGAAAACGATTGGAACGCAGACGCTTATGTCACGTCTCCTGTTTCGTTTGACGAAAACTCTGTCGTTTCTGTTTAAGAAGCCAGAGTGTAAGGGAAGTGTATAACACTTCCCCGCTTTTTCTAGTGCTCCACTTTGGGGATTAACTTGTAGTCTACTGGCAATAACGCCATGCCCTTCCAGCTGGAACGTTGCTGATTAAAATTGACTACCAACTCGTGACTTCCGCAATCAGTTACTCTAACGCCATCTGGCATTTCTTCGATTTTTATCGACAATTGTTCGCATTGCTCTTTGATTATGGTTTTTATCAAACCTTTGCTTAGCGCTCCAATGGTAATTGTTTGTTTGTATTGGATTACTGCAGCCTGTCCATGCAGTGGACCCTGTCGATAGGAATACAGTACTTTGGCTGAATCAACGTCATAGGATTCACACCATAGACTCGCAGTAAAGCTACAATTTGAATCATCCTCTTCTTGAACATCTTGCTGCAAAGTTGGTCGCAGTGAATCAAAATTAATCAATTTTCCGCCAATTATTGGCGCGAGTTGTTCAAATTGTCCACGTTTTGCAGCTTTTCCATATTGATCTCTAAAATCAGTTCGTGGGCCAAAAATTAACGTTGTGTAGGGAGCGACATCCAGAACAGATTTTGCAGACTCGGGGGTTAACAATGTTAGTGCCGGACTGACAACCAAATCATATCGTTTATTTTTCAACTGAGTAGGATGAATAATATCAACGCTCACCCCTAATTCTCTTAACGCCCCATAAAACATCACAAATTGATACCAATAACTCAAATCTTGATTGTGCGGTTGATGGTTGTAACTCCATAAACTGTCATAGTCGTGTAGTACAGCAACACGACTATTTTGCGTATTTGTCGGAAATATTCCCGGATCGAAGGATTGAACTTCTTGATATCCCCGATCAGGCTGGCCATTTTGATGCAACAGGCCAGAATGCATGATTTCCTGAGCGTAATGGCTTGCACGGAACCGGAAATAGATCACGCCACTCGCACCGTGAGCCCAAGCTTGAGCACTCCATAATTTCACCGCACCTTGCGCGGGTATTGGATTATACTGTGCCCAATTAGCATGACCACATTGCTGCTCCATTACCCAAAATGATCTCTGATCGCACAATCCACGGTAAATGTCGTGATTAAGACTGACCAAATCCGGATGACCTGTTCGAGCATATTCTGTTTTCACGTCTTCGCTTTCCCAATCAGCAAAAAATTCAAGCATACCTATCGGATAGCTGTCCCATGAGACAAAATCAAGTGGCTTTGTGAGTTTATACAAATCACATTCAGCGGAAAAAATAACACAATTGTGGGTAATGAAATGCTCAGGACAAACGTCTCGCAAAATATCGATTTGAAGTTGCTGAAACTCCACTATCATGTCCGAGCAAAAACGCTGGTAGTCGAGTCGATGAGAGGGATTTGCTTGACGAACGGCAGTTAAATTTGGTGCTTTAATCTGTTCCCATGCAGAATAATCCTGACTCCAGAATGCATTTCCCCAAGCCTGGTTGAGCGCCTCTAAAGAGCCATATTTATGTTCTAACCATTGTGGAAAACGCTTTTCACTCGCGCCACCGTAAGACACAGTTGTACCTTCATGACCTAGTTCGTTGTCTGTTTGCCAACCTTTTACCGCAGGATGCGTTGCATAGCGGTTCGCCATTAGCGTTACGATCCGTCGACACTCTTGGCGGTATACTTCACTCGCATGGTCATAGTGACGGCGCGAACCAAACTTTTTAACTTGTCCGTTTTCATCAATAGGCAGAATATCAGGGTATTTACTGATCAACCAAGCAGGTGGCGTTGCGGTCGGTGTGCCCAACACTATGGAGAGTCCCTCTTTAGCGTAAACATCAATCGCTTTGTCTAACCAGGACCATTCAAAAGTGCCTTCACTGGGCTCTATTTTTGCCCACGCAAATTCAGCCAGTCTGACCCAAGTTAGGCCAAGCTTTCGCTGCTGTCTAGCGTGTTCGGCCCAATCGATTTCGTCGACATGCTCTGGGTAATCACACACGCCAAGACTAAATTGGGAAAAAGACCGCTGGTTCATGTTTTTAACTCACTATTAATGACAATGCACAATAATAATATAATACGATTTAATTGAGCAATGGATATTGCCAATTAACGCAGTGTTTTATAACTGTAGATGGGGAAACGTGTTATTACGAAAAAAGGCAGCCAAATGGCTGCCCTTATGCATTATTAATAGTCCTAACAATAAATTACAATGCTGCCTCAAGCTCTGGAAGCACATCAAACAAATCGCCTACCAGACCGTAGTCAGCAACTTGAAAAATAGGAGCCTCTTCATCTTTGTTGATCGCAACAATAATTTTTGAATCTTTCATTCCGGCAAGATGCTGTATTGCTCCTGAGATACCTACGGCAATATAGAGTTGTGGTGCAACAATTTTACCTGTTTGACCAACTTGCATATCATTAGGAACAAAACCTGCGTCAACCGCTGCTCTTGATGCGCCTATTGCGGCACCTAACTTATCAGCAATGCCTTCTAACAATGAGAAGTTTTCACCATTTTGCATGCCTCGGCCACCAGAGATAATCACTTCTGCTGCAGTGAGCTCAGGACGTTCTGATTCGGTTAGTTCAGCACCGACAAAGGAAGATCTTTCCGATGCCTTAACCACGTCCAACGCTACAACGTCCGCCGCCCCGGATTCATCCGCAGCGTCAAATGCTGATGCCCGTACGGTTAACACTTTCTTTGTGTCACTACTTTGCACTGTGGCAATTGCGTTACCCGCATATATCGGACGAACAAAGGTATCTTCGCTTTCAATTCCAATGACATCTGAGATTTGAGCAACGTCAAGCATCGCGGCTACTCTCGGCATGAAATTCTTGCCTGTTGTGGTTGCAGCCGCAGCAATGTGGCTGTAGTCTCCAGCAAGTTCAAGCACTAGTTCGGCGATATTTTCAGCCAACTGGTGTTCATATTCCGCCTTATCAGCAAGCAAAACTTTACTCACACCAGAAATTTTTGCGGTTTGATTAGCGATGTCGGCACAGTTAGAACCGGCAACTAGAACCACTACATCTGATGCAAGTTTACTTGCAGCGTGAACCAGTTTATGGGTTTCAGATTTAAGATGTTGATTATCGTGTTCTGCAAATACTAGTACTGACATTAGATCACCTTCGCTTCTGATTTTAATTTTTCGACCAACTCCGCCACATCCGCAACTTTAACACCGCCTTGGCGCTGTGCAGGCGGCTCTACTTTCAACACTTTGACATTTGACGCGAGCGCAACGCCGAAGCTTTGCGCGTCTTTCACATCAAGGGGCTTGCGTTTGGCTTTCATAATGTTCGGCAACGTCGCATAACGTGGTTCGTTCAAACGAAGATCGGTTGTCACAACAGCTGGTAAGGACAACTCGACGGTTTGCAATCCACCATCAATTTCTCGTGTCACTTTCACTTTATCACCGTCAACAACGACTTCCGATGCAAATGTGCCTTGAGGCAGTCCGGTCAGAGCAGCTAACATTTGCCCGGTTTGATTGTTATCAGAATCAATTGATTGCTTACCGAGAATAATGAGGCCTGGCTGTTCTTCTTCAACAACTTTGCTAAGCAGTTTAGCGATTTGAAGCGAATCTAGCGATTCGCTGGTATCGATTTGTATTCCACGGTCAGCCCCAAGTGCTAAAGCCGTGCGAATTTGTTCCTGACAGGCTTTATCGCCAATAGACACGACAACAATTTCTGATGCAACGCCCTTTTCTTTCAGGCGCACAGCTTCTTCCACTGCAATTTCACAAAATGGATTGATTGACATTTTAGTATTCGTCAAGTCAACCGCTGAATTGTCGGCCTTTACACGTACTTTTACGTTGTAATCTATGGCTCGTTTAACCGGCACTAGAATTTTCATGTTTACCTCTATCGGATTTAAGTGTCGAGTGTTTTCTAAAGCGCAGATTTACGCGCTTTTGTAGGGTGGCGTAAATTTACTGGCTGTTTACGTTAGCGTCAACTAAGGACATCATTTCGTTCGACCTGTTAGCGACAATAAAAGTCTACAGTCTTTACGACATAAAATCCGTTTGAGCTTACTTTTTTGTGTGGTAGTGTTATGAAAATACGACTTAGAATAGAGCCAAAAACAAGTAAACAATGACACTTGATTTTATATCTATCCTTATGAAATAAATAGATTTTCTTAACATTGCAATGATGGCCTATACATAATAAAAATTGGCATTATCATCTATATTAATAGTGAATATTGTGAGCCATGTTTTGTAACTTTCAGTGATAGTAGACAAATCATTTATTTCTTTAATTAATATATATCTATAAGGGGAGTTACCTGTGGAACGAGAATCGATGGAGTTTGATGTAGTTATTGTCGGCGCTGGTCCAGCGGGCCTATCGGCTGCTTGCAAAATTATGCAACTTGCTCAACAAAATGAACAAGAACTAATGGTTTGTGTTGTTGAAAAAGGCTCTGAGGTCGGTGCTCATATTTTATCTGGTGCTGTGCTAGATCCTGTTGCAATGAATGAGCTGTTCCCTGATTGGAAAGATAAAGGCGCGCCCTTAAACACTGCGGTCACTGAAGACCATATTTACTACTTAAACAGTGAAACAGGGGCGAAAAAGTTGCCCAATTTCATGACGCCTAAAACGATGCACAACCAAGGCAATTACATAGTCAGCATGGGCAATGTCTGTCGCTGGTTGGCGGAGCAAGCCGAACAGCTTGGTGTTGAAGTATTTCCTGGTTTTGCAGCATCGGAAGTCATTTATAATGATGACGGCAGCGTAGGTGGCGTCATCACAGGTGATATGGGTATTGCCGAAAATGGTGATCACAAAGACAGTTACATGCCTGGAATGGAATTGCGTGCCAAGTACACCGTTTTTGCTGAGGGCTGTCGTGGACATTTAGGCAAGCAACTGATTAGCAAATTCAATTTGGATGAAGGTAAATCACCTCAACACTACGGAATTGGTTTTAAAGAGATTTGGGATATAGATCCTGAAAAACATCAAGAAGGTTTAGTCGTTCATACTGCAGGATGGCCACTTAGCGATGCCAGCGGTGGTTCTTATCTCTATCATGCAGAAAATAATCAGGTACTTGTCGGGATCATCATTGACCTAGACTATAAAAACCCTCACTTAAGCCCTTTTGATGAGTTTCAGCGGGTCAAACAACACCCAGTTTTGAAGCAATATTTGGAAGGCGGCAAACGGGTTTCTTATGGTGCCAGAGCAATTGCAAAAGGTGGTCTCAATTCACTTCCCAAGATGACCTTTGCTGGCGGCTTATTGATAGGATGCGATGCAGGAACATTAAATTTTGCCAAGATTAAAGGTAATCATACGGCGATGAAATCAGGAATGATGGCTGCGCAGAGCATTGTTGATGCATTAAAAGATAACCAAGCGCACACAGAATTAACGGATTACACAGAAAAATTTGAACAATCTTGGTTGCACGAAGAGTTAGTTAAATCACGGAATTTTGGGCCCGCGATGCACAAATTTGGTACTTTCTGGGGCGGTGCTTACAACACCTTTGAGCAAAATATTTTAGGTGGCCGCAGTTTTATGAATTTACGTGACGAATCAACGGATCACGAAAGCCTTGGTTTGGCATCAGAATATAACAAGATTGACTACCCTAAACCGGATGGCGTCATCAGTTTCGATAAGTTGTCTTCGGTGTTTTTGTCAAACACCAACCATGAAGAAGATCAACCTTGTCACCTTACGCTCAAGGATGCATCCGTACCAATTGAAATAAACTTACCTAAATATGATGAGGCAGCTCAACGCTACTGCCCTGCAGGAGTTTACGAAATTGTTGAGAGTGAACAAGGCGAAAAACGCTTACAAATCAACGCGCAAAACTGCGTACATTGTAAAACCTGTGACATTAAAGACCCTACTCAAAACATTGTGTGGGTTGTGCCTGAAGGAGCTGGCGGGCCCAATTACCCCAATATGTAAAAGGTCAATTTGCACGGCAAATTCTAAAATGACGTTTAACCGAATATAGGACTTGCCACTTGTCCATCTTGACTAAAAAATAGGACTCTAGGTGATTCAGTGACTTAATGGGGCGTATAAAAAATGGAAAACTTTCTGAATGTTTTGTGCCACGGGCGCAAATTGCAATCTGCCACTAAAAGCCTATCAGATGAGCAACTGCTCAATGTGATAGCGAAACTAGAAAACATCATCAACAAGCGGGTTGAGAAAAGACTGGCTGAGCAAAAAGCTGAACAAGAAAAGCGTCTCAAAATTCAGCAGATATACCAGCAAATGGAAGAGGCTGGCCTAGATATCAGTGATTTTCAATCGCCAGATAGCCAGCATATGTCACCTAAAAATCGTCAAAAACGCAGAGTTAAATACCTGTATTTGGATAATGCTGGCGAGCAAATAAAATGGAGTGGTGTTGGAAAAATGCCTAGGGTTTTTGCCGATGCAATCGCCCGCGGTCATGACATTGACGATTTCCGCGTTGATCAACATGACACTCAGTAAGTACGCTTAAAATGAGTGAGATACATTACCATCTAACGGAACAAAGCCCTCAGAAACCCTATATCGTGTTAATGCATGGCTTGTTTGGCAGTCTAGATAACCTAAGCATGGTCAGGAAAGGGTTAAACGAACACTTCAACGTTTTAAGTATTGATCTTCCGGATCACGGCAGTTCGGCATTTTCCGAGCGTTTCAGTTTTGTCGACTATGCAAACAAAATTGTTCAGCTTTTAGGCCTATTAGAAATAGAATCCAGTCATATCCTTGGCCACTCTTTAGGCGGCAAAGTCGCAATGAAAATCGCGCTGTTATACCCTCAGGTGGTTGACAGTTTGATCATTGCTGATATCGCACCTGTTGCTTACACACCAAGACATCAAAATGTTTTTCGCGCACTTAATGCAGTTGATCTTCTAGCGATCTCCTCTCGTAGAGAGGCGGATATCATTATGTCTGAATATCTTAAAGAGCCAGGAGTCAGTCAATTTTTACTCAAAAGCTTGTATCAAGAGGAAGACGTTTGGCGTTGGCGATTTAATTTAAAAATGTTGCAACGGGATTATCACGAACTGTCTGCAGCAATTGTTAGTGATTCTGATTACACCAAACCAGTGTTATTTATAAAAGGCGGGCAATCAGACTATATTGCCGCTGAGCACCGAGAAACCATTACACAGTTATTTCCAAATAGTCAGGCAAAAATCATAGGGTCGGCGGGCCATTGGTTGCATGCAGAAAAACCACAGATCTTTAATCGGCTTGTGATCGAATTTTTGCGATAGGTCAATCCTTTCTCTTGTGCAGAGATTTATGCTATATTCTGCGCGTTTTTTTAGGAGTCACGCAAACCATGTTAAGTGAGTACTATGAACAAATCGAAGCTATTGTACTTAATCTTACACTGGTTGGTTTGTTTGCATTGATGGGATTTGCAATCCACGATGTGCTGAAAAAGAATGACGTTCCTCTCGTTGGCAGAGCAGTAGTGTATTTAGTGTTGTTCCTAGGCGCTGCAGGTTTTTTGGCCAAAGGTATCATTCAAGTATTTTGGCAAAGCAGTGGCGTTTAGGCCGCACAGATTTAAATAAAGGAAATTGAGAATGGCAAGCGTTGGTTTATTTTTTGGCAGCGACACGGGTAACACTGAGCATGTCGCAAAGATGATCCAAAAAGAATTGGGAAAAAACCTGATTGATGTGCATGATATTGCCAAAAGTAGCAAAGAGGAGATCGCCGAATTTGATTTGTTATTGTTTGGCATCCCAACTTGGTATTATGGTGAAGCCCAATGTGACTGGGATGATTTTTTCCCTGAATTAGAAGAGATCGATTTCACTGATAAACTAGTAGCCATCTTTGGTTGTGGCGATCAGGAAGATTATGCGGAATATTTTCTTGATGCGATGGGCATGGTCAGAGATATTGTCGAGGCTCGAGGTGCAATTTTAGTTGGTCAATGGTCAACAGATGGCTACGATTTTGAAGCCTCCAAAGGTATGGCCGATGATGACCATTTTGTTGGCCTGGGTATCGATGAAGATCGTCAACCGGAGCTAACTGAACAGCGTGTAAAAGATTGGTGTAAGCAGATCAATGAAGAGCTTTGCTTATCTGAATTAGCCTAGTCTTCTTCTCCCATGATGTCCCAATTTTGGGACATCAGCGTTCTTCTTTTATTCGGCTCCTAATAAGAGTCTCTCAGAACCTAAAATCGAAAGCCCATTTCCAATTGCCCATTATTTATTAAAAACAACCTGATTCGTTCGATTACAGCTTAAATCTCGACACTGCTTTTTTCATTTCACTCATCAATCCGTCTAACTCTTGAGTCGCCTGTGTAGACGCATGAGTTGTGTTAGCACTTTGTTCAGCAAGCTCAACAATGCTCGACAGGTTGTTTGCAACATTTTCAAAAAGTGAATCTTGTTCTAGCGTGACACTGACAATTTCCTGATTCATTGTTCGTAATTCATCAATGGTTTGGCCAATTTGTTTGACTTGATCATTAACGATCTGAATTTGCTCTTCACTTTGCTGAGCATATTCACTTCCCACGCCAATTGCTTTCACAGCCTCCTCAGCATCATCCTGTAACGTAGCGATCATGCTTTCGATTTCTTCAGTCGAGTTATGGGTACGATTCGCTAAGGTGCGCACTTCATCAGCTACTACCGCGAATCCCCTTCCCTGCTCACCTGCTCTGGCCGCTTCTATCGCCGCATTAAGCGCTAACAAATTGGTTTGTTCGGCAATGGTTTTAATCACATCCAAAATTCCACCAATCTTTTTACTGTTTTCCTCTAAACGGTGAATAATATCTGAAGATTGGGTGGCTTGCTGGGCCTGTTCGGATATCTGTTGATGCGTTTTTGCGACCAACGAGCTTACAGCTTGACTCTGCTCACCGATGTTCTGTAATTTTTCCATGCCCATTTGAATTTGAGCAGTGTTGTGTGTACTTGCCTGGCGGATAGAATTGGTGTCATTGGCGGCAACGCTAACTTGTTCTTTTTGCTGTTCTACTTGAGTTAACGTTTGACTGCCTAACCGGGCACTTGATTCGGTCGCTTTTTCCAGTGCGGCTTCCTGATCATGAATTTGACTCACCACAGAATGAAGACTTTTGGTTAGTTGGTTGACATTTTCTGCCAAAACGGCAAATTCATCATCATTGGTTGAATAAGCTTTGTGTGTCAAATCGCCTTGACTGATTATCGATAAACTTCGGTTGATACGACCGACAGGCTTCGCGATACTGTTGGCAGCAAGAAAACCTAATACGATCGCTATAGCTACGGCGAATAGCGCTAGCAATACACCTTTGAGTATGTTCGATTCTACCGTATCAATGATTGCATTTTGACCAACAAGCGTGTCTTCATTAACTGACGAAAAAACGCTAAAGAAGTTATCGATTGCAACGTTGACATGGCCTTCAGCCTTTTCATTAAGTTCACTTGCTTGAATAATCAGTTCAATTTTTTGTGATTGCAGGGCAAAAAGACCATTGTCCTGACTGAAGCTTTGATTCATTAACCTATACTGTTCGTTGAACGAATCTACGTAACCATCGGTATCTATGGTTTCGGCCAGTCGGTTGATATAATCCAAATCAACTTGGATATTGCTTAAGGTAAACTCAATATCGCCTTTAATGGTCTCGCTCAATTCAGGATCGGAAACATTCACATATTCTTTAATCGAGTTAATGATAGTGGTGATTTTGTTATCGACATTCAGACCTGAACCGATTAGCGTCTCGAGATTGGGATCATCACTTTCTAAAAAAGATAGGTCCATCATCAATGCACTCGACTCATCAGCAATCGCTAACAGCTCTTCTGCTTTACGCGCAATTTGTGAATCTAGTTCAAGTTGGGACACTCTAGCCGCATACATCTGATCTGATAGGTCAATATATTGCAAAGACTCATCTTTACCAGACTCGAAGGCAGTTTTATTTTGGCTAATAATCTGTGCTAAGCCATTCAAATCATCTTTATATTGTGCCGATAAAGTTTCGAATTCTTGTTTATTTTCAAGCAGCCCATTCAGATCCGATTTGAAGTAACCACTGGTGGATAGTTTTGCCAGGCTGAGGATACCGGTTTGAACCTTTAACATTTGAGCTTGAACTGGCATTTTTTGTTCTACAACAGAATTAGCTGAATCTTTAATCTCGGCCAAGCCGAAATAAGACACGATATTCGTCGCAATAATGATACAGCCAAACAACGCGAATCCGGCAATAATCCGCCCAACGACATTGAGATTCATGATTTTTCCCAAAATTATTCTACACCTTGTATCGTCAGAGTTGCAGAAATGTTAAGTGTATGATGTTAATTACATAATTTGAGTATAGGGCAAATTGATAACATAGGAAATACGTGCCCTGCGAGAAAGGTCCAATCAGTTGTCGAGTGTTTATAAATAGTCCAATTTACGCACACTTTTCCATCAATCGTAATATTCTTTATCAGGTTTCGCGCTCTATTTCTTTTAAATTTGTTTTACTTCCCTATAATGAAGCGACTTATCTCTCCTTAGACGTAGCAATGGATCAAAACAAAGAACTAAAAAAAGCCGGTTTAAAAGTGACACTGCCAAGACTTAAGATCCTTGAAGTGTTGCAAGAACCAGAAAATCAACACATTAGTGCAGAAGATGTGTATAAGTTACTGATTGAACAAGGTGAAGATATAGGTCTGGCAACCGTATATCGAGTACTAAACCAATTTGATGATGCAGGAATACTCAACCGACATCACTTTGAGGGTGGTAAATCAGTTTTCGAGATCAGTCATAAAAAACACCATGACCACCTGGTATGTTTAAAGTGCGGTAAGGTGATCGAGTTTGAAGACCCAATTATTGAGAGACGTCAAGACGAAGTGGCTGCACAGAACAACATGAAGCTAACACACCATAGCCTTTATCTTTATGGTGAATGTACCGACCAAAATTGTGACGAAGAACCTGAATAAATAACTTTAGGGTGGGCATAGCGTTGTGCTCACCCGCATTCAATTGTTGTGATTAATGATTTTCCGACGTGTGCGCTTCGGCATTCTCGTGACCAGTTCATAGCCAATTGTATCAGCCCAACGGGCGACTTCATTTGCCGACAACTGATTCCCCCAGAGTTCCACCTCACTATTCACCTGAATATTATCCAGACCCGTTACATCCACAGTGATCATGTCCATAGACACTCTTCCACAGAGCTTACCACGCTGCCCATTGACGATGACTGGAGTACCAGATTTGGCGTTTCGAGGATAACCATCTCCGTAGCCCACTGCGACAGTCGCGATCGTTGATGGCTTTTGCGCTTGCCAAGTATTGCCGTAACCGACTGTCTCACCCGGGTTTATTTTTCTTAGCGCGATAACTTGAGATTGAAAAGTCATAACTGGCTGTAAGGTTTCACACTCAGGCACTTTATTCTCAAATGGAGACAGACCGTACAGCATGATCCCAGGTCTGTCCCAATCAGCTCTAGCTTCAGGCCACCCGCTAATAGCAGCCGAATTTCCAATGCTTCTTGAGACAGGCTTACCTGCACCTTTTTCGATAGCTTGATGGCATTGGTTGAATCGTTGAAGTTGTTTGTTAGTAAAGCCGTCATCGAGTTCGTCTGCCACTGACATATGTGTCATCAATACAATATCAGATACCGAAACGTTACTATTTAGGTAGTCAAATGCGGTGATTGCCTGTTCATAATCAAACCCTAGTCGATGCATTCCTGTGTCAACTTTTAGCCACGTCACCACATGTTGGTTTGAGGTCAATTGGTTGAGCATAACAAGCTGCTCTTGGTTATGCATAACCACATGAAAACCCTGACTGCACGCAGTCTGCAGCTCATCTGCGCTGAAACATCCCTCTAACAGCAATACCGGTAACCGAATTCCGTCAGCGCGCAACTCCATCGCTTCATCTAAACTGGAAACAGCGAACATTGCCACGGTGTTTTGCAATGCACGGGCTATTTCAATCGCACCATGACCATAAGCATCGGCTTTAATAACAGCTACGGTCTTACTCGATGGCGATAGCGAATGGGCTAATTGACAGTTGTGCTGCAATGCAGAGATATCGATAAGAATCTGGGTTGGACGAC
Organism: Aliiglaciecola sp. M165; assembly: GCF_007197995.1. Lineage (GTDB taxonomy): Bacteria > Pseudomonadota > Gammaproteobacteria > Enterobacterales > Alteromonadaceae > Aliiglaciecola. The sequence continues at coordinate 247,901 of NZ_VKKH01000007.1, forward strand.
TCATATAGGGTTTAATCTAGCTCCGATGGATAACAAAATTAGTAATCAAATTTGTATTGGTTAAATACAGCAAGCGCTCGTTTACAGACATTGCCAATTTTACCATCACCAATGCGAACATCATCAATTTGCAAAATGGGCATCACTTCCCTTGACGAACTTGTCAACCAAACTTCTTGCGCACGTTTGACTTCGTCAATCGAAATATCTCGTTCGGTGACTTGAAAATCAGTTTTGTCATGCAAAATATCAATTAACATCGCGCGGGTAATTCCGGGAAGAATTTGATGATCTAACCGCGGCGTAATGATGTGATTATTATCGACAACAAACACATTGCATGAAGCAGCTTCAGTTAACATATGTTGTTCATTGTACAACAGAGTTTCGTCCTTTTGTTTATTTTGTCCATGTTGGAAGTGCATCACATTACCCAGCAGTGAAGTGGATTTAATATGACAATTTCGCCATCTTTGGTCCATTTGTGTGACAACTTTACAGCCAAAATCGTCCAATTCATTACTGTCCAAAGGCTTTCGAAGCACAGAACACATCGCAAAAACCGTCGGCTTTACGTTTTTTGGAAAAGCATGATGGCGTTTGTTGTCTGCCCCCCTACTCACCTGAATGTAAACCCCTAGATCGCCCCCACCATTTTTATTGATCAGATCATCAATCAGTTTTTGCCAGTCACGGAGCATAAATTGGACTTGTATGCTAATTGCTTCCAGCCCATTGATCAGCCTTTGAATATGCCGATCGCGACCAATAGGTTTGCCGTCGTGAACAGGAATAAACTCATAGATCCCATCTCCAAAGAGAAACCCTCGATCCAAAGGAGAAATAACGGCTTGGTGAACAGGAAGTAACTCCCCGTTTAAATAGGCGGTGTCCTTGATCATGATAAATACTCTGCTTTGCGCCTGTTTGCTTCACATTCACTATACAGGCGCTGCGTTGCGACGTGTTTTAAGTTAAGTTTATTATGCGCCAGCTGGAAATCAATCGGATTAAATTGGACTTCACTTCCAGCACAGGCTTGAGCCAACAAATCAGACGCATGTGACGTAACACTGCCTAATTTAGGATAACCACCAACAGTTTGCCTATCCGCCAACATCACAATAGGTAGACCATCAGGTGGTATTTGTAACGCCCCTTTTGCAATGCCCTCAGACAAAATTGGATCACTAGGACTTAGAATAGGCGATCCGGCAAACCTAGCGGCCATGCGACTGGAGTTTGGCGTTAACGTGTAGTTGTTGCTAAAAAACTGTTGGCGTCCACTGGGTTTAAACTTATCAAACTGATATCCCATTACAAGATCGATGCACAACGACTTGTGTGCTTGAATTATTGCCTGTTTAGGCGCATGTAATGCCCAAGGGAATTGTTTGCACTTATATGCCAATTTTTCGCTAACACTAACGGCACTGCCGTCACCACGCTGTCCTCCTAGTCCGTCTCGGGTCACCGCTGTGGCACTTCCAAAAATAGGCTCAACGGTCAATCCGCCGCACACCGCAATATAATGCCTTATGCCAAGAGCACTATTTTGTATTTGTAGCCTATCACCACTTTTAATCTGAAAATTTTGCCAGCTCGGGTGAATGGCATGATTCAATCTAATCTCAGAGGTTCCACCCGTTATAGCGATCGTGCAATCGTCAGAGAAAGTAAATTGAGCCCCGTCACCAACTACTTCGATACATGGCAATATATCGTCGTTGCCCACCAATTTATTTGCCCAATGGCAACTATAATGATCGGCAGGGCCACCAGCACTGATGCCAATATTTTGAAAACCCAAACGCTCTTTATCTACAACCAAGCTCAATAAGCCCGGATGATCGACCGTCATGAACGAACTCATGTTCCACCCTTAGCCAACAACATTTGATATTGCTTTTGGTCAATCTCTTCAAATTTCACTTTGTCCCCAACATTTAGTCGTGTGGGTGGAGATGAATCACGATCAAATAACTCATACGGGCACAACCCCAAAATATTCCAGCCTCCAGGAGATTCATTTGGGTAGATTGCAGTCTGCCTATCTGCAATGGCGACAGCTCCTTTTGGTACTTTCTTACGAGGCGTGTTTAAGCGAGGCATTGCGATGGAAAGGTCGGTTTCTCCCATGTAAGCAAAACCCGGCGCAAACCCACAGCAATACACTTGATAAACTTCTGCGGTGTGTCGCGCAATAACCTCATCAACACTAATACTGTGATGTTTTGCAACCCGGGCAAGATCGTTGTTCACTGGAGCTCGATACCAAACCGGAAGGATTTTGATCTGTCCTGGAGCCGTTTCCGAGGATTTTGGAAAGGACCGTGCATGTGCAGATATCTTGGTGTTGTCTAAAAGCAGATCAACTGCTTGCTTCAGCGCGAAAAAGTCAATCTGTAATGGATCTATCTGCACTAGCAAAGAGTCGTAGGCCAAAACGGTATCGATCAACCAAAGCTCGTTTTTCTCCAACAGTATTTCATTGATGAGTCTGATCTGTTCATTACGCTGCGCCAAGGAGCCCTGCCGTGCATATAGAATAATGGAATTCTCAGAAGCAACACACCATTCAAAAGCACCCATCAACTTGATCCTGTTGTAATTTGATACGCACTAGCTTCCAAGGATTTCTCGGATGTGCATCACGGCGTCAAGGGAATCTGAAGAATCGCCATGGACACACAATGTATCTATACGTAAAGGCACTGTTTCCCCACTCACGCTTGTTACACATTGGTTTTTAAGCATCGAGTCTACTTGCTGTATGGATTGCGCAAGAGAGAGCAACGCCCCTTCGTGACTTCTAGGCGTAAGTTTGCCATTGGTCAGATAGCTTCTATCAGCAAAGCCCTCGAACCATAGGGATATACCGTACTTTTCAGCCATGAATTCCATGTCTTTGGTATTTGGAAGTGCTTGCACAACAACCGGCAATGACGAATCGTATTCACTCACAGCCTTAACTACGCTTTCAAACACATCGACGTTTGCAACCATATCGTTATACAACGCACCATGTGGCTTGACGTACGCCACTTTTCCCCCTTTTGTCTTGCTCATACCGTCTAAAGCGGCAATTTGATAGTGCAAAATCGGGATGAGCTCCCGCTCTGGAATAGACATGCTTCTACGACCAAAACCCTGTAGATCGGGATAAGAAGGATGTGCTCCAATGGTCACATTGTGCGCCACAGCCTGCTCAATAGTCGTTTGCATCACTAGTGGGTCTCCAGCATGGAACCCACATGCAATATTCGCCATATCAATGTGCGCCATGATCGATGCGTCATTCGCTATCTGCCAATTTCCAAAGCTTTCACCGAGATCACAATTTAGTTTTATCAATTACTTATTGCTCCACACGTTTTCAGATACAATGATGTTTCAGGCACACAAGGGTATACAAAACTGAATGATTAAGAACGATCACGCGGTTTAGTTTACTCAAATAACTCAAAAAGTCAGGTCAATGCTGCAAATAGGAAAGATTAATCGTTTACAGGTAGTCGATGAATTACCTTTTGGTTTTTATTTATCTGGCGAAAACACCGATAGAATTTTATTACCTACCCGTTCTGCGCCAGAAGACTGTCAGGTAGGTCAAGCGCTCGACGTATTTGTCTATCACGACAGTGATGATCGCATAATTGCTACAACACAAGTCCCCAAAGCCATGGTTGATGAAATTGCAGTATTGCAAGCAAAGAGCGTAAACAAAGTGGGCGCCTTTTTAGACTGGGGATTGGATAAAGACTTGTTATTGCCATTTAACGAACAACAAAAACCTATATCCGAAGGCTTGAGATATGTTGTGTATGTTTTTCAAGATCCCTACACCGATCGCCTCGCAGCTTCTACTAAACTTCGTCGCTTCTTATCAGAAGAGGGACATGAACTGACACCAGGCAGCAAAGCAAAATTGATAGTATGTGGTCGTTCCGACATGGGTTATAAAGTAGTCATTAACGGCACGCACTTAGGTTTATTATTTAAAGACGAGGTGTTTAAACCCCTCAAAATTGGTGATTCCACTGAAGGTTTCATCAAGCGGATCCGTGATGACGGGAAAATCGATGTGAGCTTACAGCTGCATCACAAACAAGCCCGAAAGGAGCTGACCGAACAAATTATCGAAGATCTCATTGCCCACGGCGGTATCTCTTCACTTACCGATAAAAGCTCCCCGCAAGATATCACTAAACGTTTTGATGTTAGTAAGAACACATACAAAAAAGCGTTGGGCGCTCTGTTTAAACAAAAACGAATATTAATTGGCAAAGACAAAATTACGCTGATAAATGAAGCCTCAAAATAAAACGGAGAGACTGCAATGCAAGCAATAGTTAATTGGACAGAGGATCTGTCCTTTCAATGCAAAACAGATACTGGCAAGACCCTCACCTTGGATGGAAATGGTACAGACCTAACTCCAATGGAAGCGGTTTTACTCTCGGTAGGTGCCTGTTCATCTGTTGATGTTGTGGAAATCATGAAAAAAGCCAGGCAGCCTCTTATTGAATGTAGCTGCCGCTTAACGGCAAAACGGGCCGATGATGCCCCCAGAGTATTTACCGATATCCATGCCACATACATCGTCAAAGGTGACGATATCAATGAAAAACATTTGAAACGAGCGGTGGCGCTGTCTACCGAAAAATATTGCTCCGTGATGTTAATGCTCAATGCAAAAGTGAATATCACCACATACTATGTGATTGAGTAATAAGTATTGTTGCGTTAAAAACCCAAAAAGTTATCGCCTATTCCACAGTAGATGATGCTTGTGAATCAAAAGCCTCTTCAGTACCAATCATTCGCTCTATGGCTTGTCTATCTCTGACATTTTTTTGTACAGTGATTGCAGCAAACAGACTCAAAGTATACGCCATCGCATAAAAGCCTTTTTCGCTTAACAATAACTCAGCGTTGATCAAACCAACAACCAGCAAACCGATAGACAAACCCGCAGATATCCATGAAATGATACTATAAACATTTGAAGTTGGGATACCCTCTGCCTTGTCTCGTATTGTTTTTTGTAATGAGACCATTGAAAACAGACCATACAAAATCGTTATCAAATAGTAGCCTTTTTCATTTAGCATCATGTCTGCGTTGTACAATCCGATTCCGTACGCACCCGTCCCAATAATCAACGCGGCGATAGATGCCAACGTATAGGCCTTTGTTGGTCCTTGAACACTTGCTGTTTGAGTATGTACTGTTGTCATGTTGATTCTCTCTCTTTGAATTATTAGTCTAATTAACCTGGGGGTAATTAAAATCTTTGTGTTGAGTTCTTGTTTAGATTGCCTCAAAGAACAAGATTAATAAACACCGTTATTAGGTGTAGCTTATTACGATGCCAAGCGTTTAGTTTCTGTATACTTTTGGGTTGTTTCTCAATAAGTTGCCTTGCCAATTAAAGTGACTTCACTTTTCCATGCTGATCAAATGTGACAAACTCATCAGCTAAATCGTTGCGCTTCAAATAGCGACCAATCGACTGAAACGTAGTGGTATAGATTTTACCTTTATGATCTTTAGTGGTTACATCATCCATCAACATTGAACCAAACATCAGCTTCATGCGGCTGGTATACACTCGCTGAGGTGTAAAGTGCGCTTTTGCATTCACTTTCAATTGCTGTGTATCTAACGTTTGGTAAATGGCGGCATTGATCATGTCTAAGGTATATTCCGTACAGTTTTGAAATTGCGAGTTAAACGGGTTAGCAATCACTGAATAGTTGTTATTGTGCAGCGATTTAGCGTCACCAGAGGCAATCAAGTCGATGAGTTCTACTTGTACCTCAGGGCTGGGTATAATAATACCTGCTGTTAAGTCATGTGCGCCCCAGAAAAAATCAACCGGATAGTCCATGATCAAATCACTTTTGTTCGGCTGACCACTGCGCTGGTAAAGGTTATGGATTGCATACCCTTGCACGATTTCACCGTCATCCAATTGTATATTGGAATACACGGCCACGGCTGTATGGGTAAAGCGGATCCCTTTTGGTAAATCCTTAGCGGGTCGCCCCACCCTGGCAATGATAAATGCTCTTGCCCCTTTATTCGCTGCAAAATACTCCACTTCCTTTGCAAAGGTCTTAATTGTTTCGGGTTCATGTTGAGCTTTAGCCGCAGATTGGCTGCCCGCCCATGCGTTTTGAATGCTAAAAACAAGTGTTAATATCAATACTAACTTTTTCATTTTTTAATACTCCGAACCATCTTTTAGTGAACGTGATGTTGAATACAAACTAGAGCGTGTTTATCTTTGCCTAGCTTTCTTGATAACTTTAGACGGCGCCGGATCAGCCGTAATAGTGCGCTCAGTAATGACAATCGTTTGATGATGGTGATGATGTTTATGTACATGCGAACGACTGGCGCTATCAGCGATAGAATCACCCACTGCAACCGCTGCACTACCCGCTACTACGCTTGCTGCACCAACGACTAAAACGGGAACCGCGACCGCAGCACTGGCAACTTTAGCAGTTGAAGCAGCACCTTCAGACGCCGCTAGCGCGGAATGTTTGCTAGCTTGACCACTGTGATAAGAAGATCCTTCCGCATTTGCTTGGAGCGTTGTCATTGACATAATTAAAAGCATCGCTGTTGTGAATCGTTTCATTGTTCTTCCTCGTTTGTTGTGAACGATGTGAAGATTAGTAGTTGGTATTGCTAGTGTAAACATCCAATATAAATGTATACTCCCAAAAGACCAATGGTCTATTATTAATATACTTGAGGTGAGTATGAGTCAAATTTCACAAATTAGTGCAACCCTGAAAAATCTGCTTAAACAACAACAACTCACGTATCGAGATGTCGCATCTAAGCTCGAAATGAGCGAAGCAAATATCAAACGCATTTTTTCAACCAATAGTTTTACACTGGAAAGACTGGAAGAAATTTGTGATTTATTACAAATTAATTTGTCCGATCTGTTTTTGATCACTCAGCAGCAGGTTGAAAAGCTGACTCAACTTTCTCAAGAACAAGAGAATCAGCTACTCAGCGATCCAAAATTATTATTAGTCGCTGTTTGTGTTAGGGATGGATGGACGTTTGACGAATTGATAGAACACTATGATATAGATCAATATGAATGTACCCGCCTTCTTGCCAAGCTTGATAAACTCAAGATTATTAATTTATTGCCTAATAATCACTATAAGCTACTTATTGCCCAAGATTTTCGCTGGATCCCCGGTGGCCCCTTAGAAAAATTCATGGAACAAGAAGTCATGGTAAAGTTCATGGCACCTAAAAAAGACGAACAATGGAATTTTCGTTTGTACATACGCGGACGCTATTCGCAAACTTCAATTGAAATCATTCAGAGGAAGTTAAACCAATTGACCAAAGAGGCTTCAGAACTGAATCAAGAAGATTCATCGCTGCCTCTGGATCAACGCCAACACATGGGAATATTGATGGCGATGCGTCCGTGGGAGCCTAGTTTGTTCGAAAATATGCGCAAGCGAAAACAAGCCGACGATTAATTATTTTAACAATATGAAATGGCCTCAACCTCCAAACGGTTAACTTGTCAAATAAGGGGTTACTTATTCTAAAACAAGATTCCCTCGTAGAAGGGAATCTGCAAAATCATATTGTCAAACAGCTAGTCCTTTTAGTGGCAATCCAACCCGTTTTCGCCCTTCCACCGTCTTAATAGAAAAATCCGTACCAGCGAATTCTTGGCCTTCCGGTCCACATAAAAATAAAACCGCTTTTGCCGCCCATTCGGCAGGGATATGCTGATCCCAATCCAGTTTACTGACCGGATTCAAATTTGAATCTCGGATTTTTTCCATCATCTGAGTCGCAACAGTCCCTGGCGACAAACCCAACACTCTAATATTACTTTGAGCTACCTCTTTATGAGCAACTTCAGTAAGTTTTTTCACTGCGCTTTTGGTAGAGCAGTAATGACTCCACCCTTCCAGTGCACTATTAGCGGCTCCAGAACTCATGTTAATCACGATCCCGCTACCAGCTTTCAACATGAATGGAATACTGGCACGCATAGCATGATAAACACCTTTTAAATTGATATTCACCGCCTCGTCCCATTGAGCAGGATCACTCTCTACGAGACGTGCTATAGGCTCAATTACACCCGCATTATTGACTATGATGTCAATCTTTCCTGCTATTTCCATGTTCTTATTCACACAAGAAAATACCGATGAATAGTCGCTAACATCACATTGAATAGCACGAGCAATTCCACCAGAAGCGTTGATATCGTCTGCGGCCTGTTTGATCGTATTTAGGTTTCTACCAGCAAGACAAACGCTGGCACCTTGCTTTGCTAACAATTGTGCAGTCGCTAACCCTATTCCGCGACTCGCACCAAACACTATCGCTGTTTTACCTTTTACGTAGTCCATACCTTTCTCCTGTACTGTTAAGTAATCAGCATGAAGACTAATAGATGTCAATTACGCAATAAATAACATTGATCACAATTTACTCGTGCGTATAATGCACGAATGGATCTAAATAGCATCAACGTTTTTATCTTAACTCACCAACTAGGCAGTTTTGCGGCCGTCGCCAAGCAAATGAATGTTGCTCCTTCTTCTATTTCAAGAATGATCGCTAATTTGGAGCAAGAATTAAATACGCGATTATTTAACAGGTCGACGCGAAAGTTGACGCTTACGTTAGCCGGAGAGAATTACTATGAAAGTGTCCGCCCGCTGATCGCAGAAATGGACGCTCTTCACCAACAACTGAGTGAGGAAACGTCAAGCCCCAGCGGAAAGCTAGTGATTTCCGCTTCAGTTTCTTTTGGTCAGATCGTTCTTGCGCCACTATTAACGTCATTTTGTGAGCAATACCCACGGATTACGTTAGATTTGAAATTATCAGATTCGCGAATAGATATGTTGTCGACTCAAGTCGATTTGGCCATACGACACGGCAAGATGCAGGATAGTTCGTTAATTGCGAGAAAACTCTGCAATATCAACTATTCACTTGTTGCCAGTCAAAATTATCTACAACACAAATCACCAATATGTCACCCTAACGACGTCATCGCTCATCAGATTGTAACCTTTGGTTATGAAGCCTTTAACCACCTCTGGTATTTTCAGTCGCAACAGAGCCGTCTGAAACTTGCTATTAATCCAAAACTGACACTGTCCAATGCATTGGGAATTCGTGAATGTGTTAAAAACGATTTTGGAGTGGCACTGCTACCCGATTGGGCAATTTCTCAGGACATCAAAGTAGGCCATTTAGTAAGATTACTACCCGATTGGCAGGTAACTGGACTCGACAGTGAACCAGGAATTTGGCTTGTACAACCCAGTCGTCATTTTATTCCCGATAGAGTACGAGTATTTACCGAGTTTCTTTTTGAAAACATCGCAACAATTACTTTTTGATTCCACTTGGCTATTGGCTAACTGGCCCAATAGCAAAATCCATATTTGGCAAATATCTTTTCGAATTAACACTTCGTATCGAGTTGATCGGATCCGCTGACTTCCCAGTTTTTTACAACGCAGGTTAATGACATTGCGGGCCCTGTACTTTTTAATTTGGCTATGGGTTGTAGCGGTAATGACCAGTAATTTTATATGCAAACAACATATCTTCGTGTACCGGCCCAGCGCCGATGTTATGCACAATCATTGGATTTCCGCTGATAGGGGAAACACGATTTGTGACTATTCCAATGTGCGGTAAATTTCCCGGTAACATCCAGGTAACTAGGTCTCCGGGTGAATAATCATTTGCCGTTCTGCTAATGGGTAATACCTTGCCATGTCTGGAAAAAAACGCCTGTAAATTAGGGACTCGCCTATGATCGATATTTTTATCAGCCTTGGTTAATCCCCAAATTCGCTTAGAGGGATAGGCTTCGAAATTCTTGCTTATATCTTCATGAACGAGCACCTGCAAGTCGACGCCCAAGGCACGATAGGTTCGAATGATTACATCGGTACATACGCCAATATCCTCCGGTACGTCTCCATTGGGGTACTCAATAGAAAAATAGGAGCCGTCGTAGGTAATGCGTTGATGGGTGCGCTCGATGGCAGCTTCAACAATCTTTTGTTCGAAGCTGCTGGCATAAGTGCTGCGAGAAAGTAATAACGTCGCGACAAGGATTAATCTAATCATCCAGCACCAGCTGCACCCGTTGTTCTGTTGTCAGGATTTCCAAGTATTTGTTCTCAATTTTAATGTCGGGTTGAGCGGCACTGAGCAATAACAAATAGCTTAAAATATCTTGTTGGATTTCTTTTTGTGTTGCCATTAAGCGCTGCCTAGTCTCAGTAGTGGCTGAATCCAAATCAGATTGTGTTGACTGAAACTTTACTAACAAATTGTCGAGATATTCAGTGTTCAGAAAAGAGCTATTGTCAATTCGAGATGCCGTTGTACTTATCATTTCAATTTCAAAGCTCTCACTTGCAACTCGCCTTTTTGTAGCCGCTTCGAGGTCCAAGCTTTGCGCTTGACGCGCAGCATATTGTTCAGCCACATCTGCGTCTATCCCTTGCAGCGGCAAACTAGTGTCGAGTTCTACCGTCGTATCTGTCTCCACTGCCAGAGGTTCTATTTCTATATCATCTAAAGCACGGGCGGCTAATGATTGTGCTTCTTGCTCAGCAAAATTGGATAGTTCAGGTTCTTCGACTGTTAACTCAGCTAACACCTCCTCCTGTTCGGGCAATGCGCTCTTTTGAGCAGCTGTTGGGCGTCCTAAGGTAATCGATTTTGTCTCTAGTTTTTCTCTCGATTGAGCTTGTTGTTTGTCGAAGGTCGACTGTTCCACTATCTGAAAGGGATCTGCAGGTATGGATTGAGGTTGATAGGTGGTTGGATTGAATTGATCAAACTGTGTATAAACAACCATTGTCACAAACAAAGCTGAAGCGGCAACAGAGAATGGCCACTGGTATTTGCGCCATGGTGATTGACCAACCTGCTCGGGATTTTTCCTTTTGTCCGTAATGTTTCGCTTGGCATATGCCAGTATCTTATCGTCTAACGCAACATCAGGTTGCTCTTGAGACATTTCGCCATACAACTCAGAAATGAGGGGATCATGCGATGACGGATCATGCTGTTTGTTCATCTCCCCCTCCTAAATTTTTTTCACTTGAAAGTTTTGAGGTAATGCATTCTCTTAGCTTTTTGTATGCATAGCGTAAGCGACTTTTTGTCGCTTCATGACTAGCGTCTATGACTTCCGCGATCTGCCCTGCCGTCAAATTGGTTTCTTCTTTTAACACAAACACATCTACCAAGTTTCTGGGCAATTTTTGCAAGCAAATTTTAAATAGTTGATGTTTCCTTTGTAAATGGATCTTTGTTTCTTCAGTTGCTAAGGATACTTGACCACCAACGTCATCATCTTCGAGTTGCCGAGAATCATCAATGATCTTCTCTACCACTTTTAAGTGGCGATGTTGGTCGATAAGCTGATTCCGAGCAATGGTATAAAGCCAGGTGGTAAATTTGGCCTGGGGTGTAAAACGATGCGCATTATCAATGACTTTACTCCAGCAATCCTGAAATAAGTCCTCAGCTTCCTGCTTGGTGCGAACTTGACGCAAAAAATAGCGATACAGTCCACCTTTGTGATTGCTGTAAAGCATAGAAAACGCTGCGAGATCACCTTCAAGGTAATGTCGCAGCAATTGTTCATCGGTATCGGTTTGCAAATTCAATCCATCTTTTTACACAACACTATTTGTCGAGCTTGTCAGCTTAAACTGACCAAACTCAATTAGCCAGCCCCTCAATGTGACGTCCTGACTAATTCTTTTGTGGCAGAATTTTCATTTTTGTTCTGAGAAACACTGAAAGAACTCAACGTCTCTGCCATTCTGACTAATGAGACAAATTCTGCACGATATCCATAATCATCTTGACCTTTATGTTGATTAGCAAGTTCAATAATTGTTGGGTAATCCAACCCATCAACAAACTTACTGTTTTTGAGTTTCTGCGCAAAGGCCACAACTGATGTCGCGAACTGGAAATCATCCGACTGATTTGTGAATTCGCCAATATCTTTGTGTTCGATAGCTTGGCTCATTAACAGACTGGTGTTACCGTCGATAGGTTTATATCGAAGTTTCACAAAGGCTAACTCAGTTGTGTTGGGCTCAGTTTGCCCTTCATTTATGTCAGTTTGTGCAGGTCGATAACGCAGTGGTTCAGAATATCTATCCCCTCCTGTCATCACCAATTCATAAAAGGCCGTTACTCTGTGCCCAGCGCCTACCTCGCCAGCATCGACTCTATCATTGTTAAAATCTTCATTGGCTAACGCTCTATTTTCGTAACCAATTAGTCGGTATTCGGCAACAAGATTAGGGTTGAACTCTACCTGTATCTTAACGTCTTTAGCGACGGCATTTAAGGTCGCATCCAGTTGATGAACCAAAACCTTTCGCGCCTCATTAAGCGTATCAATATACGCGTAATTTCCATCGCCTTTGTTGGCAAGTTGCTCCATTAAGTGATCATTGTAGTTGCCTTGCCCAAATCCTAGCGTAGTCAACTGAATCCCCTTTTCTCGCTGTGCTTCAATCAATGACACTAATTGTTCGTGGTCGACCATACCAACATTAAAATCACCGTCCGTAGCTAAAATAACGCGATTGATTCCGTTTTGATTAAAAGACTGTTGGGCTAGCTTGTAAGCCAATTCGATACCTTGAGCTCCGTTGGTCGAACCTCCTGCACTTAACTGAGACAACGCGCGTTCGATTTTAATTTGCTGATTTCCTGCGGTAGGCTCTAGCACCACGCCTGATGCGCCGGCATACACAACAATTGCAACAGAATCATCTTCAGATAATTGTTTTGTTAACATCGTTAGTGCCTTTTTTACCAATGGCAATTTGTTAGGAGCATTCATCGAACCTGAAACATCCAATAAAAAGACCAAATTTTTTGGTCCCGCTTTATGATCATGGGTGTCCACGCTTTTAGCTTGCAGACCCACCCGCATTAATAGTCGATTTTTATTCCAAGGCGAAGTCGCCACCTGGGTATCAATAGCAAAAGGATGTTTTGAATCAACTGAAGCCTTGTATTGATAGTCAAAATAGTTAACAAACTCTTCAACGCGAATAGCATCTTTAGGTGGCAGATAACCTTGATTCAGCATTCTACGAACATTGCTGTAACTTCCGGTATCCACGTCAATGGAGAAGGTAGAGACAGGTTGGATGAGAGTTTGCACCACGCCATTTTCTTCAAGGTGATTGTACTTTTCCGTGTAGCTAGGATTAATGTCTTGTTCCATATTAGGCATCGACAAAGACGCCACAGACATATCTGCCATCGGTTGAGCAAATCTCATACGTTTGGCCTCTATTGCCTCCTGTTTGTTGCGAGTACCAGTTACCTGTATCGCTTCTACTTCTTGATTTGAAGCACCGCGATTAGCAACGGCGTCCTGTTGAGTATAGGTCGCGTAACATCCACTCAAAATAACAATTGTACCCAATGCAATAGTGCTAAAGGTTAATCTAGGTATTAGCAAGTTTGAACGGTTTTCATTACGCAAGCGCTGTGAATATATACGTTTGGCTTTCATCGTTTTGCCTTTTATTGTTGATTGTTACCCTTACCAACGGATCACAATTTAAAAAGGGTTACCTAACTTACAAATAATTTTTGAATCACTGTTCATTGCAGGTAAAACGCTGATTAACACTTGTCACACGCGGTAACAAATCAACCAACAATTAGCGTAATTAACCAACTATAATCTTTTTAACCATTCAACAAGACCAAGTGAACAACGCAAACTATTGAATAAATTGATATTTTTTAATTGGCACATTGAATGCAGAGCTAGGGAAAAATACCAATCTGACTGGGAATATAAGATGGAAAGCAAGAGTACTGAGACAAAAACATTTCACAAGGGTTCATCGTTTAAGCTTTTTACCGTTGCGGCAGTATTGATTGCAAGTATGCAATTAAGTGGTTGTGGCCAAGCAGAAGCGGAGAATGATTTAGTTGAAGAAACCGAACAAGCGAAGGTTATTCCTATCCCGGTAGAAGTTGACTCTGTTGAGGTTGGTAGCATTTCTTCTAACTACAAAACTACTGCGGTTCTGGAGGCGAAAGAAGAGGCTTTTGTTGTTGCTCGTGCGTCAGGGATCATCGAAGAAATCTATGTTGAGGAAGGGGATTATGTCGAAAAAGGTCAAGTACTTGCACAACTTGAACCCGAACGTTATCAACTGAACCTGCAACGCGCGCAAGCGGACTTGCAAGGAATAGAGAAAGAACTGGCTAAAATCAATAAAGTTTATGACAAGAAGCTAGTGAGTGATGACACCTACGATAAGCTCAGTGCTCAATATGAATCCGCCAAAGCAACATTATCTTTAGCTAAATTAGATTTGAAAGAAGCGACTATCGTTGCACCGATAAGCGGTTATATCGCCGAGCGAAATGCAAAAGTAGGTAATTTGACTGAATCTTTCCAACGTGAACGTATGTTCCATATCGTGCAACAAAAACAACTATACGGCATTGTTTTCTTGCCAGAAAAAGAGCTTTCCAGAGTACACAAGGAACAATCTGCAAACCTCATAGTTACCGCCCTTGGCGACAAAAAGATTAGCGCATTTGTTGAACGCATCAGTCCTGTGATTAACTCGCAAACCGGCACCTTTAAAGTGACATTAAGAGTGCCAAATGAAAACAACCTTCTTAAAGCGGGCATGTTTACTCAGGTCAACCTAAATTACGACACTCGCAGCGATGCCACCCTTTTACCCCGCAAAGCCATGTTAGCTATAGACGACAAGATCAATGTATTTGTCGTTGATGACAAAGGTATCGCCAATAAAGTTGCGATTAAAGTGGGTTATCAGGAAGGAAACTTTGTAGAAGTACTTGAAGGACTCACCGGTAATGAAAAAGTGGTAATCACCGGTCATCAGAATCTGAAAGACAAAGCTGTTGTTGAAGTCGTTAACGGCTAGTTGAGGGATCCCAGATGAATATAATCGATATTGCTGTTAAACGGCCGGTCACTGTGTGGATGTTCACCTTGGCTGTGTTGTTGTTTGGTTTCGTCTCACTATCACGCTTGTCGCTCAATCTTTTACCAGAGTTGTCTTACCCTACCCTGACAATTCGTACCGACTACGTTGGCGCGGCCCCCGGCGAAATTGAACAACTTGTCACCAAACCTATCGAAGAAACCGTTGGTGTGGTGAAAGGAGTTCGCAAAGTGGTTTCTGCTTCAAAAGCCGGTCAATCCGACGTGGTTTTGCAGTTTGAATGGGGCACCGTCATGGACATGGCAAGTCTGGAGGTCCGTGAAAAGCTTGATGTGTTGCAACTGCCTCTTGATGTTAAGCGCCCTTTATTGCTTCGTTTTAACCCGTCGTTAGATCCTGTCATGCGCTTCGGCCTGGGCGCGTTAGCCCAAGAAGAGTCATCCGAGCCAGTGGTTTTAGATGTCGCTGCGATGAAACGTATTCGTAACTTTGCTGAAGAAGATATTAAACGGCAACTAGAATCCGTTGAAGGGGTAGCTTCAGTGCGTATCGGTGGTGGCTTGGAAAACGAAATCCAGGTGTTAATCAATCAACAACGTGCCAGTCAGCTTAACATTTCCTTAGCCGAGATCATTACCCGTTTGCGGGATGAAAATGTCAATACCGCAGGAGGACGTGTCGAAGATGGTGCTCAAGAGTATCTCGTTAGAACATTAAACCAATTTGAATCTTTGCAAGATATGCGCGATTTGTATGTCGCTACCCGCCAAGGAAGACATATAAAACTCGGAGACATCGCGGATGTTGTCGACGCCTACAAAGAACGAGACTCAATAACTCGCTTTGATGGATTTGAAGGTGTAGAGATCGCCATTTATAAAGAGGGAGACGCTAACACGGTGCAAGTCGCACAAGCGGTCACCGAACGTCTAGACAGGATTAAAGATTCATTCCCTGCAAACTACAGGATGCAGAAGGTTTATGATCAATCGCAGTTTATTGCCAGCGCCATAAATGAAGTTAAATCGGCTGCGATAATCGGTGGCGTGTTGGCTATGTTTGTTCTGTATTTCTTTTTGAAAAATATCTGGCCGACATTAATCATCTCGATTTCGATCCCTGTTTCTATTATTGCGACCTTCAATCTCATGTATAGCTACGATATTAGCCTAAACATAATGAGTCTGGGTGGTATCGCGCTGGCCATAGGGCTTCTCGTCGACAACAGCATTGTGGTTCTAGAGAATATTGATCGGCATAAAAAACAGCAAAAAGATACGTTAAAAGCGTCAGCCAATGGTACCCGCGAGGTCTCTATGGCGATTGTTGCGTCGACATTGACGACCATGGCCGTATTTTTTCCACTGGTTTTTGTTGAAGGAATTGCCGGACAACTATTTAGCGACCAGGCATTGACGGTAACCTTTGCTCTTGCCGCATCATTGGTTGTTGCATTGACATTGATCCCCATGCTAGCAGCACGGGAAAAATCAGAATCTACTGATACTCCTGTTGATTTGGGTCCAAGAGCGACAAGTACAAAACCCACTGGCAAGCTCAAACTAGTAGGTTACTATCTACTTTTACCCATTCGTTATTTAATCAAACTAGTGTTCTACATTATCCCTGTTGCCCTAACTACCTTAGTGGTCGGCCTTTTCAGGCTTGTAGGGAAAGGATTGCAGTTCATATTTAAACCTGTGTTGTGGGTATTTGACCTGTTTTACGACGCTGTGGCAGCGGTTTACTTCAAACTACTTAATTGGGCGATGCGTGCCAGGCTGGTGGTGTTTACCAGTATTCTTGGGCTGTCCGCGCTGTCTTTGATTTTACTGCCACGCATTGGAGTAGAGCTTATTCCCCCGCTCTCTCAAGGTGAATTTCACGTAGAAGTAACCTTACCCACAGGTTCGCGTTTGGAAAATACCGATTTTGTTATTGCCGAACTCGCGCGATTTACCGAATCTCAACCTAAGGTTGAGCGCACATATTCTCTGGCAGGAACGGGAAGTCTTATGAATGCCTCACCCTCTCAAGGGGGTGATCATTGGGGAAAACTAAATGTAGTGATGGAAGCCGGTTCAACGTCAGAAGATGAAAAAATCGTGCTTGATGCTATGCGCTCTTATTTACAGAATCAAGCGGGTATACAAAGTAAGTTTGGCACTCCTGAATTGTTTAGTTTCTCCACACCCTTAGCCATCGAGATAGCGGGTTATGATCTACAAATGTTGAAGCGCTATGGTGATTTGTTAGCTGAGCAATTGGCTGAAAATTCACGCTTTGCGGATATTAAAAGCACCCTGCAAAGTGGTAATCCTGAACTGAAGATACAATTTGATCACGCCAAACTTGCCCAAATTGGACTCAATGCACCTGACGTATCAACGCTAATCGCAGCCAAAGTTGGAGGCGAAGTTGCAAGCAAATTCAGTATCGATGATCGCAAAGTTGACATACTTGTAAGGAATCAGGAACGTCAGCGAGACTCAGTTGAAGATATCTCTCAAATCGTAGTAAATCCTGGCGCTTCGCCTTCAATCCCGTTGGCTGCAGTTGCAAACATTGACCTGTCAGTTGGACCAAGTGAAATCACCCGTGTTGGTCAGCAACGTGTCGTCATTGTTACCGCAAACTTAAATTATGGTGACTTAGGCGCTGCGGTTGTAGACGCTGAACAAGCAATCAGTGAAATGAATCTGCCCATAAGTTTACAGGCGAAAGTCACTGGGCAAAGTGAAGAGATGGAAGCAAGTTTTGATTCTTTGTATATGGCCTTAGCACTGGCAATATTTATGGTGTATTTAGTCATGGCGTCACAATTTGAATCATTGCTGCATCCATTTTTGATTTTATTCACTGTACCACTAGCTTGCGCGGGCTCTATTTACGGGCTTTTCCTTACCTCGACCAACATTAGTGTCGTGGTGTTTATCGGCTTGATTATGTTGGCAGGTATTGTGGTTAACAATGCAATTGTATTAATTGATCGAATTAACCAGTTGCGCGCAAAAGGCATAGAAAAAACCGACGCCATTATTGAAGCGGCGCACAGTCGACTTCGTCCAATTTTAATGACCACGCTGACCACCGTTTTAGGACTGTTGCCGATGGCGATTGGCTTGGGTGAAGGTGCTGAAATCCGAACACCTATGGCAATTACCGTTATCTTTGGACTATTGTTCGCTTCGTTGTTAACACTGTTCTTGATCCCAGTACTTTATAGTCTGTTTGATCGGAAAAAATTTAAACCCATCCCACAAACTGAAGACGACGCCAACACACCCAATAATACTCAGGAGGTGGTTTATGGATAAGTTTGCACATGCAGGCGCTGCTTTAGCGTCCTTTGCGATACGCCGACCTGTAACCATTTCAATGTTGTTTTTCTCGCTGTTAATTATGGGATTAGCGGCGAGCAAAATGTTGCCTCTTGAAAAATTTCCAGGCATCGATTTCCCCGAACTGTTTATTCACGTGCCATACAAAGACGCCACACCTGCTGAAATCGAAAAAATGATCACCCGCCCTGTCGAAGAGGCTTTGGCAACCATGTCAGGGATCAAGCGATTGCGCTCACGTTCAAATGAAGACAATGCCGAGATCCAAATTCGTTTTGACTGGGATGCAAATATTAAGGCTAAAAGCATCGAAGCAAGAGAAAAAATCGACGCGATCCGTCATTTGCTGCCGGATGATGTAGAGCGGGTCATGGTTTACAAATTTAATCTCAGTGACATGCCAGTGTTTCAATTGCGCCTTTCCAGCGACCGAGACATCTCGAACTCCTATGATTTGCTCGATCGCAACTTAAAAATGCCTATTGAGCGGATCAAAGGCGTGTCAAAAGTTGAATTGTATGGCGTTCAAAAGAAACAAATTTCAATTCGATTAGACCCTGAGCGGATTGCAGCACTGCATATCGATGCGAATACCCTGGCCCAAACGTTACAAAAAGCCAACTTTTCCATGACCGCCGGACAATTTTTTGATTTAGACCAAAAAATAACCGTCAATCCGGCTGGAGAGTTCCAAAGCAAACAAGAAATCGAAGATTTGATCGTTCAAAAAGGCGTTCGTCTAAGTGATATCGCAATCGTTCGCTATGAAACCCCTAGGGCAATGGAGGGTCGTCACTTAGATAAAACTCATGCCATTGGTTTGAATGTGTTCCGAGAATCCGGTGCTAATTTAGTCGAAGTTTCTGAAGCGGTTATGGAAAAAATTGAAGATGCCAAAAACAGCACCGCTTTTAATGGGATAAACGTCTTCATAATGGATGATGAAGCAGATAGTGTGACAACGTCGCTTCAGGACTTACTTACTTCAGGCTTAGTTGGCGCGATGTTATCCATCATTGTGCTGTATTTATTCTTGCGAAATTTGGCCACCACTTTAGTCGTTGTGTTGTCGGTGCCCTTTGCAATTTGCATTACCTTGGCATGTATGTACTTCTTAGGATACACGCTGAATATTTTGTCCTTAATGGGATTAATGTTAGCCATTGGCATGCTGGTGGACAATGCTGTCGTTGTAACCGAAAGCATATTCCAGGAAAGAGAGCACACTAAAGATCCGATTGAAGCAACCAAAAAAGGCGTTGCGCTCGTAAGTCTGGCAATCATTGCCGGTACCACCACGACCGCCATCGTATTTTTACCTAATATCGTTGGCACCAAAGCCGAACTAACGGTATTTTTAGAACATGTTGCCGTATCAATTTGTATCTCATTGTTTGCCTCTTTGATCCTGGCTCAAACGCTCATCCCGCTTTTAGCGACAAAGCTAAAAATTAAGCCAAAAGCCAAAAATACGCGCCCATCTAAAGTCAAACAAAAGTATGAGCAGATATTGCGTTGGACATTGGCAAATCAAGGCAAAACCTCTTTGATTGCAGTGATGATTTTAGTCAGTACTGCTATTCCGATGAATCTCATTAACAGCAATGAAGATAATAACGGACAAAACGGACGCATCTGGCTCAACTATGACATCCAAGGAAATTACAGCCTTAAAGAAGTGGAAAAAGCGGTAGCCAAAATGGAAGACTATCTCTATGAAAATAAGGAGAAGTTTTATATTAAACAAGTATATAGCTATTTTACCGCTGGGTTTGCAGTATCCGGGTTGACTCTTGAAGACGAGATCCCGATTAAAATCGCAGACTTGAAAAAACAGATTAAAGAGGGATTCCCTGCTTTTGTGCGCGCGAAACCGTCATTTCAATGGGATAGAGGTGACGATGGTGGCGTGAAAGTAACACTCTTTGGCCAGTCTTCTGAAACCCTAATGCGGATCGCTGATGACATCGTGCCTGTTTTGGCAAGTGTTGATGGCTTAACGGATGTAAAAGCCGATGTCGATAGCAAAAATTATGAATTACAATTGCGCATTGATCGTCAAAAAGCCTTTAGATTTGGCTTAAATAGTAACGACATTGCAAATGTGGTTGCTACAGCGCTGAGGGGTGCAAATTTACGAACTTTCCGCAATGACTTGGAAGGCGAAGTTGCTATTCAACTGCTATATGATGAATCCTTGAAAGAATCGATTGAAGAATTACGTAATCTGACGGTATTTCGCAGTGAGGATCAAAATGTGACATTGGATATGGTGGCAGAAATGACCATTAAACCTAGACTGTCACAAATTCAGCGAAGCTCCCGTCAAACGTCGTTAAGAATAGGCGCTAATTTAGAAAACGATCTAACCGTAGAAGAAGCCAGAGAGCGAATTGAATCGATCTTGCAAAATATCGAGTTGCCTAGCGGTTACAGTTGGTCACTAGAAGGTAGTTTCCAGCGGCAGGATGAAGATCAAGCTATCATGTTGACTAATATGATCTTAGCTATTTGCATGATTTACATTGTAATGGCAGCTTTGTTCGAATCCTTGTTGTTACCTACCTCAGTATTGACTTCACTTATCTTCTCTATCACGGGGGTGTTTTGGGCATTTTTGATTACTGGCAACGCAATGACCGTTTTGGGCATGATAGGTATGTTGATCTTGATGGGGATCGTTGTAAACAATGGCATCGTGTTAGTTGATAGGATCAACCAGCTAGTCAATGCTGGAAAAACAGTTCACGAAGCGATTATTGAGGGATGTTTGACCCGTGTTAGACCAATATTAATGACGGTTTCGACCACAGTATTAGGCTTGGTGCCATTGGCTCTGGGTGATGTCAGCATAGGTGGTGATGGTCCTCCTTACTCGCCGATGGCAATCGCAATCATTGGTGGTTTGTTATTCAGCACGATGACTAGCTTATTCTTGGTTCCACTGACTTATTTGCTGTTGCTCAAACTTCGTCGTAATACTTTGGAAATGATTGAAGATAGCAAAGCTTTAGTGTCCAGAGTGATTGCCACTCGTCCCTAACCTGGATTAGTATATGCCCGAGATTGGATCAGACCATTCTCGGGCATTATTTTAATGCCTTTAACGTTTGTCTTGTAAACGCTCCAGAATAAATGCTAATGCATGCTTTTCTTGATCAGCCAACTCTCCATCGGCATTAGAAATATCTTCGGCCAACTGAGTCGCTTGTGATTTCATCCAAGGGTCGGACAACAGTGACGTGCGGTGGGCAAGGAAATCGTCAACTTGATCATTGTCAATTGCGTACTGAATTTTACCTTCAACCAACTTGTAATATTCTTCAATACTCAACTCATGTTTCCAATCAAGCTTAGCCATCCATTGCTGCATAAAAATCTGTTCACTTTTATCAATAACACCATCGATCATTACAAACATCAGTGCAATATCGAACAGTGCTTGCCGTTGGATCTGATCTTTGCATTG
Source organism: Aliiglaciecola sp. M165 (assembly GCF_007197995.1). Lineage (GTDB taxonomy): Bacteria > Pseudomonadota > Gammaproteobacteria > Enterobacterales > Alteromonadaceae > Aliiglaciecola. The sequence continues at coordinate 269,743 of NZ_VKKH01000007.1, forward strand.
GCCACAGTCCAACGCCGTTATAAAGTTATCAAAACGCATCCATTTCTCCGGGATGTTAATTAGTTTAATCTATCGTATCCTAGACCAAAGTTTTTTTACACGCGAATATTCATGAATTTTGACACGCAGAATTCCGATCTAAATCAGTGTTTTATCGGCCTAATAAATCCCAAAAACCCTTCTAACGTAGGCGCGGTATTGCGCGCAGCTGGTTGTTATGGCGCGAGCAAAATATTTTATACAGGCAAACGCTATGCCCATGCAAAAGCCTATGCAACCGACACCAAGGACAGGTTACGAGACATTGACCTTAAAGAGGTCGAACATATATTCTCCGATGTTCCTCGATCAATACGAAAAATTGCAATTGAATTGGTCGAGGGAGCTACACCTTTGCCGCACTTCAAACATCCTACTGACGCCATTTATATTTTTGGTCCAGAAGATGGCAGTATACCGCAGGATGTTATCGATCAGTGCGATGATGTGTTGTACGTCCCAACAAGGGGCTGTATGAACCTTGCCGCCAGTGTGAATGTTTTACTTTATGATCGCTTAGCTAAGTCCTCAAAGATCAATTATGGTGATGAAGTAATCCGAAAAAATCGCGATACCAACAACCGCACTAAAATTAATTCAACCTCCTAAGCCTTGAAAATTAACATTTTTTTTACAATAAAACGGACAAAATTATTGTCATCATTGATTATCCATGTATATATTAGAATCTTGACTATAATCAGGTAGTTAAGCCCTATACAAATTAGCTGGGCATAATGACAATATGAGGAAAGAATAATATGTCAGACGATACCCGCATTCCCCGCAGTGCCGAAAATGACCATACCAATGAAATGGCTGCTACTCGGCGAGAGTTTATCAAACAAAAAACTGGTGCAGATCTTAAGTACACTGGTGAGTACACCATAAACCCCGATGTATTACCGGGTAATGTCGAGAATTTTATCGGTATAGTTCAAATGCCCGTTGGTGTTGCTGGCCCTGTGCAAATTAACGGTGAACATGCAGACGGATTGTTTTACGTTCCCCTAGCAACCACTGAAGGTACGCTAGTTGCCAGTTATAGTCGTGGAATGCGAGTCATCAACGAGTGTGGTGGGGTCAAGACCACTGTGGTTGAAGGTTGGATGCAACGTGCACCAGCGTTTATTTTTAATGACGCCAGAGAAGCCAGAGATTTTGGTGAATGGGTAAAAGAGAACTTTGACAAAATCAAAGCCGCTTCCGAAACCACAACCAGTGTAGGTAAATTAGCGCATATTGAACAATGGTCAGTATCGAAAACCCGGTATTTACGCTTCAACTACACGACCGGTGATGCAGCGGGCCAGAACATGGTGGGCAAGGCTACCTTGGTTGCCTGTGAATGGATTAAAGCCAATTCTCCAATCCCTTGTATGTATCTTCTTTCAGGAAACATGGATACAGACAAGAAGCATTCACATCTCAACATGTTGCATTCACGGGGTAAACGCGTGATCGCCGAAATTGTCTTGAAAAAAGAAGTATTGGCTCGCGTTATGAAGGTTGATACTAAAATCCTAGCTGGTGCTACCGTATTGGCGAATACGGGTGCATTAATGGCAGGTGCCGCATATAACGGTCCCCACTCTGCCAATGGTATTGCGTCACTTTATATTGCCACGGGCCAAGATGAAGCTAACGTGGTGGAATCTCATGCGGGTATGCTTTCTCACCAACTTTTGGATAACGGCGATTTTTATATTTCTGTGACATTGCCTTCGTTGATCGTTGCGACCTTCGGTGGTGGTACTGGGTTACCAACCCAGAACGAATGTCTGCAAATGCTTGGTTGTGTAGGCAAAGATAAAGCGAATAAATTTGCCGAAATTGTTGCAGCAACAGTACTAGCCGGTGACATATCTCTAGCCTGTGCGGTTATCGCAGGTCATTGGGTAAGTAGCCATGACAAAATGGGACGTAATCGCTAATCCCATTTACAAGTCAGCGAGATCTATTTAAAAGCCCGTTTCAACGGGCTTTTTTATATTTACATATATTGTGTGTGCGACGAGACGCGAAATAGCAATCCGAAAATCTAAACTGAAATGCTCACCGGCACACCGTTTAGCACAGCATTGCCGGATAACTCATCCAACACCATTTCGTCGGTTAAATCGTTTACGCTGACCCCTGCATTTTGCTCCGCGTGTTGCCATTGTGTACCGTCCTTATCATGCCCCCACCCGTGAGGTACAGACACCACACCGGGCATTATTTTATCGGTTATTTGCGCTTCAATCTCAATACGACCGACACGAGATTGAATTTTGACCTTTTGTCCTGATGAAATGGCGAGCCTTGATGCATCATCGGGATGAATTTGTGCTGTGCATAGCCTGGTATCTTTAACCATACGACGTGAGTTATGTGACCAAGAGTTATTGGTTTTGATGTGACGTCTTCCAATGAGCAAAAACTCATCATCTTGTGGTTGTTCGAAAAAGTGCTGTTTAACCCTTTTAATATCCGGCATAAAGTAATCAAAATGTAATTCAATCGTTTTTCCAGAAGTGAAAAGGGCCTCTGGTAAATCAGGTTGCAAAGACCCTAAATCAATTCCATGGGGATGTTCCAATAAGGTGTTAATCGACAAATTATATTCACCATTGGCATAGCGCCCTGACGTCAATAGGTCGTCAATAACGCCTACTGGGGTTTTGTCCCACAATGTCTGATACATTTGTGAATCATTGCCACGCAGTTTTTCAAGCTTCTGTGCCAACGAAAGGTAAATTTGCCAATCTGTACGTTTGTCTTCACTCATAGGGAACACCGCAGGCGAGAACTTGACTGAATTTCGCACCGCAAATTTATGAAAGACAATATCAAAATGGTCACGTTCTAAGGCCGTCACGGGCGGCAAAATAACGTCAGCGTGCCGTGTGGTTTCATTGAGATAAAAATCGACGGCAACAACAAATTCCAAGCCACCGAAGGCTTTGTCTAACTGTTGGCCATTTGGCGTGGTTAAAATGGGATTGCCTGCACCAATGACCATGGCTTTAATTTGTCCTTCGCCTGGGGTGAGAATTTCTTCTGCAAGGGCTGACACCGGGTATTCTCCAGCGAATGCCGGCAATTTACGCACTCTAGAATGGCCTTTACCAATGCTACCTCGACCAGAATGTGGCAAATAATCGGCAGCCGGTTGAGTAAACATCATCCCTCCCCGCCTGTCTAAATTGCCCGTTAACATATTAAACAACATGATCAGATATTGATTAAGAGTACCAAATCGTTGAACGCTTGCCCCCATGCGCCCGTAACAGGAAGCCGATTTAGCGGCAGAGAATTCTTTCACCAACTGATGTATCTGCTCTGCTGTCATTCCAACATGCTTAGCGACTAAATCTGGAGTAAATTCCTCCACATATTGTTCGACATCTAACAACATTGGAGCAAACTCAAGCAGTCTGTCTGGATTGGCTAATTTTTGAGAGAACAATGAATTGAGCATCGCCAACAGCAACAACACATCACTGCCTGGTTTAATGAAATGATGTTCGCTACAAATGTCTGCTGTTTCGGACTTTTTCGGATCAATAACTACTACTTTGCCGCCACGTTTTTGTATGGTCTGCAAACGTTTTTTCACGTAGGGAACCGTCATAATGCTGCCATTTGAGGCAAGCGGATTACCACCAATAATGATGAAATAATCGGTGTGGTCGATGTCTGTGACCGGAATTTGGTTTTGGTGGCCAAATAATTTTCGACTAACAATATGATGGGGAAGTTGATCCACAGAGGTCGCAGAAAAACGGTTAAACGACCTCAAAGCCTTATAAAAATACGGTCCAAACAATATTGCTCCCGCGTTATGTGCATTTGGATTCCCCAAATACATTCCCACCGCATTGTTTTCATATTGCTGTTGAATTCGATGCAAGTTTTCTACGGTAAGATCCAGTGCCTCTTGCCATGAGATAGGTTGCCACTGCCCTGCTACCTTCTTCATCGGTTGGCGAATTCGATCCTGATCATCATACAGTTCTTTTAATGTCGCGGCTTTAGGGCAGACATGTCCCTGACTAAAAGGGTTTTGCTTATCGCCGGCTATAGATAAGATTTGATCGCCCTCTGTAGTGACTTGAATGCCACACATTGCTTCACAAAGCGTACAGGTAGAAAAATGCTTTTTCATAAGGAACCACAATTCAATAACGTTGTGCCCACGTTAGCCAAGAACATGCTTATAGACAAGTATCATGTTTTTTGATGTGACTAGAACCTCCTACCTGGAAAAATTTTTTTTAAATCTTTAAACCTTTTCTATCTACCCTTCGACTTACCTTGTGATTGTTCCAAAAAATTTCAGGAAAACACAATGAAAATTGAAGATACCAGCGGGCAAGACGTGGTATTGGCGCAACCCAGCGCTAAACGGCCTTACATTATTGTTACGATTGCCTTGTTGCTATTAATTTTAGCATACGTAACCCTTGCCCCTGCCTTTAGCAACTGGTCCAGTGCAGACCAATCAATCTCGTCTGACCGCATTCGAACAGCAATCGTTCAGCAAGGCGACTTGGTTAGAGATTTGTCTGTACAAGGGCGCGTCGTTGCGTCAATTAGTCCGCGGCTTTACAGTCCAGCTCAGGGCACCATTACGTTTAAAGTGGACGCGGGTGACTCGGTACAGATTGATCAAGTTCTCGCCGAAATTGACAGCCCTGAATTGACTAACGAATTGAAGCAAGAGCAATCATCCTTGCAACGTTCTTTAATGGAACTTGATCGGGAAAAAATTCAAGCCAAAAAACAAGCCTTGGAAAACCAAAAAGCGGTAGATCTGGCACTGGTCGCATTGACAGCCGCTGACCGTGAAAAGCGCCGGGCAGATAAGGCCTATCAAAGCCACTCGATTAGTCAGATTGATTTTGAAAAAGCCCAGGATGACTTGGAAAACGCCAAACTTGTGCACCAACATGCGGTAAAAGATGCACAATTGAATCAAGAAAGTCTCGCCTTTGAAATCCAAACTAAACAGCTGCAAGTCGACCGACAAGCGCTTCTTGTTGAAGAGCTATCTCGAAAAGTCGATGAATTAACGCTGCGATCTCCGGTAAATGGCATTGTGGGTAACCTGGCGGTTCAACAAAAAAATCAAGTCACGCAAAATCAACCTATTCTTAGCGTTGTCGATTTATCGGAATTTGAACTAGAAGTCGATATTCCCGAAAGCTACGCTGATGACCTCGCGATTGGTATGTCAGCCGAGGTTATGCTCAATGGCGAAACGCACTTAGCCACCCTGGTCACCATCTCACCTGAAATTGAGAACAATCAAGTGAACGGGAGAGTGCGATTTGCCACCCTTAACGATTTAGGCGAAAACGTAGAACAGCCCTCAGGTCTTCGCCAAAACCAACGTCTCACAACGCGCATATTAATGGAAAGTAAGAGCGATGTGCTTATGGTGCAACGGGGACAGTTCCTCGACAGTGGTAGCGGCCGAATTGCTTACAAGGTTGTTGATGGAATTGCGCAGAAAATCCCTATCACTACTGGCGCAAGAAGCTTATCAAGTGTGGAAATTGTGGCAGGCCTTAATCAGGGAGACACCATCATTATTTCTGGCACAGACATATTCAATGGCGCTGAGCGCATATTAATTACTAATTGATCAATTTATCGAAAATTTGAGGCTCTTAGAGCTGAATATTAATTAAAAAATACGACTTAGCGTCAAGAAGGAAACTACCATGTTAACTATGCACAACGTCAAAAAAATATTTCGAACTGACCTTGTTGAAACTCATGCTTTGCGAGACTTTAATCTTCAAGTGGATGAGGGCGATTTTGTAGCGGTAACAGGTCCATCTGGTTCGGGCAAAACGACCTTCCTAAATATAGCGGGTTTGTTAGAAACCTTTGAAGGGGGCACCTACGAACTTGATGGAAAGAATGTCAGCAACTTATCAGACAAACAAAGAAGCCAACTTCGTAATGAAAAAATTGGATTCATTTTTCAAAGCTTCAATTTGATCCCGGATTTGGATCTATTTGACAACGTAGATGTCCCATTACGCTATCGCGGCTTTAATTCTGCCGAGCGCAAAAAGCGAATTGAAAACAGTCTCGAATTGGTCGGATTGGCTAACCGTATGAAACACTTACCATCGCAGCTTTCAGGTGGTCAACAACAACGAGTCGCCATTGCCCGAGCATTGGCTGGTAGCCCACGATTTTTATTAGCCGATGAACCAACAGGAAACCTCGATACCAAGATGGCATTGAGCGTGATGGAACTGCTAAAGGAAATCAACGACACCGGAACGACAATCGTCATGGTCACCCATGATCAAGACCTGGCTAAACAAGCGAAACGCAATATTTATGTTCGAGATGGCCAGGTTAGTGAACTCAGTGAAGTAGTGTCCCTTGAACACGCTGCCAATGCTTAATGGCGGGAGAATCTCATGTTTAGTTATTATTTGCGTTTAGCGCTAAAGAGTATCAGACGTAACCCCATTCTGAGTGCGTTAATGATCACTGCGATTGGTTTGGGCATTGGTGCCAGTATGACGACCATCACGGTAAATTATTTGATGTCGGCCAATCCTATCCCACATAAGAGTGACCAACTATTCTATGTGCAATTAGACAGTTGGTCACCGTTTGAACCTGCCAATGAACCAAACGAACCGCCCGACCAAATGACGTGGACAGACGCAACAAATTTGATGAAAGCAAAAAAAGCCTTTCGTCAAACCGCCATGGCATCAAGTGGTGGTGTGGTTGAGCCACAAGGTCAGGATGAAAAACCGTATATGGCGAGTATTCGACTTGCGTTTGCAGACTTTTTCCCAATGTTTGATGCACCATTTTTATATGGTTCGAGCTGGCAAAGTAGCGCCGATGACAACCGTGATTATGTAGTTGTTATCAGTAAATCGACCAATGACCGTGTTTTTGGTGGCAAGAATTCTGTGGGAGAAACCATTCGTATCGTTGGCAAAAACTTTCGGGTTATTGGCGTATTGAATGATTGGTTATTGGTTCCGCGCTTTTACGATGTCACAACAGGTGCCTTTGGTGAGACCGAAGAAATTTTCATGCCTTTTTATATGAAACAAGAACTGGAAATGACTAATTCTGGCAATACAAATTGTTGGAAAAGCCCTGAAGGCGAAGGTTTTCAAGCATTTTTACAATCAGAATGTGTCAATTTCCAAATGTGGGTGGAATTGCGTAATGACGATGAGAAAGCTCAATACATGGACTTTATGAACAATTATGTCAACGAGCAAAAAGCGTTAGGTCGATTCCCTCGCCCACTCAACAATCGTCTTTCCAATGTGATGGAATGGATGGAAAATCAAGAAGTGGTTGCCGATGATGCGCAAATAATGATGTGGGTATCATTCATGTTCTTATTGGTTTGTTTGCTTAATACCATTGGATTGCTGCTCTCCAAATTTAGTGGAAAAGCGGCTGAAATCGGATTACGTCGGGCTGTTGGTGCATCTAAATCAGACTTATTCATTCAACACACTGTAGAAACCGCGGTGATTGGTGTCGCTGGCGGCATATTGGGTCTTGGATTAGCTTTTGTTGGACTTGAAGGCATCAAAACCTTATACGGTGAGTTCGTGCAGAATCTCGTTGGCCTAGATATGACTATGGTGGCCAGTGCGATATTGCTGGCGTTAATTTCAAGTATTTTAGCCGGGGTCTACCCAACGTGGCGAGCATGCAATATCGAGCCTGCTAGCCAACTAAAAAGCCAATAGGAGCGGATCATGAACATCAACAAATGGGAAATTGGCCCTATATTTCGCGCGCTGATGCGCAACAAAGTAGGCGCGGTATTAATCGCAATTCAGATAGCTGTCACTATGACGATCATCGTCAACTCGATATTCATTATTATTGAACGTTCGAAATTGATGCAGCGAGAAAGCGGAATTGATGACGCAAACAGCTTTTACATTACCAACACTGGATTTGGTGACGAATTCGACTCTAAAGCCACAACTATTGCCGATTTAGAACTAATTAGAAATACTCCAGGTGTTATTGACGCCGTGCAAATTAATGCAATTCCCAATAGCGGGAGTGGCTGGTCAATGAGTTTCCAAACGGAGCCTGGAGAAAACAAAGAGGATCAGGGTGCAGCAATTTACATGGTTGATGAACATGCCACCAAAGCCTTGGATATTGAAGTGATCGCCGGTGAAGATTTTACACCTTCCGATGTACGCTGGCGTGAGAATGGAACGCGTGATTGGCCTGATACTGTATTAATCACTAAGGTATTGGCTGAATCATTGTTCCCTGATACGCCCTGGCAGGAAGCCGTAGGAAAAACCATGTACATTAGCCAGACCGAGCCCATGATCATCAAAGGCATAGTGGATAAAATTCAGGCGCCTTGGGTGGGTTGGAGTGATCTAGAGCATTCTGTGTTAACACCAGAAATTACCCAGTTTTCCTCTACCCGTTATTTTATTCGTACGCAAGCTGGTGAGCGCGATCGTTTAATGCCGGAGATTGAAGAAGCCCTTGCTTCAGCAAACAAACAGCGAATTATTCGCGGATTACGCAGTGTTGAGGAAACCCGTGAGCGAAGTTATCGCGGTGATGCGGCTATGATTAAAATACTTTCAACCACCATGGTGATTTTGACTATAGTGACAGCACTCGGTATTGTCGGCTTGGCAAGTTTCAGCGTTAATCGTCGCAAAAAGCAAATTGGGACGCGCAGAGCTCTAGGCGCGAGTCAATCTGCAATCGTGCGTTACTTTATGTTAGAAAACTTTCTCATTAGTAGCGTAGGCGTGATCATTGGTGCGGTATTAACCATTGGCTTAAATATGGTGTTGGTAAATGTATTTAGTCTGCCATCTTTAGATTGGTATTTTGTGCCAGCCGGTATGTTGGTGCTGTGGTTAGTGGGACAAATAGCGGTATTTGGGCCTGCGAAAAAAGCGGCGAACATACCGCCCGCGCTCGCTACCAGAACGGTATAAATTAGCGGATTAACCATAAACAAAGAGAAAGAGAATAAGGCGTGGCGCAGTTAAGACAGTGCTGCGCCTTTTATTTGCGCATAAACAACTTGTCCAGTTTCTAGCTTCATAGACATAAAAGATTTACGCGTGATCTGGGCCAAAAGTGCGTCCTCTCCTGCTTTAAGCTTTACTAACACTTTGCCTGCCCCATCAGATTTGACTTCATGTATCTGTGACGGAATCACATTCAAAATACTTGTTCCAACAGGCTTATGCAGCACAAGGCTGATATCTTTGGCGAGAATGACAATAGATTGTTTGTCCCCTAAATCTTTGTTTACTTTCTGTACCCAAAAATCTCCTGCTGCCGTTCGCAGTAAAGTTAAATACATATCCTCATCATGTTGAATAACTTGCCCGGTTAACCGACTTCTTGCTTGTTCCGTTTGATTTAAGTCATGGTTTAGATCGGTAAGTAAAGCACTGGTCTGTTGATAAGAATCTATTTTTTGGCTTTGAGTCAGCACCACCCTGTCGGACAATTGCGCCAATTCGCCCAATGAGTGAGTCACATAAATTACAGGAATTGATAGCTGCTCTAATAAATCTTGCATATATACTATAAATTGGTTTTTGAGCGCAGAATCGAGTGATGCAAGCGGTTCGTCCATAAGCAAAATATCTGGCTGAGCTACCAGTGCCCTAACAATCGCAACGCGCTGTTGCTCTCCGCCAGACAAATCGTCGGGCATTCGCTGATAAAGAGGTTTCAACTCAAAATTTTCTATTAAGGGTGCAATGTCTATCTTCGGACTTTTTGTCGATGCACATGACAAAGATAGTGCATATTCAATATTTTTTTTAACCGACATATGGCTAAACAAGCTTGGCTGTTGAAACACCACACCAAGGTTGCGAAGGTGTGTCGGTACAAATTTATCGTCACTTTGCCAAACTTGCTGATTAAAGGCTACCTTAGCCCCTGGTACCCGATCTAATCCCGCCAGCACCCTTAAAATAGTTGTCTTACCTGATCCAGACGCACCAAACAATGTCGTCACTCCGGTTTCAGGCAAAGACAAATCCACATCAAATGTTTTATGAGAAAATGCACGTTGGAAACAGATTTCTATCATCAACTGCGACCTACAGTGAATTTACGATTACTGGCATAAACGGTTAATAACAATAAAAACGACAATAATAAAAGTGCACCGGATAAAAGATGGGCTTGTTGATATTGCAAGGTCTCAACATGGTCGTAAATTGCGATTGATACAACTTGAGTTTCACCGGGAATGTTACCACCAATCATCAGCACGACACCAAATTCACCGAGGGTATGAGCAAACCCTAATACTGCAGCACTGATTACTCCAGGTTTAATCGCGGGCAAAACAATACTGATAAATCGTTCAAAAGGCGTAGCCCCCAAACTGGCCGCGACTTCGAGGGGCCTGGATTGAATATGTGCAAAAGCGTTTTGCAATGGTTGCATTACAAAAGGTAAGGAATAGATACATGAGCCTATGACCAGCCCACTAAAACTAAATGCCAATGTACCGAGCCCTAGTGCAGAAGAAGATTGACCCAGGACGCCATTTGGACTGAGTAATAAAAGCAAATAAAAACCAAGCACTGTAGGCGGTAATACTAGCGGCATGGCGACCAATGCTTCAACGATGAACTTAAATCGCCATTTAGTGTTAGCCAACCAATATGCGAATGGAAGGCAAACAAGCATCAGTACCAAGGTCGAAATACTTGCCAATTTGAGGGTTAACCACAACGCCGTGAGATCGTCATCGGAAAACATCATGGAATCCGATATCCGTTTCGTTTGATAATCGAACGAGCATTGTCAGACGCCAGAAAATCCACAAATAGCGCCACTTCAGAGCGTTCTGACAACACAACGAATTGTTGAACTATAGGTCGGTAGAGCTGCTGATCAATGGCTGTGTAATGGCTGATATTTTCCTTTAGGGCAATCAACATACTGTGCGCAACAATACCGACCTGAGCATTTCCACTGCGGACGAACTGAATGGCCTGCCCGACATTTTCTCCTCTAACAATTTTTGGCTGGAGAACATTAAGAAGTTTAGTGGTATTTAAAAATTGCTGGGCAGCTAAGCCATAAGGCGCTGTGCGAGGATTAGCCATTGCAATACGCGACACCTCGGGCTTCAGCATAGTTTGAAGCCCGAAATCCTCAGTGGAATAATTAGGGTGCCAAATGACTAATTCGCCTATCGCATAATCGAACCGCTGGCCTTTTTTAATCAACCCTTGTTGTTCAAGCTGCTGGGGGCGAGCTTGATCAGCAGACATAAATATTTCGTAGGGTGCGCCATGCACAACTTGAGCAAACAATTTCCCCGTTGACGCAGCGCTTAAAAGTACATTGATATCGTGGTGTTTCTCAAATTCACTTTTAATTTGTTGGGCGGTTCCAAGAAAATTTGTCGCCACAGCAATGTGCACTTGCTCTCTTGCATTAGCGTTAACAACATTAATGTGTAAACAAATTAACAGGATAACCAGATAATTCGCAGCAAGTTCAACTCGATATAATCGCCACAATGTTGCCAATGAAGTTCCTCCCGACAGTATCTAAGCTACCACGGTAAAACGTCACCGTTTGAATGCCAAAATGAACCCGAGTTTTCTATTGTAAGCTGGTCAATCACATTGGCCAACCTAGATGCAGCTAACTCTGCTGAAATATCGCCACCGTAACTGACCATTTCAGTCTGAACGTACCCTGGATGCAATAACGCAACCGCTATCCCTTGCTCCTTCAGATCATGCGCCATAGAAACACCCGCAGCATTCAACGCTGCTTTTGACATACGGTAACCATAGTAACCCCCAGAAGAATTATCCGCTAAAGAACCCATCCGGCTGGTGATATGGGCAACCTTAGAACCACTTTTCAGTTGATCGAGAAGACACTGCGTAACTAATAGCGGTCCCAATGCATTGACGCGAAATTGGTGTTCAATGGTATGTGGGTCCCATTCTTTAATCGTGTCTCTTCCCAATACTCCAGCATTGTTAATTAACAAGTCGATTTTGATATCTTTCAATTTGCTTAAGGCCAGTGGAATCGTATCCGGATTACCGACATCAACTTTATTGATGATCTTGGCACCGGATTCATTGAGGTCATCAGAGCTGTTTCGACACAATGCATATACGTCCCACTTCTGGGCCACGTAAAACTTGACTAATTCCAAACCAATTCCACGATTGGCGCCAGTGATTACTGCTACAGGCATGTCAGTCTCCTTGTTCTATATCATTGATAAGTTTTTTTAGATCCTCTGGTGTATCGATACCAGTGGGTGGTGTTTTTTGGGCAATGTCGACATGGATTTTTTCGCCATGCCAAAGCACTCGCAGTTGCTCTAAAGATTCAATTTGCTCTAAACCGGAAGGCGCCATATTCACGTACTGTTTAATAAAACCGGCTCGGTACGCGTAAATTCCCACATGACGTAAATAAAAATCGCCTATCTCATCGATGTCATCAGAATCCATAAATCGAGAGCGATCGTAGGGAATAGTGGAGCGAGAAAAATACAATGCATAACCGAGCTTGTCAGTGACCACTTTCACAGCATTAGGATTAAACGCTTCTTCAACGTCTTTTATTTTTACTGCTAGCGTGGCCATTTCTGCATCTTTATGCTGAAACAAGTTCTCGGCAACTTGTCGTATATTTGCGGCGGGGATGAAAGGCTCATCCCCTTGCACATTGACAATCAATTCATGCGCAAGTAAGCCTTCTACATCGATCACCTCGGCTAAGCGCTCCGTACCGGACTCATGATGTGCGGCGGTCATACAGTATTGACCACCAAAATCGTCAACTGTCTTTGCAATCCTCGCATCATCCGTTGCGACGATAACACGTGTGGCACCCGCTTCCATGGCACGCTCGTGGACATGTTGGATCATGGTTTTACCCTGAATTTCAACCAAAGGTTTGCCGGGAAAACGCGACGACGCATAGCGAGCGGGAATGATAACAGTAAAATTCATGGTCAGTTTTTGTCCATTTTTTCCAGATCTTCTGAGCTCAACTCACGGGCCTCGTTTTCTAACATCACAGGAATGTTTTCCCTAATAGGAAAAGCCAATCGATCAAACCGACAAACCAGCTCCGCTTGTTTAGGTAGATAGTGCAATTTACCCTTGCACACAGGGCATGCGATAACGTCGAGCATTTTTTTATCAAACGCCATAGTTGTTTTATCTCTTTTTAATCAAATCTAATTTATTTTTTAAATCTACAAGAAAGGTCTCTGGCAATTCTGCTCGAATAGGTAAAAACCACCAATCTTGTTTAGCGATGTGACGACATTTAACCGCATCTTTTTCAGTCATCAATACGATGTCGTCAGGGATGTCATTTTCCTCAAATTGATAGTGGTCAATAAATGCAATCTGTTCTTTTAACTGGACCTTATTGTCTTGCAACAAATCGAAGAACCGTTGTGGGTTGCCTATCGCCGCCACTGCCGTTACAGGTTGCTGCAATGCTGTCAGCGGCATTCGTGCTTGCGTGTCATGTACATTAACCAAATCATCGGCAACAATTTCCATCAGGATTTCGTTATCACGGATTGGGCCACCATTGTTGATAACAAAATTAACAGCTGTTAACCGCTGCTCAGTTTCCCTTAGCGGCCCCATAGGAAGTAGCCAACGATTTCCATGGCGCCTGGCACCGTCGACCACGACAATTTCAATATCACGCTCTAGTGCGTAATGTTGCAGTCCATCGTCACACAAAACCAGATCACACCCATGCTTGTCAACGAGATATTTTGCGCCTCTTGGTCGTTTGGGGTCAACAACCACCGGGCATGAAACCCGCTGCTTAATCAAAACAGGCTCATCACCGACTTTACTTACGTCACTCACTGCCTCGACTGTGGCAGGATAAAACGATGCATTACCACCATAGCCGCGACTAAGAATTCCCGGTTTAAATCCTTGTTCTTTGAGCCATTGGGCTAGATAAACAACTAACGGGGTCTTACCGTTTCCCCCCACAGATATATTGCCAACAATAATGACCGGAACATCAATTTTTTTTGATCTGAATAACCCGTTTTTATACGCCATTCTGCGCAACGCAGACAACAACCAAAAAATAATCATCAGAGGTAACAGTAGCCATTTAAACAACCGAAACATCGGATGAGATGGAAACCATACTTTTTCAATAAAAGTCACTTAGTCTTTTTTCCCTTCACTAAACTGGAGACTGTGGAGTTGAGAATATGCCCCGTTTTGAGCGAGTAGCGAAGTGTGATCTCCGCGTTCAATAATCTGCCCTTGCTCAATAACCAGTATTTGATCCGCATTTTCAATAGTTGATAACCGATGGGCGACAACAATGCTGGTTCTGTCTTGTTGCAATTTATCTAGCGCGTCTTGAATCAATCGTTCAGATTCCGTGTCCAAGGCTGATGTCGCTTCATCCAATATAAGAATTGGTGCATCGAGCAGAATTGCTCTGGCAATAGCAATGCGCTGGCGTTGTCCGCCCGATAATTTTAGTCCATTTTCTCCAACCATAGTGTTATAGCCTTCTGGTAGGAGTTCGACAAACTCTTCGACGTGAGCGATCTTCGCTGCTTTTAGCACTTGTTCTCGACTAACGTTTTTCGCTGCATAGGCAATATTGTTCTCAATGGTGTCATTAAATAACGTTACATGTTGCGACACCAAGGCAAACTGCTTGCGTAAATCTGTTAACTTGATATCGGCGATAGGAATATCATCCAGCAGAATGTCGCCATGTTGATGATTATAAAATCGTGTCAGCAAGCTTGATATCGTCGACTTACCACTACCAGAGCGGCCAACTAATGCACAGGTCTGCCCTACCCCCACATCAAAGCTGATACTTTTTAATGCTGGCGTTTGTCCTTCTGGATAGGTAAAGGTGACATCGTTAAAGGTAATTTTTCCTTTTAGACGATCAACTGATCTTTGCCCCTTGTCTGCTTCTTCATCTTGGTCTAGTACCGCAAAAACACTACTGCAGGCGGCCATTCCTCGCTGGAACTCACTGTTGACGGTTGTAAGCTGCTTAAGTGGCTTTAACAACATCGTCATACACACAACAACAGTAGTAAAAATGCCAGGTGTTAGTTCTTCGACCATCGCTGGTAAACTGGAGATATAGAGCACCACAGCGAGAGCAATCGACGCGAGCACCTGAATAGACGCCACACTCAGTATCCTAGCAACGATAAGCTTCATGTTCTGTTGGCGGTTGTTATTATTTTTATCATTAAAACGCACTTTTTCTTGCTTTTGTCCACCAAACATCAGAACAACTTTATGACCTTTAATGACTTGTTCAACAGACGACGTTAGATCACCCATGGCTTGTTGGATATTTTTGCTCACCATTCTAAAACGTTTACTTACAACAGAAACGATCACAGCAACTACCGGGCCTATCAATAAAAACACCAACGACAATTGCCAAGAATAATAAAACATTACCGTTAGTAAACCGATCACAAAAGCCCCTTCTCGAACAAGAGTTAATAGAGCTTTGCTCGCCGCAGCAGATACCTGCTCTGTATCGTAAATCACTTTAGAAATAAGGCCGCCAGAAGCATGATTGTCATGATAAGACACCGGCAAATGAATATATTTTTCAAACAATTGTTGACGCATTCGCATCACAACTTGGTTGCCTATCCAAGACAGCGTATAAGTCCCCATAAAGTTAAACAAGCCGCGCAGAACAAATATCGGCACAACAAAATAGGCAGCAATACGCAGGTTTTGATAATTCTGCTGCCCTAAACTTTCATCGATAATTGGCTGTAGTTGTGAAAAAATCCACGCATCTATTGAGGCATATCCAATCATACCGAATATCGCTACGACAAAAGCAAACTTGAAGTCTTTCAGGTATACCGAAAAACGCCTAAACAATGAGGGCTGTGGAGAAGAAGAATTCATTAACTGTTTGGTTTCATTATTCATATGCGCTAATTGTAACTGCTGGCGCTAAAATCCCCAACTATCAATGACATATTATTGTAAATCGTTTAATCCATATGTTTGATTGTACCAAACAGGTAACAGATGTTCCCGATAACGGCTAACCTGCATTGATGGATAGTCACCGACGTTAAAGGTAACGCTTATTTGGCCTGACTCAGAGGTGCTATGCATCTGGGCACCTTTTTGGAAAAAACGATTGACCACAATCTGAGCAGGGAATCCCCAGCTTGCGTGCTGACCATGGCTAAAGATCACATGTTTAGGTGCAACGGCATTAACAAAATTGTTAGAGCTGGATGTTTTGCTGCCGTGATGGCCAGCAATTAACACGTCTGACTCAAGAAAAAGAGAATCATTTTCAATGAGTTCTTTCTCGACTCTAGATGAAACATCACCGGGTAACAATGCACTTTGCCTACCATCACTTATTCGGAGCATGCACGATGCATCATTCCCTTTGGCTTCACTTAAAGGATGTGGCCACAACCCTTTTATCTCAAGTCCTTGCCATGTTGAATCTAAAGACGCATTGCAACTATCTTGATTAGTAAGTACTTGGTTTACATGAATGTTGCGCAACACGATAGGTAGTGAACCGCCATGATCGTTGTCATCATGACTAATAAACAACCAATCGATACTGTTAATTCCCCGATATTTCAGAAATGGCAGCAACGCACTGTCCGCCATATTAAATCCCGATTGAAATGCAGCGCCAACATCATAAACCATCGCCCGCCCATGACGTTCTATTACGATCGTCAATCCATGGCCTACATCTAATGAATGAACGAACCAAGGTTGTGTTCGATTTGGCGCGACATAGCTCAAAAATGGTAGCAAGAGTAAGCCACTGGTCACTTTAGATGTTCGACCTATTGGCAATGCAAGCAGCAACAGCCACAATAAGATAAATAACCAAGCAATCGCAGACACATGCGGTAAATCAACTGCACTTGGTAAACCAGATACCAGCCAAAGCAATGCGTTGACACTAAACTCAAGCAATTTATCAGCCGTTGAAAAACACAAAAATGCTAGCCCATATGAGAAAGGTAAACACAACACACCTGCTAAGCATATTGGCACTAAGATAAAGGTCACAAAAGGGATCGCTATCAAGTTAATCAAACTTGAACTGGGAACAAACAGAGAAAAAAAGCCAGCGACTACAGGGATTAATAAAATGCTTAATGCAATTTGCAAAACAACCGTTTGTTTAACTATTAGAGTGATTTTTCGAAGCAAACTATAGGTTTCATCATGTTTCGCTGGCCACCGCCAACTGATAAGCGCAATGGCAAACACAGCACTAAAACTCAACCAAAAGCTGGCACTCAAGATACTTAATGGTGCGATTAGCATGAAGATAAAGGAACAATAAAGTAAAAAATAATAGGGCCGAACAAAACGGTTCAAACAAATCAGTAAAGTCCAAAAAACTAGCATGATCCATGCACGAAACGTGGGTAAAGCAAAGCCCGCTAATACTGCGTAATACAAAGTACAAAAACACACTAAGCTCAAAATAATCAATTGATAGTTTATTGATTGTGGTAAGGCAAAAAATCGGCAAATAAGGTGAAATAGCAATGCAAATAGCGAATAACACAACGTGGCTACAATTCCCAAATGCAAGCCGGATATAGCCATTAAATGAGCTGTACCGGTTTCCTGAAGAAGCTGCCAATCCGGTTGGGTAAACTGCCCTCTTTCACCAAGGCTTAGGGCAATAATCCAACGCCGATGCTGCAAAGGCATCTTGTTGATTAAGTCAATGTAAGTTTGTCTAGTCGAAATATTGTCATCGACGATAACAGCCGTCTGGTTATCGCGCACATAACCGGTTGCTACGATGCGATTTGCCATCAGCCATTGCTGATAACGAAAGCCACCTTCATTGGCTAATCCGTGAACCGGTTTAAGTTTAACTTCTAGTTGAAGCTGATGACCTTGTTTAATCGTATGACCCGGATTGCGCCAGCTCAAGCGGATTTTTGGAGCACTTAGAACCCGCTTACCATCAATTCGAGATAGCCGTAAATTAAATCGTATGCGCTCGGTATTTTGCACAATACTCTCTATCGAGCCTGTTACTTTGTGTATTTGACGAATTTCCTGCGTTGAGAGTTGCCAATTTACCTGCCAATGACCTACACTCGCCATCCAAACGATACCAAATGCGCCACCGGAAAGAAAAACGCCTGTTGGATATTTGATAGCGAACAAAGCGACAACGAATAAAAGGGGTAGTATGATTGGGGAAGGAAGTGATGGCCATATCAAGCTAGACATTGCAGTTGTCATGAAACTGACAACCCATAATGGTTTCAATCCTTTTAGTGTATTGAGCAAATCCTTTGCCTCTATTGTAGTAATTAAGTCGACAGAGCATGCCTAAAAAATTTATAAAACGCTTTTTACCCGATCATCAAAGTATTAAAGATCAAAAAGCCCTTAAAATGTTTGGCACGGTACTTCATGATCCCAACCTTTGGCATTTGAATAGAAAATCAGCCTCAGGTGCCTTTGGGATTGGATTATTTTTTGCGTGGTGGCCAGTGCCTTTCCAAATGTGGCTTTCCGCCGCTCTGTCGATTCCATTGCGCGTTAACCTTCCTCTTTCCGTTGCCACCGTATGGATCACCAACCCGTTTACTATGCCTCCGATGTTTTATGGAGCTTACATGGTAGGAACCTGGGTTATGGGCTCCCCCCAACAAGATTTCGAATTTCAGCTAAGTTGGTCCTGGGTGGTGCAAAGCGTTGAGACCATTGGCCCTGCCTTTTTGGTCGGTTGCGCCGTGTGTTCCGTTTTCTTTGGCATCACCGGTTATCTCGGGTTAAATGCCCTATGGCGATATTCCGTGGCTAAAGCTTGGAAACGCAGAAAAAAACTCAGAGTGACCAACACCAACGATCAACGTTGATTCATTAAAGTTCCAGTACCTTTATTCGGGATAACGCTGTTCCATCACCGCCAAATCTGCTCGGATCAACTCTTCTAAAACAGACAAATCTATATCATCCAACTTATTGATGTATAAACACGCTTTACTGGTTTTGTGTTTTCCCAGCCGCTCGAGCAACTGAGGGTTTTCACTCATACCAGCTCCTACATAAACACTCATATTTTGTTTGCGAGGAGAAAAACCTGAGCGCATAAATTGATTTTGTTTGCCATTTGCTAGTGTGTAGGTATAGGTTCCATATCCAATAATGCTCTGTCCCCACATTACAGGATCTTTGCCAGTAACAGATTTGAATAGTTTAAGCAAAAGCCAAGCATCTTCGCGTCTTCGTTTGCTCTCAACCGATTGAATAAAATCTGCCACAGCGGCATCTGTAGGTCGTGTTTTTAATTCAGACATGCATTTCTCTCCTTCTATAGCACTTTATACTAGAAGAAAATCCTTGAATTGCATGAAAATTAGATCCAGTTTTGATCGTCGATATTTACTGTTAGTGGTGTGGTTTTATCCCCAGTTTGTAAGGTTGCAATAGGCTCAAATAACAGAACCTGGGCTTCTTCTGTTGCTACTGGTTTATGCTCAACACCTTTTGGCACGACAAAGCACTCACCTTGCCGAAGCGTAATAACTTGATCCCTGAGAAGAATGTCTATCTGTCCCTTAATGACTTGAAAAAACTCATCCTCAAACTCGTGAGAATGCCAGTCAAATTCACCTTTGAACTTTGCCAATTTAACGTACTGTCCATTTAGTTGAGCGACAATTTTGGGCTGCCAATACCCGTCTATTAAGTCAAATTTTTGGTTCAAATTAATAGTTTTCATATCCCTCTCCACAAAACACAAAGTAGTTGCTGCGAATTTAGCTATATTGGGTGAACAAATGAATTAACTCTTCTTCAGTTAACACCTCGACACCAAGATCTTGCGCTTTAGTCAGTTTGGAGCCTGCTTTTTCTCCCGCTACCAAAAAGTGCGTTTTCGCCGAAATACTGCCAGAAACTTTTGCGCCTAAGCCTTGTAATTGCGCCTTGGCCTGATTTCTATCCATCGTTTGTAGGGTACCGGTCAAAACAAATGTCTGACCATTTAACGGTTGTTGATCTTCAGATTTTGCCTCGATGCTGGGCCAATTTAAGCCAACATCTAACAAATCATTAATCACTTCAAGGTTGTGCTGTTCTCTGAAAAAATGAAACACGTGCTGAGCAACGATCACGCCAACATCATTGACCTCTTGAAGTTGTTCTAATGACGCTTCTTTTAGTGCTTCAAGATTGAGAAAATGATTGGCTAGATTTGCCGCAGTCGTCTCACCCACTTCACGAATACCTAAAGAATACAAAAATTTGGGCAAGGTTGTTGTCTTGGCAGTGATCAATGCGTTAACCAGATTGGACGCAGATTTCTCGCCCATGCGTTCCATATTTGCTAACTGTGCAACGTCTAACTTAAAAAAGTCCGCGGGCCCTTTTACCAGTTTCTGATCAACTAACTGTTCCACAAGCTTATCGCCCAAACCATCTACATCTAATGCCTTGCGTGACGCAAAATGTTTCATTGCTTCTTTTCGTTGAGCACCGCAAAACAACCCACCGGTGCAACGGGCTACTGCCTCCCCTTCAAGCTTTTCAATGTTTGATTCACACACCGGGCAATGCTCAGGAAAGACAATATTTTCAGCATCTTCTGGGCGCAGATGGGAAACAACAGAAACCACTTGCGGGATCACATCACCGGCACGGCGAATCACAACAGTATCGCCCTTTTTTACGCCAAGTCGGTGTATTTCATCCTGATTGTGCAAGGTTGCATTTGAAACAGTCACGCCACCAACAAACACCGGGTCTAATCTTGCGACAGGCGTAATGGCACCGGTTCTGCCAACTTGAAATTCTACCTCTAACAACTTAGTCATTTGCTCTTGAGCTGGAAATTTTTGAGCGATTGCCCAGCGCGGTGCACGAGCAACAAATCCTAATTCTTTTTGTACTTCGATGTCATTGACTTTGAAAACGACCCCGTCAATTTCGTAACTCAAGTCGTCGCGTTGTTGACCAATTTTGGCAAAATAGTCATGGCACTGCTGGGCGCCTAATGCAGTGTCGATCTCCTTGCAGACTGGTAATCCCCAAATAGTTAACTGTTGCAAACGCTCAGAATGTCGATTGGCTAGCGCCTCTACTTCTCCTTCAACTAACCCCACCGAATACGCATAAAATAACAAAGGTCGCGAAGCTGTTATTTTTGGATCGAGCTGCCTCAAACTGCCCGCTGCCGCATTCCTGGGGTTAACAAATACTTTTTTGTCTGCGGCTTTTTGTTGTTCATTCAGTTTTTCAAATCCCTGCTTTGGCATAAAGACTTCGCCTCGAACCTCTAGCCTTTGGGGATAATTGTTTCCTCGTAGCCTTAACGGCACATTAGCAATGGTTTTCACATTGTTTGTAATGTTTTCACCGACTTGTCCATCTCCACGAGTTGCGGCACGCACCAACAATCCTTGTTCGTATAAAATGCTCACGGCCAATCCATCTAACTTGGGCTCACAGCTGTATTCCACTGTCCATGACCTTTTCAACCGGTCCTGAATACGTTTATCAAATGCACTAAACTCTTCGTCTGCAAAGGCATTATCCAAAGACAACATTGGCACTTCATGTTGCACCGGAGTGAATGCATCCGAAGCCTGACCACTGACTTTTTGGGTTGGAGAATCATGACTGATGAGTTCAGGATGTTTTTCCTCGAGCGCTTCGAGTTCTCGCATCAAGCGATCGTACTCGGCATCGGGTACGCTTGGATCATCTAAGACATAATATTGATAATTGTAATCATTGAGCTGACTACGCAACACATCAAGTTGTTTAGCAACGTCGGGGTTGTTCATAAAGATTTATTAAGACCTTTTATAGGTAAAAACAGGCCAGAGAGCCGATTCAAAGCAGCACTGCAACAAGGTTATTTCACAAGCATACGTTTTCGTTCGAATTCTCTTATTTTCTCAACATATTGTTGCAAACTTTGTTTAGTTAGCGCGCTGCGCCGACCATCCAAAACTTGCGCAGAGAATTCATCTGCGATCTTTCTCGCAGCGTTGTGCATCATATTGAATACTTGATGCGGATCACCTTCTATAGGCAACATCATGAATAATGACACGCCCATGGTGTTAAAATTTTCCAAATTATCAATATCAAAAACCCCTGGCTTAAACATATTTGCCAGACTGAATAACACAGGTCCCTTACCGTTGCTATTTACGTGTCGATGAAAAATATCTTGATCACCAAATTTAAAGCCCAAGGTTAACAACATTGGAAGCAGCGCAGCACCTTGAATGGGTGCATCATCTGCTGCCTTTACGTTTAAAATCAGAACTTCTTGCTCTGGCGCTTCGGCAGTAGCTGCTTGGTCAACTTCTACATTTGTCGTCTTGGCTGCAGCTTTTTCTGGCTCTGCATCTGGTTCCATCGGTTCATCGAAATCGATACGCATCTGATCTTCACGAATTTTTGGCTCGCGTCTTTTGCGCGGCTTACCCTCTGCTTTTGAGCGTTTGACAAAATTTCTAGCTTGTTCTGCGAGACTGACTTTAGGCTCATTTTCTGCTTCGCTTGACGCTATTGCCTCTTTTGGTTGTTGATCGTTGCGCTCGTCTCTATGTGGAGTTTCTTTGCTCTTCGGCTCTTGTTTGTCGAGTTGTTTGGCGTCAAGAGAAGTGGTGTGTGTGCTCTGCTCTACTACGACGGCTTCGCCCGATTCGGCTGTTTTGAGTAAAAACGGGGGAGGCTCAGGTATGTCATTCATTTCAGCAACATTTGCGGCTGTTGCTTTACTGCGCATCGCTTGTACTTGTTGCGCGGCATATTCAGGTTTGGGTTGAGTGACAACCGATGAATAAATTTTAGGCTGCACCTCAACTTCGGATTTTTCTTCAGCAATTTGCGCAGCGTCTTGGGAAAAATCCGTATGAGTTTTTGATACCACTTCTTCACGTGCAGGTTCAGAGTCACTCTGTACATCAACTGGCCGGGTTTGGTTTTCTGATGGTTTTTCGCTATTTACGACTCGGACCGCACCTAGCCCCAAATCGTCGAAACTATTTTCCGTCAAACTTGGCTCAACTTTCTCCTCAGACGCCTGAGGATCAATAACGATGACGTCTTCATCAAACTCATCAGCATCATTAAAGTCATCTTGCCAGTCAGATGTCTCGAGGCGAGCCTCTCGATTGTCTTTAGCGTTTTTACGTACACTCCACATACCGTGGACTAAAATGCCGACAATCGCGACGGCGCCAATGACTAAAAATGCTAGTCGTAATGTATCCATTTGACTTTTTCTACCCTAAATTATTATGCCTGCGCAATAGCGACAGCCTCTTCTACATCAACAGCAACCATCCGTGAAACGCCAGGTTCGGCCATTGTCACGCCGGTTAAATGCTTCGCCATTTCCATCGCGATTTTGTTATGGGTGATATAAATAAATTGCACTGATTTTGACATTTCAGACACCAACTTACAAAAGCGACCCACATTGGCATCATCCAATGGTGCATCGACTTCATCGAGTAAGCAAAAGGGTGCAGGATTCAGTCTAAAAATTGCAAACACCAATGATAAAGCGGTTAGCGCTTTTTCTCCACCGGAAAGAAGATGTATTGTACTATTTTTCTTTCCAGGCGGCCGAGCCATGATCGTCACACCTGTTTCGAGTAAATCTTCACCCGTTAGTTCCAAATAAGCCGCCCCGCCACCGAACACTTTAGGAAACAATTCTTTTAAGTCTGCATTTACTTTGTCATACGTGGTTTTAAATCGGGTCCGAGTCTCTTTATCGATTTTTCGAATAGCCGACTCAAGTGTTTCTAAAGCCGATACCAAGTCGTCGTTTTGCTCGTCTAAATGATGTTTGCGTTTAGCTTGGATTTCGTATTCCTCTACTGCAGCAAGATTGACGGCGCCTAACCTAGAAACCGATGCTTGAGTTCGCTCTAATGATTGTTGCCACTGCTTTTCGTCAGTTTCTTCTGGCAATCCTTCAAGAATCGTCTTAAGCGATTCATTAATTTCCTCGAGTTGTTCTAAGGTACTATTGGCGCGAACCCGATACCCTTCACATTCTAATTTTTTGCTCTCCAATTCAGCGCGCATTTGCTGAATTTTTTCAATAATCCCATGTTGTCCTTTTTCCGCACTGGCAAGTTTGCTGTCTACCTCGGCCAATTGATCGCTTAACATTTGTTGTTGCTGCTCAATTTCCAGTCGCCTGGCCAATAACGTTTCTAACTGCTGCTGTTGTTCCTCAAAAGGCTGACTGATAACACTGGATTCTTGTTGCAATTGAATTTGGCGCTTTTGTAAGGTCTCAAGCATCTGGCGCGTACGCTTATGAGCTTCCAGTCCGCCACTATGCTGACTTTTGATTTCTTGAATCGTTAGAGCGAGTTGATGAGACTGAGAAGTTAAGTGTTCTAATTGATGACGACAGTGTTGCTCACTGTCCAATAATTGAGACTTGCCTGATTCGAGCTCTACCTGCTTGCCAGACATGTCTTCAAGCTGCAATTCTAATTGTTGCACCTGTTCGGCCAGTTGTTCCGATTGGATTTTTTCGTCTTCCAATAACTGTTGTTGCCGACTAAGCTCTTCACTGATCCGCGTCTGTCTGATCAAGGTTTGTTGATGTTGCATTTCCAGTAAATTGAGCTGATTTTGTTGCTGAGTTAATGCCTGTTCCGCTTGTTTGAAATCGCTAGTTGCCGTGTTCAAACGCCCTTGCAATTGCTCGGAACTCGATGCGCACTGAGATATCTTGAGCTCTAAAGGCGATTTTTGTTGCTCCTTGAGTGACTCGATCTGCTTGTCTAGCGCTGATATTCTGGCAGCGCGCTCGATTAAACCTTCAGGTGCATCATTATCGCCAAAGTCCACCCAATCGATCCCAAAGCGTTTACCACACTGAGTGACAATACTTTGATGGGGTTGCAAATTATCCAGAATCTGTAGTGCCGAATCGACATCTTGCGCAATCAAAATGTCAGATAACCAATGTGGAAAAGCGTGATTGTGTATCTTTGACGAGAGGGTGTTTTCAATTTTTTGAGTAGATAGGCGATTTTGAATCAGCAACTTTCCAGCACAATCCAGAGGTAAGTCGTTGATCCTGACCTCCCCTTGTGGCCATATTGCTTCTTGCCATTCATTCACTACCGTTTCAACCGCTCGCTCCCAACCACTTTCGACCTCGAGTTGCTTCCACATTGCCTCAAAAGGAATATTTAATGCCTCTAGCGATTCGGTAAGATTTTGATTTGATTGACTTTCTTGCTGTAAACTTTGCAATGCTGATTTTTGTGCGTTCAGGGATAGTATTTGTCCATTGAGTTCAAACAATTGTTCTTGAAAGTCTTTTTCTTGCTCCTGAGATTGTTTTAACTGTGTTTCAATTTGCTCTACACGTTCATCTGCATGCTTGTGCCGGCCTTTTGATTGTGCAACCTGGTGCTGCAGACTTTCAATTTGTTGTGCGAGCAAATCATGCTCCAACTCATTTTGCTCTGTCTGCAATTCTCCTATGCGTTGTTGCGTGCGCATTTGCATATTCATCGTTGCTTGAATTTGGCTATGACATCTTTGTGCTTGTTGTTTAGTTTGTTGAAAGTCTTGATCGTGCTCTCGCCAAAGTGCTTCATGTGCTCTGAGTTGCTCTTGACTGGCTTGTAACCGGTCTTGTGCGTCTTCTAGTTGTGCTGCGAATGCTTCCGCTTCTGGTTCCAAACGCTGCAATTGTGTCGACAATTGTGCAAGTTTGTCACTTTCTTCCTGCTCAAAATGCAGCGATTCGTCAATATTCGACTGAATATCACTCAACTCAGATTCGATTTGTGTCGCACGTTGTTTAGCATGCAAGCGGTTCTGTTCTAGTTTGGTGATTTCCGTGCCAACTAAAAAGTTATCCTGTTGCAAACTGTCTACTTGTTGTTTGAGATCCTGCTGTTGGTCGCGAAACTCAGTGATCCCTTTTTCATCGCCTCGTTGTTTGGCCACAAAGGCTTCAATGTCGTTTTGTTGCAGCGCAATCGCATTTTCGAGTTCTTCTATATGCTGACTGTGTTTCAGCCAACGTATCGCGCTGAGCTGGCCTTTTAGTAAACGCTCTTTTGCCTTGAGTTCTTTATACTTCTTGGCTGCACTGGCTTGGCGCTGTAACTTTTCTATCTGTTGACCCAATTCACTTCGCACGTCATCGAGACGCTCTAGATTTTCCTTGGTATGACGGATCCTATTTTCGGTGTCTCTGCGCCGCTCTTTGTATTTGGAAATACCAGCGGCCTCTTCGATAAATATTCGCAGCTCTTGTGGCTTGGATTCAATTAGGCGCGAAATCATGCCCTGTTCGATGATGGCGTAGCTTCTTGGACCAAGGCCTGTGCCTAAAAATAGGTCGGTAACGTCTCGTCGGCGACATTTTGTACCGTTGAGAAAATAAGTCGATTGCGCTTCTCTGGTAACTAAGCGCTTGACAGATAATTCGACATAATTAGCAAATTCACCTTGGATCCGACCAGACGAATTATCAAATACTAGCTCAACGCTGCATTGTGAGACGGGTTTGCGTGCAGAGGAACCATTAAAAATCACATCAGTCATTGCGTCGCCACGCAGATTTTTTGCAGAGCTTTCACCCAACACCCAACGTACCGCATCGATTACATTCGATTTTCCACAGCCATTCGGACCGACTACTGCGGTCATATCGTCTGGAAATGGAATATTGGTAGGGTCGACAAATGACTTGAACCCCGCCAAGCGGATTTTCTTTAAGCGCATGCTGTGATAATGACACATTATTATTGTTGTGGGTTGAATGTATCAAATGTCACGAAGTGTAACAATTGGGGATTGGTATTGATTCCGCAGAAAGTTATTATACCCTGCAACATTGATAAGTGTTCTACCTCAAGAGCACGTGCAACGGGATGACCATAGGAAGATTGATCAGAATGCAAAATAGTAGTGGTGCCAATTATTTTTTTGAAGGCTTTAGCCTGATCCGTACCAAAGGAATAAAACGATTTGTCTTCATTCCTCTTGCTGTGAATTTAATTTTATTCTCGATTGCTTTATATTTTTTAGTCGGCCAAATTGATGATGGCATTGCATACATCATCGGCCTAATACCGGACTGGGAATGGTTTGCCTGGTTAAAGCAAGGGATCGTTTTTATACTTTGGCCACTAGCAGTTATTAGCATACTTTTGGTTTTTGCATTGATTTTTGGAACCCTGGCGAATTGGGTCGCAGCGCCGTTTAATGGCCTACTTGCTGAAAAAGTGGAGAGGCATCTAACCGGTCAAAGTTTGGGTGATAGCGGCATTATGGATGTTGTTAAAGACATTCCTCGCACCCTAGGCAGAGAATTAGCAAAGCTCTTATATTACATCCCCAGAGCGATCGGTTTTTTAATCCTTTTTTTCTTGCTTCCGGTTTTTGGGCAAGTGTTGTGGTTTATGTTTTCAGCATGGATGATGGCTATCCAATATTGCGATTATCCGTTTGATAATCACAAAATAGGTTTTAAACCGATGCGTAATACCCTTGCCGAGAGCCGTTCACAAAGCTTTTCATTTGGTGTCATGGTCAGCGTATTTTCTATGATCCCAATCGTTAACTTTCTCGTCATGCCAGTAGCCATTTGCGGTGCGACATCCATGTGGGTCAATGAACTACGCCATCGAGTAGAATAAGCTAATTCCGCAACGCTGGGCGCTACCGACAGTAACGTCGGTAGTTGCTAGGCAACGTCAGTGGTGAATTGCACCAAATACTGATAAAAATCCTCTGCATTGAGTGGAGCACTGAACAGATAACCTTGCATCAGATGACAATCGTTGGCCGATAAAAAATCCGCTTGAGCCTGATTTTCAACACCTTCTGCTACGGCTTGAATACCAAGCGTGTCTGCAAGTTGAATTATCGCCTTTACAATCACTTTGTCATGAGGGTTGTTGTCTAAGTTACGCACAAAGGAACGGTCGATCTTTAATGTATCCACAGGTAGTTGTTGCAGGTAGCGTAATGATGAATATCCCGTACCAAAATCATCAAGGGTAATGCTAAATCCTGCCGTCTTAATTTCTTTAAGCTTGTCGACTAATTTTCTGCCACTTTCTTGCAACGTGCTTTCGGTTACTTCCAGGCGCAACGCATCGGCATGAAGTGCATTGTCTTTCATCAGCGTATCAATGTGGTCAAAGGTATCTTGCTGAAAAAACTGTTTACTAGAAATATTAATGGCCATAGGTACAGCAAGATGACAATGAGAACGCCAATAAGCCAGATGTGAAAAAGCGTTTAATAGAACTTGCTTAAAAATATCTTGCAGTAAGCCGATTTTCATCGCAATTGGAATGAACTCCATTGCCCCCAAAACACCTCGACTAGGATGGTGCCATCTTGCCAAACATTCGATACCCACTAAGGCGTTATTTCGAATATCAATTACGGGTTGGAAATAAGGAATAAATTGCTTGTGCTCGATCCCTTGATGTAATTGTTGTTCAATCAGTCGAATATCTTGCAATTCCTGATTTAACGCGTCGCTAAAATAGTAATAATGGTTTCCACCATGGTGTTTTGCTCGGTACATGGCTGCATCTGCATGTTGCAGTAACTGCTCTGCCTGCTCACCATTTTCAGGGTACACACTAATCCCAACGCTGCAGCCAATCTCCATGATATTCGCACCACTTTTTATCGGCTTTTTTATCTCGCGAATCAGCTTTTCAGTGACTTTTGCCACTGTATCAGAGTCTCGAATGTTGTTCATAATGACTGCAAATTCATCGCCTCCCAGGCGAGCAACCACATCACTCTTACGTAAAGATTTCTGTAAACGTTCTGCGACGGTGCACAGCAATGCATCCCCCACATCATGACCTAAGTTGTCGTTAACTTGTTTAAATCTATCTAAATCAATAAACAATATAGCAAAGCGCAAATTTAGACGCTGAGACTGACTAATTTCATGGTCAAACAACTGGTTAAATAGCGAACGATTCGCTAAGCCAGTTAAACAATCTTTATACGCCAACTGTGCAAGGGTTTCTTCTGATTGCTCATTTGAGTTGACGATATCTATCTTTGCAAGGAAATACAGTGATTCGCCTTGCTGCGCAATCGCGTTTATTTGAATTCGATTGACGCTAGAACCTTGCCCTTCTTTAACGATTCCAACATACCCTTGCCACGGCTCTTTTTCAGCGCGCGTGAGCACATCTTTCCAGTCCGTTTCGGCTGTTTGGTAAAGCGCAAACATTTCACTCAGTGGGGTGAGTATTTTTTCATCCAATGTGAGATCAAATGCGTTGGTAAAAGCGCGGTTGACATATACACATTTGCCTTCACTATTAAATAATCCGACAGGATCTGGCAAAAACTCATAGGCAATTTGCAGCTGCGAGAGAGTAACAGTCGTTGACATGAAACAGAGCCTCTTTTTTTATTATTGTTTGGCACAATTGAACAAAGCTTGGATGGGTCATAAAACACTCATTGCTGAGCGCATTTCCACATATTTGCAAGCATTCTAACTAAAATCTGCGGATTGCCAATAGGTAAGACCACCGGCAAACGCTAAGCGCCTGTTACACATCGCATTAAATCACAATTCAGTTGGGTTATACCTCAGGAATCTGACGATATTGATGATATCGGAGCCACCATTTCTGGGCCTCTGCATGCTGACCTGATGAGTCAAAGTATTGTGCAAAGTTTACATAGGCTGGAGTGAGTGATGTGCGTTCAGTCAAAACTTTTCGCCAAATATCTAGGTAGATGTCAGGAATTCTGCCAATTTCATGTTGTTCTAAAAAGGTCAATTCCGAAGACGGTTTAAATGCCTGAAACTCGTTTGTTTGACATGTTCTAGCCTCGCTCAGTGCCAAACCTGGGTATCGATTTATATATGGAGCAAACTGAGTCGCGTTAATGTTTGGGGCCGTTTTACTAAATACCAGATTGGGCGCATTGTTACGAGAACAAAATTTCTCTGCCATTGATTCATTGATTGGATATTCATCAATAAAACCTGCGAAGTGAGCAAATTCGTGCACAAAAACTTGATAATCATCATTCTCATCCAAATACATAATGCCATTATGGACGTTTGCCACCCCATGTTCGGCAACGACTACTGCATGCGAAAATGGCCTTTGACCTGCAATGCCTATCAACCCCGACAAACTACAAGACAGTCTTACAGCGGGATCGTCTCCACATTGCATTGTCGGAGCATTCACCCAAACGGGGGGATTGAAACAAACAGGAAAATCATCAAATCGACTATCTTTGGAAAATCTATCAATAATCTTGTCGATTTTGATCATGGCAGGTAACGTCGCTGCGACAAATTGTATTGCCATTGTGCAAGTCGCCGATGTGGGATCATTCGTTTTAATAGAGGATAATGGCGAGAATTTTTTTATCAGACTCAACATAGTGCTAGCCTCAACATGCCCCTGCTCTTGCGCCATTTTCAGCAGTTGTTTAGCGTATGCCTCGTCGCCACTTTTCCAGACCTGCGTTGCTAGACGCACTGCTATCTGTGGAGAATGTTTTGATGCTAATTCACCCCATCTTTGGGTTTTTTCGACCTGATCCTTACTAGCATAATACTCATAAAGCGCTTCAATTGCTTTTACATGTCCCTGCTCCGCGGCCTCAGTTAACCAACGCTTTTGACCACTAGATGTTTTAGCAAATTTCGAAAGTTCGTATTGGCTTGGGCTATGTCCTCGTTGAGCTGCCACTAACAACAGTTTTTTGAGGTTTTGCTCGTTTAATCCTTTACCAACAAGTTGAAAAATCGCGTCGCTGGACATTAAATTCGCGCTAACAGTAAGCCAATAGGGATCTTCTCGTGAAATCGATTCGCTCAGCAGCAGTTGCACTGCTTTCACATTGCCATTTTTTGCTGGTACATACAGGACAGGCAATGGATTTTCGTAAGCGGAATAACTCGCTAATAATCGAGGCTCATGTAAACAATGATCTGCTTGTAAGGCTAAGATACAGATGAAGAATAAGAGTATCTTGCTGGAAGTCATCGGATTGGTGTGTGTTATTAACTGTTGTTTCTAGATTGTTTTCGCAACATATCAATCTCAATGCGAGAATAACGGTGCTCAACATACTCGTAGACATTGGTGCTCAATACCATCTTAAAATAGTTCAGGGCTAAACCATTTTGACCGCGTTTGCCATAATGCTTACCCATATAAAAATACACTTCACACATTCGTTGATTGAGCTCGTTAACATTTTTGACTCCCACAACAAATTCATTAAGAAGTGCGTTGCGGGTAATATTCCCAAGATAAAAATCGACGATAAGATTTGCCCAGTTACCTGACTCCAGTAATTTTCGCTGTGCGCGCAGTTGTGCTAATGCTTGTTCTGGATCGACTTCCCGACTGGCCAAATATAACCAAAGCGCTGCAAAAGGGTTGGCCGTGTCTTTTTGATAAAAACGCGTCAGATCCTCGATAGCTAAATCAGTGCGTTTGCCGTAATAAAGGGCGATACCTCGATTTAGAACAGCAAAATCCATTTGTGGGTTAATTTCTAGTGCTGAATCGAATGACTCGTATGCCTCGATGAAATCCATTTGTTGTGTGTAATGTATGCCAATCGAATTATAAGCCTCGGCCATATCAGGTTTTAACTGTTTTGCCTGACCAAAATCATACTGTGCCAAACCTGACAAACCCACATTGTCATAGTGCGTACCCCGCAAAAACAGAAGTTCAGCTCGCTCTTCATTGGTAAGAGAGGTTTGTGCCAAGATCTGGTTGTACCGTGCGATCGCCAGCTGAGAGCGAAAATTAGTTGGTTGAGGCTCAGGAATAAGGATACTTTCTACTTTGGAATTCAATGCCGAGCTAGAATAAATCGTACATCCATAGAGGGGAAGAAGAGCAATAAAAACACAAAGTTTTAAACTAAATTTCATGATGATTAAATGATTCTCTGGATCGAAAAGTGACTTTGCAATAAAAAGTGAAAAATTGGCAACAAATACCATTACTATGGCTACCTCTATAGGCATTCAGGGTCGCTTATTTGACCTAAAAAGTAAAGAATAACGACAGGTAAATCACACAAAGTAACATTTAACTTGAACCCATAAATACTTTCTA
Source organism: Aliiglaciecola sp. M165 (assembly GCF_007197995.1). GTDB lineage: Bacteria > Pseudomonadota > Gammaproteobacteria > Enterobacterales > Alteromonadaceae > Aliiglaciecola. Next base: position 301,970 of record NZ_VKKH01000007.1, read on the forward strand.
CTTGTCAAACTATGGCTTTTTAAAGCAAACTGATCGGCCGTTTTTACATCTTCAGGAATCTAGTTTTTGGAAAAACATATTGCGTTAATGCTACAAAACGCTCAGAAAGTTCAAAAAAATGCCTATGCTCCCTACTCTAACTTTAAAGTAGGCGCTGCATTAGTAGCAGAGGATGGTAACGTCTACAGTGGCTGCAATGTTGAAAATGCAGCGTATCCTTTGGGTCAATGCGCGGAAGCTGGCGCAATCGCCAGTATGATTGGTCACGGATGCTCTAAAATTACCAAAATTCTTATCCTCAGCCCAAATAGTGACTTTTGTCCACCCTGTGGTGGATGTCGACAAAAAATCAAAGAGTTTGCAACGTCAGCAACCCAAGTTATTCTCAGCACGCAAGATGGCAAAACAAAACAGGTGTCCATCGCTGAATTATTGCCATTGGCATTTGATTTAAACTAGACCGATAACCGTACTTAATAAATAACAAAATATTGTTCAAATCGACTACGCTGATAACACTCTGTCGATGGCAAAGGAATTGCCTATGTTTGTTCAAGCGTTAAAATTTGTTGCATTTTTAGGAATTGATAAAAATCATTTAGACAATGTCAGCCAAATAAAAATCACCAATACGTTGTCGTTTATGGTGATCCTGGTCCTCGTTGTTCAATTGCCGATAATTTTTGCCTATTGGCAATTAGTGGGTTCTTATGCTCTTGTATTAAATATCAGTCATATAGTCGCGCTTGTTTCGGTGCTGATATGTAATGCAAAAGGGCATTATCAAGCGGCTAGAGCCCTCTTGATGTTGTCTTTTATCGCTTTTGTAAGTGCCTCAACTCTAGTCTGGCCCATCGATTTAAAATTCCCATCGTTTATTCTAATCAGCTTATTCGTATGTCCCTTTTTGTATCATGACTGGGAACGAAAACAGGTAGTTAGCAACTTTGTCATCTACTTTCTGGCATATATCTATTTGCACGTATTCCTTGCGCTGAGAGAAAACGGCGGAGCCTCACTTTTTCAGTTTGAGTTGATTCTGAAAGTCGTCAACGATACGTTTTTATTTGCTGCTGCTTGCATTGCCAGCCTATTGATATTTTATAATCAACAGCAGGCACAAACCCGGATCAAACAGCACCACTGGACGCTTTCAAATGTGTTATCGAAAACCTTGCCCTCGCCTCTTGTACAAAAGCTTTTGCTGAAATATGCCGCGGAATCACCTACGTCGGGAGAAGTTACTCGTTGTGACGGGAGCATATTATTTGCAGACATACAGAATTACACCGACTATTGTCTGCAAACCAGTCAAGCCGACCTGTCTAGAATGCTCAATGCATTTTATTCAGATTTTGATCGGATTATTTGGCGATTTGGCTTACAAAAAGTGAAAACCAATGGTGATCAGTATATTGTGGTTTCAGGCGTACTTGAGCACCATGATAACCATGCATTGCAGTTATGTGTTGGTGCACAAGAATTTTTGCGCGCATTTGAGAATATTACTTCAAGACTCAAGATCGATAATCTAAAATTACGTATAGGCATTGCCAGTGGTGAATTGTTGTCTGGCTTTGCTGCGGCAAACAACTTTTCTTTCGATGTCTGGGGAGAAACTGTTAATCTTGCTTCGCGGATTGAATGCCAAGGACTCGCCGGTCACATTCAGGTATGCAGCACGACTTTTGAACGCTGCAAGACACATTTGACTTTTTCAGCCCCCTGCATTCGTCATTATAAAGGCATAGGTGAACGCAGGTGCTACACCTTGTTGCCAGACCAGTCAGCGCAAAGATTAACTTAATAGAGAAACTTCTTTCGATGTATCACATAACGTTAAAACATAAGAAGGCGTTTATCGAAGAACACTGGCAAAAAAAGCCCGTTGTTATTCGCAATGCATTTTTGAATTTCCAGGATCCGATCGACGAAAACGAGCTTGCTGGATTGTCCCAAGAAGAAGGGATTGATTCTAGGATCATTTCAGAGATCTCGGGTGATTGGTCACTTCACCATGGGCCCTTTGAAGATTTTAATGAGGTATGCCAAGGGGCATGGACTTTATTAGTACAGGGTGTCGACAATTACATCGAGGCAGCCAAATCACTTTTAGATGCCTTCGATTTTGTACCTTCATGGCGAGTTGACGACGTCATGGTGAGTTTTTCCAATGAGGGGGCTGGTGTTGGGCCCCACCTTGACCAGTACGATGTATTCATAGTTCAGGGAAAAGGCAGCAGACGATGGCAGGTCGGCTCTAGGGGCGATTATACAGAAACTTTCCCGTGTTGCGGCTTAAGACAAATTAGCAATTTTGAGCCTATTATTGATGAAGTGTTGGAACCCGGTGATTTAATTTATATACCTCCTGGCTTTCCTCACAATGGTATCGCATTAGAACCTTGTCTAAATTATTCGATTGGTTTTCGTGCACCAACACAACAAGAATTATTAGGGCGTTTTGCGGATTTCGCCGATGAAAAAGGATTATTTACTTCCCGTTACTGCGATCCTGATTTATTGCCCAGAGAATCTAGAGAAATAATGTATCAAACGGAAATACAGAAATTTAAACAATTATTCATACAAATGATCGATTCACCACATTTTGCTCAGTTCATCGGACAATGCTTTACCGCTCTGCCAACCCAAAATGACTATTCCTTTGAATTGAATGAACAATATTCGCCAAATCAGATCGAAAAAATGCTCGACAATGGAATGCTTTTGGAACGTTCATTATCACTTCGTAAGCTATTACTTAAAAATGAAATTGATGATGATTTTCAATGGGATATGTGGATAAATGGACATTTAATTCAAGTTAGTGATGAACAACTCGTCTTGTTACAGAAGCTATTGGAATGTGATGTAATTGATAAAAACACGAAAATAAATTACGAAAATAGTTTATTTTTTAACCAACTCATGTCTAAACTGGTGATTACAGGGGCTTTTTTCCCTGTGTAAAAACACACAATTAGGAGATCCTTCAGTGACGTTGACCATAAAGAACGTCGACTGGGAAAAAGCAAAACACAAACTTAGCAAGTTAAGAGAAAAGGTATTTGTTTACGAATGGCGCATTCCCAGAGAGTGCGAGTTTGATCAGTACGACGACAGTGCGAACCACGTCTTGGTATTGAACGAACATAAACAAGAGATCGCTACTGGCAGAGTCACCCCAACAGGAGAAATTGGCAGAATAGCAGTTGTTCCAGACTATCGTGGACCAGAAGTTTATCGTGCACTCTTACAGGCACTGGTATCAAAAGCGACCCACATGGGTCTGCAACAAGTACACGTGCTTTGTGAGTTGGAAGGTGTTGAATATTATCAACAACAAGGATTTAAACCGGTCGGTTCCGTTTTTATGGATGCAGGCATAGCCAGACAAAAAATGGCGTGTGACCCATCCAATTTTTCATTGAGTCGAGTTGAACTAACACATTAGACAGCACCTTATGGTGCTGTTTTTATTTTAAAACGATGTTAGACCTTACCGCCCTGCACTTCTTGCCATAAGTCTTTTTGATCGTAAATTCGGTAAAGGCCTTCAGCGCGAGAAACCAGCAGATCGACAAATTCTTGTTGAGTCTTATCTAGTTCACCGCCTTTTTGTAGGTTTTCAGCTTTGAGTTGCCACAATAAAGAAAAATGACGAATTGCTTCGCGAGCCGTCTTCTCGTTTTCTACCGGCATAAAGTCACAAGGTACGTCACCGCTTATCACCCAATAAAATTTGTTGTCTAGTGCTTTGATTTTCCATACCGCAACGTAGGGCGCAAGATAGCGGCTGTCTTGTGTAACCACCGATTCATACATCACGCCATTTTCTGCCAAATGCTTATTCGCCCGTTGAAACTGCTCGCGAACCCAAGTGCTAAGCTGTTCCTGATTCATTTGTTGCGGTTGTTGTGTCATGTTTAATCCTAAAAAGTAGGGTGTCGTGTTTACGACAAATATTTTAATAATGCTTGAACGGGGTGTAAGGGCTTGTTCCCTTCAAATCGTGCGACCTGGCTACGACAGGAATACCCAGTTGCCAATATGATGTGGTTTGCTGAATTATTGATGGCTTGTTGCCAACTTAGTTCATAAATTCCTTTCGATTCCTCAAAATGCGATGCTTCATGTCCAAAGGTGCCCGCCATGCCGCAACAACCCACAGCGGTTGAACTTAGTTCAAGCCCAAACCAGGAAAATATTGTTTGCCACTGGTTATCATTAGTAGGAATCGCGGTTTTTTCAGTACAATGAGACAACAGGGTGTATTTATCCGCCTCTGCATTCACCTCAGCTTGTTTGATTTTACCTAGATCGATTTTTTGTTGATGAAGCCACTCATTAACCAATAAAACTGAAAAATCTCCCCGTTTATCACCAAGGATCTTGTTATATTCGTCTCGATAACACAGTACCAAAGAACCATCGATACCAATCATAGGCAAGTCGAGTTGACTGACTTGATTCAAGAACTGTGCTGTGTTGGCGGCCGTTTTGGCAAAGCGTTTTAAGAATCCTTTTACATGTTGCGGCTTCCCATTGGGCTTGAATGGTAATACAACAGGTAAAAAATTCAGTTTGGTCAATAAAGCCACTAAGTCTTCAATCAATTCAGCTTCATAAAAACTGGTAAAGGGATCTTGAACAATTAACACTGTTCGCAGCTTTTCTTGATCCGACAATCTTTGTAGCCGCGCCATATTAAAATCGCTATGGTTTTGGTTTTCAAGGCGCTCTTGAAGTGTAGGTGTTGATAATAATGGTGCGTCAACGTAGCCAATGCGATGCTCAACAAGCGACTTTAGCCATGCTTGATTTTGGAAAAAATTAACAAATTTAGGAGCCTTCGCCATCAGCGGGGCCATCATTTCAATATTCGCTACCAAATGATCTTTAACAGGCCGCAGATAACGTTGATAGTACATGGAAAGAAATCGTGAACGGAAACTTGGCACATCGACATTAACCGGACACTGGTTCGCACAGGCTTTACAGGCTAAACAGCCTTCCATCACCTCAAGCACTTCGTGAGAGAAGTCAACATTTCGCGATTTATACCTGGTATTTTGCATCCGTTCGAACCAGCTTGCAGAATCCTCACCCTTTTCAAGTTCGATCACGTCAATGTTTTCTCGACTGAGTAAACGCAACCACTCTCGGACCATCCCAGCACGACCTTTGGGGCTATGTCGACGGTCCCGAGTGATTTTGCTGGAGGGACACATTGGTGACGTCGTATCGTAGTTGTAACACAACCCATTACCGTTGCAACTCATTGCCGGTTCAAAAGCGTCACGCACCTTAATTGGGATCTGGCTGTCAAGATCACCACGCTTTGGGTCCGAAACTTTGACCAATTGCTCCTCGGATTCAAGTGGCGTACAGATCTTGCCTGGATTCATCTTATTAAGCGGATCAAACACCTGCTTAATTTTACGCAACTCAGTGAACAATTCTTCACCAAAAAACGCTGGCGCATATTCACTTCGGTAACCCTTGCCGTGTTCGCCCCACATCAACCCGCCGTACTTAGCAACAAGCGTAACGACTTCATCAGAAATATCCTGCATAAGTGTTTGTTGCGCGGGATCACACATATCAAGGGCTGGACGCACATGCAAAACGCCCGCATCAACATGACCAAACATGCCATATTGCAGCCCTTTTTTGTCCAAAAGGGCCCTAAACTCCATAATAAAATCTGCTAAATTTTCCGGCGGAACAGCTGTATCTTCGGCAAAGGCAATGGGCTTTTGCCACCCTTTGGCCTTACCTAGCAAACCCACCGCTTTTTTTCGCATTGCATAAATTTTGCTGATCTCTTGCGTGTCGTAAGTTAGCTGAAACCCAATAACTCCGTGTGCGCCGGTTTGCGCCGCAGTTCCCAACGAATGACTGAGTTGTTCTATTTTTTGCTCAATTTCTTGCTGATCATTGCTGTTGTACTCAACCATGTTGAGACCGAGCACATCTTTCCCTGGCACATCCTGGATTAGCTCTTTTACGGAATGCCAAATGATATCTTGTTTTGCCAGGTTTAATACTTTGCTGTCGACGGTTTCAACGGATGTGGCATTCGCAGCAACCATATGTGGCGCATGGCGCAACGCAGACTCAAATGAATCATATTTAATATTTACCAACGCTTTATGTTTAGCTATCGGTGTAATGTTAAGTTTTGCTTCACAAACAAACGCCAAAGAACCTTCTGAGCCGGTAATAACACGACTTACATCCAAAATATCAAGGGAATTAGAGACGCAGTTTTCTAAATCATAGCCGGTCAAAAAGCGATTGAGACGCGGGAATTTGGCAAGTATTTTTTGCCGCTTACCCAAACAGGTTTCAATCAATTGTGCAGTGATCTGGCCGTTACGAGTATTTTGTTCTGCAGCCGTTTTTGCGTCATCTATTTGCATCGGTTCGCTTTCAAGCAAGCTTCCGTCTGCCAGCACTGAGGTCAACCCCAAAACGTGATCACTTGTTTTGCCGTAAACCAAAGACCCTTGACCCGATGCATCAGTATTGATCATTCCACCTATGGTAGCTCGGTTACTGGTTGATAAGTCAGGTGAAAAGAAATATCCATGGGGCCGTAACGCATCATTTAACTGGTCTTTCACCACCCCGGCCTGCACTCGCACGTAGCCCTCATCGGGATTGACTTCGATGATATTGTTCATATGACGGGAAATATCTATAACAATACCACTGGTCAAAGACTGGCCATTGGTGCCTGTCCCCCCACCTCTAGGACTGAATTTTACCTCAGGGAAGTCATTGCTGACCCGTCCAATTGTGCATACATCAGCGGTTGATTTAGGAAAGACAACCGCTTGTGGCAGTTGCTGATAAATGGAGTTGTCAGTGGCAACGGCTAATCGACTCGAATAGCCATACTCAACGTCTCCTTCAAACCCTTCTTCCTGGAGTTTTGATAAAAAAGAGCTGTAGTGTTTTTCGAGGGTCGCTTTTGGGTCTAGACTGGGTAACATCGTCACTGCGTTTTAAATCCACGTTTAATCTGAGCATAATGCCATTTCGAATCGGCATTATACCCCGTGGCGATGGTGCTTTGCCAAACAGATTCAATATATTTCATACAACAAATCTATATGCAGGCGAATGCAGATAGGATCATTAATCTTGATCCAAAATGTTAAGCCATGCGGGCTTAATCTGTTGGTAATACGACGTAGAAGTTCGGATCAACCTCTCCCGAGCATTCACATCAATCATTTCTTCTGGCAACCAAGGATCAATGGAGAGCTGTTCGACTAAAAGTCTACCAATCGCAAAACTGCGTTTTAAAATATCATCGTCGGGCAAAGACTCGGTACGGTTCATTTCCTCAGAAATGTAGATTTCAGCATCAACATAAAATTGATTCAACTGGGCTAACGGCCATAATTTCTGGAATCTAACTTGCTGATTGGTGTCCAGTGAGGTCAAAATAGCGCAAACAAAATCATTGCTCTGTGTCGCATTCGATAAATCGTAGCTAACTTCTTGTTGTAGTTCTGATAGATTATTCGGTCTCAACCATCCTAAATTGGGAACAAATTTTAAACCTAATAATTCCATTCGCCGCACTAGGCGCCTAGAGACAGTAATGCTCAATTTTGCGTCAGTAAAACTGACAAGAAGCCAATCTTGTTTCCAGGGTTGGCATCTATATTTAATATCAAGCCAGAACCTTGGCACAACATATGGATTTTGATTTCGCGTTAGTGTGTAGCGTCCATCATCTCTATTTAACTTTCCTTGTTTGGTTTGACGAGATAACGCCATCCTCACCGAAGCTTCTGTAAGCTCTAGATGTTTAGCAATGTTTAAAAATTGTTTGGCACTGAGACTATTGATATCTGGCTGCTGAAAACCTTTTGTGGCACTTAACAACTCAAGTACTTTTTTGTCAGCGCTATCTGCGAGCAACCGTTGATGGGCAAGTTGGTAATTTAACTTCATAACAATTTTATTTCTATACGTTCTGCTTTTGTTATATATTATGAAATATTACAACCCCCATTACGAACAATCGAGGGTATGTGTATGCTCAGGGTATCAGAGTATGTCTCCGCAAAGGAGCTTAAATCCCTATGCCAACTATCCGATTGGCAGGGATGGTATCGTGTTTTTTATAATTATGCATTGATTTACCTAGGATTTTTACTTTTTTTATTTTTACCCAATCCATTCACGTTTCTGATTTCTGCTTGTCTGATTGCTGGACGCATCTTGGGTTTGGGAATATTAAATCACGACGCAGGTCACAACACGTTATTCAAATCATCATTCCTAAATCGTTTGGTTGGGCGTTGGCTGCTAGGCGGATTGATAATAGTTGACTACGATGCGTTTAAAAATGGCCATTCAGAACACCACCGGCTCGCTGGCAGCGGTACGGATCCAGACTTAATTTTGATTCAAAACTATCCGGCCACAAAAGCGAGCATGAAGCGAAAATTCTTTCGAGACCTGTCAGGCATTAATGGCTTAAAAGAGCTTATCTACCAAATAAAGGTCTCGACCGTCGAAAAACGTATTCCTAACATCGTTTCCCATGCGGCCCTATTGAGCTCGCTGATTGCCCTGGGAGCTGGCTGGACGTACTTAACGTTCTGGTTCGGCTTCATATTTATTTATCCGGCATTTACGCGCCTGAGAATTATGGGCGAACATGGTGCTGTACTCGACAACAATCACCCTGACCCAAGAATCAATACGCGCACAACCTATGCCAATGCAATCGAACGTTTGTTTATTGCACCAAATCATGTGAATTTCCATCTTGAACATCATATTCATCAAAACATTCCGGCTCACAATTTGAAAAAAGCCCACAAATTGTTTAAGTCGCGCGGAGCATATGATGGTTATGATTGTGTCGCAAATGGCTATTGGGATGTATTAAAACGCTGTGTGTCAGATAGCAAAGGCCACTCTAACACAGGTGCACATGCGCCATCATCGGTCCCACAACAAAGTTAACGCTGTCGTACTCTACGCTTGTTTAGTTCAAGAATATTGAGCTACATAAATAAATTCTATTGTAAACGGATTCAGTACACAGAATGTTACAAGGTGAAACATCATTTCATTGAGATTTTTCATATACTTAAAAAAAATTCAACTTTGATGGATAATAGTATGCGTTGGCTAATTATTGGCGTTTTATTATCTTGTGCTGTGGCCTGCTACCTAATTGGGAGCGCAAAAGGTATGGGGTTATTCATAGTAACGGGCGTCTTATTTGAATTAGCCTTCTGGCTAAAGATCATTCGATTTAATCGTAAAACCTAGGATAAGAGAGAAACATGAATAAAGTAATTAGGGTGACCCTCGGTGTTCTGGGTGTATTGGTTGGGACGGTTTTTGCTATCTTACCCGGCTCAATTTTATTCTTACTTGGCGGCTTAGTGTTATTGAGTGTTGATTTTCCAGTTGCTCGCAAGTGGCTTAAAAAATGTCAAGATGGCATGTCTATGGGCGCTAAAAAACTCGATAGAATGATCCTCAATCGAAAACTTCGATAACAGTATCGATCAAACCTAAGACACAAAAAAGGCAGGTATTTACCTGCCTTTTTAATGAAACGAACAAATCCAGTATTAACCGTGTTTTTCACCCAAGTATAACCAGGTTTCAACAACTGTATCAGGGTTCAAAGACACGCTGTCGATCCCTTGCTCAACCAACCATGCGGCCAAATCTTCGTGATCTGAAGGCCCTTGACCACAAATACCAACATATTTGCCACGCTTTTTAGCCGCTTGAATCGCCATACTTAGCAGTGCTTTAACGGCATCATCACGTTCATCAAATAAGTGCGCGATAAGACCTGAGTCACGATCTAGCCCTAGGGTCAGTTGGGTAAGATCATTCGAGCCAATGGAGAAGCCATCGAAGATATCAAGAAATTGATCTGCTAGCAGCGCATTGGATGGCAATTCGCACATCATAATCACTTTCAAGCCATTTTCGCCGCGCACCAAACCTTGTTCAGCAAGTAATTCAATGACTTTTTTGCCTTCACCAACCGTGCGAACAAATGGGATCATGATCTCAACATTGGTCAAGCCCATATTATTGCGAACTCGCTTAATCGCTTCACATTCAAGCGCAAAACATTCCCTAAAATCTTCAGAAATATAACGGCTCGCCCCGCGGAAACCCAACATTGGGTTTTCTTCGTCCGGCTCGTATTGATAACCACCAACAAGATTGAAGTATTCGTTTGATTTGAAATCAGACATTCGGACTATCACTCTCTCAGGTGAGAAAGCAGCACCAATGGTGGAAATTCCTTCCACTAACTTCTCTATGTAGTATTCCACCGGTGACGCATATCCTGCCATCATCTCAGAGATTTCTTCTTTAAGCTCTTCCGGTTGATTATCAAAATCCAACAAAGCTTTTGGATGCACGCCAATCATACGATTGATAATAAATTCAAGACGCGCAAGCCCTACCCCTTTGTGCGGTAGACGAGCGAAATCAAAAGCACGATCAGGATTGCCAACGTTCATCATGACTTTTAAAGGAATGTCTGGCATTGAATCAATGCGCGACGTCACAACGTCATATTCAAGTTTAGCGTCGTAGATGTACCCGGTATCACCTTCGGCACACGAAACCGTTATTGTGTCGCCAGTTTCAATAGAATGGGTAGCATTGCCACAGCCAACTACAGCTGGTATTCCAAGTTCGCGAGCGATTATCGCTGCGTGACAGGTTCTTCCGCCACGATTGGTCACAATGGCAGAGGCCTTTTTCATGATAGGTTCCCAATCAGGATCCGTCATATCAGTAACCAACACGTCCCCGGGCTGGATCTTACCCATTTCGTCGATGGATTTGAGTACTTTCGCCACTCCAGCACCGATTTTATGCCCAATCGCTCGGCCTTCGGTAACAACCTTCGCTTTGCCTTTTAGTTGGAAGCTTTCGATGACTTGCATATCTTCACGAGACCGCACTGTCTCAGGGCGAGCCTGAACGATATACAATTTGCCATCGGTGCCGTCTTTGGCCCATTCAATATCCATAGGGCGATTATAATGCTTTTCTATGATTTGCGCCTGACGGGCCAAATCCATCACTTCGTCATCAGTAATTGAGAATTGCATGGATTGCGACTTGTCCACGTCAACAATATCGACTTGTTTACCGTGTGACAGGTCGGTTGAATAAATCATTTTGATTAATTTACTGCCAAGATTGCGACGCACAATTGCTGGTTTGCCGCTATCTAAGGTTGGCTTATGCACATAAAATTCATCTGGGTTAACTGCACCTTGCACAACCATCTCACCTAAGCCGTAAGAGGATGTGATGAATACCACGTCTTCAAATCCAGATTCTGTGTCGATGGTAAACATAACGCCAGAAGAGGCTACATCACTGCGCACCATTCTTTGAATGCCCGCAGATAAGGCAACACCTTTGTGATCATAGCCTTGGTGTACGCGATAAGAAATTGCGCGATCGTTAAACAATGAGGCAAAAACATGTTTGATGGCAACGAGTACCGATTCATAGCCTTTTACATTCAGGAAGGTTTCTTGCTGCCCAGCAAAAGACGCATCAGGCATATCTTCTGCGGTGGCAGATGAGCGCACAGCAAAAGATGCTTCGTCTCCGGCATCACCCTGAAGCTTTTCAAAGGCGGTTTTAATTTCTTCTTCTAGAGCAGGCTGAAACGGTGTTTCTATTACCCAGTTGCGGATTTTGTCACCAGCTTCGGCAAGTGCAGCAACGTCGTCAACATCAAGTGAATCAAGTACCTCATGTATTCTCGCTTCTAGACCACTTTGCTCTAAGAACTCGTTAAAGCCATAAGCTGTGGTAGCGAAACCACCTGGCACCTGTACCCCTGCATTTGCAAGGTTTGAAATCATTTCTCCCAATGACGCGTTTTTACCACCTACGCGGCTAACATCGTCCATTCCCAATTGCTCATACCAAAGTACATATTCTTGCACTACGTTAACCCTCTAATGTGTAGTCAGATGCGTGCTTACTAAAAAGCGTGTGTGTTTTATGCAAAAAAAGTCTTCAGACAGGTGCAGTATAGTTTAATTTTGTTCACCTTCTGGCTTTTTGCGTCAGGGATTTTAGAATGGTGTAAATGTGAATGTAAAATTTAATTTAGTTCTGTAATTAAATAACAACAATGTTAAGGAAATGTAGTGCGCTCAGCTTTTTACATATCAGATGGCACAGCCATTACCGCAGAAGTGTTTGGCCACGCTTTGCTGTCACTTTTCACCGTGGAATTTAAGCATCAAACGTTTCCATTCGTAGAAACTGAACAACAGGCACATGAGGTGCTGCAAAAAATTTCTGAAAGTTTTCAAGACAGTGGACAGCGACCTTTGGTCTTTTACACTATCGTTAATACTGAAGTGCGCAAAATCATCGCCAAATCAGTAGGAATAAACTACAACTTCCTCGATCAGTTTGTTGCCCCCTTGGAAAAGGCCTTGGGTGTGCCTTCAATGCCAGAAAAGCACCGAACCCATAGCATTCACGAAAAAACCTATGATATTCGAATTGATGCAGTGAATTATGCTTTGGCAAATGATGATGGTTCGAACATAAAAGACTACCACGAAGCTGACATCATTTTATGCGGGGTGTCCCGTTCTGGTAAAACACCAACGAGCTTGTACCTAGCACTGCAATATGGAATTAAAGCAGCTAATTATCCGTTTACAGAAGAAGATATGGGCGATGTACTGCGATTACCTCCCGCACTGAAGCGATTCAAGAAAAAGCTGTTCGGATTAACCATTATGCCTGAACGACTTCATCAAATACGCTCAGAACGACGGGCAAATAGCCGTTATGCATCAATGCAACAATGCCGAATGGAGTTGCGCGAAGTAGAAAATTTGTATCGCAAAGAGAAAATCCCGTTTCTCAACAGTACCAAATTTTCAATCGAAGAAATGTCAGCGAAAATACTCTCGCAAACTGGCCTGCAACGTCGCAAATATTGAGGAATGACCGATGTTTAAACATTTTGATCCGAGCTTAATGTCGTTTTTGCGAGAATTGGCTAAAAATAATGACAAAAATTGGTTCGCTGATCACAAACAAGATTACGAAGACAAAGTGCGAACCCCTGCCCTGGCATTTATAGAAGAGATGGACTCGTGGATCAGGATGATCTCACCGCATTACGAAGCAACGGCAAAAAAGGTCGGCGGCTCTTTGATGCGAGTTTACAGAGACGTGCGCTTTTCAAAAGATAAATCACCGTATAAAACCAACGTTGGCATTCAATTCCGTCATGAAATTGGAAAAGATGTGCATGCACCTGGATTTTATCTTCACATCGCGCCTGAAGAATTATTTTTGGGCGTGGGGACATGGCGCCCCGAATCCAATGCGTTAAAAGCCATTCGCGATCACATTGTTACTAAGCCTGGACCATATGAAGACGCCATCTCCCACGAGCCCTTTACCCAGATGTACGAATTAGCAGGTGAAAAATTAAAACGCGCACCAAAAGGATTTGACGCCGACCATCCGCTTATCGAAGAAATCAAAAGAAAAGACTTTATCGGCGTTTGTTACTTGGATGAATCCATCTTGTATGAAGGCAATTTATGTGAAGAAGTCGCTAAACGATTTGGACGGGCGCAACCTTTGCAGAAATTTTTGTGTGATGCCTTGAAACTTCGATTCTAAGCTGCAGAAACTCAACGCCGTCTGCGTTTTTTATTCCCGGAGCGCTTTTCAGCCTTTTTTTCGCGCTTGTCTGGGGTTTCGGAGCCGTCTTTAAACCGTTGTTTTCGCTCCTCTTTTTCCAACTCTTTTTGTGCCAGACGCTCTTGAACTTCTTGCTCCTCCACCTCGATCATATCCGGAGACTCAAGGGTAATTTGCCCTAACATACCCGAGCGCAATTCATTGACTAAGACCTCACAAATTTTGTGCAAATTTACTTTGCCGCCACTACGTAATGCTCCTCGTTTAGCTGCTGCGGCTTCAAGAAATTCAATTTCAGTTTCTGGCAATTCATCTAATCCGAAACGCTCTTGCATAAGCTCGGGATAAGCCTTAATAAGGTAATCTGCGAGATAGAAGCCTACGTCTTCATAGTCCATTGCGGTGTCTTTTATCGCTCCTGATGCGGCAAGGCGATAACTACTATTGGGATTTTCAATTTTGGGCCAAAGAATTCCTGGTGTATCAAATAAAACGATACCGCTGCCTAAATTAATCCGCTGCTGAGCTTTAGTGACGGCAGGTACGTTACCGGTTTGTGCAATAACACGATCAGCAAGAATGTTGATCAGAGTGGACTTTCCTACATTCGGAATACCGACGATCATGGTATTAATGGCCTTAATACTGGCGTCTTTCTCGGGTAACATTTTGCGACATAAATCGGCGATTTGTTTGGTTTTTGCTGGATTTTCGGTAGTGGTGGGAAAGGTCTTAACACCTTGCTCTTGTTCGAGGTAAGTCTGCCATTTGGCGGTCATCTCTGGGTCAGCCAAATCTGTTTTGCTTAAAACTTTTATACAGGGCTTTTCACCGCGCAAACTTTTAATCGCGGGATTCTCGCTAGAGTATGGAATGCGTGCATCCAGCACTTCAATGACCAAATCGACATTAGGTAGAACCTGTTTGATTTCTTTTTGGGCTTTGTGCATGTGCCCGGGATACCATTGAATCGCCATAATTATCCGTCTTAATAAACTTTTGTTGTGGGCAACTCATTAAGGTTTTCGCCGCCGATGAATGTTTCTTTTGGAGTGTAGTTAATCCAGTCGTACTGTTTGATAATTTTACCTTGAGAGTTATATTCTTGCCATATGATAAAACGCCATGGTCCCATTGTTTGCCCATGATATTTAAATGGTAGAAAAACCCCGCGTGTGACGACTGTGTTACCTTGTATAACTTGTTCTTTTACCTGCAACGAATCCGTACCGATAAGTTCGACGTTTCCGACATCCCATTGATAAAACCCACGAATTGCTGCGTGTCCCGAGACCACTTCACCGTAGACTAAGTCTTGCAATTGGGCATCCGGGGCGTAAAAAGTCATGAATTGGTCTAAGTCATTTCTGTGTGTATAGACTTCAAAAAACGATTTTGCATTGCGCTCTATTTCACTTGTTTGTTCGTCTGCAATTGCCGCAAATGACATTTTGTTTTGGTCTATCGTTGATGCCGTGTTTTGCGTTTTTTTCGACGTGCATGCGGTCAAGGTGCAAATAAAGAAGCTCACAGTGATGAGTGTTATTTTGACTTTAAGCATTGATATTGCCTACTCCAAAACCTACTTGTTTACCCTGCCGCCAGTCACCTTATTGGCACGCCCTTCATTTTTAGCCTTTTCAGCACGGAGCCTTCTCACTTCTTTTGGATCAGCAATTAGCGGGCGATAGATTTCTATGCGATCGCCATCTTTGGGCATGTCGGTTAACTTGCATGCGCGATTCCATATGCCAGTTTTATTGACGCTGAGATCAATCTCTGGGAAACGGCGTGCGATACCTGAAGATTGGATGGCCTGTTCCACTGTTGTGCCCTGCTCTATCACCACTTTCAATAACGCTTGTTTGTTGGGAAGTCCGTAGGTTACTTCTACGGTGATTTGCTTTTCCGTCACAGGTACACCTCTTTGGCTCTGGCCGTAAACGCATTAACCATATTTGTCGCAATACTGTTAAACACCTTTCCAAACGCCATCTCGGCCAATTTGCTAGAAAAATCGAATTCCAATTTTAGCTCTATTTTACAGGCATCTTCTGCTAAGGCGGTAAAAATCCATCCTCCTGATAAATGTGAGAATGGGCCTTCAACCAGGTTCATTTTAATCGAATGACCCGGTTGCAGTGCATTTTCCGTCGTAAACCACTGGCGCACACCTGCTTTGGAAATCAGTACTGAAGCTTTCATGGATTCATCGTTTTGCTCTAGCACTTTAGTTTCAGCGCAACCCGGTAAAAACTGAGGGTATGCCGCGACGTCATTGACCAAATCAAACATCGATTGTGCGCTAAATGCGACGAGTGCGCTACGATGAATTTGCGCCATTAATACTCCGAATATTTCGCCTAATATAATTCCAGAAGTCTAACATGAAACCCAGTAAGGTTTTCAAATTCCACTATTTTTTAACCCAACTAAAGACAAACCAACGTTAACTGATATAATCCGCGGCATGAGTAAAAAGAAGTCAAAATCAAATCAGAGCAATACCATTGCTCTGAACAAAAAAGCCCGTCATGAGTATCACTTGCAAGACAAAATTGAAGCAGGTGTCGAACTACAAGGATGGGAAGTCAAAGGTATTCGAGCGGGCAAAGTTAATTTGACCGATAGCTTCGTATATATCCAAAACGGTCAAGCCTACTTGCAGGGGTGTAAAATCAGCCCGTTAAACCAAGCGTCGTCTCATGTAATTTGTGATCCCGACCGCCCCAAGCGCTTACTCCTTCACCGCAGAGAAATCGACCGGTTAATGGGTGCGCGAGAGCGTCAGGGCTATTCTATTGTGGCAACAGCTATGTATTGGAAACAATGCTGGGTGAAGGTAGAGATTTATCTTGCCAAGGGTAAAGATGCCCACGATAAGCGCGACGCGACCAAGGACCGTGACTGGGCAAGACAAAAAGAGCGGATGATGAAACACAAAGCCTAACAGCGTTGAAACCTTGTGTAGGTATCCAAATAGACAATGAGATCTGGCTAATGCCCGTAGCTTAATACACGGGTAATTTTCCAGCCTTTTTCGGATTGCTTCCATACGTGCACAAATTCAAATGTACCGCAATCAGGTTTGCCATTTTCGGTATGGCAAAATTGGTGTTTGCCTTTTTGGATCGCGCCATATTCGGGTACAGGATAGACTTCTGTGCTGCCTTCAACCAAGGTTCGAATCGGACGGTTAGGATTGGCAAACATGCGCGCTAAACTGTCTATCGTACCTCGATAGTCTGCTAAACCAGCCGTGTCATGATAGAACTCCAAATCTTCATCAAAATACTGCTTTACACCCTCTAAATTAGCGTCGTTGGCTGAAGCGAAAAGCTTTGAATCGAGCGCCATGATCGTTTCTGTCAAGTCATCGGCAGCGACGTTAAGGCTGGAAAAAGAAAACACACCAGTAAGAAGAATGGAAATAATAGAACGTTTCATAAATGTACTCCGAGAGACAATGTGAAGGGGTTGTTTGTGCAACCCTATCAGCTCAGGAAATTTTATAATGTGAAGGTTTGTAACAAGGTGTTTGGGGCAAAATTGTCCATTGTTTACAAACCACTACGAAGCGATAAGGGGCGAGCCAATCACTGTCCCCTTCCATCATAATTGCCGTATCGTTCTCTGTAGGATCCCGAATATCAAGTTACCTCGTTTTGATATTGTTTACGATAACGTTTAGTTAATTTGGCAGACCGTAACTGATCCAAAATTAACGAATAAACAGGTGAAGCGTCTACTTTCACGCCCTTACCTGCCCCTAAAAGCCTTAATTGACGTTTGACTAATGCCATATTCGCAAGCCCACTGAGCGTTTTATCTTTCCATGCGACTTGAGGAATAGTCCCCACTACACCGGGAACATGTTGCCAATGATTTGGCAGTTCAGGATTAAATGCCAACGCCGATGCCAGCCCTACTAACGCAACACCAGAGTCGATCACCTGCTGGGCGATAGGCAACCGCTTAATGCCACCCGTGGTCATTATTGGAATGCTGCTTTGCTCGGCAATTTTTGCCGCAAACTCTAAAAAGTACGCTTCTCTTGCCAAAGTCCTTTGGTCTGCAGTTCGACCTTGCATGGCAGGTGCCTCATAGCTTCCGCCAGATAACTCCACTACGTCGACACCAAAGGGTTCCAGCATCTTGACTACATTTAATGCATCGTCGACATCAAAACCACCCCGTTGAAAATCAGCGGAATTTAACTTCACCGCGACAGCAAATTCACGGTCACAATTCGCTCTCACTGATTTAACCACTTCGAGCAACAAGCGAGCACGGTTCTCAAGGCTACCGCCCCACTGATCTTCTCGTTTGTTGGTCAAGGGTGATAGAAACTGTGCTAGCAAATAACCATGTGCTGCGTGAATTTCAACACCATTAAAACCAGCTTCTTGCGCTCTTTTCGCGGTAACAGTAAAACGTTCAATAACGTCTTTAATCTCCTCCTCGTTCATGGCTTTAGGCTGAGTGAATAAATTTGAGTGCTTACCCATATTTAACGCAATATCAGACGGTGATAACACCTTGCCACCCATTTTTTTAAAAACCTGACGACCCGGATGATTAATTTGCATCCAGATATGTGTGCCATTTTGTTTGCCAATTTGTGCTAATTTTTTAAAAGGTTCCAGATTTGAATCTTTTTCCAAAGCAACACCACCTGGACCTGTCATCGCTAAATGATCGATCATCACGTTACCCGTTATGATCAAGCCAACGCCGCCTTTCGCCCATGCGTCATACAAGTTAAATAGCGCCTGATCTGGAAGCTGTTGTGCGTTGGCCAGGTTTTCTTCCATCGCCGCTTTAACCAATCGATTTTTTAAAACCCCACCACTTGGCAACGTGAAACTGTCATAAACATTAGCTGTCATATTAAGAGCCTTTACAAATTAATTGGCAACATCATAACCTTTAAGTTAACTTTAAGGTCAACACACGAGATGAGAATAATTATGCGTATTGGAGAACTGGCGTCAAAAAGTGGCGTACCCACCAGCACTATTCGGTTCTACGAACAAAAAGGCTTGATGCCCAAAGTGCCTCGCAGAGCCAGTGGTTATCGAATCTATGACAATGATGCATTGGATCGGTTACAACTGATTAAATTCAGCCAGAGCCTGGGCTTTTCACTGGATGAACTACCTAAATTAATTGACAGTGAAGGAGGTTGTGACCATGAGCAATTAATGAACCGACTTATACAAAAACGAGCTGAAACCGCAACGTTAATCGAACAGTTACAGACTCAACAACTTCATCTGAGTATCCTTATCGACAAATTAGAAGATACATGGAAACAAGAACAGTGTTTACCACAATCCGAATTAGCCAATATCCTCAATCAGACTAAATATCAGTAAAACATACCTAGGTACTCAACTTACCTTGAAAATCTTTTTTTCAGCACAATATTATTCTTTAACGGCAATGTGTTATCATTGCCAGGTTGGTGCGTAATGCACCACCAAGCTTGGGGCTGATTTTGGATTCGACAGGATTCGGGATGCCCGAGGTGCATGCAGAGGTGCGGTTTGCCTCTTTAAAAAGCCGCAAAAAAATAGTCGCAAACGACGAAAACTACGCACTAGCAGCTTAATAACCTGTATAGGCCCTTCCACTTCAGCCGTCGTCTATTCGTGAAGGTTTGGAAGGTCATACTAATAGACTAGCGAGGGAAACTTGTCTGAGGTTGAACCGCGAAATAGTATCAGGCCAGCTATTAGAAATCCTGTTTGTCGGAGTTCAACATAGTTAAATAAAAGACAAAATAAGCATGTAGTACCAACGGTTGAAGCTTTCTGGACGCGGGTTCGAGCCCCGCCAGCTCCACCAAATAAACGTTCGAGAAGAACCGAAAACCCTGACAAAGCCATTTAAAACGGTGATTATCAGGGTTTTTTTATGGACATCTATTCGAAACCGTTCGTTGACATCCTGTAATCCCTCCAAAAAGTCGGAGCAGTTTTAAGTAGAAATTCCCGTTAAACTAAAACGAAGGAGTTTTTATGCGTAAATCGAGATATACCGACAGTCAAATCTTAGCGATATTGAAACAGAATGAAACTGGCGTAGCTGTTTCTGATCTTTGCCGTGAACATGGCATGAGTTCAGCACAGTTTTATAAATGGCGTGCCAAGTTCGGGGGTATGGATGCATCGATGATGAAACGACTCAAAGAGCTTGAAGCTGAAAATAATCGTCTCAAAAAAATGTATGCTGAGGAATGTCTTAAATCTCAGATCAGGAAGGATGCACTTGAGGGAAAGTTGTAAAGCCATCTCAACGAAAGGAGATGGCGAAAAGTGCTGTGAAGCATTACAACATCAGCATTCGTTTTGCTTGTGAGAGCTTGGTTATCAGTGCCAGTTGCTATCACTACCAAGCGAGATTGAGTGGTGAAAACGCTCAAGTAGCGGACTGGTTACTGCGACTGACCGAAACGCATCGACGTTGGGGGTTTGGCCTGTGCTTTTTGTATCTGCGAAACGTCAAGGGCTTCCGCTGGAACCATAAACGTGTGTATCGAATTTACCGCGAACTTGAGTTGAATCTGAGGATCAAACCCAAGCGAAGGATAAAACGTGATAAGCCTGACGCACTGAGTGTGCCACAGACGATCAATCAAGTATGGTCGATGGATTTTATGTCAGACAGCTTGGCTGATGGGCGTTCATTGCGAACGTTCAATGTCATTGACGATTACAATCGTGAAGCGCTAGCGATTGATGTTGATTTATCGATGCCTAGTCTGAGGGTTATTCGCTCTCTGGAGCAGGTTATCGAGTGGCGCGGTAAACCTGCTGCAATTCGCTGCGACAATGGACCAGAATATATTTCAAGCCAATTGATAACATGGGCTAACCAACATCAGATAACGATACTTTATATTCAACCTGGTAAGCCGACACAAAATGCGTATGTTGAACGGTTTAATCGAACTGCACGGCATGAATGGTTAGACTTACACATGTTTGAAAGTGTTGAGCAAGCGCAAGAGCTAGCAACAAACTGGCTCTGGCTTTACAACAATGAACGACCTAATATGGCAATTGGTGGCGTACCACCCAAACAACTATTGAGAGCGGCTTAAAGAATTACTACGAATAACTGCTGCTTAAAATGGGGGGATTACACAGGCAATATTCGTGTTAATAAGATTGAAAAAATAGGCTCATATAACGCGTTAGCAGCAATGATATTATTGCTCCGGGATGAGAAATATAGCCTTGATAGTTTCGAAGACTCACATGTTCAAAGATCAGCTTTTAGACTGCTACTGAGCTTTCGTAAGCGTCCGGTGATCACCACTTAGTTTTTAGCAAACACCTTTGAATTATTAGCCATTCATTAACTCAACTGAAGTATTATTTTTTTTGACTTGGTCCAATCCGATGTCAATTCTTGGTCCAAGTCAATAATTATCGTGTCACAGACGATTAGCACACAGTGGTCCATAATCAGGGATTATCCACCTGGAAAACCCCACCCTTCTGGACCGACACAGAACCTACTTTGGACCACAAGGTGATAAACGTGTGGACCAGAAAGGATATCGGTTTGGACCAAGACAATGTTTAAACATGGTCGTGCTAAAAACGTTTTTATATATTCTCACCCAAAATAGTTTGATACTA
This sequence comes from Aliiglaciecola sp. M165, assembly GCF_007197995.1. Classification (GTDB taxonomy): domain Bacteria; phylum Pseudomonadota; class Gammaproteobacteria; order Enterobacterales; family Alteromonadaceae; genus Aliiglaciecola. The sequence continues at coordinate 323,350 of NZ_VKKH01000007.1, forward strand.
AGTTTCTGTGTTCAAAAATCAGTTGTGGTATTGATTTGATTACTTCTATGTAATTTTGCCTTTCGATTCCAAGTTCAGTTCCAATATCATCAGGGTCTATTATTTCTGGTTCTCCTAAAAACAACGATGCCAAGTAATCATTTACGGACTCTTCAACAAGGTTATAAATTATTAACTTCCTTTCCCTTTCTAATTCAGATATATCAAGAGATTCAAATACTTTAGATATCAAGTGCCAAGCTTTCAGTTCATTCTCCTGAATTCCAAACTTAGCTACATGCTCTTCGAAGCTCTCGTCAAAGTAAAAATGCAGCTGTGAGTCGATAAACTTTATTACTTTTTGTGTATTCAATTTAATCCACCTAAATAGTTCGTCTTATTCTTGCGAACAAAGTAAGCCAAGGAGTTTGGCTTCTTTAATTTACAGAACTTATCGACGACTAAAGAAGCTCTTTCAATATGATTGTATAACCTTTTTCTACCTATTTTGGTCCGTGAGATTTCACTCCAGTTGTCTTTGCTAGTCCAGTTTCCCATTCCTTTTAAAGCAGGATCATTCTTCAACATTACATGTAATACCCAATGAAACATATGGTGAGTAGTTGATGGAATATAAATCAGTGCTTGCTTGGGATCTCCTCCCAAGTTTTTTGGAATGGAGTGGTGCCCATGAACACTTTCAGATGCAAACCTGCGCTTCAAATAGGCTACACCTAGTTTACAACCTATCCCTTTTGTAAGAGTCTTTTGTCCTTTAGAGCCTCTAATCAAGAAACTAGCTGATGATCCTATTGAACGAGTTGTGCCTCTTGCAACAACATTAAGTCCTGTCATAAGACTTTTGACCGTGAAGTATCCAGATGGGTCTATTCCGTTAATCGGATCTGCATCGCCATAAATATATTTATTTAGTGTAATAGGCGTACATGCCTTGCCCATCCATTCATCCATCTGCGTAAACCGACCCACATTCTGGTCGTAATAACGCGCTCTTAGGTAATAGTTATCTAATTCGGTATCAAACTGCTCACCGGTATACCGATAATCATTATCCGCTGAGCCATCAGTTGCCAACAATACCCCAAACGCTTCGTAGAAGTACGAGTCGGTTATCGCAGCCGAACTGTCAGACAAATTGCGTGTTGTGCCCAAGCTATCGTAATGATAGAAATGCGTGTCGGCAGCAGTATTTTGCGATATCAAGTCGCTTCCAAAGACATATTCTTTGCCAATCGCATCGCTACTGTCTTGCTCGGCAATCACTTGCGCATAGTCGCGATTTGAATCTACCAAGAAGAAAGTGTCAGTAGTATCAACACTTTTGGCTACACGGATACCATCGGGGTTGTATTGATAAGTGGCGGATTGGCTACCATCATTAAAAGAAATCATCCTCTGATTGGCGTCATAGCCATAAGTTTTGGTTGTTATGCCATCAGTTTCAGTGAGCATATTGCCTTGCTCATCATAGGTGTACGAAAACGCGCCCTGGCTAACCAGCCTATCGTTATTGTCATAGGTAAACCCAGTCGCAATGCCATTCACTGTGCTCTGAGTACGATTGCCTACCATGTCGTATATGTATGCACTTGTGTGGTCGCCATTCACTGGGTCAACAATGGCTTCATTCGTTAAGCGATAGACATCATCATAGGTAAATGTGCTAATGCGTCCAGAATGCTCTGTTAATGATGCTCTTCTGCCCGTCACATCCAGACCATAAACGTAGCTTGTTAAAACATTTTCAGCCGCATCCAAGGTGGTAATCGAAGTGACGCGGTTCAGCTCATCAAACACTGAAACGCTAACCAATCCATTGGGATAACGAATGTGAGTCTGATTGCCGACTACATCATATTCAAAGGTCGTCGTTTGGGCTTGATTGTCGGTCACAGAAAGCAATCGATTGAGGCTATCATAAGCATACAACTCGGTGCGCGTATCGCCGTTTTTGTACTCAACAGTAAAGGTAGTCTTATTGCCTACCTCGTCATAGCCGTAATTAAGCACCGTACCATCAGGTTGCGTTTCTTTTATCAAACGATGGCGCGTATCGTATTCATAGTCGTAACGACCCACATAGTTTTGCGAAACTATGCGATTGCCATATGCATCATATTGATAAGATTCGTTTATACCCGAGCCTGTCACACTGGTTAAACGGCCTGTCTGAGGATTATAGGTATAGGTCAATGTTTGACCGTTAAAGTTGGTATGACTAGTAACGTTACCTGCCAAATCATAGATAAAGCTTTCACGTTGACCTAGCGGAAGCTCGCGGGCGATGACTCGACCTCGTTGGTCATACTCCCACTTGGTTGTGCGGCCCTCTGCATCGATTTGAGCAACTTTGTTGCCTGCTTCATCATACTGGTACTGAGTAATCTGACCCAACGCATCGGTGACTTTTATCAAGCGTCCTAAAGGGTCGTATTCATAGGTAGTCGTTTTGTTGGCCTGGTCAGTTTTTCCTATGTTTCGCCCCAGCGCATCAAAGGCATCACTCATTTGTGTGGTATCGGCCAAGGTCATAGATGTACGCCTGTCCAGCTCGTCATAGGTGTAAGTCGTCAGACGGCCCAACGCATCCGTTTCACTCGTCAAATTACCTTGAGGGTCAAACACATAAGTGAATTCATTGCCCTGAGCGTCTGTCATGCTAGTGCGGCGACCCGCTTTGTCATAACCGTACTCTGTTGCATTGCCGCGCTCGTCCACTTCTCTGGTAACCCTACCTGCTGCGTCATATTCCACTTCAATAAACGAACCATCAGGGTGCGTGGTTTTGACCATCCGGTTTAACGCGTCATATTCATAAGTGGTGACGTTGCCATTGCGGTCTGTATCAGTAAGCTTATTGCCTTCGGGGTCATAAGTAGATGTTTCTTCGCTGCCATCGCCATGACGTGTTTTCGTCAAACGGTTGTAAACATCGTATTCAAAATTGCGAGATACCAGACCATCATATTCGAAGGTTTGATTGCCAAGGGTGTCGTAGCCCATGCTTTCAATCAAACCCAAATTATCATCTGAGCGGATTAAACGTCCGTTTCTATCATAATCATAATCGACAACGTCAGTTACTAATTGCCCTGTGCCGTCTCTGCGCTGCATGGTTTCGGTTTCAACGCGATTATCGTCGTCATAGGTAAATGTGGTGACCACTCCAAGCGGGTCTGTTTGCGTGAGTTTATTGCCATCTGTATCAAAGGTATAAGTGGTTTGATTACCCAACATGTCTTGAGTCAACTCCACTAACCCCCTGGCGTTAATATTGTTGCCAGCCAAGTTACTTTGGGGATCGAGTACCGATAACAAATTACCAACCCCATCATAGGAATTAATGTATTGATTACCGTTTGCATCAGTAATGGTGACTTCCTGCCCTCGCACATTGTAGGTGTAACTCACGGTACTCCCTTCAGGGTCTGTAACACTCAAGACGTCATTATTTGCACTGAATGTCCGCGTTGTCACATTGCCAAGCGGGTCGGTTTCAGTTAGTTGATTGTCATTTGCATCATAGGTATAGGTGGACACTTGATTTAGTGCATCAACCATACTGGTGACATTTCCACGCTCATCATAATAGTAGAACGTAATATTTCCGTTGCGATCTGTTACAACCGACTCTCTGCCCGCTAAATCATGGGTAAAGCTGGTTCGGTTGCCTTCGTTATCCTCTTGCGCAATAAGACGGCCATCGTCGTCATATACATTGCGAACTTTACGATTACCTTGGGAATCGTTGATGGTTAACAAACCGTGAACATAATTGTAGGTGTAATCTTCAAATAGTCCCTCTCGCGCAGAGGCCCTAATTAAATCGAAACTAGAATTATATGCGTAGCTGTAGCTTTGTCTGTCAGGCCGTCTAATCGAACTAATCACTCCATTTGAACGGCGTGAAAAGGCAATTTCCTTCCCGCTAGAATGTGTAATGCCGGTTTCTGAGAAGGTAAGCGTATTGCCATTAGGGTCTGTTATGAGTGTAACGTCGTCATTGGCTGTAAAATTATATACATACCCTTCGCGCGTTGTAAGCACGAGGTCATTTTCGTCAAACACTTCGTTGGTGCCAAGAACTTCTAATTGGCCGTTAACAAGCCGAACCTGGCGCGATTCTTCAAGTGCTAATGTTGATTGTGTATCACCCACAGGCTCAAACACTAATTCGACATCCAAGAGTGGGACATTTTGGTTGCACTCTGGTGAGGCTTTAACCTTAAACTGTTCAACATCATCATTAGGTAACGTCACGTTTACCAAAATATCACCTTGCGGTTCCACACAATATTCTCTTAGTGTCCCCAAAGGACCAGTGACATATTCGTTTAGTTGCCACCCTAACCCTAGCGCGCGACTTTTTTCAGTTTTCACTAAGTTGTAATCGAGATTCCAACCATACCCAAAGTCACCTAGCTCTGATTTTCTGCGAGAGTCATAGGTGCGATTAATGGAGATGGGCAAACCAGCTAACGGGATTGTGAATTCATTGACCGTATAGGTGAAGTTTCCAACTTTTAGATCGCCATCCAGCTGCACATCAATTGTGTCGGAGCTTATCAACCCACTGGCATCGGTGACATTTAATTGCAATTTATATAGCCCGTTAGTCAGCATGCTGGGGTCAAATTCATAAGCTACGGCGTTGTTCAATGGTGTTTGTCCTGATACAAGCAATGTAGGACTTTCTATATCGCTGACCGACAACAGGTACAAGCCCCACTCAACCAGATCATCATCCTGAGCCGTTAAACGAACCTGTGTTAATGCACTCACAATATCGCTAGAAACAGGAGAGTCGATACGTGCTACAGGGGGAACAGTGTCCGAACCGTCTTTCACTGACAAGTACGATTCAACCAAAGCAACTTGACCAATGTCATCCGTGGCAGTCAATGATACAGGGTAAATACCGACATCATTGGGTGCGTTTAACGTGGCTTCTCCATTGTCATCCACCACAAGTGGAATGCCATCAATAGTCAATGCGTAATCAATAAATCCCGATGCTCCGAATAACGAAGATTTAATCGTAATCTCCTCTCCTGGTGCAGCAAATTGTGGGGTGATTTCTAGTTGGGCACTAACTGGTTGATCTTGAGCTGATATTTTTACCGTGTAGATAAAACGACTGTTCACATCGGTCGCAGCATCTGTCACGAAGACATGAATATCATACTCCCCTACTTGGTCTGCTGTGGGTGTAAAGGTAACAACGCCTGTTTGTGGGTCAATAGCCAAATCTTTGAGGCTAGTTGGTGAATTCGTCCCAGCAATAAACACCGAAACAGCATAGCTTAATTCATCCCCATCAATATCCTGAACCTCAATTTGATAGCTGTAAGGCGTCCCAACTTTAGCAAAGGGTGCGGGGTTAGCGATTAGCTCCGGTCGATTGTTTTTGCGCACTTCAATGGTAAAGGTTTCAAAGGTTTCCCCGCCTGTCCTATCGTAAAAACGAACAGTCACTGGATAAACGCCAATATCATCTTCAGAAGCTAAAAAGGTTAGTATCGTATTACACGTCTGTGGAATATTTGTGTTGTTTTTAGGTCCATACAACGGATTATCGAGCATTTCGCAATACACCACATCACCATCAGGGTCGGACGGGGTTATGAAATTTTGATAAAATCGACCTGTAAAAACTAAGTAATTATCAAAACGCGTCTCAAAAGTTGGATTTTGATTTCCTATCACAACCGAAATTTCAAATGTTTGCGTGCTACTTAATCCACTCTGATCAGAAATAGACAGTTCAACATTGTGGACACCAACGTCTAATTCCGTTGGTTGCCATGTCAATTCTTGGCCGTTTACGACCATGCCACTTGGCCCGTCTAACAGTTCAAGAAGCAGCACATCACCTTCATTGGAATCGATGGCAAGGACATCATACAGGTAGGAATCGCCCACTTTAGCAGTTGTGACGGGGTTCGACACAATGACCGGTTCAAAAGAGGTGCCTGCGTTATCAGTTTGCCATTGCACTACTGCCTGGATTTCTAGTGCTTGCGACTTGAACGTCAATGTCTCTGCAATCGCCTCCAGTCCAACATGGCAGTGTGTTATTACACCTAGTTCATTGGCAAAGTAATGATAGATTTCTTGCGCTGCGTTTTGTGTAAATACATCCACCCGACCATTTACAATTGGCAGATTGCCGTTACTTAATCGGATATCAAAACAGGCCTCTTGTCCCTTAATGCCTTCTGCAGGGTTTTCTACTAGCGTTAGATTGGCTTGCTCGGTATATCTTGGAAGCCTGATACCGCCTTGATATCCATAAGAGTCAAATGCACCAAACCCATATATTGATGCCCCAAAAGGTTCGTTAGATTCGATAGTATGAGAGCCCTCAGAAACTAACAGCTGTGCCCCTAAATAGTCCGTTCCATTTATCGTAGTGAAGAGAGACGCGTCGACAGATATCCCGTCGATTGTCATTGCACCAATGACATCCATAGTTGCAATGAGATTGACATAGTTAAAATCAATCCTTAAATCTGTTGTAGTGAATTGGTATCGACTCACATATTGCTCAACAGGCGAGAGCAATATCATCGCTGGGTCACCTAACATCTCATTTTCAGCAAAATCAACTGAAGCGCCTTTTGAAAGCTGAGCAACTAAAACCGGGTGAGATGCCTTTATTATACTGGATTCACTAATCGAATCTTCAATCCATTCCCCCGCATCAAGCACACCTATTAATTCACCATTGACGACAACATGCGTGTTATCAAAATCTGCAACAATTCTAATAATGTCGCCACCAAAACGCTCCGCCAAAGGCACTGTGTAATAAGTCGTTCCCCAGTAATGCGACGCGGGAAGTTGTTCAACCAAGTGGTCACACGCGGATTTGCCTGACGGAACATTGATACATTGATTACCGGAAAAAGCGGCGATTGGCTTGTCACTGACAATTTTTGAACCGGTGATAGTGTTGTCTACAAATAGATTTGCTTCTAAAGTGTAAATTTGGCCGGCATTTAAAACTTCTGTGAAAATCTGACCTTCCGTAAAAATAGTGGTATTTCCGAGATTTCCGTCTCGTAAAAGTTTAACCGTCTCAGAAAAGGTAAAATCAACAGTGGTATTATCTTGTGTTGCCACAAAATACACTTGCCCACCATCGTACGACATTACCCGATAGTCGTTGCCTAATGTTTCAGTTGGAAAGACCAGGAATCCGTCAGTTGAAAATTCCAGTTGATTAAGAGCATACAACACGACGTTGTCATCAGTTGTTACATGGATACCTTTATCCGAAATGATCCTAGCGGGACTATTGGAATCCGTTCTCAAATCTACTGGCAACTCAATTTTTTCGGTAACACCCGCGCTTACAGAAAAAGGAAATGAAAGCCCGAGCAACGGTATGTCGACAAGACCTTGTGTATCGGTTTGAGAGGAAACGTAAAGGAACAAATGACCGTCAGTATAATTGTTTGCATTGCTGCCAAACCCTAACCAAAAGTCACTACCTTCGTGACTGGGTTCACCATCGATGATATTTAGTTGAAAGATTTGTGAAGTAAATACTGTTTCTGACACCGAAGCTTTGATTTCGAAACTAAATTGACCTTCAATCACATCGTCCCAAATAATTGTTTCTGTGGTCGTATCTAACACCATTCCATCTGGTGCACTTAACAGCTCCAATGTATAAGGGCTATCTGAGTTAATTTGTAAGGGATAAATAAAGGTTTGTCCTTCGAAACCTATTAACGCAGTATCTCCTGCAAATTCTGGTGGAGACACAGCACTAGGACTCGCACACAAGGAGTTAGGTACTGTACAGAGGTCGATGCAGATATTTACGTCAGCAGTGGTGATAATACCATCGAAATCCGCATCCCTCAGGTCTCCGGGAAACACGCCCTCTGTAACTCTCCCTGAATTAGTAACCAGGTCATCTACAATTGACCTTATATCTAAGAAGTCGATATCACCGTCATGGTCGATATCACAAACAGTTGAGTTAACTGAGAAAGAGAAGAGCAGAAGAAAAATAGTATAGAAAGAATTACGCATCTTAGTACATCCTTGATAATTTTTTTAAAGACAAGTTTAGGACTTTGATCTCTGCCAACTTTTTGGGTAGAAATTGAAGGCTATGTATTCGAAACGGGTTGAAATAATACTTGCTAAGTTTGTTTTTAAACGAACTGAATTGCTATCGCTTCTCTCGACAATTGAAATTGATGATTTTGCGACGACGCTGCCATTGAAAATTCTTCCCTCTTCAATTTCCAAACTTCCACCCACAACTAAGCTTACGTCACTATCTTGAATTGCTAAGTCCTCGCCGAACTCGTATTCCGACATTTCGATGTGCCGACCGACCGCCAGCCGCCCGCCTGTAAAAGAGCCGTGTGAACTAAAGTCTTGAAAAAAGAATCCGTTGTAATGTCCTGCTGGACCTAAAGCTTCGCAGGTAGAGTAAGGTTCACTGGGTAAATCAAATGCGAATGTGTGGTTACTAATGAATAAAAAAGCGGCGGTAGTTGAAAAGCGAGCAAAAGCTTTAAGCATAAAACAGTCCCTGTCCAATTTGTTTTTATCTCGATAGTGAAATTTCTTATTCAGTTTAGTGCGATTTTTCATAATTACAACAGGAGCATATTTAAACAGCACTCATTTGTCTTAATCACTACTAATCTCCTAGCCTCCCAGATAGAAATAAACTAGCACCTAACCATCTGAATTTAGCAACGCCAAACTCTTGATTTTAACCATCAGGAGACTTTGACGTGGTAAAGCGATCAACACATCAATGGCAGGCATTGTTCAAGCAACATGACGACAGTGGCACTGTAATCCCCCCGAACTTGGCACGCCATTTATAAAACTGTGCTGAACTCATGCCATGTTCACGGCAAAGATCAGAAACAGCTACGCCAGTTTCATTCTGTTTCAATATCGCTAAGATTTGACTGTCGGTATATCTCGATTTACGCATAAAAACTCCTTCGTTTTAGTTTAACGGGAATTTCTACTTAAAACTGCTCCGACTTTTTGGGGGGATTACAATTCAACGCCAAGATCAGGCTGTCGAAGGTGTCACCAGGATTTTATTGTTAGGTTCGTCTCATTACCGGAACTTGTAACTTACTCAAAACTCCGTCCTTAAGGTTGTCTCTCAATGGAGCCGTTGTGCCCATCAGTTCTTTGTAATCATTCTCAAAATCTTCTTCAGTTCCTGCAAAATATCGGAGTGATGAACTTCTTAATGAAGCTAATAATTTTTTTCTTGATTTGGTAATAAAGTCACCATAGAAATCATCACCATCCTGGATACTCTCAAAGTCTTGCAATTCATTAATATGCGTTAATGAACTAATGCAGCCTCCATAAAAACTCATCACTCTGGTTGTTGGTTGATGATATATCTCACTTCGACTAGATAAGGCTTTAAAAGCAACACCAGCTAAAAATCCGGCATTAACTATACGTTCTAAAGTATCAACACCTGATTCAAATTTTCTTCCGATTTCAGAAAACCCTCTGATACAGAGTCCAAACATAGAGCCAGCGTTAAAATCAGCATCCATTTCGAGAGCTCTAGCTTCATTGTTATTATTTTCTTTATACTTACAATGACCAAAGATGACGTGACAGACTTCATGAAAATAGATTAACAAACATGCATCTAATACCAAATTTATTGTTTTCTCTGAAACTTCCACCCTTTTTTCTATGTGGGGAAACCAGTTATTTATTGAATTTTGGCTAGACATATTATATTGAGAAATTGGCGATTCAGAATCAAGCTCTATTCCTATTGAGAGTAAAATTGCCGGTATGCCTAGGCTATAACTAATTTCATAATTATTGTCACCATTATCAATTCGGCTTGCATGAGCATAAAAGTTGTCTTGGCTCAAAGGGCGATATTCTAAAGTCCACCCTGCAGGCGATAACCTATGTCTATCGAGTAAATCATTTTGTAGATGAACTTCATCTATATGCTTACTGCATACCTCATGGATTATATCTAGCCTCTCGCCATATACGTTTTGCTTCATAAAAACTTGGTTTAGTTTTTCTTTGCTGGGGCCGCTTGATGTCATTTGCCCAAAAATGCTGTCATCAGCATTACCGTCTATCATTTTTTGCAAGTTAATGAATCCTTCTTCTTTAAAACTAACAACTTGTGACTGAGTGTTCATAGCAACACCCGCTTTCTGTGAAAAACCATGCTCTGTGTTTTCAGGGGAAAAAATATTAGCGTCAGCTTCACGTTCAAAGAGATCGTTTAATCACTAGCATTCTGCTTACTGGTTATGCTCGAACTTGTCAGTCATGCTTCGGCCAATAGCGGACATTATGCTCGACCAACAAATAAGAGCGATTAACGGTCGCTCATCGATCATCTTACCATGGTCAGTTTCAGACAACGAACGGACGTTCAACGCCTAGCTAACCGCGCGAGCTGCAGCGGGACCGCTCAAGTTATTTCTTAGATTTTTCACTGTCATTGTCCTGACTTTCGTTTCTTAGAGTTTTGAGCTTCATGGTCAAAACCATAGCCATCATCGCTACCATTGTGGCAAATACAACGGTAAATCCTGGCGCTGCGATATCAAACAATTTCGAGAATCCACCATCGTTGATGGCACCAAGGTCTCGCAGCAGTACAACAGTCATAGTTCCCATAGCAGCAGTCAAACCCAAAATAGAACTCATTCTTGCCACCAATCGACTTCTGTAATCAGATTCAGATATTTTTCTTTCTAGATTTTCGGCAGAAGAGTTGCTCAGAACATCTTCAACTTCTTCTTTCTTAGAAATTAAATGGGCCAATGTTTCACAGTAGTTCTTTTTTGTTTCTGATGATATGAAACTTGAGTCCATTATCTCTTTAATTAGCTCCTCAGCAATCTGCTTTGGCCTAAACACATCATCGCGCGTAACCTTGTATTTTCTAGCTGTAGCGTTAATTAGAGATGAAAGCACTTCTTCATCAGGTATATGACCTTCTGATATACCTGGGCGTAGGGCGTACACCACCTCGCGATTTACGGTAGCCAGTTTTTGAATGTACTCTTTGTTGTCTTTTTTCGAAAAAATATAGCGCGTAATTAGGGTTACGAGTAGGCCGCTAAGAATTCCTCCTCCGATACCTACTACCCACGCATTATTTAAAATATCCATAGTTTTCTTTTAAAGTCTGCTAGCTTATTGCTGAGACTTCATAGTAGCACCTGTTTCCACTGAAAAAACATGTTCAGTGTTTTCATAGGAAAAAATATTAAATGTCCGTTCTACGTACTAAGCCGTCTATCAAGTTAGGTAGTATTCGGCCATTAGCAGACATTCAGTCTTTTACTTCCAATGACTGGTTGAGACAAAGAGCAGATCTTCAACGCTTCAATCATCCGCCGCTTTAGGGGCCGGTGAAATTGACTTGTTAGTGATAACTTCAAGTTCTTTCACAGACCTGCTTGATAAAGCAATAACTCGAATCCCAAGTAAAAGAATTACAGCAAGAACGGCTGTTTCAGCGCCGAGAAATATCCAGTGGCCGGTCAGCAACGATTGGCCAGAATAGTTCAAAAGAAAGACCCATGCCGCTTGATACATTATAATCAACAGAAAAAGACTCCCCGCTTCTCCAGCAGCATGTAGCGCTATGGTCACCCAATCTAAAAACTTACTTCTTTTATCCTTTCTAAGGTGTTGCTCCCATTGAAATACTTTATTGTCTTCATTACATAAGATCTTATTGATATTTGGATAAACAACATCAAAGCAGTATTGAGATAGTCTTAGTATTCCAAAATACAGGCCGATATAAACAACAAATATCATCGTGAATATTAATGACAACCCCATAGTTAATGGTACAGCAATATCAACTATTCGTTGGATGTCGTCTTTAAAAATCCCAGTTGTAACCGTGATAAAAGATAATATACCGCCGGACGACGCTAGAGATGAAAACACCATCTTTCTCTGTGACTCCTGAATTCGAGCGATTTCATTACGCAATTCACTTTCTTCCTGTAATAGCGCTTGTAGCCGACCTGATTCTATATCCATCGTTATCACTTTTTCGAAATTGCTAACACAGCATGACAATTATGTAAACTACATGACTCAGTCACTGTGTTATCTTTGAAATGGTAGTAGATATATTTGTAAAAGCTTAATTCAGCCATCGCTTTCTCTATACCATTTGTTATTGAAGTAGGAGTAACTTCAAACAATATAACTGGCTTATCGCGATATACTATTTCTCTCGCCCCTTTAATCACAGATGCCTCTGCACCTTCAACGTCAATTTTTATAAAACTGATGTTGTTGACTCTATTTTCTTTACAGTATTCATCTAAAGTCTGTACTTCGACCATTTGAGTCTTACCTTGAGCATTTACATGTTCCCGGAACAATGAGTGCTTTCCATTATTAAACTTGTCAAGCCAAAGAGTTTGTGACCCGCTAAAATCGCTCAATGCACAATTGTTTAATACTAGAGAAGCGCGGTTAACCAAAGAATTTCGAACTAAAAAACGATAATTCTCACTTTCAGGTTCAAAACAATGCACTACAGAGCAGAATTGTGACATAAAAAGGGAATGATGACCTGTATTTGCACCTACATCAATTGCTACTGGTTCGTCTAATTTTGATAGAATATTTTTAATGATTTTTAGTTCTTCCGGTTGATAAGAACCAGAGTTCAGAACAAATAGGTCTACATAGTTATGTCTTGAGCCAATAAAAACACCACCAAAAAATTCTGTGACAAATTCGCCTATTCTCATTGGATTTATAGAGTAACTCTTGTTTTTACTTACAGTTTATTGCTGAGATTTAACAGTAACACTCGTTTCCTCTGAAAAACACAAGTTCTATGTTTTCATGAAAAGGATTAAATGTCTGCTTTACAAAGCCACTGATCCGTCAATGCACTAATCGGACCTTAACTTTTCAGATTACCACAAGCATCTAAATCTGGTTTCGCCCAGGAGAAGACGTTAACGCCGTACTCAAAGGTGCATTTATGAATCCTTTGGAGGACCTTGTTCTGTGCCACCTTCTGAGAATTGGCTCAATATATCGTAAGGCACCTTAATGCCATGCTTAGACTGCCTGATTTTTAGTATTACCCATATAAAAATCAGCCCAAATGACAAAACTCCAAATGATAATGTCGCCACAACCTCTAAGGAGGTGAAACTTACATCGTCATTTGTACTCGAAACCCAAGCCCCCAGAAACAATCCAAACAGAGTTAACGTAACTGAAAACAAACATTGCAAAAGCGTCTCCCAATTCGCAGCTTCAGCTCGAACCAATTTTACAGTCATATCTTTCGGCAAAAGAGCGCCAGTATCTAGCCCCTCAGCTTTTTTTGACTGAGCATTACTGCGATATTCACTTTGTATTTGTCGTAAATCTCCAGTTCTATGCCCTTGGTCATAGTCTTGCGCAACAGCGGAAGATGGTGCATGAGTTGCGGACTCTTCTGTGGAGCTATTACTAATTCCTTCGCTTCGCCGTATAGCCATTACAGACCTACCCTACTAACAAAGCTGTCAATTTTATCCCATGATAGCTTCATGGCCTTTTTAGTTAGCGAAAGAACATCAGCATGTGAAACATTTTTTGTTTTATACACATCTATATCAAGAAATATCCCCGTATCCGAAAAATGGTCGGATTGAAAGCTAAAGTATCTACTTGCTTCATCCTTATGAATAGGGCCGCATGTAACTCTTAGTTCGAGCTCCCCGACAACAAGCTCAATTACGACTTGAAGATCCTTTTCTTTTTCACCTATCAGATTCTTAAAATCATCAGTAAAGAACTTCGAATACAGGATAGAATTAATTTCTTCGAATTTTTTCTCGCTATTAAGGAAAACTTTAGTCCTGCATCCAAACCTAGTGATACCCGGAACGGTATAAAATTGATTTTTCGACAGAGTTTTCCAAAACTTGCCAGCTTTATCTTCGAAAAAGTTTCTCGTATCCGGGTCATAAACAAACAAGCCTGCCGACTTGAACCCAGCAAATGCACCAACCTTCTCTGGTTTTTGTGGTGCATCCCGGAAATTAACGACATTGGAGTCAATCTGCCAATGTGGGAAAAGTTCTGCCCCTTTGATGTGATCAGCTACATAACCTCTAACGTCGAGAAATCTACCCGTTGCGTGATGCCTTAATTCGAGCACATGCTCAGAAACAATAACTTTTTCTTGATTCTTCATATCTAATCTCAACCATTCATCCTGGGCACAGAACGTCTCGATAATCGGGGTTAGTGAAAAAGCTCGAACGTCCGCTTTGGGTCGAAAGCCGAAATAAACCCATGGCACATTTATTTACCATATACATCGTATCCAAAAAGGTACAGTATTAATTAAAAAGTTTGAGAAAAAGTTCAGATACCGCAAATTAAAAATGTCTGGAATAATATTCTTCATACAGACTAATTAACCAAATTTTGTCAGATACAATTATCGTGGTACATGTCGTGGTACAGAGAGATATCTTTGATTTAATATTCCATATTTATCAAACAATTAAGTTTCAGGTTAAGTTCCCGCCAGCTCCACCAAATAAGTCAATCAAGGCCAGTCAATTAGACTGGCCTTTTTTGTAGATGAGCTATTTAACAACCATTTCGGTAAGGAAATCTAGTGAGAAAATCATTGTTTTGTGCATTATTATTTATTGCAACTCATAGTAGCGCTTTTGAGATAGACACAGAGGCTTGTGCTGGTACAGAGTACATTTATGACTTAGAAAATAACTTAGTAGAATACGACGCTTCAACTCACACCTTTGTGACGCCATCTACTCCAGTGTTTTATGCTGCATTTGAAAATATTGCACATATTTGGCTAAATACATATCGATATTCAAATATACTAGTGACTAACACTTCGGAAGCTCCAATTAGCTTTTTCTACCGGCCTTCATATTTTCTGGATTCTAATGGTTTGGAAACTAACGCATCTCCTGAAAGTTACAGTGGGGTTTTCAATAATTCCAACTCACCAAAACTGGATGCGGGGGCGATGATGCCTTCTAATTCGATGGGACGAATTAAGCTTTCTCCAACCACATCAATTACTTATGGAACAGCTCAAATATACTGGAATTCCTCAACTTGTTTCCAAACACCACCATTGGTAACGTCAGTTGAATCTTCCTATTTCAAAAGTGGAGACGGGGCGATATCAGTGCAATTAACTAACAATGGAAAGAATTGGTAGAAGGCAAAATACATGGATGTATTTTGTAAACCCGCCAGCTCCACCAAATAAGTCAATCAAGGCCAGTCAATTAGACTGGCCTTTTTTGTTTCTGACAAACCACATCTTCATTATGGTTATCAATCCCCAAATAATGGCTGTTCAGCCTATTGTTGTTTCCGATGATTGGCTGATGATCTAGTTTATCGTTTATTCTCTCAATATGAGTGCATGACTATGTATGTCGTCATAAAAAAATTATGTGTTTTGCTCTTTATCTTTGCTCTTTTCATAGAGAACGCATCTTTTGCCAATCAACCGGTTTCATGGGACAAACTCCCCAGCCTGAACAATATTCATTCCTTTGAAATGCAACATACGCCAGGAAATAAGCCGTCACAAACCCATTACATCTTTGTCAAATTACCTGACGAATATGATCAAAATGAAGCAGCCTCCTACCCGGTTTTATATTTATTAGATGGCGATACAAACTTTCCGTTAATGGCTTCTTATTATCACTATCTGCGATTTATGGAAGATGTACCACCGATGATTATTGTTGGACTGAGTTATGGATCTTTTGATTGGAAACAAGGTAACAATCGAAGCCATGATTTTACCGTTGCGAGCAAACAAGCAGAGCATTACGGTGGCGCAAGTCGGTTTGAGAGCTTCCTGAGAAATTCACTTTTACCCGAAATAAAGAAACGCTATCGAATTAACGAGTCTCGGCAAATCCTATTTGGCCAATCATTAGGCGGCCAGTTTGTTTTATATTCTGCGTTGTATGGAGCAGCACCTTTTTATGCTGTGATAGCCAGTAATCCGGCCCTTCATCGCAATCTTGACTATTTTAAACAGGATGCAAAGCCGCGTGCTGACCGGCCTGAGATATATATTACCAGTGCTGAATTTGACGCTGATCGGTTTAAAACCCCCTTATTAGACTGGCACAATCACTGGCAAAAGAAAAAGCCTGAATGGCAGTACAGGTTCGAACATTTGCCTGCGCACAATCACTTGTCTGCAACGCCCGAGTCAATAAGGCTGGGGCTTAAAGCTTTATTGGAAGAAAATTGAACGCGGGTGACAGTAACAGCCACCCATTTATTAGTATGAAGTTAGAAGAAGTACGAGTACTAGCCAGGCTAGTCAGTTTTTTAATTTAGTTCTCCATCTTTCCAGAATTTAGTCCCTTTGATGGTTGCCTGAAATGCTAAGCCACTCTCTGTGAAGGTATAAACGGTCACATCACCATAGTATGCTTCCCCTTCTACCGACCCGCCTTTATCACCCGCTTTCGCTGCTGCATCAGCATTGCCACCGAAGGTCCAACCATTATTGACAAAGGAGCTAATAGCTTTTTGATTGTGAAATACCATTACAATACGATAGTCCTTCACACCTAACCCAAGCCCTACTCCACCTTCGGCCATATTCATATAAACCCGCGAGCCTGATGCTTTGTTATTTACCACGCCATATCCTGTGCCCGCTGACACGAACAAAAGATTGACATTTGCATTGGAAAATACTGCGTAACCAGGGGCAGAGGCTAGTTGACTTTGTGTGTCAGGTTTTTGCTTATAGAGTTTTTGTAGCACATCTTGTTCCATTGAGAGAATGGCCTGACGTTTCTCGGCAACTGACCCTCCACCCATAGACGCACAAGACGAAATTAATACACACAATAACACGGTGCCAATAAGTCTAATTTTCAACATAGTTACTCTTCGCAAAAGGAATGTTAAAAGAGTGTAAAACGGATTCATGTATTTAGTAAGACCTTTTGGAAAATTAACTATCTCACTACACAATTGGGAAAAAGCGAATAGCAAATAAAGCGGATTAATAGTGAATATTTCATTCTCTTAATCGATTTGGTTTTGCATTTTACCTATTTACTGGATACGGTAGCGCTGTCGCGATATTGAGGTTTGAACATTTTGCAAGAACACGGTGAATTTGAGGTAGGACGCAGTGAACAAGTCATTTTGTTATCTGCTCGTGGTCCTTGGAATGATGAAACGTTGAAAAGCGGCGCTGGGGTGATGAATCGCCGTATCCAGCAGCTTGATCAAACACAGCCCTGGGCGCAATTGAGTTGCTTGTTTGGCGAAAGCCTCATGACTCCGTCTGCGTTCAAATATTTCACTAAACATACCGGCATACGCAAAGAAATGGGGCTTACTACTTTAGCGATTGTAATCAAAAACTCGGACATCACCAGCACCATCAAAATGCAATTAACCAAGGCATATAGTGAGATTGGCATTCAGCACGAATTTTTTGAAGAGATCGAGCAAGCGATAGAGTGGTTGCAAAAACAGGGTATAAACCTCTATCAACCAAGCATTGAGGATTTTTTCAACAAGTTCTGCTTCACTCATCATGAGCATTAACATCACAATGTGCCTTTTGTAGCACATTAAACAGTTAATAATCCTTTGCGTCCCAAATTCGACACATTAATATAATCCGATATAATATCCAAATATTGGTACATTATCGCAAATATCGGTTATAGTGTACTTTATTTTGCATATTATATTTGGTGTCTTACCCTATGAACGTAAACGAAATGGTTGCCGAGCTGGGTACAAGGTTGAAACAAGCCAGACTCAATTCAGATTTAACCCAAGAAGCGATAGCTGAAAAAACTGGCTTATCACGCAAAGCAATTATTAACGCTGAAAAAGGCAATGCCCAACTAAAAACGTTGGTATCAATTTTGATCGCTTTGGGATTAGAAAAGCATCTGGACAACTTTATTCCAATCGTCAGCGCCTCTCCCCTGCAAATTGCAAAGTCACAGCGTTCACTAAAAAAGCGGGCATCAGGTAAAACCCAATTAGACCAAGATGAAACACCGTCATGGTAGTCGACGCAGTCAGCGTAAATTATAACGAGCATGAAGTTGGTGCTGTCAGTTATGACGCCGAAAAGAAGTTAGGGTATTTTGAATACTCGCCCGCTTTTATCAAAACGGGTATACAACTCTCTCCGCTTAAAATGCCGTTGAGCAAAACCATATATAGCTTTCCTGAAATCGACTACGACGCATTCAAAGGATTACCTGGGCTGATCGCAGATTCGCTTCCGGACGATTTTGGTAATGCAGTAATGAATGCATGGGTCGCTTCACAGGGTAAGTCCACTACTGAAATTACTCCCCTTCAAAGATTAAAATTCACCGGTTCAAGAGGCATGGGTGCGTTAACTTATGCGCCAGCAACGCGAGCCAAAAACTTGAATTCGTCCACCCATGTTGCAGTAGAAACCTTGGTGGAGATCGCCCAGGAAATCGTTAATCAGCGCACTCAATTTGAAGTCAACTTGGCACAATCAGGTGGTGAGGATAAAGACGCCATGATGGCTCTGATGTCAGTGGGCATGAGTGCAGGTGGAGCAAGGCCAAAAGCCGTCTTGGCGTTTAACGATAATTTTACGCAAGTTCGTTCAGGACAAACAAATGCGCCAGAGGGGTTTACCCACTATTTAATGAAATTTGATGGCGTCAGCGAGCACAACCAAAATAAAGAAACCTTCGGGGATCCATTAGGTTACGGCGCAATGGAGTATGTCTATTATCTGATGGCTCGTGAATGTGGCATTGAAATGATGCCCTGCCATTTGCTCAACGAAGGAAACCGACGACATTTTATAACGCAGCGATACGACCGAATTGGCAATCAAAAAGTACATGTCCAAACTCTCAATGGTCTTGCCCACGTGAGCTTTAAACAGGTTGGGATCTATTCTTACGCAGAACTTTTTGAGGTTGCCAGGCAGTTAAAACTCTCCGCCAATGAAGCTGAACAGTTGTTTAGGCGAATGGTGTTTAATATTGTTGCGCGCAATCATGATGATCATGCAAAAAATATTTCTTTCATGTTTGATAAAAATCACAAATGGCGTCTAGCTCCTGCTTATGACCTTGCTTACAGCTATAAACCTGGTAGCCGTTGGGTAAATGAACACTGGATGTCGGTAAATGGTAAACGCGATGCTTTTAATCGTGAAGATTTTTACACATTTACAAACGTCAGTCCTATATTTACTAAACGTAAAATCAATCTGATCATTGACCAAACCGTTGAACAGGTTAGTCATTGGCAGAGGCTTGCAAAAGCGCATTCGGTTCCAGCTTCGTTGATCACACTTATCCAAACTCATTTACGTTTAAGTTTGTAAACCAATGATTTGCACAGCTTACGAAACAATATGATCTGCCTTGATAGTTTAAGACTACACTTCATTAGACGAATTTAATCCGAGGAAATTATGAGACGAAAATTTTACGTATTCTGCGTGCTAAGTTGGGCGATATTAGCCTCTGCCAATATGTTTTGGCACTGGACAATTTGGCTGTGGATAGTATTAGGCCCGCTCTCTATTTTGGGGTTATACGATGCATTACAAACCAAACATTCTATTCGTCGAAATTTTCCTGTTATTGGCAATGGCAGATGGATCATGGAAGACATTCGTCCATTTTTACGTCAATACTTTTTCGAGTCTGAGATGGACGGAACACCCGTTAATCGCATGTTCCGCTCAGTTATTTATCAACGTTCAAAAGGTCAAAGAGATACCATCCCTTATGGCACTAAAATCAATACACAAGAGGTAGGCTATGAGTGGGTCAGCCACTCAATTGCGGCCATTCATTACGACCGAAAAGCGCCTGAACCTAGAGTAACTGTGGGTGGCCCGGATTGCTTGCAACCCTACGAAGCCAGCATTTTTAATATTTCTGCCATGAGCTTTGGCGCCCTGAGCGACAATGCGATCCGTGCACTAAACAAAGGCGCTAAAATGGGTGGTTTTTATCACAACACGGGAGAAGGCTCGATAAGTCCTTATCACTTGGAAGGTGGAGGTGATTTAGTTTGGCAAATTGGTACTGGCTATTTTGGTTGCCGAACGTCCAACGGCAATTTTTGCCCAGACACCTTTGCCAGAACAGCCGATGATCCTGCTGTTAAAATGATAGAAATAAAGCTCTCTCAAGGTGCTAAACCTGGTCACGGGGGCATTTTACCTGCACATAAAAATACGCGAGAAATCGCTCGTATACGACTGGTAGAGGAAGGTACACAGGTCGACTCGCCACCCGGTCATCGCGCATTTGGTAACCCTGTTGAAATGATGGCATTCATCAAACAACTGCGGGATTTATCTAAAGGGAAGCCCATTGGAATTAAACTCTGTGTGGGGCAAAAAAGTGAGTTTGTGTCGCTTTGCAAAGCAATGGTTCAAACGGGTATCAAACCAGATTTCATTACTGTTGATGGCGGCGAAGGCGGCACTGGAGCGGCGCCTTTGGAGTATTCAAACTCAGTAGGCATGCCCCTTCGCGAGGGTTTGATTTTTGTTTGTGACATACTCACTGGATTTGATCTGAAAAAAGATATTAAAGTCATCGCCAGCGGAAAAACCTTCACCGGCTTTCATTTGGTCCGCAATATCGCTATGGGTGCTGATATCTGTAACAGTGCAAGAGGCATGATGATAGCGCTTGGGTGCGTACAATCGCTGATTTGCAACACCAACGAATGTCCTACAGGCGTGGCGACTCAAAAACGATCTTTAGCAAAAGGACTGGTTGTCGAAGACAAGTTCAAACGCGTAGCCAGGTACCACAAAGAAACAGTTCACGCGGTGCTTGACATTGTCGCTTCAGCTGGTCTGCGCGATCCTTCTCAACTCAATCGTGGTCATATAAACCGCCGTACCAGTCAACTTGAATTTAAACGTTATGATGAGATTTATCCTAATTTGCATCCAGGCAGCTTGCTCAAGGGAGAAGTACCCAGTCAATATCAACAAGAAATGCAAGAATCCTCGACAGATAGTTTTATGCCCAAAGCATATGTGGTTGAATGCACAAGCGGTTTAACCAGTGTGGCCAACAAGTAGAATTAAGGAGTAAATGTGTCCCCAGCGTTTCAAGCAAAAAAAGTCGCGTTTTTAGGATTAGGTGTGATGGGGTTTCCCATGGCAGGATATTTAGCCAAAGCTGGACATCAGGTCACGATTTATAATCGCACTGCGCAAAAAGCTGATGATTGGCTGAAAAAACATCAAGGTACACAAGCAAACACCCCTGCCCAGGCAGCTAAGGATCAAGATGTGGTGTTTGCTTGCGTAGGCAATGATCAGGATTTACGTCAAATCACCGTGGGTGAAGAAGGCGCGTTTAATCAAATGTCGCCAGGAAGTATTTTTGTCGATCATACGACAACATCGGCGATTGTCGCTCAAGAATTATCTAAAATTGCTGAAAAGTCAGACATAGGCTTTATAGATGCACCGGTTTCAGGTGGCCAAGCAGGTGCTGAAAATGGTGTGTTAACGGTAATGATTGGTGCGCAGCAAGCGCACTATGACAAAGTAAAAGATTTGATAGATTGCTATGCAAAAATGCAAAAATGTTTAGGACCAGTGGGCAGCGGTCAAAAAGCAAAAATGGTCAATCAAATCTGTATCGCAGGCGTTGTTCAAGGTTTATCTGAAGCACTGCACTTTGCCATGCAAAGCGGCCTTAATACGCAAGACGTAGTTGATGTTATTTCCAAAGGTGCTGCGCAATCCTGGCAAATGGATAATCGAGCGAAGACCATGAGCCAAGGGCAATTCGATTTTGGTTTTGCTGTAGACTGGATGAGGAAAGATCTAGGCATCGTACTCGAACACGCAAAAGAAGTGGGAGCGCACCTGCCGATTACAGCGTTGGTTGATCAATTTTATAGTCAGGTTCAAGCTAACAGAGGTGGAAGATTTGACACTTCAAGCCTGATAACCCTGCTTAATAAACAACCAAAAATCGGAAACTAGCTGCATATTCTTGTTATTTGAAGACCAATTGGCATATGATGGGATCTCATCCGATCAGTTGACAGAGAACCACTATGCCATCCCAGTCGAGCCTAGCTGAAACTCCATTTTTTAATTTCAGTCATCCTAGTATTCAGATTTTACTGGCAAAATTGGATGCCGAAACTCAATTGGGCAAGGTGCTTCAGGCATACAAATTAATCCGAGATGGTATCTCGTACAATCCATACACATTTAGCGAGGGTGAAGAGGCGCTGAAAGCTAGCTATGCGTCCAGCCATGATAGTGCTTATTGTATTCCCAAATCGGCGCTGATGGTTGCAGTTTGTCGGGCACTAGGCATTCCCGCCAAGATGGGTTTTGCAGACGTAAAAAACCACCTTTCCAGTCCTAAACTTCTAGCATGGTTAAAAACCGATTTGTTTGTCATGCATGGCTATGCACAACTGTACATAGATGACAAATGGGTGAAATGCACACCTGTTTTTAACAAGGCGTTATGCGACAAAATGGGCATAAAACCGCTGGAGTTCGACGGTACTCAAGATTCTATTTTTCACCCGTTTACAGCAGATGGACAAGCCCATATGCAATACGTTACGGATCATGGCACCTTTGATGAAATGCCCGTTGAGATGATTTTTGAGGCGTCACGTAAAACCTATCCACACATCGATTTGTTAGACAAATCGATCCTGAAACAACATCAAGGTGGTCTGGAAGCTGATTTATCCTAATTTGGTGAACTTCTCACTAAATTCTAGTCTAAAACACCAATTCATTATTAGTCTAAGCACTATTAAAATCGCAAAAACTAAATAAATTCAATTGGTTATAGGATTGGCTTGAGTTGTGCTTACTCAAGCTAAATCGCAAACGATGCGTAACATTTCAATCTAAAAAGGTATTTCATGGACTCTTTACTTTTTCGCAAGTCATTTACTCAATATGCGGTTGTCGCCGCAACAGTATTTTCTTTATCAGGATGCATCATTCACGTTGGTGGGGGCGGAAATAGCTCTTCAGGTGGCAATGGTGTGAGCAGTGTTTTTGGTGGATTGGAAATCTCCGAAGGTAAACAGGTATCTAATGTTAGCTCTGTAAACGGCAGCATTGAACTGAATGATTCTGTGACAGCCAATGCAGTAGACACTGTCAATGGTAGTATAGAGATCGGTGATTTTGTTACGGTAGAAAGTGCTAATACGGTAAATGGAGATATCGAGGCAGGCAAACATTTCACCAGTTTTGGTAATGTAGAAACGGTTAATGGTGACATTGAAATTCGGCAAGCGTCTGTCTTGCATCAAAACGCAGAAACGGTTAATGGCGACATTCGAATTGATGGCAGCGAAGTAAAAGGGTCATTACACACACACAATGGCGATGTGATCTTGCAAAACAACAGCAAAATTTTGGGTGATATTGTCTATCACAGTAACCACCGAAAACAGCGTTACAACAGCATCCCTACCCTAACGATCAAGCAAGGCTCAATTGTCGAAGGGCAAATCATTTTGCAACGAGAAGTAGAACTCGACATCGAAGATGCTGAGCTGCTTCGGAAAGTCAGCTATCAATACGATGAAAAATAGGTGAAAGCCGATTTGTGATTGAAGGAACTTCGCAGAGCAAGATCTGAAAGTTCGCCCAGTTCCAGATTCATCCGGTTGTATGGATAGTTTTTATGGTCTAAGGCACGTCCAAGACAGAAATTGCCAACATGTATATGCATACTCCCGAATAAAAACGTTTAATTGAACTTAGCTCTGATGGTAAATCATCTCTGTGTATTCGCCGTAGCCCCGAAATTAATCCAGCTCATCTCCACTTGGCATTTGTGGCGGAAAACCGAGAACAAGTTAACAACTTTCATCGCATTGCTCTGGAAATTGGTGCTCAAGATAACGGTAGCCCCGGTTTGCGCCCAGAATATAGCGGCCAATACTATGCTGCGTTCGTTCTCGACCCAGATGGCAACAATATAGAGTTGGGTTACCATGAAGAATAAGACAAAGAAAGCTTTCAACTCTACTTTAGAATAATAGCCGGTCGCTCTAAACCACGAATGAGATCTATTAATACCTCTCCATCAACAATGGATGACTTGATTACAAACTCATCAAAATCATTGCCTAATCATTTCCAGACAATTTGGCATCCTCTTTTTGATTTCTAAAACCAGCCATTTTTTCATAAATTAATCGGCGTACGTAATTGATGCGGCCCAAAGGTCGATGTTCGACCAAAGACTGCCATGGATTGAATGAAGTAGCTTCGCATTGTTCAAGTTTGTCTGCAGACAAAAAGTCTTGTTGAGCAAAGGTCAATCGGGCAACGGGCACGAAGGGAGAATCGTCCTCTTCCCACTCTACTGTTGCGTCTTCTATTGGCATTTTTACAGGGTCAAGTTGCTTTTGTAGCATAAAATCAAAACACACTGTACTTATAGACAAATGCTGTTGCATGGCGGCTTGTAAGTAGTTTTCGCTGAATTCCTCAGGTTCTGCACTTTGATAGTCTGAGCAGGGTTTCACAGAATATTTTACCGCCTGTTGTTGTGGTCCTAATCGAAAAGCTGTTGTGCTCCAAAATCGAATATCGAAGGGACTATTTGGGCGATCGCGAGCTTTGAGCAAGATCGACAAAGATTTTAAATGAGAATCAAAAGGGTTGAGGAAAAAACCCAGAATTCCGTCATCTTTTTGCGCTTGAATAAATTGCTGAAACACTTCTGGTGAATCCGCGAATAAAACTGGGTAACTATTGAGTAGAAAGTCTTGTTCAGATGGGTTTCCCCACAACACTGTGCCTTCAACGCCACGGACTTTGATTGACAACCCACGCAGATCTTTTTCGCTATCATCAAAGGTACTCGCATTGGCAAAGCGTGCGAAGGCATTGTATCGCCCAGGTTTTGCGAATAACCCATATTTAAATGTTTCAGGAATATCTTCCTGCACCTCAAAAACTCCCTCAAAGCAGCCCAGAGATTTGGCTTGGTTGAGCCGTTTAACGGTGCCAGTTGGATGACGCTCTAAGCTTACCTGCTTAATTAAACCCAGCATCTCTTCTGCGAGGGCATCTTCATTACCTTGCAACTGCTCTTGACCCAGCACCGGCGTATTCTGCTGGGCGTAACCGAATGCGCTCAAAAACCCTAGACATAACCCGGGTAGCACTGAAACACGAGAATTTTTTGAAAGACTGAGGAGTGATTTAAGCAAGTTGCCATCCTTAAGTTGGGTGGAGTAAACGAATAGTATAAGATTGAACACATTCAACTATTTAGCAAGACAAAAGTCTTGTTTGACATGAGATCCTTTCACTATGAATACTGTTCTAATTTGCCTGATAATCGCCACCTTAATGCCGATTCTATTTAAAGCCCCGCTGGCATTTGCGATGAATCAGTTAGGCGGCTATGACAATCGTCATCCTCGCGCTCAACAAAGCACTTTGAAAGGCTTCGGCGCGAGAGCACTGGCGGTGCATCAAAACAGCTTTGAAGCGTTACTAATGTTTACCCCAGGAGCTCTAGTGGCTTTTACCAGTGAATTATCTGGTCAACTAGCGAGCAGTCTTGCCATTGCATTTGTTGTATCAAGGCTGGTGTATGCGTTGTGTTATTGGTGGGATTATCACATGTTACGCAGCAGTGCCTGGTCAGTGGGATTTGTGTGTTCTATTGCCCTGTTGTTTACGCCTATATTTTAAATCGAATTGCTAAATCACGGGTGCAACCCTAATTAAATTAAGTTGCACCCAGCAATACAAGATTAATTTCTATGACGCCTTCTGGCTAATTTGTGTTTTTTAACTGAGCGGCGCATGCGATTGATCCGCACGTGATCGAGCTTATTACGTTTTTGATTGACGAGGCTTTCCGTTTCATCAGGTAACTGAACAGACTTACGAAGCATGTTCACATCTTCTAGCTCTAATTCAATCCAACCGCCTTGAGGGAGTCTTTTTTGTAACTCCAAACCACCGTAATTGACGCGGATCAATCTACTGACTTGAACACCTTGCGACTCCCATAATCTCCGTACTTCCCTATTTCTCCCTTCACTGAGGGTAACATTGAACCAAGAGTTTAAGCTTTCGTCATCGCCTGGACGAGAAGAAATGGTAGTGAATTTAGCCATGCCATCATCAAGTTCTACACCTTTTTTTAGTTTGTTGAGCATCGCATTATCAACTTCACCAAATATCCGTACGGCATATTCGCGTTCAATCTCATGTTTAGGGTGCATGAGACGATTAGCAAGTTCTCCGTCATTGGTGAATATCAATAATCCACTGGTGTTGATATCCAATCTGCCAACCGCTATCCATCGACCATTTTGAATTGCAGGTAAACGGTCAAACACCGTCGCCCTGCCCTCAGGATCTTTTCGGCTGCACAATTCACCTTCAGGTTTGTTGTACATGAGAACTCGGCACACTGGTTTTTCTTGATCCACGGATAACAACTGACCGTCGACGCGGATCTGATCAGTGGTTTCAACGCGATCACCCAAGGTTGCCAATGCACCATTGACAGAAATTCGCCCCTGTTCAATCCATTTTTCCATTTCTCGACGAGATCCTTTGCCAGCATTTGCTAGCACTTTTTGCAATTTTTCGCTCATTAGTGAAGTTGCTCTTTATTCGTTCCAGTGTGTTCGTTTTCTGTCTCATTATTTGCAGACAAATAATCGTGCTCGTGTTCTTCTATTTTTGCGAGTTTTTGCTCGTCTTGGACTGCCAGAATATCATCTGAAAGCTGTTCAAAATTTTGCATCGGCGGCAGATCAGCCAAGCTTTTTAATGAAAAATAATCCAGGAAGGATTTGGTTGTAGCGTACAGAGACGGCCGCCCTGGAACTTCTTTATGGCCAACAACTTTGATCCATTCGCGTTCCGTTAGTGTCTTGATAATATGGCTACTTACGGCCACACCACGTACGTCTTCGATTTCGCCTCGAGTAATAGGTTGTCGATAAGCAATTAACGATAAGGTTTCCAAAAGTGCGCGGGAGTAGCGCGGTGCATGCTCTTGCCATAGTTTGCTCAACCAAGGACTTAGGCTGTCCATAGACTGAAAACGATAGCCGCTAGCGACCTCCACCAACACTATGCCCCGAGGTGCATAGTCGAGGGTTAATTCAGCTAAAGTTTCATCCAGTTTTTTGTTTGAAACGTTTAATTCGTGTAAAACTGTGGCTTGCATTTTATCTTTTGAAACCGGTTCATCTGCGACAAAGATAGTGGCTTCGACCAACTGCTTTAGCTGCTGATCAGAAAGTTTAATCTTGCTGCTTTGGGTGCGCTTATTACTCATAGTTGCCACTCGGTATCATCTTGCTCAGCTGCTTGAGAGCGTAATTTGAGATGAATATGACTCAGGGGTTGTGCTTGCACAAGCTCTATCAAACTTTCTTTGGCGAGCTCTAAAATCGCCAAAAATGTCACGACAACACCAGCTTTACCTTCACTTTTAGCAAACAGCGTTTCAAACTCAACAAATTTGTCATGGTCAAGTAATTCTAAAATACGACTCATTCGTTCTCTGGTGGACAGGACTTCTCGCTCAATTTGATGATGTTCAAATGCCTTAGCTTTCTTCATTGCAGATTGAAATGCTAAAACGAGTTCCTGCAGCCCCACTTCTGGGAGTATCTTGATCGGTTCTACTGACTCATCAGGGACCGCATGCGCGCCAAATAAGTCCCGTTCGATACGCGGCAATGCATCAATTTCTTGTGCAGCAACTTTAATCGATTCGTATTCTTGCAACCGACGGATCAGCTCTGCCCGCGGATCTTCTTCTTCGTCACTTTCAGCTAGACGTTTGGGCAGCAGCAAACGAGATTTCACTTCGGCCAAAATAGCTGCCATTAGTAAATATTCTGCTGCTAATTCGAGTTTTAGTTCTTTCATTACCTCAACATATTCCATGTATTGTTGAGTAATTTGAAGGATAGGTAAATTAACGATATCGAATTTTTGTTTTCTGATCAGGTACAACAGCAAGTCTAATGGACCTTCGAACGCCTCTAGGATAACTTCCAGTGCATCGGGGGGAATGTAAAGGTCTTCAGGTTTTTCAATAACCGCCTCGCCATTAACAAAGGCCAGTGGCAACGGTTGCTGAATAGGTTGTTTTTGTTGCGTTAAATTATCTGTCATGCAGGTCAGCCAAAAACACTTACGTCACCACTCCCCTGACGGATAACGTCCATATCGCCCTCAGACATATCTATAACGCTCGTAGGCTGCTCGCCTAAATAGCCACCGTGAACTATAAGATCGACCTGATGTTCGAGCTTGTCACGAATATCGTCTGGATCAAATTCTGCCTGACTCTCACCGGGTAAAATGAGTGTTGTAGACATCAAAGGCTCGCCAAGCTCTTCAAGTAACTGTAAAGCAATTGCATTGTCTGGTACCCGAATGCCTATCGTTTTACGCTTTGGATTTTGCAAACGTTTAGGAACTTCTTTGGTGGCTTTCAAAATAAAGGTGTAAGGACCAGGCGTATTGTTTTTTATCTGACGAAACGCGATGTTGTCGACTCTTGCATATAAGGATAGCTCAGACATATCCCGACACATCAAGGTAAAGTTATGATCCTTGCCGATTTCTCTGACACGACAAATCTTTTCTAACGCCGATTTGTCTTCCATTTGGCAACCAATGGCATACCCTGAATCTGTCGGGTATACAATAACGCCACCTTTTCGGATGATTTCGCATGCTTGTTTGAGCAAACGTTGCTGCGGATTATCAGGATGTACGTAGAAAAACTGGCTCATCTATATCATTTTTCCTAGTTAGGTCCGTTGCCAACACGTTGAGTATGAGGATCAATATTCCAATCATGCCAAATAGGTGTGAGTTTGTCAGATATCTTTAGATTTTTTCCTAACTCTGTCCAACGGCTAGGAAAATGAAAATCAGATCCGGAAGATGCTAACAACTGATGTTGCACGGCAATTTCTTCGATCAAATTTCGTTTCACTGGCGCAAGGTGCGGATGATTCGATTCAATACCATCTCCCCCCGCCTGAGCGAATTGTGCAACTAAACGTCTTAGCCATTTTGGTGTCATATCATAATGACCGGGATGCGCCAAAACCGCTTTACCTCCAGCATCATGGATCCAGTTAATCGCTTCTTCAATGCTTATCCAAACCGGGGATACATGAGCTCTTTTACCTTTACCCAGATACCGTTTAAACGCTCCATCCATGTCACTCACCACCTGTTTTTTGATCAAGGCTCTGGCGAAATGTGCACGTGTTATTTGCCCTTTTCCCGCTAGGGCCAAGGCTTCATTTAACGTGCCTGACACACCGGCTTTTTGCAATTTTTCATCGATACGTTGAGCGCGCTGATTGCGTCGTTCGCATTGTTGTTGGAGACGCTCCACAAATAATGGATCAGTGTGGTCGACACCCAGCCCAATCACATGAATATCAAAACCGTGCCACGAGGTCGAAATTTCCACACCAGCAACTATCGACATTTTACGACGTTGACTCTCTTGCAAATCAATGAGTTCCTGAACGCCATTTATCGTATCGTGATCGGTTAACGCCAAAACATCCACTTGCATAGTATGAGCACGTTCTAAGAGCTCAGCAGGAGAAAGATGACCATCGGAATAATGGCTATGGCAGTGGAGATCTATTTTCATTATATTTTTTAAAACTTCTAAGTTATAACGCTTTAATTCGTGTTTTTTTGCCTTTTTATCCGACAATGTATTGACAGAAAAGGCGTTTTGTTTTCTTCTATAAAGGCTGAGGCGTATTATATGCTAAAACAGCAACAAGTATTCAGAGTATTTACGTTTAATTGATTGATTAAAATGACTTAGACGCGAATAAACTCCAACAATTAATATTGCGACGACAACAAATGACTAACAAACAACACAACAACTGGTGGTGGCACATCCCAACTTAACGGGCTGTGAATGTTTGTGCGTGCGCAAATTAAATTTAAGAGGCCCGTTTGACGGGCCTTTTTTGTATCTGCCCCGAAGGGTTTTACCCACTAAACGATCGACAATAAAAATAGTATCGAGAGACAGAAACAATGAGTTTAACTCAATTAAGTGAACAACCTGGTTTAGTAGAAACACTTGTTAAATCAGGAAAATACATAGCAGATCCGCTTCACGCATATCAGCAATTGTGTGAGAACAAGGCAAATACCTTGCTACTTGAATCGGCTGAAATCGACAGTAAAGACAATTTGAAAAGCCTGATTCTGGTCGATGCAGCATTAAAACTTATCTGTCATGGGCACAGCGTCGACATAATCGCGCTGAATGACAACGGTCAATCAGTCTTGCCGTTATTCGAACAGCATGTTGGAGTGGGTGTCCACATAAAACAAAGCAATTCTAACCAAATCACCTTATTGTTTCCTCAACCAGACCCCAGTCTTGATGAAGATGCGAGGTTGAAAGCCGCTGCAGTATTCGATGCAATCCGCATTGTCGTGACAAAAATACGTTGTTTACGCCAGCACCCACAAAATTTATTCCTGGGTGGCGCATTTGCCTATGATCTACTAGCCAGTTTTGAACAACTGCCCTACGTGGCCGATAGTGAAAATACCTGTCCCGATTTTACCTTTTACCTGGCCCAAACCCTGCTTGTAATCGATCATAAAAAGCAAACCACCGACGTTGTCAGTAGTGTGTTTAGTGGCAAAAACGTAGGTCAAAGTTACTTTGCAGTCAGTCAACAAATGGAACAGATCATTGGCCAGTTGGAAAAACTTCAACAAACGCCTGACATCGAAATTGGTTTGACTGAAGTGTTGCAACTTAGTGTCGACAAGTCTGATGAAGAATTTAAATTGGACGTGCTCAATCTCAAAGAGCACATCCTCGCTGGCGACATTTTCCAAGTTGTCCCCTCTCGTACTTTCAGCCTCGACTGCCCGGCTCCTCTTCTGGCTTATGCCGAGTTAAAAAAACAAAACCCTAGCCCTTATATGTTTTACCTGCAAGACGATGATTTTGCGATGTTCGGTGCTTCACCAGAATCAGCGTTGAAATACGAAGCGTCGAGTAATCAGGTTGAAATTTATCCTATTGCAGGGACTCGTCCAAGAGGGAAAAACGCTGACGGTTCGATTAACGTTGATTTGGATAGTCGTATTGAATTGAATTTGCGTGAAGATCAAAAAGAAAAAGCTGAACATTTGATGCTGGTTGATTTAGCGCGCAACGATGTGGCTAAGGTTTCCAAACCCGGTACGCGATTTGTAAAGGATTTACTCAAAGTAGACCGTTATTCCCATGTGATGCATTTGGTTTCACGTGTGGTTGGTCAATTACGTGACGATTTGGATGCACTGCATGCCTATGCAGCATGCATGAATATGGGCACCTTGGTTGGTGCTCCTAAAGTCAGTGCTGCAAGCCTGATTCGAAATGTTGAGAAAAAGCGTCGAGGTAGTTACGGCGGTGCTGTTGGTTACATCAATGGTAGCGGCGATATGGACAGCTGTATTGTTATACGCTCTGCGTTTATACGCAAAGGCAAGGCATACATCCAAGCCGGGGCTGGCGTGGTCCATGACTCAGTCCCCCAAGCCGAGGCCGATGAAACACGGGGTAAAGCTCAGGCAGTGATCAGTGCCATTATGACCGCCCACCAAAGACCTCACAACGATAAAACAAGCGACCGTCAGGAGGTATCATCATGAGTAAGCCTATCAGTGTATTTTTACTCGATAATTTTGATTCCTTTACGTATAACTTGGTAGACGAACTGCGAGGAATGGGTCACGAATTGATTATTTATCGCAATAGTGTTTCTGCACAGACCATCCTGGCAAAAATGCTAGACAAGGCGAAAACCAGTAATGTTATTCTACTCTTGTCTCCCGGGCCTGGAACCCCTTCAGATGCGGGGTGCATGCTGGAACTGATCAGCTTGATTAAAGGACAATTCCCTGTTTTAGGGATCTGTTTGGGTCATCAGGCGATTGTTGAGTCCTATGGCGGCAAGATTGTTCGTTCTCATCAGGTTATGCATGGCAAGTCATCGTTTATCACTCATGACAATAGTGTCATGTTTGATGCGTTGCCAAACCCCTTACCCGTGGCCCGTTATCACTCACTCATGGCGAGCGACATGCCCGATACCCTTGCCGTGATTGCAGACTTTGAAGCCATTCCCATGGCTGTTTGTCATCAGTCCGACAAAATGTTGGGTTTTCAATTTCATCCAGAATCCATTTTAACTTCACACGGTAGCCAATTATTACAACAAAGTATCGACTATCTGACACAGGAGCATTGCGCATGACAACGGAACAGGTATTAACGACACTGGAAACCCTTTATCAAGGAGGTAATCTGAGTTTTGACCAATGTGAGGCACTGTTTAGCTTAGTGGTCAAAGGAGAAATGAATGATATTGTTATTTCATCCATGTTGACCGCGTTGAAAACCAAAGGCGAAACGCCTGAGGAGATTGCTGGCGCGGCAGCTGCGTTGATCAATAATGCTGCGGCATTTCCTCGTCCAAACTATGAGTTTGCAGACATCGTAGGAACCGGCGGTGACGGCCATAATACAATCAATATTTCTTCGGCCGCTGCCATCGTTGCAGCAAGTTGCGGAGCAAAAGTTGCCAAACACGGTAATCGTAGTGTATCAAGCAAGTCCGGTTCGGCAGACTTATTTCGCACATTTGGCATGGATCTGACCATGTCAGCACAAACCGCAAGATCCTGTTTAGATAACGCAAACCTGTGTTTTCTATTTGCGCCCAATTATCACGCAGGAATCAAACATGCGATGCCGGTGCGCACAACACTCAAGACTCGTACCTTGTTTAATTTATTAGGACCCTTAGCAAATCCCGCTAAACCCTCACATATGATGATTGGCGTGTACGCCCCAGAATTAGTCAAACCTTTTGCAAAAACATTGCAGTTACTGGGTTATCAAAAAGCGCTCGTTGTTCACGGAAGTGGCTTGGATGAACTGGCTCTGCATGGCGAATCAATTGTGGCAGAGGTATCCGGTGAAGAGATTAGCCACTATACTCTCTCCCCCGCCGATTTTGGTCTTGAGCAATTTGGTTTAGACAGTATCAAAGGCGGTGAGCCAGAAGAAAACAAAACATTAATTGAGCAAGTTTTAAATGGTTCGGGTCACTCCGCTCATAGAGCAGCCATTGCCATGAACGCTGGTGCGTTGTTGAAACTGACCGGACATGCCCAAACTTATCAACAAGGTGCAGAATTGGCGATTGAATCCATGCAACAAGGCAAACCGATCAAAACCATTTTCGCCGCAGCAGAAATTAGCCATCAAGGAGCAATTTAAGTGGCAAACGTGTTAGATGAAATTGTCGCTGACAAACGAATCGAATTGGCGGATAGAAAGTCACAACGTCCTTTAGCATCCTTTATTGACAGTTTAACCCCGTCTGATCGCAGTTTTTATGACGCATTGGCAAAGCCTAATTCCGGCTACATATTTGAATGCAAAAAAGCATCACCGTCTAAAGGATTGATAAGAGAAGACTTCAATCTAGATGAAATCATCGAGGTATATTCTCAGTATGCTTCGTGCATTTCTGTGTTGACCGATGAGAAGTACTTTCAAGGTAAATTTGAATATTTAGAATACATCCGAGCAAGAGTTGAACAACCAGTGTTAAACAAAGACTTTTTTGTTGACCCTTATCAAGTTCATTTAGCCAGGTATCACAACGCAGACGCTATTCTTCTGATGTTATCAGTATTGAATGACCAAGAATATTCGCAATTAGCCGAGCTGGCAGATCATTATAACTTAGACATATTGACTGAAGTCAGTAATGAGCAAGAAGCCCATCGTGCTATTGAGTTAGGGGCAAAAATCATCGGCATTAACAACCGGGATTTACGGGATTTAAGCACGGATTTGGCCACCACTGAACGCCTGGTCCCCTTGATCAAACAAAGTGGTCACCAGTGTTTAATCATCTCCGAATCAGGTATTTACACTAATCAAGACGTGCGCCGTCTCGCCCCGCTTTCTGATGGATTCCTAGTCGGAAGCTCGGTCATGGCGCAACAAGATTTGGCTAGCGCGGTAAAAACCTTAATTTTTGGTGACGCGAAGATATGTGGCATCACCCGCGTTGAAGATGCGCAAACTGTTAGCCGAAGTGGCGCAAACTATATGGGGTTGATATGTGCAGCCAAATCTCCCCGTGCGGTAACCATTGAGCAAGCACAAACGATCGTGACATCTTGCCCGTTTAACTACGTTGGTGTTTTTGTTGATGAAAGTATCAACAGCATCTGCCACATTGCCCACCAGCTCAATCTCTTCGCTGTGCAATTGCATGGCGATGAAGATCAATCTTTTATCGATGAGTTACGTAAGCACTTACCAGACACCTGCGAAATATGGAAGGCACTTGGGGTTGTCGATGCATTGCCAAATATGAATTGGCAACACGTAAACAAATATTTATTGGATTGCAAAGTTGGTGATCAATCCGGCGGAACCGGGCAACAGTTTGATTGGCGGTTGTTATCCCAAATTCCGGCAGGCACGCCTTTTGTTTTGGCCGGAGGGCTCTCCCCTGAAAACATTGTCGAAGCGGCAAACAGTAAAGCCACTATTTTGGATATCAATTCTGGGGTTGAAACCGCACCAGGGATCAAAAATAGTCAAAAAATTGAAGATTTATTCAATGCGCTACGCGCATATTGAACAGCAGTTTAGGAAATCGCAAAAATGAATAATTTAAGTACTAAATTCGGGGATTACGGCGGGATGTATGTTCCTGAGTTGCTTATTCCTGCGCTAGACCAACTAGAGCAAGCCTTTATTGATGCCCAACAAGATGAGGCGTTTCAAAAAGAGTTTATGGGACTACTCAAAGACTATGCGGGTCGGCCAACATCCATGACCTTAAGCCGCAATCTTGTAAGCAACCCCAAGGTTAAGCTCTACTTAAAAAGAGAAGACTTATTGCACGGTGGCGCACACAAAACCAATCAGGTGTTGGGTCAGGCACTGTTAACCAAACGCATGGGTAAAACCGAAGTGATTGCTGAAACCGGTGCAGGTCAGCACGGTGTGGCAACTGCACTAGCCTGTGCGTTGATGGGGCTTAAAGCGCGAATATACATGGGCGCCAAAGATGTTGAACGTCAAGCACCCAACGTTTTTAGGATGCGCTTAATGGGCGCAGAAGTTATTCCTGTCAATGCGGGATCAGGAACCTTAAAAGACGCCGTGAACGAGGCGATGCGAGATTGGTCAGCTAATTATGACAAGGCACATTATCTGCTGGGTACGGCGGCGGGCCCTCACCCCTTCCCAACGATCGTACGTGAATTCCATCGCATGATTGGCGAAGAGACCCGAACGCAAATTATGGAAAAAGAAGGCCGTTTGCCCGACGCAGTGGTTGCTTGTGTAGGTGGAGGTTCCAACGCAATTGGAATGTTTGCTGATTTCATCGACGAACCCAGTGTGCGTCTTGTCGGCGTTGAACCTGCTGGAAAAGGCTTACACACAGCCGATCATGGTGCGGCCATTTGTACGGGTAGCAAAGGCATTTTGCATGGCGCTTACAGCTACATCATGCAAGACAAAGACGGGCAAATTGAAGAATCCTATTCGGTATCTGCAGGCTTGGATTATCCTGCGGTTGGTCCTCAACATGCCTATCTGCACGATATCGGACGTGCCGAATATGTGGCAATTAGCGATGATGAAGCGCTCAACGCCTTCCAACTCCTGGCCAGAAAAGAAGGCATTATCCCAGCGTTAGAATCGGCCCATGCTTTGGCGCACGCACTAAACATGGCGGACGAGGCCGAAGATGACACCATTATTGTGTTAAATTTATCCGGTCGTGGAGACAAGGACCTTGCCCACGTTCACAGTATTTTAGGAGATCAAGAATGAGTCGTTATGCCAAAATGTTTGAAGGCTTAAATGCCAAAAACCAAGGTGCATTTGTACCCTTTGTCATGGTTGGCGATCCGGATAAACAAACCTCATTTAATATTATTAAGGCATTGATAGAAGGCGGCGCTGACGCACTTGAGCTGGGAATTCCCTACTCAGATCCCATTGCTGATGGACCTACCATCCAAAAGGCCAGCATTCGGGCTCTGAACAACAAAATCACGCCAGAAGATTGTTTTGACGTGATCAAACTAATCCGCGACGAATACCCAGACATTCCTATTGGCTTGTTGTTGTATAGCAACCTTGTGCTGAAACGCGGTATTGAAGGTTTTTATCAACGTGCAAACCGTGCGGGTGTGGATTCTATATTGATTGCTGATGTGCCTCTTCGAGAAGCTGACCGCTTTATCGCTATTGCTGAACAACAAAACATCGAACAAATTTTGATTGCGCCGCCTAATGCCAGTGATGAGACTTTGGCTGAGATTGGTAATAAATCTCGAGGGTACACGTATTTACTCGGCAGGGCTGGTGTCACAGGGGCTGAGACCGCCGCAACCATCCCAGCGTCAACGTTGATAGAAAAACTCACACAATATCAAGTTGCGCCGCCATTGCTTGGCTTTGGAATATCCAAACCTGAACAAGTTGCTGATGCGATCCATGCTGGCGCTGCAGGGGCAATTTCTGGCTCAGCGACGGTCAACATCATTGAGCAAAACCTGCATGAGCCTGAAGTAATGTTGCATGCTTTAACGCAATTTGTCAGCGACATGAAAGCAGCAACCAACAAATAAGGATATGACATGTTGTACATCATTTATTCGCAAGATGTTGAAAATAGCCTACCGCTGCGCAAACAAGCACGCCCTGCTCATCTGAAGCGCGTTGAAGTACTCAAGCAACAAGGTCGTCTAGTCATTGCAGGGCCGTGCCCAGCAATTGACAGTGACGATCCCGGTGAAGCTGGATTTACCGGTTCATTGATCATAGCTGAATTCGACAGCCTCGATGCAGCACAAGCTTGGGCCGATTCCGATCCCTATGTGTCGGCGGGTGTGTATCAAAGCGTATCGGTAAAACCTTACAAACAAGTTTTACCTTGATAGGGGTTGGCAATGGCTTGGATATCGATCACTTCAACAGTTGGCATTTCTGACGATGAGTTTGAAATGACAGCGATCCGCGCACAAGGCGCTGGCGGACAAAACGTCAATAAAGTCTCCAGCGCTATCCATTTGCGCTTCGATATTCGCGCCTCTTCATTGCCGGAACACTACAAAGAACAACTTTTAAAAGGTAGCGATAAACGGGTCACCAATGACGGTATCTTAATCATTAAAGCACAAAGCTATCGCACTCAAGAGCAAAACCGAGAGGATGCGATTGCAAGACTTATCGAAATCATTCAAAAAGCCGGCTTCAAACCTAAACCACGGCGCGCGACCAAACCCACCCGTTCGTCACAAATCAGACGGGTCGACAGTAAAAAGAAACAAGGTAAAACCAAATCACTGCGCAAGCGCGTAGATTTGGATTAACGCTACTCTCGTAGGTATGAAAACGGGAGCGTTACCTTTTACCCATTCGCGTTAATTAATGGATTACGAACCAGTTAGGGGCATTTCAGTTTTTGAAAGAGTCAAAATAAGATAATTGCTTTTTGATTAGTAAAGTGACCATAATCGCCAGTACGTTGTTCTAACCAATTAATTTACAAAGGATTGTTATGCGAATCATTGTCTTCTTACTAATCTGTACCTTATGTTCTGCAATGGCCTACCAAGTAGGCAAATCCAATGCTCTCAAGAATAATACGGAAGTTCCGTCCTCTAAGGTGCATGAGTCCACTGAAAAAGAAGAGCGATCTACTGATGCTACCCCCGCCAGTAGCGACCACGAACTTGAATCTGGGGATCCAAGTACCGATGACGATGTATCCTTGGAATCAAAAGACGAATGTCTGAGTTCAGCAGAGTTTAATGAGCAGGCAGATACCTTGGTCACTCAGTATAAAAAAACCGAACGCGAACTTACAGAAACTAAAAGCGCTTTACGTGACGCAAACGCGACGTTGAAAGAAGCAGGTTTGGAGGTACCTCAAACGCTCACACGAGAAGAAATAGAAAAAAGCCTACCCGCTCCATTTACTGACGTGATAGCTGGTGCAGACTTAGGAATTCGAAAGAACTACGAGGAATTTTCAAATCAACAGCGAAATGAAGAATGGGCTATCGAAATGGAAACAAATATTCGAGATTTCTTTTCGCTACATGAACTATCCATTAATGTCGATTTGGATAGTGTTATTTGCAAATCAAGCTTTTGCGAAATTAGGGGATTTGAAAAAGCGCCTGAAGTATTTCCAGTCATTATCCGAGAACTTTCAATGCAGCCTTGGTATTCATCTGGTCAAGGGTCATTTTCGAACTTCACCCCTTATACACCAGGGATTCATAACGAGGATAATAAAGCTTACTTTTACGTTCTCGCCGTTTTTAAGAGTCGCTAAAAAGGTTTAAATCAAAAAATGAACGACGTCATTTTCTTGTAAGCTCTTGTTGGGTATCTGTTAAATCCGTATTTGCAGGTGAGAGATCCTCGCACAAGAGCGTCGCGAGGATGACGTTTAGGTATATTGCATCGCGGGGGTAACATATAGATGTTTAGTTTCTCGGGAAACGTTCAGAAATAGCGTAATACAAGGAACACGGCCCTACCCTTTTGGTCTAAGATTCTCAATGACCTTCGTATCCACCCAGTAACTTTTACCTACCCAATTGCGGCTGCCGTTTTCTTTCACCTGCCACTCTCCCCTAGAAAAGAATAGATATTTTCCATCATGTGTCACTCGTGGGGAGCTTTCTTGCATGTCTGAATTAATTGCTGAACCCATGTTTATTGCAGGAAGCCAAGCACCATCTTTGCCTCTAAAACTGATATAAATATCCGATTTGCCAAAGCCTCCTTCTCTTTGCACATCCCACATTAAATAGGATTCGTCAGGCGCGATGTAAGGGTGAGCAATCCATTCACCTTGATTGATGTCGCTATTCAATTTAACTGGGCTTTCATATTCGCCGTTTAGCAGACGGGAATAACCAAGATTGCCACGGCCGTTGTCCTCTTTTTTGTAAAAAGGAAAGTAATAGGTGCCTTTTGATGAAAGCGAAATACCATGTCCCTGCTCTTTTAAAAATACGCCTTGATTTTTAGGCTCTGACCAACCTGCATCAGTTCGTTCTCTGACCCATTTTCCGCCAAACATCATGTTGCCATCACCAGTAAATTGCGGCCACCTTATGTCGGTCTCTGTTTCTTCGCCCCACTTATCGTTTTCGTAACGAATAACAAAAAATGTTCGGTTTACATATTTGCCATTTTTTCGGGAGAAATAAAACTCCTTCATATCTGGGGAAAACGAACCACCTTCAAATCGTCCATCTGGCGATACGATTTTGGGGTCAAATAGTTTGGGCATTAATCCTGGCGGTTCTTCGCCAAAATAGTCCCCGTGTGAAGTTAAAGTATTGTTTTTGCTAACACTGTTACAGCCTGTGATGAAAACAGAGAATAGCAAAGTGATGAGTACACAAACAGGTTTCATTGCCTTTCCTTTT
This sequence comes from Aliiglaciecola sp. M165, assembly GCF_007197995.1. Taxonomy (GTDB): domain Bacteria; phylum Pseudomonadota; class Gammaproteobacteria; order Enterobacterales; family Alteromonadaceae; genus Aliiglaciecola. The sequence continues at coordinate 362,975 of NZ_VKKH01000007.1, forward strand.
TAAATTCAGATAGTTATCCAACGTTGCGCATTTTTAGATTGAACAAGCTAATACTTTATCTGAAACGTTATATGTACTTCTGACGCCCTAATGATTTTTAGATGATTTTATTCTGACAACGAAAATCTTTAATTTGCCTTATTGTGTTTTTGCCTTCTAGAACACCCCTCATTCAAGCAATTTTTATTTTCGCCGATAACTCTCTTGAGGATAGAGAGGACAATGATAATGAAATTCTTGGAAACCATTTCAATACCCAAATTGGTCAATACAATGAGTTTGTTAGGCGCCGTGGTACTTGGTTTGACGGCCTGCAACAAAGTCCTTTCTTTGAATATCGTTCGCTATGCTGACAAAGCCACCTATTTGGTCGATGAAAAAGCATTAAAAACCGTGGATCGTACTTTTTACGGGGCATTCCGTTTAGGAGAATGGCGCTATAAAGGGGTTAATGCCAACATTGGAGAGGTAAACGTTTATATTCAAATTCCACAAGCTTTGAATATGAACGATGATGTACAAGAGCGCTATTTACAACAAGTTATTTGCCCCCGTGGTGATAATTTGGAAATGTGGCATCAACTGCGCCAGGTAGATTTAAATATTCATATATACACACATAGTAAAAACCGTTCTGTCTCTGCTGTATGCTTGAATCCACTCAAAGCAGAAGCATTTTCTCAAGCTTAATCCTCAGTAAGGTTCAATTCAGTTATAGTTCAGATTGTTTCCCCTACCATGTGATCACACATTGAGAAGGAGAAACATCATGTTTAATATCAAAACCCTTAGTATTGCAGGATTTGCATTGGCCCTTTCTAGCGGTTCTGCGTTTGCTGATACTTACTATGATTACGCCAGAGTGATCAAAGCCAAGCCTGTATATCATTATGTCACGGTGTCTCAACCTGTAGAACAATGTTACCCAGTTAAAAAACGCCGTTATCTTAAAGGACATCATGGTGATCGCACTGGTTCAACGGTTGCTGGCGCTGTTTTAGGTGGCGTAATCGGTAACGTGATTGGGGACAACCGTGAAAGCACAGTGGCCGGTGCTATCATTGGTGGCGCATTAGGGCACACTAGCTCACACAAGCGCTATCATTCAACCCGAGTGGTTGAGCATTGTGATACCGTCTATGAAAAAACCCGAAAAGTCCGAGAGATAAAAGGTTACAAAGTTAAATATCGTTATCAGGGAGAAAAGTATAAAACCTTTATGCGTCAACATCCTGGTGACAAAATCAAAGTACGTGTTAGAGTTTCCCCTGTGGGTTACGATTAACCCGTACGAATGCAAACGCCAAATTTAGGAAATGACTTTGATTAAGCAGTCAAAATTAAGATTCATGTCATTCTTGCAAACTTTATTGTTAACGGTGGCGCTGCTTTTTGCAGCCCCATCGATGGCGCAAGACCAACGTGGACAAAACATTAATAAAGCCCAAGCTGTTCAAAAAGCTCAACAGGCAGTAAGTGGCCGGGTGCTGCGCGTCGATCAGAGTCAAAATACGTACCGGGTTAAGGTACTGCAAAAATCAGGAAGAGTGGTTACTGTGGACGTGGATAAACGCACGGGGCGAGTTACCAAACAAAGGAGTCGAAACAAGTAATGCGTATTTTGCTCGTCGAAGATGACAGCAGGCTTCTCACTCAGCTTGATCAGCTGCTTCAAACTAATGGATACAGTGTAGATTTGGCCGATGATGGTGAAAAAGCCAGCTTTTTGATTCAAGAATATCCTTATGATTTAGCGATTGTGGATATCGGTTTACCGATCATTGACGGTTTTGAAGTCATTAAAACTGCCCGCAAAAACAACATTGCTTGCCCAATATTAATTCTCACCGCACGGGATCGTTGGCAAGAAAAAGTCGAAGGATTGGATGCAGGCGCTGACGACTATTTAACCAAACCATTTCATAATGAAGAATTACTGGCAAGAGTCAAAGCGCTCATACGCCGTTCTTCGGGTCAAGCTAACCCGGTTATTGAAAAAGGTCCAATTAGTTTGGATACCACGGCTGAAGAAGTGTCCGTAAATGGAGAATATCTTGAACTCACTGCCTACGAGTACAAGGTATTGGAGTACTTATTGCACAACCCGCAAAAAATCGTTTCGAAAACCGAATTAACTGAGCACATCTACGATCAGGACTTTGACCTAGACAGTAACGTCATTGAAGTGTTTGTTGGTCGTTTACGTAAGAAACTTGACCCTGATGGCAGCTATAAACCTATCGAAACCTTGCGTGGCCGTGGATACCGCATTAATCGCGACCTATGATAAAACTCTCATTACGTCTTCGTAGTTTTATCGCAGCGCTTTTTGCACTGCTATTTTTTATTCCGCTTACAGCGATCACATTGGAAAAAGGCTTCACAGACAGTTTGACCCAATCCATGTTGGAGCAGCTTCGCGTGCAAAGCTTAACGCTAATATCTGAATTTGAGATGCGTGAAGGCAAACCCGACATGCCGGAACAATTGTTTAATGACAAACTAAATATTCCTGGCTCAGGCTTGTATGCATTTATTAAATTAGACAACAAAATCGTTTGGCAAAGCCTGTCCACATTAAACTGGTTGGAACAACCTTTTTTGAACGAACCCAATGTGGGAGAAGAGGTATTCATCCCCAATTTTAACGTGGTGTCGGATTATTTTATGTTTGCCTATACAGCTGAATTTGACACTTTAGAGGATTTCGTCCCAGTTAGCTTCTTTATCGTGCAAGATAAACGCATGTTCGAGAAAGAACGACAAACATTCGCAACCACACTGTGGAATTGGTTAGGGTTAGTGGCAGTATTCTTGTTGATTGTATTGATCATTAGCTTGCACATGGCTTTGAGTCCAATAAATACCTTGATCACACAGATTAAACAAGCCGAAAAAGGCGAAATTGAACGCTTGGATCAGCCCTACCCGCCAGAGCTAGAAAAACTCAAAAACAGCATTAACCATTTGTTAGATACCGAAGCACAACAACGAAGCCGCTATAAAAACAGTCTGAGTGATCTAGCACATAGTCTAAAAACCCCTTTAGCTGTGTTATCCGGCAATCAAGCTTTACCCAACTCAGCGCAAGAACCATTGAATCAAATCGATAGCATTATTCAACGCCAACTTAAACGAGCGGTAGCGGGTTCAGGTAGTGGTTGGGAACAAGCTGAACCTGTTCTCCCCACTGCAGAAAAGCTCCAGTCTGCAATGACGAAAGTGCATGCTGATAAGGCACTTGATGTCGCACTAGAGATCGAACAAAACAGTGCGTTTAAAGGAGACAAAACCGACCTAATGGAGATTTTAGGTAATCTGATGGATAACGCCTGTAAAGCGGCTAGACATCGGGTAGTTGTGACGGCTTCAATGCCAAGACAGGATTGTTTATCCATTTGTGTTGAAGATGACGGACCTGGCATAGCAAAAGAGCATCGAGAAGCTTTGTTACACCGAGGAAAGCGCCTTGATAGCTACAAAGAAGGTCAAGGAATTGGTCTGGCAATCGTGGCTGACTTGGTAGAAGCCTACCATGGCAAAATGGAAATTAGTGATTCGGAATTGGGCGGTGCACGAATTACTCTGACTTTTAAAACTATCGTCTAGTTAGACACTTTCCTTGCAGCGGATCAAAATTGAAGTGAGGCTTAATGACTCTTTATGGGGTTAATGACTCTTTATGGGGTTGATGACTCTTTATGGGTTGATGACTCTGCCCGATGCTTTAAGCCTAACTTCACACCGTAAGAATCAATCAACCACCTATTCTCTATCCAATTAGGCGCTTAACTTCGATTTTGTAGCGCCGCGATTCTCTCTTCTAATGGCGGATGGCTGGCAAAAAGTTTATGGATTTTACCGGCATTAATTGCAAAAGCCGCCATTTCATCAGGCATATCTGCTGTTCCTTGGAAAGATCTGAGTTTTGCCAGCGCTGCGACCATATTGTTGCGTCCTGCGAGTTTGGCGCCTCCAGCATCAGCGCGAAATTCTCGGTATCGAGAAAACCACATGACAAGCATCATAGCTAAGAACCCTAAGATGATTTCTGCAATGATAGACACTATCCAGAACGCGGGACCATGCCCTCTTTCGACTTTAAATACGACCCTGTCGACAACGTGCCCTATGACGCGAGATAAAAATACAACAAAAGTATTCACAACACCCTGCACTAAAGTCATTGTCACCATATCGCCATTTGCGACGTGACTAACCTCGTGGGCAAGCACTGCTTCAACTTCTTGTTTATTCATGTATTCCAACAACCCGGTGCTTACAGCTACGAGAGCATTGTTTTTATTCCAACCCGTTGCAAACGCATTTGGCGAAGGACTATTAAAAATACCCACTTCCGGCATGCCAATGCCTGCCATCTCAGATTGCCTTCTTACCGTGTCCACCAGCCAGCGTTCCGTGGGATTTGTTGCAGCTTCAATGACATGGACACCCATTGAGCGTTTTGCCATGAACTTAGAAATAAACAACGAGATAAAAGCACCGGCAAACCCGATCACTGTTGAATAAATCAGTAGCGCCTGCAAATCCAAATCAACACCATTTTGTGCCAATAAGCCTTGAAAGCCGAACAAACTGAACGTCAAACTTAACAACGCAATAATCGCAATATTGGTTCCGAGAAAAAGAGCAATTCTTAGCATTTACATTCTCCAATCACATTCATATGACTTGTATATGCTACTGATCTAAGTCTTTCACAAGATCACCACCTTGAAAATATTTTGTCGTAGACCAAAAGCCTAACGTTCGTTATTCACTTTGTTCTTTGCTTTGCTCTACTTCTTGAGGCACATCCTCACTATCAAGCAGCAGCGCTATCCACCTTGTATCCTGATTGGATTCCAAGGCAATTTTAACAATCATGGTCAATGGCACCGACAACAACATACCTACGGTGCCCAATAGCCAGCCCCAAAACACCAAGGATAAAAACACCACCAGCGTTGAAAGCCCTAACCCTCTGCCCATAAACTTTGGTTCGACAACGTTGCCCATAACTGTATTACTAACCACGTACCCTAATGCAGTCAGGCCAGCCACCGCTGGGCCAAGTTGCACCAACGCCATAAGCACGGCTGGAACAGCTGCGATAATCGAGCCAATATTGGGAATGTAATTAAGCAAAAATGCCAGCACGGCCCACAACATAAAGTGGTCGACGCCTAGAAAATACAACCAAACGCCGATAACAAAGCCGGTAGCAATGCTGACCAGCGTTTTGATCACCAAATAGTTTTTAACGGAGATCAAAAACTTGTCGATTTGCTGAATTTTCATGGACGGATCATCCAAGGCTATATGGATCTTTTTCGGAACAGATTCTGCCTCAAATAACATGAATACCACGGTTAGCAAGATCAATAAAAAGTTTGTCAGCACCCCGCCCAAACTTGTGAGCAAGTTGGTCGCCATGTTCATCGCTACGGCCGGGTCAAAGTAGGACACCAATAATTCTGTGTTTATTTCTAAATTAAACAATGCCTCTAAACGGGTTGTAATCCACAGCAATTCTCCACTAAGCTGTTGTTTGTAGACAGGTAAATTTTGTCGAAACTCGGCCATTGAATTGCCAACAAGGCCTGCGAGCATGAATCCAAAAACGACAATTATCAGTATTACTGATATGACCGATAGCCAGCGAGGGACTTTGTATCGACTTGCCCAGTTGATTACCGGATTGCAAGCCATAGCGATAAAGACAGATAACAAAAAAGGAACAACAATCGTACTAGCCGCTTTAATGCCGGCAAGAACAACAACGATACTAGCGCTGACAAGTAGTGCCTTGACAGCGGTGGGCGATTTAATTTCCATTTAGGCTCACAAAATAATACAAACAACGTTTAGCACACGCTATCAGAATACCGGTGCAATGCAAATATTCAGATTGGTGTACTAACGTTTTTTGTAGCAACACCAAAACAATAAAGGAAACATCAATACATGAAGCTGAACCCAGCCACTATCAGAATTAAAAACCTTCGACTTCGAACCTATATCGGTATCAACGAGGACGAAATTCTCAACAAGCAAGATGTAGTGATCAACGTAAAAATTCATTACGACGCCGAGCAAGCAACCGATTCTGATGACATGAGCGACGCGCTGAATTACAAAACGATCACCAAGCGCATAATTAAGCTAGTCGAAGATAATCGTTTTTCATTGCTTGAAAAACTTACCTCAGATGTACTCGAAATTGCAGCAGAACATGCCTGGGTAACCTATGCTGAAGCAGAGGTAGACAAACCTCATGCATTGCGATTCTCAGACTCAGTGTCGCTGTGTCTATCTTGCACTAAAGGGTAATAACACAAAATGGCTAAATATTTGGTGACGGGCGGTACAGGTCTAATTGGGCGAGCACTTGTCGACAAGCTCTTGGCGGCCAATCAAGAAGTCACCGTGCTCACACGCTCTGTGCGTATGGCAAAAAAGACCTTGCCCGATAAAGTGACATTACTGGAGTCTCTTAACGTCTTAAAATCGCTCGACGCCTTTGACGCCGTGATCAACCTTTGCGGCGAGCCTATTGTGGATAAACGTTGGACAAAAGCGCAAAAGCGCGTGATCCAATCTAGTCGTTGGGATGTCACACAAAAACTTACGAATCTGTTTAAGTCTGGCAAACAACCGCCAAAAACCTTTATTAGCGGTTCTGCGATTGGCTATTACGGTCGTCAAGGTGATCAAGCAATTACTGAAGATTATTCCCAAGTGCACGATGAATTTAGTCATCATCTGTGTAAAAAATGGGAAGACATTGCACTGTCAGCAACACATTTAACCCGCGTATGCGTGTTGAGAACAGGGATCGTGTTGTCAGATTCTGGTGGCGCGTTAAGCAAAATGACCCTGCCATTTAAATTAGGGCTAGGTGGGCCTATCGGTGATGGGAAACATTATATGTCGTGGATCCATATCGACGATATGGTCAACGGCATACTGTTTTTATTGAACAATCCAGAGTCGTCTGGCATCTACAATTTTACTGCACCGCACCCTGTTACCAATAAAGTTTTTTCAAAAGCCTTGGCCGGTGCAGTGAATAGACCCTGTATTCTGTTCACCCCTAAGGTCGCACTTAAAATCGCAATGGGAGAAATGGCAGATTTATTAATTTACGGACAAAACGTCATTCCTGCCCACTTGTCCGAAGATGGCTTTACATTTTCCTATCCGCACGTTCAGCAAGCACTAGATACATTGGAGTTATAAAGCGAGCGCGCTGACTTACCCAACGCGCCCCCTTTTGGTCGTCAATGGCTTAAACCATTTTCCTCAGCAATTGGCTGGTGTTAAGCGTAAGAAGTCGCCAGCAACCTGCTGCCCCTAATAAGCCAACAACAGCTGCACCGACGAGGGGCGCAATAAGCCAATATTCGTAGTGAATCGAACCCTGCATCTGAAAGACCTGAGATTGCAACAGGTATAGAGTCAGCTCATTTGCCAAAGCAGCCATCGCCCCGGCAACGATACCGATGATCAAAAATTCGAACACCACGCTAGAGCGTATCAAGCTCCCTTTTGCGCCTAAGGTGCGCAGTATCGCTAACTCTTGCTGGCGTTCATCCATACTGGCTTGAACTTGAGCTATGAGCACCAATGAGCCTGCGATCAGTACCAGGATCAGAATAAATTCTACGGCCAATGATACCTGATCAACAATTTCTCTTAACTGATTAATCCGCGCATCGACATCGAACAATGTGACACTGGCAAAGGGTCTCATCAATTCAGAAACCTTGGCTTTTTGTTCCGACGGCAAATGGAAACTGGTGATGTAGGTAGGTGAAAAGGCTTGCATCACTTCTGGTTGCAGTACAAAGAAGAAATTGGGTTGCATGGTTTGCCAATTCACCTCTCGCAAACTGGTCACTTCTACATCCACAACTTCGCTGCCAATATTGAACGTTAATTCATCGCCAAGCTTTATGTCTAATCGTTCGGCAAGTCGTTCTTCTACTGACACGCCATAAGGTTGGCCTTCTTGCCACGAGTCGAGCCATTTCCCTGCAACAATACGGTTTTCATTTTGCAGCGTCGAGCTCCACGTCAAGTTAGCTTCTCGACCTAATCCATTGCGCCCTTGATCCTGTTGTTCATCATCTTCCTTGGTTACTGCCGTGCGAATTTTTTCGTCGTTAATCGCAACAAACCTTGCACGAACGACTGGATAAAACACATCGGTTTGCACATTATTTTGCTGAAAATGTGCATCCAATCCAGGGCGTTGCTGCTCGGTTATATTCGACATGAAATAGTTCGGTGTCCCTTGTGGTAACTGGTCTCGCCACTGGGATACCATATCGTTACGCATAACCAAAACTACCAATAAAAGCATGATGGTAATAGAGAAACTAATCAGTTGAACGCTGTTGTCCATCGCCCGACGTTTGATTCTCGCCCAGGCGAGCTGCCAGGCACCCATTTTGCCTTGCCCAAGCTTGCGGCCTACAGCGATTAACCCATAGGTAATAGCCAGCAACGCACACACTAAAACAATACCTGAAACAAATAAGATTAAACTGATTTTTAGATTCTGACTGTATGCCCACATTAGTAGCAGTATTGCTGAACCTGTTGCGCCAAACTGCAATACGCGGGAGCTCATTCCAGCACCCAAATCACGCCTCAATACACGAAGCGGCGGCACGGAAAATAGTTTCAGCAGCGGGTAAAGTGAAAACAGAACAGCACAAACAATACCGGTGAAGACAGCAATAATCAGTGGCCGCCAATGCCAGACATCGAGCGACACCTCTACCCGGTCAGCAATTGCGGCAACCACCAGTTGCTGGATCCCTAACCCGGCAATTGTACCGATCACAATTCCTAATATAGTAATGAACGAAATCTGATAAAGATAAACACGCTGAACGGTATTTTTACTGGCACCTAAGGTTTTCATGATCGCAACAGGATCATAATGACGTTGGCTGTAGCGCTGCGCTGCTACGGCAATCGAAACCGCAGCGAGCACAATGGCTAGCAAACTGGCTAATAAGAAATATTGCTCTGCTCTGGCCACAGAACGACCGATGGGAGAATCATCATCTTCCACCGACATCCAATAATGCAACTCGCGATCAAGTTGCGGCTCTAACCAATCGTAATAATCATCGAGGGTTGATGAATCCCCAACAAAAAAGTAAGTGTAAGTAATTCTGCTTCCGGGACCCGTGATGTTTGTGCCCGCGAGCTCGTCGTAACCAATCAGCACTTTAGGGTTTCCACCGAAAACACTAAACCCCGAGTCAGGAACTTCTGTTATTACTCGGGTAAGGGTAAAGTCACTATCTCCTATTTCAATCTTATCACCCAGTTTCAGACCTAGATTTTGGAATAATCGCGATTCCGCCCAAGCTTCGCCGGTCGCAGGTAAAAATTCCGTGACCTCTCCCAATCCAAATGGCTCAGTTGACGTTTTCATCTCACCCTTTAGTGGATAACCATCTGCAGCTGCGCGCAAACTGGTGAGGGTCATTTGCTCGTTACCAAACACCATCGAACGGGCATAAACCTGCTGAGTTGTGGCCAACCCCATCTCTTTGGCTTTACTGATCCACTGTGGATCCACCGGATCTTCTGAATCTAAGAGTCTGTCTGCCGCAATAAAATCAGCCGTGCGAGCAGTCAAAGCACTCTGCAGTCGCTCGCTAAACAGAGATAACGATAATACAGAGGCCACAGACAACACAATGGCAAACAAAATAATCGTTAATTCGCCTCGTTTGGCTTCATGCTTGAACAAACGCCAAGCTAAATTAAACGCACTATTCATGATTAGCTCGCCTGCATTTGTTGAATATCAGCATCAGATCCTGAGGGCTGCTCTGTCACTTCAGTCAATTCACCGGCGTGCATGTGCAGCTGGCGCTGACATTGGCTTGCTAGCTCAGGATCATGAGTCACCAAAACCAAAGTAGTGTCAGATTCACGGTTCAAGTCAAACAATAATTTTTCAACCTTGTCGCTGTTTGCTGCATCAAGGTTACCTGTGGGCTCATCGGCAAAAAGAATTTTTGGTTTAGTGATAAAGGCTCGCGCAATAGCAACACGCTGCTGTTCGCCACCAGATAATTGATTTGGATAATGAGTGCCACGGTGGCCCAAGCCAACTTGCTCAAGAATTTGTTGCCCTAACTCTCTTGGATTATCCATTCCCGCAATTTCCGCTGGCAGCATAATGTTTTCCAGCGCAGTTAGGCTTTGCACTAACATAAAGCTCTGGAAAATGAAGCCGACTTTTTCACCACGCAAACGAGCGCGCTGTTCTTCATCCATACCGTGCAGCCCCGCGCTATCAAGATATATCTCTCCCTCGCTGACCTGATCTAACCCGGCAAGCAGGCTTAATAAGGTTGATTTTCCGGAGCCGGACGCACCAACTATGGCAACGGACTCACCCGCCTTGACATTAAAGCTAATTGGTTGAAGGATCTGAAGTTGGCCTTCACTCGTATTCACTATTTTGGTGATGTGTTTCGTTTCAATCATTACATTTGGAGTTGTTGTCATAGTGCACTTATGGTTTAAAAAAGACGCAATGCGTCAGTTGAAATTAGTCTTGTTATTTATACCTTTGCTGATCATTTCAGATCACTTAGCCGCAGAGCAAATAACCAGTGAGCAGAAAAAAATTCTGGTACTAGGTGATAGCCTAAGTGCAGCGTATGGGCTTAGGCAAGAGCAAGGTTGGGTTAGTTTGTTACAAAATGCATGGCAACAGCAACCCATAATCGTTGTAAATGCAGCAATTAGCGGTGAAACAACGGACGGTGGATTAGCCAGACTACCTCGACTCTTAGAGCAACACCAACCGACTCACCTATATATTGAGTTAGGTGGAAATGATGGATTGCAGGGTCATCCCGTGAAAAAAATGCGTGACAATATTCAGTCAATGATCACCTTCGCTCAGCAACAAGGAATCGAAGTAATTTTGCAACAGATGCAGATCCCAACAAATTACGGGCGACGATACAACCAAATGTTCACAAGCATGTTCACCGAGTTGGCGGAGCAAAATAATGTGCCTCTTATTCCGTTTTTTATGCAGGACATTGCCCTAGACAAATCGTTGATGCAACGAGACGGCATACATCCAAACCTAGAAGCGCAACCGATGATCGCTGAATTTATGAAAGAAAAACTCGAAGGGGCATTAAAGGCGGATTAGCAGTAAAGCCTTGAAAAAAGCAAAGTCAGTGCAAAAACTTAACCGTTGAATGATTTTTGTACTAAAATTTGTAAAAAGTTATCGATAAAATAATTTATGAGAGGTCAATCGCGATGGAAATAGGTTCTTCAAACAATGCAGCTGTTTCGCAAACATCTGCTCCACAGCAGGTTCGTCAAGCGGAAACATCGCAAAGACAAGCGGAGCTAGAGACGCCGGCCGCGCAACCCAGTACAGCAGAGAATAGCCCTACTCCGGACTCCCGTGTCGGTTCGGTAATTAATACTCAAGCTTGATTCACTCTTAGACACAAACAAAAAGCAAAAACCGAGCATTGGCTCGGTTTTTTCGTATTAGTCAGTTGAAATAAGTGCCAACTAGGTTGGCATCTTTCTACGGCCGCACATAGTGCACAGTTTTGCCTTGTGCCTTCTGTAGATAGCGGTCGCGCAGTTTACTTTGACGAGAGGTCATATCCACTTGCTCACCACCGATTAATACAATTTCAGCAGTTTCTGTCACTTCTAGTGGATCTCCCGACCAAACAACGATATCAGCCCGTTTACCTGCTTCTATACTTCCTAGCATGTCATCAACAGCATAGATCCTTGCTGGATTGATTGTTAAGGCTGCTAAACCCGCTTCCCAATCCAATCCATGAGATACAGCATTGCCTGCATGCTGTTTTGCCAAGCGAATGTTATGGGTATTCATTCCAATAGCGACCAACACGCCTGCGTCATGCAATCGTCCTGCGTTTTCCAGCGTTGCAGCAAGCTGGTCAAACTCATAAGGCAGGTTTGATTCAGGATTGAGGATCACAGGGATATTAGCTGCAGCCAATTCTTTAGCGACTTTCCAACCTTCTGTTGCGCGCAGTAATACAACGTTGATCCCTTCGTGGCGTTGTTTAAACGCGATGACTTGGCGAATATCCGATTCACGATGCACTTCGATCATCAAAGGCACCTCACCTTTTACAACGGCTGACAATGCTATAGCATCTTCAACCGTGCTCGCACCATGCCATTCGCTTTGTGGTGTAATGGATTTCCCGTCTATATATATTGCTTCGACAAGTGCTTTTTCCAGAGTGACCCAAAGGGCTGCTCGGCTCTCACCAATATCATCAGCACTTCCATTGTCTACGCCCGTGGCAATAAATGCAGCGGAACGTAATACAGGCGTGTTGCCGTGCAGCGTAATGATTGCGCCTTGTCCCTGAAACAATTGATCAGTATTTTGAAGCGCTGTTGCTGCCGAAGTAACGCCCTCAGAACGGGAAATAGGAATTAGCGATGAATGTGGATTAACGCCGTAGGAAACATCTAAGGCGGCTCCTGTGGTCGAAATGCCACTAGCTATTGTTCTTGCGTCGACCGTTCCAGCAGAAAACCCTACTTCGACTAATCCTAGTGATGTGTATGCTCCCATTAGTCCTGGTGTGACAACCTTGCCTTTCCCGTCAATAACACGATAGCCAGCAAGCGCTGGCGTTTCATTTAATACACGTTGAATTTTTCCATCACGGATCAAGACTGTTGCGTTGTCTATTGAACCTTGACTAGACATGGTATGTACCCGGGCTCCTACTATCGCAATATTTTCAGCAAATGCTGCCGATGTGGCCACTACTGACATCAATAATGTCTTTGTAAGTATTCTTCCAAATGTATTCATTTGCTGTCTCCTTCACCCGGTTGGCCTAACTCGAAATCGCTTACTGGCCAGCTTTGTGGATCAGTGCGGTCATAAGCCAGTGCTCCATCGATGTATACGTTAACCGCTTTTGCGTAAGTCGAGAAGGGATCAGCACTCCACAGCACCACATCGGCGTTTTTACCCACTTCCAGAGAGCCAGTTTGTTCAAATATACCCAGTGATTTGGCCGGGTTTGCAGATAGCCATTGCCATGCATCAGCCTGACTAATGTTTAATCCAACACGATTTCCATCGGCCCAGGCTTTTGCCGCTTCTTGGTTTAGGCGCTGTATTCCCTGATCACTATCAGAGTGCACAATTGCACAAGCGCCAGCGGCATGCACCATAGGGATATTTTCTTTGATACCATCGTAAGCTTCCATTTTGAAGCCCCACCAATCTGCCCACATCGATGAGCAAACGTTATTTTCTGCCAACTTGTCGGCAATTTTGTACGACTCAACCGCGTGATGGAATGAGCCAATTTGGTAATCAAATTCTTTCATCACATCCAACATGGTGCCCATGTCATCAGCTCGATAGCAATGCATGTGCACAATAATTTCACCATCAAGCACACCAGCGAGAGTTTCGAGTTTTAAATCACGTTTAGGCGCATTTGGATCTTTGCCGGCTTCGTGATCTTTATAATAGCGATCCCACTTTTGTTTGTAGTCTTGCGCATCTGCCCAAGCCTGACGATAGCCGGCAACGTTGCCCATTCTGGTTCCTGGACCACCTTTTTGGCCATATACCCTTTTCGGGTTTTCACCACACGCCATTTTCATTCCGTACGGAGCACCAGGGAATTTCATATCCTGAACAACTCTGTTTGGTACGTTTTTAACGGTCACGGCTCGTCCGCCAACTAAGTTAGCCGAACCAGGCAGAATTTGCATGCTGGTAACGCCTCCAGCCAATGCACGGCTAAACCCTGCATCCTGTGGCCAAATAGAGTGCTCAGCCCACACCTGTGCAGTTACCGGGTTGGTCATTTCATTACCATCAGAATGAGAGGCTGTATCTGGTGTTGCATAAACACCGAGGTGACTGTGCACATCAATAATACCCGGCGTGACCCATTGCCCATTCCCGTCAATGATGGTAGCGCCTTCAGGCGCTTCAATAGATTCACCGATTGCTTGAATTTTTCCATCGCTCATCAACACAGAGCCCGACTGGATCATTCCGCCCACACCATCGAGGATCGTCACGTTGGTAATTAACGTTGGCGAACTAGTCATAGGTTGATAGGTACTAGGAAAAGGGTTTTTATCGATTTGAATTGGCGGTGTCTTTTCAGGTTTGTCGTCACTGCAACCCACCAAAAATAAGCCGCCCAACACGCTAAGTGCCAGTGCTTTTTTGTTAACAGAAGTGTTCATTTTTCCCTGCCGTTATTGTTGTGATTATCTATTATTCTTATGTAATGCTGTATGTTTACTGTAAAAACCAGCGAACAGATTAAACTGAATTGGTTTAACTTTGTAGTATGTTAACGATTTCTTCTGCTTGCCGAAGCGTGCGGATCTGTTCAAAAACCGTGTCGGCTTCAGTATATTGTCTGCGTAAATAGCCAAACCACTGCTTAATACGATTTGGATAATAACGACCTTTGTCGCCGAAGATCTCATAACCAGAATAATCGATAAGTAATAGCTTTAGCTCCTGCCAGGACATGGGTGCAGCATCATGGCGGATCACATTGGCAAGGTTAGGTAAAGCAAGAGCGCCTCTGCCCAACATAATGTCCTGGCAATTCGATTGCTGCTGGCATTGTGCCGCATCGCTTTTATTCCAGATTTCGCCATTTGCGATAATGGGGATGTTTGTTTGTTGCTTAATTTTTGCGATCCAATCCCAGTATGCAGGTGGTTTGTAGCCTTCTGTTTTCGTTCTAGCGTGAATGACCAGACTATCAGCGCCAGCCGACTCAATAGCCAATGCGTTTTCAATGGCAAGGGTTTTGTCTTCAAATCCTAATCGCATTTTCGCCGTAACGACTTGGTCTTCAGGTACCGCTTTTCTTACTGCAGAGACAATTTGATAGAGTGCTTCGGGCTCTTTGAGCAGAACCGCACCTCCTTTACTCTTATTTACCGTTTTTGCCGGACAACCAAAATTAAGATCGACTCCATGAGAGCCCATTTCGATCGCGCGTACAGCATTTTCAGCTAACCAGTCTGGCTCCTGGCCAAGTAGCTGAACTTTGACGGGTGTGCCGTTTGGTGTGAGTCCATCAGTTTTAAGTTCAGGACATAGCCGATAAAACACTTTGGGAGGTAATAATTGATCAACGACACGAACGAATTCTGTTACGCACAGATCGAATCCACCAACACGGGTTAACATGTCTCGCATCAGGTGATCTACGACTCCTTCCATCGGAGCTAATACTATTTTCATTCGATTAGAATTGCGTACTAAAGTTACGGTGGGCGCGGATTGTAGCAGATTTTAACTTTTAGCGTTGGTGGATTTTTGCGTCATTTTTCGAAGTGCAAGCTTTGTGATGATAGCTTGCTTTTTATCATCAGAAGCTTGCCCCCATATCAAGATTTCATCAAGCATGCGAAAGCACCCGACACACATATCATTTTGATCCAAACAGCAATTTCGGATGCACGGCGATTCTATGCTCGTTGATTCATTTTGCATGTTTGTTTTTCACACTTTGTGAGAAAGCTCTAATTTGTTCCACAGTAAACGGAGTATGCACTCTTTCAGTTGAAGCGGGGTGATGAGCCAAACTAACATTTTCTCGGTGAGCATGCACGGGCCGAATGGGTCGATGACAAAAACCGCCGCCACAATTTGGACACACATTGTCTAACACATTTTCCACACAGCTCTGGCAAAACGTGCACTCATAAGTACAGATCATTGCCTCGTCTGAATCAGCGGGCAAATCTTTGTCACATAACTCGCAGTTAGGTCTTAAAATCAGCATAATAATTCAACGCATCCTAGTGCATTGCTATGAGAGTATAGTAATCAATATGCCATCAGTTTGAAAAGGTCTCGATAGGTTTTACGTCATTTCATCTATGTTTTTTGGTCAACATTTTGTGAAGAGCATTATTTTGCAAAGATTAAAGAAACTTTGAAACCAAAGTTTCCACAAGAGAACCTGCTATCCAAGAGAATGGAATTGAAAAGCAAATCAAAATGCCTTTTATACTTTGCGGCAAATCAATAGGCCACTCAGACACCTCTGAAATTTCCTGTTTTGCACTGATCAAAGCACTGAGTTTACGTAAACGTTCAGGGTCATCAGTCAATCTGCGATTTTCACCTATTTTTCTGTCAAATAACAGGTGGAAAGATTGGTTGATCCGGCTAATTGCCAAACGCTTCTTCCGCGCGATGATGCGCTGAACTCTAACTACCGGCCAAAATAGAAACAAGGCAAACAAGATAAATACGGTAGCCACGATCAGCTTGTCCAACTGGGGTATCTCTCTGCCTATCCAAAATAGCGGTACAAACGCCAAACTAATCGCTGATAGCACCGTGTTGGAGATAACCAAATCGGAAATTGGCGTTAGTTTTTTGATACCAAACAAATCAATTTTTTCGACACTTAAGAAGTGTTTAATGACGTAGCGAGTTACATAAAAAAGTTGAAGCATGAATAAAAAAGTCAAAACCCAAAAAGGGATCGCCATAAGGTTTAAATAAATTGCGACCATTCTTAAATCCGTCGCCAAAACCCCTTCAAACAACATATAGGTAATGCCTGAAGCCACTCCTAACCCAACAGAAATCTTCAGGTTAATCTTAAAACGATTACGCAACATGTTAACAACGTCAACCGAGTACACTTTATCCAAATTATTTTGCATAAAGTTGTCTAGGCA
This sequence comes from Aliiglaciecola sp. M165, assembly GCF_007197995.1. GTDB lineage: Bacteria > Pseudomonadota > Gammaproteobacteria > Enterobacterales > Alteromonadaceae > Aliiglaciecola. Next base: position 379,742 of record NZ_VKKH01000007.1, read on the forward strand.
AAAATAGGCTCGTTGCAACATGGTGGCATTAATAAACCAAAGTAAACCGGTAAAAATTGGCAGTGCGAAACCAGCGTTAAACTCTTTCGCTAACTTCGCATCTTCTGGATTAGGCGTGTCAAACGCGCCAAGTAAATACGAGCCAGTGACACCTAAAATTGCGTATAAGAAAGGCCCAAACCAATTTGGTAAACTCACGTGTTTTTGAATACCTTTGTTTCGTGCAACGGATTCCATCACTGAGTCCAAGGCTTAATCATTTGGCTGATAATCCCAGCTCCTGTCCAGGACAATAGCGGGATAGTAAGAATAAAAAGCATTTTAAGCGCAAAAGGGACGTTCATTGGCCATACGGGCGCTCGTTGAATTTCTTTTCTGACCACAAGCAAATCAGAAATATATTGTAATCGCACATCATCATCGACCAACCTCCGTTGAGCGCTCTGCGTATGGTTTTTGTCTAATTGAGCGTTGAGAGAATCATTCACTCTTGTTAAAGAACGGTCTTTTCTGAGACGAATCACTGACTGCACCCAATAAATAGGAACCAGCAAAATCCCAGCGATAATGATCGCAAAGAACAGCATTAGAAACTGGTCAGTTTTAGGAATATCAACAAAAAACGAATTAATCGGATAAGTCGAAATTAGCAAAGTGGCAAACAAAAAATTTACGACGATCAGGTCACAGATTGGACTCATTTCTTCTACTTCAAATAATCTGACACGCATATATTTGCTGCAATAAAGAAAAACTAATCGAAGAATAAAGTACAAGGTTGTTATGTAAGAAAGTAAGCAAAACCAAAGCGGCAAGGCCTGCAATAACAACAAATAACGGTATTCAGATACCTGATACACACTGGTTTCTTGTACGTTAAATAGTCCTTCAGAGGATAAATAAAGCGTCGCAATCATCGCGGCCAAAACTGCTATGACGGCGTTTAGCTTTGACAATCGATTAATAATTATTTTTTCAAAATGATGTACAAGCTTGCTTTGTTTGCGTGTTCGTCGATGGCTTGCTATATATCCAAGCGAATTTGCACAAGAAACGATGCAAACATTTCTGCTCCACCACAATAGTGCCGTTAACAATGGCAACACTACCGCAGCACCAGCGTCTCGCGCCAATACACTGGTGCGATCTTGCTCTATGGAAATGAAGCCTAACGAATAATTAAACAGCCACAGCGTTAAAACATAAGCTAGTGGTAAATAAAGGGGTCTAATTTTTAAAACATTCCCTGCCAAAGTGGCTTTTCCATTTTAATTTTTACCACACAGTGTATGAAAAAAGTATCTGAGATTGCAATTTTTGTTTATTTATTAAACAACTATTTGTAAAAGGCTGCTAAATTAAAACTATTTTTTCCTATGGCTCGACTTATCTGTACCACTTACAAAAAAGCGAGCATTTTATGAATCACTTGGTGAAATATACCTCATTAACGTTAACCTCTGTTTTGGCCTTATCAGTATTTGCCACAAACAAGCCTGAACTGTCGGGTTATGAATTAGTAGCCTATAAGGGATGTGACGTTGTTTATTCCATGACATTGAATGAGCAACAAGCGGCAGCTTACGACAATTTAAACAAAGAATCTGAGCTCATGCATAAATTAGAAGTGCCCATCAAAAAGATGCAACCCGCGTTGGATGAATTAGAGGAACAAATGCGTAAAGTTTCTCATATTGCAGTGCAGGAGACAGAAAAGCTTATACGAATAGACAAACAGGCAATGGAAAAACAAACAGCGATTGCTGAAAAAATAGAGGCTTTAATCCAACAACATCAAAGCGATTTTGACGCCATTGAAAATCTAGGAGATAAAATCCAAGCCGTCGCAGATCAGTTTGAGAAGTTAGTAACAAACGCACTTCCCTCATCCAAAGACTTTGATCATATTCAAATTTTTACTGACAATGACACATCAAGGAAATGCGAAAGTTACATGTAATAAAATTATCTGCCCACATGTATGAATAAAAATCCTCCATAGCCTCCGCCCTGTGATTACTTCACTGTGCGCTGAAGGTTGTCGTCCCTAACAACCATCGGTGACCATGGCGGAATGTTATTCTTTTGGACTTTGGTTCGCTGAAGCAAAAGTTACTCTCGCATGGGGGTGAAGGCGGTTGTTGTTAGCTTCGCAGAAGCGTTAACCGACTGAACGACGTTCAGGGATGTGGGCGCGCACGCTAGTGACGCACGGCTAGTGTGGGTGCGTTATCAGTGACGAGTTCTTTTTGGGTTTTGTTTTGAGTGTGAGCGAAGTTATGTTTTGAATTCACGATTATACCACAGAGGTCCCCGACTGCGTGCGCGACATAAGAGCGTTTCGGGGATAATGTAATGGACCCACCCTTTTATACGGCTTCGCCATGAGCCATTGAGCTCAATAAACAGGCCGAATATATGAAGGCGATAACTCACTTATTATCTATCAATAAACCTTGCAAACTGGGTGGGTCCATATATGACGTTTCTTCGATTTACCTTCTCGCATGGGGGTAAGCGAGGATGTTGTTAGTTGCGCAGCAACGTTTGACGAGTGCACGACTCGCAAGGATGCGAGGCTGGATGCAGCCACATGGATGTGTGACACCTATTTATCAACTACAAAGTAAAGTATTGCATGACACTAGATGGGTTAGGTTTCCCCTTTGGAATTGCTCTTGCGCGCAGCGCTTTAGAGTAAGGCCACCTACTTTGATATCAATAAATCGATGACTGGTTAACAACTTACAAGCATAAAAAAAGGCCACCTGATTTGATATCAATAAATCGATGAATGTTAATTAACTTACAAGCATAAAAAAAGGCCACCTGATTAGGTGGCCTTTCTCTAAATAGGAGTCTGGCAATGTGCTACTCTCACATGGGGAAACCCCACACTACCATCGCCGCTAATACGTTTCACTTCTGAGTTCGGAATGGAATCAGGTGGTACCGTATCGCTATGGTTGCCAGACATAAACTGGTTA
>NZ_VKKH01000008.1 GCF_007197995.1 Aliiglaciecola sp. M165
GGGGATGATTAGTTAAGTAGGAGCAAATTGCATCTGGGCCATGAGCCAATGAGCTCAATAAACAGGCCGAATATATGAAGGCAATAACTCACTTATTATCTATCAATAAACCTTGCAAACTGGGTGGGTCCATATATGACGTAGGTTTGGTACGCGGGTATGAGGTTGTTTTGGCATGCGGGCGTGACGTGGGTTTGGCTCGCGGGGTATTACGTAGGTTTGGTACGCGGGCATGACGTAGGTTTGGCACGCGGGCGTGACGTTGTCATGGAATACGAGTATGACGTAGTTGTGGAGTGCGGGCGTGAATTAACTAGACGCTAGCGTCTTGTCAATTCACCTTCTCGGCTTGATAAACGGTTAATTCTGGGTGGCTTTCGCACAAAGGTGATAAATTTTTCACAAATTGTTGTGAGGTCGGCAATGCAAAGTGTGCTTGCACAGCATCGTTGTCTCGCCATTGTTCGAAAAAAAACAGCTTTTTGGGTTGTTCAACATCTTGGGTGACAGCGTGAGAAATACACCCGTCTTCAGCGCGAGAATGTTCTACGTGTCTCAGGCATAATGCCAGTGCATCCTGAAGACAGTTTTCTCGAATATGGACGCGGCCAGTGATAATGATCATTTTCCCCTCCTTATATTACTTATCGCAGTCTTCCACACTTTCGACTATTTTGTAACCCACGCCATATACCGATCGAATTAAATCCAATCCACCTTCGTCGTTAAGTTTTTTGCGAAGTTTTTTGATATGGCTGTCAATAGTGCGATAACTAACTATGCGATGGTCGTCATAGGCAATATCCATTAGATGGTCCCTAGAAAATATTCGGCCTGGTTCGCTTAATAAACATTTAAGCATTTTAAACTCAACTGCGGTTAGGACAATCTTTTGATTTGACGTTAAGGCCAACATACGGTTGTCATCAAGACCTAACAACGGCTTATTCTGAATATCTGGCTGTAGGGTTCTGCGCAATACGGCTTTGACTCTGGCGACTACTTCCCGTGGGCTAAAAGGTTTGCAGATATAATCATCAGCTCCAATCTCCAGTCCTATTAGCCGATCGACTTCTTCAACTCTCGCTGTCAGCATTAATATGGGCACTTGGCTAAATCGCCGTATTTCCGAGCAAATCTGAATCCCATCTTTTCCGGGTAGCATAATGTCCAACAAAATTGCATCAGGGGGATGTTGTTTTACCACTTCGACAACATCGTTGCCGTCACTAAAAATTTCAACTGCATATTGTGCTTGGTGAAGATAGTCTTTCAACAGCAAGGCTAGTTTGTGTTCGTCTTCCACTATAAAAATCAAGGGGGTCGTCATAAAGTTTAACCTCGCATATCCAGACCAAACAGCAAATGCACAGCAAGACCACCCATCGCTGATTGTGTTGCCCAAATTTTGCCATTATGGGCAATCATGATTTTTTTACAAATTGCCAACCCCAAACCGCTACCTCCACTATTGCGGTTTCTAGATTGCTCTGTTCTATACAGGTGCTCAAACAGTTTATCTAGGTGTTCATTGGCCACACCGGGACCATCGTCGGAAAAAGTTATCTCTACAGCGCTATCTTGTTTAACTACTGATATATTCAGGTGACTCGCATTTTCAGCGTAACGAATGACATTGGTTACCAAGTTACTAAACAATTGTTTTAGACGTTTTTCATCGGCATTCAGCAGAATAGGTTTATCAGTAGAATTTATATTTAAGTCAATTTTATGTTCGGCCAATAGCTGTTCATATTTGCGACTTTCACTGCTGACTAACGCACTGATATCTAGTACGTTTTTTTTGTAGTGCAATGTACCGATGTCTGCACGAGTAAGCTCATGAAGATCTTCAATTAAGCGTTCTAATTGGGCAATTTCTTCTTGGGCTGAGATAAACTGCTCAAGAGTGAGTGGGCGGATCCCATCAATAACTGCTTCAATTTCTCCTTTTAGCACCGCAACAGGTGTTCGTAATTCGTGAGAAACATCGGCTAACCAGCTCTTTCGTGAGTCCTCATTTTTCTTCAAGGTAAACGCAAGTTCATTGAAGTCTTGCTCAAGTTGATTAAATTCGTCTTTGCGTTTTAAGGCGAGTTGGCGATCAAATTGTCCTTGTGTAAGTTCGTGCATACCCTGGGTGAGTTGCTTGATGGGACGAATGATATGTCGAGCAAGCGGTAATGCGATAACTAAAGTAATTACCAAAATTAGTATTGAAAAGATAAGTAGTGAGGTGTTTTGTTGCTCGATGAAATTCAACTCATAACCTTCGGTTAACTGATCTCGGCGCAGAAATTTCAACTGGCCAACAACTTGATCATCAACAACAATGTCGATGGTATTGTGTGTTTCTTCATGAAAAAGCCTTCCTACCACTATGTTTTGTTGACTGTCTAACAAAGCATAACCCATTGGCGGCGGTGGTAAACCCCTTGGAGGTCTGTGACCTTCGATGTCACTTGGTATGGAACGACTCCCATCTGGAGGTCGTCGTTGGGGCGGATGGTCTCCTCTGAAGGGCCGAGGTCTCTGACGTGGCATTCTTGCCGCAGGTGAAGCTTCCCGTATTAAGTCGATAAATATTCTGGGGTCATCATTAATGGAGGACCACGACTGGTTTACTTGATAATGCTCCGCTAGTGAATCCGCAACGGGCCTTAGCGCTTCGATTTGTTTGGCATTGACATAATCTATCATCCCTTTTCCAATGCTCCATTGAATAATGCCAATCAGGGTAACCGTCAAGAAAACGCTAGAGAGTAAAAATATTGCAAAGAGTTTAGTTTGGATCCGCATAGTATCTTCATTGTTGAGATCAACAATTTTTACGTTACTTGAATTCTAGGGCAGTTCAAGTACTTAAATGCATCGCTAAGGAAAGATTGGGCGATTCAGTAAAACTTCCACATTTTTTGCACAATTGTCGAGTTTAAATCGCATATTGGCCGACAGTCAGTTGGTAAGTCTTTTTCAACGTTTAGGTTTATCAGACACGTCAACATTTGCTGATTTTTTGTCTTACAACCAACGTCTGACACGCGATTTATAATCCGTATATGCTTGCCCAAAAAGGTTTTCAATGATTTTCTCTTCGGGTTTGATTTGGAAATGAGTCAGGTATACGCCACTAGCAAAAGTACTTAAGAATCCGATCCAGGTTCCAAGGTAGAAAGTGGCGGAGATAAGAAACAATATCATTCCAACATACATGGGGTTTCTGGTGAATTTGAATATTCCCGAAGTCACCAGAACAGACGCTTTCTTTGGGTTGATTGGGTCGACTGTGGTATTAGCGCGTTTAAACTCCCAAATTCCCAATACTATTACGCCAATGCCAGTCAAAAATGGAAGTGCCACCCATATATCAAACGATTTTGCCTCACGAAAGACGCCAACATCGTTGCTCTTTGCTATAGCAGCCATTGAAATAAAGAATGCGCACACCAGTGGTGGGGGTATTTTGTGTTCAAGCCATTTCACTGTATAACCTCGATTTTGGGTAAGCATAGCCGTCCAGCAGAGCCCTTATGCCCAATTTCTGCGTACTTCAAGTTCGAAAGAACCGGCTATTCCGTCACTTGAGCGCCTTGATCTTGAGCATTAGAGCACTACTGGGATTAAACTATAAATATTATGTTTTAAATCAATTGATTGCAGATATTTTTATCCCGAATTGAGGTTATTTATTTTGCTCAAGTAATGGGGGTTGTTCATCAACTTGACTTGTTTGACTGCCTTCAAATTCACTTTTCCAGCGCTGCTGAGACACATGCACTTTAACTAATTCGATGCACTCATTGACCACAGCTAGCATTTCTTGATCTAACTCATGATCCTCAGATGAAAAGCGGCCAATACCATTCTCGACAAAGTCGTCAATTTTTTCCGGTGTCATATCTTTGAGCAAATTTACTACCGATTGGGTAACAATGTCTGTCACCGCTTGCTCCAGAGTACGTTCAATAGTGCTTCCCAGTACAGGCACGAGTTTTAATGTGCCAATTTGCGAGTTTTCTCTTACTGCTTTTCCAACACTTTCGTTCACGTGTTGCCGCACAGATTGACCGTGTTCATTATGCTCAATAGATTCGCCGATATGGCTCATTACAGATGCCAGCCACTTGGTTAATATAGGCAGTCGGCTGGCGATCACACTGCGACTAATGTCTTCTATTAGTGGGGAGCCTGCGGCGATATCTTTTTGTGCATCGCTAAGCACTTTCACGACAATTCGATCCGACAGTTCTTCTACAAAAACGTTGTAATAAAATTCGAAAAATCGGAATAGAGCGGTTCGCCGTAAATCGATAATTTGATATTTATGCAAGCGATGTAAAATCGAAAAAATCCGCAAGAATCTAAAAATGCGTGCGGCAGCAAGAGGAATACATCCGACTAGATCGTACCAATGAACAAACGGAAAGAAATACCATCTCAAATAGGTTTTTCGACGAATTGCTACCACCCAACGTAAGCAAAATTCACTTAGAAATACGGCAACAAAGGCCAAATCAATTAATAAAAAATTTGCGTGAACTGGAGCATAGCCACTGACTAATCCGTCTGATATGTAGGCCAAGCCTTGTCGGAATACTTCGGTTTCATACAATGAATCGAAGATGATCCAAACAAGATTAATGATCAGTAGCCCCAGCATAGCTAAATCAAGCAGTATCCAGGGCCCTTCATGGCTTTTTAGCAGATTGTCGCGATTAAAGCCAAACATCAATTACCTTAGGTTCGGGTTACGTCTACAAAGACTCTAAGTTTTTGTCCAGGTTGCAGGTATTTGGACAGTTTGCCCTGATTCCAGCGTTTAAGATCATTCAGTTTCACTTTGAATTTATTCGCAATACGGGCCAAAGAGTCACCTTTTCTGACAGTGTAAGTCAACGAGCGAACTACAGCATCTTTACGTTGCGACTCCGACACTTGGTTTACCCAAATAACTAACTTCTTGCCAGGATGGAGCATGTCGGTCGGCGCCATACCGTTCCACTTAGCAAGGCTGCGAATATTTACCTTGTATTGGCGGCTTAAGTCCCAGAACGTATCTCCGGCTTTCACGGTATGAGACAACTGGTGAGAAGCTCTGCGCTTAGATTGTGTGCTCGCCAGACGCTGATCTTCTGATAACGAATACTGATCTAATGACTTTAATGACACGGGTACTAGGATATAGTCCCCCGCTCGGATCATGTTGCCATCCATATCGTTGACGCCTTGTATGACATCTACGGTCGTATGGTATTGCTTAGAGAGTTTCAACAGGCTGTCGCCGCTTTTAATCTCGTGGCGAACCCAATTCAACCGCTTGTTTTTGTCGATATCGTTAAGCGCGATTTCAAAACTTTCTGCCCGGTCAGCAGGTAATAATAAACGGTGCGGACCTTTCGGATCCGTCGCCCATCGATTGAAACCAGCATTGAGTGAGTGAAGTTCTTTTAAACTCAAACCAGCTAAGTCTGCTGCCAGCGCCAGATCGATTTGAGATTGAATGTCGACGACTTGCACAAAAGCTTTGTTTTCTATCAGCGGCCATTCGACATTGTCATCATCAAAATCTTTTAAAATACTACTTAAAGCCAATAATTTTGGAACATATGCGCGTGTTTCTCTGGGCAGATCCAACGAAAAGAAATCCGTAGGTTTACCGGCTTTTTTGTTACGCTTGATGGCTCGCATTACTCGACCTTCACCGCTGTTATATGCGGCAAGTGCATGCATCCAGTTTCCATCAAACATTTTGTTTAGGTATTTTAAATATGCAATCGCACCTTCCGTTGATGCAACGACATCGCGGCGGCCGTCATACCACCAAGTTTGCTTCATGCCAAAACGTTTTCCAGTGCTGGGAATAAACTGCCACATTCCGGCTGCACGCCCATGTGAGTATGCAAATGGGTCAAACGCACTTTCCACAATGGGTAACAAAGCCAGCTCTAATGGCAATTGGTGCTTTTCAATCTCTTCGACAATGTAGTGTAAAAACGGTTTCGCCCGTTTAGACACACGCTGCATATATTTGGGGTGCTTTAAATACCAATTTTTTTGAGCAGTGACCCGCTTATTTTCAGGGATGTCAAAACTTAACTGCTGTTTGATCCTCAGCCAAACATTGTGGCGATTCTGCGGCAGCGCTTCGGCAGGAAGTTCCACATAGTTGTCTGGCTCTACAGTAATTTCTACTATTTCAGTTGGATGGGTAACCGGTATGGTGCCTTGCGCGGCAGAGGTGCAATCAAAAAGCTCTTGCGCTAGGTCATGCTGTTGCTGGCAACTTTCATTTATCTGTTCAGCAATCTGCTGCTCTTGCTCCAACTCAGGGTGAGTTTGGGTCATCGCGCTGAACGACTGACACCCAGCTAACAAGGTTATTGCACTGACAAGAGAGACTTTCATCACTGTGTCCAATACAACATGAGTAGGAGAGCTGTGAGCTCCATTAAAAATTGTCCTTCCACTGCCTAACTGCAGCAAAAACCTGAACTTCATCGGACAGAGCTTTGTCCAAATAGTTTTCTGCATTGTGTTTAATTTCATCCTGTTGCGCACGTAAAAACGGGTTAATCGCTTTTTGTTGTTCTATATTCGTAGGCAGAGTAGGGAGGCCCTGACGTCGCCTTTTTTTCGCCCAGTCTGAATATTCAGACAGGGCTGTATTGTTTGGCTCAACCTGCAAAGCAAATTGCACATTGGCCAGCGTGTATTCGTGGGTACAATAGACCACGGTTTCGCCTGGTAGTTGCATCAATTTGCTTAAAGACTTGTGCATTTGTTCAGGGCTACCTTCAAACAACCTTCCGCAACCCGCAGAAAATAGTGTATCGCCGCAAAACAGCATGTTGTTGCCGTAATAAGCAATGTGATCAAGTGTGTGACCCGGCACGTCAATGACATCAAGCGTCAGATCAAATTCGGCCAAATACGCTTGATCACCTTCCTTTAACCGCTTGGTTAATGTTTGAATGTTACCATAGTCGGGCCCTAAAACAGGTATATCTGGGTATTTGTGCAGCAGCGTATCGATACCATTTGTGTGATCCCAATGGTGATGAGTGACTAAAATACCTTTGAGTGTTAGCTTGTTTACTTCGCAATAAGACAGCACGGGTCCTGACTCACCTGGGTCAACTACCCAGCAATCCTGTCCATTATGCAGACACCAAATGTAGTTGTCAGTGAATGCTGGGATCGGAAACACCGTTACATCGTGCATAGTTGCCCTTGCTTGTGTAGTGAATGGATTGATGTACTATAAGAATTTGTTTGATGCTGCGCAAATATTTGGACTGAATGAAGCCTGCTTTTAGTACTAAAAAGCCCTTGTATCCGAAAACTTGGAGTGAGATACCAGTAGGGGATGAGCTTAAATCACAAGTTGAATCCAGCTTACATGATAGCTGTCGAAGCTTTTTTGGTTATCATTTGATCAAACTTGGCTGCTTGAGTCGAGATATTGATTTACCTAGTTGCACAATTAATCACAAGATTGACGTGATCAACAAACAATGTGTGCGAGCCAGTCAAGACAATGCAAGTTCACAAATAGTTGCCGATAGCCATGAGCTACCCTTTTCTGAAGGGAGCATCGACGCGGCGGTGCTGGCACACGAACTGGACTTCTCTCGTGACCCTCATCAAATCTTGAGAGAAATCGATCGAGTATTGATCCCAAATGGTCACGTTGTGATAGTTGGGTTTAATCCTTTTAGTTTGGCGGGTATCTTTCGTTTTTTACCTATGTCGCGGAATAAGATCGTTCGTGAAGCGAGATTTTTCAGTCGTTTCAGAATTAAAGATTGGTTAAACCTGCTGGGTTTTGAAGTGATTGAGCAACATCAACTTGCCTTTTCCAGTTTATTGTTCAAAAAGAAATATCGAATATTTTCGGGCTTAGAGAAATTGTGCCGAAAATATCTGCCCATATTTGCTAGTGTTTATATTGTTGTGGCGAAAAAACGTGTGGTGCCGCTGTCGTTAATTAAACCCAAATGGAAACCTTCACCAAAGTTTTCACCGGTAAGAGCAAGCATGCGAAATGGCATAGAAAACAATTTTCGTGAAAAAAATTTGCTGTAAATGAAAAAATGGTCGATAACTAGCTGTTAGGTAAATGAAATAATTTTTGAAACAGAGACTAAAGCGAATCTGCCTACGATTTGCAAAGCCTATGACTGAGAATTAGGAACTGGGGTCCAGTAATGTTTTTTAAGAAAGTAAACGAAGAAGATCAACGCAAAATCCGTGAACTCACTAATGACAATCAAGCATTGCAAAGGCAGATTGATCAATTGCAGTCTCAACTCGCTGACGCACAAGAACAGGCGGCTGTGCAGACCACGGAAAGTTCAGAGGCTCAAGTTGTCGCGGAGATAATGTTAGACGGTCAACGCGCCTTGAATTCGGTCAAAGGCTCGCTGAGTGTCACCGCGTCTACTTTGGCAGCAGAAAGTGCCAAAGTGAAAGGTGCTGAAGAATTGTTTACTGGCTCTTCTGAGATGCTCGATGAAGCGGCTAGTGGTTTAACTCAAATTGATGCCATGGCGGCAAAAGGGGTAACCCATGCCGGAGAATTGTCGGGATTAGCTAGCAGCATTAGTAGTTTTGTCGGAGTCATTAACTCTATTGCAGAGCAAACCAATCTGTTGGCCCTAAATGCGGCAATTGAAGCGGCGCGAGCTGGTGAAAGCGGACGTGGTTTCGCGGTTGTTGCCGAAGAGGTTCGGAACTTGGCAATGCGTTCGTCTGAATCGACTCAGGAAATTAATAATCTGGTTGAAAAAATCGAAGAAGGGACGCGTAACATTGAATCAAACATCAATGAAGTGTCTTCTCAATCCAAAGAGCTCGTGACCAAAACTAGTGAAGTGAAAGACAAAGTTAGCCAGGTGCTAGAAATGTCTACCTCTATGAGTAATACCATCAGTGAATCAGCTGCCAGAACGTCTCTAGCCAACGCACAAATTGATCACTTGGATCTCAAACGTGCAGTGTATAACGGTATCATCGGCAATGGTGACAGTTCGGTTAATGCAATTGGAGAGCCTGCATCGTCGGAACTATCGGCATGGATTAACGCATTGGGTGTTGAAGGAAGCTCTTCGAACATTAGAAGTGTTGAGCAAGCGAATCAAAGAGTCTATGACGCAGCTCGTGCAGCCTTGTCTGTTGCAGGTGAAAATATTGACAGCGCAGCGCTTGAAGCTCTCAACAACATGGAAAAAGCCAGTGCAGATTTGATGAGTAAAATCGACAGCTTAACCGCAGATATTTAATTTCACTCATACTTTTTGAATATTAAAAAAGGCGTTCATTTGCAGTGATCCCCAATGGTTGGACTATCCAATTGATGGGGGGCACTTCAATTTGAGCGCTTTTTTTGTGCATGTTGTTTTTATTAAAGGAATTTCTGCCATTTTTTAACTCCGCTGTAGAATCCCTCATTTAAAATCCAAAAAAAAAAAGGACACGCTTACCTAGTTTTTTATCTATGAATATATGCGTCTCGGCGCACTTTTAAAAAAATGATTAAAACCTTATCTTTTCCATTAGTAAATCATTAGAAAAAAATTACCCACCACGCTAGGTATTCGCTCTTTTTTAGCAAATAGTTATCATTGGAACTCGCGGGAAATGTAGCTTGGTATTGCGTGTAAGTATCAAAGGTAACAGCAGACTTAACTGGGCAATATGTGTTTTTTGGGTGTTCTATCAAATAAACCTTAAACAATGATAGAAGGAAAAGATCATGCCAATCACGACATCAATAGTCACAGGCGAAACGCCACAAGATATAAACGTTACTATGACCGGATCTGAAGTCAGGAAGATTACCCCCACAGACTATTCTCTTTTTGATTTCGGTACCGAAGATATTAAACAAGCGGTCAATAAATTGTTAGGTCGAAGCCCTAACGATGTATATATGAATCTCCCAGGCGGAAAGCATAAGTTATTTGAAAGATACAACTGGGAACCTGTCAACATCGAACTTGCCCCCAAAAGCTATAAGATTGTTGACCATAGTAAACAGCTTTTGGTAGTAAACACTGCCACTGTAACAAACTCGACTGAAAGCGATGGTTATTTTGGCAGCAGCTTGACACAAGAAAAGCAGTTTACTGTGAGCTCATCCTGGCATAAACGCAATACTTTTGGCTTCACGCAATCGATCAATTATGGTGTACAAATTGGGGTCGGTAGCGTAGGTGGTGAAACCTCAATCTCCATGGAGGAAGAAGTTGGTCAGGGAGCTAGCAACAGCGACACGGTTACAATTGGTTCAAAAATTGATACGAGTATAAAAATGGAACCAAATACTACGTACAAATTAACACTTGAAGCCTATGACAATGTCGTTAAATTAGAAGTTGACTATTTAATCAAACTCACAGGGGGGATAGCAGTAAATTATAAAAACCCCTGCAAAGGTCATCACTTTCATTACCTTCCCATAGAACGAGTGCTAAGTGCCATGACGCCAAATAAATCTAGTGCATTTTTGGCCATTGAGAGTGTTGAAATTGATTATTGGACCGATAGTTCAATTATGTTCGTAAACCCCGCAAAGGACAACGAAATTGTGGAAGTCCGTCACGAAAAACTTAATACACAAGGCAAACGTTTTGAGGCTGACTTAGTTGCGGCTGTATAGTTGTTGCGAACTGACAAACTAAGATATTGGGAAACTGTCGAGCAGTTTCCCATTTTCCAATTATTTCGACCAAAATCTGCGACTAAAGACTTACCCGTAAAATAAACCATTGAGAGTTTGCCAAAACCTCTCCACTCCCACATTATTTCGACATATATTGGACACAAAGTTGGCGTCGCCCCCTTTTGTATAAAACCTTTTTAATAAAATAAAACCGAGCTATGGGTTTTAAAACTGGTAGCGCGTTGAATAGCATGCTAAAAAAGCGATTATCTGACTGATGAATATGCTCGGAAGAGGCGTATCAAGCATTAATTTTATGGAATGAATTTTTGGAAAACTCATACCAATTTGATAACTGGATTTTTAAGCCCGACACGGGTGCACTCATCTCTGGCGAAAAGGAAACGAGCTTAGAGCCCAAAGTTGCTCGCTTACTTGAGTACCTTATATTAAATCAAAACCGTGTAATCACACGTGAAGAGCTCATCGAAAAAGTGTGGGAAAACCGAATTGTTTCGTCTGATCCTATCAATCGCTGCATTTCAATAATCAGACAAACATTAAACCCTGAAGACAAATCTGCCTACATCGAAACCGTCCCGAAGAAGGGATACCTGAGTCATTTTACCGTTGTTTCTGCAGATGAACTAAAAACGGGATTTACCATAACACGAACGAACTTGGCCGTTGTGTCAGTGGTTATTTTGCTTGTTTTTGTGTTCACATTCCAATGGGTAAAAGACCCCAGCCCTGATTACACCACACCTAGCATTGCTGTGCTGCCATTTAGCGACTTAAGTGAAACGAAGTCTAACCAGTTTCTGGCACAAGGCATGAGCGACACCGTAATCGACATGTTATCAAGAGTTAAGGGTCTTGACGTTACCGCGCGAACATCTTCTTTTGCCATCGCAAATCAAAATTTAACCGTGAGTCAAATCGCGTCACAATTAGGTATTGAACATATGCTAGAAGGCAGTATTCAAGTCAATGGCAATGACATTCGAGTGCTCACCAGGTTAATAAATGCGAACACGCAAAAAGAAATTTGGTCGCAAAGTTTCGACCGCCAATTGCAGAATGTGTTCTCAGTTCAAGACGATATCGCCGCGGCAGTTGTGGCCGCTTTAAAAGGAACGATATTGCCCAGTAATTACAACAATTACGAACCTAGCTTCGAAGTCTATGAGCTGGTCCTCAAAGGCCGAGTTGAAATGAATAAAATGACGTCAACCGGTTTGGAAACTGCACAAGACTTGTTTAGGCAAGCCATTCGACTGGACAGTCAATACCCGTTGCCACATATTTTATTAGCTAAAGTGTTAAAAGCTCAATTTGATACCGATAGCTATACCCACGACTACCAGACTGAACGGAAATTACAGTTTTTAGATGAGGTTGAGCACTTGCTTGATACGGCTCTTAAACTGGATCCCAATTCCGGTGAAGCGCGAAACCTCAACGCAAGTATGTTGATAGCAAAGGGAAAAACACAGCAAGCCGGTATAGAGTTAGAAAGAGCTATTGAATTGGAACCCAATAATGCTGATGCCATCGGCCAATATGCCACGTGGTTACAATTCCAAAATCGACTTGATGAGGCGGTAATACAAGCTCGCAAGGCTGCATCATTAGATCCCACTTCCAGTAAAATCCAGCAAATACTTGCACAGAATCTGTGGATTTCAGGGCGCTCTGAAGAGGCCATCAGTATTATTGAGGCGGATATTGTAAACAACCCAACGTCTGCTAAAAATAACGGTTTATTGGCTCGTTGGTCTTTACAACTCGGAAGACCGGGTAAAGCAATGTTGTATGCAATTAAAGAAAAGGAATTAGATCCTAACAACCCCGATAGAATTTGGGGTGTTTGTTTAATACATTATCAGCTTTGGGATAGAGCTAAGGCACAACAGTGCACACAAGCCTTACTAGCTAAGTTTCCCAATTATTATGAAGCTAAGAAATGGTCTTTTCAATTTGGAGAAAAACCCAATATTGAAGATGGGATTGACTTTATTTACAAACAAATCGAGTTATTCCCACGAGTGGTTTATTTCCGCTTGCAGGCAGCACATTGGCTGGTATTTGAAAATCGACCTGAAGAGGCATTAACTTTACTAGAGCCCAACTTTCCAGAGTTGTTTGCCAATGAGCCTACAGTGACAGACTGGTCTTTATGGGCGGTGGACTTGATTTCGCAAGCCTGGACGCAATTGTCTGAAGATGAAAAAGCCACAACATTACTAAAAGCTGGGTTAGCGCACATCGCTAAGACCCGCAAGCTGCAAGGCGGCGGTTTTAGCAGTGGCATTGAAGATGTGAGGTTTCACATCCTCCTAGGAGAACATAGTCAGGCAATGGCTAAGTTAAAAATGGCGATAGACAATCATTGGTCTATGTATTCAATGTGGTTCCATAAACACCCCGTATTTGAACCTTTTGTACAAGACCCCCAGTTTTTGAGCTTAGTGGAACAACATAAAGCATTTATGCAAAGCCAAAGGCAGTGGTATCAGCGCCAGTTGAAAAATGACGCTGCGTTGTCTGTTGATTAAAATATCACTGCTTATTAGACACTCTCCACCCATGCTTAATAACTACAGGCAAACTTAACAAGATGCCTATCAAAATCATTACGGGAAAAACGGGCAAGGTTGCAAAGTAATCGACCAATAATCGCCAAACCGACCCTTGCCCCACTAATCCTGTACCCAATATTTGCGACATCAGTATTACAACCAATAATTTGTAATTCACATCGTATTTGTTAACGACTCTCGCTCGCCACCAGATAACCAAGACAAACGTCAAAACAACAAATTGGCTTAGGCGGTGGTTGACGGCAAATTGTTCGACAGATATTAATGCAAAGTAAGGTGCCCACAAATTCAATGCGCTGACCAAAATCACTGGGCTAAATATTACGCTGACCGTGTTGAAACTTCGCATAAGCTCAGTACCTTGCCATTGGTTATTTACCCATAAACGCCAGTAGCATATACCGACGCCAAGCATGCTCACCCCATCAAAGAAGGTAAGTTGATAGGCGTATCGTTGCGCAAAACTGCTCACAGCGTTGACCAGAATGTGGGCGTTTAGCGTACCCAGCAGCAACATCAGGGCGATTAAAAATTTCCCTACAGTCAAATAAACGCTCGTCAATAGATGAGATTGACTCGTTCTCAATATGTACAAGACGAGAATATAAAATTGCCATAAAAAAAGCGCCCCACCAAACAGCTCGCAGGGCCAAGGAGCGCGCGAAACACCGAAGAAAAAGGGCATCGCAAAACCGTAGTATGCAAGACCTATCAAACCAGCATGAATCATGAAAAACATGATTGAATTCATTTCCAACTTCACTTGCGTTTAAAATGTAAACTGATGGATTTAGCCACGCAGATAACATTAACTACATGGTGTAAGTCACCCTCAATCCCAGTGTACGAGGCCGCAGACTAATTGCAGGATTTTCATTGGTTGCACCTGTGTTGAGAATAATGGCATCGTTGTCAAAAAGGTTTTCGACGTACAGATTCACGTTCCATTGCCCTTTTAGATAGCTAATGGAGGAGTTAATCTGAGAAAATGCCTCACTTTCGGCAAAATCTGGATTAGGCGCACTCACACCGCTCATATTTGAGAAACGATTTACACTGTTATCTGTGTAACTTGCGTTTAGGGAAAAGATCATTTGTGCGCCTGCTTGCCACTGCCAAGTTACATCGATACCTGCACTAGCGACAAACTCAGCGGCACCTGGCAGTCTATCGTTTTTTAGTGCGCCCGATAAAAAGCTTCGCTGATCTGAAATGTCGACTATTTTGCCGTCTTGCCAAGACGCGTTAACAAAACCACTGATTTGCTCCAGATTCGCTCTCAATTCAAGTTCAATTCCGAAGACTTCAGCGTCTCCAGCGTTGGCAATATAGTTGGCACTGTCTGAAGGACGAATCGCATCCACCTGCACGTCGCGCCAGTCAATTCGATAAACTGCAATATTGGTTTGTAGTTGATCATCAAGCCAATAGCGTTTTGTGCCTACTTCCAGATTAAAAAGTGCGTCTGACCCGTAGTCTGGTTCAATAACTACGTCATTTGGGTCAACAAAGCTTGGACCGATATTGGGATTTACCTTGCCCGCTCGTGCTCCTTTACTCACAGTGACATAATAATGTTGCTGTTCATCTGGTTGATAACTGAGTGAAAGCCGCCAAACTAGATCGCTGTTTTGGGTGGTGTTGACAAAGTCTGGTATCTGCTGCAACGCCAAAGATTCAAAATCAAAAACACGTTCTTCAAGCTGCTTTAAAATTGAATCTGCCTCAAACCATCTCGCACCTAACCCTAAAAGCCAATGATGAGACAAATCTACTTCTGCATCTACAAACACGGCTAGTTCTTCAACTTCAGTTTTAAATACCCCATCATTAAATACATCAGAATTCACCACCCCAGGCGCGATGTCGGCAAAGGTCTCCTGCAGACTCAGTACCTTAAAAAGCAGAGGGCCTTGTTGTTTATATTCCTGGTAAAAAGCCCCCGCGACCCAAGAAATTCGTTCAGAATGTTCAGACACAAACCTGAATTCCTGAGAAAAAATATCGCTGTCCAGCACGCTTTGATTCACCAATTGCCCAAAGCCAAAGAAATCCCCCAAATCATCAAACCAGTTTGCCGTGGAGCTTCGTTTATTGGTGGATGAAGTTAACAACAGGTCATTAGCAAATTGGTAAGCCAGATTCAGATTATAAATTTGCAAATCAAATGCACGGGACTCCCTGACAAATGTGGAACGAAGAAATTTCCCTTGTTTTGGATCCCAACCGTTAGCGTCTCCAGGGTCACTTTCAACCCACATTCCTTCTAAGGAAAGGTCCAAATTTTCCGATGGTCTCCAAGCAAGTACCGCGCGCAAGTTACTGTCGGTAAAATCATTTTCTATGTTTAGTCGGGTGTTTTTAACCCAACCGTCGGCTTGGCGTCGGGAGCCAACCAACCGCAGCGCCAGCTCATCTGAGATTAACGGAATATTTATCATGAGATCTTGACGATGACGCACTCCGCCATGGGCAATATCGGCAACATCTAGCCTCACCGCACTTTCTAGCACGTCAAAATTGGGTTGATTGGTAACAATCCTCACAGTTCCAGCAATGTTACCTGAGCCGTATAAGGTGCCCTGGGGGCCTCTTAGCACCTCTACCCGATTGACATCAAACAAACTCAAGTCAGGCTGAAGAATTTCCGCATAAGGTCCGGTAATTGACATTGAGTTGACGTACAACCCTACTGGATCTTGTGTCAACTGAGTCTCGCCTATATCGGTATTGATCCCTCGGATATTTATCGTCGCTCGATTTTTACGTTGTTGGCTAAGCGTAACACCAGGAATAAGGCGAAGGGCACTTTGAAAGTCATCAATTACATTTTCGCTAAGTGTTTTTTCACTTAGTACAGAAACACTGCCACTAACCTCATGAACATCCACATCACGTCTGGAGCTTGAAATAGTTAAACGTTCAATCACTTTATGATCGATTTTGTCAGGTATCGAGTCTACGGTTTGAGCACTTGCTAACGCAGATGCAGTAAAATGAGAAGCGACTATACAACAGCAAGTGATACACAAGCGTGAGGTCATTAAAACTCCATCATTGTTGGCCAAACGGTCTTAAAAATGCCAATAGGGTACTAGCCTTTTGATCCTCTATTGGCATACAGGAATATCGACTAATTTAGCCTTAACTCAGGTTAACTTACCGTTCTCTTTCTCTGAACAAAACACAACACGCCAAACAATAACATCGCCAACATAGAAGGCTCTGATACTTGCGGAATGACTCGCTCACTAGCAAGTGAAAAGTCGGCATATACATCAAAAGAGAATTCAGATAAATCGTTATTTCGTTGGCCTTTTGTATCAAATCGGTCTAGTGCATCGTCAACCACATTGATAGCCAACCCCATAGACCAAGCAAAAAATAGCGAATCGAATTGATATGGAATATTCGCCTGGCAGCGAATGAATTCGCAACCATTAGTAGCAGTTGGATCTGAATCAAATTTATATTGGCCAACGTCGACAAAAACAGAGTCATTAAGTGCAGCGGCAAAGGTCATAGCCGTAGCCAAATCAGTCACATCCAGACCACTTGCATCGCCAAACACATTGCTAAATCTGTCATCAATAAATGCAACGTCGTATAAGACACCAACAATATCAATATTGAACGCCCCCATCAGATTGCCAGTGATATCATCAACGTCCAAAACCGTGCTGGTCACGCTGTTTAGATCGCTAATTTCAGAACCATCTAGAGCGGAAATGAACGCTGCATGGGAGAACGTTGAGGTGCACAACAATAAGCCACTTATCAATATCATTTTTATTTTAGTTATCTTCATTTTATTTTTCCTTTTTGTCTTATTTGTGATTGGCAAGCTCACAGTTCAATAGCTTGCGATACCAGGTAAATGGGTAAAAAATGACGTCGCCATTTCACCTGAAAGATTGTGTGGCAAGAATCGTAAAATGAGAATTAATTGGCACTGATGAATTTCTAATGGTTAGCTTATGGATATTTATCACATTGATTTAATTGCATTTTTTGAATTTTATAAATTTATGGCATTTAATCAAAAACTGGAGTGATATTGATTGAATTGGGATGCATTTAATCCCAGTAACGGTAGAACGTTACAAACTCTTTTCAATGATAAGCAACAAAATATTGAAAAATATTGCTCTGTTGACAAGTTTACGAAACGTTTTGATGCGCTTAGCAAGAAGTAAGCATAATCAGCATTCGAAACGGCGTTCATTTGAACGCCTTTTCTGTTTTTAATCTTTAGTCCTAATTGAGGTTATTTAACTTTCATTCCTGGTTGAGCACCTTCGTGGGGTTCCAGTATCCATAGATCTGAACCGCCAGGGCCCGCGGCCAATACCATTCCTTCAGACAAACCAAAACGCATCTTTCTCGGTGCCAGGTTCGCGACCATCACCGTCAGTTTGCCTTCCAGTTGTTCCGGCTGATAAGCCGATTTTATCCCTGCAAAGACCTGGCGGGTTTCGCCGCCTAAATCTAATTGCAAACGCAGAAGTTTATCTGCACCTTCAACGTGTTCTGCCTTAGCGATTTTTGCTATGCGCAGGTCAACTTTTGCGAAGTCATCAAACGCAATCGTCTCGCCAATTGGATCTTTTACTAGGGGACTATTTGGATCAACTTTAGGGGAGCTTTCCAGGTTTTCTTTTGAGTCTTCAATCACTTTATTCACTTTATCCATGTCAACACGTTGCATTAACGCCTTAAATTTGTTGATTTCATGATTGGTGAGCACAGTTTGCGCGCTTTCCCATGTCAATTTGTCATTTAAAAAACTCTCTGCCTGTTGCGCTAAAGTAGGCAACACCGGCTTTAAGTACACCATCAAAATTCGGAATAAATTGATCCCCAGTGAACAGACATCATGAGTGAATTGTTGTTTGCCTTCTTCCTTGATGGTCACCCAAGGTGCTTGCGCATCAATAAACTGATTGGCTTTATCTGCAAGGCCCATAATGTCTCGAATGGCACGATTGTACTGACGCTTCTCAAATGCTTCAGCGATCCCATCGGCCGCCTGGTGAAATTGCGCGACTAACTCAGGTTCAATTACATTTTCAGACAGCTTTCCGTCAAACCGTTTGGTAATGAAACTGGCACAACGGCTAGCAATATTAACCACCTTGCCGACCAAATCTGAATTGACCTTTTGCGCAAAGTCTTCGAGGTTTAAATCGATGTCGGTAACGCCATCATTAAGCTTTGACGCATAGTAATAACGCAAATATTCTGGATTTAAATGGTTAAGGTAAGTTCTACCTTTGATAAAGGTTCCAGTGGATTTCGACATCTTTGCACCATTCACGGTAACAAAGCCATGCACATTAACCCCTGTAGGTTTGCGCAATCCAGCGCCTTCCAAAATGGCTGGCCAGAATAGACAATGGAAATAGGTAATATCTTTGCCAATGAAATGATACAACTCGGCATCCGAATCGGCATTCCAGTAACTGTCAAAATCGATGTTGTGTTGGTTACAGTAGTTTTTGAAGCTAGCCATATAACCTACAGGTGCATCAACCCAAACATAAAAGAACTTGTCTTTTGTACCGGGAATTTCAAAACCAAAATACGGCGCGTCGCGGCTGATATCCCACTGCTGTAAGCCTTCTTCAAACCATTCTTTTAACTTGTTGGCAATTTCTTCTTGTAACGCACCACTGACTAACCAGTCTTTTAACATGCTTTCGAACTTGGGTAGATCAAAGAAATAATGCTCGGAGTCTTTTAATACTGGTGTGGCACCTGAAACAACAGAGCGCGGGTTAATGACCTCTGTGGGGCTATAAGTTGAACTGCAAACATCGCAGCTATCGCCATTTTGGTTTTCAGCGCCACAGGATGGGCATGTTCCTTTTACAAAACGGTCTGGCAAGAACATGTTCTTTTCCGGATCATACAATTGACTGATCGTGCGTTTGCTGATGTAGCCCGCATCGTTAAGACGATTATAAATTTCTTCGCACAGTTCTTTGTTTTCTTCAGAATGAGTGACATAGTAGTTGTCATACTCAATATGAAAATCCAGTAAATCCTGATGGTGCTCTGCGCGGGTTTGCGCAACCATTTCCTCAGGAGTAATACCAAGCTCTTGGGCTTTTAGCATCACTGGTGTACCGTGGGCATCGTCTGCACACACGCTGTAACATTGGTGCCCACGCATTCGCTGAAATCGCGTCCAAATATCGGTTTGAATGTGCTCTAAAAGGTGACCTAAATGAATGGATCCATTCGCATAGGGTAGGGCACTGGTAACGAGAATTTTGCGTGGTTCTGTTGGCATGTGTGTCTACGTGTCTTGATAAGTTGAAAAAAGGACGCAAATGGTAACGAAAATGCACTGTGTTTGCACCAGCAATTAAATGCAAATCCAGTAAAACTTGCTAATAAGGGGGCAGAATTGTCGAATAAGTTGTCAGATCCTGAGTTTAGAAAGCAGATTTACCAGACATTGGCGGATTTACTCGACGTTGAAGCCTCGGTAGTGACCCAAGGTTGCCAAATTAGTGAGCAGCAAATTCGCTTGTCTTTTCCGTTCGTATTTGAGCAACGATGTAATGAAATTTTCGTTGCGCTGCAAGCACTAGGCATTACTCAAACAGAGGTGCAATGCCAAAGTTACATTGACCCTAAACAAACTAAATTGAAACGTGTAACCAATGTAAATAACATCATTGCGGTTGCCTCTGGTAAAGGCGGAGTCGGTAAGTCTGCAACCAGTGTCAATCTTGCTTTTGCTTTGCAGGCCCAAGGCGCCAAAGTAGGATTGTTGGATGCTGATATCTATGGCCCTTCCATTCCTATCATGCTAGGTAACCCTCAAGCACACCCACAAAGCGAAGATAACCGCCACATGATCCCATTGAACTGTGAGGGGGTGGTGGCAAATTCTATTGGTTATCTGGTGCCTCCTGAAAATGCCACGATCTGGCGAGGCCCCATGGCCAGTAAAGCCCTTCAACAGTTAGTAAACGAAACCTTGTGGCCTGAATTAGACTATTTGATTGTGGATATGCCGCCGGGTACCGGTGACATTCAATTAACGCTGGCGCAGCAAATACCGATCACCGCTGCAGTGATTGTTACCACTCCTCAAGATATCGCTTTGGCAGATGCTAAAAAGGGCATTGCCATGTTCAATAAGGTTGATGTACCCGTTTTGGGTTTGGTTGAGAACATGAGTTACTACCTGTGTTCAAATTGTGGTCACAAAGATTACGTGTTTGCCAGCGGCGGCGGACAGCGATTGGCAACCGAATTTGGTTTGCCCTTGCTGGGACAGATCCCATTGGATATTGTCATTCGTGAGCATGCCGATGGAGGCAAACCGCTATTGTACCAACTACCCAATTCCGCTCTTAGCCTGGCGTATTCAGACTTAGCGTTTAATGTTTCCAAACAACTTGCTTTGTATTCCGGCTTAAAACACGATGATGGAATCGACGTGCAAATGTCCAGTTAGTGGAAAAACATTGAACATAGTATGAACGCAGACCATAATGTCGGCGGTCAGAGCACTCGCTCACTAACCTTGTTTCTAAAAACAAAAATAAAGAGTTTAAAATCATGCGCTTATGTGACAAAGATATCTACCAACACCTGAAGGACGGAAAAATCGGGATCACTCCAGAACCCGATTACTCTCAAATCAGCGGACTAACCGTAGATATTCGTTTGGGCAACAAGTTTAGAGTCTTTGAAGATCATGCCGCACCTTACATTGATCTCAGTGGACCAAAGGCACAAGTGCAAGAAGCCATGAACTCGGTAATGAGTGATGAAATCATGGTCGCTGACGACAAATCCTTTTTCCTTCACCCCGGTGAGTTGGCGTTGGCTGTAACTCATGAATCTGTGACCTTACCTGCGAACATTGTTGGCTGGTTAGACGGTCGCTCCTCACTAGCACGCCTGGGTTTAATGGTGCATGTCACCGCGCACAGAATTGATCCGGGTTGGTCAGGGAATATCGTATTGGAGTTTTACAATAGTGGTAAATTGCCACTGGCCCTCAAACCTAAGATGAAAATTGGTGCCATCAGTTTTGAGGTGTTGTCTGATTTTGCTGAAAAACCCTATCATTCCAGAGCGGATGCCAAATATCGTGGTCAAGACGGGGCTATCGCCAGCAGGATAAGTGCTGACGATAAAAGCGGCGATACTGAGTGACAACTCTGAATTAGCTTATTAATGGACAGCTTCGGCTTGTCCTGAGCGCACTGCTCCCGGACTTACCCCTAAAACGCGTTTAAAGGCTTTTGAAAAAGAAGATTCATTGTCGTAGCCACAGGCTAGAGCAGCATGCAGGGTAGGTACCTTCTCATCCGCCAACATTCTATACGCCTGACTTAGCCGCCATTGGGTAATGTAGTCCATGGGTGAAACCTGCAACACCGACTTGAACAAGTCGCTGAATGCCGCGCGTGACATAAAACAGATTTCCGCGAGTTGCTCCACAGTCCATTTTTTATCGAGATCAGCATGGATCGCTTCCATCACTTTACTGAGTTTCGGATGAATCGTTGCTGCTAGCACGCCCGTTTCAGACGGTAAATGTTGACGAAATATCATCGCCAGGATCGCTTCAGCGATTTTTCCCAATATCAGCTCCGAACCTTTTTCTGGATTCAACGATTCGTCCATGAGTGCTTCTAGCAACCAGAATAGGCCAGCCTTATTTGTTTTAATTTCTTCTCTTTTTAAGATCACGGCATCAGGAAGATGCTCTGTAATAGACGTGACCAAAGGATGATTGTGGGCAAAATAACCACAAATTAACCCTGTACCACCTTCCTCTAACCCATCTTGATAGTCTTTACTACTGGATAGATTTTTTTCAACTGCAAAGCTTTCATCGTTGGTAATGCAATGGATGACATCTTTTGGAAACAACACAATATCGCCTTTTTCCAAAGTCCAACTTTGGGAACCATCACCAATAGTCACAAAACAACGGCCAAAGCTAACAATATGGAAACTCATGTACTGAGTGCCAGAGGTATCGACCGCCCAGTTTCCACAATATTGGCCATTGTGAAAAACGTTTGCGCTGACTTTAAAGGTAGAAAAAAGTTGGTTTAAAACATCCATAGACGATGGGACATAATCTGTATTGTTTGAGACATAGTTAGCATACCAGAAGCTGCGTAAGATTCACCTCATCAACTGATTCATTAATGCTTAACCCTTAAAACGAGTACCGACCATGTTTAAATTATTTAGCTACAGAATATTTTTCGCGGTGATGACTATCGCCATGTCATCCTTTGTATTTGCATCACAAGAAACTGCTACCGATGAAAATGGCGTAATTTTAGCTGGCCACGACGCGGTGGCGTATTTCACTGAAGGCAAGCCAGTGCTAGGCAGCGCAGAGTTTACTGCAATACATAAAGGCGCGATTTACCGATTTAGCAGCGCTGAAAACCGCGACCTGTTTAAACATGAACCAGAGCGTTTTGAACCCGCGTACGGCGGATACTGTGCATTAGGTGCAACCATGGGTGAAACATTCAAAGTAGACGGCAAAGCTTTTGAAATTGTAGACGGTAAGTTATATGTCAACCGCGACAAAGAAGTGTATGACGTATGGAAAATGAATATTCCACAAAACCTGTTAGCAGCAGATGCTGAATGGCCTGAAATTCAATTTGTCGCAGTCAATAACCTGTAAGAATCGAAACCTTAAAGAATTGTGTGTGAAAAGTGTTAAAACGTCTCCCGTTTCAACATGGTGTTTGCCCCCAACATGGGGGCTTTTTTTACGAATCGACAAAAAACGCCTAATTATCAAACAAAAACACCCAAACCCCGCAAACGACCATTGCAAAGCGTCAAAAAATAAGTAAACTGCGCAGCTCGGTCGGTGTGTAGCGCAGCTTGGTAGCGCACTGTCATGGGGTGTCAGGGGTCGGAGGTTCAAATCCTCTCACACCGACCAATTAATCCCTTTAAAACCAACGGTTTAAACAAAAATCCCTGAAACATTAAAAATGAGCGTACCCCTTCCGTACCCTTTCCGTGCCCTAATACAGTAGTCTGAAACCTTATATTAGTCTCTTCGATCCTTGTAGTAACTTTCATGATATTCAACCTGAAAGATGTGACTTGATCGCTGGATGTTCTCGGAATTTCCCTGAATTGAATGATCGGAAATGTGCTTATTTTCGACTAGAACATTTTGTAGATCGAACCGCTGCTTTGTACGTAAAGCGGACATTTCTTATTCTTTCCTCAGAAAACACAGAATATGGTTTTTCAGGGGAAACGGGTGTTACTATGAAGTCTAATTATCAGGCTGTTATGAGGAGATGGAAGTCCAGTGACATCATCAACAATAGTTGAAAAAAGTTGTTACTTTATTAGTAATGTATCTTGCTACGATGTAGTAAAAGATTTTGCTGGTCCGTTGCTAGCTGCACTTGCAGTAGTAGCTTCTGTCTTTATTGCATTTAAGCAATTATCTAAACAACACCAGAACACTCTAGATGCTCAAAAAGAAGAAGCTAAAAGAAATACAAGAGTAGAGCTATTCAAAGATATTAATGTTCTCTTAGATCAATCAACGGCATCTATTAGACAGGTTAATTCTTATTGTTTTGGTAAGAAATATTCTAACTTGGAAATGAAAGCTCAAGTTGATCACGTTGAATATTTAGAGTTAATGAAAAACTTCAGTAACCCACTATTGGCTGTTGTCACCAAAACAGAATCGCACGAAATAGTGAATCTCAAATTGTTCCGAGTATTTCGGTTCGCTTTACTATCCATCCACCATGATTTGTTATCTCTACAATCTGAAAGAGATCGTTTTAAAGTTTTAGAAAACATCATTGAGTTGACTAACGACTCAATAATGTATTTCGGCGATTTCCAAGTTTGCATGCAAAACATGGCTTATGGTGAAGTATTTGATGCTGATGTGCCATTTAGGATTCCAGCTGATAAAAGGTATAAGGTCATTACTAATTGCCCTAAAAATTTAGATGAGCTTCATGATTACTTTTGGCGAGAAACAAATTGGGGCAAAAACTGTATTAAATACGAAAATGAGGCAAAGGAAAAATTCTCCTCGTAACAAGTTACTCAAAAGAACGCGACACGCTTGGCTTGTGCTCCTTCGTCGCTAATTTTAGCAAAGCATTTATGCGCCCATTAGTAAGGCGTTGAATGCCCGCTCTTTGCCTAATTCTACCTTTCGCCAGTATGAAACAGTATTACTCAGTATGATATTTTGATAAGTAGTTCGAGACTTTATTACTCTCCTACAGTTATTAGTCAGAAAAGCGTTTCTGCAGTGGCACACTACAGACTATCTCATCTTGGATGTGATTGTTTTCCATTACGCACCCACATTATTGCCATTAAGAAGCCCATTAATGCCAAGCTTGGTGGTGTATTAAGCGAGACGCTAGCTTCTCTAACTATCAAATAGTGATAAGCAGGTAAGCCATTGGCGTAAAGTGAATTGTAAGTACCCCCCAAAATGTTATCAGGCGAGTCTGAAAGCATAAAATCTTCGACAGAAAACGCAGTATAGCTATAGCTATAAGCGTCGATAACACCAGCGTTGGTAAATACCGAAGTAGATGATGATTTTCCTTCTGGCTCATCATTTCGTTGGTAAGCTTCAGAAAAATTAAATATTGCACACATGAAATACCAGTTGCCAACACCGCCTAAGCCATCAACGCACTCACTTGAATCGTTGGTAATGCCTGAATAAATTAGATGATTGTAGGAGATTGTATGGCGAAAATAATTGCCTTGATACTCATATTCATCGACAAGGTTGTTTGCAAAAGGATCAAATCCAAACAACTGATAAAAATAAGCATAGGTAGCATGCTCTTGCGTACCCACGTTTGAGTAAGGCCAATTGTCGGTCATCCCTCGGAAGCGATTCCATGAATCGGTCAACACCGCCACTTCCGAAGCTTGCGCAAAGCGCCAGTCTTTCCCAAATTGGCCATTAGCCAGCGCATCATCGATTTCATCATAGTTCACCGAATAGGTGACATCAAAGCTCAACCATTCCAGTCCCTGCAAATCAAGTATCGGATCGCTTTTGATAATGCCTGCTGTTGCCACACCCGAAAAAACCAAGCTTGAGAACACCAATAATGCCGCAATAAGAATATTCACTTTAGTGAGTAAGTGGGTTGTGGCTGTTAATTTCATATTAAAGTTCCTTTTTAATTAAGTGCGCAATAATAACAAGCGAATCCGATAATTTCTATGTGTTGAAAATAAGGTTGGGGAATCGCTGAATATATTTAATATCAAGGTCGCCCTGGGCGGCCAATGCATCAAAATTTTAAACTGGAGAAATGGGTGTTCAGTAAGTTAGAAAATGCGGGGCATGCGGCTCCGCCTAATTTTGAAATAAAAGAGGGTTCGATTCTAGTAACCTCTTCTATCGATCCAAGAACTATATTCTTCAGAGCTTGACGCGACAAAAGAATCATCTCTTCTATGAGCTGCCACTTCCGGATATTGCGCATCGTTTTTAGAGTGATCGATTTTTGAAAAAATATCTTTCCGTTTAAGTACAACAGTCAAAAACAAAACGATAAGTACAATTACCCAGATTGCCATCGATAATGGCATTTTGACCTCCTTAAAATAGAATATTGTTCAAATTATAACACATTGATCAAATAGATCCCTACCGGCGAGCTCGGCGCCTCGAGCCGCTGTTGTATCGAGATAAACTGGAGCCACCATTTTGGCCGACAAAACCAGGTAGACCGTCTATCTCTTTATCACTTAACTGGTTTTGCTTATCAAGGGATTTGAATTGGCTGAGTTGACCTTCAGGCGAGCGTACGCCATCTCCTAAACCAACTGTGTCAGCAAGCTTGCTTGTGAGGTTTCGGGTATCCACGCCACCCTCTTTGACGACACGATTTTCGCCGAAACCCTGCTCAACAAAAGAATCAACTTGTTTCTGCTTTTTGTCTACTTGCGTATATCAGCAGCTCTAAACATCATTCACTCCATTTCGCTTTAAAATGTTTGCCAGAGCCTTTTCTCAAACTCTTTCTATCAATCATTTTTGATTTGAACTTAAAATCTACGCTGATTTTTACGATAAGGAGCCTATTAAAATTTCCAGCTCGCTTAACTAACACTGTGTTGTCAGACTTATGTGGAGAAATTGTTTTTATTTCGACGAAATCTTTTCCCAATTTGCCATCTGAACCTTGTGTAAATGGTTTATGCCTCTTTATTCCATATTTAGCTTCACCGTAAAGCTCCCCAAGTTCACCGTAGATTGGCAGATGCCGTCCGGTTAATTCTAAGTAATTTTGAGCAGTTCTAATCAGGTCATCGAGCAACTCCCAAAGTTCTAGAGTTGTGGGGTTTTTGGGTTCTTCATCACAATCCCAGTCCTCGTCATCATCAACAAACTCCTCGATACTATCCCAATTGTCATGCTCCCAAGGGTTATACCCACAGGCCGCTGCCTCAGCTATTTGCTCTGGGCTATAGCCCTCATCATGCATACTGTGGAGAAAATCCCAATCACTCATATACTTCCTTTGCTAGATATATTAGTTTGCTTGTTATGCACTAAACCCGTTTTTACGTATTTGTATAAAATTGACTCATACAACGGTACGACTATGACTTAGAGCATACAAAAACTTGTACGTTAGTTCTTTGCCTGTCGCCGACTCTGCAAGCTAGTCGTGGCCAGTTAACTTGACTACCATAATTAGGTCTCTGCTAAATAGGAGACTACTTATGGCAATTCAAATTAAGACACCTTGGAACAAAGATAGAATAATCGGTCAGAAAAAACCTCTACAAATTTCACATATATGGGGAATTCGAATCCGCTTAGAGCTTGAAGGACGAACGAGGGACCTAGCACCGTTCAATCTTGATCTCGATAGTAAGCTAAGAGGTTGTGACCTAGTTAAACTCAAAGTATCAGATGTCGTTTGCGGGCGTTCAGCCCTGAGAAGAACGCACATTGTTCAGTAGAAAACGGGCAGTCCTGTTCAATTTGAGATAACACCGAATACTGGAGAATCGATTCTGGCATGGGTTAAGAAAACCGGACTCAAGGAATCTGACTATCTTTTTAAATCACGGATCAATAATTCTGAACACATATCTACCAGACAATACCATCGCATTTTTCAAGGATGGATTGAAAAGCTCAAACTCGACACGTCAATCTATAGCACTCACTCAATGCGCAGAACCAAGGCTTATCTGATTTATAAGAAGACTAAAAATCTGCGAGTAGTGCAACTGTTGCTTGGTCATAAGAAGTTAGAGAGCACAGTCCGCTATTTAGGCATCGAGGTGGACGATGCTTTGGAAATATCAGAATCTATTGAAGTTTAGGCTTATCTGGGCTGCTTGTGCAGCCCTTTTGTACGTGAAGCAGACATTTAACCCTTCCTCCGAAAACACAGAATATGGTTTTTCTGTGGACATGGCTGTTACTATGGAGCTTAATTTATTAGCTATTATGCCCAACTGTAGAAAAAGGACGTTATGAGCTTCGAAAGATATAAATTATTTGAATATCGATCTTTAGCGCACAGGTTATTTAAAAGACATCACACGCACTTTAATGATATTTATTGGAGTCAAAGGATTGCGAATAGACATGTATTCTCACTCACAAAACCTTACAAAAGGGACGATTCAATAACACTACTTTTCAATCCGACGACCGATGAGATTAGAAATAGTAGATCTTTGGGGGAATGGGCAGACTGGTACTCAGATTTTGATAGATGGTCTAGATTGGCATCGATCGTTGGTTTGGCCGGATACTTAGAAACATATATTGCGCAGGTATCAGTGGCAGCATTCGAATCAACCCCATCTCTAGTCTTGGGAGGGGGGCCTAAAGTTGATGGGGCCGTCTTTCTAAAGCATAACGCCAATTATGATTTGTATCAGCACTCGGAGTCTCTAACTAGGGGAGATTGGCAGGCAAGAGTGTCGGCCTATAAGGGATTCTTTGGTTCATGCCCTTTTGAGAATCTTATTTCAGAACTAGAAAAGCTTAGAATACTCCGTAACGATGCTGGCCATTCATTTGGTAGAGATATTAAATCAATGAGGTTTGCTCAAGGGTGGGAAGTAAAAAAGCTTGCGAACATATCAGATTCAAAAATAATTGATTTTCTCAAACTTGTTGAATCTGTCGCCAATTCTATTGATAGCCATATTGCA
The DNA here is from genome assembly GCF_007197995.1 of Aliiglaciecola sp. M165. Taxonomy (GTDB): domain Bacteria; phylum Pseudomonadota; class Gammaproteobacteria; order Enterobacterales; family Alteromonadaceae; genus Aliiglaciecola. The sequence goes on from NZ_VKKH01000008.1 coordinate 28,483, forward strand.
GAGGAATATGTCGGCCAGTACGAAATTATTAAGGTTTATCATCAGTGGTTGCCAACATTAGAAAATGCGAATCGGTATGCTCAGAAAGAACGCGCAAAGAAATTCAGGAAGTATTTTTTCGAGCTTACTTCTGGAATATATAGTCCAGCACTAAAAATGATGGATTACTATGATTCGCTATAGCGGCAGGCATAAAAAGCCGATGCAAGCGCAGCTAGCTATATTGGCCCGGCATCTGGGCGTTGAGAGTCCGTTCCTTGTCTATAACGGCCCATTAAAAGAGAGCGATAAGCGATCGCTCTTTGTCCAATTGAGGCAGACAGGAGCTTAAAGTTGTAGCCCCACCTGAGTTTATAAGTTTCCCCTCTTAAAAGATTATACGTCAAAAACATCTAGTTCAGCAGCAATAACCCTCGTCCATTCGACATGGTTTTCAGTATATATCTTGGTTGACTTCGCATCTGAATGCGCGAGTCTCTCTTGTGGATCTATACCACCATCTTTGAACATTCTCGCAGCCAAAGCTCTAACCTCATGAAAAGTTGGTCGAGCTTTTTTAGGTAATACTGAATACAACCCTAGTTCATCCCTTAATTTCGAAAAAGCACTGCTCAGATATGTGCTAGCGACTTGGGTATGGTGATCACAGTTTTCTCCTATCTGAGCTTTGTATCTGCCAATACGATGCACAATGTAAGGACCCTCAATTCCATCTTTTCCACTATTGAAAATTGTACTTCGAAGAGCGGCGGTAATTGGAATTTCAACATTAGATGCTTCCAAGTGTTCTGTTTTTTGTCGGCGAACTCTTATAAAGCCATAGATTGTTAGGCCGTTCTCAATTTTCGGAGTATCAAACCAAGTGCAATCGCTGTACTTCATTCTGCTGACCTCCAGCGTAGCTTGAGCAGTTTCTAACCCCAACTCAATTGCTGTTTTCAACCACAATTCTGCCGCTGAGTGCATTTTAAGTAAGGCTTCTAATTGAAGTCGCTGTCTTATCTTCTTGGACGTGTTTTTTTTGGTTCTCTTATCCCACGCATAATTGTGTTTAATGGCACCTTCATCCAACAAGTAAGAAAAAATTTTCCTCAAAAACCGAAGCTTGCGATTGTATACGTTGACACTTTTTCCAGACGTATGCTTCACCATGTATTCGGTAACAAACTCCAGGTCCAGCGATTTGCTGTATGCTGAACCTCCAAAGCTTAACAGTCGCTCACAGTCGTTTGAGAAAGTCGACCATGCATTTTCTTTTAGGTTTTCCTCTTGCTGTACTCTCACTTTAACGATTGGAATCCAGTAAGCAAGCGGACGATTATATTTATCTGCATTTTCCAACAAATTAATAGTTCGATTTCTATGTTCCGCGTTGAACAATTTGGCCGCTTCAATCGCTTCGATTCTTTTTGTTTTTGGAGGAAAGTAAAATTCTTTTCCACTGATGTAGCGGTATTTAAATCTTTTTGATCCTCTAACCAACTTTGTAGTTAGACCGACAGGGAGGTCGTTATTTTCGATTTTTTTGCGTCGTGGTGCCATTACTTATTCGCTCCTGCTGCCTTCATCATTTCAAAAAGATTCTTTACTACTCCGCTTTTCTGAGTGTCTACAAAAATTAAGTACTGGCCTGTTGGGGTTATTTCGACGGTGGTGTTTGCCGGCATTGTATTCCGCCGAATCCAATTCCTAACTGTTTTGCAAGTAATTCCGCCATTCCATATTTCTGCAGCATACTCTGCCGGCGTATAAGCCTTCTTTCTGTTTAATGTGAGTGACGAGGTTCCAGCGTCAAGCTTGGTTGTTGTGTTCTGTTTATACGAATTGTGCATTTAGATGCTCCTTAGAATGATTTACTGGTGCCGACTCTAAATGACATTTCTGTGGTACCGATTTTAAATTTGCATTGACTAAGCCCATTTTGATACAAAGGCGAACTAAATCTTTGCTAGCAAATAACGGTTGGATGCAACATTTTGCTTTGCTAGTTTTACTTGCCAGTAACTGTGATGTGGAAATAAGTTTATTTAGTTGACTCATTTAATTTTCTCCTCATAGAATCTTTGTTTGATGCAGAGGAGTCTATTAGTCGGCTCTGTAGACAGTAAATTATCACTCGCTGCAACAAGCTCAGATCCTTTCAATATTAGATTTGTGATAAGTGCTTTTAAGTTTTTGTATTTACTGGTTTTTATTTGATTTTGTGTTTGCGTTTCAGCAATATTGCAGTGGAAACTTAACCGGTGATGTTTTCGGATCAGGTATTTAATCCGGTCGTATGTTAAAAATAATGCATCGAAACCTGCAAGACAGACCAATTGACATACAAAAAGTATTTTTTCCGCTAATTGCAGAATGACTGTCGTCCTGCAAGGAATAATATGCAGGTGAATAACCTTTCTATTGGGATCCAAACTTCTCTTGAAACTTTCCCCATCTAATTTGACGTGCTTCCCCGCGATGAGAGAGTGATTATCCTGGCCACATTTTCGAGTGATTAAGATGAAGCTTTATAATGGCATAACGAATCAGTTTGTTTTGAATATGCGTAGTGAATTATTGCGGTATTATGAGTTAAGTTTTGAGCGACTTAGCCAAGGGGATTTTTTCATTCCAGAGGGGATTGTAAAAACATCATTTGAACGCATTGTGCTGCAACTCACCAGTCATCTTATCGAGGCGAAACATCGGTTTGATTTAGGGTGCCCAGCTTCAGTTAACGATATCAAACGCCTTCATTTTGGCATGCTTCACCGAGAAGTCCATGTGGCCAAAATCGACTGGTTCATCCCACACTATGTGTTGAATTTTCGAAACACAGAATTGGAGCCAATGGTGTTTAGAGTCGTATCAATAGATGCCATCAAGCGAGCGCACCGTAAAATTTGGATAGCTTTATTGGTCGATGGGACAAGATATGATTTACGAGGCGGAGCATCGGTATATCGCGCTATTAAAACTTATCCCAAAGCATTGCAATCCGAAGCTCAGTTTCCCCCGAAGCATGTTCCGCCAAATTGGAGGCTTCTGGTTAAGCAAGGAATAAACAATGTGAACACGCCGTCATATTGGGAATTGCGAGTAGATGAAGGTGAAAACTACTCTGCGCAAATACTAGACTTCTCTCAGACTGGAAAAAGTTAGCGGGTAAGGTATTTAGCGTTTTTCTGGTGTTGTGTTGAGAGCGTGATGATTGATACTGAAGGTTGGTTCGATGGGAGATGTGTTGAGCTCTGTAATGGGCGCAACAATGCGGTAACCCAACCCCCGACGATTCTCTACATAATCTGAGCGTTGAGCGTTATCCCCAAAGTGTTGGCGAAGTTGAGTGATACTTTTATCGATAGCTGAATTACTGACACTGTGGCCCCAAACACGCAGCATCAATTCGTTTTTAGACACCAAGCGCTGATTGTTGTGAATAAGATAAGTCAGCAGCTTGAACAAAATAGGGGTGAGGTTTTGGCGATTGCCTTCACCATCGACAAGCTGCGCCAAGCCTTCATCCAAATTGTAACTGCCGACCCGTAGCACGTTTTTGACTCACCTAAAAACTTAACCGCACTCTATTATCCACGGAAAGAGAGTAGGTCAAACCTATCCAACCAACGCTAAGTAGTTGATTTTACTTAAGAGATACAAAGACAAGGTAAAAACAAGTTAACGGTAAGGTTTAGGAAAGTTTGGGATTTGCCCTTTTTGAACAAGATGGTGAGGATACATCGCCCACGTTTGACAGCTGGGCCATTGAGGAGAATATGAATTAAAAACAGGAGTCATTCATGAAGTTATCTCTAACCAAACCCCTCTCTATATTAACCTTTACCACAACCTTACTTTTGCTTGGTGGCTGCGCAACCAGCGCCAAAATCGAACAAACTACGCTAAATATGCAATTTTATGCCTTGTCCGGAAAGTCATTGACGGTCAATTATGCCCATGAGGCCATCAACCGTGACGTCCTCCCTGAGGACGGCTACGCCAAGACGCAGTTTAAATCCTTATCTGGATTCACACAAAAAGTGTTGAATAAGGGCAAGGTAAGCGTCACTCGTCAAACGCAATCTGCTCAGTACACCCTGGATGTTAAATTTGAACACCCCAATGAGCTCGGCGCAGTGTTTTATGACCACCAATTAGCCTCATCCATGGCCAAGTCATTGTTGACCCTGGGCTTAAATGGCAGCAGTGATTATAAGATTGTGGCTAACTACAAAGTGACATTTACGCTGCAAACCTCTGATGGCAACCCAGTTGCGACCCAATCCTATGTGGTGGAGGATGCCTTTGACCATCAACGCTCAAAATTTGGTTTTGGCAGTTTTGATAAAATGCGGGAGCTCAATGCACAACTACTGGAAAAAACCTACACCGAAAAACTTATCCGATTTTTAAATCTTGCCAATCAATCAATTGCGGTGAAGGGGTAGGGCATGAGCAAGCAATTTTTAGTCGTTGTTTTATTCACACTTAGTCTTAGCGCCTGCGGCGGGGGCGGTGACGAAGAGTCCCAAACGGCAACGAATCCAACTGTTACACAACCCACACCGACTGATACATCACCGGTTGTGACCATGGAGGCAACTTCCCTTGAGCTTCAGGCTAATCAACAACATGAAGTGGGCATTTCTGTCACTGACGATAACGGGATAAGCTCAGTAGTGTGGGAAGTACTTTCAGGTAAAATAACCATTTCCCAAAGCGATGACGACAGCGCAACATTGCTTGCAGGAGAAGTATCAGAAAATGAAGCCGCTGAGGTCAGGGTGACGGTCACCGATACGGCCAACCAATCTGTATCAGCTACTTTGTCGATTACCCTGCGTCCAGCTGAACAAGCTTCTTGGTCAACACTTAACTGGGAAACCCAAAGCATCGATGTGGGTTACACCGATGTATTGCCCTTTGCCGGCGTAACATCATCGGGAGAAGGTGTTGCAGTGCTTGCTGCCCGTGACAACGGTTCGATTACGCGTTTTAAAGTTGGCACCTTCTCGGATGAAAACATATCGAGCTTCTCTGAAGTAACAGAATACGTGGTCGCACAAACCGATGCTCAACCTTTTTTGACGCGCAAGCAGCGCCCCGTTTTTACACTCTCAGCTAGCGGTGAAGCCGTATTTGCCTGGATACGTTCAAACGAAGTGTATGGGATTGCACGAGACGCACAAGGAAATTGGTCCGATATCAGAAACTTAACCAGCGCCTTTGATTACGATATCTATAATTTGCATGAGATTGCGTTTAGCCAAAACGCGATAAGTTTTATCATGGAATATGACCAAGGCATGCCCGGACACCTTGATTCTGTGCCAGGCCTGGTGAAGTTATCCTTTGATTTAACACTTAACCCCTCACAAACGCAGCATCAAGTCATTATCGAAGAAGGGTTTTCTGGTGTTTTGGATACGTTTGTATTGGGTGAGAGTAGTTTGCTGTATGCGGTCAGCTCAGATGACGATGCACAGTCCATATCGGTGCAGGAAATGGATGGTGAGGTAAAAACATCTCTCACACTACCTGCAGGCCATGCACCCAAAGTGTTTATCAGCGCAGACTATCTGTTAACGACAAACAATAAAGTGGGAACCGATAAACGGATGGGTATTTTCAAAAAAGAGGAGGACGGCTATGTCGAAGTCGGTGAAGCAGGTGAGTATGCTTTGTCCCCTCAAGTAGCCACCAATGGCAAGCTGGTCGCTGTTTATGCTTTTGAGCAAGGCTATCGCGGGATATTTGAAAATAAAACGTTTTGGCTATTTGACCTGGAAACTCAGTCAACGATTACGGATACGGTTGTCGGACTAAATGGCACTTATGATAATACCAAAATTGTTATGAACGAGCGTGGCGAGACACTTATCGTAAGTGATGGTGGTGTGGCTGGTGAGGTTTTGTATCAAACCTTCTCTGAAAGTGGTGAAGCACTCGAAAGCGGACGTATCGCCAATGTGAATTACAGCAGTCTATTTGGCTCGCTAGTAAGCCTTGACGCAAAAACCACACCCAACGGTGTGATGGTTGTTGCAACTGGCACAAAAGAAGCGTTTGTAGCAACTGTTCAACCATAAAAACGTCCCCCTACTGCGTTTAAGGTCATCGAGAGGTGGCCTTTTTTTATCTTTGAAAGTCCCCACAATTTAACGTTGTTTTAGCACACCAAAAACTCCTCTGCACATTAAGCTTATCTCATCGAAAACCACAAGAGAGGTGACAATGAAAAAGAAACCCAAACACTCTGATGCTGAAAAGTTATGTTCGGCTCTATTGGTATTATCTGGAGTAGCAGATATAAACGAGTTGGCTAAAGTCACTGGAATACATCACAGTACTCTAAGAGCGTGGAGGGATAAGTTAGGCGAAAAGGAGTTCACTTACTGGGATCTTTGCCTAACCGTCAACGCTGATATAGAAGCTGACTCATTATTTTTACTTGCAGATATGCTCAATATTGGAGAGAGGGAGAGCACGTTTTGATTTGACACATATCCCACCCATTCAAAACTACTCTCCAAATCAATTTTAAAAAAAATGAGATAAGGTGATAGCAATGGAAGATATCGGTATTTGGTTAAGTTATTTGTTGGGTTTTGTGGCGCTAATATTCTTCGGGTTACTCGGAATGATAGCTGGAAGTGAAGGCGGAGGGGCAAGTTACTCAAGCTCTTCCAGTCCGGCAAGCTGCTTCGATGATGACGACAACTTCATCATCAACCATGCAACCGGCTCTCCAATGGTAGGAGGCGTTTCTGGCCAGGATGCCTTTGGAAATAACTTTGGTTGCAATAGCAGTATGTTTAATAGTTCTGGTTGCTCAGGCAGTGTCATGGGTAGTGGTTTTGACGATATTTAACTAACGGAGTTTATTCTTAAATGAGATGCCTTTAAGGGCATCTTTCGGCCAAGAGAGGACTAAATATGAAAGAGGTTGAACAAGTGTTGCGACCCTTTGATTGTCTATCCTAGAAAATAACTTCCACTATCTTAAAAATACTAGCGAATAAGTAAAAAGTTCACAATGTTTCGTTAAATATCATCCATTTTGATTTGCATAGTTTCAACAACCTCCGAGCTTAACGCTCCTACTCTGGAAAAAGCCTCTAATTGTTTTATTTGTAGCTTCTCGTATATATCGTCACATGCTTTCTTTTTCTCTTTTGACCAATTTCTCCTGCTAAGAGATACGAGGTTCAAATTGATTATAAATATCGATGAAGTAACTCCAGCAATTGCTGCGCTAATCGCTGCCCCTGAATCACCTCTCACGGCAGTATATGCCTTGTCAAAAATAAAATTTCCATGGTCAATCAATTTGAAACACTGTTCGGATATTTGAAACACAAAATCGGTAACTTGTTGTAGTTTATCGAGCGACTCTTTGTTGTATTTAGATTGCAACTCCTTGTTACTTTCATTCTCTGCCTGTATGCGCTGTTTTCTAAGTTTGACAACTTTTTCAAATTCCCTAGAGTCTTCTTCAAACAATAATTTCAGTTGAGGTTCTATGTTGTTTTGAATATCTTCAATTATAAATCGAAACTGATTTTCAAATTGAATATATTTAAGTTGATTTGATTTAATAGAACCATTGTCAATTCCGAGTTTTTCCTGTTCCGATTTTTTTATACTGAGACTGCAAACTGTTGTTATTAGTTTGCCTGCAAGTATTCCCATTAATGCTGCGGCGCTGCCCGAGCCTGGTGCTGAATTTCCTGCCCCAAAGTCGTTTAACAGGTTATTGACTGATCTATCTAATAACCTACTTGTAGTTACTAAATTACTATCCATAATATTGTAATACCATTTAAATATAGTGTTTGAAAGGCAAAGGCGGCAGATCGTGCGCCATTGGAGTTGCCGTTAGTATTTCTCCAACCTGGTCAGCAAAGCGCAGTGTAACAGGTTCACCATCAGCAAAATCACAGCGATTGAAGTTCACCTTTGTTAATCCAAGAATATCTTTTAAAACCTGTTCCATATCTGCTTCACCGAACGATATCTCTATCATTAATGGATTAGGGACTTCACGCCCTTGGTATGTGCCAAGTCTAGGTACAAATCCTTTAGTATATAAATAGGCTTTTTTATAACTATCTATGCAATAAGCACCTCTCAACAAGGGATGGTCTGTCGGGCTATATAACTTAAATTGTTTTTCGTGCCTTATTCTTATGGCAATGACTTTTGTGTTTTCAGGCACTCCAGCTTTGAACCCTTCCCACTCATCTTTATTTATTCTTGTTTTGCCATGGATAAATAACTCAGTCGGTGGAAACCCATGATCTCTTTTATAGGCAGCAACAATTTGCTCAGCAATAATTTTTGCTTTCACGAAAGGCAAATGAAACTGTTTCGTTTCTGAAGAATACCAAGGCCCTACAGCCCCCCTAAACACAACACCGTCGCCAGAGTCGAGGAACATTTGGGCACCGCAGCAGGCATTTTGACTATCTATTTGTGTTTCATCTTTCTTAAACACTAGACCCACGTAGCACACGCCAGGTCTTACATTTGCTAGTTTCCAAGGACGACCAGACGCTTTGAAAAATGCAGTAGTACATAGGTTCCAAGCTACTGACGCCTTATCTTGAAGTTGTCTTGTTTGCCTTCCGTTTTCTATGAATTCTTCTGGCATAAGGGTAGTTTCGCGAACGACCTGTATAACTGCTTTAGCATCCAACAATCTAGCCTTAAGTTGATTGTGAAAATTCAATTCGTAGCGGTACAGTTCAGCAGTTTCATTATCTTCGTCAAACAATGAGGGTTGAGCAGATAGTTTTTTTGCTAACTTGGCATTCATGAGCTGTGGCGATGTTTCTGCTATCGAACCTGGAACTCGAGATTGGGGGCGACCATATTTATAGACTTCTTCAGGAATAACTACAAACCAAAGGTCTACCCCTTCATCTTCTTCATTGATATGACGGCGAATCTCATTTTCAAAAATTGAAACGGTATTGTAGATCGCTTGGTGTCGGTCTTTGATACGAATAGCTTGAACAATCTCTTGGTCTGAAATGAGAATTGAGGTTACTGGTGTGTCCGGCCATTTCGCACTAAATAAGGCTTCAAAACCTGGAAAAGGAATGTGATGAGCAACCTCAGATGTCGCTGCAATGGGCAAATTGATTTGGTTTACCCATTTTTTGTATAACTGCAAACCGCTTTTTGTTCCAACAAAGCCTACTCTTATTGCGGTTGGCCCGTTTTCGTCGTTTAAAGGGCCAAACCACAATAATCCATCCTTGGCAAACGCTGTTTGTTGTTGGTAACCAAACAACAATTCTGGTTCATTTAAAAGTTGTATGTCCTTATTACTCATCATATCCGGCCTCTTCTTCGGTCAAATCAACTTTGACATCATCTACTTCATCAGGGGCTGCTAGGGGCTCAACATTGGCTACAAGTCTATAATCCATCTTAACTGCAGTTGGCCTACCAACGACTGTTATCAACTTGCCCTCACCAACATCAAGTTCTATTTCAGAACTTCCCCTTGACAACAAATGTGTATATAGCAATAGCAAATCTCTCCATCGAGGATTCCACCAACTCTTGCAAAAGCCTCGGCGTAATCTGTGCATTTTATTGCTGTCTTGGATTGCATTTCGACCATCTTCAGTGAATACCACATGTGGTATAAGATTTATGAACGGTGAAATTCCATATTGAACCTTTGCTTCAATAGCAAAATGCCAGAACAGTTTGTTTTTTGCGCTGAAACCATTTACTTTTTTGCGCCTGACTTGTCCATGCTGGTCTGGAAATTGAAGTAAGCCTTCATGTTTATCACTTATAGGGAAAAACCAAGAAACGCGACCGTTCGATAACTCGTACTTGTGTAATCCATTTTCAAACATGGAATTATTCCAAGTTTCAACTAATAGATTATTCACTTTCTTTATTACTTCTCCTCTTAAAAAATCCTTATGATTTCGAACTTCATTATTAAGTACTGAGTGCAATTTCAATTTTGGCGACTCACTGGGTATGACGTGACTTGGTAAAAAAGAAATTAGATCTTTGCGACTTGCGAACGTGCCAAGCATGCCACCCCATTCAAACCAGGCATAAGGACACGTTGATAACTGCTTTTGCCATAGCTTTCTATCTCCGGGTAATCGAAAAAAGTTAAGCTCTTCAGGTATGTAGGAAATCTCCAAGCTATTACTTGTCGCAAAGTCATCTTCTAATTTTACTGATGTAGATGGTTTTCGAGTAGCAGCGAGCACGGCGCCGAGATTAATCTCTTTGTTGAATTTTGGTGTTTCATCTCGCTCAAGACGTTCAACTAAGCGCTCTATCCCATACCCCCAACCTTTTGAGAAAGAGATAATGTTTCTATCTGAAAATCCATAAGGAAGACCGCCGAATTCAGTGTCGTCAATAATTATAGGAATGATAAAGTTTGGGAGCTTATTCTGCGATTCAGCATTGAGAGCTAGCTCAACTTCACGTTGAACACCAGGTTTGGTTAAGGATGTTTTCGTAATGACAATAATAAACTTAAAAGTGGAATCTAGAATCGCTTCATCAATATCTTCCCACCACTTTTCTCCACCAAATAATTTGGTAACATCGGACCAAACCTCATATCCGATAAGTTTGAGGCGGGTTGATAGCCATAATGTAAAATGGTTATCCTCGGGGGTCGCGTGGCTGACAAAGACTAAATTCTTTTGATTCCTGTCCTTCTCGACCATTACAATTCCTTCTCCAAAGCACGTTCATCAAATAAAACAACAAGTGGCTGGTACTATGTCCGTTAGGGTTTGAAAGCAGCTACAATTTAATTGCCCAGATTATTTACCTTACACAAGAGAGTTGACCAGGTACAGTCTTTGTTGCAAATATGAGACATGTTTAGTTTTCTGGTCCCACTGCGACTCTCATCACTGAAGTTGGATTTCGATCTCAAGTCAACCATTAGGAAAAACTGCTCTGATAATGAATCGCACAGAAGAGCAGTTAAGTTTTTTGCCTCGCCTACTTTTAATACCAAGCTGGTTAAGTTTTTCGGTTATGGTTTTTGTGTCACGGATTCCTTCACTCATAATGGATTCAATTATCGGCTTTAGCGATTGATGAAATTCGTTTGTTTGTTGTTTGATTCTCTCCCTTGCCCTGGAAGTGTCTGAATTTCGAACTTCTCCAAGAGAGGGGTTTCCTAGTTTGATCCCCCTGGCCTTGGCTGCTTGCAGTGCAGCTTTGGTTCTTTCTGATATTTTGTTTCGTTCATCTTCAGCCACTGCAGCCAGGATATGAATCGTTAACTTATTCGCATCAGGGTAGTCACAGCAAACGAAATTGACATTTGAGCGCATTAAGCCTGAAAGAAAGTGCACACACCGCGACAACCTGTCTAGTTTGGCAATAATGAGTATGGAGTTTGTTAGCTTACAGTGATTTAGAGCTGAGAGAAGGATAGGGCGATTGTTGCTTTTACCTGATTCTATTTCGGTGAAATCCTTAACTATGAAACCAGTGTCTCTCGATTTGATGTATCGATTCACTGCTTCTCTCTGTGCTTCCAAACCTAACCCGGATTCAGATTGTCTTTTTGTACTAACCCGAAAGTAAGCGATGTAGTTCATTGATACTTGCCTAAAAAATACTGCTATATGGTGGTTTAGCAGAATTATCTGGTCTTTGGTTAACCGGTCAAGAATGTGAACTTTTTAGCGACTGAATGAAATTGAGATTTGTCGCAGTGAGATTAGTTGAAAATCGTTTTGGGTTGAGACGTATTAGGGCAGCTAAATTAGGCTTCTCATATTTTGTATCAAAACACTGCAAAAAAACTACACCAGGAAAATAATGGAGCAGTGGACTATATATCCATTTATTTGCAAATTAATTTAAGTACAACACTTGTTAGCCTATCGTGACCAGCTTAGACGTGATTGGCGGATCGCCGATTTCGTTAGATAGTGTGATGCGTCAAGCTGTTTTGCTTTTTGTATTGCGAGCCATCGGTTTCAAAACGAATATTCGATTGTTCTTTCACACTAAAGACTAATAAATTAACAAACAGAATAGGAAACTACATTATGGAGTTGAACGATTCACTTTCGGACAGTCAGGCGAGGTTCGCGTTGTGGCTGGAATGCAAAATGCCAGAGCTACTACGTTTTTTCGATTTTGACAAAAAAGAAATATTGCATTACTCATTATCAAGGTATTTATTATGTGCCCCACGTACCGAAAAAATACTGGTTAGATTTGTCGCGTTGGTGTGGATTCACGAAAACGAATACGACTTTTGTCTAGTTGAAGCCGCTAGATGTTTAGATGCGCGGCAATTAGGCATCATACTGGAATGGTTGAGAGACCCTATTTGGCCATAGGTAATTAGTAGGAAAAATCGGCTGGTAGTCTCTTGGAATATTATTTTGGGGTCTTATTACTTAATTTTGTAACAATTCCAAGAATGTTATCAGCCGCAATATACGTATAGATAAAAAAAGCGAATCCATAGCTTTTCGTCACGTTTTTTAGTTACTAAATGCAAACTATTAAACTAGGAGAAGCAAAACAAGTCATTGAACTTTGAAGTCGTACCAACATCAATAGTCGGCTAGAGCCCTCCAAATATAGTTAACGTAAATTCGCAATTACGTTAGCATATCAAACCTAACGGAATAAGGGAGATCTAAATTCTTATGCATTATTTCTGCACCCAAACGTTTCCTATCACCCTGTATATTTAGCACCCTACATACTGTTGGTTTATTTTTGTACTAATATATAGGAAACCAAGTTTCCTATATTAAAATGACAGACGAAAAAATAGACTTTAAATGGCGGTGGAATCCTCCATCATTGCGCACTGTAAAGCAGCCTGAAACGCTTACACCAGATGAATTTTTAGACATGGTTGAGAGAGTTGATAATGAGCGAGTAGAGCCACTTATTGGATTGCGCAACCAGTGCATGTTGCTTACTACCTATTTTAGTTGTTTTCGTGCTGTTGAAGTGAGCCAGTGGAAAGTTAAGGAGGCTTTGTATCCTGATGGTTCACTAATGTTCGTCACTCGACTGAGAAAAGAGGGAACAAAGGGTAACTATCCTGCCATTGCCCATATACCCAACGTGCGGGAGTACAGAGCGTATTTAGATAAGTGGGTTGATGCCAGAGTAAAACATCGCATTGGCAAAGATAAATCAGGCTCTACGGATTACAGAGGTTTAGATCCAGAGTCGCATGTGTTTTTAAGTAACTGGCGTGGATTGTGGCAACCGTTTTCGCTCACTCGCAAAGTATCAAAAGGTAAGGAATACATGGTTGCTACGGCTGTTCAGAACCTGCTTACTAAGCTCTATAAGGATTACGGATACTCAAATTCTAGTAGTCACGCTGGGAGACACAGCTTTGCACGCTTTGCTCAGAAGCTACTTGAAAAGAAAGGTTCTCAAGATACAAATCGTATTATTCAAACTTTGCTACATCATCGTACCGAAGAAGCGCAGCGAGATTACACAGATATTGATTTTAATCATATTAGAGAAGTGGCTAGGCGAATGATGCCTAAACCCAAGAAACGCGGTAGGCCTAAAAAATAAGTTATAACAATGTTGCAACATTGAGTTGGCGTGCTATAGTTATAACATTGTTACCACAAGAGTGATTTTATTATGGAACTCGTAATTAGAAAAATAGGCAATTCAAAGGGGGCAGTTATCCCGGCTCCTTTGCTTAAAGAGTTGGGTGTTGATGCTGGCCAGATTATGCAAGCAAACGTCGTTGAAGGCCGATTGGTCATCGAGAAGATGAATAAGCCTGAATATTCACTTGGTGAACTATTGGCACAATGCAAACCAGAAACAATGGAATTGAGTTCAGAAGACCAAACTTGGTTGAATGATGGTCCTGCAGGGAAAGAAGAAGTCTGATGGTGAAAAAGTATATTCCGAAGCGTGGCGATATTGTGTTCACAAATTTTAACCCTTCTGCTGGGAATGAGCAGGCATATGAAAGACCGGCATTGGTGCTTTCGCCTGAGCCATTTAACAATCAAGTACAGCTCGCCCTGGTTGCACCTATAACCTCAACGGTAAGAGGCCATGGCTTTGAAGTGGCCCTTGATGACAAAACAGCAACACAAGGTGTGGTGCTTTGTCAGCAGGTTAAGACAATTGATTATGAAACGAGGGGGGTAAGATATATTGAATCAGCCCCTCATCATTTAGTTAACGAGGCTTTAGCGCGTGTACGTGCGCTGGTTAGCTGATAGGAAACAATATGAAAGACTCGATAAAGGCGGCATTGTTGTATTTGTGCTGTGTGATTACTGCAACATCTAGTTCTTATGTTGTGACACAGCCATACGGAATACTAATTACTCTGGTTACTGGGGTGTTTTTAGGGGTGATTGTTTTTGTGCTTATTAACTCGGTACCATGGGTAAATAAAAAGATTGGTTGGAACAAAATTATCCGTTCACTATACCACCGAGCAAGCGCTGAATACTAAGTTTAGAAAATGTAGGAAACAGATAATAAGGCCATTTACAAACGATACGCATGGTAGAAATCATTATTTCCATGCGCCAAAAGAACATACGGTTCCTAAATCTTCAAATGATAGAAAAGGTACCAAAACGGCTAAGAGGCAATCTGATAAAGAGCTTCTCGCCCAAGAATTACAGCAGTAGGAAACGTGGAGCTCCGATGCTCAATACATTAAAAGAGATTAGTGTTAACAAGTTTGAAAATAGTCAATTAATTGGTTTGAGTGCATTAGCGTTATTAACAACCATGTCCTTTAATTCGCATGCGAATACAAACAATGAATGCGAGCAATTCGAAAACATGCGACCTCACTCAATTGTCTTAACTGGTACAAAAAATGTGTCAGAAGCGACAGACCTATCAATCCAATGGTCAGAATGTAACAAAGATGCCATTTCTTTAACGGTTTACCTTGGCACACACAAGCTAACGCCAAGTACAGAAATACTCGAAAACAAAATTTCGGAAGATATAAAATCCACGGGTTTAGAAAATTTTATGCTATTTATTGTCAAACACGATAACGAAGGAACAGGGGCTTCCATACAATGGCAAGGTAAAAGCCTAGGTCTATTTCCCTTGAGCAGGCTTAAAGAGCAACTAATTGATGCAGCAACTGCCGCAAATTGGGAAAACCAAAAATTCTAAAGCAATGTATCGCAATCGGAAAAAGGCATGGATAAGAATAAACTGCTCATACAGTCTACATTGGAAGCCATTAAAACACTTGCTTTCAATCTGCTTGCAGGTTGGCTAGTTTGCCTCATTTTGCTTTACTTCTTCGCAGATGCATTAGGCCTTTTTGAAGTTCATAATTATTCAGAATTTATAGAACAAATGATGTTTTCTGTTCAATCTCTGGCGCTGCCCGTTTTAATTGCTCCGATCTTGGCAATGCTTAAATTTAACAAAGTATATTTTTCTTCTGAAGAAGAGCAAATCTAACGTATAGGAAACAGAAAAGTGATCAACCTCACAGATATTCAAGAGTTTGTTTCAGATTTTAGAAATGCATGCGATAAGGTAAATTGGCAAAAAATGCCGTTAGAATATCAAGAGTTCCCACTTGGTACTTGTGGAGCCATGAGTCAGATATTGGCGTCTTTCCTTATTGCAAGAGGATATGAAAATATTGAATATGTGGCTGGAGAAAGGAATAGTCAATCTCACGCTTGGTTGGAGATTGAAAGAATAGCTATTGATGTGACAGCATCTCAATTCAATGAGATAGGAAGCAAAATTTTGTGTCAGAAAAAGTCTGAATGGCACAATCAATACGTAGAACAACAACGATTTTTATGCTCTGGCGAGCTTTCACCTAACCGGATTTTGGTTTCAAATGCTATTTATTGTCAACTAAATCAATAATCTGCAAACAAGGGAATGAACAAATGGAAGCCCGGCGAATCGAAATGGCAGCTTTTAAAGCAATTGAACACTATAGAGCCGCTTTTCACTGTTCGATAGATAATGGGTATACCTTTGGTTCTTCGCAATTGATGCTTGTGTCATTTAGTGCAGAGTTGGCAATGAAGGCATTGAATTATCAACACGGTTCCAGTGCTAGTGGCCACCGATTGAAAAAATTATTGAATCAACTTCCGCCAAAATTTTCAGAGGAAATTGAGACAGAAATGAGAGAAGAATGGGATGACTACGATTCTTCTTTGGATAACGTAGACCATGCATTTGTTGAATGGCGATACATATTTGAAGCAAAAGAGCCTAAAACTTTGAACGTTAACTTTTTAATGAGGCTAGCTGAAATCTGTTGCAACATAGTAAAACGCGAGTTTCACATTGAAGAACGTATTATAGAAAATGGTGTGAGAAAAATTATTCACTTACCATCGATAAAAAAGTGACAAAGGAATGAAGATGTAAGCCCCTGTGGACTCAAAATGAGAGCCTAGTGGTTTAAAGGCTAGAGGCTATTTACATGGTTAGGCTAAAATCAACTAAAAAATTAAACTTACGGGTTTTTAAATTGGTTTTGAACATAGGGCTTGAAATTGAGCCTGATAAAGGCGATACGATTTCGTTTATTTGGCCCTCAGTAAACGGATATAAATTTGTCCAACTACCCAAAAAGTACAAATAGGAAACATAGGCATACTCTTTAGATCCGATTATGGAAAACTAAACTGTAGATTTTGGTTGTCTGGAAAAATGATTAAAGCCCTTGTTTTACATGGCCAACGCTTAAATAGCGAGTCTGGGGATTCCAGCATTTTTAGTCAAATGCTGGGTTAATAGTAACGATATTGAAGAATTCTGGAAAATCGCTCTTACAAGCGTCTTGAGTGGTTTTCCAGAGTTCTTCCAGAACTGAATATAAAGAGTAAAGATGTCATTCAAATGGAAGGAGGTTAACTGGCCTACAATTTTGTTGAGCGGTATTCTGGCAGCGATAATTAGCTTTATAGGAAATAAAATCAATACAGAAAATACAATCGAAGCAAATAAGAATTTACAGAACAATGATTTAACCTTACGCATTGAGCAATTTGATAAAAAATACGAACTAGATAAGCAAGAACTTGCTGAGTCCCGTATAGCGAGTCTGTCTGAGCAGCAGCTTTTATCTGACCAGCTAGATTTTCAACGAAAAAAGTCTTTGCAAGTAGAACAGCAGTTATCAATATTGAAACAATTCCTAACATCCAATACTAGCAATATTAAGCAGATAACAGCGCAACAACTAGCTTTAATTACTAATTTCGCAAAGCAATTAGAAACGGATAGAAATGAGATAAATAAAATCACTATACGTGAGAAGACACTGAACTATATTGACGCCGCTCGACTTGTTCACCAAAAAACTGCGGAGCTTAATTCGACCTCTTGTGTGCTAACATTTAATTCGACTAGCATTGTAGATGGTGTAAAGGTGTTTTTTGGTAATAAACAATTAGACTCTGCTTCTTGTGACGCTCATAACCTTGTTCGTGCTGAATTAATCGAAGCGCTTGTTCAATATGAATCTAAATTCAGTGACGTATTGTTTCTAGCAGCACCAAATTTATCTGCAAAAATTACGACTCTTAATGATGAAGTAAACACAACTGCACTACGCAAATTTCTATTAAGTGGTAGCGGTATGATCGATTTAACAGCAGATATTGTCAGTTTGAACACATTAATGATGCCTGAGTCGAGATTTTCAGCACATTTGGCTGCGATCATGACAGAGGTACCATAAAAGTTGGGAATAGATGAGATGAACAACTTATTTGCAATACAGTTGTACCTAAAATCAATTATACATCTTAACGCACAACTGATAGTTTGAGTATATGAAATTTGAGGATTTTAGTTGTGAAAAACTATTTCAATAGTTTTATCTTATGTGCAACAGTAGCAGTGTCTGTGGCGACTATGCCTACGTATGCCGAAAAGAATGTTAGGCCTGATCCACAACCAAAAACACCAGAAGGCTCAAGAGTAACTTTTCAATATGGCTTTGACGTAGATAAGGCTATGCTAGAAACTGCAGCCCGTTTTCTTATTAAAGAAGGTTGCGAGACAGACATAAAATACTCCGAAGAAGTTTTCCCTGGGGAGATTAAAGTGTCTACCAGGGGGCAATCAGAAGAATACGAAGACCCTGCTGCAGCCGCAACATGGGCTTTACAAAATTGTTTACCTGTAGGTAAGTAATAAAAGATGGAATTCTGGAAATTTACCTTACTGTAGGTGGCAGCATTAACAGCTAAGTCTGTTGGTTTAGTTTGGGCCTTGATCGAGTTATATGATTTTGTGACACTGATGATTCAAATTCCAGTTGTATTTTGGCGAAGTTTGCCGCTGATTTTACCAAATCGCTAACACAGGAATAAGAAATGATCATCGATGATATTATTTCAATCGGCCAGTGGACTCGTAAACCACCGACAGAATCAGGCACATACTGGCACTGGTGGGGTGACAACAAAAGTGCCCCTTTCGTATTCAATGTTGGTTTTTCCGGTACCAAACGAAAATGTTTTATTCAAAAAGGTCATGGCGGTATGAAGGACCCTCAGTGGTGAGATGAATATGGTGGGTTCTGGGCTCCATCGTTCCCCCCATCTACTAGTTTTGAAGCATAGGCCATCATGCAGACCATTACAGACAATTTTACACTGACTTCTGGTGATTATGTTTATCTTCATTGGCATTCAGATCCCAGCACCAAGCTGATTGCAAAGAAGTTAGTGGATGGCCAATTAGTAAATGCCGCAACTGGCGATGAGATTAGTAAGCATTCATTAAGAAATTGGCTTGTTGGCGAAGAATTCAAGTTGTAGGAAAAAGGAAGTGATCATATGAGTATGCACATATCAGGAAGCGGCGAAAAGGTTGTACTTTACGAAAGAATCAAATTTCTGGAGATTGCTATCGAAGTGGCAAATGAAGACGAAGAAAGTGAAGCTATTGCCTCCAAATTGGAAGCAGAACTACAGCAATACAAGGATAGATATGAGAGTGCTGATGGCAGTGTTTTAATGGACGCTTCTGGAAAGTTTGAGTTAAAAATGCGAGCTAAAATGTATATTCAAATGATACGCGATTCTTCGGCTCAAAAGACTGAAAATCGAACATAGGAGACATGATGACCAAATTTATTATGGTTGATATGGAAGGGCCTATAGCCGCAACTATAGGAACAGCTAATATCTGTATGGCTGTATCGGATGGCAAGGAAAGAACTAAGGTTTTTTTCACCGGAAAGGACGAACCGATTGTGATCCTTTGTTCACTCACAGAATTCAATAAAGCATGTGGATCAGAAGAAATATTTGTAGAAATTGAGTGATAGGAAACAATAATGCTCGATGTTTTAGTGGTAATACTTTTGATAGCTGTGCCAGTTATTTTACTTATGTGGTTCCTTGGCTTTTTCGCACGTAAAAAGAAGAAAAATAAATCAGGATGGGACAACCCAAATAAATCACCGCTATCAAAGTCAATTGATGATAGATAGGAAAAAATATGAAAGACTCGATAAAGGCGGCATTGTTGTATTTGTGCTGTGTGATTACTGCAACATCTAGTTCTTATGTTGTGACACAGCCATACGGAATACTAATTACTCTGGTTACTGGAGTGTTTTTAGGGGTGATTGTTTTTGTGCTTATTACCTCGGTACCATGGGTAAATAAAAAGATTGGTTGGAACAAAATTATCCGTTCAATATACCACCGAGCAAGCGCTGAATACTAAGTTTAGAAATGTAGGAAACAGGATGATGTTAAAACGAAAAATTACCTTACCGTTGAGTATGCTGACTATAGCTTCAACCGGGTTTCTGATGATTCTTGGAGTGATACCAATGTCACTATATAGTTTGATACCCGCAGGGGTTCTTGCTTGCGCAAACGTATTCGCTCGATAGGAAACAATGTACGAACAATATGCCATAATGTAATAAACAATACAGCATTATGTGATTTATGGCAGAAGCATTCTATAGAGTCAAAGAAGGTGAATTTGTTCGTCAGCTTGAAACAACAACCATCACAAAAGTGATCGCGCAAGAAAGTATAGATGAACCTTTAAAGTTTGTTGTAGTGGCAATAAATTCGGCCACTAAAATGGCATATGCTATGCGTCATGGGCGAGTAGATGAACTTAGAACATGGCGCTTAGATAATCTAGCTAGATTTTTAAAAAAACACGCTGTAGCCTCTTTTGAGACTCAGTTTCAGAGATAGGAAATGACATATGGAAAATGGAATGGAAGTTAGTTTAGTGGTAATTGCACAAATAGCTTCAGTGCTAGTTTCAGCTGGCACAGGCTTAGTGTTATTGGTCTCCGCTAGAATCAATTTTAAGATTGCTAAGAATGCTACTAGAGCACGCAGAGAGCAGAACTATTTTCAAGCAAGTAATTTGATGATGAAGTATTGGGACGACATCCAGCATATCCATTCTCTCAACAACAAAAAAATACATTATGAAGATTGGGAGCCTAAAGATAGAGCCATCGCCGCTAGAGTTTGCTTATGTTTACACCAGATAGGTGGTTTGATGGGAAGTGGTGCTGTGCCAGAGTCAATATGTGAATTGTATTTTTACTCCATTCCCAAGGTATACCATACATTGAAGCCATATCTTGAGTCCGTTCGCAAAGAGGGCAAGGATTTTAGGCATCAAAGTTATTGGTTCGAGCTTGAACCTTTAGTTGAAAAAGCGCTCCAGCTGAATAAATCTAAAGGTCGAGACTTTGGGGACATTGAATTGCTAAAAGTTGGATAGGAAATAATGAAATGGTAGGTAAAGTAGACTGGGAAAAATTATTAGAAAAGTTAGGCGGAGAGAATTCTAGAGCTTCAGAGTGTTTAAGTAAGATAATATCTCACATTATTGATTGTGGATTATCTAACCAACTCACCGTGGAAGAAACAGGCTATGGTGACTTGTTAATACGTAATATTGCATATCAAAAAAAACATTTCCAATTGATGCCAATCTCCGATAATCGGTTGGAGCTGAATTTCAAGGATGAAAACACTGGTGTAGTTCGTTGTTTCTTTCCACACCCAAGTCATTCTGATTCGCTTAACAGAGTTTCTCAGATTCTAAGCAACATTGACTGGACCAATCCGGTTAAACCAAATAAATGGTATGACTGGCCTTTCTTCTATCCAATGGTCAAGTAAATAGGAAATATTAATGGATTTTGCAGCAAAGATAGCCTTTATCCTCATAGCTGTTACAACAACAGTATGGTATTTGATAGAACAAAGGAAAGATCAAGAACCATTTAATTACGGCAAAATCATCTGGGCGATTTGTACGGGCTGGTTAGCTGGTTTTTGTTTGTATGTAGTTTTCTTTGTTGATCCTGCTGAGCAGGGACAAGCATTAACTTTGTATAACAGAGTTAAAGAAAATGGAGCCGTGTTAGCCGCGTCGATTGCGGCCAGCGCTTTAGCTTGGGATAGGTTTTTCAATAGAACAAACCAATAACAGTGAATACTAGGTAACATAGTGATTAGAGTGTGTCCATCAAGAAAAGGCGTTTACGGTATATGTCAAAGTGGTGTGGTGGAACCCACTCTGGCTGATTTCGTTTATATTGGTAGAGCCAAATCGATTGAGTCTAGGCGTGCCGATTATGAACGAATATCTTTGGGTGCATCAGCTAATAAAATATCTAGTCAATTGCACCAATGGCTGATCATGAACAAAGACTTTCAGTTTTTCATTATCTCAGAGAAAGAATCCGAGGAAATGCTTTTAATCAAGTTGTCACTCGAAATGGGTGCAATGCTTTTTAACAGATAGGATACATCAAAATGGATTTTACTCAGACTGTAGAGCCTTTGGAATTGGGCGATGGAGAAAGATTCTTATTGGTTTATGTAGATCAGGATAGAGGTGAAATAATTTCTATTTCGCTTGAAGTCGTTTTAAAAAATGAGCATGGATAGGGAAGTAAGCGCTTAGACGTAGCGATTGATCATTACAATAAACCCAAGCGCACTGCAATGTGTTATTTCATTGAGTGCAGCGACTCAAATATGGTCGCATTTGAAGAATTTAAAAAGAAAATATCACGATAGGAAACATTGTAATTTATTGCAAAAAAATATGTAGGAGCAGTAAATGGCACTTCTAGCAGAAACACTTGTTGATGAGTGGTTAAATCGTAATGGTTACTTCACCATGAGGGGTCTTAAACTTGGAGTTCAAGAGATAGACCTGCTCGGCGTAAAAAGTGTTTCATATAAAGCTAGCGCTAGACATGTCGAAGTGCAAGTTAGCTTGCGACCTGTAGCCTATATAACACCATTACAAAAACAGCACATACCAAGTTTTGCTAAAGCCAAGAACAGCGCAAAAAAGCGCCCAAAAACGATTATAGAAGAAAGTGTTGCAGCTTGGGTTGAAAAAAAATTTACTTCACTCAATAAAAACAAAGTTAGAGATGCCAAGTGGCCAGACTGCGAATGGGAGTTCATGTTTGTCCATGGCGTTGTCATAGAAGAGTACGAATTGGAAGTGATGCGTTCATTAGGCATTAATACAGTACCGCTTTGGCATGTGTTACGTGATTTGAAACACGCGCCTGGTGTAATTACGGGTGGAGCCGGCACTGATCTCGCCGAATTGATTGAATACTTTAATGAACGTGTGGCCGAATAAATCAATTATCAAACAGGTCATTTAGTGATTTATAGTTAACGTAAATTCGCATTTACGTTAACTATAAATCTAATAAGTAACAATAGAATTGTGGATGTTAGTTATAATTCTGTTCACTAATTCGAGGCACGGGTAATTCTATTCTGTTACCTTCAATATCGACAATTACACCTCTGAAAGAAGTGGAACTGAAAGCCTGCTTTAATTCGTTTTTGTGATTCTTAAGATTCTCAGCTGCAGGGCCACAGATTTCTCCCCACTTTACACTCGAGCAATACGCTTGAGCACTTGTTTGCAAATCAACATCTGACAGTTCCAAGACAGAATTAGAAATCAAGCTTTTTAATTTTTCTTGGTCAAGCGCCTTTAAAACGGTACCGCTATCGCGCACAAATTCAAACCTATTGATATAGTTTATATTGTAGATAGAAAACTCTGGCCAATAATTTGCCTTTTTATGTATTTGCTCTTGTATGTTAGCGTATGAACCAGACGCTTGAGCTTTCCATTTGTTGAATTGCCCAAAGTTAATGTTTAAGTGTTTTAACATTGTTGTGTCAATATCAATCGCACGGATAAAACAGTCTTCTTCGAAATTATCGAAACATAAACGAGTTTTATTCGACAGGTCATTTAATCGCTTTTCTATGGAGGTTCTTTCTGCTTGTAGAGCAGTTTTTGATGCTGGCTTTATGGAAAAGCCTGCCAGACCGTCAGCGGCTAAAACGTCCTCTATTTGAATGTAGCGCGCGACTAACTTTTCAGCGTTTGTCTTAGCGATATCTAAATTGCTGAATAGAGAAGCTATATATTTAAAAGTAGGATCTTTTTCAATATCAAAATGTCGGGATATCTTATCAACATTGAATGATTTTATTTGTGAGGTTTCCCAGCTGATAGCTTTGATGGCTTCCTTCAATGATTGCCTAACAGACAAAATATCTGCGGGCTCTAGCCCAATAAGGCTTTTTAACGATGGCGTATTATCAATTGTACCTGATTGAAAGATGTAGGTTGAAACGGTTGCAGTTGAGTCAACTTGTTTCACCGAAGATGTGAGGTTAACTGCCGCGTTAGCTTTGCCTTTTGAGCTACTTACGGCCAAGGACACTGCTGACGAAATTTCTTCGACATATTTACTATTTGACGCAGTGAAGACATATGCGACGCTAATGTTTGTCTCTTTGACAACGCTCGTAATAAGGCCTCTGCCACATGGTCGATAGAACAATTGACTATCCTTTTCCTCATTGGCCTCACTTAAGTATGCTTTCCCTTCGTCGGTTAATTTTACTCTTTTTACTCGTTGAGAGTTGTATGATCTTACGCCCGATACAATATAAACAATACTTTTGTTGTCGTTAAATATTTCTCTCTGCTCTTTGTAGTCCGCAGCAGCGCTGACCTTAGCCAAACCAAAATTGGTAGAGCCTGAAGCGGAAAGACTAAGTCCTGTCTTTTTAGAGAACTCTGAAAAACTACTGACAAACCCTTCAGAGTAACTTTCTTGAGCGATAGGGGGTTTTTCTTTATAAGTAACGTCAAAGCATTCTCCAAGAGATCCAACATCAAATGGAGCAAAAGGATCGAATGATTCACCTAGATCTGCAGTCATACCCGGCTGAAAAACAATGTTTTCGGATTGCGCACCAAAGCTTGCAAAGAGTATAAGTAGCATTACTGTGATATTTTTTTTCATTATTTTTCCTTGTATTATTTTCCAATTGCTTTCAGCGCGTCGGCTTTAGCCTCTTCAGGTGGCTCTTCGTATTCGACTGTCGTGGCAGGCGTAATGTGTCCAAGAATACCTTGTGCAACCTTTAATGACTTGCCTTGTGTATGAATAATATGGGTGGCCACACCGCGTCGACCACTATGAGATTTAGCTTTTTCAATGCCTGCCCAACCGCGCAACATCAGCGCCATGTGCTCCTGGAGTGAGTTAGGATGATAAAAGCGTTTGCGTTGGGATAAAAACAAGGGATCGCTGGGTTTCACATAGGGATCTTTATCTAAGCGGTGCTGCACGTAACGGGTTAGTACGTCGCGCAAAGTGTCGTTGGCCAAGGGCAGTTCGCGGGAGCGCGTTTTGCGTTTTTTGTTGACCGCCGGGTAGAACATCGATGGGTCAATGTCAGCACCAGCTTTGGCTAACGCGGCTATCTTTACAACTGTACTGTCGAAGTCTTCCACCTTAAAGGATATGCGCTTACGCTCATACTGGGCACTGGATTTGCGCAGCGCATTGGCGCCTTTGGTGATATCGGCCGGTACCGTTAACACCTGGTATAAGGTAAACGTTCTATCAGCGTGACCAACAAGGGTATCGAGCTTCACCAAATCTTTCATTTTAAGCAACGCAATTTCTTGGGCGCGCAGTCCCAAATGACGGCTAATGCGCATAATAGCGGCGTTTTTTTCAGGGTGGCGCCGCTGTTCGACAGCATCAAACACCGTCGTCCACTCATCATCGGTGAGCACATGCGCTTTTCCGTTATTGGCCAAGGGTGGTTTACCTGTTAATTTTCAATGGCCACAGCAACCCAATCAAACATTGAGTCGTGTTTCTCCAATTTGTAAGTCACACCTAACCTAGCTGCATTGCCATCTTTTCCACCGTGAGCTTGTATACCACAGTAATTGAATTTAAAACCAGTTTTGGATTTGGATTTGACTTTTACTTGGGGCGCAACGTAAGGTGCCACTCCTCCACCAACCGCTTTTGCATGCTTGGTCCCAAAAAACAAATTGGGCGTGGTCGCAAATGCTGTACCGAATTTAACTTCAAACTCTCGGTTGCATTTGGCATCCCGTGGCAATACAAACTTACCGGTTTGTAGCGTCGTTTTCTCCAGTAATGCTATGGCGGTGTTTGCTGCGGTCAATTCCGCATCCATCTTTTTTTGCATCGTTTGCAATAAACCGGCAATCTCAGACGCTCTGTCTGCATTAAATTGAAAATCGGCAGGCATGATCACGTTGTAGGGTTGAATATTGTTTAACACGGTGATCTCTGCTTCGGTAAACGTATCGCCATTGTCGTCTGTAGCAGTTGGGGAGCGTTCACACACAAAATTAAAAGTTTTGTCGACGGATATTTTGGAATCTTCATTAAGCGGGACTGATTTGCCCGCCTCAGCGTCGGGCAGCTGACCTTTGCAAGTAGCTGAATCTTTGGGCGTGATACTTATACCTGTTATTTCTATAGGTGAATTACCAGCAACGAGTGTGAAGGTCGCTTTTCTGAGGGTTTGCATGGCGTGGGATATAAAGGCGTTGTTATTATTAAACGCATAACACGCCTTGATCGCCTCATAGGCATTATCGGCTAGGCGTTCGTAGCTGGTATTCGTATACGTGTACTCTTCAGCATCCACCGCATAGTTACTACAAAAGCGCTGCATTTTTTGGGAATTACTGCCGGAGGTGCCCGTAAACGTTGCAGGTATTTCCTTGATCACGGCTTCGACTTGAGCGCTACTGGTGCTGGCCTTGATGCTGCCATTGGCTTCGCAATAATTGCTAAACACAAACTGGCGAAAATCGCTGGTGCGCACATTCAGTTGCACATCTTTCATCGCTCGGGTTAATTCGACGCATTCGTTGGCCACAGCGGTGCCGGCTAAGGTCATCAGTGTGATGGTGGAAAATGAGAATATTCTTAAGAGTGTGCGCATGTGTCATCCTTAATTTATCATTATAAGTGACCAGTCTGCTTACTACCGAACCACGAGCAACTTGGCATTGTGCATTATTTGTACTATGCTTTTTAGACTGAAAAAGGGCAGTGTGGATGTAATACTGTCCAACACCGCACACATTTCAGTGCCTTTGAAAACAATAACATACCCCCTGAAATCTGTATAGTTCCGTAAAAATCATATTTTAACGGATTTCCATGCAAATTGATGCTCTAACATTTTCCTTTCTCTTTCACCGCAAATTTCTCTCTGTGAAAAGACAAATATTTTTGATTCATTTTAGTCAATTTATATTGCTTGGATGTGTCAATATTCCAGGTAATTAAAGTACTTTTTGGGAGGCGTTTTGAAACAACAACAAAGCCATTTCTATCGAAAGTTATTAAGTGCTTGTCGAATAGTTTATCTACGTGAGGGGCCAACAACAAGCCGTTGTGACCATCCATTTTTTCGTCATCACTTGAATCTTCCCAGGCTTTGATATGGCTCGCAATTAAAATGCTAGGCCATTGTTCAGCAATTTTTGTTACTACGCACTCACCTTTACACAACCTCATAACTTCATCTCTAAAATAGTCTTGACCAATTCGTGATTGTGTAGTGCTTATTGAACCGGTTTTAGAAGGCTTCTTTCGCTGCCTAGGTTTGACAGATTTACTCTTGTCTCTAGATTGTGTACTCAAATGAAACAAGCCCGTATCTGCAGGGTCCTTTTCGAACCAAATAGAATCGTTAATAGAAAGATTGGTTAGATTTATTTGGTCGGCGATTTCCGCGAGTCTTAGATTGTACCGTCCACTCTGCTTTCTTTTTAGAGGGAGCGCTATTTGTTCTTCATTGAGTAGTATGCGTATTTCATTAGATTCACCTTCGTCCAAAGGCTTCTCTAAAAAGAATTCGATCATGTCTTTTGGAATACCAGTTTCCAGATCGGATAAGATAGTTTTGTCGCAAAGCTTTCGACAAGTTGCTGATGATTTTATTTCCCAAGAATACCCCGCTGAATATGGAAATTTTGAATCGATTCTGGATTCGGCAAACACGATTGAATCTTGATTGTTCGATTCGTGGATATGACTCAATAAGAATTTAGCTGCCTCTGTAGAAATTCGGTTCGAATACGTTTCTGTAAACACACCCTTTTCTGAGATTAATCTCGGCTCACTTGTTTCATTGTACTGGTCATGGAATAGGTCAATAAAGTCTTTGAAATAGATAGGAGTTGCTAAATTTTTTAAGGTTATATCGACTCGATAACCATCTTTTTTCCATGCATCAAAAGCTCGGCCTGGAGGTCTTGGTGCCATGTAAGCATCCTTTGCCGCAAACCCAAGTTGGCCGATTAATCCGTCCTTAATTAAAAAAGCCAAGTCGCCTTCTTCCATGGTTGCCAATTGAGGCCAACCGGCATTATTAATTACTTTTCCATTGCCATTAACGTATTTAACAGGTGCCCATAGAAACTTCAGTCTTTGCACCTCGTCATATGTTTTGCCTATTTTAATACTGTAGAACTTCATTGATCATTTCCTTCAAAACAAAGCTGTTTGAACAGCATTATTGTTGTTCGCCAATTAGTGGTTGAGTATATTCGACAGGTAGTTTCTTACTCTTGATTCCTGCTTGTAAATAGAGCTCCTTGGCAACGTCAACCTGGTCGTAGTATGACTGCGTTTTTAATCTTACTAACGGGTGAAGACCCTTAAGGGCACAATTGACATACTTGTCACGCGCTATTCTCTTCGGTTGATTATGACTAGGGTCGTCTAATTCGATCACAGCTAATATTTTTGTGTTTGTATCGGTGATCACGTAATCCATTCGCTTAGACCAGGCTTTACTTTTGTGCTTAAATTGCGTTGGCTCAACCAGTGCAATGAGGGACGTTTGACAATGTATCGAGTAATTGCTCCCAAGTACTTCTCTCAATGCAAAATACAATTTTCTTTCACTTTGCGTTGTTAAAAACTCCTTTTTAAAGTGCTGTATTTCGGACTCTTCAACTGTTTTGCTCTCGCGGGTGGAGAATTTCAATACGAGCGCCAACGCGACAAGCGCCACTATTACAATAAAGTCCATTACAAATCCTTTTGGTTTGACTATCGATTAGATAAGAGTAAGTTAATTCCCGGTTAGCCTAACGGTTTTTGGATGGAAACTCCAATAGCAATAAAATCGATTATTTTGGCTTAAGTCTTTGAGCAACTTGACGTATTAGCGCGTAGTGTTGAAATGATACCCGAAGGTTTCTTCATTCCAGCAGAATATTGAGAGGATAAAATGTACACCTTGTTATTCACGCTAACTATTTTTATTGCTCTAGCGCTTTCCTGGTATCTGATTTTTCAAGTGCTCCCGTATAAGGCAATGAAGCTAAGATCTAAGCCAAAAATATCGCGGAAGACCACCAAAAGCTGAAAAATGCTCAAGTCTTCGACGGATATAGGCTTCGTTGAAACTAAAGTTAATGTTGAAACAACATTGTCGGTGGTTACGTAGTTAGTTTGCGGAATATTTTTCGAACCACGTTTACAAAGATTGGGTTAAATGGTTTTACGTAGCCAAGAAAACTTCTTTCGTTTTTTTCATGAAAGATTGAAGTTTTTAACGTACCAATATACAGTAGTCCAAAATTTTTAAGTCATTGATTCCAAAAGGTTTGTAATTTCCGGAATTGTCTGGTTTTCCGGGGTGAATATTGCGTAAAATATTCATTAACTGGTTGAATATAAAGAAAAAAATAAAAATTCCTTAACTGTCATGGGGTGTCAGGGGTCGGAGGTTCAAATCCTCTCACACCGACCAATTATCTTCCTGATATCCTTAGAAATTTCCATTTCCTTATTCTCAAAACCCCAATTTTCTACCTTTTTGTGAAACTTGCGGAGTGTGCGATGCTACAAAAGCATCGAGTTTTGCAGACTCATTCTCAGCATTGCCTTGCTTTATCTACTTTGAATAACGGTTCAGTGTCACCTCTCAAGTGTTGGTCTCCTTTTTAAACAACGTGTGCGGATCACGTTGCTTAACTCTCAAGGATATCAGGCGTGTTTCTATATACTTTCGACTCAGATGTCTGGAGTGTTGGTATAGATTGTCGACTGTTTTGATTATTTTTAACGTCTTGTTAAGCATGATGTATTCATTGCTTAACTCATCGCCTGGCTAGCGCAGAGTTGACTCTTTTCACTTTTTGAGTTCAAAAAAGGATTAGAGCCTGATCCGTTGTTACTGCTACCTCCAAAACACTGGCTCAATTCAAGGGTGTTAGTTATTGCTTTAAACTCCTGCTACGATGACGCAAACCTCACTAAATCTAAAGCAATTTGTTTAATATCAGATTGCGCGATAAGCTTCTCAGCAAGTCCTCTTAAATTGTTCATATTTTCGGGAGTAGCATCATCCATTTCAGAGGATGCATCGCTGCCAATATTGATTTGAATCCTTTTGTACTGTTTCGGCAATTGCACTGTTTCATATATTTGCTTTAGTTGAAAATCTGTCGCTTCTGCCACGCCATCCATCATGATATCGATAACCGGCTTAGCCCATCTTAGCTGCCCCCAGTCTTTGGCTTCTTTGTAAGGTAAACCTTGTTCAGAGTGTCCCGTACCTATTGAGATCATATACATGTCTTTTGCGCCGATCTTATACTGCTCTCTGGCAAAAGCGTAGGCTAACATAGAGGGGTTGTTGGCAAATACGCCACCATCAACCAGAGGATAGGGGACGTTGGTTTTGGATTTGATTCTGGCTGGCTCAAAATAAGTTGGCGCGGCAGCTGTGGCTCGAGCGACATCACATGCTCTAAAATCATTTGCTGGTTTTTCCGCATTGATATTATCGAATAAATGCATTCTGCGTCTGCGAATATCGTATGACGTTATTAAACAGTGGGCATGTGACAAGGTCCCACTTGATAGATATTCAGTGCCTAAGCAGTCTTCCAGCGCTTCTTCTAGGTCAGCCGCGTCGTATTTTTCGTCTATTACGCCAGCCAATGAGGTGAGTTTTTTAGAAAAACTGATATCAAAAATGTCTTCGCCTCTGTCAAAATAGAAGCTGGCTAATTCCCTAGCCTGATATCTGGGTTTACCCTTTTTAGAACCATCATTTAACGCTAAGCCCAAGGCGATGATCCCCCCTGTACTCGTTCCAGCAAACAAATCCACATAATGACTAATATAGGTAGTGTGATCACCCGTTTTCTGGGCTATTTCTCGCTCTATTTCTGCCAGAACCAATGCGGGAATAATTCCTCTAATACCTCCCCCATCAATTGACACAATTACTTTTGGTTTTTGGACACTCATTACCCTTCCTCTTTTGTCGATTAACCTTAATTACAAGAGTCATTCATATTGCGCTTCTAGTGGTTGGTTCAAAGCGCCATAAAGTGTGTGAAATGCTATCGACCAATTCGTGGATTTCGTCGAAAGACGACATGTAAATGGGTTTGGTACACAAGCGCCAAGGGCTTTTCTCTAATCCAAAATGCCTTGTGCACTGAAATAGCATTGCATTATTAATTTGTGACAGCACTTGCCAAAACCTCTCATTAGAAGACAAAAAAGTATCTGCAAGTGGTGCTAATGATATTTTGTGGTTTGTGCATTTTAGATCCTGTTTGCGCCAACTGACCGAATTCATTTTCGTTACCTTGTGGAACGGTTTACAGAGTAAATACTTTAATTAGACATTGATTGGTAACAATTGTAATGCGATAACTCCCTGAAGCTCCATGGAAGTGAAGTAGGCTATCTTTAACATCAACTGGTAAATTTAGATGGCTGCTTTCCATCTCACGTTGGATTAATTATCGTCTTTCCAATTAGTTGGCCATGGGTCGGCTGATTGTATGAACAGGCTTCTCAAGTTCTATGTTACATGGCGCTTTTGTTTGGATGAAAGTGGTTATTTAGGTTTTGTGCACTTCCAAAACGCTGAATGCAAGCAACTGCCCCGGTTATTGCTTGCTGGTTTGAAAGCGGATTACTTCAACAAAAACCTTGAAGTACTGATGGACAACGTGGATTTAAGGCGGTTTATTTTGTGATTAGGAAAAGGCGCCTATGGTTACTTTTTTTGTTTATCTCTGATTGTTCCTGTCAAAACACAGTTTCGCTGGATTTATTGGCTACGTTGAGAGAAAAACCGGCCCAGTAACGCGGATGAGAGTAACGTCCCGATTGAAAAAAACGCGACTTGGCGCTGGCGAGTGCTTTGCTACTGTTTCCGTCAAATTCCCTCAAGCCTTGATAAAAATAGCGCATAAACAGCGAAGTAGGGTGGTCCTCCACTTTCCAAAGCGTCGCTAATACCGAACCTGCACCATTGAGCAGGAAATTTCGCGACAATCCATTCATACCAATGCCACTGAAATACTGACCTTGCAGTGTCTCGCAACCACTTAGCACAATAAGCTTTGAGGCAAACGAATTTTGAGACAACTGGGACAGGGTTAAATAGTCGGTTCCGCGTTGTTCATCCGCTGTTGCGAAAGCCACTAAATCCGGGATTTGCGGGTCATACAGACCATGAGTGGCGATATGCAGAATATTTGACTGACGAAAAGGGAGTGATAGCAATTGTGTGGACGTTGCGTTTTTGCCAACGGCGAGATTTACCGCTTTTTCCGCAAATAGGCTACGAATAGCTTCAGCTTCTCTGGCAGTAAATGGCAAAGGGGCTAACGCACTGCGCCATTGTCTGGTTAATTCCTGCTCGGTTAAATTCTCGGCCGATTCAGTTAAATTGAAGGTCGGGTTGGCAAATATGGCGATATCCAATGCGCCGTCCGAGCGACGGAATTCCTTGTCTTCAAAATAGGCACTTGCCGACATGGTTTGCACCAAGGAAACATCAAGCGCCAGGGGATTGTAGAAATTGCTGTTATCAGATGTGTTGAAGGCGCCCAGTGGAATGCGATTCAACTCACCGGAAGAAGCAATAATCAACTTTGTGTATCCTCGTTGATCGATCGTCGATATGGGCAACAACTTGGCTAAAGAGGTTTCTCTTAAAATTTTTAAAAGTGAGTTGTTTTCATAGGCTTGTATAAGTTGATTGGATAGCTGTTCCCAGTCATTCGCTTTTGCACTTGGATAGGCGCGGCTGCCGTCAGTATCAGTCAATATGGCAAACCCGTAATCCGGGCCTGAAATAAAGTGGATAAATGCTTCGCTCTCTGACAGGTTTGATTGGATTTGTTCAAATGACAGGGTCTTCAAATCAAGCTCAGAGGCAGAGCTTTCCTCTACCAATAAAAAGGCAGCAAATTTATCTGAGGCGATATCTGCAGTTGTTCTGTATTTAGCTCTTTGATTTTCATCCGAAGTAGAAATGGCCAGCTTTTCGCTATTGAGTTTTTCTTGCCATACGGTTGCCATCTCATCGAAGTCCGTTTGATTGAATCTGGATTGTTTGCGTGTACTTTTTTCGATGAGAAAATTGGCGGAGTGGTATTGTTCAAACGCTTCAATGAGTTTGACTGACCGCGTGGTTTTGTCTATTGCGGGAGATTCAGCCAAGAATGTTGAGTAAGTAGCAAATAAGTCGTGGGTTGCTGCTATGTAAGGCGCTGAGTTGCTGAGAACTTGTTTAATGAGATTGGTATCGGCAAAAGCCTGTTCATAAAGCATCTGCACCTGTTCTGCGCACATTTCCCCAGAGACACGCTTGATAACTAAGTTCACATATCTCAATTTGCGCGTCGGGTATTCGGTGTTCAACTTTTTTGTCAAAATTTCATCACAAGAGCGCAGCTTTTGGCTTAATCGACGGCTGTCAGTGAATACAGATTCGTCGCATTTGGCACCTGAAAAGCAATCATTGAGTATATCCTGAATAGCGATGGCAGAAGTTGGTTCCAGAACATTTAGCGCTTCAAGTTCCACCAACAGGCAATCAATGATCTGCCCTTTGACAAGGGTACGTATTTCGGATGCTTTGCAAATGGGCTCTATTCTCTGCAATGCACCTTGGAAGTCACCCAGGGATAGATGATCCCTTGCCGTATGCAGTTTGTTCACGACAAAATGGTAGCTGGTTTCAGGGAGTGCAACTGCAGCGGTTAAATGCGCGTTTAGCGCTGCTTCGTGTTGCCCCGAATAGCTTAGAAGGGTACCGCGGTAAGATTGGGAAATTGCCAAGTTCTCTTTGTCACCAAGAGATTCATCTATTGCAATTGTGTTATCTATGTAACGCAGAGATTTTTGATAGTCTCCAATTTTTCCATATAAGGTGCCAATGTTGTAGTAGGCTGACGCTTTTTCGAAAATAAATTCCATGTCAGTGCGGTCAGAAGATTCGATCAACTGAATCGCTTTTTGATAGGATTGCAGCGCATTCTGCAACTCGCCCAAACTCTCCTGAGAGAGTCCAATATATTGATGTAGGCTCGCCTGTTGAGTGGCAGACAACTGATCTACCAAGCTCACCTGGGCCGCCAACAAGGTGTAAACAGCCTGCTCATCCATGTCTTTCGCCATGTAATAAAGCCAATACGCCTGCAATAAATCATAATGTGCTTTAGGGTTGAAGTCTCCTACAAGCTCTACAGCTAGTTGGTCCAGAAAACATTTGCCAATATCGATATTTTGATTGGCCGGAAGCTCAGCGCTGGTATGGCAGAACGTATCTGGGATGGTAAGCCTTTTTTGCTGTCTGCCTAACTGACTCTCCATTAACGACACTGCAATTCTCCCTTTAACCTGTTGTTGCAATGTTGTTTTGAGTTCAGGTGATTCAACCTGTTGCAATAAACTTAGCGTGGCCACATCCATATCAATGGATGATTGAAATTGGTTGAGAAAAAACAAGTTTCTTGCAAGTGTTTGTCTTGTGCCTAATTGCAGCCTGCTCGGAGAATGTTTCACGCTGTCCAGCAGGTTAATCAAAACTTGATTGGCACTCTCATACTGTCCTTGATTATTTAACAACGAAGCCTGCCAGAAGGTTATTTCGTCTGACTTTTCTGACCCCTCAGGCAAATTAAACCTGATAGTTTCCAGTGCTTGTTCTTCAATGTTGTTCGTTTGCAGGTTTTGTATAGCCAATTGATGCAATTGATCGGCAAGCGAGATGTCTTCCGCGGCCGTGAGTTTTTGCAGCGAAGTATTATCAAGACTCTCCAAGTCGACGACTTGCTTGATTACCAATTGAATGTCGAGTTGTGCAGGTACGCTTTCTGGGTTTATAAAAACGTATTCGCTAGGATAATAGGTAATAGGATTATCTGAATGAGAAATAAGCTGACCATCGAGTTTTACTTTGACCTCAAAGTCATAGGGAATATTTGAAACTATAAACCCTTGCTCACCGGTTTCTGTTATCTCAATGGTGGGGAGATCCAGAATGGTTTTTTCTACGCCATAAACACAACTAGAGGGCATAAAAAAGCATGCCCACAAAAATGTGAGCAATGCTTTTTGTCGAATTGCTTCAGCAGTTTTCATTCAGTATTTTGATTCCCATAGCCTCTCCAGGCCGCGACTGTGTCGACCGAAAACGGTTGGCCGCCAACCGTGGTTTCCCATCTGAGTGTATCTTCAAATACTTTTTCAATGGGGACATCTGGGCTGTCTTCATTCATCTCATAGGGATTATCAGGATCACCTGGATCAACTTTTAACTTTTTTGATTCTACCTTCCAGTTTGTAATCCGCCATGGTTCTTCATTGTCGTTGCCATGGGGAATGACAGCATTCATATTGGCGTCTTCTAGGAAGTAGTCACCGTCCTTGGAAATCAATTCCAGTCTTAATCCCCGCATGATTTTGGCCATGGTATGGGTCCAGACGCCACTTGCTTTTTGAAAAACAAAGTCGCCGGTAACCGACAATTCGGATCGCATTCGGAACAAGCCGTTTGATCTTGGCAAGTAAATATCTAGATCTCGCATGCGTTCTTTTTGCGCTGCAGTGAATTCGGACTCGTCCACCGGGCGCGCACTGATTATTGCTCTGTCATCATCGACGGGTTTTGCAATCCAGTGTTCAATTGTATCTTTAGTCGGCTCAGTCATACTATTCTCCTTAACTTTGAATAAAGTTGATTAAGTTGATCATGTTGATTTTGCGCTCTTTGATAAATTTTATTTCTTCCAATTTGGGACCCAATTTTTTAATCGCGTCCGCAAACTGAAATTTGTTATGGGTGTAAACGCTGAATGTGGCTTGTTGCATAGCTTCGACCAATACCTCAGCGTTAAGGGCGCTTCCTAATGGCCCGAGTTTTTCTCCCCCCTCTCGTTGCTTGGCTTCCAAAAGAATGTAAAGCCATAGTGGAAGGTTTTGCGGAGTAACACCTTCTACGTCCTCAAACGCTGCATCTGACAAATCGTTCAGGCGGGTAATACCTAAAAACCCTTCCACAACCTTTTCGCCATACTCTTCCGTAAGAAAATCTATAAATTCCTCTCCGTCCGGCAACCCTATTTCATATGCCGCGTTAATATTCAGACTGACGATATCCCGTTTTGCATAAATTAGGTCGAGATTGGCCATCTGTTTAGTGATTGCTGTGTCAATGCTCGCTGCCTTGTTGGGATTTTCTTCGGCAGGACCATCTTGGTCTTCTTTGGTGCTGAAAAATTTTTCCCATAGAAATTCAAATTTTTTAGAGAGTTTTTTGTTGGGGCGCATCAGCCTTCCCAACTGGTGAACATTATTGTCAAAATCAAAGTGGTATTGTTTGAGCACCATGCTATGCCCGAAGCGAAAACTGGCATGTGAGAAAAAACTCGGGATGATACTCTGTCGTATTTTGGATATTTTAGGGTGATTTACCAGTCCTTCCAGACAGCGGACATTGTTTTCAAAGTATTGTTTATAGACATTTTGATTGAGTATCTTGGGCAAGAAATCTTCAATGACGATTAGTTGAAATAACAAGGTGGTGTATTGTCTGGCCTGTAACCCATTTGCCGCAAACTCTTCGTCTCGTAGCAGTCGGTTGTGCAGGTCCTGAAATAAGCGGTGAAACTGGCAAATAATGACGTTTTCATCATTACGAATTTCTGGGATAAC
This sequence comes from Aliiglaciecola sp. M165, assembly GCF_007197995.1. Lineage (GTDB taxonomy): Bacteria > Pseudomonadota > Gammaproteobacteria > Enterobacterales > Alteromonadaceae > Aliiglaciecola. Next base: position 64,856 of record NZ_VKKH01000008.1, read on the forward strand.
GGCTTTCTGGAGTCCTTTTCGAGGCCGATAAACATCGCGTTTGGCTAACTTTTTGAAAGTGCCATCAGGTTTGAACAATAAGTGTGAATCCAGAGGAAATTGCAATTCGTACAAGGCACCTGACCCATACAGGCTTTCCAAATCGAGTCGGCCACTTACTTTGCGAGACATTGAACCTAGCTTTGTACTGGGCACAATATCGTGTGAGATCATTTGTCCTAGATAAGTGTATCCGGCATCAATACTTGAGGGCGGATTAGGACTATGAAACATCTCATAAGCAATGCTTTTTAATTGTGTATCGGTTAGCACAGTTAACTCCTTTTACCTGGCTCAGCTGCTTGTCAGGTCAAGTGTGTTGTCATGGTAGATTAAGCTGAATATCGAAATTCAGCACATACTGTTCATCTCCCTGGGGCACCACTTTCACCGAATACCTGTCGTTGTTCAGCAAAGACGTGCGTAACGCAATACTCAGTAAGCCATCGTCTGACAGCTTCAGCGTATCCTTGAAAATCAATTCGTTTGTTTTTGCATCAAACAGCTGCATGTCGTGTAATTCAGATAGCGACATCGGCGTGACGGCAAGCACCAACACATCAGCCTGTTTTTCCAGTGCAATTTTATGCAGCATTTGCTGCTCTTGAGAGCGCAGATTCTGTACGTAATAAATTTGCGACTCACTAACACTATCAACGGGCGTGAGGCCTTTATCAAACAGACCTCCTGTCACCATTACCATCACTACAGCGGCACTTGCGAAGACACCTCCAAACGCACCTTTTAACCAATCTGGTAGCAAGCTGCCCGCGTTTTCGTCTTTTTTCACCTGGCTAGCCTGTTGACCGTACTGGTGAAATGCCTGGTCTATTTGCACCTCTTCGAGTAGCTCAGGGTGTTCCATCAGGTACACCTCAAACTCCGCCATTTCTTCCGCTGTTAATTTACCGTGCACATAACGGTGCACTACATCAAATTCCTGAATATACTCCCGATCCATTGGTTTCATGTTAACCTCGTCAATTGCTGGCACTGCAGTTCCTCCAGCGTCGAACTCGGTCTGTCCTTGACTGCGTTTTCCTTTAAGTGAAACGCGCGTGCAAAATCTCTCATATGATCATGAATTATTTTTTCACTACCTATAGATAAGCCGATAATGAGACCAATGCTGAGCAAATGATTGAGGGAAACTTTTTGTAAATCGATACCCAGTTTCACTTGCATCACCTGCTTGAGACGGTTGCGGGCTCTGTATAACACTCTGTCGAAGTGTTCGGTACTGATATCAAATTCGGCGCAAATGACCAGTTTTTCCTGCCCGTAGACAAAGTAGCGGTAGAGCATGTCACTGTCGCGCGGTGTGGGTAACTCGTCCATCACCTGTTTGACAATAACAGCCAACTGTTGGCTGTTGAGGGAAGTGGCAATTTCGGCTTGTTGATCGGCAATTGTAGTGGCAATGCTTTCCTCGCAATCGGTTTTGCGACGTTGTTCTTTGCGATAACTGGAAATTAGCAGATTGATACCAACCTGGCGAATAAAAGATGACAAGGCTGCAGGGTTTTCTATTTCGCCATTACGGGCTTTATTGATGACTACGACAAAAGCATCTTGAGCAATGTCAGCTGCCAAATCCGGGTCTTTTGCGCGATGATTGATAATGAAATAGAGGCTGCGCCAATAGCGCTCAACCAATGAATGCTCAGCTTTCTTATCTCCTGCTCTGATGCGTTCAACCAAACTATCGAGTGAGTCTGACAATATCCTTGCCCCTTCTGGGATTGTAAGCCTTTGATCTGATTTATTTTTGCTCAATCTGTTACAAAGTTACCTCAAGCAACGACGGGATGCAATGTTGACGCAAAATAGATACAGCACTCTGGGATAAACGCCAGGAATTCAGATTGGAACGGATCGGGAAAGGCATACGATATTCAAATATTTCATAGTTTGCGGGTAAAAAGTTCAAAAAGGATGGGAGAAGTTATTCATTGCTTGCACTGATCAATAAAACCTATTAGTGGAGCTTTCCAAATGCACTTAAAAACCAAACTCTTATGTATTGCCACATTATTTACTTCATTTCTCTGTGAGAGTGCAGAACATGATTACAAGTTAAATGTAGATGAAAAAAGTTCTCATTCAATGGCTTGCGCCACAGAGGTAGTTAATGACATCAATGACAAAGACTTGTCCAATGAAATAATCAAAACATTGGCAAAGGCTCCATTGGATTTAAAGCTCCTTTCTACAAAGGTGGCAAATGACCTGCCCATTGACCAATATTCAAATAGAAGTGCGTTTGAGAAAAAATGGATATCACTTCGATTAGACAAAATGGCTTTATGTTTTAAAGAGAAGGCGGAGCAGTCAAAACTCACTGCGGCTGACCTGGTACTTGAAAAAAAAGTGAATGAGCTACGCACTACAATTGATGACCAGAAGAGCCTTTTGGCAACAAATCATTCTAGTAAGATTTGGGCGAATCAATTTGTTATCGGCAACCTTTGGCAATCTTCCTATGATGACGAAGGTAAGAGAGACAGCTTAAGTGAATCAGGAGCAGCAGCCCAATTCAGTTTCAATGGAAGATGGTTTCTGGATCAAAAAGCCATAGATAAAAAAGAAAAAAATGGTCTTATTCAGGCAGAAATTGGCATCACTTTGTTTGAGGCTCCATCCTTTGATGGCAATGAACCAGAAAATGAAATGCCGGAAATGCCGGAAATGCCGGAAATGCCGGAAATGCCGGAAATGCCGGAAATGCCGGAAATGCCGGACATACCAGATATGCCTTCTGGTAATGAAACAGATGGAGATGCAAAAAAAGTTTTGTTCAATGATGTCTCAGATAGTATCGATGCATATTTTAAGGTGTCTTACTCACCCAATTGGGATTGGATAAAATCAGATGACAACAAGTCTATTGGCTCTTTTTTTGCTGTTGGTGGAATACAATCACGAGACAAACTCACAGCCGAAAATGATTCGGTACTTCACCGATATGGCGTTGGCATCGAGTACATATTTTACCCGCAAAATATTAAAGTTAGTGGCAACGCGGTTCCTTCTGCCAGGTTAAGTGTTTCGAGAGTTAAATATGAACAATACGGATCATTAGATGATCAGTACCGCTGGATACTGGTTGGAGAATGGAAGCCTGTTTCTAGCAGTGATCTGATTTTGGGTTTTAGAGCCAACCTTGGCGACCAAGAGGATGACTTAGGTATCTTTATTGGAATTAGAAAAAGCACAGATGATTTGTTGGCGTTTTTTGGAGCAAGCAAGTAGTTTTTGTGCCGATTTGATTTCTGAAACATATTTTTTGCATATGACCCATAAAAAAAGGAGAGCTTACATTGGATAATTCAGTAAATGAACAAATTGAGCACAAGTATCGCTCAGCGTTTAATTATATGACATTAAGGGCATTCATAGGAGCAATAGCATTTTGTTTGCCAATACTTGTCACCTGTGCAGCAAACTTGGAGCCTGATATTAGCCTCGGATCCATAAGTGAGTACTATCATACAGATGCAAGAAATTTGTTTGTTGGTAGCCTTTGTATTGTTGGCACATTTTTATTTGCCTACAACGGATGGCGCGAAGACGGAAGCACTCCGATTGCTCAATCAGCCTTGTCAAAGCTAGCTGGTGTTGGTGCATTTGGTGTTGCTTTTCTTCCTACGAATTCTGATGAAGTGAAATGGCTAATATGTGACAAGTGCATTGAGTCTGTTGAAGCACTCACCGCAACTTTACACTATGTTAGCGCCGCCATTTTATTTATAATTCTGTGTGTGTTTAGCCTTTATTTCTTTCCGCGGAATATGAGCGGTGCGAGCGGTGGTGCAAAGAACCGCAAGCTTGTTTATCTGCTCTGTGGCGGGACAATGAGCTTTTGCATGTTGGCGATAACGTTATACAAATTTGATATCATCACCTATAGCCGAACAGTTTATTATGCTGAAGCATTTGCATTGTGGGCTTTTGGTGTTGCTTGGTTTGTTTCAGGTAAGTTTATTTACGGATTTCGTGATGATTAACAATAGCGCCAAATTGATGCTTGGACGATCTGTTGTACACCCATTTTTGCCTTTAACTTTGGTTTTTGCGCATTAAGACTTTCCAAATTTATAATTCTATTCAGAAATAAAATAATCAAACAAAGATTTAGAATGCTTTACTAGATAGCTTTTGTTTTCTGGCAAATTAAACAGTGAACTTACTGGAAGGCCAATTGCGCTTAAAGAATGTGACAAATAAATTGAAAAAAATATTCGAAGATGCCATATACGCACTCTAGTGATTTTCACCTTTTTAATCGTTTTTGTTTCCACGAAAAGCTGCTTATTTTTAAGTTCTGTCGCTTCTTTGCGATCATTGCTTTTGGTTAACCGATAAGACGTTAACGTCTTAAAAAGAGCGCAGAACAGCCTTTCGTTAGCAGAACATCTAGAAGAAACCGATGAATATTACAATACGCGCAGCATATCTAAGACACAAAGGCTAAAGCGCGCGTTCAAGATGGAAGTTTCGCAAAGCAAGGCATGTGAGAATTTCGAGGTAAAAATTCATCGCCGGCATAACCGAGGCGGTTGTTGTCAATAAGACCTTAGCACATTTAGACATACGCCTCTTATTATTCCTAAGTGACGAGCAATTCTTGAACAATATGCTCGCTATCACAAAAGCCGTGGTGTTGTTTTAGTCAAAAATCTAATAAATTCAATATATAACAAACTTAATAATCATTTCAGTTTTAAAATTAGATCTAACAACGAATGAATTCTCTTTGTATCAGTTTGATCGCTACGGGGCGTCACCAATTTCTAAGATGTTTCTGGTCAAAATAAATCTTTGAGTAAAACGCTTTTGGATTAACACGTCCGCTCCTGTTTGGTTGCACTTCTAATTTTTTCTTTTTTTCCTTTACTACAATTCGAATTCTCAGTTTTTACGAGCTTATCAATCTACTAAAATTGGAAACTTACTTTCTCCTGTGCTTTGTCCTGCAAAAATTCGATAAAGGTTCTGACTTCAGTTGGTACGCCACTGCGAGATGGCATGATGATGGAAAGGGCTGCTGAGCGGCTATGCCATTGGGGCAGCACTCTGACTAATTGGCCATCTGTGACTTCCTTTTTGCACACATATCCTGGTAGTGAAACAATTCCATGACCGTTTACACAGGCCGTTTTTAGTGCGCTCATATCGTCGGAACTAAAGACAGGTGAGTAACGGATTTCAGCTGTTTCGCCATCATGCCTGGTTAAGCCCCAGACCCGTGAGCTGTTTTTCCAGCCAAAACCAAGTGCCTTGATCCCGTGTAAGTCTTGTGGTGCAAAAATCTGATTAGTCTTTGTCAGCAATGTAGGGCTGGCAAACAAGCACCATTGTACTTGAGCAAGGTGCTTTTGAATTAACGATGAGTCAGGAAGGTTTTTGTCATGACCTCTGATAACCATGTCCAACCCCGAAGTTATTATATCAACATAATCATTGGATACATGTTGCCTGACTTCGACATCAGGATGTTGGTGCAAAAATTCACATATAAGACTCGGCAATAAGTAGTTAGAAACCCCAAAAGAGCTGCTTATCTTAACTGTTCCAGATAATCTTCCAGGTCGTTTTTTTACCATGCTCTCAGCTAACTCCAATTCGTTAATGACTCTTTTCGCATGTTGATAAAACTCTCGACCCGCTTCGGTGACGGCAAAGTGTCGTGTGGTTCTTTGGATCAAGCGCCTTTCCAGTCGTTGTTCCAGTTTTTTTACGTGCCTGCTGATTTTGGATTTAGGTGAACTAATCATCTCTGCGGCTCGGGTAAAGCCTTTGTTTTCCACTACTTTTACAAAATAGTAATAGTCATTTATATCGATCATTTCACGTACCTTGTCACGTTAATTGTCCTAATAATAGAACAGTGAGTTCATTTTTTGGCTATTTTCTTAACAAATAACAACGTCTATTGTTTGTCTATCGAAAAACTCGAGGAGCGAACCAATGAATTTAGTTAATCCTGTCGTCAATTTAGATGAACCCATTATTAGCTTCGGCCCTAAATCGGTGGGAGTACCATTTTCTATCGGTGATGGGTTTGACGCTTTATCTTTTCGGCACAGCAGTTTCAATACCGGTTTCGACCCATTAATTATGGTAGATCACTACATGATGAATGCACCAACATTTGGTGCTCATCCTCATGCTGGTTTGTCTGCCGTGTCGATTTTGTTTGAAGATAGTGTCGGAAAATTCCACAACACAGATTCAATGGGTAACGATTTTGATCTTGAGCCTGGAGATTTATATTGGCTAAAAGCGGGCTCAGGGGCCGTTCATGACGAAAGGCCGCGTCCGGGGGCGAAAATTCACGGACTGCAAATGTTTGTCAATATTCCGAATAAAGACAAAAATACTCGACCTGACTCACTTCATGTTAAATCCAGTGATATGCCAATCATTGCAGGGGATGGCTCAAGAGTCAGGCTTGTTTTGGGCAGCTATCTGAATGTGAAAAGCGCAGAGTCTCCCTCTACGCCTATTAACATTTTGGATGGCAAACTAGACGGCGCTAGTGACTTTAGGTTTCATTTGGAAGCGGGATTAAACACCTGGGTCTATGCCGTTTCAGGTATGGTGGGCTTAACTTTGGGTGAGTCCGAACTGATGTTGCAAAAGGGCGAATCAACTGTAATAGAAGGTGGGCAAGCTAAAAGTATTGTGACTTTATTCAATCAAGACTCAAAAGAAGCACATTTTGTTATTGTCTCAGGTAAACCATTAAACGAAAGCTTTGTGCAGCAAGGTCCGTTGGTCGCGTCCGACAATGAGGCGATGAATAATGTCATCGCGCGGGAAGCTGCAGGGTTGTTTGGCTCAATCTCATAAAGAAACAAGTTTTCGTAAGTTGAAAAAGGGAAAAGGCATGTTTAAGCACAAAATTGAAAACAGCATTTTCACGCTGTGCAGGAGTGTATTGATGGTGCTTGTTATGTCCGGAACGCTGTCATTTTATTGGACAGGCATAAATATAGATACACCATCTCCGAATACACTGGTTGAATTAACGCTTAGCTGGCTTCAAGCCTGGGGTGAAAGTTTCTTAATTGCTTTGCCAATTAGTCTTATTGTTGGACCCTGGATAAACCGTTACGTAAAGCGGGAATCATGAAGTAGTACGGTAGACTTTTAACGCAATTAATAAGCAATTTGACATTGTACAACTGTGGTCCCAGGTTTACGCACCTTTAGCGTCAATGCAGGTCGATAAGGAATATTGTGCGGATATCAAATTGTTCTATACGGCAAAAAACGAGTCTCAAAACCTGGGTTTCTTGCCCTTGGCAGCATATAAACGGCATTCGACAAAACTAATCTGTATTCATTCATTTTAAATGGGGCATTATCGCTTGCGTTTATTTAATCCTAAGAAATGATTTTCATGTAACACATTCGAACGATGTGCATCAAAAAGCATACGCTGAGTAAATTTTAGCCTTAAACACTTCGTTATAGTGCTTTTATCTTAACCTTAAAGAGTAAAAGCAGCATGAAACAAAACACAAACAAATATTTAATTATTGGCGCAACAGGTAAAACCGGTGCACGTGTTTATAACAAACTAAATGAGCTGGGTTTAAACGTAAAAGGGGCGAATCGACAGGGTGAAATTCACTTTGATTGGCGCGCTCCAGAAACATGGGCAGCTGCGCTAATGGGTATTGATTCGGTGTACTTAACGTATTACCCAGACCTTGCCATACCCGAAGCGCCTGAAGATATTGCGAAATTTTGTGCGCTAGCAAAGATAAAGGGTGTAAAGCACATTACGTTGCTGTCAGGGCGAGGAGAGCCCGCGGCGCAGGTTTGTGAAGAGATAGTGCAAAAGTCAGGGATAAGCTGGACTGTTGTGCGAGCAAGTTGGTTTAATCAAAATTTTAGTGAAGGAATGTTTCGAGCTTTCGTTGACGCAGGCACAATCGCATTACCAGTTGGCGCAATTACTGAGCCATTTATTGATGTTGAAGATATTTGTGATGTCGTTGTCGCGTCTTTGTTAGATACTCGGCACAGCGGAAACCTGTATGAAGTAACAGGCCCTGAGCTTCTGAGTTTTGTCCAACTTGCAGATATATTCACTGAAGAACTTCATCGCTCTGTTGACTTTGTGCAGATATCACACGCAGCCTTTGGTGCTAACTTGCAGCATAATAATGTCGATCCGAAGGCCATTGAAATGCTCACCTATTTATTTACAGAAGTTCTTGATGGCAGAAATGAGTTCATTGCCGACGGTGTAGAACGGGCATTGGGTCGACCGGCAAGGCGTTTTAAAGAATTTGTATCTGCAAATCGCCTTGCGTTTTTAGGAGGCTCCCAATGACTGGAATAACTATCCTTACTTTAATTGAAGCGCTGCTTCAACTATCGATGATCGTCATGGTCGGTCTTTACTTCGTTTTCAGTAATACTGTCATGGGTGCGTTATCGCAACGCACCGACGGCGCCTCTACCATGGTCGAAATTAACAAACAGATCCTTAATCCAACCTTTTTGGTGTGTTTTGCTGTTTCAGGTCTCGCTGGGCTGTATTTTTTTCTCTTTCACTGTGGATTTTTATCTTTGGCAGGGATTATTTTTTTCACTGGAACAACCCTGGTTACCGCACTTTTCAACGTTCCATTAAATAATCAATTGCTAGATGCTACAGGTGAAAGTTTAGGAACTGTTTGGCAAAAATATCTCGATAAATGGGTGTTTTGGAATCATGTGCGGACAGCGTCAGCAGTCTTATCAAGTTTGTTGTTATTTATCTAATAAATTAAAAATTGAAGTGATCCAAAACAGCAAAACGGTTTTTAATCAAAATGCTGCTAATCTTCACAGTAGATTTAAATTTAAAGAGGGAAAACGGGGCAATTGCGCAATGAACTTTGACTATAAAAACCGAATAAGCACCCGAATTAAAGATCAGCCAATAGGAAGGTTGCTTGACAGCCTTCGCATGGAAAGCGCTTTTTTTACCCAATCTAGATTATCCATGCCGTGGGCGTTGAGCATGCCTGCTATGCACAATTGTATGATGTTTCACATCGTTGCAGAAGGTAGTGCATTGTTTCAGGTTGGAAATACAGAAATTCAACTGAACTCAGGCGATTTCATTCTCTTCCCAAAAGGTGAAGGACACGAGTTAAGTGATGGTATCTGTCAATCATTTACGCCTTTAGATGAGTTACCTATCAACGCCGTGACAGAGCGTTATGAAACCCTATCATTCGGAGGTGGGGGGGCGCAAACTACTATGGTTTGCGGCGTGTTACTTTTTCAACATCCGCTGGCGATAAAGCTGTTGGGAATTTTACCGACTTTTATTGTTATCCAGCAAGATAGCGAAACACCTTCAGACATTGTGGATAACATCAGTCGTTTATTAGAAGCCGAAACGAGTACAATTGGTATGGGTGCGGAGGCAGTTATCGCGCGCTTGGCTGATATATTAGTTATCACTGCTATGCGTCAGCATTTGCAGGATCTCAGTGAAGATAAAATCGGTTGGTTGGGAGCGCTGGAAGATGATCGAATTGGTCATGCGTTGAAGCTTATCCACGATAGTCCCGATCATCACTGGTCGTTGGAGGAATTGGCCCATGATGTAGGTATGTCCAGAACGAGCTTTGCACAGCAGTTTAAACGACTGGTTGGTAATACGCCCATGGAGTATTTAACGGAGTGGCGAATGTCTTTGGCCTATTCTAAGTTACAGCTTTCTAAAGACTCTATGTTGGTGATAGCGCTGGATATTGGCTACCAATCTGAAGCGGCATTCTCAAGGGCATTTAAGAAAGTGATAGGCAAAAGCCCAAACGAAGTTAGGAAAGCATACCAGACCTCAACTGTTTAGCCTTTGAGACCAAATTACTCCCTGCCTTTGACGTTACAAAGGCTTGTTGTACCAACCTCATTGGCATTAAAACCTCCTTTGTCTCTATTACTTACAAACATAAGGGCTAGAAAACGCACTTTTGTTAGCCTATCCAAACCTCAGGTTATTTAACTACTAATTCTTCAGAATATACGAATATAAACAGCAAATTCAAACGCCGCGAAAGTGTACGTTCTGCAAAAAATTTTGCTTGCTGAATCAAAAAACAATAGATGGAAAAACTTATGCTTTTCCTCAGGTAATCAATAGAGAGTTTCCTGATGAAAAAAATTTTAATCTCTTTATCTGTAATCGTTATTTTTTCGGGTGCTTTTGGCGCCCTGCGTTTCACAGCATTGTTGCAAGGTTGGTTTTTGACACCCTGGGCAGAGTCTGATGATAGACAGACTTTTACAACCCATTTGAAAAAGAATATCGACGAACACTTAAAAGGGAATGTAGTTTATGGACTCATAGAAGATGGCGAAATTGTGGACAGTTATTTCGCTTCCGTCGGTAAACCTGTAAACGAACAATCAGTATTCGGTGTTGCGTCTGTAGGTAAATGGGTTACTGCGATGGCCGTAATGCGTTTGGTCGACAAGGGGATTTTAGATATAGACGCGCCTGTGTCACAATATTTAAAGCGCTGGCAACTTCCTGCTAGCCAGTTTGATAATGACTTGGTAACGTTACGTCTTTTACTGAGCCATACCGCTGGCATTGAAGACGGGCTTGGCCATAATGGATTTGCTCTCAATGAACCTATCCAGCCTCTGACTGAGCATCTAACCCTTGCCGCTGATGCTGATCCAGGGGTAAATGCCAGAGTCGTTGTGACATTGCCCCCAGGCGAGACATGGAACTACTCTGGTGGTAGCTATAATCTTATTCAATTAATTGTTGAAGATGTCACCCAGCAAAGCTTTCAAGATGCAATGCATCAGTTGTTGTTTGCACCACTTGGTCTACAGAATACACATTTTCAAGTCAATCGCAGCAACCCATTACTCGCTGATTATTATGGCGAAGCTCAAGAAGCTCAACACTACCCAAACTACACTTCTTTAGCTGCAACGGGCTTGTACACAAATTTAACTGAAATACATAAATTAGTCTTAGAAAACCTAGCTGTAGACTTTCGTAACAAAACTTCGTCCTCTTTATTGAGCGAAAAAAGCTTGATTCAGATGCGACGGCCCCAAGCCTTTGTTGGTGGACAACCTATTTGGGGAGCTGGAGTGATGCTGTTTGCGCCTACTGACACAGGTCACATTATAGGCCACGGAGGCAAATCTCCTTATCTCAATGCAACAGTGCGTTTTGACCCCGACAAAGGAGACGGATTTATCATGTTTCAAACCGGAAACGACCAAGCCCTTGCTTCAGATATGGCTACCCAATGGACCTTATGGAAAACCGGTAAACCTGATATTTACCTGGTCAATAATCGAGTGAATAAAGTTGTACAGGACACCATATTAGGGACATTTATAATAATCTCGATTGTGTTGATTTATTGGGGGTGGGCAATTCACGAGGCAAAAAAATATGAAGTTACGCTTTAGGTAAATATTTAGACAGTTTTCAAGCCGCTTTGATCTTTTGAAAAGTTAATATTTGCTTCTAAATTAAACTTATATTCTATGTTTGTAACATCGCCAACCAAAAAGTTGTTCTGGCTCAATTGACCAGTGCAAATTACGAGTTACAGTGTATCGAATGCGACGATTTAAACTATATCGATTTTTTCTGCGACTTACCTAAAACAAATCCAACATGAATCAAACCATGCGAATTTCCTTTGTTTTAATTCTCTTTTCCTGTGTTTGCTCTCCAACGAGTGTTGCGCAGGCCCATTCACTATTCATACAACACGTAATTTACTTGTCTTCTGACGAATTAAAAGGAAGGGGATCAGGCTCGAATGGGATCTTGGAAGCGGCGCGATACATTGAAAAGCAATTCAAACAAATCGGATTAAAACCCTACTCGCAACAAACATATCTGCAACCTGTAGCCATAGCTGATCCAGAGCTGAGAGAGAACAACGTAATTGGTTGGTTGCAAGCAGCAGAAGAAACTTCACGTTCACTTGTTTTTATGGCTCTCTACGATGGGTTGGGTGTACGAACAGGAGGTAGTGAGGGGGACGATGTTATCTTTAACGGTGCGCGAGATAACGCCACCGGTGTGGCCGCATTAATTGAGCTTGCACGACGATTAGCGCAACGGCCAACCATAAATCATAACATTGTTTTCATAGCCACAACTTTGGAAGAAGTGAATTTTGGCGGGAGTCGTCAATATGTGGATTCGCCGCTTTTTCCTTTGCATGATATTTCACTGGTGTTGAATATTGATGGTTTTAACGTCAGCGGACCGAGAAGTGATTTTTTTGTGATGCCTCGTAAGGGTATAAACATGCTTAATGATATCAAGCGTGTTGCGCTTAACCTTGATTGGCAGTATTCGCCGCAAGAATGGGTGGATGTCATGAATCAGAGATTTGATAGTGCTGTCATGCTGTCACATGGTGTTCCAGCAATCACAATATGGACTGGAAATACTTTGAAAAACGGTCAGCCAGCGCCTTCTGTTGCATTGGGCGATATTCACAGTGTTGAAGATGAGATTAATGAGTTTTGGAATTGGGAAGGTGTCGATGCGCATTTATCACTCTATCTAGCCGTGGCGAATTTTTATCTTGAGCATCCCGGGACCGCGAAAGTGACCAAACCAGAATTATTCACGGTACGCCTAAAAGACAAATAAACTGCGAAGTTCAAGTATCGAGTAGTGCAAAAAACGGGGCCGGTCACATTATTTGATTAATTTCAATCAAACCTATTAATACTAAACGGTTCCAATTCAATACTTGATGGTTTTTTACAAACCAATTCCGCGATTAATTTTCCGGTTATTGCTGCTTGGGTCAGACCCAGATGCTGGTGACCAAATGCAAAAAATAATCGATCATGCTTAGGTGCTCTGCCAATTACTGGTAGAGAATCAGGTAGGGAAGGGCGCATTCCCATCCAGTGTTGGCCATCTAAACTTTCAGTAATGTTGATTCCATCAAGCAGTTTTGTGCTGTGCGAAGCCAGAGCAGTCGCGCGCTTTTTGTTACTTTTTGTATTTAGTCCTGCAAATTCTACGGTACCAGCTAACCGCAGTCCGGAAGTCATTGGCGTCATGATAAATTTGCGTTCGTATGAGGCTATCGGACGGTTTATATTAGGGTGGTTTTTGACCATGTAGTGGTATCCGCGTTCGGTATCCAAAGGCACCTTGTATTTCAGTGGTGTAAGCAGCCTTTTGGACCATGCACCAGCAGCAAGGATAGCTGTGTCACAGTGGATAGTTTGCAGGCTAGTACTGATCCTGACTTTTTCCTTTGACTGTTCGATTGAGTGCACATGCTCCTGCACAAACTGGCCTCCTTGGGCCATAAAATATTCAAATAAGGATAAACAGAGTTTTTCAGGGTCTTGAGTGTGGCCCACATCAGGGAAATACAGAGCATAAGTAACGTTACTCGATAGCGAAGGTTCCAAATTTTTTACTTGGCTTCTACTCAACAGTTCTACTCTAATGCCATTGTCTAGGTATTTGTTTTTAATTTGCTCGATAATTTTTAGGTCAGTATTTTCGAAGGTCATCAAACTGCCTTGTTTAATCAACAAATGCGATAATCCTGCTTGTTCCAGCAATTCATCGTATGCCTCTATCGCCTTAATATTTAGGGTTTTCAGGGCTTTGGAATGACGCTTGAAACGCGCTGGTAACATGTTGACAAAAAAACGAATAAACCATGGCATCGCAAATGGCAAATAAGCAAGCCGGATCTTTATTGGGCCATTAGGACTAAACAGCATTTTCGGTATATGTTTCAACAAACCTAGTTCTGCCAAAGGAAAGACCTGTTCTGTAGCAAAATGCCCTGCATTGCCTTTGGAGCAACCTTGAGCGACACCGACTTTATCGATCAGCGTCACCTTAATTCCCTGATTTTGCAATTTTATTGCGCAACACACTCCTATAATTCCTGCTCCGATCACTGCAGTTTCAGGTGCATTCTTAGATTCATTCATTTTGAAATTTCTGTTTTGTGAATTAATTATTGGATATTGTATACAATATACTATAGTATGCAATCCTCATTTAACATTACAGATAAAAGGAGCTAAAACATGTCTATCGAATGGCAGGGCGTGTATCCAGCAGTTACCACCCAATTCAATCAAGATGGCACGATCAATTACGAATCTACCCAAACTATGCTGGACAACCTAATACAAGAAGGTGTTCATGGAATCATTGTTAATGGCACAGTCGGGGAAAATTGTTCGCTGCGCCCAGAAGAAAAGCGTAATGTTATGAAAGCCGCAAAGGAAGTGGTTGATAGTCGTGTGCCTCTATTATCTGGGGTGGCTGAAACCACTACGCAATTTGCGATCGAATATAGTCAGGATGCTGAGAAAATTGGCATTGACGGGTTAATGACTTTGCCAGGTATGGTGTATCGCTCTACCGAGCGTGAAGCCATCAACCATTATCAGCAGATCGCCAGAAACACCTCCTTACCTATTATGGTTTATAACAACCCAGTGACTTATGGTGTCGATCTGACTATTGAAGGCATGAAGGTGCTAGTGGCAGAAAACAACATTGTTGCCGTAAAAGAAGCTACCGAAGATACTCGCCGTATCACTGAATTATTTAACGCCTTTGATGATAGGTTCATTGTTTTTGGCGGTGTTGATGACATTGCATTGGAAAGTTTAATGTTAGGTGCCACGGGGTGGATTTCGGGTTTAACCAACGTATTCCCTCGTGAATCGGTGGCAATTTATGAGCTGGCACAAGCGGGTCGATATGAAGAAGCAAGGGAAATCTGGCGTTGGTTCTTACCTTTATTGCGATTGGACACTATCCCAACACTTGTACAGTGTATTAAGTATGCTGAGCAGCTTGCGGGCAGAGGTAGTGAGGCGGTTAGAGCACCTAGAATGGTCCTTCCAGATGCTGAAAAACGTTATGTAGAGTCCTTGTATGAGCAGGCCTTAGCAACACGCATTGATTTGTCCAAATACGCGTAAGGAGAGGTAAATGCGTAAAGGAACGTTTTTTTGTATCGATGCGCACACATGCGGGAATCCTGTGCGATTGGTAACGAGCGGGCATCCCAATTTGTCGGGCAACAACATGAGCGAGAAGCGACAGTGCTTTGTGCTAAATCATGATTGGATAAGAACTTCATTGATGTTCGAACCCAGAGGACACGACATGATGTCCGGGGCGTTCCTTTATCCTCCTTGTAACGACAATGCAGATGCTTCAATTTTATTTATTGAGACATCTGGCTGCTTACCCATGTGTGGTCACGGCACAATTGGTGCAGTGACAGCAGGATTGGAATCGGGGTTGCTACGCCCTCGACAAGCAGGATTGCTTACTTTAGAAGCTCCGGCAGGCCAAATACGTATTGAATACGAAATGGCAGATGGCAAGGTGCAGTGGGTCAAACTGTACAATGTTGCATCCTATCTGGCACATCATAATGTCGAAATTGACGTGCCTGAACTGGGATATCTGACAGTAGATATCGCCTATGGAGGCAATTTCTACATTATTGTTGAGCCTCAAAATAGCTTTCCAGGTGTTGAGCATTGGAACGCCGATCAAATATTACGATTCAGCCCCATCATCAGAGCAAAAGTCAACGAACAAGTGAGCTGTGTACACCCTCTGGATCATACGGTTAAAGGCGCCTCACATGTGTTATGGACAGGCACACCTTCAAAATCGGATTCTGCTGCAGCCAATGCCGTATTTTATGGTGACAAGGCCATAGACAGATCGCCATGTGGAACAGGAACCAGCGCTCGTATGGCACAACTCTTTGCTAAGGGCAAACTGGCACTTGGACAAGAGTTTGTGCATGAAAGTTATATTGGTAGTCAGTTTGTCGGCTGTATAGAACAAATCACAGCAATTAATGGTATACCGGCGATTTTACCTAGCATTAAAGGTTGGGCGAAAGTTTTTGGGCAAAATTGTATAACAGTTGATGACAGCGATCCCTATGCTGATGGTTTTCAAGTAATTTAGGAGAAAAATAATGGCTCTATCAGGTAAAAACCTCATTGCTGGCCAGTGGGTAACGAACGATGAACAAAACACTTTCAGCGCTTACCTGCCAGCTACCGACGATCTAGGTAAAATACAATTTTATAATGTCAGTTCTGAACAAGTGAATACGGCAGTGGAAGCCGCACAACTCGCTTTCCCTCGCTATCGACGAATTAGTGCTGCTGAACGAGCTTCATTTTTGCAAACAATTGCTGAATCTATCATGTCTTTGGGGGATGAATTACTTCAAATCACTCACATGGAAACAGGCCTTAGTGTTGAGCGTCTGCGTGGTGAAAGGCAGCGCACTATAAATCAACTTAATGCGTTTTCAGTGGAGTTGTTGAACCCTTCTTATACTGATATCGAAGAGCCTGGGGATGAAACGCGTTCACCTGTTCCCAAACCATCAACAAAACTTACGCGCATTCCTCTAGGGCCAGTCGCTGTTTTTGGTGCATCCAATTTTCCCTACGCTTTTTCAACTTTGGGAGGCGACACCGTAGCGGCTCTGGCAGCAGGTTGCCCTGTTGTTGTTAAGGCGCACCCTGCGCATCCGGGGACGAGTGAATTGATGGCTTTAGCAATCCATCATGCAATCGACAAACTAGCGATTCCAAAAGGTGTGTTTTCACAGTTTCACAGCACAGATCCCGTTTTAGCACACCAATTGGTGCGCCACTCTGGTATCAAAGCAGTTGGATTTACTGGATCACAAAAAGTCGCTGAACTATTGATTAAATCTATTCAACTTAGAAGCGACTCAATTCCTTTTTATGGGGAACTGGGAAGCATCAATCCACAGTTCGTTTTCTCTGAAAAGATAAAACATGGTAGTGGTGCATTAGCGCAGCAGCTTTGTCTCTCTTTGTTAATGGGGAATGGGCAATTTTGTACCAGTCCCGGTGTCTGGATCGTGCCGGAAAGTGCGACAGATTTTATTGAAACCTGCAGTACTTTTATGTCTGAACAATATTCAGACACATTACTCACTAAAGGGATCCAGAAAGAGTATGAATCCTCAGTGAGCGCTTTGAAAATGAACAAACAGTTACGAAATATTGCTAATGCAAAACAACTGCAACATTTTCATGGCACCCCGAGTTTATTTGCAACCAATGCTTATCACTTTGTGACCAACGAACAATTACGCAAGGAAGTATTTGGGCCTTGTGCAGTCATTGTCACCTATAAGCAGATTGAAGAGTTACAACAGATTGTCTCTGTCATGGAGGGCCAATTGACGGCAAGCGTTCACGGAACAGAGCGAGATTTTGAAGAACACAAAGACCTTATCGAATCAATAAGTTTTAAAGTGGGGCGGCTCATATATAATCAGATGCCAACAGGGGTCGAAGTTTGCGCGTCAATGAACCATGGTGGTCCTTATCCTGCTTCCACGGATATTCGTTCTACGTCGGTAGGTCAACAAGCCATGAGTCGATTCTTGCGTCCGCTTTGTATTCAAAACTTCTCGGAATAGTAGATTTTTCTGCGTACGAATAATGTTACGCCTATGGACGTTGGGATATTTTAAAGAGGATGGTAGACTGCATACAAAATGCAATCTCTAGTTGGTAACGGTCATATGCAAATTGTGCACAAAACGCGCACACAACTCGTTGTAGAAGCGATACGCGAGAAGATTCTTTGCGGCGAGATTAAAGCCGGTGAGCCCCTTAGACAAGCTGCACTGGCGACCGAGTTAAATGTGAGCCGGATACCTGTTCGTGAAGCTCTGATGCAGTTAGAAGCAGAAGGGTTGGTAAAATTTGAGGCTCACAAAGGAGCTACCGCTTCGGAAATATCCTCCAAACAAGTGTGTGAAGTCTTCGAGTTAAGAGCTTTGTTGGAAGCAGAGTTGTTACGTCATTCTATTGAACGTCTAACAGATGATGATTTTGTTGAGGCCGAGAATTGTCTTGCAAAACTCGAAGACGCTATGGCCGCAGGGGACGCAATGAGTGCGACAGGAGAACTTAATACGCTGTTTCACAATAAGTTGTATAGTCGGGCAGAACGGCCGCAGACGTCGGAAATTGTCGCCTCTCTAAATCAAAGTTGTAGCCGCTATGTTCGAATGCATATTTTGTTAGCTGGGGGGATTGAAACTGCTCCACACGAACACCGAGAATTATTGGATTTGGCAAAAGCGAGAGAGACTCACAAAGCCTGTCACGCCCTTAAAAAACACATTTTGAGTGCCAAAGACGATATCAAAGCACTTCTGATGAAAATGGAAAAAGAAAACCACTAGAGTGTAAAAAGGCCAGATTTGGCCTTTTTTATGCCATGTCGTTTACCAAAACCTTAGCAAAAAGGTTGTTCTAAACTCAATTGTGGATGAGTGAACCAGCTAGCACCCTCTTTAGTAACGTAGAAATGATCTTCCAGCCGTATTCCAAATTCCCCAGGCACCACGATCATAGGTTCATTGGAAAAGCACATACCTTGCGCAAGTTTTGTCTTGTCGCCTTTTACCAGATAGGGACCTTCATGAATGTTCAACCCTATTCCATGGCCTGTGCGGTGAGGTAAGCCTGGCAATTGGTAGTCAGGTCCTAACCCATGTTTGATTAACACCTGACGCGCAGCCCGATCAATTTCTTCACAGGTAACACCTGGCTTAACGGCACGAAATGCCGCCAATTGTGCTTCTTTTTCAATCTCCCAATATTCCTTGATTTTGTTCGACAAATTACCGTACGCGTAGGTGCGTGTGATGTCAGAATGATAACCGTCAACTTGACATCCGGTATCAATAAGCACTAGTGAGTTATCTTGTAAACAGGGATCGCCAGGCACACCATGAGGATGTGATGTTGCATCGGCAAATTGAACTGCGCAAAAATAGCTGCCTCTGTCAGCCCCCAATTGTTTATGAGCTTCATCAATAAAATTGACGACGTCACTTGCTCTGATACCAGGCTGTAAGAAAGTGTAAGCCAACTTGTGCACTTCCAATGTCATATGCATCGCGTGTGTAATAAGCGCGATTTCAGCATCTGATTTGCGTGCTCGTAGGTCTCCTATCAAGGACACTGAAGAATAAATTTGCGTTGCAAATAGCGCATTTTTCAGGTTTTCATACAGCCATAATGGACACTCTGGATCAAGGGCAACGTTTGCCTTAGAACGCGAAGCCAAGATGTTAGCAACCAATGTGGTTGGGTCGTGATGTTCTTCCCAGAATTCGAATGAGCCAGTAACCTTGAGCCGCGCACGCAGTGCTGATTCTTCAAATTTTGGACATATATAAATAATTTCGTCTGTGGTGATCACTACACCTATTAATCGCTCAGACATCGACCAGGTTAAACCAGTGAAGTAGTGCATATTAGTTCCGGCCACCAACATTACTGCTTGAATTCCATCAAATTGCATTGACTGGCGCAACTTTTCAACTCTAGCTCTGAATTCATTTTCGGTAATTGGCGTGGCCGTTGTCAAATTATGAGACAGTGAGTCGGTTTCCAAACGTCTATATAACTCATTGATTTTTTTATACATAGTGTTCTCTTGGTATTCGATAAACCCGTGTCTGATGTTATTCAAGTACTGCTAAATACAGGTGATGTTTCATTGTTCCAGATTTTGCTAGCAAGACAGTATTCGTTCTTAGGAGATTCAATGAACAAACATTATCATTAAATGCCCTATCTCTATTTCACAAAATATGGCCTTAGGCTGAAAATGAAACTCGCTCCCTACATACTTCATATAGATTCCATAATGGTAATATATTACGGATTGTATACAATATGCAATGAATTAAGTTTGTAACGTGAGATTCTGCAAAGTCGCTGTTACCAAGAGTAATCGTGAACATTAAACCTAGTGTGAGTAGCGGTTTTTGAATGCAAATATCCCTTGTTTTGTTCAAGGCTTAATCTGATGTTCGTAAAATCACAATAGAAGTTAATTAAAATCTTTAAATTCAGTTATTTAGATTTACTCGATTCTCGTTCAACCAACTTAGGAACAAAGTGTTGGTGCTGAATAGTGAATTTATTACCTTTTTGACTTCGAGATGCGATGATGTGATTAATCAAAGCTGACGCGGCCTTACCCGCTATTTCGCCCGTGGGTTGGGCTGCAGTGGTCAATTTTGGCCAAGTTTGGCGGCTAAATGGGCTATCTTCAAATCCAGCAATGGCGAGCTGTTCGGGAACATCTAAACCCATTAGTCGAGCAGCAAATAGTGCTCCAGCTGCGATTTCATCGTTACAGCAAAAAATCGCTGTTGGTGGTTGAGGTAGGGCTAACAATTGTTTCGCGCCCTCAATACCAGATTCGAACGTATAGTGTCCTTTAAATACGTAATCTGGAACAAGATCAATATCATGCTCTTCCAACGCCTGAATGTAACCTTTGTAACGTTCAGCGGTCGAATGATGCTCCTCATCACCACTTATAAACGCAATCCTTTGATGTCCTTGGGTAACCATGTGTTCTGTAATGGCCTTTGCAGCCTCACAGTCATGAATAAATACGCAAGGTGAGGTTTGTCCACTTTCATCTGAACCTGAAATGATCCGTACAAAATTCAATTTCATTTCTTCCAATGCGCTTAATACAGAGGGCATCTCAGAAAGGGGAGGGCTGATAACCAGTCCCGCAAGTTGGGAGCGCTCTATCATATTTTTGATTTCGTCAACGATATTGGGTTTGTCTGCTTGGCAGGGGTGGATAATTAATTCGTAACCTTGTCGGCGGCAGGCTTCCAAAATACCATTTTGCATATCTATCACATAATAGGCGTTTGGATTGTCATAAATATAGCCAATGGCGTAGGAGCGAGTAGTCGCCAAATTTCTGGCAGCATGATTAGGTTGGTAATTCAGCTGAGCAATTGCCGCCTCGACTTTTTCTAATGTCTGACCTTTGACAGTTCCTTCTTTGTTGATTACCCGAGATACTGTTTTGAAGGATACACCCGCCAGATCGGCGACATCTTTTATCGTTGCTTTCATTGCTCACCATACTAATTAACCCTAGTTCGGGATAAACGAACCCTAACAGCATCGGTATTTTTACGCCAATAGGCGTAAAAATTTCAATGCTGATCCATAGTTTAGTAACAAACAACGGGCAAGGATATTATTGACAAGTGAAATATATAGATTATTTATATAAAGTCGAATTTCCTAGACCCAAATTGGGATTTACTCGAAATTACGAGTAAATAAAGTAGCCAAATCAAAATTTTTAAACGTTTATTTTTCAATAAGTTAGTTTAAACCTGTTATTTTCTTGTAAAAAAATTTGCAGCTTAATGAAAATTTGCCTATATTCTCAAAACAAATGACAACGCTGTCACCAATTTGCTTTCGATGGCTTGTCATTTTTCACACACTTTCAATGACAACGCTGTCAGTTGTATTGCGGACAGATGTCATTTTTTTAACTACTATAATGACAGCGTTGTCATGTTTGAAATCAGGATAACTAGCATGAAAAAATTAAATCTGAGCAAAATTGCAAAAAGCGTCAAATTCGCTTGTGTGTTGGGCTCTGGGCTTGGATTGGCGTCTATGCCCACGCAAACTGTATTCGCCCAAGAGAGTGCGGATAATAATGTAGAAAAAATTGAAGTACGTGGCATTCGAGCCAGTAGCAAAGAAAACCTAAATCAAAAGCGTTTTGCTAGTGCAGTAGTCGATGTCATAACTGCAGAAGACATAGGAAAATTTCCTGATAAAAACGTGGCTGATACTTTGGCAAGGGTGCCTGGTGTAACAGTAAGCCGTGATTTTGGTGAAGGCGAAGGCGTGACAATTCGTGGTTTTTCTCCAGAGCAGAATACCACCTTGTTAAACGGTCAGGCTGTGGGCACCGCGCAATGGTTTATCTTGCGTAACACAGGTCGTAACTTTAATTTTGAAATGCTTGCATCAGAAATGGTTGCCGGCGTGGAAGTCTATAAATCTCCTCAGGCGGATATTGAAGAAGGGGGCTTGGGCGGCACAGTAATTGTGCATACACGCAAACCACTTGATATGGACTCCGGAACAATTGCCGGGAGTATCGAAGCGGAGTACTCGGATATTTCTGAATCCTGGGACCCTGCCGTGTCGGGAATGTATAGCTGGAAGAATGATGAAGAAACCTTAGGCTTCGTTGTCTCAGCTTCTTTGCGTGATAGACAGGTTGAGAGACATAGTCAAGAAAGTGATTTTGGTTGGTTCGGTCCAGGTATTGCCCGAATTGAACCTGGGTTATCGGCGCCTTCTACACAAGGTGTTGGAAATCCTGGTCCAGAAAAAGGTTCTTTACCTTGGGGCGTAGGTTCTGCGGTGTTTGAACAAGACCGCTCAAGAAAAGGTTTTGATGCGACGTTGCAGTACGCGCCAAATGATAAACTAGATATGAGTCTACACTTTTTACACGCTGAGCTTGAAGCCTCAAACGTCAACTCCAACTTGATAGGTATTCCATTTCGCGGATTGTTTGTTGGCGATGCAAATGCCCGCGAAGGAACAGTATCTAATGGTTTTGTTAACTCATTAAATTATTTTGGCTTGCCTGATCAAGAAGGCTGGGTGCCACAGTTTTTGGCTTACGACGTGATTTACCGTGACGGCTCAAGTATGCAGACGCAAGTACTGGATTTCGAATTAAACTATGCAATGGAAAATGGTCGAGTTCACTTCCAGGCTGGCACAACAACGGGTGATGGTCAGATCAACGATTTCTTCACTGAGTTCTGGGCGGATCCGCGGGATCCTCGCGCTGGCATTATTTTCTCAAATCCTAACCCAACTGCCCATGGTGCATCGATTGATTTTACCGGCGCTAATCCTTGGCTTTCCAATCCAACAGATGAAATGTGGCTTGCTGTGGTCTTCGACCAGCAAAACACTACTGAAGATAAAGAGAATTATGCTCAGCTAGACGTGTCTTTTGATGTCGAGTATGGCGCAATCAATGAGATTAAAGTTGGCGCCAAAATTAAAGATCGGAGCTTCTCTCAATTTCGTATTCGCGATGATTTAGGTAATACGTCTTTGTTTGGTGAAGGAAGTTTAGGGCCAGCTTCTGATTTTTGGACTGGCGAACTGCTTAACGCTGAGCATGGCGGAAACTCTTTGCCCTCTATGCAGTACTTCTTCCCGAATCAAGGACTGATTCGTGATGCATTCGCTGCACTACCAAGTTGCTCCGCTGGCGGAACCGGGCCATGCAGAAACGATGATGTGGTGCAAAATATCGCTAATTTTGAGGTCGATGAAACCCTAACAGCGCTCTATGCCATGGCTAACTTTAG
This sequence comes from Aliiglaciecola sp. M165, assembly GCF_007197995.1. Lineage (GTDB taxonomy): Bacteria > Pseudomonadota > Gammaproteobacteria > Enterobacterales > Alteromonadaceae > Aliiglaciecola. The sequence continues at coordinate 88,186 of NZ_VKKH01000008.1, forward strand.
CGGTGACGGTTATCGCGGTAACTTTGGTGTTCGCTATGTCAGTGACGACAGAACTACACATGGTTTTGATGGTGACACGCCTGTTACCTTCGAAGATGATTCGCTCAGCGAGTTTTTACCTAGCATCAACTTGGTGTTTGATCTGAGTGAAGATCTGGTTTTGCGTACTTCAGCCGCTAAAGTATTAACCCGGCCTTCACCGTTTAATTTGGCTCCGTCTTTCAACTTAACCCCGGAAACCGGTCGAGGTCAGGCAGGTAATCCTAATCTTCAACCCATGACCGCCAATCAGTTTGATTTAGGTGTGGAGTGGTATTTTGATGAGGCGTCTATTGTCAGTTTGACCTGGTTCCGCAAAGATATTAGTCAGTTTTTCTTTACCAACACGGTACAAGAAGAAATTAACGGTGTGGTATTCAATCAATTGCAGCGTCCGGAAAATGGCGGAAATTCTAACTATGAAGGGATCGAATTCCAGGTTTTGCATGACTTTGACAATGGATTCGGTGCGTCCTTTAACTACACTTACGTTGATGCCTCAGATGGCGAAGTGCAAAGTGCTGAGTTAATCCCTGCACAAGTAGATGCACAAGGAAATGAGACTGCACCAGCTAGCGCTGCATTGGTGACGCGTAATGTTATGTTCCCTGATGTTTCACAAACTTCATTCAACGTCGGAGGATATTACGAAAACGATTTATTCAGTGCTCGCCTGAACTACACATGGCGTGATGAATACTTCATTTCCAATCCAGGTTTGACGGAGTTTGGCCCGACATTCAGAGATGATTATGGTCAATGGGATGCGCAATTCTCTTATAACGTGACAGAGAATATTACGTTGAAAGTCGAAGCCATAAATATTACTGATGAAATATTCAATAATTATCTGGTTCAGGCAGGCAACAACCCACACCCCGCAGATGGCACGCAAGTGGTGTCAACTGAAGGGCAAAACGGTCGCCGTTTCTTCGTTGGTGCAAATTTCCGCTTCTGATGGTAGAAGGCGGGCATAAGCCCGCCTGATTTACTGGAATTATCTATATGATCCCTCAAACTATTCTCATTGTTGGTGGTGGCACAGCCGGCTGGATGTCAGCCAATTTGCTGAAAAAAAGCTGGCCTACAGTAAAAATCACCTTGGTGGAGTCAGATTCTATTGGCACCATTGGGGTAGGTGAGGGATCCACACCATTTTTAAAGCAGTTTTTTAAACGTATTGGGGCATCCGAACGTGAGTGGATGCCGCAGTGCTTTGCTACCTATAAGGCGGGAATTGAGTTTAGTCGATGGTCTGAAAAACCGGGCTTTACTCACTATTTCCATCCTTTTTTTTCGCAATTGGATATCAAACCAGCCGAGCCATTTTTTCACAATGCCAAGCTACAACGACAAGGTATCGAAGCTGATGCACATCCTGACGCCTATTTTGTTAACGCGCAAATGGCGAAACAATGCAAAGCGCCTTTGGCCAAACGACGACTAAATTTTGATTTAGATTATGGCTATCATTTTGACGCGGGACGCTTGGGACTATGGTTAAAAGATCGGGCCATCGCTGATGGTGTTGAGCATATTATCGATGATGTCACTCAGGTAGAGGTACGTGATTCGGGTGAAATAGCCGCCGTGATTGGGGCTAAGTCAGGTCGCATGGCTGCTGAACTCTACGTAGATTGTAGTGGTTTTAAAGGCTTGCTAATTCAGCAAGCTCTATCGGTCCCGTTTAAATCTTACAAGCAAAACCTTTTTAATGACGCTGCCGTTGCTATTCAAACGCCTCTAGCTGATGAGCAAGATATCCCAACACGCACCTTGTCTACTGCGTTGACCAATGGTTGGGCATGGGAGATACCACTGACCAACCGCGTGGGCAACGGCTACGTTTATTCGTCTGAGCATATTTCTGGCGAACAGGCTGAGGTTGAATTGCGCAGGCATTTGGGCTTGGCAGATGATACCGATATCAGCGCTAAACATTTGAAAATGAAAGTCGGGCGAGTTGAACAGCACTGGGCCAAAAATTGCCTGGCTGTAGGGCTTTCACAAGGGTTCATTGAACCTTTAGAAGCGACTGCCTTGATGTTAGTCCAATTTACATTGGAAAAATTTGTTACAGCAAAACAAAGTTTGCAACAAGAGAGTCTTGTTCGTGACAACTACAATGCTGACATTAATAAAATGATGGAAGGCATTAGAGATTATATCGTTACCCATTATGCTTTGAACTCCAGAACGGATAGTGATTATTGGCGCCGCTGTAGAGAAGACATAGAAGTATCAGATAATCTTCAAGCATTATTTCAGGCATGGAAAAGCCATGAACAGTTTGAAAGTGAACTAAACAAACAAGCATCGCATTTAGTGTATTTAAGACCTTCGTGGTACGTGATTATGGCAGGAATGGGGAATTTTCCCATGGACCTGCTTACACCTAGTCAAGGTCAGGTAGCACCTGTCAATTTATCCAAACAATATTGCATTGATTTAGTGGAAGATCTTTTCCCAAGTCATAAAGCCGTCCTGTCGCAATTAGCTGCAGGGTAAAGAATAGGACCCTTTTGAATGAAATTTTTACTTAAAGCATCGAGTCTTCTCATTACCTTAATTCTCACCGCGTGCGGTGGCAGCGACAACGCACCTGGCGTAAATGTTCAACAGGAAAATCCAGCTCCGGTTCCAACGACCCCACAAACGACAGCTGCACCTAAGCTGAGTTTCAATGACTCAACGGCCGCTAAGCAATTGTCTTTGGTTCACAGTTTTAGCTCAGGCTCTTCAATGACCATGCCGATGATGTATTCTGGTGGTATTGCCGCTGGTGATTACGACAATGATGGGGACATCGATTTGTATTTAATCGCAGGAAGCGGCGGAAATAATGGTCTGTTTCAAAATCAGGGAGACGGCAGCTTTTTAGAGGTCGCCAGTGACGCAGGCGTAGCGATTTCGGGCGTCAAAGGAATAGGGCCAGCTTTTGCAGATATTGACGGAGATGGTTGGCTTGATTTGTTTGTCGGCGGTATTGACGGCCAGCAGCCCACAGTTTTTCTGAATAAACAAGATGGCACTTTCTCAGATGAAACCTCGGCTTCTGGTCTGGTATTTACCGCCCCTAACAGTATTTCAGCTAATTTTGGAGATATCGATCTGGATGGTGATCTGGATATGTTGGTCAGTCATTGGGGAAATCCATTAGAAGAAGGTAAAAGTTTAGAGATTCTTTGGCAGAATAACTCTCAACCAGGGCAGATTCGATTTCAAGATGTAAGCACCGCGTGGGGATTTAATCAAGCGTATTCAGAGCAGATTGACAAAGTGAAAGATGGCGTAAATACAACTGACACGTCCTTTGTGCCGAGTTTGTCAGATATCGATCAAGATGGAGATCTGGATTTATTGTTAGTGTCAGATTTTGGTGAAACCAAGGTACTTCGGAATGACCTGGCTGCAGGCTTTGTAAATATCACAACGTCTCAAATTGATGACCAATTTGGGATGGGCTCAGCTGTGGCAGATATCGATAATGACGGTGACATGGACTGGTACGTTACCAGTATTCATCAAAAAGCCACTTCTAACCAAGCCCGGAACCCATCACAAGGATATACAGGGAATCGCCTTTACATCAACGATGGCCAGGGAAATTTTATCAATCAGGGCTTTGGCTTACAGGTAGCCGATGGTGGTTGGGCTTGGGCGAGTTGTATTGCTGATTTTAATAATGACGGACTTAGCGATATTTTCCATGTCAATGGTTGGGGACAAGACGGTTTAGATTTTGCTCACTACATTGATGACAATTCCCGCTTGTTCTTGCAGCAACCCAATGGCGAATTTATCGAATCTGCACGGGAACTTGGGATCATTGATGCGCGCCAAGGCAGGGCAATAGTCTGCAATGACCTTGATGATGATGGCGACATTGATATCGTTGTCTCTAATAACCAAACTGCAGCGCGGGTATTTGTCAACGAATTGGAATCAGGCTATCACTACGTAACGGTTGTTTTAAAAGGCTTGGCACCGAACATTCAGGCTTTTGGTGCCCGTATTCAGCTGACTACAGCTAGCGGTAAAATCCAGACAAAAGAAATAGGCAGTCATAACCATTTTGCTTCAATGAGTGCTCCTCACGCTCATTTTGGGTTAGCCGAGGAGCGGGGACTGGTCAATATTCAAGTCACCTGGCCGGATGGGAGCATTGGCACCTACAACAATTTGCAAATAGACCGTGTCTGGACGTTGGAGCAAAGTGAATGAACGGCAAATTTAACCTTGCAAGTTATATGTGGTTAGGTTGCAGTTTAACGCTGTTGCTTGTTTTGGCTGGATGCGAGCAGCCTGCACCCACGAAGGAGCTAACGCAAGCAGGTTTAAATCGACTCGCCGAGAGTCTGGATGTGCGTTATCAAGTCATCAGCAACCTGGATGTTGACGACTGTGATCCAAACATTGCCGATGGCAAATGTTATTTGGCCGAATTTCGTTTCCAGTTTAGTGAAGATATTGATAGCTCGAATTGGAGTCTATATTTCAGCCATATCTCTCCCGTGCAGTGGTCTGGCGGTGAAGACTTTAAAGTCGAGCACTTAAACGGTGATCTGCACCGGATCACGCCAAAGGATCCAATTAAAGCTGAGCAAGAGTATGTCTTGCCGATAAAGTCGGCGTTTTGGTCTGTTTCGGAATCAGATTTGATGCCAAATTATTTTGTTGTAGCCCCATCATTGACACCTCAAATTGTGAGCTCGACCCAAGAACAAATAGCTCAAGATAGCCAATTACCCTATTTGCCACATCATTTGGGATTTGAGCAAGAGGAGCAGTTACGCAGAAGTCACAATGATCAGACAAAACTTGCCAGCCCAGAGCAAAATTATTTGGATAATATGCGCAAGTTCCATAGCGCCCCAAAATTACAACCTGACCCTTACCGGGTTATTCCCAAAGTGGTGTCTAAGCAATTCCGTGGTGAGCTTGATGTATCGAAAGGTCTTCGTTTTGACGTTGATAGTCCATGGAAGGAAGCGGGCAGTATCATTTTACAGCAAAGTGGTTTGCTCCTCTTAGCAAATGGAATCCCGGTTAATATACAAATTGATGAAACTCAGGTCTTGGAACCTGAAGCCTATGTGTTGAACATTGATCAACAAGAGATTCACATACAAGCAAAAACGCAAAGTGGCGCATTTTACGCGTTAATGACTTTAGGTTATTTGTACGATGAAAATAAAAATCGTCTGCCAATTGGCCAATTAAGTGATCAACCTGCTTTCCCCTTTCGTGGCCTTCACCTAGATGTCGCACGTAACTTCCACTCTAAAGCCATGGTTCTCAGACTGATTAAAAACATGGCCAGATTTAAATTGAATAAGCTGCATCTTCATCTGGCTGACGATGAAGGTTGGCGTTTGGCGATAGAAGGTCTGCCAGAGTTGACACAAATCGGTGGATATCGTTGTTACGACCCCACAGAACAACAGTGTTTATTGCCGCAACTAGGCAGTGGCCCGCACCGTTATTCCGCTGTGAACGGCTTTTACAGTCGAACAGATTATATTGAGATTTTGCAAAGTGCTAAGGCACATCAGATTGAAGTAATTCCCTCTTTGGATATGCCTGGCCATGCCAGAGCTGCAATTGTCGCCATGCGAGCAAGGTATCAACGATTGATGGATGAAGAGAAACCCGACGAAGCGTCGAAGTTTTTATTGGATGATGAAAACGATCTAACTGAATACCACTCGGTTCAATTTTATTCTGACAATACCATTAACCCCTGTCAGGAATCTTCTTATCGATTTATTGATAAGGTGCTCGATGAGCTGATTGAAATGCATCAAATAGCCGATGCGCCACTTCAGCGATACCACATAGGTGCTGATGAAACGGCTGGCGCTTGGAAGGCATCTCCAGTGTGCAAGGCGTTCCTAAAGCAACACGGTGATGAAGTTAAAGGTGCTGAACATTTATCTGGTTATTTCATTAAGCGTGTCGCCCAAATGGTTGCCGATAAAGGCGTTCTGCCTGGCGCTTGGAGTGACGGGGCAGCGGAAGTGATGGAAGCTGCTGATACACCAAGACTGCAAGTTAATGTTTGGGATACACTATTTTGGGGGGCAGATGATTCAGCAAATCGTTTTGTAAATGCCGAACAGTCGACAGTTTTGTCCATCCCCGATGTACTTTATTTCGATTTCCCTTATCAGGCTGATCCGAAGGAACCGGGATATTATTGGGCGTCCAGAGCCACCGATAGCTACAAAGTGTTTCAATTCATGCCTGAAAATTTAGCGGGTCATGCCAAAATCTGGACAGATCGTATGGGCCAGCAGTACGAGGCCTCACAGCAGGTGCCGTTGAAGCCAAACCAACACATTGAAGGTATTCAAGGTCAGCTCTGGAGTGAAACTGTGCGTAGTGACGAGATGGCGGAATATCTGCTATATCCAAGACTAGTCGCTTTAGCCGAGCGCGCCTGGCATAGCCCTGACTGGGCAGAGTCTAAAGATTCTTCATCCTGGCCTGATGAGAATTATCAATCCGATCTAGCGTCTGATTGGTACTACTTTTCTGAGTCGCTAGCAAGTAAAGCACTACCTTTAATTGAACGGTCAAGTAGTCATTACCGAATACCCGTTCCTGGTGCAAAAATTGAAGCAGGAGAGCTACATATGAATAGCCCTTTGCCTGGTCTAATTTTACAATACCGCCTTAAAAACGAAGAGTGGAAAACATATCAATTTTCTTTCAAGGTATCAGGGAAAATTGAATTGAGATCTTTGCTTCCTGGCGTGTCTCGCTCCAGCAGGATAATAATAATCGAACATTAATTGCTGACTTGAAAAGTTGGTATTTTATCGACAGATAATTACATGACAGCGTTGTCATTTTGATATTTCCATGTCATGATAGATCTTTAATGATTTATGGGTGACTGAGAAAGACTCCATAGGAAACAAGACGATGAAACAGCAAATTCCACTTTATTTGGGTATAGACGGCGGCGGCACAAAGTGCAAGGCCCGCCTGGAAGATGCTCAAGGAAATCTCCTGGGGGAAGGCTTGGCAGGACCAGCAAATCCGGTACGCGGACTCGCGCTAAGTCAACAAGCGGTATTGGACTCAACCCTAATGGCTTTAGAGCAAGCAAAATTAGGACAAGGTCAACTACCTAGTGTTAATGCTTGTTTAGGTTTAGCCGGGGTTAATGTGGCCCTTTATGCCAATCAGTACAAAAATTGGAGGCACCCATTCGCAAAACTGCACGTCATGTCTGATCTACAGGCTGCATGTCTTGGTGCTCACGGAAATCAGGATGGCGCGGTCATTATTTGTGGTACCGGGTTTAATGCTGGCGCTTATATCAATGGTCAATTGACCGAGGTCGGCGGGCATGGGTTTGAGTTGGGTGACCACGCCAGCGGAGCAAGGTTAGGGATTAATGCTGTTCGAAGGGTGTTAGAAGCCATTGATGGTCTTTGTCAACACAGCTCCATGACTAAAGCCATAACATCTTATACAAAATGCAGTAATGCTAGTGCACTGTTTGAGACATATCACAAAGCTACTCCTTCTCAGTTCGCCGCCTTAGCGCCTATAGTGATTCAGTATGCTAAACAGGGAGATGTTCACGCTGTTGAGATAATGCGCACTTGCGCTGCTTATATCGATCTAGTTGTAGAGCGTTTGCAAAAACTTTGTCCTCCAAGGTTTTCAATGATAGGAGGGATCGCAGAACCCATGTTTCAGTGGCTAAACAAAGCATCTCAAGATGCGCTAGTAGACCCACTGCACTCGCCAGAAGAGGGTGCAATTTTGTTCGCTCGAAATAATGAACACTAGACTAGGTAATAATTAAATGACGATCAGTATTATGGCCAAAGAGGCCCGCGAAGCCCCCCAAATAATCGCTCTTCAGTTGCGGCAGAATCAGCAATTGTGCGCTAAATTGGGAGAGCAGATCAGGCAACACCAACCCAAATTTGTTTATATGATAGGCCGCGGATCCTCGGACCATGCAGGGGTATTTGCCAAGTATTTAATTGAAGTCGAATTAGGCCTTCCTGTTACCGCGTCAGCGCCATCTGTTTCCAGTGTTTTTGGCAAAACACTGGCCTTGGAAAGTGCGCTGGTAATTGTGATTTCTCAATCGGGTCGTAGCCCTGATATTTTACGTCAAGCTGAGCAAGCAAAGAATCAGGGTGCGCTGTGTGTGGCATTGGTCAACGATGAATCCTCTCCGCTTACGCAATTAGTTGACGTGGTTGTACCGTTGAAAGCAGGTCCGGAAAAAGCCGTGGCAGCAACAAAAAGTTATCTGGCAACATTAAGTGCAATCTTACAATTCGTTGCGTATTGGAAAGATGACCAAGTAATACTCAACGCTTTACCTGGTCTACCTTCTGCGATGGAGCATGTTGTGAACTCAGCAGAACAACTTAACGCTGAATTTATTCAACAATTAACCCACTGTGTGGTGCTTGGGAGGGGATTTGGATATGCCATCGGACGTGAAATTGCGCTGAAATTAAAAGAGGTGTGTTCTTTACATGCGGAAGCTTTTAGTAGTGCTGAATTTCTCCATGGTCCAGTGACCTTAGTTGCAAGAGGGTTGGCAATCGTTGATATTAGTCTGCGAGATGAAACGCGCGACGTTCACAATCAACAAATAAACGAAGTTGACCGTAGAGGGGCAAAACTGTGCCACCTTGTCTACGAAGGGGAGCTTTTACACCCGAGGTTTGAAGCGATACTCGTATTGCAGCGTTTTTATTTAGATATCGAACATATTGCTCAGACCTTGGGTATGGATCCAGATAGTCCAGCAGGGCTGCTTAAAGTGACACAAACGGTTTAGTATTATGCAAACAACTTTGTTAGCCAGCCGTTGTTTTGATGGTTTTGCATTTCACAATAACGCACTGATTACGATTGAATCGAATAAAATTCGCTCTATTGTGCCTGATTACCAGGGGCCTTCTGACATTCAGGTAACCGGATTGTTATGTAGTGGTTTTATCGATCTTCAGGTAAATGGCGGTGGCGGCGTGTTATTTAACAACGCACCCAATGTCGCAACTTTATCCAAACTGATTAACGCTCACGCCCGGTTTGGCACCACGGCCATGTTACCGACACTCATTACTGACGAATTCAAAGTAATGCAGCAGGCTGCTGGAGCCGTATCCGATGCAATGGCTCAAGGGTTGCCGGGTATTCTAGGAATTCATTTTGAAGGGCCGCATTTAAGCATCGCTAAAAAAGGAATTCACCCGCCATCGTCTATTCGTCCATTAATGGATCAAGAGTTGCACTTGTTGATGCGTAAAGATCTAGGAATTGTGAAAGTGACAGTTGCACCTGAACAAGTATCCCCTGACATTATTGCCGAGCTGGTCACCGCCGGAGTGATAGTGAGTTTAGGTCATTCTAACGCAAACAGCGAACAAGTTATTGCAGCATTGGCAGCGGGAGCGAGTGGCTTCACTCATCTGTTTAATGCCATGTCTCCAATGACGGGTAGAGCACCAGGCATGACAGGTACAGCATTGCAACAATCCCAAGCGTATTGTGGCCTGATTGTAGATTTTCATCATGTGCACCAACAAAACTGCAAGCTGGCTGTGCAATGTAAGGGTGTTGACAAATTGGCGTTAGTGACAGACGCAATGCATCACGTTGGAAGTAATGAAAAACGATTGCCCTACATGAATACTCATATCCTTCGACAAGGAGACAAATTAACTCTTCAAGACGGGACGTTAGCGGGTTCAGCACTGAATATGGCAACAGCAGTTCGCAATTGCCACGAAGGGCTAAGCCTGCCCTTGGCTGATGCATTGCGCATGGCAACTTCAACACCTGCAGCCTGGTTAGGTTTGCAAAATAAACGCGGCGCAATTCGCGCCGAATTTCAAGCAGACTTTGTTGTACTTGACAGCAACTTTGCTGTTTCCCAAACATGGATTGGGGGAGAACAAGTTTTCTCTCAAACCACTACAATAAATGAACAGGAGTAAACTTCATGCAAACCCTGGTTAATGACGCTCGTCCAAGATCTTCGCTCGTTCCTATGTCAATTATTGGGGCTTTGTTTTTTATTTTTGGGTTTGTTACTTGGCTTAATGGTGCCTTGATCCCGTTTCTACAAATTGTCTGCGACCTGAGCGAAACCGAAGCATTGTTTGTAGCGTTTTCGTTTTATATTGCCTATGTGGTAATGGCATTACCTATGTCATGGATCTTAGACAAGGTAGGTTACAAGCGAGCAATGGTTTATGGATTGTTGATGGTCGCCTTCGGCTCATTGTTGTTTATTCCTGCAGCAATGAGCCAAGAATTTGTGGTCTTTTTGATTGCACAATTTGCTGTTGGTTCGGGATTAACTATCTTACAAACAGCCTCCAATCCTTACATCGTCAAAATTGGCCCACAAGAAACCGCTGCTGTGCGTATTTCTGTGATGGGCTTGCTCAATAAAGCCGCAGGGGTAGTAGCGCCTATAGTATTTACCGCGCTGGTTTTAGGCGAATTTTCTGACGTCTCGGTCAAATCTATTGCCTTATTGTCAGAAGCTGAACGCACCGCACAAATAGAAGTTTTAGCTAATGGATTGATATTACCTTATTTGGGTATGGCGATCGCGCTGGCAGTGTTGGCATTTTTACTTAAGCTTTCCGCATTGCCAGAATTAGAGCTAAGTAGTGAAGAAGATTCCGATTCAGACGGCTCGATTTTACAATATCCACAATTGATCTTGGGAGTTTTTACCCTATTTCTGTATGTCGGTGTTGAAGTGATTGCTGGCGATACAATAGGTTTGTTTGGTTCTAAACTTGGGGTTGAGAATGCGACTTCTCTCACATCATACACAATGATATTCATGGTTGTGGGTTATTTGCTCGGTTTGATTTTAATACCACGCCTGATAAAGCAAGAGCAAGCCCTGGCTGGATCGGCGATATTAGGTGTGATCTTAAGCATCCTGATTGTCACCGGCAGTAATGAAAGCACCGTTTTGTCTCAGCTGTTATGGGGTTGGATGGGCGTTCCTTTGCTACCTGATACTGTGGCTTATGTGGCGATTTTAGGTCTAGCCAACGCGCTTGTCTGGCCTGCCGTTTGGCCATTGGCGTTAAATGGATTAGGTAAACATACCGCGCGAGGTGCGGCATTACTCATTATGGGGATTGCCGGTGGCGCGGTGTTGCCGCTAGTTTATGGTTTGTTCAGCGAACAATTCGACGGTCAATCTGCCTATTGGATGATGGTGCCTTGTTATGTGTTTATTCTTTTTTACGCCTTGATCGGGCACAAAAAGCGTGCGTGGAGAAAGTAAGTAACGAGGATTAAAACATTGCGCGAATGCACATAACTTGGAACATGTTAGGTTCTATGTTCGAGACACTTAACTATAGTGCGTGGCACGGAGCAAAGAACTAAATGAAAACGGTTATTAGGTTTCCATATGCAAATTTTCATATTGTTGTACAAATTTGCGGGACTTGGAGCCTAAAAATCTCTTTCTTTTACATTGAAAATAGCAACAAGAGAGCTAATCCAATGGGGAGCTTTTCAAGCACGTTGGGTCAACCATCTTGGAATTTAGAAAATCAGAGATCTCACTTCCCGGCAAAGGCTTCGACCAATAATACCCCTGACCAATATCACAGCCCATTTCAATCAGCTTGTCCAGCGTGCTCTTATCTTCAACACCTTCAGCGACGGTTTGCAGTCCTAGGCTATGTGCCATATTAATAATGGCTTTTACTAGAGGTTCGTCTTGGTTGTCTTGGCTCAAACAGCGGATGAACGAGCGGTCAATTTTGAGTTTTGCCGCGTTAAAATCGCGCAGATAGCCCAAATTAGAATAGCCGGTGCCAAAGTCGTCAATGGCGATAGAGATGCCTAATTCACTCAACTTTAAGAGTTGAAGTTGGATTTGGTCAGTGTCGTCAATTAGCAGTGATTCGGTTAGTTCCAATTCCAATGCTTCAGGGGGTAAACTTGAATCTGTCAGTGCTTTTGCGACTATATCTTGCAAATGGCCACTTTTGAATTGCATGACTGACAAGTTAACCGCTACCCGCAGTCCACTTAGTCCATTTTGCCGTTGCAATGCACAATACTTACACGCTTCCTGGAGTACCCAGGTTCCTAATTCATTAATTAAACCGCCACTTTCCGCGATGGGAATAAACTGATCTGGGCCTATCATACTGCCATCGCTTTGTGGCCATCGTAACAATGCTTCAACGGTTGAAATATTGCCACTACGTAAATCAATCATGGGTTGATAATACAGCTCAAATTGCTGCGCACTGATGGCAGGACGAAGTCTTTGCAACATCTGAAATTTATCGTCGGTTGCTTTATCTAAACTCTCGTCATAGAAGTGATAGGTATTGCGTCCGTCCTGTTTGGCGCGATACATAGCAATATCTGCCTTACGGCAAAGTTGCTTAAAATCCTGGCCGTCATTTGGCGCTGTTGCTATGCCCAAAGAAGCGGACACAACCACTTGATTGTGCAAGATCTCAAACACCGAAGCGCACTGTGAGATGAGCGCCTCTGCCAATCCATCAAGCTGCGAAGTGTTAATAGTAAAGGGGGCCAAGACTAAAAATTCATCACCGCCAAATCGAATCAAATGATGATTGGATTCGAGGGTTTCACTTAATCTTTGTGTAAGTTGTTGTAGGAGTTTATCGCCAGCAGCGTGACCTAGTGCATCGTTAACGGGCTTAAAATTGTCCAGATCGATAAACAGTAGCGCCAATTGTTGTTTATTACTCTGAGCTGCTTGTAACGACTTCTCAAACAAAATTTCACCATAAAAGCGGTTAGGTAAGTTGGTCAGGGTGTCGTGATGGGCCAAGTGTTCTACTTCTGCTCGGCTTTGTTGGATCTTGGCGTTCGTCTTTTTCAAAGACACGGTTAGTTTTTTGATATCTCTTACCAGAATATAAACACTGAACCCGGTTACAACAAAAATCACTAGGATAAAGATAAGATGAGACCAGCTTAACGATGGGATGTGTGGCGTAATGAAGCCTTGCAAAGTCAGCCATGACAACAGCACACACTGTGCGATGACAAATAATAACATTGAGATAAACAGGCCCACACCACCCAAAATTGCAGCAAAAATAAGTAGGCCAGGGTAGCCTAGTACCGCTAAATCAAATAGTGCAGCTCCGGTTAATGCCAGTGAGAACAGCATTACAGACATTGAGGTTAACAATGTATAGGCAGAAGCTTGTACTTTATGCTTGTAAGCCAACCCCAACGCCAACACTAAGCAGGTAAGCCCGACGCTGAAAATAACAAAGGTGATGTTTCGCGCGACCGTTAGTGATGCAAACAAGCCCAATGCAGTAATCGCACATATTTGCATCAAACGATAACGGCGAATCTGACTAAAAACGCTGGCACCTTTGTCGTCTTTTTCTATATTTTCATGCGCTTGCAGAGTTTTGGACATTCAAATAATTTTATATGCGATGGTGCTTTACTTTACCGTTTATATCGATAAATACCAACTGTCTTCACAAAATCGAAATTCTCATGAATAGCGATTATTGGTGTGAAACCCATTTAAACCCAACAGTAACGTTATTGAAGTGGATCTAACACCTTCTTTAATGGAGAAAGATAATCTTCAAAGTTCTTCCATTGCTCCATTCCGGATCGATAGATAGGCTGTCGAACTTGCTCCGAGCTGGGTGTTTTTATGGTACGTACAGTTTTGTGAAAATCGATACAACTTTGCTCAAAAGGTAGCCCGCAAAAATCAAGGATCCGCTTTACTTGGCCTTCTAAATTGTCAATGACATCTTCATGTTGCACGCGCAATACGAAACCAGGCAGTACACGATCCCAATGGGCCATAAGCTTTATATAAGCTTTGTAGTAGCGACCTATATTTTCTAGGCCATAGGTAAACTCTTGCCCTTCACCAAATAATTGTTTGAAACCACTGAAACAACAGGCCAAGGGATGGCGGCGCGCATCAATCACTTTGGCATTAGGTAACATCAGCTTTATCAGTCCAATATGCAAAAAGTTATTAGGCATTTTGTCAATGAAGTATGATGCTCCAGCGCGATAAACCTGAGTATCTTGTAAAAATTTTTCTCCAAAGCGTAAGTAGTAATCGGGCTTTAAATCCTTTAGCACTTGCGGGTATCGCTTTTGTTGTCCGGTTAATTTGGAGGCTATAGATAAAACATTATGCAGCTCCATGGTGCCGTCGACCTGGGAATGTGAAGCTAAAATTTGTTCTAACAAAGTCGATCCTGCCCGTGGAAGTCCAACAATGAAAATTGGGTCGGCACTTTTATCGCCTACCTCGCCAAGTTGTTCAAATAGTTCGGCAGTGCAGCAAGCAATTTGATCTTCTACTTGTTGTTCAAAAACTTCAGGTTTGTATTGTGTTTGCTGTTGTTTGAGTTGATTGCCCTGGCTATAACGCGCAAAAGCCTGTTCATAGAGCTTGCTATCTTCAAAGGCTTTTCCCAAAGCAAATTGAAAGTGGATCTTGTCATCAATGGAAATGTCTGGACTACTTGCATGCTTTTGCATATCCAACACTTCTTCATCACTAAATTGATAGGTTTTGGTGTTGGCCAGGCTCCAATATGCATCGCCAAATTCTGGCCTGCTTTTGTAAGCTTGCTGATAGGCGCTAATCGCCTGAGAAAAATTACCAGCGGCTTTTAATGCATGTCCAAGTAATAACTGGATGCCAGGTTGGTTGGCGTTATTCGTCAACAACTGCTGATAAATCGCAATGGCTTCGTCAATTTCGCCTAGTCCAACCATGGCACTGGCTTTTGCCGAAAGCAGGTGATGGTTGTCGGCTTGACTTGCTATTAACTTGTCTGCGAGAGATTTGGCTTGATAAAATTTTCCCATTTTGGCGAATAGTTTCAGTAATTCTAGGCCAGCAGCACGGTGATCAGGATAAAGCGCGAGAAGGCTTTCTAGCAGGAACTCTGCTTCACCATATATTTTCAGCTGAATGCCAATCTCCGCTAATAACAGCATGCCCTCTGGATGATGTTTATTGGATTGTAAGAAATGGCGACAGACTTGATCCGCCTTATATAATTTTCCCTCGTACATTAAATCTCTCGCACCCAGAATTGGCTTGGGTAGACCTGCAAGATAATGTACCTGTGCATTTGCAATACTCTCAGCAGGTTTGTTTCCCATCACCGAATAAAGGCCGACCAGGGCTTTCCAACTAGCGATTAATGCACCATTAAGAGTCGTTGCTTTATAGTAGGCGATAGCAGCCTCTTGCACGTTTTGGTTGCTTTGATGAATATGGCCGATTTCTTGAAATGCACGGGCATTGTCAGGATCGTTGGCAATTAATCGTTTGTTGATTTTAAGTGCCTGACCAGGCTGATTATCCATTCGGTATGCGACGGCGAGTAAATAGAGAAGCTCGTTTTCAATGTCTCGCTCATTATTTGTTCGCAGGCTTTCAGTGGCAAGGGTGATAGCTTGTTGAAATTGCCCTTTTGCTAGGGCATCTTTAACGGTGTTGGGAGTAGTCACGGGAAATTAGGTAATCGCTGTTGTGGCTTATCAGTTGCCATGTTACGTCGTAATAGACAAATTCATCAAGGGCAAACCCATGGTTTACCCTTGCGAATACTGCGGTGTCGTTAATAAAAGTCGTAAGACAGACGTAAACCAAAAGTACGCGGCCTGTTGGTGACAACCTTTGGCGTAAATTGTTGATTGTCGATATACAAGATCGCGCTTTTGTCCGTCACATTATCGATGTAAATCTCTGCTTTCCAATCATCGTGTTTGACACCAAATGCCAAGTTGGCAATTGCATAGCTTTCTTGAACATAACGCCCGCCTAGAAAGGCATCACCATTTGAGTCAGTGTAAGTCACCCCTTCATAGACAGCCGCTTCTTGTTGAATGGTTAAACCTGAACCTGTTCCATAAACCAGTTGCGTGGTGTCTTCCAGTACATAAGCGTCCATCTTCATGCTCGCCAGACGGTCTCCGGTATAGGTAATTGAGCCGTTGATGTAGCCCGTCAATCCTTCTGGTAAATCATAATAATAGCGCGCTCGAAGGTTTCCTGAGAAGCTAGCCGAGTAGGGAAGTTCGCTACCAACCCCGGGTGCGATACCTTGCAGCTCGGGGTTGATCCGAGTTAGCTCGGTGTCGAGCAAGCTAAAGGAGGCATCGATTATTAAGTTATCAGAAGCGAGCCAAGTCATATCGGCATCAAGCCCTCGGATCTCGGCATCACCTACGTTATCGGTGAATACCAAAAAGCTGATGTTAGTTGGATCAAAGCGCGAGGTTTGCAAGTCGGTAATTTCTGAGAAAAACGCTGTTGCATTGATACGCAATATTCCATCAAGAAAATCTCCTTTGAGGCCCACTTCGTAGTTGTCTAAGGTATCCGTTAACGAATACACCGGGATACGGAACCCTTCAAAAGCACCGTTTTGATTAGTGGCTTGGCCACCACCAACCCGGTTAGTCACCGGTGGTCTAAACCCTTCTGAATAAGTAGCAAAGAGCAAAACATCTTTGTTCACTTTCCAGTCAATTGAGGCCTTTAGGATCACATCATCAACGGTCAGCACACCATCACTTCCGAGTAAATCAACTTCCAACTGACCATTTTCTATAGCCTGTTGAATCAATGCTGGATCTTCACCCACCGCTGTTAGCTCGTCGGGGTTGAGTGTGCCAAACGCGCGCACGCGACGAGATACATCAACGGTCGTTGTGGATCCTTTGAAAGTATCTTCAATTTCATACCAACGTGCGCCCAACGTAGCGGTGACGGTTTCGGTAAGGTCGTATTCAAATTGTCCAAAAAGGGCTATTTGGTCGATTGTATGAGTTACATCATTGACAAAGCTGACTTCGGATTCAAAGGGTCCACCGTTACTATTGATTCCTTCTGTACCCACGGTTGTGCGGGTAAGATTTTGGAAAAAACCTAAATCGGTATTGCCAATTTTGAATTTCCCGACAGTTTCAAGATCTTGTGTGTCGTAGAATACACCAGCCGTGACACGCCAATCGTTGTCGGCCGATGTGTTAACTCGTAATTCGTGAGTAAGACGACTGGTATTGGTCTGCTCTTTATAGAATTTTGTTGGGTCGAGACATCTTTCGTCCGCAGGCGTCTCTGCTTCATAATGGTTACACACGTAATAAGCTGCGAATAAGCCTCCATTGGTATAGCCGGTGTAATCAACTGTTGAATCGATCTCGCGATCCAGATAACCACCGGTATAAACAATATCAAGCTGATTTAGTCGTCCTTCAAGCGTCCAGGTGGTGAGGCCAAATTCATCATCATTGTCTTCAGGAGTGAAGCGATTGGTTGAGCTCTCTCCTTCGAGATTTGGATCATAAGCAAATACACCTTCAGTCTCTAATGTCTGTTGGGTGTGTTGAACTAATAATTTCCAATCATCATTTATGATGTAAGACAAACCAAAACGTACGCCGGCATAGGTCGCATCGTTAAAATCGTCTTCAACTAATGCATCGTTGACCGGAGAATCCACAGGCGTGTTGGCCGGATCCGTTAAGGGGCCACCAGAAATTCGGTCAATGACTACAGCGCTACCAATATAACCGCCTTCGCCCGGTTCGTTGAGAATATTGTCAATCCAGCCACCTTGATGCTCGTTGTAGGCAGCAACACGAACGGCCAAGTCCTCGGTCAAAGCGAAGTTTAAGAAGGCTTCTACCGCATTACTCATTTCACCACCTTTGGTGAACGCTACGTTCGTATCAACACCAGCGGAAAAGCCAGAATGATCAGGCTTTTTGGTGATCAATCTTACTGTGCCCGACTGGGAGCTCGCGCCAAACAAGGTACCTTGAGGACCTGGTAATACTTCAACGCGCTCCATGTCAGTAGCGAAAATATCTAAGTTACGGCCTTGCATTGATACAGGTTGTTCATCTAGATAAAACGCTACCGAAGGTTGAAGTGCTTGCACTGAAGACACAGCAATATTCGTTTGAGTGGTGGCGGCGCCTCGAATGTATATCTCGTTTTGACCTGGCCCCGTGCCTTGAAATACCACATTAGGTAAAAATTCTACGTAATCTTGAAAGTTATCTACCCCCAAGTTTTCCAGCGCCTCGCCATTTAGAGCGGTGACGGAAACCGGGATATCTTGGATTGACTCAGAACGTTTTGTGGCAGTGACTTGTATCGTTTCTATCTTAGCTTTGCCTGCCTCTTCCTGCGCGTAGACAGGAGTTGCCGCTAAAGCTGCAACAATTGCGCAGTTCAACTTGGTTTTATTCATATTTCCAGGAGCCTTGTGATTGTGAGTCGACTAAGTGATAAAGGGTGTTTTTTTAATAGACTAGATATTAATGAATAGATAGACAAGAGTAAAATAGTTTCAGCACGAATTAATATTCATTGAAGGTCTAGAACGTAAGTTGGCTAAAAAGCTGAAAAATGTTGAAGTTTGTTTGTTTTGTCACTTTCATTTTAATAGAGATCAAATAATTTGATGTGTAGTGTTAATTTGCGGTTGATTAATTTATATTGAGGAAATTGTTAAATCTGTATTAGCTGAAGGACGCTACACCTTTGAATAACACTTCCCAACTATCGCTTAACGCAAAAGTATTTATACCTTCTTCATTGCTAATACTAGGGTTGCTTGTTTTTGCCCTTGTAGTGCCCGAGATTGCCGATAATTTGTTTAAACACATGCAGCAAACCATCGTCGACAATGGCAGTTGGTTTTACGTGCTTAGCGTGGCGATTATTCTGTTGTTGGTAACTTATTTAAGTGTTTCTCGCCATGGAGAAATCAGGCTTGGCCCCGATCACGTTTCACCTGACTATTCACTACTGACTTGGTTGTCTATGCTGTTTGCCGCGGGCATGGGAATTGGTCTGATGTTTTTTGGTGTCGCTGAGCCAGTGATGCACTATCTATCACCTCCGACCGCAGACACACAGACAACCGAAGCCGTGCGAGAAGCAATGAAAACCACGTTTTTCCACTGGGGATTCCATGCATGGGCGATTTATACGGTAGTCGCGCTAGTGTTGGCATATTTTAGTTTTCGACACAATTTGCCTCTCACATTACGCTCGGCACTTTATCCTATGATAGGCGACAAAATTTATGGATGGGCAGGGCATACTGTCGATATCTTCGCCGTAATCAGTACCATTTTCGGTGTTGCAACTTCTTTGGGTTTAGGAGCATCACAAATTAATTCCGGATTGTCTTATCTGTTCGGCATAGAAGTGAACAACGCCAATCAAATATTTCTCATGATCGGCATTATTTGTTTGGCGGTAATCTCTGTCGTGTCGGGACTAGACAAAGGCATTCGTCGTTTGTCCGAAATTAATATGATATTAGCCATCGCTTTATTGGTGTTTATTTTGCTGCTCGGTCCGACTGTATTTTTACTCAAAGCGTATCTACAAAATACCGGAGCATATCTGTCTGATATTGTCCGCAACACATTCAATCTATTTGCTTATGAAAAAAGCGATTGGATTGGCGGCTGGACCATCTTCTATTGGGGGTGGTGGCTTGCTTGGGCTCCCTTTGTGGGGCTCTTTATCGCCCGTATTTCCCGAGGCCGCACTATTCGGGAATTTGTGATCGGCGTAATGTTTATCCCAACTGCTTTTACATTGTTGTGGATGACCGTATTTGGTAATTCGGCCATCGACTTAGTGTTCAATCAGCAAGAGCTAAGGCTTGGGGAGATGGTCAACGAGAATACGTCAGTGGCACTGTTTGTTTTTCTGGAGTATTTCCCGCTGTCAGAAATTCTTACCTTTATCGCGATATTGATGGTCATTGTGTTTTTTGTGACGTCTTGTGACTCAGGCGCGATGGTTGTTGATATGTTGTGTTCTTATGGCAACAATAATACGCCTGTATGGCAACGAATCTATTGGGCCGTAGGTGTCGGTGTGGTAGCCGCTACATTGCTGGCCGCGGGTGGCCTAAATGCCTTACAAACGATGACAATTGCAGCGGCACTGCCATTTGCCATTATTCTATTAATTGCACTTGCGGGCTTAGTGAAAGCCTTACGTGTTGAAACCTTTAAACGAGAAAGTTTGTTGCACAATGCTACTCCAATTCAGCACAGCCCCAACGCAGAAGAATGGCGTGATAGGTTGCAGAATATCGTTAATTTCCCAAATAAATCTACCGTTGAAAATTTTCTCGATAGTATCGTTGAGCCGGCATTTGAAGCGGTTGCAGAAGAACTTAAGGCCAGTCAGATTGACGTTAGAGTTGAGCGTAAAGAGCGCTATGTTGCGTTGCATGTAAAACATGGAGATGAGCAAGATTTTGTTTATGGCGTGCACCGTCGTCAACATCAACAGCCCGATTTTGTTTTCACAGACTCAGAAACGTTGGACGCCGATGATGAACAGACTTATTATCGAGCCGAAGTTCACTTGAGTGAAGGTGGGCAAGACTACGATATTATGGGCTGGTCGAAAGTCGCGGTGATCAATGATGTTATCGACCAGTACCACAAACATCTGCATTTTTTGCATTTGTTACGGTGAAGTAGGGAGCCTTTGGTTTTTTATTGAGGAAATTATGAATAAAGATGAAGAGTTGTTGGTCGCGCTAAGAAAGGTGATCCGTGCCATTGATCTGCGTTCCAAACAATTAAACAAAGATGTTGGGCTAACGGGGCCGCAATTGCTAGTAATGCAAAATGTTGGCAAAGATCCCGGCATCATGGCTCGCCAAGTGGCTGAAAATATTACGCTTAGCCCCGCAACTGTAACCAGTATTCTCGACAGGCTGGAAATAAAGCAATTGGTGCATCGAGTCAGAAGTACCGAAGATAAACGCAAAGTAGGCTTGTTTTTGACAGAAAAGGGGCAGGATATCTTGCAAGATGCACCATTGCCTTTTCAAGAGCATTTTACCAATCGCTTTACCCAACTTGAAGAATGGGAGCAAAGTCAAATGGTCGCCACTATGCAACGTATAGCAAAAATGATGGATGCGCAGAATATCGATGCATCGCCGTTGTTGGAAGTGGGGAATTTGGCGGACAAAGTCGAGGTGGATATCGCACCAACAACGGACAAAACCAAAAAATAAATCTAAGCCCTTTAGTTTAAAAAAGTGTATAAGAAGCAAAAGGTTAAGGAGCCAATATTGGAAATCATTGATTGGTCTGATTTTGAGAAAGTGGATATTCGGATGGGAACCATTTTGGAGGCCGAGAACTTTCCCGAAGCACAAAAGCCCGCCTATAAACTGAAAGTTGATTTTGGCCCGGAAATTGGTATTAAAAAATCCAGCGCTCAAATTACGAGTCTATACAGCACCAAGGATTTAATTGGCAAACAAGTGCTAGGAGTGGTGAATTTTCCACCCAAACAGATTGGTCCCTTTATGTCTGAATGTCTTGTTACCGGCTTTTATAATGAAGATGGCGCTATTGTGTTGGCAACCTCATCTGGCCCTGTACCAAATGGTTCGCGATTGCTATAGGTTTTGTCTGTAGGTGGACAATTCAGGAAGAGAACTAAAACAGCATTGCAAATAATTGATCCGCAACTATGAACCGTGCATTTCATGCTCTACCCACTTCTTGGATTTTAGCTTGCATCGAATTTAGCGGTTTTATAATCGCTCGATTACTTTTTCAGACTATCAACAGCAAGTTTTGGTGACCTGTCCGATTTAAACAATCCCCAATTTTTCTCTGCAATACCATCGGGTTTGTCTTCTCCACCTTTCCATTTTTCATCAAAGGCTTCAAAATAGAAGGATACAATTTTGTTTTCTAACAGCCATTGACGATAGGTCTCAAAAAAGACTTTTTGTGCTTTTTCGCTGGCTTCTCCAATGATCAAACGTTCATCGCCATTGGTACTAATCGAGCTAGTTGCCCAACCTGATTCGCCAAGTACAATTTGTTTGTTAGGATGTAATGCCTTGATATCATTAAATGTTTTCTCAGTCCAAGCAACTGCGTTGTCGAGGGTTTGTGAATTCCACATGGCATAAGCATGCAAAACTATATAATCCAAGGCTTGAGCAATGTCCTGGCTCCAGGGTTTGTTCCAGAAATTGTAATCGTCGGCCAGCGTCACCGGAACCCTAGTCGCATTTTGCACCTTTTTAACCCAGGAAATGTACTTGGGAACATCTTCGGGTAACAACTTATGTGCAGACCAATCAACAAAGATTTCGTTTCCAAGGTTAACGCTGACAATAATATCTTTGTACTCATTGGCCAAGCGAATGACTTCTGAAATCTGTTGCTCATTTTCTTCAGCGGTTTGCGTTGAAGACAGCCACGCACCTTGCACGACTCTGACCGGAAGTTGGTGCTTGCGGATCACTTTTAAAACTTGTTCACTGGCCGCGTCCGCAGCATACATCCGGATTAGGTTCCAGCTGAGATCCCCGTTATGCGTTAAGATCAGCATATCTTCCAGAATATCCTGTTCAGAAGAGACACTGCCTTTACCCGGACTCTCCCCATCGCGGTAAGACCCATAGGCAATGCCCAATCCAATCCACTGTTCTCCAAGCATTGGGTTGAATACTTCAGTTGTCGTCGTTGTACTGTTTTGCTGTTGAGCCATACTCATCGCCTGAAAATGAAAACCAAATATTCCGAAAAAGAAAGTGATAACAATTAGCTGTCTCATATAGTCTCGCCCAAATTTAGTTTTGTTATACCAAGTTAATATCCCATCAATCCACCGCGCAAAGATATTGGCAAGCTTTTTTCGCTATAAAGGACTTTTTATCAGGTTATCAGGGCAAATTTAGTGGATAAACTCTACCCTAGCGAACCGATGAAAGATTTGAGCAATTTGATAAAACCTTGTTTGCTATAGTTTGTAATCTAGGCTGTTGTCCTTTCTCATCTAATGTGGGACTTTGGCAGCAAGGCGATGATGTGTTGACTCTTCATTGGCATAACTTTGGGATATATTATTCATGCATTTGATGGACAGGGCCTTTTATTTTACCGAGACAGAGGCAAGCCCAAAACATGTGGCGGGTCGTATCCTGTTGCATGCTCGTGAAAATAGCGAAAACATCGTCAACCTGGTTACCAAGTTGCGCTCTTTTACGCAAGCCTTTACGCCATTTAATTGTATCGTGAAAAGTCGTTTGGGCTGGCCCGTTAGGTTGCAAAGTGTTGCGCAACTGAATATGGAATACCACATTCAGTTGCATAACATTGCTGACACAGAAAACGCTGCGCTGGTTGACGAGCTCATTGGTCAATTGCATCAATCTTTGCTGGATCGGACACAACCCCTTTGGCAATGCCATGTTATTTACAGCGAATCTAGTCAAGTCTCTATCATCTATGTAAAAGTTCACCACGCGTATGGTGATGGTGTCATGTTGCTCAAACGAGTGATGGGGAGTTTTAGCGAAAAGCCAAATGAGCAACTTCGGCCATTTTGGACGATGGAAAAAGATCGCAATAGAAAAGAGCGACGAAAATCACCGTTTAAAAGGTTTGGTTATCATCTTGTTAGCTTTTGCCGCTCGACGTATCACATGTCGATTATTTTACTGTCAGTTGTGGGCAAAATGCTCAGACTAACCAATAGGTTTTTTACTTTACCGTTTAGCGCCAGTAAAACTCCAATAAATGGACAAGTCAGATATGGTCGCTCGGTCGCGACTCTACAAATACCCTTGGCCAGAATGACTAAACTCTCTCGTCAATCTAATTCGTCAATTAACGATTTATTGTTGACTTGCAGCGACCTTGCCGTAAACCGTTTTCTGCGCGAATTGGGTTTTGCAGCAAAAGATCCACTAGTGTGTATGATGCCAATTAATGTTCGCGCCCAAGGTGACGAAAGCGAAGGAAATAAAATCGCCATAGTGCTTTTACCTCTTGCCAAGCAAGATTCAGATCCCCTCGACAAACTCGAACAAATAAAACACTCTGACAGTCAAGCAAAGCAAATTGCCCACCGATTCACCCCCTTGTCACTGATGCACTACACGATGTTCTATCAGTCATTAGGGATCCTGTTCGAGATATTAAAATTGTTTCATTGGTCCCGTCCAATTAACAACTTCTTACTTTCAAATTTAAAAGGACCAGAACAAACACTCTATCTTGGTGAACATCAAATCGCGTCTGTGCATCCCATATCGATCGTACCGCCAGGAGGAGGGTTTAATATTTCGCTGATTAGTTATCAGGATAATATCAATATTGGTGTTGTAAGCTGCAGTGACTTAGTGAAGGATTGCCAGCCACTGGGCGAATATTTCAACGAGGCCTTTAACACGCTGGAACGCTTATCTGATTTGAGCTAAATGCGACACTATAAAGTTGCATATTTTACGCATAGAGTAGGGTGGATGGAGAGTGTTTTCCTCACTCGTTGTTAAGCATTATAGGATGCAATGAAAACCCAATCGTCAGGCAAAATGTGGAAAATGGTAGCTAAAAGCAGACATTTAAAATTCGGTTGCGGTGACTTATCATGGATTGATAAGACTAAAAGTCTAATAGATACAATACCTTTCATTGCCTGTACGAAAAATAACCAAAAGGCCTTATTAATTTACCGAAAAAAGCGCTAAAATTAATCTTCTATTCAAAGAGGTTAACGGCATCTTTGAAAAAGACAATCTTGGGCTGTATTAGCAAGTGTCGTTCTTAACAGAGGACGCATGCTGTTCACTGAAGTTTAATACAGGAATAATATTTCAGTCGGAGACAGACCGATGAACAAACACATGGAAAGTATCAGTGTCATCATTGCAGTGGAGACTTGTATATATCGAGAAGGAATTAGCCATCTACTCGAACAACATCCAAATATCGTAATTGTTGATAAGGTATCCAATTTCGACGCAGTCTTAAATGCGTGTAATGAGTTTTCAAACGAAACTCATCAAAATCTCGGCCAGAACAGCGACAAGTTGTCTGCAGATTTACTGCTGCTTGACGCTACAATGCCAGGTGCTCTCGACCTTGTCAGCACCGTAAATAGCCAATTCCCGGACGTTCATATTGTTATGTTATCAATGCGCGCGTGTAAAGATGATATGTCCTTATTTGCAGCAAAAGGGTGTCAGGAATTTGTTTCAAGAGAGGATTCAGTTGATGATCTTTTGCACTGTATAGACGCGGCCATCAATGATGGATTTTGGTGCTCGAAGCGCATTGCAAAGCTTTTGTTAAAAGAAGATTCCGTGCATTCATCTAGCCACGTTGGTTCTTTGTTTGACGATGATCTAGGAGTGTTAACACGAAGACAAACCAAAGTGTTAAACCTGCTTGGCACTGGGTTATCTAACAAAGAGATCGCGCGCAATTTGAACATCGAAACGAACACAGTGAAAAATCACGTTCACCAGATTTTGCAGAAGTTGCACGTTAGCACGCGGCGTGAAGCTGCCGCCAAAATACAAAAGAATACCAATAGTTATTATAGCTAAGACGTTTGGTGCTAGGCAGCTAGTCGATTTCTGAATCTTGTTTCACGTGACTTAGACTCAGCGATTTGGTTCGTATAAGTTATACATAGGGTTCAAAATGGTCCTAAAATGGAACTATAGCAGTCGGTTATGGTTCCTAATTCCTGCCTTTTTTAGACCTTAACTCCTACTTGTCTGAGCGCTATCGTTATGCTTTTTGGTTTATCATCATGGTTTTTCCGCAAGGGCAAATTGGATGTGACTCTAGTAACGGTTGGGCTAGCAACCTTGATGCGTGACATACTGAATAGGGCATGGAGTGAACAGCGAGCAAATGTCTCGCTGATCCAGCATTATTCAACGTTGGATGAGTTTTTACGCATTGGGTCTGAGCACCCACCTGAGGTTATGGTGGTTGAATCATCGGCAGAAGAGCTGTTGCGAATACAATCATTATTACCTGTTTCAAATGTTTTAAGGATCCTTGACTTGGGTAAGTCGTTTGAATGGCATCGTCCACATTTACCCATGGTTAAATACGGTCAATTGACCTCTGAACAGCTGATTCACGTTATTTTGATGGCGCAACCATAAAATGATTTTGCGCAGAGAATTGTTGATGAAAATCATCTACTGTCAGACTTCGAATGTTGCTTATGGGTTGTTCACCAAAATCACCGACTAATTTAGATGGACCCACAATGTTTAGTTGTCCTCCTAGACTGCGCAAAATGTTTGCCAGTTTAAAGGAAGCTGCTTTCACCCTAGGGAAGGTGCCAGTGTCGTGCTTTCGGGTGTCCCCCGGATCAAAGCGGCCGAGGGTATAGTCAAACTCACAACCATGCCAAAAAAGCGTTCTACAGCCTAAATACAGGGCCAGTTGTGAGGCAAACAACATAACCGAACAATTATGATGAAAACCAAAGCTGATATTGGTTGAAATACCATCCCCGCGACGGATCCTCACAAAGTCTACCTCATCGGATAAATGGAAAGTATCACAATACCCCGCGTAGACATGGTGACTTCCTTTAGCGGCACATAAATACTCACTTGCCCGGGCATCGGTTAAAAATCTGCGGTCACTAACACAATAAAAATCTGCATCTCTGCCGATAGATTTATGCAGTAGAGACGCCGCATTGACACTGATGATTTTATTCTGAGCTATGAGAGATAATTCAGTCGACGTAACTGAAGGGCCATTGCCGATGATATGGCACACATTCTGGCGCCAACTATTTCTTTTATCCAATAATTTTCGCGACAAGCTGATAGTTTGCGCAAATTCGTCGGATGTCCTAGGAGATTTTTTACCGGTTAACTGATATCGAACTGGGGCAATGGGTTTTCTGCACATAATTTCAGTTTTTATTGGCGTTCTCGTCTTAGTTGGCGCAACGGACAATAAACCGTCTCTTGTCTTTGTCTGATGTCCATATATCTCCTGGTAATAGATTTGGGTGTAATGAGACAAGACTTTCTCCGGGGCCCAATTGTCTATCATCCATTGTCGGTTTCGCGTTTTCAAAGGCGTCAAATCTTGATTGGCTAAGCTTCCCAATATGACTTCTAGCGAATCAATCGGCGTGTTTTGCCAGGGTAATTCAGAGATGTTCGAACCGGTAATGTCACTGAGTAGCTGGATAGTCGTCGGGTCTAAATAAGCACAGGTTATGCAGCCTTGGGCCAATGCTTCTAATGACGTTAGGTGGTAACCACCTGTTACACATTCATCGATAACAAGATCCACCTGACGACGAAGTTCACACAACTTTTGCCAACTCATGTTGGTGACAGTGAAAGCCCGGATAAGTTTTTGTTGCTCCAAGCGGCTAAGTATCGAAGACGTTTCTTTATAGCCTTTCCCTCTGCACGTTTTCGCATAATCAGGATAGCTGTTTATATCTGTTGGAGCATAAAGCACTTTCATTCGTTTGCGCTTTGTAAATGTCTGTTTTGTTAGGGGGGGCACAGAAAAGTCTTTTAGAAAAACATCTAAAGCATTGGGCACTGCAATGGCATTTGGGAAAAATCGCGCCTGCTTTTGGGCAACCACCAAGGTTGTGATGTCATTACGATAAAGCAGATCTCTGCCAGGAAACGCATGTTTGAGCACCTCAGGTTCGGAGTGATATTGCAACACGGCAGGCTTGTTTTTAAGCGCACTCCTAAAAGGTTTCATTTGTGGGCTGTCTTTGTCTAACCAATTGTGGAAATGCACGAAATCTGCACTAGCAAGCAGATGCTGCACCTTATTATTTTCGTTGAGCAAAACGTCTCTAGGGTATCGCCTGCCATTGGTGATTTGAGATGCCGTGATGACTCGACTGTGGTGAGGCGTATACCGATTGAGCATATTGTGCAGATTCCACAAGGCGCCAGCGCAGTTGGTCAATCCAACATGAACAATATTGAGCGCTTGTTTGACCCTAACCACTTTCGCCTTAGATTGATTCTCCGTGTTACTCGTCGAGCTCTGTAGCTTGCCGGACCTATTGGCGTCGAATACGACTAAACTTTGTTTGGGCAAGGAGGTTAACGCACTGTCTTGGCTTAAGTTGAATAGCTCAATCCCATTACTTTGCAATGACTGATATAAAGCACCATATTCTTGGTCAATCTGCTGTACTTTTTTTTGCAAAACGTGCTGCCCCGTGTCGGCAAAAAAATGATTGTCGGTTAAATCGACCCCGATCAAGCCAATACGTTTTGCGCCCATAAACGCCGCCAGACAGACTGCAAAATAAGGGGAGTTTTGCGTGTAGTGGATACCCGACGTTTGTGGAAAGTCAGCCCCTGCTTTAACACCTAGAGGCGTCTTAACAAGCTGACTGTACTTAAGAGGCAGCGGCAATTGAGAAAATACGTATTTGCACCGACTATGTTGCACGTAATGATAACGACCTAGCCTGTATTGGTGAGGAGGATTGAGTGCGACTAAGTAATTGGGCGTAAACAGCCGCCCAACGTCATTTACACCAATAGTGCTGTAGCGACTAGGATGTTTAAGACTAGTTAAAGAAGAGCCGCATCCGCAGACGATGATGTTGCTGCCTTGATGAATATTCCTAAAGACTTGCCAATCCAATTGTCTAACCACCCATTTTAATTTTTTGGGCCTCATGCAAGGTTTTAATACTTGGTATTACTTTTGTCTCCACCGTGTCTTGCCAGTTTTTTAACCCTCTGGCGCCGACATCCGGTGGTGTGTAGGCTCGAATCGCACTGTTAAACGCTGAGCGCGTGGCGAACCCTCCTGATAGTTTGCGAACAGCTTTTATTCTTGTCATCGTTGTACCGGTAAAGATAGAGGGGAAGAAAGGTCCTTTACCGCCGCTATATTCAATGGCACTTAACTGGGTTCCTGATGCGCTGGACAAGCTAGGTGTTTGGCTGGCAGAAAAATCAGGTTTTTCCACAACGGAAACATCCTTAATTTTAGGCTTGTTATCTTTTACCCAGTTTTTGCCACCTTTGTGCAAGTAAAGGCCCGCTTCCATTTTTACCGACTTGGCATAGGGTTTAAAGGTGCCACCGTGGTAGCTGACTGTAGATTTCCACCACACTACATTTTTGTCATTATCGGTCACAAAACGTTTAGCCACAGATTCAAACGAGCGCATAGTACCGGAATTGACTGAATTAGGGCCAGGGACCAGGTTATAAGGCTTGCCTTCGCCACCAATACTTTCGTTAACCAAGTGCATTTGCACCCATTTATTGGTGGCCGTTGTAAGCCCTTTTTGAGCGATTTTCTTCCATCCCGATACGCCTGAATTGATGCTGGTATCTACAGGTGTACTGCCGGCCACTAATTTGCCTTTGGACAGTTTGTCCACCTTAACTGTTGAAGGTCTGGCCGGACCTGAATTACCTCTTGCTGGGCTCCAGACAGGCTCTGGAATGTCGCCAGGGTTAATACCGCCACTGAGTTTGGCAAAAGCTTGTGATGTTGCTGCAACGTCCGCCACCATGGCGTCTTTATCGGATTTTTTAAATGGATGTTTAACCGTATGGGTTTCGGCTTTTTTCTGTTTATCGTCTGCATTATCAAGATGTTTTTGCTGAACCGGATCGGGATTGTCTTTGAGCTGCTTTTTCTTTTCTTGGATGTAACTTTCAACGGTCTGCGGCGTTGAAGCAATCATCATCTGGCCTTTTTTGCCCTTTTTCTTGAAGAACAAGGTGTGGTTTTCGCCAGCCTTGTTTTTGAATTTTTTCTTGGTGTTAAACCAAGAAACCACTTTGTCTTTAAGTTTACCCGCGCCTTTTTTGGCTTTCTTGAGCAAGTTCTTAGCAAATCCAACAATTTTATCGATGACTTTATTAACAATTTTATCGATGGGTTTTCGAATTTTTTTGATGATATTGGAGACCGCTTTGCCAATACCGGACAGACCAATCAATCGGGCCAGGAAGTTTAAAATAATTGGAATGGTCATCGCCAGTGCCGACTCGACTTTAGACGCCGCCGCAGAGATTTTACCGGCGGCAATATTGCCAATAGAATCAAACACGCTTTTGACAAACTCTACGATCCGTTGCCAGTTTTCCACAAAAAACATGATAGTGTTGTAGATGGCTAAAATGGCCTGAACAATGGCTCCAGCCGGATTAAGAAAGCTGAGCAATTTGATAACGGCTTGTTTAACGACATTGACGATTAGCCAATTACGTATGCCCTCCATCACTTGCTGTTTTATCTCGGCAGCTTTTTCTTTAATCATTTCCCATAAAGCAATCGGTCCCTCGGTAATCAGTTTTTTAACAATATCGACAGTGGTCTCGGCGATTTTCACCACACGCTCGCCTAGTCGCTTGACCAGTTTGATCCGGATCCGCTGCCAGGTGAGGCCAAGTATTTGCAGGACCAAACTGAAAATACCTTTAAGGTCCCACTTGTCTGGGAGGGTGATGGGAACCTCAGCCATAGCCCCCGTTAACCAGCTAATCAGGCCAGAAATCAGATGTTTTTTGATGTTGGTAACAAACTGGCCGATGCCTTTTTTGACCGCCTTGATGATATTGCCGATGAAGCCGACTGGATCGGTGACGATCGTTTTAATCACCACTTTACCTTTATTGATAATGCCCATCAGTTGGTCTGTGGCGAAACCTGCTTTTTTCAATGCCCATTCAAAAAACTTAAGCATGGCATTAAGCAGAAGGTTGCCAAGTTTGGATATCAGACCTGACATCTCTTCTTTCATCTTTTCAATTTTTTCTTCGATGGCTTTAATCGCTGCTTCACGTTTTTCTTCGAGTTTTTTCTTCAGCGCTTGTTCTTTGTCGTTAATTTTTTTGTCCAGTGCCTGCAATTTTCCTTTGATGTCCGTCAACGCTGATTGCCCGACTTCTTGCAGTTCGGGGCCTAGAGTTTGCACAAAGTTTTCTATTTTGACTTTGGCCGCTGCGACGATGTCTTTGCACTCCTGAATGACCTTTTTATTTTCTGCTGTGATTTTTTTAACCAGGCCATCAATTGCCGTCACAAAACGGGCTTTTTCTGAATCAAAAATGCCTTTTACTTCGGGCAATTCATCCATCCCAAAGAGTTTGTCTTTTGCCCACAATAAACTGCCACCAAAGCGGTCATAACGGCGTCGTTTGAAGGCGTCCATTCGGCGTTTAACATTGTCTTCAAACGAGTTGGTAGCCGCTTTTTCACCGTTATCAAAGTCTTTCAGAGATTGCGTTTCCAAATTCTCTAACTTTTGCTGAACCGTGGTATTTGCAGTTTCGTAAATGCTATTGATTTGATCGGTGACGGCTTGTCTTTTGAGTTCTAATTTTGATTTTGTTTTAGTTTGCTCTTGTTGCGCCCCTAACAACTCTTGTTGGCGCTCTTGTTGCATTTTTTGCTTTTCGCTTTGTTCTTCCTTGGCCAGCTCTTGAGCGACGGACTGTTTTTGATCTTGTTCGAGTTTTTTAACCTGTTTTGGGCCCTCCTTGACATTTTCTTTGACTTTTTTGCGTTCCTTATTCGCCTCGGCTAGGTCACCCTCATCGACCATTTCCAGGTGTTCGTCCTTGATTTGTTCTTCTTTGAGCATATCGTCGGATTCGCTTTCGAAGTTGCTCATGTCAGTGTGTTCGTCTTGCACTTCGCCGACCATGCCCGCACCCAGATTAAGTGCCTCGGTTTCAGGTGCCTGTTCAAGTTCAGGCAAGGGTTCAGCTTCAACTGCTGGGGCCGGCTCTGGACTCTCTTCTATTTCCTTGTAAGTGCTTTTGACCTCAATGGTATCTGCGCTGACAACACCCTTTACGGCTTGGCCGACTGCTCGGCCTTTACCTTCTTCCTTGAAGCTGTCGACTTCTTCCAAAGAAGAAGGAATAGCGTTTTCTAACGCGGTGTCGAAAGCCTGTTTTGATCCAGCTTCGTCAGGCTCAGGTGCAGATTTATTTTCGACTTTATCAACTTGTGATGCGTTTGCTCTGGATTGACTTTCATCCGTTGGCGCGACCACAGATTTTTGGGTGTCCTGGAGTTTTTTATCCGGAGACTCTTTGGTTTTTTGATCGTCTGCGAGCTTTTTAATGCCTTGGCTTTTGGCATTGAATGCAGCTTGAGTCGCTTTTTTCAAAAAAGCGCCCACATCGCCTGAGGATGCACCTTTGCCTTTAGTTTTTTTACCTGAAGATTTGGCTGCTTTTTTGCGCAGTTTTTTAGCGCCTTTTTTTGCTTCTCCTTTCTTACTATCTTCTTTTTTTCCTTGTTCTTTTTTGTCGTCTTTTTTGTCAGCATTTTCAGCATCAATGGCAGGTGCTTTTTGATCTAACTTTGTACTTCCGGTATCGCCGTTAGCTGGGGGCGTATTTGCGCCTTCCACTTGAGAATCAATTTGCTCAATCTTTTGTTCAGTTTCTTGTTCCTTTTTAACGGTCTCTTTATCAGTAGGGTCGGGAACAGGTTCATTGCGTTTTGCGTTGTTTTGTTCAATTTTTTGTTCGGACACTTTTTGCTCAGCGCCACCTTGTTGAACCACATGAGTCAATTCGTGGGCGAGTAGGGTCTTACCACGAACAGAATCAGGTTCGTACTTACCGGCGTTGAAAAATACGTCTTTACCGTGTGCAAAGGCCTGCGCCTTGAGGTCGCGATTCATCGCGACAGCGTCACCATCTTTGTGGATTTTCACATCTCTAAAATCGACGCCAAAGCCTGTCTCCATTTGAACGCGAGTCTCATCATCCATTTTTTCGCCTTTGCCTTTGTTGGCAAAGAGTTTTCCTTCTACCTGGTTCAACTCTGGGAATTGTTTTTTATCTCGCTTGTTAGCCCTTGCATCGCTTTTCGTTTGAACGGTCTCTTCTTCCTCTTGGCGCTGGATTTTCGTCTGGGGTTCATCCTCCTGCCGCTGGACTTTGGTTTGGGCTTCTTCTTCCTCTTGGCGCTGGATTTTTGTCTGGGGCTCATCCTCCTGCCGCTGGACTTTGGTTTGCGCTTCTTCTTCTTGACGCTGAATTTTCGCCTGGGGTTCTTCCTCCTGACGCTGGATTTTGTCTCGTTTAGTTGTCTCTTCTTTTTCTTCTTCTCGGCGCTGCAATTTAGTGCGCGGTGCGCTGTCGGCTAACCTTGATATCATGGGGGCTTTGGTGGCCGTTGCAGCGGCTTGATTTGGGGAGCCTCCACGAGTATTTTGGCTGCTAACCACGGTATCAGCCACGCGGTCAGCCTCTTGTTCATGACTATCATTGCTGCGACTAACACTCAGTTTTGTTTGCAACCGAGCGCCTGCGGCTCGGGTTGAGTCACTTGGTTGGGAGTGAGTTTTTGCCGCTGATTGCATCATAGTCTTAAAGCGTTTTGCCCTCCTTGGTTAATTCCCTGCGAACACCGGTGACCAGATCTTCAAATTTCAAATCCTTGGCTTCATTTTCCATGGTCACCAATGCGGCATAACGCACAACATTCATAATTGAGCCGCCAGCCAACTCATACCGGTCGGCGAGCACCGTTACGTCCCATTTCATTTCCAAATGAGAAAGCATACTCAAAGCCCCTTGCCAAAGCCGTTTTCGCTCTTCTTTGTTGGGCATCGGGAAGTACACAACCGCCTGGAATCGGCGCATGAAAGCATCATCTATATTGTGGCTAAAATTAGATGCGAGGATCACCACACCAGGAAAATCTTCGATTCGCTGCAACAGATAGGATACTTCTTGATTGGCGTAACGATCGTGTGCATCACTAACATTAGTGCGTTTACCAAACAACGCATCAGCCTCGTCAAAAAACAAGATGCAATCCATTTTCTCTGCGGCAGCAAAAATCTTATCCAGATTTTTTTCGGTTTCACCAATATATTTGGACACCACCGACGACAGGGCAATTCGATATACATCGCGCTGTAATTTTTTTCCCAGCAGTGTTGCAGTAAGTGTTTTCCCTGTGCCGGGTGGCCCATAGAATAGTGTTTTGTAACCGGGTTTGAGACGTTTCGCTAACCCCCATTCTTCCATTAATTTTTGCTGGTGTTTCATCCACATGATCAGCTCACTGAGCTGTTCGCGGGTTGTAGTGGGTAACACTAAATCATCCCATTCCATTTCAGTTTCAATCAATTTTGCCGGGAAGTCTTGACTGAAGTCAGGTTTGTTTAATTCTCCTTTAGTTAAATAATCGACTATCTCGTTTGAGATAGTCAGTTGGCCACTAAGCTTCGGCTCACCGCTGGGCGCGGGCTCCAGGGTGATGATATTGTGCTTGGCAAAAAAGTGATCACGCTCAAATAGTGCCAAATATTCAAAACGCGCATGTAAATTGGCTCCAGCCAATAAAAACATGGCGGTTTCTCCGGTGGGTAAAAATCCACTGTGTAGTTTTCCTTGTACACCACCAAATTCAGTAAAACCCCGCTGGTTGGTTGTATTGAGCATGAATAATATGTCTAACAATTCTGGCCTGACGTGCGGCGTAAGCACGAGGACAATAAGCAATCTCTCTGCGATGGTCATTTGGTAGTGATGGATAAAGTTG
This sequence comes from Aliiglaciecola sp. M165, assembly GCF_007197995.1. Taxonomy (GTDB): domain Bacteria; phylum Pseudomonadota; class Gammaproteobacteria; order Enterobacterales; family Alteromonadaceae; genus Aliiglaciecola. Next base: position 122,635 of record NZ_VKKH01000008.1, read on the forward strand.
CCATAAATCGAGTCGTTGGGATCAAGATCAGGTGGCTGAATATCAGTTTCGATATCGGTTATGGTTTCCTTGGTGCGATCTTCGATACGGGCCATCAGCATCGCTGAAAACCAATTGAGTTCTTGGTCCAGTGTTTTTGCATTACTTGCTACTAACGTCATCGTGTCCACTATTTTAATCCATCGTTAAGCGCGTTTTGTGCCCTGATACGCCTGACCTGATGCTCACCATTCCACATAGATCGGTCCCTCCATCCACTTGGTCGACACTACGCCGATACTCCAGGGTAATTTTTCAAGCAACACGTCATAACCGCTGCGTTCTATAAACATATTCCAGTGGTTGTCGTGCCGTGTAAGTATTCCCTGCCGTTGCAAAAACGCTTGTTTGAACCCGCCAGCGGAGGTTTTGCCCAAACCCTGCCAATGGTGTAATACGCTATTTATTAACTCGCTACAGGCACGCCTTTCTTCTTTAGTCAGTTTGATTTTTACTTCTGTGGGGAGGTTAAAGGCGACGCCGCACAACAATTTGTTGAGCAATAATTGATGTTCAATGAAGGTGGTTTGCCCACTGACAAGATATTCTGTGAGTAACACTGCACGAATTCGTTTTTCAAAGGTTGAAAACTCGCCATCTTTGGTGAGTGCAACATCGCGAAAAAAGTGCCCTAAAAATGGCCAAAGCAACACAAGCCCCGCGTTATTGACGTAGAATTTCGCATTCTGCAATTCGGTGGGTAGCTGCTGGGCATTATTTAGCTCATCTAGGTCAGTTTGTATTGCTTCGTATTGCTCAGTTGAGGCTGCAGCTATATTGAGCAGGCCAACATCGCCCATTTGAGAAAGGGGGACGTCTTTTGTGTCTAATGGGCTCTGCTTGTCCTGCTCAGACGACCTGCCTTTTTGCGATTCAGTCAAATTGGGCGCCATTTCAGTGTCTTTTTTGACTGAGTCGAGGCTAGCCCCAATGTCAATTTGTGACAGAAACTTTGTTATTTCTGGGATGAATTCCCACTGCCTGGAATGGTTAGCATTGAATAATCTCACTAGTGCTGCAATCGATGATTTAGGCACCTGAGTATCTGTTCTGATAATGTCTATAAATTGCCTAATGTACTGCGGGCTAAAAGTTATGCTTTGGCTATTTTGATTGCTGTATTGATTATTGGTGGTGATTAACAGTGCCGTCGATTTCGATGAATTGGTTAGCCAATTCAGCACCTTTGTCTGAGCGGCTTTCAAAGTCATAAGCATTGCGGCTAGTTTATCACCTTGACGGCTACCTTTTTTCAACCAAGTTTTCAGCTCAGTGATATAGGCCTGCAGAGCAGTCAGTGGCAGTTGTGATTGTCGCTCCATTGCTTTTAATAGTTTGCTGACTTGGTCAGGGTTGAGTTGCTGGATCAGTCTGAGATTCGGTGCGAGGTTTTGCAAAGTGCCAAGACGACTTATTAATACCTCGGGTGTTTTTGTGAAAAGCTCGTCGAAATGGGCTTGAATATCCCAATTTGGGTTATTCTCCCACCAAGGCAATACGCCATGATCTAGATAGAAGAGCAACAGGTCTTGCGATCGTTGCACGTTGTCTTGAACGATGACGTCGGTATTCGGCATGGACGTTATACCATCGCTTTCGCTTTGCAGATGTAGATTTTGTATAAAGTGACTCAACTGTTCCTTCAATTTCTGTGCAAATTGCTGTTCGAAGTTTTCATCCAGCGGACAATCACCCAATTCCAGCGTTAGCGTGTCAATGTTGATGCAAAGGTTAGGGGGTACGTGTGCATCAAACACATCATTTAATTGTTGGGTCAGAACGTTTTTTTTAAGCCCATCAATGCGGGATTGGGCTTGCTGGGCAGAATACTGATCGCGAACTCGCAACTCTACACGTTGTGTCCTGATCACATGTGTTTGAATTTTTGTTACAAAGCTGTCTTGCGAATTTGCCATTGTTTATTCTGCCTTCGGTTAAACCCTTATTTAGCGCATTTTTTCCATAACCTCGGTAACACTGTTGGTTTTAATTGCATTGTTAAGCTCGCCCCAATCCTTTTGCACCTCTGCAAAATCAATCTTGGCTTTATTCAAATGACTACGTATCGTTGCCAACCGCTTTTTATCCGCTTCTGTCATAACATCGCCTTTTTTCAGTACTAATCTATCCATATAGCCATAGGCCGCCATTCTCATAAGGTTTTGGACCGCTGAAACCGTAGCCTGCTGTGCTCTTGGAATGGCTTTGATTAGCTCTTCGTTTAAGGATTTATACGTTTCACTGATTTGTGCTTCACTCACAGACATATCTGGCGAGAGGTTGAATACAAAGTCGTCGGTTGTTGCGACCAGTTTCTTCGTTTTTGCAGGCCCATTGGCAATTAATGAATCGAGTAGTGATGCCTGTTTGAACTTGTGACTTTTTAACGACGTTGTAACGATTTTAGCTGCTTCTTCGACGCTGACGCCGGTGTTCTCGGCAAGCAATATCCCCCAGTTTTTGCGGCCTTCAAGGGCCGCAATCCACGCGTCTATGCGAGGTGCCTCAGCCACTGCCCTTTGCATATTTATATCAATCTGATGGCTCTGGCTTGATTTCAAGCTGATATTACCGCTATTAGGTGCAAAGCCAGGCACTGTTGCTTCTACAGTGGTATTGCCTGGGGGCAGTTGGGCAAATTGGCTCGGAGAGCCTTGTTGCTCGAAGGTTTGTCTTTGCGCTGTGATCACTTTGACACTGGCATTTTTAAGCTCTCTTTGACTATTATTGTCAAATACGTTGACCTTAAGTTTTGCTGGTTTTATTCCTTCCATTGCTTGGGGAGTAATTGTGACGGTGTCATTCACTCCTGCAACAATCACATTCTGGAATGCGCTGTCAAAATACCCCTGAGCACGGGCAACGATTGAAATAGTGCCGGGAGTCAGATCGGAAATCGTTATCAAGCCTTTGTCATTTTTTGCATTGATAGTGGATTTTTCTACCGTAGTGACGCTGATTTCGGCATCGAAAATGTTTTCTTCGGTTCGTATATCAATCACCCGATATGAGACAGTTGCTTTAGGTTGTGGTTGCGGCTCTGGGGTCTTGTCGGGCACGGCAGGTGGTAAAAAATGAATAATCACTTCGCCAATATCTTGCTCTTTGCATTCATTGTGCTCGTCAATCAGTCGGTATTGGAAACGGTCAACCAAATGTGGCAGTGGGGCTTCATGGGAATAAATAATGCAGTGGTCTTCTGTTAACTTAAGTTGGCCTTCGAGATGCGTTGTTTCACTGATTAGTTCTATGCGTAGGTGTTCCAGGCAAACATTCATGGGGACGTCGCCTTTAAACGATAGGGAATGACTCATTAGTCCAAAATCGTTGCCCATAACGTTGATCACCCGTTTAACCGGCATATAAACTTCTGCCTGTTTTCTGATATTCACATCACGCTCTTCTTTGCTTAATTCTGCTTCTCTTTTAGCCTCTTCCGCGCGAGCCAACTCCCGTTCTCGTTTTTCTTCTTCTGTTTTTCCTAATACCAGTTCAATGGACTCTATGTCGGTAATCGCCAGAGGAGGAAGGCAGATTAACTCGGTTGGCTCGATACAACAGCAGTGACAATTTTCTGATGCAAAATCAGCAACAATGCGGTTTTCATCGTCATAAATCAGATATAAGGTGCCGCCTTTGGGGACGCTGAACAAAGGTTCCAACCCATTAAAATGTGACGCATAGTGTTTTAGCCAGGGAGTATTGGCTTCACGCATGGCTTGGTAGTATCGACTCAGTCCAGCCATAGCCGATATTACGCCGGTATGTCGCAAATTATTCAGCAGCATATCAAATTGGTTGTCGTAAGGATCAAGCACTCGAGTACGTTGGAAAACCTCACGGCGGATAGGTGTTTTTATCAGGTTGATTTTTGGTAGCAAAAGCAGCCGTGCATTCACGATTAGTGCCTGCATGCTCAGCAAGTGGGCCAAAAGCGCTTTGTATTTTGCCAGCACGATCTCAAAATTCCAGGCACAAATTTTTGTCGGTAAGTAGGTCAGCAGAATATCTATATCCTGCTTAAGCGCGATGATGTTAGTTTTTAACCAGACAAAAAAGGACAACTTGCTGATGTCTGGTGCGGCTATTGCGGATTGCATTTTTTCGCGAATAATTTTCCGTTCCAGCCTGGTCACGGCCTCTGCAGCTTCTTCAACTGACGCTTCTGGTTCGTGATCAAATTCATCGTAATATTTGAGAATCGATTCAGCGTATCCTCGCAATCCCATAAGATCCTGCATCAGTTGCGCGCGCAATATTTGGTAGTCAGATGCAAGGTATCCCATCTCACAAAGCATTGGCTCATTGCAGCGCATGTCACCCCATTTTTGAAATACATCGTACAGAAAGACTTGGTTACTGAAGATTTCTTTTCGCTTAGTACCCAAATCCGCTAGGTCTTTTTCATCAAGTTGTTCGTCGTAAAACCTTTCGCTGAATAAAATATGATACTCGCCTTGCAGGGCGGCTTCTTTGGTCAATGCTTGTTGTATTTTTTGTGCAAGCTGCTGTTGGGCTTGTTGTTTTTCATCAGTCAGGAACAGTGGCTGTACACAAAACTCCAAGTTTCGCTGATGCTGGTAGGCTTGGATCTCTTGGAGCGCATCGTCTAATTGCATTGATAAGTGGCCGTCAACACGCACAATGTCAGCCTGATTGTATAAGGTGTCGAGCTGAATGTTTGGGTCGTTCTTGTGATCGTATGCCCATGGTGCAGCATTAGTACAACACTCGTCAGCGCGCCAAATGTTTAGCACTTTTTGTTCTGCTGCGAAGTACCAGGGAATACCTCTTTCACTTAAAGGTTTATCCTGACGACTGCTTGGATAACACTGTAGTTTTGGTGAGTTGGCTAAGTCATTTAAATCAGGCAGTGCCTCAACCAGACAGGTTAAACGTTGATAAAGCGCTCGAACCTTAGGTAAATCACCCTGCATGACGTTGGCCACAGCTGCCGGCATAAATTCATGACGGAAGTGCTCTTTACCGCCGGTATGTCCCAACATTAAATGGCGCGGGAAATCCAACTGTAAACAGCATTGTTTAATGAGGGGGCAGGCGGAATCCATGAGTTCGTTATGAGCAGCCACGATGATTAAAACAACGTCATAAATGTATTGATTAACCTGGTCTGCCGTGGCGTTTTGCATGGCCATCCAGTTCTTTAGATCTCTTATCCAAGATGATGGGTCCTCAAAGCCTAATAACTTGGCACAAAGCCCTGTAGATGCATGGAGGCTATCTGCCAAAGGCTCGGCTAAATCCCTTACTATATTTAAATAAACTCCGTTGATATCAATTTCACTTTCTACTTTGTTTAATGTGGTTTGTGTATGGAAGCGAGGAACCTGAATATGTTGCAAAGCAGGTGGGCAGGTAGGCAACTCGGCTAACACCGAATCAGGAACAAGCAAAGCCTTTATTTGATATTGATAATTTTGCCCTTTGTCATCACAGTCGGTTACCAAGCAGGATTCTAACTCAATAATTTGTTTTTCCAGGTACAGCACCAAAATGCTGTCGGTAAAGACCTGGGCGTTGATTGGCTTGATTTCCAACAAGTCACCGTTTGCATCGACCAGTTCTAAATTAGCCGCTTCATCTTCGGTGAGTAGTTGGCGGATCCCTTCTACCTGTCCTACTTGGCTGCCAGTTTTCTGCCAAGGCTCATAAATTGGAGTGGGGGGCTGCTCTTCAGGATCGATAACATCAGGATCCCAGTAGGGCACGTAATGACTAAATTCAACGTCATCGATTTTTAGCAAAAAACCTTCACTGGACAAGCCATAACCGCCATCAATTTTTATGCGAGTTTTTCCCACATTGATGTCCCAATGCAGTCCACAAATGATCCCGGCACCGGTGAGTTTTATCCTTGAAAGTCTTTGTTGAGCGTCTAGGTAATCAAACAATTGGTTCAATTGAGTACTGGTCAGGAGCTGATTACTCACGAAGTTTGGATGTTTATAAATGGCTGTACTCATGCTTTTCATACCCCTTAGTTAATAAGAACCCAATGTCGAATGTCCCAGCACTAACACGGGATCATTGCCATCAAGTTCTTCGCACCCTTTGAGCCTCGCCAGCGGATAAACGGTGACTAACGAGTGCATGGTTTTAATTAATGCCTCAAGTTTTTGCGCGTACTCGGAGTCGTTGATGGGAGGGAGAGGGAGTTGTCCGTTTAATGGAATCTGTGTCAGGTCGGTCGCTTCTTCTCGACACAATTCACGGTGATCATTCAGATTAGCAAGGGCATTCGCCCAAGCAAAATAGTCAGAATCGAGCTGCTGCATTTGTTGATGACTAATCCAACAAATTTTACAAAATACATGGGCTGGCGCTTCACGACGCAAGGTATCCTCAACGAACTGGCGAAATGCGATATCTTGAAAACGGTCTGGCCAAGCAGGCAGAACCAACGTCATTCGGTAGGAATAGGGATCGATCACTTCACTGCAATTGCACTCTTGTTCTGCATTAACTTGAATAGGCATGAAAGGATCGGTTTTATGCCTTTTGCGCAGTAATATATGTTCGAGTAGGTGAAAACCTTCTGATTGAGCATACCTCGCAAAATACTCAATGACACGAGTGAGGCTTTCTTCATCAATGGTATGGCCAATGACTTCTCGATCGCCCTCTCGATTACAAATTGAGGTCAATACATAATGATTGTTGGCAGGATCAAATTGATAATTTTGCTCATCAGCGCCGATGATCAGTACATGGTCAATCATGTTTTCGATGAGCGATTTTTTGTCACAACACTTACTCTTAAACAGGATTTGTCCGGCTTCATCGTTGAGTACAAAATGCCAGCATATTTTGTCTGGTAATTGCTCTCGTACCACTTCAATTTGCTGTCCGGCAATATACCTTGCACTCACGTCTTTTATGCCGAGTAATCCATAAATCCGGTGTTGGAAGCCAGACAAGGAAGCGGGTGTCATGTCATCTGCAGCAAACTGAGGATATCGTTGGTCATAGCCCAACCCTCGGGCACTAGATGTTTGCGGATAAGTCTGCAAGAAACAGGATTTAGTCTGATTAACTTCATCTAAATTCGCTTGTTGATTTTGTTCTGATAAGCGAAACATTAGTAAACTGTAATCAGTAAAATTCTCACTAAATCGGCCTAACAGATGATCGAGAAAGCGACTTTTTCTTTCTTTGGCGGATTCACTGGTTTCAATAATTTGTTTGAGATCATCTTCAAGTTGCGGATAGTTGATGTAAAGCTCGTCAATGTCTTTGAGATCGTCAGCAGTAAAAGCACGGGTGAAATAACTGGGTGCGTCGGTATTAGACCAAGAGAACAACGACTTAACGTTATCGAGCTGAGCAAGGTAGTTGACCAGGAATTGCTCAAAAAACAGCATGAAGGCTTTGAGTTGTTTGGATTGCGCCTTACGCAATGCACTTTTTGATTCTTCCACGCGAATATTACCAACTCGATAAGTTTGCGGCATTTCGTGTTGCATTAAATAATAATCACCCACCGCCCGATGTTCGCCCACAGGAACCGGCAAATCATTTTCATGGCCTTTTAATTTTTTGCTCAGGTCACCGGCTTTTTTATCGTTAAGCAACACCGCAACCTTACTGCGATTGGCGTAGTCGGGAATACCATTTCGAAAGAAAACTACTTTAGATTTTTCGGAAGAGAAGCTGGGAGTGCGACCTTGGTCTTTAGCTAATGGCAGTTGCCAAGCTTCCTGTATTCGCAACATGTCATCAATAAAACTGAGTAAATGCAGGTGTTTGACGGCTTTAATGTGAGGAATATCCATCAAAATGTTAATGATGTCTGAACTGCGAATTTCACACTGGCGCTGCACGGCGGCAAATTCCTTGTCATCGATAAAACCGTGCTCCAACAATGGACCTTCAAATATCTCTTCCATGCTAAGGCCTCTGTCGACTAATTCATCAATCGAGTAAAAGTTAATCGCTGGTGAAACATGTTGCTCTAATCGATAAAACATCTCAGCCATGATTTCATTTAAGTCGGCGCCTGGCGATACCTCCAATTCGGTACAAACGGCGATCTCTTCTTGTTTGAGCTCACACACATTGACCATGTCCTGACATAGGCTACGGTGTTGATGCAACAAGTCATGGGCTTGGGTCATCACATCCCTGTAGGTAATACCCGACGCATACTGACGGGGAAGGTAGGTGATTTGCCAATCATAGAAAAACAAAAAAGCACCAACGGGGAGCCCAGCTTGAGAGCCTGAGGTTAGGTCGATTTGTCCTTCGATTGAATAGGGGTAGGTCGCTTGTGGTGTGCGGAAAAGTTTGAGGCTGCCACTACCCCCATAGGCTTCGAGGCGATAATTTTGTCCTGCTGGCAAGGCTATGTTTAGCGTCACTTTTTTACGTAAACTGACTGTGTTTAGCTGAACTTCTTGATCAAAAAAGATTTGTCCCTGTTCACTCAGTAATCGCAGTTTTACGCTGCCGACTTGGTCGGGATAGACAACAACAGAATTGAGCACTAAGGCTTCATGCACATCGAAGAGGATACCTTTTCCAGCAGGCTGAATAAATCCACCCGATGCGATGTTTTTAGCTGGCGTGTCAACGCCATGAGTGACAAACGCATCGCGGCGGATGACGCGTTCTTCGTACTCGATGAACACATCATACAAACCATTGAGGGCATCATTTTTTTGCTCCTCTTGGTGCTCGGCAGCGCAATCTTCAAGGCGCTTTGCTGGCCTATTCAAGCAATAGTGAATGCTACAGTGAGGTTCAATCCAGGCGTTTCTTACACCTTCGATGTCGATAAGGATTTTACGTAAATCATCAAATGTAACCGGTCGTGAAGTGAGTATGTCTCGCGCCGTATGAAAGTCAGCATCATTGTATGACACACCATTTTCATAGCGGGTGAGCAGGTCGGCGACATTATAGTCGGTACGAAATCCGAGGTCGGTGATCCCATAACATAACAATTCAAGTAAGGTGATCCCCGGATCATGAATGTTATAGTCAGACCATAATTGATGGCCCAATTTTTCTATATATTTCAGGCCAGTTTCGCGCAGCAACGCATAATTTTGCGGATCTTTCAGTCCGGGGTTTTTAACAATAAAGTTTGTTACCCCCATTTCACCACTGAGTTTCATCTGATTTGTGCTCGTCAATTGACTCATCGCGTCGATTTCTCCTTACCAAAACAGTAGGCACAATAGTCGTAGCCCTGTTTTAGTGCCTCATCCAAGGAGCGAAATGATTTAACTCGGTCTTTGCGGATCCGTTCGATATAACAACCCTGTTGTTGATTGGAAAGATCGTGAACCTCAGTGGTGCGGGAGTTACCGATATATCGAGATGTTTTTGTTAATGGCCGCTGGAGTCGATGCTTTTTGATGCTCTCAACACTTTCATTGACTTGTGTAGCTTGTTCGTTATTGTCTTTTTTGTCATTGCAGTTGCCGCAGTCACCGCATCCCTGGCAGTCTTCTTCGCTAATCTCACAACGATTTTTACCGGTGTAGCTCACACAAGGTGTGATGTCATGTTGGATGTCGTGTGTGGCCGCTGAAACCAATGCTGAACTGGCGCAGGTGGCTACAGCTTCTTCAATGTTCAACAAGGTGCCATCAGCTTTAACTTGGTCCATGGTGAAATCGGTGACAAAATCCACGTAGGGTAAATCTTCGATGGTTTTTAGAATTGATGAGCGATGAACACGGCCGCCAAAGGTCAAATCCGCGCCTTCATCATATAACCAAGGCGATAGGAATTTGACAATATCTCCATTGAGCACGCCAGTGTAAAACCCTTTGTCTAGTCCAGCTTGAAACTGCACATTGAAGTGCACTTTAATTTCTTCGTAATTGGGGTTGGTGACATTGATGCGCACAAAATTACTGGCGTATTGCTGCAGAAAATCGGAAATTTCAGTCAAGGTATTGAGACTGATTTGCGGTTTCAACGGATCAATCGCATTTTGGTTACGCAAATTGGGCACGACAATCATGCGCACATAGCCAGGCGCGTGTTCTGAGCATCGGCTGGTATGGTTAATACATTTGGCTTTGTATATTTGCGGGAATTGCTGCAGCACCAACCGTTCATAATCATAAATGCTGACAGCCCGTTGTTTATGTCTCAATCGTTCGCTCGCACGGGTATAAAAGGCTTGGTCTGTTTCTTTGGTTTGCCCTGAAAAAGAAGCATAGGGTTGAGAAACAGACTTGATCGCTGCAATGCGGCTTTTTAGTTTGCTGATGCTGCCAGCAGGCAAAGGGGATTGCAGGTGGCTCTCACTATTATTGTTGTCCGCAAAGCTGGCTGTCGCTGCCTGTGGATGCAAGGCGATCATATTCGGAACAGAAAGTGTATCTTGGCCTACCGCCGCACGTATCCAATGAGAGCCTGTAGGCAAAGACGTGTTGTCAGTACTGATTGATTTAGGCATCGCAAAGGTAACTATCCCTGAGCGTAACAGGCCATTCGTACTGTCTTGAATAATTTCAGTGAAATCAAAATCGATCCATCGCGTTTGATTCAGGTATGACCAAATTACCGGCTGATTAGGTAGATTAGGATCTTCACTGCCTTCTGCAATTTGGAACAAAATGGACAGGTTTTGCCCAGGTACAAGGTTGTCGAGTCCGATATAAAATAGACCGTGAGCGGTTTGCTCACTCGTTTGTTGGCTATCGTTTTGCGGGATTTCAACAGTGAACAGGGGGACTAAGTTGGCTTGATGGCTAAAGGTTTTGTCGCCCAGATCATCCACTGGAAAAATCTCTTTATTGCCAAACGGACCCAGCTGATAAAGCTGTAAGCTTCGTTGTTTAAAATCCGCTTCTGTTAACGCCTGGTAATCAATGGATTCACAGGCACGATAAGACAATTCAAAAGATTCGATCAACGGCGTATAAGGCTGATTAGGCAATGCTTGAGGTGGCGACGATGTTGGCAAGTCTATTGCAGCTTGAGACAACACACTCGGATAATGTTCATGCAAAAAGCTCTGATTCAATCTTACGCTGATAAATCCCTGGTTTAGGCCATTATCAAAAGATACAAATGCAGGCAGTTTGGCATCAGCTTCGATAATCGCTTCAGCGCTGCAATCATGCAGGGCTGGGCCCGTTGTTAGTCCTATATCCCATTGCTGCTTTGCGGCAATTTGTGGTGGAGATTCTGATGTAGTGTCAAACAAAATTTGTGCGGTGGACGCATTTAAATCTTGCCATTGCCCTTTGCTTAGGATGCTCAGGTTACCGGTAAAATAATCATTGCTGGTGGGCGTGCTGATCCCAACTGGATTTAGATATTGCGTGTAGGTTGCATAGTGTGAATTGAAACTTTTGGTTTCTGGTAAACCGCCCCAAGTTAATTTTGTAGAAATTCCATAAACGGATTTGCTAAATACTTCTTGACTGCCGATTAAAAAACGACTGCCGATCCGCGGAATTGTGCCAAATGGGAAAAAAGGCTTGGCAGGGTCGACTGAGCCCGTATCGTTGCCTAACACCAGATTTTTAAGCCCGATCTTTTCCTCACCGTCTTGGTCGCCACCTACCTGGACGTCGATAGTCAGTTTATTCACTTCAATAAACTGAAAATACTGATAGGGATAAACGAAGGGGATGAGTGCCCAATGTTGATCAATAAAATCAGAAGGCCGAAATCCGGTTTGGTTAATATCGTTAAGGGCCTGATACAAGGCATCTTGCTCAAAAACGTATTGTCCCTGGCTGAAAGTGTCAATCTCATCGTTGTATTCGATAATCTGTTCTTTGATGACCGCTTCTGTCAGTGCGGTCTCTGAAGTTGAAACTTGTGTTTCCATAAATTGCAGCACCTGATAGGGCAGGCCACGATTATTTAAGGTAAAGCGCAATATGGGAAAGTCGCTATCAAAACCAGCGCCATGGGTGTCAGCAAGGTAGGCAACAAGCGCTTCGTCGGTCACCGCCAGACTCATAATGAAGGTTAGGGTCTTTTGGGCATTGTTGATACTCACCGATTGGGTCGTCAATCTGCTCCAGCCACTTTCGCAACTCGCTTCAATGCTAACGTTATGCTTAAGCTCTTGCTCGACTCTGCTGGTTTGAGGTTCAACCTTATCCAGGCCATCAAAAGACCCGACATTAAAGGTTAGTGCAATACGTCTGTCACCTTCTGCAAGTAATAAAATAGGCGCACTTACAGCAAAACCTGTTGTGGCATAGGGCATCTTAGCGCTGCCAAAAACTGGCCATTTACCCTGTTCATTTTGCAGTGGCTCGGCAATCCCATCCTCGGTGTCAGCATCTTGTGCGCCGTAGAGGTTGACAACAAGGTCATCGATTTGCTCGATGAACAGATTTTTTAAGCCATGAACATCATTGATGACAGTGTTGTTTACCACTAATTCATTGTCGGTTTCATAAAAAAGGTTTTTGCCTTCATCGTCTTTCCCTGCAAGCAAGGTTGTTTGTTGTTTGACTAGTTGGGGCTGGGCACGTTTGGCCAACTCAAAAATAATGTGCACTTGATCGGGTATGGCAGGATGATGAGTGAGCCCAAGCACATCCTGGTAGTAGAAGTCTAAATGACGTTGACCAATACTATTTAGATGATTCTGAGCATATTCAAATAACCTCAAAAAACATAAAAACAGGGCCATGTGAGGTTGATGCTGGGGGTATGACTCTAACGTTTGTTCGAGCATGCTTTTTGCCTGATCAACCAAAAATACTAAGGCGTCAAAACATTCGTTAAATCGTCCATGTAAGTGGTTAACGGTCAGATCAAATTCTAACTCGTCAGCCAGGCCCGCAGATTGAAAGGCCAAGGTATCGGAGGTAACAGTGTCGAGCTCCCAAATACTATCCAGGGTAAATAGCGCTTCATCCAATATTGGTAATCCCAAATCCACGGCGCGCAAATATTGCCCATAGACACTCTGTAAACTTTCTTTGAGCACTGAATTGATCAATCTCTCCAATTGATTGGCAAGGCGTAAGGAAGGTGTTGCCTGTTGATACCATTGGTCAAATTGTTGTGCGAGCGCCGCCAACTGAGTGACAAGTTTGGGGTAAAGGGTTTGCTTGTCGGCAAAATTACAACTGCGGTAGGCGGTCAATTGTTTTTCGAACCCGTCTTTCACGCGCTGAACATCATATAGTTGCACAATGGCAACCTGAGTGGTTTCGTCGTTATCGATAAACGCTAGCCAATCGCCACCCGCATTATTTGACGGTGAATAAAACTGCAATAGTTGCGCATATTGTCTGGCATACATGAGTAAATCTGGCAGACCGCGCTCGTCAATTTTGACATAGTTGTGATCCAGAGCGGCCTCAAGACGTTGGCGCTGGCTCGTTCCGTCTCGTTTAAGCGGATTATGAAAACAGCAAGCGCATTGAGTCGATTCTGCAGCCATGAATTCTCACCTCATCCAATCTCCGTTCCCTCTTCTAAGTAGAAGGGGTAAACGAAGTTGTTTCGGGTGTTGGTGGTTGCAACTTTGTATTGAATGTCGATGTCAATTCGGCCTTCAAGGGGCTGCGGAATAAGTAGTACGTCGATCAAAATAATGCGCGGTTCAAAATACAAAATGGCAGTTTTGATCAGGTCTTTGATATAGGCTTGCAATCCGGTATCGACGGGCTCAAATAGCAGCTTATGTAAGTTGCAACCATACTTGGGTTGCATGACGCGTTCACCCACGTCGGTCGACAGTAAAATTTCTAAGCTTGAAGCAATATCTTCTTCATCACTCAGCATGTCGATACTCTTGGCGCTTTTGTTAAAGGTTGGGGGGAATCCCCAACCTTTGCCTAGAAACGAATACTCGGCTGCCATGTTAACCTCCGATCATCACTGTTGGCTCGCCCACCGCTGCCATCGCACCACAAATACAGGTGTCTGTAGTGCGTAGTGCTGGCATGCCCCCAATCAGCACTGTAGCGCTACCCATGGGAAAGGGGCTGACTGTCGGTAAATGAGCAGGCGGTGGGATCACGCAGACATGCTGATCAGTGGCGATTGCCGCAGGCATACCACCAATGAGAACCGTGGCAACGCCCGGTCCCACAATGGTGCCGCCATGGGTGCTGGTATCTGTCACACGTGCCGCTGCTGGCATAATAAATGGTCTCCTGTGTTAACAATGTTCTGGCAATTAACCTGAACCTGAACATCTTTTATGGGTTAATTAATCTGTACTAGGCTGCCTTTGACTGTCATGGTGCCCCCCGATGACACTTCGGCGCTACTGCTGCCTTCGGCTTTAAATTCTGCCGATGCCTTGGGAGAAATATTGGTGCCCTCGATGTTGACGTCCCCCGATGCCGTCAAATTGATATCCGCTGCGCTGGTAAGGCTGATCCCATCAGAATTCATCAGGATTTCATTGCCGTTTTCATCGGTAAAGGTGATGCTGCCTTCGTCGTCGCTGAACAAAAAGCTATTGCCGTTCGGGGTTTCTAAGGTCACAGTGTTTTTGTCGTCATTGAAAATCAATTTCATTTCGCTTCGTGATACATAACCTTTTTCGTGATTGTCGTCAGTCGCTTCTAACGGAGCGGGTTTGGCGCTACTGTGTAACATGCCTAGCACGACTGGGTGGCGTGGGTCGTCGTTTAAAAAACCTAATGCGACCTCGTCGCCAATTTCGGGTAAGAAGAAGGAGCCTCGATTCTCTCCAGCATCTAAGGTGGCGACTCTTGCCCAAATACCTTCTTCACTTGGGTCAATCATCGGCGTGCGAACCTGAATGCGATGTTCACCGTCAGGATCTTCCAATGACGTGACCAGGCCTAGCTGCAACCCTGATAAACCCGGTAATAGGCCACTTGCCTTGTGAGATTGAGGATCCTTTGTTAGTTGCTCAAAGTGTTCAGGGGACAAGCCCAGTTGAATGTCTGTTTCCCAATTTTTATCGTTGATTTCATGATGAACGCCCGAGACTAAAACTTGGCCATTGAACCTGTCACCCATACCTTTAATTTCAATCAAATCGCCAGGTTTGACCGCCGATACCCCCTGAACTTTGACCCGTCCTCGCACTTTTGAATAGGCACTGCTCATCCAATTGGCATCAGCCCAGGCTTGCAGTTCGTCATCTTTGACCGCACCGCCATGTTTGAGTTTGTATGCATCAAGACCGATCACATCAGCCAGCTCGGTGGCTTGCAAGTTGCCTGGCGTGGTGGCACCGGGGTCAACCGCGTCAATCTCAAACATTTCTTGATTCGCTGGATCCCAGGAAAGAGATTGCATGGCCGAGAATTGATCTCTTGCATCAACGAACATTTCTATGTCTAACACATTGCCACCGTAGGCGAGGGATAACACTGGATCACCAGAAGGATCCGGGGCTTTCGCGACTAAGCTGCCGTCTTGGGTGACAATGAGTTTGCCATTGGCTTGAGCACGGGCCAGGGCAAAATCCCAGTCAGTGGCATAAAATTGCACGATAAAAGGGTGGGTGACATCGGTGGATTCTATGTCGGTTTTTAAACCAGCATTACCGGCCAGCTCTTCGATGACATCTGAATCCAAACTATCGTAAAAATAGGCGCTTTTCGGGCCAATTGTCATTTTGACAGCGGCGTCTCGGCATTCCAGCTTCAAATACGATTGCTGACTTTTGTGCACCCGCAGGCTGTGGCGAATGATGATGCCTTTAAAAATCACTTCTTCATTGCCGTGATAGCCTGCGCTTATTTCTATCTCGACACCCGGTTTAAAGGCCTCATCATTACTGGCTTTAAAATCTTGTGTGGCCGGATCGCCGTCGAGGATCACGATGTCAGCGCTGGCAACGCGATTGAATTCACGATTAACAATAATCCCCTTGATTTGAAATTCACCGCTAATCTGATTGCCGTCAGCACTGATTTTAAAGCTCGGACGATCCGCAGGAGCTGGGGTGGGAATTTTAAGCTCGTCTGCCATCTGATCACGCCTCGCCAGTTAGATCTTTGATCGGGGGGAAAGCCAGCACCTGGCCTCGTTGCAATCGGCGATAATTTAATAGCTTATTGTAATGGGCGACTTGTAAATAACGTCCGGGTTCGCCGTAGTATTTATGCGCCAAAAGACTAAGATGCTCTCCTTGTTCTACGGTGTGCAAGTGAGTGAGATCTGGCGAGCTTTTGCGCTCCTCCGCCACTCTTAAAGCGTCTTCAACATTTTCTGAGAAGTTCGCTTTAACCTTAGCGCGCAGAGGATAACCATCAGATTTAAACAAGGTGTAGGTGACTTCTGCGGATTTGAGCACACATTTTGAGATCAGTGCGCCCCAGCTAAGTTTTAGATAAAGAGGACGATGGATTTCGCCATCATGTTTGCCGGTCACCGTTAGAAAACGCTCAACAGTGCTTTGTACATCCATTTCTGGCACCACCGCGCCTGTGCCATCAAACAAAAAGTCGAAGGTATATTCTTGCGGCTTTATTTTGCCAAATACTTGTGGACTGCCCGTGTCACCTTGCCCTTGACGTTCCTCGTATTCAATGTCGTATTTCTGGGTGTAAGTGTTGGGATTAAAGATCACCTCAAATTGATCCACCGCAGCACCGGAATAGTCGGCTTCTCGGTAGGCTTCAATTAGCATCTTTTTCAACTCACCACTCACATCACTCTCCAGATTTTCTGTGTGGAATGCAGAGGTTTTTCGCTGCACTCATGGCCTTATCAACGTTCCTGTTTACGCCTTAAAATGTCCATCACTTGCTCAACACATTCAGCAATGATTTCTTGCTTCATGGCTTCCTTATCAGCGGCCTTAGGCGCTGCGTTGGCCTTGTTACCTTGTTGCTCACCGACAGTGGCACGGATCACGAGTTCTTTAATTTCAATGGGCATGTTGTCTTCCGTTTTGTCAGACTTTTCTAAAGCGTTTATAAACCAATTCCATTGATTCAATAGCCAATGCATTCTCTTGTGCTTTGAGGTCCGACAACGACCATTTCACAGGGTAGGCGGCGCTAAATACCCATTCAGCTAACGGCGCGTCCTCGGCATCTAAAAGCGTCACGACTATGTCTCTTGGATTGAATTTAAAGTCTTCGACAGCGCTTCTCACCCACTTACCGACCTTGGAGTCTTCGATGTATCCGCGTTTTAACGACAAATTGCCGTATTTAGCTCCGGTCGGCAGCTTGTGTGCATACTCATTTAAGCCACCTTCCTTGAATTCTTCGGTGGTGATTTCAGCGCTAAGCCCAGAGACCTCTTGAAAGCGGTTGTCTTTTTGTTCCGAAAATCCGCCGCTGCCGTCATGAGAGTTAGGGCCAAACTCAACCTTAAAATGAAATACAACGGGCATATCGTACATCGCGATAACCTTTTTAATTCAATGGGTTGCATTAACCGTTAGCGATTTTGACGCCTTCATGGGCAATCTCAATCGACTCGATGGCGGCTTCGTTGCCACTGGCTTTTAGATCAGGCGAAGTCAGTTTTGTAGGCCAGGCATTGATAATATTCCAGGTCATCACCGGGCTACCTTCTTCATCGAGCAAGGAAATGTTGATGTCTCGTCGCTCAATTTGATTGAGATTGATCTCGTTTAGCCAATCAAAATATTCGTTATCATTGGCAAACACACCGCGCTTAAGGGTGATGTTGCCGTACTTTTTAAGACCGGGCATTTTGATGGTTGAATACTCGGGCGCGATACCGTCTCTGTATTCAATCATTTGTACTTCAATGTTGAGTCCTGTGACTTCAGAAAAACCGATGTTGGTGCCACCCCAATCAACTCTGAATGAAAAAACCGTTAATGGATATGCCATGACATTTTCCTTTCAACTTTCTAATCGTTACATTTTGGGCTTCCCCAACTCATACACTCAGCTTAGGATTCCTGTAACTTGTGCATAAATTTGAGGATGATGAATTCAGCGGGTCTGACCGCGGCCATGCCAATTTCGACATACAGACGACCTTCCAGAATATCTTGTGCTGTCATCGTTTCTCCCAAGCCGATTTTGACAAAAAACGCCTCTTCAGGTGTCGAGCCCGCCAGCGCACCTTCGCGCCATTTCTGGATCAGGTAATTGTCAATCATGCCTTTTATCTTGCTCCACAACTGGGCGGTGTTTGGTTCAAATACTGCCCAAGCAGTGGATTTTTTGACCGACTCTTCAACCATGTTGAAAAAGCGCCGTACTGGTACATAACGCCATTCGTTGTCGTTACCGGCTAAAGTTCGGGCTCCCCAAACAATGGTGCCGCGACCAGTAAAGGTGCGAATTGCATTAATTGACTTACCGCCCGTTACATCCACATTGAGCGATTCCTGTTCATTGGAATCAATGGCTTCAACAGGTCCTCGCACCGCATTGACGCTGACATTAGCAGGGGCTTTCCATACGCCTCTGGCGTTGTCAACAAAGGCATAAAGGCCTGCGACAGAGCCTGATGGAGGGACTTTGGAATATTCACGTTTGATATGTTCAACAATATTGCCAACAATGGTGTGAGTTTCGTAGAGGGTCGCTTGAGTGATATCCACATGGGTCTGCGCCGCTTCGAGCATGTCATTGACAAAATTGTTGATGCCATCAAATATGGCATCGATACTGACAATCTCGTCGGTGGGTGTAGAGGTTGGGTCGGGTTTGCCTACCAAGATATTTAGCGCAGTGGCTTTGGCACCTGCCGCTACTGCATAATCTGTTGTGGTCGCGGCGATTTCTGAAACAATGTCGCCATCGGCAGGAGAGCTGTCGAATTCATCCAGCCATCCGGTTGCATCATATTCCACATAACGGGTGTTCACTGCTGCCGCATCATTGGTGGTCAGGGCAATCACATCGGCATTTTTTTCCACAGCAACCAAATCATGAATAGACGATTTGAGTTTGTCTTTTGCATAGGCTGCTAAATCCAGCTTGAGGTTGTCGCCGAGTAAATCGGTTGCTAATTCAGGCAATTCGCTCGTCACGCTTTGCACAAAATCCAGCAACGCGGTGAGATCTGCCGCGGCATTGGCATCATCAGACGCCATCAATGCATTACGCAAAGTGGCGTAACGGGCCTTTAATGAATTTTCGTTTTGTCCAGTCAGAATATCCGACACCATCGTGCTTAGCGTGACCTGATCTGTCAATGCAGTTTTCGCTGTGGTCACCAACGCATTGAGATCGGCGTCTGCGGTAAGCTCCTCGAGGGCCTGTGGTGTGCCATCGGTTAATGTGACACTGTCTTGAAATACCTTCATGTTGATGGTTTTTTTGTACGCTGTATGCAGCCAAGGAGCGTAGGCAGCGCCATATTTGAGGTTGTTGATGCCGATATTGTTTCTAAACTCCTCGACGGCTTCATCCAACTCACGGTCTGATGTTTCATACAAATCAAACAAGCCAACACGGTCCTGTAAATTGGCACATTGCGCTAAGGTGCGCTGCTGCAAGGTGTAAAACGCAGCCGTATCGGTTAACAAGGGCGCATCGGGGTACAAAATAATGGTTGGCTCATCGTATTTTTCAAGGCGTTTTAAACCGACAGACAACCCAGGAAAATTGGCTGGGTCCGCGCTATTGCCCAAGGTCACATCATCACTAAAGGAGCCAACAGACACGATATAGCAGTCGCCACCGCCATTATCGAAAAATTGCCGTAAGGCTTCGTATAAATAAAAACGTTTGCTGGGCTGTACAGCAGTCACTGCAAAATTATTGTTTTGATCGACGGTGATCGCGACACTTTCGCCAGTGTCACTAGCGATGTCGTATTCACCACCAAATAAAGAGACAAAATCCAAAAGCGATGAAATTTTTGTCGGGACATTGGTTAATCCTTCACCCTTTTTTTCTGCTTTTTGTGTATAGCCAATAAATGCCGGAATTGCGGTTTCAACTTCCGCAACAGAAGGAGGAAATATCGAGATTTCCTTTACGTAAACACCTGGGGTTTTATATGCCATAGTATTACCTGCTCTGTGAGATGACGTTCATCAAACGTAAACGTACATGTCAGAAATAAAACTCCCCTCAGCTAAACCCTTCTGGAGGTGAGTCGTTAAATGTGGAGACGGCAATTTTGTCAGCTCAGTACCGCTATGGAAGAGCGTTATCGAAGCGGGAAGCTCGGATAAGTCACGTTCTTGATTAGACGTAAAGGTTGCTAAATTACCGTCGACACTTTTGCTAAAATCAGCAATGGGATCGAGATTGTTCAGTGTGTATGGGCTGGTATCGTATTTTTTGTTGACTAGATAGCGCCATGTGGTTTTTCTAGGCTCAAATTGCACCGTGTAGCCATCGATTTGCTGGATACGATTGTCGATTAAAAAGCGGTAGGCCAAAGGCACCTGTTCAGAATTGTCCGTGGTCAGATTTACCGTCGAGTCAAATAATTCGATGACGGCCAAGATCGAACCGCTAAGCGCATTGGGATCATAAAAGAAACTTAAAGCTTGCCCGGGTCCGCCCTGATGACGTAGTAGGTATCGTCCCGCCGCTAAATTATTGATAGAACTTAAATCGAGCCGATATTCCTCAGCAACATTGCCCAACTCAGAATGATCAAATGACTGTTCGAATATTGCATTGCCAAAGGCGTCTTCCAGCTCCATGGTTGCGCTGCTCACCGCTGGAGAAAAGGCGTAAGTGACAGTGTTGCCAAGCGGCCTGCTCAAAGGTTCGCCTATTCTCTGATTAATGAAGCTATCCCCCAAATGCAAACGCCCATCTACCTGATCGTCACGTAAATTATTGAAGTAGAAAAGCTGCTTGCCCGGTCGATAGTTGGGTAAATCAGTGATGTTGCTTAAGTAGGTGTTTTTTTCCACAAGGTAAAAATGCATTCGAAGCGCATCAATAGAAAATTCTCTTAGGGTTTCTGGCAGGGAAGGCGGACTGGTCGGTTCAATACTGTCTTGCGTGACTTCAACAAATATCGAAAAGCCAGAATGAGTAGGACGGAAAATGACGCCAGTTTGAGCAAATAAACGAGCGGTTGCCTCACTGGGAATAACGTTGAAATCCTCGGTACTTAAGCCAGATTGATAAAAACCATGACGCAAGTTGACCTGTAACAGTGGGCGATAGATGAGCTTCATACGCCTTCACCTTCGATATGAATTTCTTTGACTGGCGGCGCAATGCCTTCAACTTGATCATCACGGACTTCAAGCATGCCAACTTTGTAAACGACAGAGGGCATGTATTTAGCCCCCAACACACCCCAAAGATTGTTTTGCTGCTCAAAGGTCATGGAAAATAGTTCGAATGAAAGTCGGCCGCGAATGTTCTCAAGCCCACTGATTGATTTGTAATCGAAATAGGGATTCAACTGAAAAAAACTGATCACATTCGTCAGTGATTTCATGGCTTCAAAATAGCTAGACAGATTTGCAATGAAGAGTATGTATAAGTTGATATTGATTTCGGGTTTGAGTCGTTCGCTACTTCCATCGGGTAAGGTTCTGAAACTTTCTAACGGCTTATAAACTGCGTCCTGTTCAAGGTTCACCATCGACATCACAACTTTATTTTGCGCAGCAGAATTAACGTTACCATCGACATCAAACAGGCTGGCCGCCACTACATTACTATCGGCAGCGGCTCCGGTGCGCAGTCCAAAGTACGTATTAAGTTCAGAAACCACATGTTGCAGCGCGATATTAATCACGTTCATTCCCTTATTAATTCAATATTCCGACAATTCTGTTTTATTGATTTGCCTCGTAGTATTTAAATCCTACTTTGACAACTACAAGCATACGCCGAAGGATGACCAGTAAAGGGCAGTTAAATGGTCCATTAAGGAATCAAAAAAGAACTAGATCCCTGTTGTTGATCGCAGTTAATACACAAGGTCTGAAGCGTTAGCAGAATAAATGTTTGGGTGGCGAGGCAAAGACGGAAATCTGTGTTAAGAGGGAGGCGGCAATTTAATGTTCTGTGTTTATTCGAAAATACCAGTTAAGCTGAATGTTAGGCAGATAGCGCTCATTTGAGCCCTTTTCTTTTACCATCGATTTTTTTCAAGACTTCTCTTATGAACACAGTTGCTTCTTCTTCTTGTTGAAACACCTGATCTTTTAATAAGGTTTTAATACCGACAAGTTCGCGAGTTTTAGCAAGCTGATGTTCTGCCATGGCAATGTTCATAATGTATGCGTCCACTCTGCAACCCGCTTTAATGCAATCTGCGTGAGAGGAGAGCACTATTTTTCTGGCTTCCTCGGTAACAGCCACATAGTCAGTGAGTATTCCCAAATAACCCCAGGTATCATCTTTAATTTGTGGTAAAAGACATTCCACTTGTTTTACGAAGCTTGTTGCTAACTTCACGGTCCCTACGCCGGTAACGCGAGCGGTCATTATGCGATCTCGAAAGTACAAATCATATTCGCCATGCATGTCTTGGTAATGAAATTGAGAGACCGGGAGTGTCAAAAAGTCTGCTCTTTGCTTACTGTTTGATACTTACATTTTATGCACGTGATGTGAATTCGGTCAAGTTTGCCATTGTAACTGTTACTGATCACGGTAAGTCGAGCATACCGATATTGGTAGGTTAATCTTGGCTAGGAATTTTCTCTAACCGCGCACCCCGTTTTTCAATCTTTTATTGAGGTTGGTGTCTTTTATACTGGCTAATTTGGCAATGTTACACGCACCTCTAGGCCACCTTCTTTGCGGTTGGATAGCGATATGTGACCATGATGCGCATCCGTTATCTCTCTGCATAAAGCCAGGCCCAGACCACTGCCGGATGCTTTGGTGGAGTAAAACGGCACAAGAACATTGTTCATTACTGTCTCAGCAATGCCTTTACCCTTATCCATCACGCAGATAATTGATTGTTGAGGAGTCTGTTGAAATTCCACTTTAATATGCTTAGCTTCTGAGCCCGACTCGTGAGCATTTTTAATTAGATTGATAAGCAGCTGTTCAAGCTGGATTGGATCGGCAACTAGCGTCGCGTATTGCGTTTTGTCATACGCAAATGTCCACTGCTGCGAGAGTTGGTTGAGCAGGTCTTGCCAGTCGATTGAGGTGAGCTTTGGCTCAGGTAACTTGGCAAATTTGCCATAACCGTGGACAAAATCGCTTAGGTGTTTAATGCGCTCGTCAATCGTTGAAAAAACCCTTGCTAATCGCTCTTCATTAAATTGGGAGCTAATAATTTTTCCACTGTGCAACATCGATGAAATTGGACCAAGGGAGTTGTTTAACTCATGGCTGATGATTCGTATGACTTTTTTCCATACGGCCACCTCTTGTCGACTTAGCTCCCTTGTCATTTGTTTTAAAATGTAGAGTGTATGCACCTGATTGTTGAGCACAAAGTTTCCGGTGGAAATATGCCAGGTTTGGGTTTCGCTATCATCTCGAACCACACCGAACAAACCTTGTTTTGCAGAAAGTACAGCTTCAGAAACACCTTTAGGTGCGGAGGCAAGTAGATCAGTAAGTAGGCGGCCCTCTAACCCTTGCTTGGCATTAAAAAATTGGCGTGCGGCGATATTACTAAACACAATTTGTTGTTGGTCATTGACCAAAAATAGCGCTTCTGGCGAACTTTGAGTAACTTTGTCCAACAACAATTCCCGTTGGAACAGCCAATGTTTTTCGTCTCTGAGCTGCTGGACAGTGTGATTGTATAAGTGGCAAAGATGATCCAATTCGTCTTCATTTTGTTCAGACAGCGTGGTGGAGTACTCACCATCTTTTAGATTGAGCAAACCCATTTCAAGCGCTGACAGCCCTTCATGGGTATCGCGAAACAAATGATGAGCGAGCAATATGGACAAGCTGCTTACACCAATTGCCAACAATACTTTGTCAAATATGCCCCAAGGTAACATCCACAACAAAGGGATCAGGCCAACCGCACTGCAAACAAATGCGATCATGTTGATTTTGGTTTGCATGCGATAACGCACTAATATTCGATCCCTAGCTTGGTTAACCTTCGATACAAGGCTTGTCGGCTCATCCCATAATGTCTAGCGACTCTCGCAATGACGCCTCGATGTTCACGCAAAGCCAACTCTAATTCCGCTTTATCAGGTTCCTCCCGTTGTGCATTAGTGTGACTAATTCCCTGTGAAAGTGAAGCGTCCAAACCAAAGTCTTGTTCTTCAAGTACGCCTTCTGGTTTAAGAACCGCCACCCGTTTGCAGGCATTTTCTAACTCTCGAATATTGCCGGGCCAAGGGTAACTAAGTAATGCTTTTTCCGCTGACAAGCTCACATCACGTCCTGGTAGAAAATAGTGAATGAGGGGCATGATGTCATCAATGCGTTGCTGTAACGGCGGAATAGGAATTTCAATAACATTAAGTCGGTAGTATAAATCTTCACGAAATTTGCCTTCAACGATATCTTGCTGCAAATTGGCATTAGTGGCAGAAATGACCCTGACTTTAGTGTGTTGAGTGTTGACCGAACCAAGACGTTCAAATTCGCCAGTCTGTATCACTCTTAACAATTTTGTTTGGCCAGAATAAGATAAATTGCCAATCTCATCTAAAAATAAAGTTCCTCCGTGAGCGGCTTCAAATCTGCCTATTCGGGTTTTATTTGCGCCTGTAAACGCACCAGCCTCTGCACCAAACAATTCAGCTTCAATTAAATCTGCGGGCAGGGCAGCACAATTAACTTTCACAAAAGGTTTTTGCTTCAATTCGGATTGAGCCTGGATGACTTCAGCAATTTTCTCTTTGCCACTGCCATTGGCGCCAGTGATGAGCACCGAAATATCGGATTTAGCCACCTGAATGGCCATGTCTACGACTCGTTGCATTGCCGTACTTTGGTAGATCAGACCAACATCTGCAGCAACCTGTTTTGTCGGTGCCAGTTGTTCTTCGTGACGCTGAAGCTTGTCTGTCTTGTCTCGAGATTTGCCTAACTCAATTAAATTCGCAACACTGGTGAGTAACTTTTTATCATCCCAGGGCTTTGCGATGTAATCCGCCGCACCGGCCTTTACCAACTCAATGGCTTGCTCAAGATCTGTCCAAGCGGTGATTAAAATGATAGGTAAATTAGCGTTAAGTTCACGTAAATCGTTAAACAACTTTTTACCTTCTTCTCCAGAAGTAGTGTCGGCGGTAAAATTCATATCCTGGATCACTAAGGTGACACGCAATTGATTGACGTACTTCACTGCCTCTTGTGGGGAGGTAGTGGTGATCACATCGTATCCATGGATTTCAAGTAATAACGACAGCGCCTGCAGCACTGCCGTTGTATCATCAACAATAAGAATTTTATCCATCAATCACTCTGATTCTTAGTCCCTATACGTCTACACGTTTAAATGCTACGAGTTGCCACGCTTGGAGATATTTTCGCTGCACGATTCGCTGGGATCAACACCGACAGTATGCTCACAACAAAAACAAAGGCCGCAGTAATTGCCACATAATTATGATCCAATGCTGGCAACGAGTACAACTCTAACAAAGCTTGACCCATATATACTGCTGCAATTGAACCAATCAACAAGCCGGCTATACAAATCATACTATTTTCGACAATAAAGTACCTGACGATATCAGACTTACGCGCACCCAAAGCGCGGCGAGTACCGATTTGGCGTGTCCGTTTATTGATATTAAATACGGTTAATCCAAAAATACCTAGCGCTGTGATTAATACCAGTACAGTAATAAGGACCACTAACATGCGTAACATTAAAATGTCAGACGCATTATATTCGCGCTTAGATTCGTCCAAACCTTGCAATCCAACAATGACACGTTTGTCGTATTCGGCCAATAGCGTGTCTTCGATTTGGCGCATTACGGCTGCTCGCTGACTCGCTTCTGTTCTTACCACCATACGTTGAAAGTTATCTGCGCTGACAAAAGGGATAATCAAAAAATTGTCTGCGATTGATGCTCTAAGCCATGGGCCTTTCATTTTGTCTACTACACCAACAATCGTCATCGGCATATCGCCCAGATAAATAGTCTGACCTAATCCGTCTCCGTTTGGGTAGATTTCGTCAAGAAAACTCTGACTTACAATGCTCACATTTGGCATGACGTCATTGTTTTCAGCCACGATCACTTCATCTTGCTCAAAGTTTCGTCCTGCTATGATTTTGACACCAAGTGTATCAATGGCATGTTCGTCGCCAAAAGTGTAAGCCGCGGTCACTTCCAATCCCTCGCGACCTTGCTCAGTGGTGGGATTGATGCCAAATGACGACGCAGATCCACTGCCACTCAAAGGCACTTCTTGGATTGCTGCTGCATTTATAACGCCAGGCAGGTTACGCAACGTGGTTTCTGTTTCTTCAAATTGCTGGGATAGATTGCGATCTTTACCAAATGTCAGCACAGCAAAATGGAATATTTCATCCTCTGGATAACCGGTTTCCTGTTGCAGATATTGAAGGCGATCGTAAATGATAAACGCAGCATTGCTCACAATTGCAGTAGTGATAGCAATTTGAATCAACAACATGAAGGCGCCAACTTTGGAACGACGCATAGCATTAAAAATGGGTTTGATTTCTAACATGCTCGACTCCTATTGAGTTTTTAAATAGATGGCAGGGGTGGTTCGGCATACCAACCAAGCTGGGTAGAGCCCAGCGATAACGCAGGCGCCAATAGCAATAGCTGGGGCGGCCAACAACATGTATGTGTCCATTGTCGCTAATGCTGAATAGTAACTGTAGGTTTGACGAACACCCCATAGCCCCAATTGGGCTATACCTATGCCAAATAAACCACCCAACAAGCCCAAAACTGAAACCTCAACAAGATGCTGGGCAAAAATTTGGCGCTTACTTGCGCCCAGAGCTCGTCTGACACCCACCTCAGGCGCGCGTCTTAAGAACTTGCCTAGCATCAAGCCAAGGATGTTCGCTAAGCATACTGTGAGAAACATGAAGCTCAGACCCACCAAGACGCGATTGTCTTCAGTAACGACGTTATTGTATTCCAACCATTGATTAACGTTCCGAAGTGCAAATTGCACTGTTTCCCTCTCAAATCGGCCTTTCGTGGCTTGTTCTGAAAGGTAGGTTCGAAGATAATCACTATAGATTTGCTGCTCTTCAGGGGTATCTAATTCGGCCCAAAATTGGATCCAAAATTGTTCAGATTGTAAATGGTCTTGAAAAGTACGAACATCCTCAAATTTCCAACCATTTGTGTTTCCCCAGCTACTCAATTCTTTAGATACCACCAGGCTAAAAGGAACAAATATTTTTTCCATTCGATTAAATGCGCCGTTGTTGAGATCATAATATTTGGTATGGATTTCCCAGTTTTTCACAATACCGATGATTTCATAGCTTTCGTCGTCGAGATATATTTGCCTACCCACAGAGTTTTCTCCGCCAAACAGGCGTTCGTTAAGCTCTTGGTTGATGACTACGACAGGAGAGGCGTTTATCTGTTGATTTTCAGTCCAACTGGCGCCGTGGACAAAGTCCAAATCAAACATCGCGAAAAATTCACGGCCCGTGGCTCTCGCACCTTCGAGAAAAGGTTTTACCTCGCTTGAATTCATATGCACACTGAAGCCGGTGCGCATGGACATGGTTTTGCGCTCGGGAAAATCCGCATTGTAAAGGTTCATCGCATCTGTGTAGGTCAGTTGATAAGGTAAATTATCTTCAGTCGTCCAGGTCCGTCCTTCATCCATGGTGTTTAACTGCACGTGAAACAAACGGTCACTCTTGTGCGGAATAGGGTCCATAGACATCATGTGATATACCGACAAACTGGTCATGGTGATGCCAATCCCAACGGCAATTGCTGCAATCATGAGGGCCGAAATCAATGGTGTGCGTCGCAAACTGCGCCAGCTTAAATCAAGATAATGAATAAACATTTAAGCCTCCACTGCTACATTTGCGGGAGTCACAACACCAGAAGGACGACTTTGATACAAGGTGAAATCGGCCAATTGACCATCTACTACTTGGATGTTACGTGGTGCACGGCGAGCCAATTCAGCATCATGCGTGACCATGATGATAGTGGCTCCTTCGCGGTTAATGTCTTCCAATAGTTCCATAACCTGGCGGGCCATCAAGCTATCCAGGTTGCCCGTTGGTTCGTCTGCGAGCAAGAATCGTGGTTCTCCCGCCAGGGCTCGCGCAATGGCAACGCGTTGTTGTTGACCGCCAGAAAGCTGCTGCGGTAGATGTTTGGCCCGGCTGGCCAAACCCACTTTTTCCAGGCAGTTTTCGATACGGCGTTTTCGCTCTGCTGATTTAATGCCTCGATAGCGCAGCGGTACTTCAACATTCTCGTATAGGTTTAGGTCTGGGATCAAATTAAACCCTTGAAAAATAAATCCAATTTTTTGATTGCGTAGATCAGCACGTTGATTATCAGACAGGGTGCCAACGTCCACATCATCCAACAAATATTGTCCCTTAGTAAAAGGTTCGAGCATGCCTGCAATGTTTAAAAATGTGGTTTTTCCTGATCCAGAAGGTCCGGTAACGGCGATAAATTCACCTTCTTCGACATCAAGGCTGAAGTCGCGTAACGCGTGGGTTTGAACTTTTTCAGTTTGATAAACTTTATTGATGTTTTTCATTTTTAACATATGAGATGTCCTTGATATTAGTTGCGCAACAACACGGCTTCGGTGTCGATAAATTCGTCATAATTGGAAATGATTATTTGATCACCAGCATTCAAACCGTTCAAAATCTCGACTTCTCGCATGCTAGTTGCTCCTGTTTGAATATTGATTTTTCTGGCAATATTCTCTTCAACTTTGTAGGCGATAAAGCCGCCTGCCTGTAAAAAGCTTCCTCTGCGTACTTTGAGTACATTTGCTTTGTTCTCTAATAAAATACGCGCTGAAATTTGTTGATTTTGCCTGACACCTGAAAGATCGCCCTGATTGAATCTAACACGGGTAGTCACTTCACGATTTGTGACTTCGGGGGATATCGCAGAAAGTACTCCCATCACCTTTTGTCCACTGATATTCATTTCGACTGACATACCCAAACTCAACTCGCTTGCGACGCTTTCTGCAACATTTAATTCGGCTTCATATGCAGTGAGATCAACAAGTGTCATCAGCGCTTCATTTTGAGACACCAAAGCTCTTTGCTGAGTTAAAAGGTTGCCCACCACGCCGTCAACAGTGGCTCGTATGTTCAACTCGGCGGTTTTTCTTTCTAATTCTTCCACCACTAGATTTTGCCTAGCTAAGGTATTGCGTGTGCTTTCCAGTTCAAAAGAAAGGGTATCTTTGGCTAGTTCAACTTCCTGTTTGGCGTGTTTGAAATTGAGTTTTGCTCTGGCTAAATCATCAATCGCTTTCTCTAAATCGATTTGACTGATCACATTATCAACAATAGACGCTTGTGCACGACGCTCTTCTCTATTAGCCGCTTGTAGATCAACTTCTGCCAGTTCCATTTGCTTGGTGAGTAACAGAGTCTGCCTTCTTGTATCTAATTTTTTACGCGCCAGTTCTCCCTCCAAACTAGCCAACTCAGAACGCTGTTGTTGCAATTCGTTTTGCAACGAGGGACTTTCCACTACGGCGACAAGTTGCCCCGTTGTTACACGATCACCGGCCTTAACTTTTAATTCTACAAATCCTTGTTCGGGGCTGTACAATTGAGGCGCATTAGCGGCAACAATCCTTCCGTTTGAGGAAATGTCCCTGATCAAGTCGCCTATTTCCAGTGTTGCGATTTGCAACGTATTACGGTCAATTGACTTGGATGTAGTTGTCGTATTGATCAGTGCATGCGCCGACAGAGCTACCAGCAATAAAGCGACAATAGCTGTTGCCCAATACCTGAAAGTATTCGAAGTGGAAGTCAATTCGACATCTTGCCCACTCGTGTCCTTAATCATGCCAAATCTCCAGTTGGCCTTCCGTTTCGGACTCGTGAACACCGATGAATAGAGCAATAAAAATTAAGGTCATAGGCGAGACCAAAAACGTAAATGCCATCATGTCTGTTCCTCTGTGTTTACTGAATAAAAGTGACCTGCTCAATAAACTTAGCGAACTTCGTGCCAATGCCTAAGTATCTGAATTTTAAGATTAATGTAGAGGGTTTGATGAGGTGAAAAGTGTCCGCGGACAGAAAAAGTGTCCGCGATGGACACTTTTTGAGATTGAAATAGTCACAGGCACCGATTCAAATAAATACAAGGATTATCTGGTTTTTTACGTATCTAATGTTTTGAAATTTGTGCCTGAATAAACTGAGCCGTTATTTCACGCTATGCAATGCACAGATTTTATTGCCACTGGGATCTTTAAGATAAGCAAGGTACAACTTTCTGCCACCACCTTCTCTAATTCCTGGTGGATCTTCGCAGGTCTCGCCGCCATTTTCTAAACCGGCCTGATGCCACGCATCAGCAAGTTCGGGGGTTTTGGCAAAAAAGCCAATCGTCGAGCCATTTCCGTGACAGGCTGGTTCGCCATTAATGGGTTTGCTTAGGGCAAATATGCCTTTTTCGGTATAGTAAAAACAGCGGCCTTTGTCGTCTATGACACCCGGTGGATGTCCCAGTGCACCCAACACCGCGTCATAAAACTTTTTGGATTGTTGAATATCATTGGCGCCAATCATTACGTGACTAAACATGATTTACCTCTTTAATATGGGGTCAGTAAAAATAATAATTTATCACAGTCCTTCGCAGGGTATGAATCCGTTGTAGTTATTGAGCAGTATAGCCACCGTCTATCACCTGCAAACTTCCGGTAATAAATTTAGCGTTTTCGCTGGCTAAAAATAGTGCTAGTGCTGCGACTTCTTCAGGCTGACCTAGCCTCCCTAGAGGCTGCAGGGCTTGTTCTTCAGCATGCACATGTTCCTTGTCAGCACCAGATTTTTCCACGTAGCTGTCAATTGCTTTATGGTACAAGGGAGTCTCTATGGTTCCGGGGCAGATAGCATTGGCGCGTATATTAAATTTTGCATAATCGATGGCAGTGGTTTTTGCTATCGAAGCAAGCGCACATTTACTTAGGTTGTAGGCAAACGAGTTGGGTTTTGCGATAAGTGCCTGATCAGATGACATGAACAAGATGACGCCAGATTGTTGAAACTTCATTTGCGGCAACACCGCTTTTGTTGCACTCACCGCGCCCTTAATGTTGATGTCGATTATGCGATTTAAGTCGTCATCACTGGTTTGTTCAATATTGGCAGACAAATGCACACCGGCATTGGAAATTAACACATCTACTCTGCCAAACTGACCGATAACATTATCGATGGCACTTTTCACCTCTGCAGACTGACTGACATCACAGGGGATCCAAAGCATGTCGCGATTCTCTGTGTTGTGGCTGGCGATATCGAGGTTGATCACTTGATAACCATTGTTAGCAAACGTCTGGCAGATTGCTGCACCGATGCCGATACTGCCGCCGGTGACAATACAAACGGGTAGAGTGGACTTAGTTGTCATATGATAATTCAATGTGTGAAGGTAGTAATAGAAGCATAATCGACGCAATCGCACTATAACAAGGTATTTATGCAGGGCGATTGTGTCTTTGAACAGGTGAGCCGTTTAAAGCACTTTTGGTTTTATCACTTTACGGATTTGATCGCTGCATTTTAACAATCTCGTCTAACAGACCCATCATCAATTTAGTGCCGGTGCCAGATGCAATGGCATCAAATACGTTTTCTTCATTTTTACCTTTTTGTCCACCGGCTAGATCGCTGACCGAGCGGATCACCACCCAGTCTATGTTGTTGACAAAACAGACCTGACCTACGGCCGCAGATTCCATTTCAGTGACCTGGGCATTAAACACTTGGTGCAGCCAAAGACGATAGTCGGCATTGTCTAAAAACACCGATCCCGTTACACCATTTCCGCCAATTTCAACCTTTATCTCTTTTCCTGAGGGCAGTGTGATAGGGGGGATTTTGGCCAGTGCTTTATGGCTCAACGCGACTAGTTCAGGTGTAGCTGAGAAATAAGGGATTTTTTTGCGGTACTGCCATCCTTGTTTGATTACAGACACCTCATTGGGGTGTATAAATCCAAAATTTTGGTAATCAGGTGTATGTGGGTCGGTTTTCCTGCGGGCGGCGTAGGAATCCAGTTGCTGCTGATAATAATCAGGCAAGATATAGTCATTTGCTGAATGTTTCTGCGGATTTACATAAACAGATTCGTCGTGATAATACCAACGCTCTGGTACTGCGATATCACCAGGACGAAATTCAGGGTTAACGGCACCGGCAATTCCCATCATCACCACGCGTTCAATGGGAAAATAATCAATCGCCATCTGTACTGTCATCGCAGCATTGGCAACACTTACGCCTGTGGCAAAAATTACCACTGGTTCTCCTTTGTAATTGCCCAATTGATAAGTGACTCCTTTGAAGGCGACCGTAGAAGTGATCGTTGCATCCTCTGTTTGTGAAAATGCATGTTCAATGGCGGCTATTTCCGGTTCGTAAGCGGCAACAATAGCTGTCCACTCATTCTCAATATCAAAGGCCTTTGGGCCGTACACAGCATCCGTGTTTGCCCAAGTATTGAACGTTAAAAAATAGATTATCAATGAAAAAAAGGCTGTTTTGATTAGACGATCCATCCAAGGCTCCGTTATATTTCGGACAATTTTGCAGCGATTCAGTGTAGCCCCTTTAACTCGGTATTCAAAGTGGCAATCTTTGTTTAATAATTGTGTTGAATCATTAAGCTCTTGCTGCCTTTTTAAACATCTGTGATGTAGATCAGTTCTTTATTTCAGCGCAGTATTCATTATTTTTTCAAGATACAGGCAGACACAATCGCTGGAGGAGTAAATTTTGCCAATAGATTGATAATATTAACCTTCTCTCTCAAACATTCGATTGCATCAACTATTTTTTTAATTCACCAACAAATTCCACTACACTGGTTTTCAGGC
The DNA here is from genome assembly GCF_007197995.1 of Aliiglaciecola sp. M165. GTDB lineage: Bacteria > Pseudomonadota > Gammaproteobacteria > Enterobacterales > Alteromonadaceae > Aliiglaciecola. The sequence goes on from NZ_VKKH01000008.1 coordinate 155,508, forward strand.
TTGAAGAGAAAGTTTGCATATTGTGTTGGCGGTTAGACGCCGATAAACAAGGTGTGAGATAATCCGTTGAAAATAATCGTGAAAATAGTGGAGCAACAGCTATTAAGGGCTATAAAGCGAAAGTATTAATTGTCGAAGATGAGCCAATCAGTGCGGTGATAACCACACATGCATTGTCGGATAGTTTTGACACCTTCCATGTTAAAACCGGCGATGAGGCCCTATCGTTTTGCGCAAATATTGAGCCTGATCTCATTCTAATGGATATTAATATGCCAGGGATAAGCGGCCTTGAAACCTGCAAAATTATTAAAGGCAATGAATCACTCAAAGATATTCCCATACTATTCATCACTGCCAGCCAAGATGCTGAATCTGAGGATCAATGTTGGGAGTCAGGTTGCACAGACTTTATCACCAAACCCTTTTCAACCAATACGCTCAGACACCGAGTTAACGCTCATGTGGCAGCGAAACTTATGGCTGACAGGCTTAAAGAACTTGCCTCGATTGATGGACTTACGGGGGTGCACAACAGACGCTATTTTGAACAGTACTTTGATGAACAGGCTAAGTTGTCTGCCCGCAATAAAAAGCCACTATCAATTTTGATGATCGATATCGATTTTTTTAAACAATACAACGATTTATATGGTCATTTAGCGGGAGACGATTGTCTGCGTCTAGTTGCTAACATCATCGACAAAGCGTTGGAGCGCCCGACTGATCATGTGGCCCGTTATGGCGGTGAGGAGTTTGTCGTTATTCTGCCAGATACAGACATCAAGGGGCTTGAAGTGGTGGCAAAACACATTCTGCAAAAAATCCAAACGGCAAATATTGTTCACGAAGGCGCGCCAAATGGGGTGCTCAGTGTCAGTTTAGGAGGCTGTTCGGCGGTTTGTGATCTAACCCATTACAAATCCTTGATCCTTTCTGCTGACGAAAAATTGTATCTTGCTAAACGATCTGGCCGCAATCGCTATCAGGTTAATTAAGCCGATTTTTCCTAAGAAACAACAAAGTAAAATAGACAATCTGAGCGGGCGATATCTGCACGGGTTGTGACCATAAAGAGCTTTAACGGTTGTTTTGTTAGAATTTGCTCATTTTCAACGTAGAAATAATCTCCTACAGAAGAAGATTGACTATCTAGTTGCAATGACCGGTTAATATCACCATTTATCCATCCAATGCGCTGATTAGCAGGGGTGACACCAAAGTTAAACTTTTCAATATCTTGGCGGATAGTAATTGAACTCCCGTTCAGTCTCTGCTCACCGAAACTCACATCAACGTCGGGAACTAGCTCTAATCGTCTTGGAGTATCGAGGATCTCAACTTGTTGTTTGGTTTGAAATACGTTGTCTGAACAGACAAACGACAATAGTCCTTTGTATGCAGTCACATCTGCTTCATCGTCTTGAGCCCCGCCAGCTTCGACGGTCACGATTGGACAGCCAAAGTCCAATTCCATAACTGAACCCAGTCGTATATCTGTATGTATTAATCTATGGGTAAAATGAGACGCCAAAGCCCTGTGTTGGTTTGAGCGCGCAACGCCAACGCAAAAAGCGGGTCCGCTTCCTGAAGTATTGTGTACATCTACAATTGCCTCGGGTCTGACACTGTTGATGAATTCAGAGATGGCGCTTGCTAACACACTTTGCAAATCTTTTTCCGCAGTAGAAAAACAGCGATTTAAGTCCCGTTGACCCGGCAACATTCGATGCGTAAACACAGGTTCAGTTCTGGCAGCAACAACGGAAGCAATGATTATCTTAACTGATGTCTTGGGGCGAATTTGTTCACGGATAAATTGGTGCGTTGCTTTCAGACCAGAAGGTTCATTGCCATGCAAAAGTGTTAAGATAACACGACAGCGATCTGGCTCTTGGCCATCAAGATGAATAACACTAGGTCCTCCTAATCGCGCCAAAAACTCAAAACAGGTTTGCCCTAGCTCGTCATAGCTGGGATTATAAATGTGTGTTAGCTTGATACTGCTCATTGGGTTACTGCCATGATGATACAGCGTTGCCGCATTTCATATTGTTAATATAATCTTTAAGCATCATGCTAAGCGCCTGCTCGCGAGAAAAATCCTTTTCATATTCATCTAGTTTATCCAACTGCCATACAGAACCAGTTTGTTGGGTTGCCAATCGATCCTCTATCACTGCGATTAATCTATCGATTTCTTTTGATTCGACCTCCAGTTCAGTTAACCCTTTTGCTGCAAGTGGCAGTAGCTTGGTAATGACTTCGCTAACCGGGTGCTCGACGAGTTGGTTTTGCCCTTTTGAAGGCCATAAAACCTTGGCATTCAAGCCAGATTGCGCGGTGCGATAAAAATTATATTCGGCATATTGAAAAGGTAACTTAGATAAATAATCCTGAATATTGTGAGACAGGGATTGCGTTAATCCGATTGCTAATGCTGCATTGGCCATCATATCGGTGACGGTTGGCCCGGCTGGGAATGCGCGATACTCGATACGCAGATGACCACCATTATTGGGTTCAAAAACAGCACGATTCCACGACCAAACCGTACCATTATGTAAACAGAGTTCCGCAAAATCCGCATTTTCTGGCGACACGTAAGGCAAGATAGGCGGGTAGAGCGCGACATTTTCTGCAAACAATTCCCATGCACCGTCTCTTACCCATCCCTGGCCGTAGGATACTCGTGCAGGCTGGCGCCATTCAGTTAACGAGCGAATGCGATTGTCGATAGATTGCTTGAATAGCGCTATTCGCGTTTCTTGCCAAAGGCGTTGCCCCATAAATGTGGGTGAATTTCCAGCCATAGCCAGCACTAAAGGTGTCACTAATTGCGCGGCATTGTACAGTTCGGAAAATCTGTCCGCTGGGACTTTTAAATGTACTTGGAACGAGGTGTTTGCGCCTTCCATGGTGACTTCGTCACACTCCATTTGCAACGAGTCCTGGCCATGAATATCAACTAAAAACGGTTCGCCTTTCGACGCAGATAATTGATTAGTTAGCGCGCGATATCTAGGTAAATCGGACATGTACGAACGGTGCAGGTGAGCATTTTGTAGCGTAGGCAAAATTCCAATTGGAACAATTTTAGTGTTTAACGATGTCGCTGTACTTTGCAACTTTGACAATAGTGGACGCAGTTCATTTTCCATATTAGCAAACGGTTGGCCTTTGGCATCGACTGGGGATAAGTTAAATTCGAGATTAAATTGATTTAGCTCCTCGGTTAATTGTTGGTTATCCATCAAAGTAATGAGTTGCGCATTTTTTGCGGTAGGTATTCCTTGTCCGTTGACCAAGTACATTTCCAATTCAGCACCAATTGTCGAAGGTCCAGCAGAAAACCCCGGTTGTTCAATGACAGAGCGCAATTTTTCAATTTGCGACTGCAGCCGAAAATTAAAATCAATATAGTCTTGTCTACAAAAATGATCTTTATTAAAGAATTGACCCATAAACGAATAATCCAACGATGCTGATGAAATCAGTATAGACCTTTGGCTCGACCTGGCTAATTGATGTAGGTCAAGGAACAACGCATTTCATTTTTTCCCAATATGTTGATTTTTGAAGCACTTGAACTCGTACCAAATGAACGGTTTATTTCATTTCTATATTGAATGAACGCATCATGTTTGCTTGTAACTAAATCTTTTAAGTGAATATTCACAAGTTGTTACATTATGCCTATGTAAGCCCTTTATATGCTCATCTTAATTGTTTAAGAAAAAACTTGAATGATATGCAAATGTTAATTAGTATTAACATGATTGCAACACAATCACACACACATTAGTCAACCAAGGGCACACATAATGAGTAGAAAAAAACTATTTAAACCCGCTTTGTTGTCAGTTGCTGTTTCCACCGCAATGTGGTCTGGGCATGGTATTGCTCAACAAACGGATGCTGCGACCCCTAACGATGATGTAGAAGTCATCTCCGTACAAGGTATTCGCGGTTCTTTGATTCGAGCGCAAGCAGTCAAAATGGACAGCAGCTCAATCGTTGAAGCAATTTCGGCGGAAGACATTGGTAAACTCCCTGATTCATCCATCGCTGAATCGTTGGCTCGACTACCTGGTCTAGCAGGTGAGCGGGTAGGCGGCAGAACATCTGGTATTTCGGTTCGTGGTTTTAAAGAAGATTTTGTCGGTACATCACTAAATGGCCGAGAGCTTATTGGTATTGGTGACAACCGTGGTGTTGAATACGACTTGTACCCCTCTGAAATCATGACCGGCGCGACTATATATAAATCCACTGATGCAACACTTTTAGTTCAAGGTATCGGTGGTACGGTTGACCTTCAAACCGTCAGACCGTTAAACGCTGAAGAAACGCTGACCGTTACCGGTGTTTATGAAAACAGCGGCAGTGATTCAAGTAACCCTGAGTTCGACAACAAAGGTCATCGTCTAGCACTTTCATTTGTTGAAAAATTCGCCGACGATACCATTGGTTTAGCAGTTGCTATTGCGACAACAGAGTCGCCCAACAACCAGCAAAAATATGGTGTTTGGGGCTATGCAGACAACGGCGATGGTATTTTCTTGCCTACCGGTTTAGATACTCAGGCAATCAGCACCGAATTAGAACGAGATACGATTTCTGCTATTTTACAATTCCGCCCAACAGACAACTTAGATATTGTTGTTGATTATCTAGATATTGATTACTCAGATTCTGGTGTGTTACGTGGTTTTATTGAACCCTTTAACGTTGACCCAGCTTCAGTATCTGGCAGTGGCGCTAACTCTACAGGTACACAAGTTGGTGCTAATCCCGTGTTGCGTACTGATCCACTGCAAAAAGACGGTGAATTACAGGTCTTTGGCTTGAATATTGAGTATCAACTTAATGATGACTGGACCGTTGAATTTGACGCGGCGCGCAGTGAATCTAGCAAGCGTGACCTTCGCGGCGAATCCTATGCAGGTCTTGCTCGCTCAGGTACGTTAACTAATGACCAGTTTGGTACTCGCGACTTTGTGATGAGTCAAGATGGTATTTTCTTTACTAGCTCAACAGGACTTGATGCCTTTGCAGATCCTAGCACCTTACAATTAACTGGTCCGCAATTCTGGGGTGGTGGTTTAGCCAGCTTAGAAAGCCAATTTGCCACCAATACGCCACGACTTGATGGTGCGACAGATGCAGATGGTAATCCACTTAATTACAGTTTTTTGAATGCTCAAGATGGGTTCTTGAACTTTGCTGATTTTGAGGAAGAATTAACCACAGTGCGTATTGAAGCTCAAGGGTTCCTTGAGGGAGATGTGTTTACCTCTATTACCTTTGGTTTGAATTACAGTGATCGTTACAAAGACAAAGATAACAAGGGCTTTTTTGCTACGGATAGGGGAGCATTCCCAGGTTCGCAAGCCATTCCTTCGAGTTATGTTTTTGGTTTGGCAGATTTAACCTGGGCTGGTCTAGGCCAGGTCGTAGCTTATGACGGTTTTGCACCCTACAACGATGGTACATACGAACAAAATGATGCGGGTTTGCTCGAGCCGGATCGCTTGGGTGACACCTATATCGTGGAAGAAGAAGTTGTTACTGCCTACGTGAAAGCCGATTTTGCAACCGAGATTAGCGATATGCCATTAACGGGTAATATTGGCGTGCAATATGTTCAAACCGATCAGTCTTCTCAAGGATTCTTGGGTATAGTTGGAGCCAACCTTCGTGTCTGTGATGACAATTCAGACAATGTAATCGATGATTCCTGCCGTCGAGATATTGGAGCCGACTATTCAAACGTGTTACCGAGCTTAAACATGACTCTTGAAGTGGGTGACAATAGGTTTGTGCGCTTTGCTGCCAATAAAGCAATTAGCCGTGCCCGTATCGACCAAATGCAAGCATCTGGTTTTGTGAAATTTAACCAAAATATCGAATTGATTGCGATCCCTAATACTTTGGAGGATGTGCAAAACTTCGGTACGCCTTGGTCAAAAGCAGAAGGCAACCCAAGATTGCGTCCGCTTGAAGCAAATAATTTTGACTTGGCGTATGAGCATTACTTTGAAGATGAGGGATATTTCTCTGCGACAGTATTCTACAAAGATTTGACTAACTGGACCAACGATGCGTCAGCCAACGGCGAATTAATTAACTTCCGAAATGACCCGACAAACAATGGTGCTGATTACTTTATTCCTGGCTTCCATGATCGTGTGGCCGAAGAAACCCGACTGTATGGACCAGCGAACGTGCCTTACAGCGTTGGTGACACAATTTCACCTCCTGATTTTGGTACCTTTGCGTTCTTCGAAGATGGTTTAACCGGAAGTGTTGAAGGTTTAGAGATAACAGCTAACGTGCCCTTTGGTATGTTCGCTGATGCTCTCGATGGCTTTGGTATTGCTGCTTCAGCGACTTACATCGATGCAGAATTGGATAATGGAGCGAAAATCCCTGGTCAATCTGATGAGGTTTTCTCACTGACCGCTTATTATGCCATGGGTGGCTTCGAAATACGTCTCGCCGGAACTGACCGTTCAGAGTTTTTAACCTATGAGCGTGGAGGTTCGAACAAAATCTCTGAAGCGACTCGAGATGGGGTGACCTTGCTCGATGCGCAAATCAGTTACGATTTTGCTGACTCTGGTATCGAGTATTTGGAAGGTCTGCGTATATCACTGCAGGGCACTAACTTGACAGACGTTGATGAAGAAACCATTGATGGCAATGGCATCGTGACAACACGTCGTCAGTTTGGTCCTTCGTACCTACTGAACTTTAACTACTCGTTCTATTAAAAAGCGTCCCGTGAAAGACCTCATTTGTCAGATGGCTGATTTATTGGCCAACTGACACTTGAGGTCTTTTTTTACTTTCATCACAATAACTTTTAAAGTCCATTCATTACCGATTATTCAAAAGGTTAAGAAACATGCAACAGCCTGTTCGTAAAGTCGTTATCGCTGGCGGAGGAACCGCAGGGTGGATGACTGCTGCACTTTTACGCAAGGTACTACAACAGCAGATCGAAATTCAGTTAATCGAATCCGACGATATTGGTATCGTTGGGGTGGGAGAAGCTACGATCCCTCCGATTCAAATTTTTAATCAATACCTTGGTTTAGACGAAAAAGAGTTTCTACGTGAGACTAACGGCACAATAAAGTTGGCAATAAAGTTTGAAAATTGGCGAGTGCCCGGAGAAAGTTATTATCACACTTTCGGTGCTCCCGGTGCCCAAATGGGCTTTTGTAGTTTTCAACACTACTGGATGCGTGCGCAACAAGCGGGATTAAAAGAGTCCATGTGGGAGTTTGATCTTAACTACTTATGTTGTGAACGCGGACTATTTAACAAAATTAAGACTGAAAATCCCATTTACGATTTACAATATGCCTACCATTTCGATTCTGGTCTGTATGGGCAATATCTTAGAAAACGTGCCACCAAGTCAGGCGTTATTCGCACAGAAGGTATCATTGAACACATTAAAACCGACGATGCCTCTGGCTTCATTACCGGCTTGCAACTTAAAAGCGGCGAGCTGGTTGAAGGGGATCTTTTTATAGATTGCACGGGATTCCGAGGACTGTTACTGCGAAAAACCCTTGGAGTAAACTATGAAAGTTGGGCAGATTTGTTACCTGCAGACAGTGCATGGGCGGTACCCACTGAAAGATTCGAAAAGACATTGCCCTATACCCGAAGCATCGCACATCCGGTTGGATGGCAATGGCGCATTCCGTTAACTCACCGAAACGGTAATGGTATCGTATACAGTTCGAAATACATCAGCGATGAGAGAGCCCTTGAGGCGTTAATGAACAACCTGGATTCGAAACCTTTGGATGAACCAAGGAAAATTCAATTTGAGACAGGAAGAACGGCGCAACAATGGCATAAAAATGTCGTCGCTATCGGCTTGTCCAGTGGATTTTTGGAGCCCTTGGAATCCACCAGTATACATCTCATTCAATCTGGTATCGTGCGTTTGTTGAAGATGTTTCCAAACCAGGGGATCACTCCTGGCGTTATTGATTTATACAATGCTGAATCCAAATTCGAATTTGAAACCATCCGAGATTTTATCGTTTTACATTATTACGTGAATGAGCGGGAAGACTCACAGTTCTGGAAAGATATGCGCAATTTGACCTTGCCTGAACGTTTGCGGGTAAAGTTAGAGGCTTTTAAAGAGTCCGCAGCAATTTTTAATGATCCAAGTGATATATTTAAAGATGCATCATGGTTGCAGGTGATGATGGGGCAGGGGGCCATGCCAAAAGATTTTCATCCTGCCGCCAAGATTTCGACAGAAAACGAGTTACTGGCTGTGATGAAGAAGATACTCGATGCAAAACATCAACCGCTAGATAAGATGTTGTCACATGACGAGTTCTTAGCCCGTTATACTGGCGCTGCGTAGCGCACTTTATCAACACAATTGAAAAATCAGGAAGGCAATTTTATGGGACAGGACAGGCCCATAAAAACCACCTTCCTAACTTTAGACCAATCCACTTCTTTATGTGGATTGGTATTACATCAACTCTGGGTGTCCACCATACATATTACTGCTTGATAGGGCAGTAACTCGACGCTAGTTCCTTCATGCGCCAACGACGTGCAGTTGTTTTGCAGCACGCCGGTTATTTTTAATGATTCAGCTAACGTAACTGCGCAATTTTCTTCTGAAAAATTGAGCATAATCAATAAGGTTTCATCATCCAGTTTTCTCAGATAGGCAAACATCTGTTGATGCTCAGGGAAAAGCAATTCATAGCTACCATAGACCAGCGTTAGTTTTTGTTTGCGCAAGGCTACCATCTGGCGGAAATAATTCAGCTCAGAGTCGCTACGATCTTGCTGTTCTTCAACATTTACGTCGATGTGATTAGGATTGATTTTGATCCAAGGAACACCTTTCGTAAAACCCGCATTCTCATTCGCATTCCATTGCATCGGTGTTCTGGCGTTGTCACGGCCCACTAGCTTGTGTGACTCGATCAGTGCATCAACGTCACCACCCTCAGATTGAGTAAGGTGATACCAATTGAGCGTCATCAAGTCTTTGTAGTCTTCAATGTTTTCAAACTTAATGTTGCTCATGCCGATTTCATCACCCATATAATAATAGGGAGTGCCACGCATGGTGAGCAGAAAAGTGGTTAGCATTTTAGAGGCTCTTGCTCGCCATTTTGGCGCATCATTCGCCCAACGGGTAACCATACGAGGGAAATCATGGTTACCCAAGTAAATAGTATTCCACCCTTTTTCGGCAAAAACTGTATCCCATTCAGTCATGACTTTTTTGAACTTGACCAAGTTTTGGTAATCATCATTAACAATGTAGCGCTCGCCGACGCCGATGGACTGATGATCAAAGTGATAGCTCATATTGAGCTCTTTTCTGTCCTCATCGACAAGTTTCAAAACGTTATCTGTTTTGGTTCCAGGCCCTTCGGCAACGGTCATGATGTCGTAATGCTGCAGTACTTGTTGATTCATTTCTTGCAAATATTCATGCAACCTTGGACCTTGAGCGTAAATGTCTATCATGTTTTGGCCTTGATAGCGTTCGGGAAACTCGGGGTAGCCTGGGTGTTTTGAAATAAAAGTAATCACGTCCATGCGGAATCCATCAATGCCTTTTTTGAACCAAAAGTGCATCATGTCGTAGATTTCAGCCCGTAGTTTTGGGTTCTCCCAATTTAGATCAGGCTGTTTCTCCGAAAAATAGTGTAGATAGTAGGCGTCAGTCGTTTCATCGTACTTCCACGCAGAGCCATTTTTAGCAAAGTAGCTCCAGCGTTTCGGTGGGTGACCATGTTCAGCCGGCCACCAATGATAAAAATTACGGTATGGATTGTCACGAGATTGGCGAGATTGCTGAAACCATTCATGTTCATCACTGGAATGATTGACAACCAGGTCCATGACAAGCTTGATGCCTCTTTTGTGCATTCCTGCCAATAGCTCGTCAAAATCTTCCATCGTGCCAAATTCAGCCATGATGTTGCGATAATCCGAAATATCATAACCATTATCGTCGTTAGGAGAGCGATAAACCGGGTTTAACCAAACGACGTCGATACCGAGGCTTTTGATATAATCGAGACGTTGGATAATACCTCGTATGTCGCCGATACCATCGCCATTACTGTCTTGGAAACTACGGGGGTAAATCTGATATACCACGGCTTCTTTCCACCAAGCTCGTTGCATTTTGCTTAGTCTGGGCATGCTTTGCTCCACTTGAAAAAGTGTTTTATTAACTGTGTTGGAAAAGGGTATGCCGAGCTTAGCGCTCGGTCATACTTCTCGCTTCGGCTTCGGCTTTGAGCGCCTCACCGGTATCTGTGTCTGTCTTGTTGTCATGTAGTCTTAATGCAAAACACGCAGCAATCACCAGACAAACACCACATAAAACAATGGCATTACGGGGGTCACCCATAAGTAGTGAGTCGTAGTACAATCCGACCGTAAGCATGCTGATAATTTGTGGCAGACATATAAATGCGTTAAGCAGTCCCATGTATACCCCCATGCGTTTTGCAGGAACTACGTCAGCGGCAATTATAAACGGCAGAGTAATAATACCAGCCCAACCCACACCAACTAATATCATGGCTGTAAATACCAAGTGCAGTTGCTGGGTGAATAGAATGGAGATGAAACCCATACCACCGATAGCAAGAAATAGGGCGTAAGTATTTTTCTTACCTATACGATGGATAAAAGATGGTACCAAGAAGGACATAACCACCGTAGTTATATTCATTACCGCGAAAGCTAACCCAACGTTTGCTGTGCCTTCAGCAAACCCTGGCGAATCAGGTGTGGGAGCATTGAAACTGTGACGAGCAATTGAAAGCGCTAAAAATTGCCACATCAAAGGCATGCCGTACCAAGAGAAAAACTTCACCCACCACAAGCGCCTGATTTCATCAGGCATGTCTTTTATTGCTGAAAAAATTTCTACGATCGCGCTACCAAATGCGTTTTTGCCTTCATGTTCTTTACGAAAAGCCTCCAGATCTTCAGGGGGATCCTCTTGCGTGGTGTAGGCTGTCCAACACACGGTGACAAGCATGGCAACCACACCAACAACAAATGAATATTTGACAATATCTGGGATTGAATTCCCATCTGTGGCACTGGCTACACCAAATGCCAACATGATAAGGGGCATAAGACCGGCCAACAATTGACCACTGGCTAACATGAAGGTTTGTACGGCATAACCCACGGTTCGCTGTTCGGATTCGAGTTTATCTGCCACTAACGCCTTGTAGGGCTCCATAGCAGTGTTCATCGCCGCATCCAAAATCCAGAATAGACCTACTGCCATCCACAAGTATGGCACATAGGGCATGAACATTACCGCGATGCTGCCTACCAAGGCACCAATCAAAAAATACGGTTTCCTGCGTCCGAATCGAGTCCAGGTGCCGTCACTCATGGCACCAATAAGTGGTTGGATCAATAATCCGGTAACAGGGCCAGCTAGCCATAAAATGGGTAGTTCAGATTCAACAGCGCCGTGGTAGCGGAAAATAGGACTCAAATTGGCCTGTTGCAAACCAAATCCATATTGGATCCCTAAAAACCCAAAGCTCATATTCCAGATTTGCCAAAATGACATTCTTGGCTTTCGTTTGCTCACTCCAGACATAAATTCGACTCTTGTTAGTGATTGAAACGCTTACGACATTGCTTCCACATGTAAACGCAGTGTTAAATCATCTTAAAGGTTTAAGATAGATATTTCTATAGTTTTTTCAAGAATTTTTATCGATAGGGAGAGCAAGTAAGTGATGCGAAATCGACGATGCAAATATACTAGGGAACAGCCGAGATAGTATGAAATGTCAACAAATAGAAGGTGTCGCAGGAAATCTTCAATCAACCAATTGCTGATAAATATGCCATCCATGGTAAGTTTTTGACACGCTCGCAAGCACTTTGTACTAAAGTCGTATAAAGTGGTGATTGTTAATAAGTTGTATTGGCTATATCATACTGCGGTTCTTAACTAATTAAGCCGCGTGCTTCAATGAAAATAATAGTGTTTTTGTAAATCGACTTAACGACTATAAACCTTTAAGTTGAAAAGCAATATGGCTGTCAATATTCATTAGTCATAGCGGTTGAGGTGATCGTCTCATCAAACGTAAAGTTAATCTTAAACAAGTTGCTCTTGAATTGGGCGTGTCGACTGCAACGATTTCGAATGCATTCAACCGACCAGACCAATTATCTGCTAAATTGCGCGAACGAATTTTACGCGATGCAGCAAAGCTTGGGTATCATGGTCCCAATTTAGCAGCACGAACACTGCGAAGAGGAGAATCTGACGTTATTGGCGTGATGTTATCTGATTCTCTTACGTATAGCTTGTCTGATCCAGTTGCAAATCAGTTACTGCAAGGAGTATCAGAGGTTTTGGTTGAGCGTAACAAACACTTGCTTTTGCTCTCCAGTCATATCGACTCCTCAGAACAGCGAGGTGCTGAATCGCTTCCGGATGGTTTTATTTTGTACGGAACCATTGATCAGCCTTCTTTTGAGCGAGTGAAAAGAACCGGCAAGCCTTTGGTACTGGTTGACTTTGAATCTGATGAAATCACTTCAGTAAATATTGATAATGAAAAAGGTGCGTATAAAATCGCGGATCTTGCATTAAAACAGGGCAGTAACGAAGTTGCAGTGCTGGGGCTGAAATTGATAGATTTCGATCGCGTTTGTCGTTTAACACAGGCAGATTTGGATGCAGAGTATAAAGAAATATCTCGTTCTCGATTAGCCGGTTTTACTCGCGCTGCAACGGAAAATGGTTGTGCATTTCAGCCTGATAGTGTGTGGCATATTCCCATCAATAGCACGGCTAACGCGGAGATAGCTGCGCGTGAAGCACTGACTAAACATCCTCGGCCCAATGTGCTGCTGTGTATGAGTGATGTGATCGCACTTTCTGCTATCAGAGTTGCCCGTGATCTGGGACTAGATGTACCCAATGATGTCAGTATCACTGGCTTTGATGGCATACCAGAATCTGAACGCTCCAATCCTCCTCTGAGTACAGTGTGTCAACAAAGCATTGAAAAAGGCCGACTGGCAGCGACTATGCTTTTGGACGGTGCAGATGATAAACAAGTCACGTTGGAGACCAAATTGGAAGTCAGGGGATCGATAGGTAACAGTTGAGCACTTTGACTAACGTAAATCTTCGATTAGCAGTGCGCAGAGGCACTGCTAATCGAAGTTAGCGTTTGTCACTTGCCTTAATCGCGCACAATCCACATTATTTGATAGGGGTCGAGCATAATATTGTTATGTGATGAAGTGAGTCGAGTTTCACTAATCAAGTCTCTGCAAGCACCATGACTAATATGATCCAATACTTTGCCATCTGCCTCTTGTGCATGATCACTGAAATTGCAAAGCGCTAATAATGATTCACCCTGAGCGTCGTGACGAACATAAGCAAAAATATGTTGATCATTGGTCACTAAAATGTGCGTTTCTGCATCGCCCAAAATGGGTAACCTTTTGCGCAATTTTATGAGTTTCTCTAGGCCCATTGAAACTTCAAATTGAGGGCTTTTTTCACATTTCGAATTAGCAATTGCCTGATCATCTATGGCAATTCGATGCACCCAGCGATCATCATGTTTTTTGGTCTCGTCTTGCCGGTAGCTATAATCGTTCAACAAACCTAACTCGTCTCCTGAATACAGCAGCGGTATTCCACCGATGGAAAGTATGATCCCATGAACCAATAGTATTCTTGCTACCGCGTGGTCAATCAGCTGTTGATTGTTCTGTTGCAATGCCTGCTCTAAGCCAGCCAAAGATGCCAACGAGCCACATACTCGACAGTCGCCCGTGGAGGGGTTTTCTCCAAAGGCTACACCTGAGGCAAAACTACCTTCGAACCGACCAGTATAAAACTGATTAAGAAAGTGCCGATGATCCGTGCCGTTAATTCCGATATGCCAGGCGACCGAATCATCAAAGGTCCAGCCTATATCATCGTGGCCACGAACGTAGTTTACCCATGTGCAGTTGGGCGAAATGGAGAAGCTCTTTTGCATGGACTCCGTTAACAAACGTGTTTTTCGTGTTGCCAAGCTATTCCATATAAGGGCCATAAGTAAAGGGTTATAGGAGAGTTGGCATTCATCTTTGTCGATATATTTGACCACTTCATCAGGGTGCACAATGGCTTCGGATTTAAATACAACCGCCGGCGCTGAAATTTGTAAACAACAATTAAAGGCTTGAATTAATAGATGCGCTTTATGTTGATTTTCGCAGGACGTGCCCATTTCTTTCCAGATAAAAGCAAGTGCATCAAGTCGCAACACCTCACAACCAATGTTGGCAAGGTAAAGCATTTCTGAAGTAATCGCATTGAACACCGCGGGGTTCGAATAATTTAAGTCCCACTGGAAGTTATTGAATGTGGTCCAAACCCATTTTTGAGCGTCATCGTTCCAACTAAAATTTCCTCTTCGGACTTGGGGAAAGATTTCTCGCAAGTTTTGTTCATACTGGTCGGGTAAGGTCCGATCATCAAACATGTAATAGTAGTCCTGAAACTCTGAATGCCCAGCCTTCGCTAACTTTGCCCATTGATGTTCATCAGATGTGTGGTTGAAAACAAAATCAAGCACCAAACTGATACCCTTGTCAGACAACGCTTTGGCTAGTTTTTCAAGATCGGCGCTAGATCCCAACGACTCGTTAACTTTACGATAATCGGAAACTGCATAACCGCCATCACTATCACCCTTAGGTGAATCATACAAAGGCATTAGGTGAAGATAGGTAACCCCTAAAGATTGCAAGTAGGGTATCTTTGCAACAAGTCCCTTCAAATCGCCGGCGAATAGATCTACATAACAGGCCATACCAAGCATGTTTTGATTTTTGTACCAAAGTGGATCGGATAGTCGTTTTTTATCTTTGTTTTTTAATTTTCGCGAGCGCTCACTAAATCCGTTAGCCAACGAAATGACGAGTTGATTAAGGTAATAGTAGAAATCGTACCTTTGTCCATAAATATCGAACAACAGCGAAAACAGACGAGGGAAGTGCTCGTTGATTCTGGCCATAAAAATTTTTTGGTCAGCCTTTGTCATCGCAGACAAATCAATACTTTCAAGTATACGAGAGAGCGAGCGTTTGCTCTCTAATTGTATGTCCATAACCTGTGTTCTCTCTGGCTAATTAAAAAGGACTTAGCTTATTGAAGAAAGCCGATGAAATTTTTGTTTTACCCTTTCTTACACGAATTAGTATAACATGTGTTTAACATTTGTTAATTTAAATGCTAGAAAAATCTTAAACGATACAGTAGCATTATATCAAGGTGTTCAACGAATTTAGTGATTCACTTTAGTTACTCGGTAAGTGACCATAGCAACCCTCGATAAAAAGTACCCATTGCGAGGTGATTTCTGCTTTCATAACGTCATGACGCCGGCACATTTTGAGTCAGGTTTAGTTATCTTGGGGGATTTATGAGCCAATATTATGCAGTGATAGAAGCGGGTGGGACAAAGTTTAATTGTGCGATGTTCGACGCTCAGCATAATATCCTCAGCCAAAACCGAATTCCTACCACCACACCTGCAGAAACACTGGATGCCTGTATCGAGTTTTTTCTAGCTCAGAAGCAAGCGGGCTTGATGTTTTCACAACTTGGGTTGGCCTGCTTTGGGCCATTAGATCTTAATCAAAATTCGAATAATTATGGGTATATTACCAAAACCCCAAAGCCCGGTTGGTCTGACACACCGATTTTAGCAAGGCTAAAAAACGCGTTGGAATGTGACGTAGCCATTGATACGGATGTGAATGCCGCTGCATTAGCTGAATCGCGGTGGGGAGCGGCAAAAAATACCCAGGTTTCTGTGTACGTAACCCTAGGAACAGGGGTTGGCGTTGGTGTTGTTATTAATGGAAACACACTAAAAGGGCTGATTCACCCTGAAGCTGGGCATATGTTGATCCCTGCACCTGAAGGCATTGAGGGGCAATGTCCATTTCACGGAAATTGTGTTGAAGGACTGGCTTCAGGCAAGGCGCTTTCTAAGATATGGGGAAGGCCAGCCGAAACGCTAGAGGATGATCACCGTGCTTGGGATATTCAGGCACAGGTTGTCGCCAAACTATGCCATAACTTATTGGTGTCCTACAGCCCACAAAGTATTGTTTTGGGCGGTGGAGTGATGGCAAAACCGGGATTGCTAGACAATGTGATCCGCTATACTGAAACGTCTTTGCAAGGGTATTTGGATTTTCCCGATGGCGTATCGTTATCGAGTTTGATTACTCTTCCTGGACTAGGTGAAATGTCTGGATTGAAAGGCGCACTGGGACTAATTTTATAAATCACTTTTTAGCAACAACATCCGTAACTATCGAGACTCAGCATAGGCCAGGTTTACCCGATGCATTATATTCGGCGCATCGTCGACAGATTTTTTCAATACAAAATACATGGGCAACTCAAACAGTTGACTGGATTGAATATCATCTCGGTTGGCGCGTTTGGAAAACATCAAAGCGATGTTGTTAGGGCCAAAATATGAAATCGCATATTTCGCTCGGTTTTTTCTTAGCAAAATAATTTGTTGTTCAAGGTTACTTTGATCTGAATGCACAGTGACTTTGTTCGTTTGGTCAATCAAGTGCTCTTTTAATGGGCCTTCAAATGAATTCAAAGGAATTGGCAAGATAACGGAAGTGTTTTTTAATTCACTTAACCCAGCAATGCTAGGCGTTGTCGCCAAGTGATAAACGTAAAAATCTAAAATAAATAATGGTTCATCAGTAAACAAATAGTTGTCAGGATCATCCATCAGGGTCTTGGTAGCAATGAATCCATTGAGGTCCACGCGACCGATGAGTTTATCAATATCCTTCGGGAATGTTCTCACCAGCTCAGACTCTACTCTGGCACGCTTAAAAATATCCTGTAATTGCTTGCCCAGAAGCCCTCGAATGGACCCATCGGCGTTCGCATATATGTGCGGAGGTCGCTCAACAAACCCGATATATAAAGGTTTAGCTGTTGATGTATTGGCCCATAAGAAAATGCTTAATATGGCCACAATCATTTTTTTCATTTATTGTTTTACACCTGTTTTTAAAACTTAATTCATTATTGAGGCATCTGCTTTTATTGTCTCGTACACTGTGTTTAGATCAGAACCGAATGGTTGTTTATCATCATGTGATTTACTAAACACTTGACCTCAAATTATAGGACACAGAATTGCACGACACAGTTGTAAATGCCATAGAAATCAAAGAACTTGAGTTTAGTTACGCGAAGTCGGGCAGGCCAAAAGTATTGCAGGTCGACACATGGAAGGTGGCAAAAGGGCAAAGTGTATTTTTATCCGGGCCCTCAGGCACGGGTAAAAGCACATTATTGAATCTCATTGGTGGGACCTTACCCATTCATTCTCCCAATCGAGGTGAAATACGGCTTCTTGAGCAACCTTTTTCGAGTTTAAGCCCATCAAAGCGTGATAAGTTTCGAGCTAAACACATTGGCATGGTTTTCCAGCAATTCAATTTAATACCCTACCTAAGTGTTGAAAAAAACATTGAAGCTGCCGCCTACTTTGGTAAAACCTTGAGTCCTGATACCAAGACAATAGCCAAGGAATATCTTCAACGCATGGACTTGGCAGACACCATTCTTAGCCAACGTTCAGATACGCTGAGTGTCGGTCAGCAACAACGGGTAGCCGTTGCGAGAGCGTTAATTAACAAACCAGAAATTTTAATTGTCGACGAGCCGACCTCAGCGCTCGATGAAAGTGCCAAAATGGGCTTTATGAATTTATTAATGCAATGTGTCAAAGAGCTTAATGTAAGTCTTGTATTTGTTAGCCATGATAGTCGTTTGGCTTCGCATTTCGAGTATTCCCTTCAATTAGGGCAGCTAAATCGTGCTGAGACGAGTGAATTATGATTTTCACCATCGCGCTACAAAGTCTTAAAAGTCGAAGAGGGGCTGTTTTACTCACTATGTTATCGGTGATACTTAGTGTTGGACTCTTAGTGGCTACTGAGCATATTCGACTGCAAGCAAAAGACAGCTTTGGGCGCACAATCTCTGGTACCGATCTGATCGTCGGCCCACGCACTGGCCAGACCAACCTGTTGCTCTATTCGGTTTTTCGAGTCGGTAACCCAACTAACAACATTTCTTGGGCCAGTGTTGAAAGTATCCAAAATTATCCAGGCGTGAATTGGGCAGTGCCTATTTCGCTAGGGGATTCGCACAAAGGCTTTGCGGTGGTTGGCACGACCTCTGACTATTTCAGGTTTTTTCAATATGGAAATAAGCAAGCGCTGCAGTTCAAAGAGGGGCAAGCATTTGATTCGGTGTTTGGTGCAGTCATCGGCAGTGATGTAGCCAAAACTATGCGCTATAAAGTGGGAGATGAAATCGTCTTGTCACACGGCATGGCAGAGGTTAGTTTCAAAACACACCAACATTCGCCCTTTAGGGTTACTGGCATATTATTACCCACAGGTACGCCGGTCGACAAAACGGTGCATGTGAGTTTGCAAGGGCTTGAAGCGGCTCATATGTCTCAACATCAGCTCCACGAACTCGAGCATGATCTGCAAGAAGGCGAAGAAATCACTTTACCTATCGAGCAAGTCACGGCAGTGCTTGTGGGGCTGGATTCTCCAATTAGAACGCTGCAAATCCAGCGACAAATCAACCAATCTGCGCTAGAGCCAATGATGGCAATTCTGCCAGGCGTTGCATTGTCAGAGCTTTGGCAATTGGTCGGAAATATTGAAAATCTGTTATTGCTTATCTCTGTAATGATTTTATTTGCGTCCTTGCTGGGTTTAGCCACTATGCTGCTCACTTCAATACGAGAACGACGCCGCGAAATCGCCGTACTGCGCGCCATAGGCGCAAGTCCTGTTGTGGTGTTTCTGCTGATCCAGACCGAAGCTTTTTTAATTAGTGTCTCTGCGTCCATAATTGCTGTTTTACTGGTTTGGGGAACATTAATCATTGGCGCTAATTGGTTAAGTGAAGAATACGGGCTATTTGTTGATGCAAACCTATTTACTCTTGGAACCTTTACTGTCGTTGGCTTAGTGTGTGTGATTACATTTATTATTGCCTGTGTGCCGGCGATTACCGCGTATAAACAGACGTTACAGCAGGGGTTGAATGCCAGATGACAACTCCCTTAGATCCCTCACAAGCAATGCGTTACAGTCGGCATATTATGTTGGCAGGCTTCGATTTGGAAAAACAAGAGCGCTTGTTAGACAGTTCAATTTTGCTTGTCGGTTTGGGTGGTTTGGGCTGTGCGGCTGCACAATATCTGGTCGCTAGCGGAGTTGGGGAAATTACCTTGGTCGATGATGATGTTGTCGACTTAAGCAACATTCAACGTCAGATTTTGCATGGTGAAAGTGATGTGGGAACAAGCAAGTGTGCGTCAGCGAAACAAAGTTTACTGCAGTTAAATAGTCAGGTAAGTATACATACGATTGAAACGAGAATGGATGCCGAACAGCTAGCTGAGCAACTTAAAAAAAATGATATTGTTATCGATTGTACCGACAACTTAGCGTCAAGAAACTTGCTCAATCAAGTGTGCTGGCAAAACCAAAAACCACTGGTATCAGGCGCAGCAATTCGGCTAGAAGGGCAGTTGTTTAGCGTCATTCCCACTAAAAATACAGCTTGTTATGCTTGTTTAAGCCACTTTTTCGGTGAGCAAAACCTAAGCTGTTCTGAAGCTGGTGTGCTGTCTCCACTTGTCGGTATTGTGGGCAGCTATCAAGCCATAGAAGCGATTAAAATACTCACGGATTTTGGTGAACCTCTGGTGAATAAATTGATGCTGATTGATGCAATGACAACTCAAAGCAGAGTCTTTGAACTGCTTAAAAACCCCGGTTGCAAGGTGTGCGGGTAGGTGTTTTTGATACCACAACTATCAGCTCGCTCAAAATATATACAGTCAAAAATTAGCTGATGCAGTGCTCATGTGTACGCACTGATTAAAAGGCGATGTCTACGTTTGGCCGAACCAAGGTCATCGCTTCATTTATAAATTTGCGATGACCTGTGCCGCTTTAATGTTAGGTGTTCAAGTGATGAATCAAAGAAGGTCTAATTTGAGTTCATCTTGCAATTTTCCTTGTTTTAACAGATCACAAGCGCTTTCAATGTCGGGAGCAAAATAGCGATCTTTATCGTAAAAGGGGACTTCTGCGCGCAAGATCCCTTTCACTCGTTCAAGTTTGTCGCTGCTTTTTAGCGGCGCCCTAAAATCGATTCCTTGGCAGGCGGCCAGCCATTCTATTGCCAGTATACCTGCAACGTTTTCAAAGATATCGCGCAATCTGCGCCCAGCAAAGGTCGCCATAGACACGTGATCTTCCTGGTTTGCTGAGGTTGGCAGGGAATCAATAGAAGCCGGGTGAGCATAAGTTTTATTTTCACTGGCTAATGCGGCACAGGTCACCTGTGCGATCATAAACCCTGAATTGACACCACCATTGTTGACAAGAAAGGGTGGTAATCCACTTAAGTGGGAGTCAATCAGTAGCGCCATTCTGCGTTCCGACAAAGAGCCTATTTCACACAACGCGATAGCTAACATATCAGCAGCCATGGCAACGGTCTCAGCATGGAAGTTTCCACCAGAGAGAATGTCGCCACTATCGGCGAATACCAATGGATTGTCGGAAACGCCATTTGCTTCGGTCTCTAAAATCTGTGCTGCACAGCGCATTTGTTGCAAACAAGCGCCCATTACCTGCGGCTGACATCGCAACGAGTAGGGATCTTGAACTTTCTCACATTGTTGATGAGAATCGCCAATCTCAGAGCTGGCAAGTAAGTCTCGATACGCTACTGCGATATCAGACTGAGAAGCGTGACCACGAGCCTTATGAATACGCGCATCAAAAGGCACTCGAGAACCTAACGCAGCTTCTATCGTTAACGATCCAATACCTATGGCGCTCTCCAAGGCATTTTGTGCGTAAAACAACCCTTGTAATGCAAAGGCAGTTGATGCTTGCGTACCATTTAAAAGCGCTAAGCCTTCTTTCGGAGCAAGGTCGATTTTTTTCAGTCCCGCAATGGCCAGCCCTTGCTCTGCTGGCAGTCGCTCTCCATTGTGCAATACTTCGCCTTCACCTAGCAATATTGCGCTCATGTGTGCCAGTGGCGCAAGATCTCCCGATGCACCCACAGAGCCTTTTTCCGGGATGGCGGGATAAACTTCCGCGTTATACAGCGCAATTAACGCGTCAATAACGCTCAATCGGATCCCTGAAAATCCTCTTGCCAAAGAGTTAATTTTCAACAACATCAATAAGCGCACAGTATCGGTTGACATGAAATTGCCGATCCCCGCTGCGTGGGACAAAACAATACTGCGTTGTAACAATGACAATTCATCGGTTTTAATTTTGGTGTTGGCTAATAATCCAAAACCCGTGTTAATACCGTAAACTGTTCGGCCTTGTTCGATGACTTGCGCAACGGTTTTTTGAGATGCTTCAATGGCTGGGATCGCTTCTTTGGCAAGTGCGATTTTTTGATGACATTCATGCGCATTACGTAAGTCATCTAAACTCAGTTGCCCCGGGTGAATGATAAACACTGACACGTTTTATTCCTCTTCCAACATTGGCAAATCAAGTTGTTTGTCTTTGGCACATTGTATTGCCAAATCATAGCCTGCATCGGCATGGCGCATGACACCGGTAGCCGGATCATTGTGCAGCACTCTGGCAACTCGCTGGTGAGCATCTTCAGTGCCATCACACACTATGACCACCCCAGAATGTTGACTAAATCCCATTCCTACACCGCCACCATGATGAAGGCTCACCCAGGTTGCACCACCGGCGGTATTGAGCATGGCGTTGAGTAATGGCCAATCTGACACGGCATCGGAGCCGTCTAACATACTCTCTGTTTCGCGATTTGGAGAGGCTACCGAGCCTGAATCCAAATGATCTCTACCGATAACAACAGGTGCTGAAAGTTCACCATTTTTGACCATTTGATTGAAAGCCAATCCTAGCTTTTGACGTTCGCCCAATCCTACCCAACAAATGCGGGCAGGCAAGCCTTGGAATTGAATGCGCTCTTTGGCCATATCCAGCCAATTGTGCAGGTGCGGGTTGTCGGGGATAAGCTCCTTGACTTTGGCATCGGTTTTATAAATATCTTCCGGATCTCCCGACAACGCAGCCCAGCGGAAGGGGCCGATCCCTTGGCAAAACAGCGGTCTGATGTATTTTGGAACAAAACCTGGAAAATCGAACGCATTAGATACGCCAGTCTCAAATGCCATTTGACGGATGTTGTTGCCATAATCTAGCGTAGCGGCACCATTATCCTGCAAGGCTAACATGGCTTTGACTTGCACCGCCATTGACTGCTTGGCACATTCAACGACTTTACTTTCGTCCTGTGTACGCATCTGCTTGGCGTATTCAAGTGTCCAACCTTGTGGCAGATATCCGTTAAGCGGATCATGGGCGCTGGTTTGGTCTGTGACCACATCAGGGGTAACGCCCATTTCTACGAGTTCTGCAAACAGATCGGCTGCATTGCCCAATAACCCAATCGACACTGCTTGATTGGATTTTTTAGCCGCTTCAATCATTGCAAGAGCGTCTTTAAGAGAGGTTGCTTTTTTATCTAAATAGCCCGTTTTTAAACGGAAATCGATACGGCTTTCATCCACCTCAACCGCTATCATTGAAAAGCCTGCCATAGTGGCCGCTAGTGGCTGCGCACCACCCATTCCACCTAATCCACCAGTGAGTACCCATCGGCCTGAGGCATCACCATTGAAGTGGGTTTTGGCAACACTGACAAAGGTTTCATAAGTGCCTTGCACGATCCCTTGAGAACCAATGTAGATCCAAGATCCGGCCGTCATTTGGCCGTACATCATCAACCCTTGTTTATCTAACTGATTGAAGTGCTCCCAATTTGCCCAATGAGGCACTAGGTTAGAATTGGCGATGAGAACTCTTGGCGCATTTGAATGGGTAGGGAAGACACCCACAGGTTTCCCACTTTGCACTAGCAGGGTTTCGTCATCGTTGAGTCGTTTAAGTACTTCGAGGATTTTGTCGTAACATTGCCAATCACGAGCCGCCCGACCGATGCCGCCGTAGACCACAAGATCATGGGGGTGTTCGGCTACCGCAGGATCTAAGTTGTTCATCAACATTCGAAGCGGTGCTTCGGTTTGCCAGCTTTTTGCATTGAGCGTGGTGCCGGTATAGGCATGTATGGTACGACTGGGATCGTGACGATTGTTCATTTTGTTTTTCTCCTCACCCTTTGGGTGTAAATTCGAGGTGGCCACCTATTCTGTATCGATGACCAGGATGAAAAAGCCTGGCAAAACTCACTATGCCTTTTGCTGAAAAGGTGCGGCGCGCAATGACCAAGCAAGGATCACTGATTTGAATCTGCAGGGTGTCGGCAACCTGTTGTTCAGGGAGTACCGCTTCTACTATGTGATCGGCTTGTGTAAGGGGAGCGACTTGGCTCAGGTATTGATTTGCAGTGATCTGATTAAAGTCTTGAGCCAAGTACTCTGGTGCCCAACGAGGGTTAACGATTCTGTCTTCCAACTGAATTGGAAAACCCGCTTCAAGATGCACGATCCGTGTGTGGAATATTTCTGCCTGCGCTGCAACGCCTAATTGCGTGCTTTGTTGGGGGCTTGCAACAATACGTTGTTGACAGAGCACCTGATTATTATAGTGATGACCGCGATGAATGATTTCGTCATGAATGCTGCGAATTTCCAACATTGAACTCATTGGTCGGTGATCCGATACGTAAGTACCTAATCCTTGAGAGCGCATTAAGATCCCTTCATCGACTAACTCCGTTAATGCTCTGCGCGCAGTCATCCGCGAGACATTAAATTGCAAAGCAAGTTGGTTTTCAGAGGGCACCTGTTGATTGGGTGACATGTCACCGGACTCAATTTTGTCGAGAATGGCTGATTTAATCGCAATGTATCTAGCTTGCATAAGTGTCAGTCTATATTCCGGTTACACGCTAAAAAGAGACCGTATCTTACTTGTATATACAAGTATGTACAAGTACACTCTAGGCATTCTAATTCAATCTAAGTCAGCCCATGAATCAACCTGTCGATTTGTGTATTAACAATGTTCGCATCATGACAATGGCGAACACCGATAAGCCCCTGGAAGTCTTAGCCAACGGAGCCCTTGGGATCAAGAACGGCAAAATCACTTTTGTAGGCTCGCAAACTGACTTCGCAGAAGAAGCATGTAAAGTTATTGATGGCCAGGGAAAATGGCTGTTGCCTGGCTTCATCGATTGCCACACTCATTTGGTGTATGGCGGAAGTCGTGCTGCTGAATTTGAGAAACGGCTAGAGGGCATTAGCTACGCAGAGATCGCCAAGCAGGGTGGTGGCATTAAATCAACGGTCAAAGCGACCCGAGAAACGAGTGAAGAAATGCTCTTTGAGCAGGCATTAAAACGCGTTCGGAGGCTGGCAGAAGAAGGCGTTACCACCGTTGAAATCAAATCAGGCTATGGCTTGGACATGGACACAGAAGTTAAAATGTTAAAAGTCGCCAAACGGTTGTCTGCAGCAACACCGATAAATGTGCAATCAACCTATTTAGGTGTCCATGCATTGCCAAACGAATTTTTGGAAAGAGCGGATGCATATATAGATTTTGTTTGTAGTGAAGTTATGCCAGAAATCGCCGAGCAGGATTTGGCTAATTGTGTTGATGTGTTTTGTGAGTCCATCGGGTTTACACCAGCACAATGTCAGCGGGTTTTTGAGTCTGCTAAGTCACTCGGGTTAAATATTAAGGCTCACGTAGAACAATTGAGCGATCTTAAAGGCGCATTATTGGCCAGCCAAATGGGCGCGCTATCAGTCGATCATGTCGAGTACCTGGCCGAGCAAGATATTCCTACGATTGCTCAAACAGACACTGTAGCGGTATTGCTTCCTGGCGCTTTTTACTATTTGAACGAGACACAAAAGCCACCAGTTGATGCGTTGCGCCGCCACAAGGTTCCTATGGCTGTAGCGACAGATTTAAATCCCGGTAGTTCTCCTGTTGCATCATTATTAACGGCGATGAATATGGCCAGTGTATTATTTGGTTTAACGCCTGCTGAAGTGTTAATGGGCACAACGCGATATGCTGCAAAGGCGTTAGGTATGCAAAACAAAGGCACTATTGCCACAGGTAAAGATGCTGACCTATGTCTTTGGGATATTGAACACCCGATTGAATTAGTTTACGGGATCAATCATCATCGTCCCGATAAAGTCTGGCTCGGGGGCAAAGATGTCAGCTAAGTCTCATTTTGAATTTTGGCAAGGCAGGATAGACAGCGAAGACGGCGATCTCGGTAAGCGTTGGCATCAAGCATTAAGTTCCGATGCAAATGACACAGAGCTTGCATTGGTGGGTTTTGCCAGTGATTTAGGGGTGATCGCCAATAAAGGCAGAGCAGGAGCTAAAAATGGACCTAACGCGATTAGGACCGCGTTGGCTAATGTGGCATGGCATAGTGACAAGAGCTTTTATGACTATGGCAACATCGAAGCCAAAAATAGTTTAGCGACTGCGCAGCAACACTACGCAGATGCAATTTGTCAGTGTTTGCAGCAGCAAAAATACGTTATTGGGTTCGGTGGCGGTCATGAAATCGCGTGGGGCAGCTACCAGGGTTTACATGCTCATTTGGATCAACAAACCAAACAGGCAAATATCGGAATTATTAATTTTGATGCGCATTTTGATTTACGTAAGCCTGCACCAGATACCAGCTCAGGCACGCCATTTTATCAAATCGCCAAACATTGCCAGCAGCATGCACTAGATTTTCAATATACGTGTCTGGGAGTGGCAAAAACGGCGAATACCCAAGCGTTATATTCCCGAGCCAATACTCTCAATGTTCGCTATCTAAGTGATACCGACTTCTGCGTTGATGGCGCAAAATCAATATTAGCGGAGTTTTTACAGTCGATAGATCATCTTTATCTGACAGTGTGCTTAGACGTGTTTAACGCTGGTATTGCTCCTGGAGTGAGTGCACCAGCCGCCTTGGGTATTGATTTAAAGAAGGTAGTTGAGCTGATTCATTGGATTGGTCAATCTCAGTCTAAATTGAGGTTTAGTTGGCGTTTAGCCGATATCGCTGAAATGAACCCTGCTTATGATATCGACAATCGTACCGCTAAACTTGCCGCAAGATTAGTGTTTGAAATGCATCAAGCGATGATTGCTCAGTCATGACCGTTGACGATTAAGAACTAGCACTATTCATTCCATCAACTATTAACTATCACTATTCTTCATCCTAGTTGAATTTAAAAGTGTTATAAATACGATAATTGATAACAGGGGTCTCTTTATGTCTATTCGTCTAATCATAATTTCGTTATTATGCTCATGCATGATGACTGTTCAAGGTGCTGAACAGTTGTTTACCCAACAACCTACAATGATGCCAAAAATGGCAAAATCGGGCGAGCATAGCGTTGGCGTTAAAACCTTTGAAGTGGCGAATCCTCAACAACTCAACTTAACTGATTTTGAGAGTCTTCAAGACCGTCAATTGACATTGGAAGTATGGTATCCGGCACAAAAAGGCGGAAAATTAGCAACCTATGAAAACGTTACTCGGTTAAATAAAGCCTTTGCCGTTCAAGGTGAAGCATATCGAGACGCGAAGCCGCAAGCGCAAGGCGATTTTCCACTTGTCGTGTTGTCCCATGGTTATACCGGGTATCGAACTATTATGTTTTATTTAGGTGAGCATCTTGCGAGTCACGGTTATGTGGTGGTAGGTATTGATCATACTGATTCAACCAATGAAGACGTGGATTTTAATAACAATCCAGGAAGTGGCTTTGTGAGTACACTGATTAATCGAGCAAGGGATCAGCAGTTTGTATTGGACTATTTTTCTAAATCCAATCATGAATTTAGTGAAGTCACTAATACTGATCATGCCGCGGTGATTGGGTACTCAATGGGTGGCTTTGGCGCCATTAATACCGTTGGAGGCTGTTATGATTTTAACTCAGCAGGCTTGCAACGTCTTGGCTTTCCTGAGCAAGCAGCCAACGCAATGTTGCCATTGTTTAACTTTTGTCGGGCAGGTCTTGAAAACGTTGATAACCGTTGGAAAGCCATGATCTCCTTTGCACCATGGGGGCAGGAGCTGAATGTCCACAGTGCAGCATCTCTTGCACAAATCAATGTGCCCACGTTGTATATTGCTGGTGAGAATGATGATATTTCTGGATATGAAATGGGTGTAAAAAAGTTATATGAACAAACTGGTGGGGAAAATACATTTATGTTGGTGTATGAGAATGCGCGACATAACTTTGCACCGCATCCAGCGCCAAAAGTAGCCTTTGAAACCGATATTGAAATTGGTCACTATATTGAGCCAGCTTGGAGCAACGAAGCGCTGACTCGTATTAACGAGCACTTTGCCTTGAGCTTTTTAAATTGTTACGTGAAAAGCCATGAAGAATCTTGCCAATTACTGCCGACCCGAGAAGACGCGACCCAATTAAAAGATGCGCAAGGCAAGCTATC
Organism: Aliiglaciecola sp. M165; assembly: GCF_007197995.1. Lineage (GTDB taxonomy): Bacteria > Pseudomonadota > Gammaproteobacteria > Enterobacterales > Alteromonadaceae > Aliiglaciecola. The sequence goes on from NZ_VKKH01000008.1 coordinate 183,165, forward strand.
TGAACCCTGGCCTGGGTTTCCTGATCGCTGGGGCACAGGAATGCAATTCCATTCCAAGAAAGTGAACGAATAAAATTAAATGACGCCATAAACAGATGGGTTAAATGTCTGTTTATTGATTTACATCACGGCGATAGCCTGAGCTCCGATTAGACTTAACCGTAATTGTGTTTCCAGTTTCGAAAGAAGTTTGGGGGGCCGACAGGCAATCACGTGGAGTATCTCAATATCTCGTTGGCGGCGATAACCGCTGTTGTACTTTTTGTATTTGGCTTGGAACATTTTTCGCAGGAAATTGAACGGATCTCTGGCGAACGCTTTCGTAAGTCAATCAGCGCGGCAACCAAACTTCCGGTTGTTGGTGTTTTGCTGGGTGCGCTAGTGACCATGGTGATCCAGTCCAGCTCTGCGACGTCTGTCATCACCATCAGTCTGGTCAATGCCGGTGTATTATCATTTAAAAATAGTGTCGGGATTATTTTTGGTAGTAACATCGGTACTACAATCACCGCTCAACTCGTCGCATTTAAACTGACAAATTTTGCGCCTTTTTTTATCGTTTTGGGCTTTTTCCTATCCTTACTAAATAGTCGAGCATCGATTTTCGGCAAAGCTATTTTTTACTTTGGATTCGTCTTCTTTAGTCTCCAACTTGTGTCCGACTCCCTATCTCCACTGCAGCAAAATACCTATTTGATGAGTGTTCTGACTGAGCCGCAAAATCCTATCTTTGCGTTACTTATTGGCGCGCTGTTTACCGCACTGGTCCAGTCTAGTTCGGTGACTACCGGATTGGCCATTGTATTTACCCAACAAGGAATGATAGGTCTAGAAAACGCCGTACCACTCATAATGGGGGCAAATATTGGGACTACTGTAACAGCATTTATTGCTGTTTTTAATATGGACATTGCCGCCAAAAAAGCCGCGCTTAGCCACTTGCTGTTCAATCTCGGTGGAGTGCTTATGTTTATCCCGATACTCCTGGTTTATGGACATGAATTAGAGCAATATCGCTCAGATCCGGCGGTGGCATTGGCGACGATACATTTGGTGTTTAATGTAGTTACGAGTATTGTTTTCACCTTGGCGATTACACCGTTTACTAGACTTATTGATTATATAATGGGCGAGGGCAAAATGGATTTCGAGCGCCTCAACCTTCCTGTTTTCGATCAAAGCGAAAGCTTTGAAAGTGTCAAAGAAAAATTGGATAAGGGGCTGCCTGAACTCTTTGATTTTATGCAGGAGAATTACAATGTGGTGACCTTGAGTATAGAAACAAATTTCCGTGGCATTTTGCACGCGGCTGAAAAACGATTGCAATACACGGATTTTGTTAAAAAAGAGTTTTTGCACTATTTTTCGTCTGCCGTGACCTTGGTTAATGAACCGGCAGAATCCAAAGAGTTTATTCGACTGTTTAATCAATATGACTACCTGTTTCAAATCCACGATTCAATCAAGGATCTGCATGAAGCGAAGCGGGGTCTGGACGAGCGATTTATAGAAATGAAAAGTGATCTGTTGTTGATGACCCGTAGCTTGTCTAGCCTGACATTGGAATACTTTCATGACATCGCAGCGACGAAAGACGAAGTCGATTCCGAACAAGCAAAAACTTCAGCAAAAGCCCTGCAACATGAGATCGATGAAGCCAATCGCACGCTATTGTCACTCATGCTAGATTCCACTCGTGCCGATGTAGGCGTATTAACTAATTTTATGACCTATAGTCAACGTTTGAAAGATAAGTTAAGTAACTACTCGCGTTTACAAAAAATCGCATTGCAACGGGGATAAGCGGAAGGTGAATCACTCTGAGTTGGAAAAAGTAACCTGGGAAAAGCAGGCCATTGATGTATTTATTCAGTGGTACAACAGCAATCACACTGATGCGTTACAATTTTTAGCCCACAATTTGCCAACCAAGCCCGACGTCTCTTGTTTACTAGAACATAAACTCGTGGATATCGAGATCGCACATCTTTATGGTTCAACCTATGAAGCGAAACAGATTTTGGGCAAAGAACTCAATGCCAATACTAGGGAAGAGTTAACGTTTCTTGAGCAAAAGCAGGATGTAGATAGTCGTTTAGTCGAAGCGCTTAATCGGATCCTAATGAATAAATCCACAAAGTTTTATGATAGTGAGTGCACTTGGCTGGTCATACGCAATGCTCATCCAGCTTGGAATAGCCGATTTATTTCCAGATTTACTAACCTGCTTGTTATCCCAAAAGATCATCCATTTGAGAAAATCTGGATTATCGGGGATATCGATGCACAGTCGGGTGTTCTGCAACTTTTTCCAAACCAACAAAATGGCTGCCAACAATGAACGTGAAAACGGTCTTGGTAATAGAAGGTAGCGTCAATGTTTTGATGGTGCTGGCGAAATTTGCGGTAGGGTTGAAAACTGGATCCGCCGCAATTATTGCTGATGCTTTGCATTCGTTGACGGACTTGATCAATAACCTGGTTGCCTGGATGGCGGTGCGGGTGGCTGAGAAACCGGCTGATTCGGATCACCATTATGGCCATCAAAAATTTGAACAGCTCGCTGTGTTTTTTTTAGCGACTCTGCTGAGCGTGGTGGCAATAGAAGTGCTAATCAACGCCATCAGAAGATTCTCTCAACCTGTTGAAGACAGTACCATTGGCTTAGCAATTCTGGCCGGTGCAATGGTTATCAATTTAGCTTTATCTTTATGGCAAAAACGCTGGGCTGAAAAGCTTGATTCAGACATTCTTTTTGCTGATGCAAGTCATACTTTCAGCGATGTATTAACCACACTGGCTGTTATTGTTGGGTGGCAACTAGCAACCTTAGGCTGGTATTGGATTGATACGCTATTTGCAATCTTAGTTTCAGGGCTCATCGGTGTTTTGGCATTTCGCTTGTTCTCTCGCGCAATTCCTAACCTTGTTGACCAGAATCAGCTGAACACTGTCAATGTCAGGTCACGGTTACTGAGTCTGCCTGAGATAATTGAATTGCGAAGCTTAAGGATCCGCAGCATCAATAATCAACACTTTGCCGATATCACCATTGCTGTCGACGGGCAACGTAGTGTTAGCCGCACCCATGATCTCGCCGATCAAATAGAAGGGATCCTCGCTAGAGAATTTGCAATCTGTGACGTCACTGTGCACATCGAGCCTTATTTAGACAATTTAACCCTCGTTAAATAGCGCTGCCTCCATACTCTGACTCTATGCAGAACTCATACAGCAAAGATCAACACGCCCTAATTGTCACCATTTAACTTTTGTGCGCGATTGATTGCTAATTTACTTAGTGGTGGTCCTACGATTTCAAAAAATACCGTTGCTGTAATGACAATAGACAAAATAGCCTGAGCATGCTGTGGAAATTGGTTTGCAGCAATAAGTGCCATACCAATTTCGACACCTGCTTGAGGCAACAGCGCTAACCCCATCCACCTTTTTGTTGCCACATCAGCTTGGCTTAGTAGAGCACCTACATAAGCCCCCAAACATTTTCCAAAAATCCGTAAAACCACATAGGCGATCAGAATGTAAAGAGTGCCATTGAGTAATTCAAATTTAAGTGAGGCGCCAGCCAGCACAAAGAAAATCACCATGAATGGCCATTCTATGTTTTCGATTTCGTGAAAGGGATATTCATGATGTTGTGCAATATTGGCAATGGTTGCCCCTAAAACCATCACAGTAATAAGAAAAGAAACGTCTAAATAGATAGCTAGCCCACCTGAGAACAACACCAACCCCAAGGTTTCTACCAGCGTTGGCTGGCCGGGTTTGATTCTTCCAGTTAAAACCGACGCAGGCAATCCAATAAAAACACCAAGAAATACAGCGCCAACGATGTGTACTACCCCCTCAATGAAGGGGGCAATTGCGTTAGCGTAATTGACATCAACCAAAGCAAATGAGATTGCCATACTGAATAATATCATCGCCCACACATCATCAATCGCGGTGATCTGCAACAGTAATCGGGAAAAAGCGCTGTTGTCTTTTGTCTCCAGAATAATATCGACAATGGGGGCAGGAGCGGTCGCCGATGCGATACATGCCAAAACTACCACGACGCTAATAGGAAGAGCAGTGAACTGCATCCCTGCAAAGACCAATATAACGGTGAATAAGGCAGCGCATGCAGAAACCCAAAACATCGGTTTGCTGTTTACTTTAAGGTTTTTCAGATCAAACTGGCCACCTAACAAAAACCCAATAACCAATAACGCGATGGTTGAAAAAAATTCGAATTGTTGTGAGATAACAGCCGGGATCAATTGAAAGCCTTCATCCCCCATTAAAACGCCAAATAACAATAACAGGGTGACGCGAGGTAAGGGGGTTTTTCGTCCAATGAAATCTGTGGTCATGCCCAACAATAAGATACCACCAAGGCCAAGCAGAATAATTCCGATTTCGGTCATGGATGTGCTCTTTTTGTTATTAAATAATAGTGAACCGAGTATAGAAAAACTCACCAACCCCTTGTTGATTCAGATCAACAAGGTTCTGAAGAACATGAATATCACTGAGTGGAAGGGAGTCGCAGTACTTACTGATACAAATGATTAGCGGCGATGAATTTCGCTACGCCATTTGTGACTAGTTGGTCTAAAGGTTTGCCTGCGGTGATGGCCTCGCGCACAGCCGTGGAGCGCACCGCAACCCTTTCTGGCACGACGATGCGACCCCATTGTTTAAGAATGTTGTCCGCTTGATAAAATTTGTGCCAGTTTTTGAGATTGTCCGGTCCAATAACAAAAAACAACTGGTGCTCTTTTAACTGATTGTTTTGCAAATGCTGCAATAAATCATAGGTGTAAACTGGCTTGGAGCCGTCGCTTAAAGTATGTTCGATGGCGAATACCTCAACTTGTGACAAATTGATATCGCGCTGAAACTCATCAAGCAACGCTAATCGTGTGTCATACTCGAGCATATCTTTACCAAATGCATGGGCAAAAGACGGGACAAGTAGAATTTTGTCAACATTGGTAGACTCCAACAAATAGTGTAATGCGTCTAAATGGCCTCGCGTTGGAGGATTAAAAGCAGAACCAAATATTGCTACACGCATTTCTTCTCTTTCAAACAAGCTGATGGCAAAACGCTAAGATTATAGCAATTCTGACAATTATCTAGGGCAATATTTCCCTCATGCACTTGGACAAAATCTTTGATGTGCATAGGTTTTTGTCAAAATGATACTTGTATCAATGACCATTAGCAGTAATATCAATATTGAATAGTAAAAAAGGAATCTATCGATTGGCCAAATCACGCTTTATCGCTTCGATCAATGTCGACCCTCAAAAAGGTTTCACGCCTTTATGTCCTGACGAGTTACCGGTAAAAGACGGGCATTTGATTGTCCCTGAATTACTCAAACAAAATGCTTTAGCGGATCTGTTAGTGGCTTCTAGTGATGCCCATTGTGATGCTGCGCTATTTAAAGTGGAAAAAGACGAAGAACAATTTCAGCCACTTGATTATGCCAACACTGATTGCACGTTCAAAATGCATTGCCAACCGGGTACCAAAGGATTTGAATTATTAGATGGGTTACCAAATCCCACAGAGTATAACTTTTTTGTTTGGAAAGGCGTCGCACCCGATCTTCACCCCTACGGTGCTTGTTATCACGATTTAGCTGAAAAGCTTTCAACCGGACTAATCGAATATTTGGTCTTCAATGATGTTAATACTGTGATTGTTGGAGGGCTAGCTACCGACTTTTGTGTTGCAACGACAGCCAAGCAACTTCAACGTTCAGGTCGTTTTGATGTTTTGCTGAATGTCGCTGCATGCAGAGGTATTTCGCCCGATGGTGTCGCCGCACAGATCGAGGAAATGCAATCCTCAGGCGTGCAAGTTTTTGAAAACAGCGCAGCAATTGAGCGTTGGTTAGAGCAATAACTTTAAAAGTGAAACTGATGAAAACTGGCTTGCTTAGGAATACCTTGTTTAAAGAAAACCTCAATTTTTCTGCCTTGGATAATGATTTTTATAAAATGAACATGTGGCAATGCTTCATGCACCAGTATCCTTATGTGGAGGAGGTCGAATATAAATTTGTACTTCGCAGCGAAACAGATTTAAGACCCTTGATAGGCGAGATTCGAGACGAATTAGATAACTTGGACGGTCTAAAATTCACCGAAGATCAGGTCAATTGGTTGCAAAAAACCCCTTGGTACACCAAAGACTTTGTTGAGTGGGCCAGGATGTGGAGTTTTCAAAAACGCTTTCTATTTATTGGCGAAGAAAACAATCAGCTGACTATCACTGCCCGTGGCCCGTTGATGCATGTGCATAACTTTGAAATGCCCGTATTATCAACCGTTTCAGAAGTCTACAATCGAACCCATTATTCCGACAAAACCTACGAAGATGTCAGGCGACCCTTATTTCACAAAATAGAGTGGCTAAAGGCTCAGCATGAAAAGCACGATCTTACTGGGCTCAGTATCGCTGATTTTGGGACTCGTCGTCGGTTCAGCTATGAGTCTCAATTAACCGTTGTCAGCATGCTCAAAGACATGCTCCCAGAGTTTTTTATTGGTACATCCAATATGCACATTGCCAAGGAGCTTGGTGTTAACCCCATAGGCACGATGGCGCACGAAATTTTCATGCTGTCGCAACAAGTAGGCGTTCAGCTTGCCAATTCGCAAAAACATACATTGGAATGTTGGGTAAAAGAATTCAGAGGGCGTTTAGGCTATGCGTTAACCGATGTGATTGGGATGGACGCCTTCATTCGGGATTTTGATTTATATTTTGCCAAACTCTTTGATGGACTCAGACACGACTCTGGTTGCCCATTCGTTTTTGGCGAAAAGGCCATCAAAATGTATCAAGATTTGGGTATTGATCCTTTAACAAAGACGTTAATATTTAGCGACGGTGTCGATTTTGAAACCATGGTTGAAGTGTTTTTAAGGTTTAGGGGTAAAATCAAAACCTCGTTTGGCATAGGGACCTTTTTATCCAATGACGTTGAAGGAGCAGAGCCGCTAAACATGGTGATGAAGTTGGTCCGTGTCAATGGCCGTCCGGTGGCCAAAATCTCTGATTCTAAAGGGAAAAACTTGTGTGAAGACGAAAATTTCGTGAATTATCTCAAAGATGTATACAAGGTGGATTGGGCGGATTAATCGCCCTTAAAAAGTTGTTCATCCGTGCATCGCATGCCACACCTTCTTATACAATGATTCAACCTTTTGCTGATCAACCAAACGAGGATTATTAGCGGGTGAGCCAGATGCAATCGCCTGTTTGGCCATCGTGGAGATGAGCGCATCGTAGGTCTCCTTTTTCACGCCAAATTCTTTTAGCGTTGGCACATCTAATCTTGAATTCATACCCTGCAAATAGGCTACTAAGGTTTTATGGGCGGTTTTTTGATCTGAAGTACTACTGACTAAACCCATATACACTGCGCATTCAGCATAGCGCTGTGGATGTCCACTAAGGGAAAAATCCGTAATAGTCGGTAGTAACATGGCATTGCTCATGCCATGAGGAATATGAAAGTGCACACCAAGTGGTCGACTCATGCCATGCACTAACGCAACAGAAGCATTTGAAAACGCTATGCCTGCCAAGGTGGCGCCTAACATGACCTTTTCTTTTGCTTCTATATTGCGTGCGTTTAAATGCTCTGTTTCCACGCACGCATCAAGAATGTTAGGGGCAATAAGCTTCATGGCTGCAATGGCTTGCTGATCACTAAATAGGTTGGCCTTGCGACTAACAAAGGCTTCGATTCCGTGCGTTAATGCATCGATTGCCGTATCAGCAGCGACTCGTTTAGGTAAGCTTAGTGTCAGCTGATAATCAACGATTGCGGCTTTAGGCATTAACCCTGAGCCCATGCAAAGCATTTTTTCACCGCTGGTGGCGCTGGTTATCACTGTGACTGCCGTAGCTTCTGAACCTGTCCCTGCTGTGGTAGGTATGGCAATCACAGGAATCGATTCGGTTTCAACAAGTTTGGGCACTTTGTAGTCGGTCATAGTGCCGCCATGACTTACTAGCAACGCAATTGCTTTGGCGCTATCTATGGCGCTGCCACCACCTAATGCAATCAAACAATCACATTGGTGTTGTTTAACCAGTTCAATTGCGGGGAACAAACTTTTATCGTCTGGTTCAGCCATGACATCAGCGAAAATTTGCACAGGCAAAGGCTGCATAATGGCTTCGATGGTATCCACTAAACCCAAAGAAAACATAGTCTTATCAGTGATGATACAGGGTTTTTGGCAGCCAATACTGAAGATAACTTCCTTCAGTTGCTGTATCGAACCGCCCCCTATTTTAACTAAACCAGGGAGTCGAATTGAGTGGACCATAAACGGTATCCTTAGACTGGTTCAGTGATCTTCATGGGCGACGGATAAACGATGCATTAATACAGCAGCTTTGTGCATGTTCTTGCGGAAACTGTCCATATCGGCGACTTCATCTTTCGTATGACCTCCTGATCCCATCAACCCCAGGCCATCTAAGGCCATTTCAACATGGCTCGCAGCAAAAGAAATGTCAGCTGCTCCTGCATTACGTGGGTTGACAGCCTCAACTGTGCCATAGCCCAGCGACATACTGGCCTGGCTATACAACTCCAGCAGTTGGTAATTACCCGGCGTAGGTGCCATAGGGGGATAACCGTCACCTATTTGCAAGGTCGCATTGGTATGCAACAAGTTTTGCGAAACAATGTTGTACATGACAGTTTTTGCATTATCAAGTTCTTCTTGGGTTAATGCTCTAATTCCTCCTTGAACAATCAGATCTTTCGCCACGATATTGTTTTTACCGAAGGCTGTCGCTGTCGATGTTTTGGCCTGCAGGTTCGTTTCCGTGCCGCCAGCGATAAGACCAGGGTTGAAGGTCAGCTCTCCTTTTCCTGCTAGTTGTGTACGAAACTCATTTAAAATTCTGGCAGCTTCAAAAATTGCACCGTAGCCAACTTCATCACTGAAAATTTGTGATGAGTGGGCAGCACGACCCGATACATCAAGCTTCCAATTAACCGAACCCCTGCGAGCGACAACGGCGGTTTTTATGTTGCTGTCACCATCTTCAAACCCTAATGCAATATCTGCCCACTTCGCAGCATCAATAATAGCGGCCTTCGACTGGGATAGAGGTCGTCCGCTACTTTCCTCATCACCCGTCATTACTACTTTTATGTTGAGATTTTCTAGGGTGCCAGCGGCTTTTAAGGCCCGTAACACTTCGATTATAATGACGTTGCCGCCTTTCATATCCGTAATGCCCGGTCCGGCAACATAACGTTCATCGATAGGGCGGAATTTTTGAAACTCATCGTCTTGAGCAAACACCGTATCTAAATGACCAATCATTAAAATTTTAGGCCCATTACCCGCATATTCTGCAAGCAAATGACCAGAGCGATTGAAAGTTGCGCCGTCTACCCATTGGGTTGTTAAACCTATGTCTTCGAACTGTTTTTTATATAGCATTCCAACCGCTTTGACTCCTGCAAAGTTCATGGTGCCACTGTTGATATTCACTGACTTTTCCAATAACCGCATTGCCTCAGGGTATTGATCGTTGAGATGCTTTACGATTTTGTGCTCCTCTAAGGACTGGCCGGTACCAACGGAAACCGCATTTGTGTATGGCGCTAATATTAACGCTAGAATTAACAAGCCAATTTGAATTTTATTCAAAATGATTAACCGTGAAGGAAACTGATCTCCAGCATAGAATTATGCAAATGACTTGTCTAGCGCGTAGCAAGAATGAGGATGAATTGTCGTTGAACCTTAATAAACTGCGTTTTTTACTATTTGTTGCCATGCTAACCTGTAAAAAGTCCGTGTATTCATGTACATTACGCGCAATTTAAGTCTAGACACTAGTGAGAGTGAGGGATCCTGATTTGGTCATTATCCTGAACCCAATTCAACGAGGAATAATATGAAAACACACTCCGATATTGCCGTTGTTGGCCTGGCTGTAATGGGCGAAAACCTGATACTTAACATGGCAAGTAAAGGGTTCACCGTTACCGCTTTTAATCGCTCATACGGCAAAGTGGAAAAGTTTTTAGCTACCCGAGCTAAAGATAAAACTATTCGCGGAGCAGATTCTATAGAGAACCTCGTTAGCTCACTGTCAACGCCAAGAAAAGTCATGTTAATGGTGAAGTCTGGACAACCCGTCGATGACTTTATTGAACAACTTGTGCCTCACCTTGAAGCAGGAGACATCATAATCGATGGCGGCAACAGTCAATTTGAAGATTCCAATCGTCGTACCACAATGTTGGCCGAAAAAGGGTTATTGTACGTCGGGACGGGTGTATCAGGCGGAGAAGAAGGCGCACTCCTTGGACCATCAATAATGCCTGGCGGTAACCCAGAAGCTTGGCCACATGTTAAGCCTATCTTTCAAGCCATTTCTGCCAAAGTAAAAGATGAAAACGGTGAGTTGACCATCCCATGTTGTGATTGGGTCGGAGAGGGCGGTGCTGGCCACTTCGTTAAAATGGTTCATAACGGCATTGAATATGGTGACATGCAAATCATTTGTGAAGGCTTTATTTTAATGCAGGATTTGCTGGGTATGAGCACCGATGAAATGGAAACGGTATTCAGACAGTGGAATGAAACTGAGCTTTCCAGTTATCTTACAGAAATCACAGCTGATATTTTGGGCTATAAAGAAAATGGCGAAGCACTGGTTAACAATATCTTAGATACTGCGGGCCAAAAAGGCACAGGTAAGTGGACAGGCATCACAGCACTGCACCTTGGTGTTCCGCTGACACTCATTGGAGAAGCGGTATTTGCACGCTGCTTGTCAGCGATCAAAGAACAGCGGGTCAAAGCCTCAAAAGTTATCAAAGGGCCAACTGCTTCCTTTACAGGTGATAAAAGCGCATTTTTAGAGAGTTTGCGTCAAGCATTGCTGGCGTCAAAGATTGTCTCTTATGCACAAGGTTTTGCAGTGATGCAAGAAGCAGCCAAAGAATACAGCTGGAATTTGGATTACGGCTCCATCGCCATGATGTGGCGCGAAGGCTGTATTATTCGTTCTGTATTTCTAGACAATATCAAAGCCGCTTATGATACAAACCCTGGATTAGACAACTTGCTATTGGATGATTACTTCAACACCGTGGTTGAAAATGCACAACAGGGTTGGCGTGAAGTTGTTGCCACCGCTGCAATGCAGGGAGTAGCCATGCCATGTTTGTCTTCGGCCTTAAGTTACTTTGATGGCTATCGCACTGAAAATTTGCCTGCCAATTTGTTACAAGCTCAGCGCGACTATTTTGGTGCCCATACCTATGAGCGAAAAGATAAGCCTAGAGGTGAATTCTTCCATACTAATTGGACTGGACGAGGCGGCGACACTGCCTCGACAACCTATGACGTTTAATCAAGACATTGTTTAACCTAATCCAGGATTGGGTGTAGTTACTAAAGCCGACATTGTCGGCTTTTTTTATGCCTTAACTCAACAAAAGCAAAGATTTAGACGATCGGACATAAGCGCCATTCGTTTGGACATATTTAACGCCTAGCTCCTTAAGTAACATTCTCCCTGTCGAAACAAATTGGTTTACACAACTTCTACTTGAGGAATATGACATGACTAAATTATTTAACTTAAAAACACTTCTCGCTGTTTTGGTAATGGGATTTACTTCGGTTGCTTTTGCCGGTGTGGATACGCAAACAAACGAAAATGGCGTCATCTTGGCAGGTTATGATGCGGTTGCTTATTTTACGGTTGGTGAGCCAACGTTAGGAAATGCCGAGTTTACAGCCGTTCACAAAGATGCAATTTACCGCTTTAGTTCAGCTGAAAATCGAGATTTGTTTACCCAGAATCCTGAAAAGTATGAGCCAGCCTATGGTGGTTTTTGTGCCTTCGGTGCGACGTTTGGTAAAAAATTCGAGGTGGATGGCAAGGCATTCGAAATTGTTGATGGTAAGCTATACGTCAATAAAAACAGACAAGTATACGATGCTTGGAAACAAAATATTCCTAAGCATTTGATGGAAGCGAATACAGAGTGGCCTGAAATCGAATTTGTTGCTGCTAACGATTTATAAACGTAAAGAATATCTCCCTTCATTCCAGAGCAACTGGAACCTTGTAGCCCCGCACTTGTGGGGCTTTTTTTTGGCTGTTTCGCGGCCGCTTTATCAGTGCAATTCTTACATTTTTTTACGATAACAAATTCTTAAAAATCTAAACTTTACAATGCCTTATACGAAGTTGAGCTGATCTGTTAACAAAATACTTACACATTAAACGTTTTTTGTTACACAAAAAAACACTTAACTCTCTATTTTAAAAAGAGTTTTTAAGTCTGGAGAGTTGTTTTTTTGGTGAATTCAATCTATAACTAAAAATGTTATGAGCAGTCTTTGAATTATTCATAGGTAGTAGGCCTCGCTGATCACATGGAATTTTAATGGAGAGTTATCTAAGGATCGCTTTCCATTTTGCGCAAGGTCATTGTCAATGCAACGTTGATAATGAAACACCAAAAAATAATAAATTGGGAACAACACATGAAAAACAAGATCTCTAAGCTCAGTAGCAGTATACGACTGTCTATCGCGCTAGGCGCAGCTATGACTGTCGGATTTCAGGGAACAGCATTGGCACAGGACGTCACAGACGAAACCGCCAGTGTTGAAAAAATTGCCATTGTTGGTACACGTTCGGCACCTCGTTCTGTAGGTGAGTCGGCAGTACCTATCGATATTATCAGTGCTGAAGAATTTAAAAGCACAGGCTCTACAGATATTACCACTATGATGCAGGCAGCTGTGCCTTCGTTCAACGTAAACGACCAACCTATTAACGATGCCTCTACGCTTGTTCGCCCAGCAAACCTGCGCGGGTTAGCACCGGATCACACCTTGATACTTGTAAATGGTAAGCGTCGCCACCGCTCTGCGGTTATTACGTTTTTGGGTGGACAAATTTCTGATGGCGCACAAGGCCCGGACATCTCGGTGATCCCTTCTGTCGCCTTAAAACAAGTCGAAGTACTGCGTGACGGCGCTGCCGCCCAATATGGTTCGGATGCGATCGCTGGCGTAATCAACTTTGCGCTAAAAGATGATGCGGAAGGTGGCTCGGTTGAATTCAATACTGGCCGATACTATGAAGGTGATGGTGATGCTTTCATGTTAGCGGGTAACGTGGGTGTTGCACTAACAGATGATGGCTTCGCTAATTTCTCTGTGGAATATCGTACTTCTGATCCAACATCTCGCAGTGTACAACGTGATGACGCCGCAGCCTTGATAGCGGGTGGGAACACCTTTGTGGCTGATCCTGCACAAATATGGGGAAGCCCAGAAATCGTTGATGACCTGAAATTTTTTGCCAATATGGGCTTAGATCTCGGCGACAACAAAGAGGCCTATTTGTTTGGTAACTATGCCAGACGAGAAGTCGAAGGTGGTTTCTACTTCCGTAACCCTCACAACCGTGGTGGTGTAAATGACGGTGGTACAAATGAAGACGGTGAGCAATTGCTGTTGGTTGGCGATTTAACCTCTGATATGTCAGGTAATTGTCCAACGGATATTGTTGTTGGAAGTAATGTGTTGGAAAATCCAACGTACATTTCTGACGTTGCAAACAATCCAGATTGTTTCGCGTTTAACGAAATGTTCCCTGGCGGTTTCACACCTAGATTTGGTGGTATCGTAACAGATGCTTCAATCGTGGCGGGTACGCGTGGCACCCTTGATAATGACGTTAATTACGACGTCAGTGGTTATTTTGGTAACAACGAGATTGAATATGCAATCAGCAATACCATTAACCCGTCGCTTGGACCGGACACTCCTACATCATTTAAACCTGGTCGTTATATTCAAACAGAAGCTAGCTTCAACGTTGACGTAAACAAATCGTTTGATGTGGGTATGGAGGAGCCTTTATTCCTGGCAGGTGGTCTTGAATACCGCTATGAAGCGTTTGAAGCCATTGCGGGAGATCCGAAATCTTACGAAGTAGGTCCATTAGCAGCCCAAGGGTTTGGTATTGGCTCTAATGGTTTCCCAGGACTAGCCGCAAGATTCCAAGGCAAAGACAGTCGTAACAGTGTGGCGCTTTATGTTGACTCGGAGTTGTATCTAACCGAAGACTTCATGGTGGGTGCTGCAATACGCTTCGAGGATTTTACTGATTTTGGTAATACCACCAAAGGTAAATTCTCTGCGCGTTATCAAGCGTCAGACACTATTGCTTTGCGTGGTGCTGTGGCAACTGGTTTTAAAGCACCTACCATTGGTCAATCGAATGTACGTAACGTAACAACCGCATTCTCTGCAGCAGGTTTGGTAGATAGAGCAACCTTGCCACCTTCTGATCCCATTGCGATTCAAAAAGGCGCGACACCACTCGAGCCGGAAGAGTCTACCAGTTATAGCTTTGGTTTAGTGGGTGAGTTCGACAACGGTCTGTTTGTGACAATCGATTACTTCAATATTGAACTTGAAGATCGTATCAGTACCACTTCAGGTATCCAGTTGACTGACGCAGACATTGCAGCACTTTTAGCCCAAGGCGTAACGGATGCGTCAAGTTTCAGCGAAGTTAGCTTCTTTACTAACGACTTTGCGACGACAACCCAGGGTATTGATTTAGTTGCAAATTACAATGCAGAAATGTTTGGTGGCGACACCGTATTCTCATTGGCTGCAAACTGGACGGATACGCAAGTTGATGACGTGAAAACCTTTGAAGTGAATGGCGAAGAAGTTAAAAACATTTCTGACACCCGTATTCGCATGATTGAAGACAACTTGCCTGAATATCGTTTCAGTCTTACCGCCAATCACACTAATGGTGATTGGAGATTCTTGACTCGTGTTAATTACTTTGGCGAGATCTTCGAAGATCACATCGACGCAGGTTTGCCAATCGAAGAAGTGAGCTCTGAGATCACCGTTGATATAGAAGTGGGTTATCACTTGAACGAAAATTTTGTGCTGACTGTTGGTGCAAGAAACGCGTTTGATAATACCCCTGACGAAAACGTTTTATACGATACCGAAGTCGCTGGTTCTCAGTATCCAACCACTTCACCTATCGGTATAAACGGTGGTTATTACTATCTTAAAGGTGTTTACAGCTTCTAAGAAATAGCACTAATCAATTGTAGAGCCGGTCTTAGTGACCGGCTTTTTTTGTTTTAACTTATTGTGAATGGCGCAAGCGGCAAGATTCGAGTTATTTGCTAATAGCCATATCATCATTAAGAACTAAATTTGATGACGCGATTGCTGAGCCACAGTGTTTTTCAATATCGTCAATCTTCATATAAAGCATTTGATCAAATTCTCCGCTTGCTATGGCTTTACGGCTCGAAAATTCTCCTGCGATTAAATTAAAAATAATAGAGGTTGGCAATATGGACGCAATCCCATTGGCGATTTTTTCTGAGGTCGACGCCTTTTCAGCTTTGAGCATTTTAATGTCGCTGTGTGCATTGGCACAGTTAATTTGCCGATCCAGTTGGGCCTGAACCATATGGTGGCGATCTACGGCTGATGCGCAGCCAGACAACATGACTACTGACACAATTAAACCCATTTTCAAGTTCATAATCGATGTTTCCAAAATTGACCAGAATTTGAACACTATAGAAATCTTTCTGACAAGAAAAGAGCACAACATGCATTGTTAGGAAAACGTCACAAGGTGGATACTTTTGTTAGAAACCCGGACTAATTGTGAGACTTTCAGGCAATAAATCTCTCGTTTTATGTGTCATGTGCTAGGGTAAAAAATAGACAAAACAAATTATTCTCTCTAGGAGGCTCCATGAGCCAAATCGCCGTAAATAAAGTTTTTGATTATCGAGCGTTGCGATTACTCGTCGGGATCATTGCGTTAGCAATCCCATTTGTCGTGTGGTGGATCTCTAATGTCTATTTAACATCGATAAGCGCGTCATATTATACCGACGCACGAGATGCGTTTGTCGGTATGTTATTTGTGGTGGGCGCGTTCTTGTGGGCCTACAACGGGCATAGCCAAAAACAGAAATTGGCGAGTAAGGTCGCCGCGGTTTCAGCCATCGGCGTCGCATTATTTCCGACTACCTGTGATACCTGCACGTCTAGCACCACCGGCACATTGCACTACATATTTGCTGCAGTGTTATTCATTATATTGACGGTATTTTGTTTTGTGTTTTTTCAAAAGGATATTAAAGGTCAAGGCGGCGAAAAAGGCCGTCGTAGTAAGATATATTTTGCCTGTGGTGTCTTAATGGTGCTTGCAATGTTGATCTTAGCCTCTCAGCTAGTTATTGATTTCGAAGAAAAGTTTGGGTGGACGAGAGTGACGTTTTGGGCAGAGGCTTTGGCCCTGGGTGCATTTGGAGTTGCGTGGATTGTTGCGGGCAAATTCCTGCCAGGATTAGCATCAGATAAAGAGCGTTTAACGCTATTTAACTGATGCTTGGCTTGAGTCAGGCTATTTAGTTAACAATGTAAAGTTGAGCCTGGATTGATAATCCAGGCGACATTTTACAAATTAGGGTAACGTTGTTGTAGGCCGACATAGAGCTGCTCACTATAGTCATTCAGCGAAATGTCTAGTTCATCAAGAACGTCCACCAAATGTTCGTTATCCTCTCTTCCATGCCAAATTTTGATGTAGGTACCGTCTTTATAGCCATTATCTTGTCTAAAGAAATTAAGCACATTTTTACCGACATATTGACGATATAACTCGTTAGCATCCATTTGGGCTTGCTCAACAATTTTCATAAACAGCGGGACAGAAAATCTTTTTGCTGCGCACAACCCTGCCATCAATTCCAAGTTATCAAGTATATGCTGTTGGTTAAAGTGGTATTCTTTTCCGTCAAAAACCACAGTATCTTTGCCATCTGAGAGCTCATTCGCAATCGTATTTGCGGATTTTTGAATATCACCACCAAAGTCGATAATGATTGCGGAAAGTGCAAAATGCCAAATATCGACAAGCTCCATCTGCAATTGGGGTAGGTCTTTTTGTTGGGCTTTCCACCATTTCCATCCATGGTGCTCTATTCCTTCAACCGCTTCTATCATTGCTGCTCGCAAGTACTGGTATCCAGCGGCCAGCCATTCGGGATTGACCTTTTTGTTCATTTTGTCTTGCAAGTTAAGCATGGTATCGAGTTGAGTTATAGAAAGCATTGGAAACCTCATATTAGAATCTGAGAGCAAGTTTACTGGATCCTGATATTGAGGCAATGGCCTAACCCATAATTCCTAGCAATAATCTGAAAATTCGTTTGCCTTGGATTTCAAGTCATTAATATTTAATAATTTTTATTCAAAAAACGGTTGACTGCTACGAACAATTTCGTATAAGTTTGAATTATCTACTATACTTTTAGTAGATAAGTTTACTCACTATCCAGGAAGGTTGCTCGGGCGATAGGCCAAGCAGTCGAGAATTTAGGAATCGAATTAAATGAAATTTAAACTTATCTTGCTTTGCGTAATTGCGCTGGTTGCTACATCCGCTTGTAAATCTACATCGAACACGAACACTGCAGCGGAAAAATCGAGCAAAACAAAAGCCAGTCAAAGCGCCGATCTTTGTAATCAAAATACGGGATCACGTTTAAAGAAGAAATGCTAATTGCATTGACGCAGTAAGTGCAGTTATTCTGTACTTATTGCAATCTCGTTATTGTCACTGAGAACGAGAAAATTAGGTTAGTCTCATAATTGCTGTTTTGCATAACCTAAACCACTATGTGACCATAGGTCATCCAGGAGCATAGAATGGACAAGAACAAAACAGTTCCCACAGCTGCAGAATTAGAATTATTAAAAATTTTGTGGGGAATGGAACCTGCGACAGTTAGGCAGGTTCACGAGGCGGTCATTTCACGCCACAATGCTGCCTACACCACAACCTTAAAAATGTTTCAAATCATGCATGAGAAAGGCTTTGTGCGACGCGACGAGAGTACTCGTGCACACGTCTACACAGCTATTTACAGTCAAGAACAAACTCAAAGCTCTATTATTAAAGATATGCTTGCAAAAGCATTTGGTGGTTCGAAGTTTGACTTGGTAGTGCGTGCTTTGGGTGATTCAACCAGTTCTGACGAGATTGCCGAAATCAGACAATTATTAGATTCACTAGAGAAGAAACAAAAATAAGGAGGCTGAAATGGAGTTGTTCGCTTTTCTTTTAGATAGCCCAGTTATTAATGCGCTCGCAATGTCTTTGCTGCATTTCTTGTGGCAGGGGCTGCTTATTGCTTTTACATTGTATCTTGCGCTGCAGGTGGTAAGTAAGCGTCAATCAGAATTGCGTTACGTTGTTTCTCTTGGCGCTATGGCCATGTGTGTGGTGGTGCCCATTTGTACTTTCTTATGGGTTTATCAACCCGTTACAACAGTCTCAGCGGACCAACTGTCGCCTATTGTATTGGCAAGTATGTCCGGAGAAATCTCCGCCTCGTCGAGTTTGCACCTCCTTAGTTGGGAAAACGTCCTGTCATTAATGTCGGTGCTGTGGATGGTGGGTGTTGTTTATCTGAGTGCGCATCTCATATTTGAACTAATCAGTGTTTATCAGTTGCCGAAAAAACATGTGACTCAACCCGACAAAGATATGCAAGTGTTGTTTGACAAATTAGTGAATCGCTTGCAGGTCAATAAGCTTACGCGGTTGTTGATTTCGTTGAAAGCAGAAGTGCCTATGGTGGTTGGATTCATCAAACCCGTTGTTCTTGTGCCTTTCACCATGGCCAGTGGGTTAACGTCGGCACAACTAGAGATGCTTTTGGCACACGAATTAGCACATGTTAAGCGTCATGATTACTTAATTAATTTTTTCCAGACACTGGCAGAAATTTTGTTATTTTTCCATCCAATTGTGAAGTGGATATCAGACCAAATTCGTATTGAACGAGAATACTGTTGTGATGATATCGCCGTGCACACGTGTGGCAATGCCAAAGCTTATGCCACAGCACTAACTGATGCAGAATCAATCCGCAGTCAACACATTCCGCAGCTAGCTATGGCTGCAACCGGCGGAGACTTAAAAGGTCGCGTTGTTCGCATGATAGAACATACCGACTGTGCCAATAAATATTCTCGCAGTTGGCACAGCATGGTGTTGGCCGCACTCGTTGCGATTACTATGGCATTCATGTTGTTTTCAGCTCATGCAGGGTACCAGACAAGAGTGTCTGAAGTATTGCACGATGAAGTGGTCGAAAAAGAAGTGATTATCCGACTGGAACGCAATATTGCCAGTAAAAAGCTACCTCCAAATCAAACTGATGCGACGGCATCAATTGAAGGGCCTGCCAAGGTTGCCGTCTCTCAACCTATAATAAAACCAGTTGCAACAACGAAAGCTGAAAAACCTAGTACGTCTGCCAATCAAATCGACGTCGTTGATTCGTCGAAACAAAATCCAGAGAGTACAGAAGTTGTTGTTAAAGCTAAAAACATTACTGATAAAAATATCGAACATGGATCGATAAAATCAACTGAGCCAGCGATAACTGAAAATCAGACAGTGGCAACGGGTCTGTCTGAGCAAAGTCAAACGAGTGTCGAACAAGGCCTAGCAGTGATGCAAAGTGATATATCTTCTGACAATGAAGCACTCGTCCAAGATGTTGAAGTTGTTGAACAACTGACTTCCACTGATACCGCTGAAAATGGCGTTGATGTTAGGAGCGTTGAAAATTCGCCGATGAATACTGATGTCGCACAAAGTGTGCAGGTTGTGCAGCAGACATTGCTCTCAATTGTTGCTCCTAATTTGGTTCGCAATGCACGTCCTAATTACCCCAGAACTGCCATTGCAAGAGGGACTGAAGCCGATGTTAAGGTGTCTTTTGTAGTCACCAAAAGTGGTCGAGTAGAAGAGATAGAGTTTGAGAGAAATGTGCCTGGTTATTTCAAGCGCTCAGTTCGTAAGGCCCTTAAACACTGGCGTTTTAAACCCGGTTCTATTGATGGCAAAGCCACCGAAATGACTCTTACGCGTATTTTCTCGTTTACTGACCCGGATGCGAAAATCACCGACGAAACGTCTTTACGTGTCACAGGTTCAAGAATAGCGAAGCAAATCTGAGCAAAAAGACTGAAATACATCTTTTAGCCGACTGCTAGCCAATGAATACCCATCAGTTAAGCCACTAACCGAATGGTATTCATTGGCTTACCTTATTTCGCTTCTAGCATAGGCGTCATGTCTTGTAGCACAGTTTCCCTATAAAACCCCTGGTAAATTAGACATTAATAACGCTGCATATATCAGGGTTAAGTCACGCAGATTGTTTTCATCCAAAAAGACATGTTTTTCGTAGTAGTCAGCACAGTTGAAAAAAGGAAAACAAATGCCTGGTAGCTTAATAGCTGATAATAAAACAACAATAAAAGGGGTGATTTTCGACTTGGACGGAACACTCATGCATTCCAGTTTGGATTTTACATTTTTACGTAATCAAACTGGATGTCCTGAGAATACGGATATTCTCGATTATGTCAGTGGTTTATCACCGCGACATAAAGATCATGCCAAGCAAATCATCATTGATCATGAATTAGAAGACGCTAAATCCTCCAGTTGGATAGATGGTGCAAAAGAATTTGTCGAGGTGCTGGCGACAAAGGGTATTCCTATGGCCATTGTCACTAGAAATTGTCGTCAAGCTGCTCAATTAAAATTGGCCTGCGAACAATCATTGATAGATATCTTGCTGACGCGAGAGGATGCACCACCGAAGCCTGACCCTACCGCATTATTGCATATTGCGAAGGTTTGGGAGTTGGATGTTAAAGAGCTGATTTATGTTGGAGATTACCTCTATGACGTGCAGGCCGCTAACAATGCAGGAATGCGCTCTTTTCTCTATGCCCCTTCGATAAACCCTGACTATGCTCACCAAGCGGACATTGTATTTGAACATTTCGATATTTTGCACTCGCATTTTTAACGGACAACTTCTGCATGAATCTGCTAGGCGCTTGCCGTGTTTATTGATAAGGTTTGTTTTTAACTCAATCAGGTTCACCGTAAATCTGAAAGTGTTTATCAGGGTTAACACCGTTTTTCGTTTCATATTCATTTAATGTGCATTGACACGTTCAATCTTTACCGAGGTTGACGAGCGCAGTATAGGAGCTATATGTGAAAACAATCAGTACACTAACAATACTACTACTTTTGTTTTTTTCTCACCCGGCCTTCGCACAAAGTCCGTCAATTGAGGAATTTACTCAAGATATGGAGCAACAAGAAGGCTTTTATACATTTTATTATCACCCTGACAGCGGCAAAATATATTTAAGAGTTGATCAGTTTGACCAAGCCTTTATTTTTCAAAGTAGTTTGCCTCAAGGCGTCGGCTCAAACGACATAGGCTTGGACCGAGGTCAACTAGGAGGGACGCGCCTAGTCGAATTTGAGCGGTTTGGGGATAAGGTGTTGCTGAAGCAGCTAAATACCGAATACCGAGTGAACACAAATAATGCAGCGGAAAGCGCAAGCATTGACCAGGCATTTGCTGACTCAGTCATTGCCGGACTGCCTGTTGTTGCGCAGCAGGAGGGCGCGGTGCTGGTCAACTACACAGATTTTTTATTGTCAGATATCCACGGCATCGCCAATCGATTAGATCGCACCAAACAGGGGAGCTATAAACTGGATAAATCTCGCAGTGGCGTTTATCTTTCAAGAAGCAAAAGCTTCCCGGACAACACTGAAATGGAAGCTTTGGTAACCTTTGGCGGCAGCAAACCTGGTCAATACGTCAGGCAAGTTACCCCAGCACCACAAAGCATCAGTGTGCATCTTCATCATTCGCTCATTCAGCTACCCGACAACAATTATCAACCCCGACAATTTCACCCGTTTTCAGGATTTTGGAAGGTCAGTTATCAGGATTATTCGGTACCGATTGACGCCGCGATGGAACAAAAGCTCATTCCTCGTCATAGATTGGAGAAAAAAGATCCCAGCGCGCTTGTAAGCGAGGCAATTGAGCCGATAGTTTACTATCTGGATCCTGGTATACCAGAGCCGGTTAAAAGTGCCTTGTACGACGGCGCTATGTGGTGGAATCAAGCGTTCGAAGCGATTGGCTACAAAGATGCTTTTCAGGTGAAAACGCTGCCTGAAGACGCTGATCCTATGGATGTTCGCTATAACGTTATCCAGTGGGTGCATCGTGCGACAAGAGGGTGGTCGTATGGCAGCTCAGTGATTGATCCTCGAACGGGAGAAATCCTGAAAGGGCACGTGACGCTGGGATCATTGCGAGTGCGCCAAGACCTATTAATCGCATTGGGACTCACGAGCCCATTTGATCATGTAAACGCATCTACTGAAGCACAACAACAAATGGCGTTAGCTCGTATTCGTCAGCTTTCCGCCCACGAAGTCGGACATACTTTGGGTATCGCGCATAATTTTGCGGCAAGCGAAGATGGTCGTGAGTCAGTAATGGACTATCCTCATCCCAAAGTTTCTGTTGTTGACGGAAAAGTTACACTAGATGGTGCTTACGATGTGGGCATGGGGCAATGGGATTTGCACACCATTGCTTACGGTTACCAGGATTTGCCCGCCGAACAATCTGAGCACGCCTATTTAGAAAATGTTATCAATAAAGCACTAACTGCAGGTTTGTCGTATCAATCTGATCCTGATTCACGACCAAGTCATGCAGCAAATGCTTCCGGTCACCTTTGGGATAATGGTAAAAACCCCATTGATGAATTGCAAAATCTGTTTGAAGTGAGAGCTACCGCATTAGCGGATTTTGGTATCAATTCGATTCCCAGCGGCGCGTCATTATCTTCACTGCAAGAGTCACTTGTCCCGATTTACTATTTGCATCGTTATCAAATAGAAGCTGTCGCCAAGTTAATTGGAGGCGTGCATTATCAATACGAATTAAAAGGGGATTTTAGCCAGCCTAAAGGGGTATCTTTTGTCGACCAATCAGTGCAGCAGCGTGCTCTGGAAAGCATGTTGTCAACGCTAGACTATCAATTTTTAAAACTACCTGATCCGTTGACGCAGCTCATAACACCTAAAGTTTATGGTGAGACAAATACCCGAGAGAGTTTTAATGGTCGCAATGGTCTGGTGTTTGATCCTATTAGTGCTGCTGAAGCTGGAGCAGGACATACGCTGTCTTTACTTTTGCAAACGCAGCGGCTTAATCGGTTGGTTTCCAGGCCTGTGAAAAGCAAAGACCAATTAACGGTCTCGACCCTGTTGAAGAGTTTATTTGAAAAAACGATTCAAAATAAGCCTAATAAGTTTACGCAGCAGGTCAAAAATCGCGTGGACTACGTGGTGTTAAATTCGGTAATGAATGCCTTGCTGCAACCCGAGCTTGCGCCCGAGGCAAGAGGAATTATGCTCAATCAAGTGACATTGCTGCATAAATGGTTGAAGAAAAATAGCAGAGCAGAACAAAACCGTTCAATGGCGCAACAACTGGATTGGTTCATGCAATCAGGAGAGTGGAAAGGTGACTTCACAGTTAAGAGCTTACCACCAGGTTCGCCAATCTAATCGAACGATCAGAACATAAAAAAGCCGGCGTATGCCGGCTTTGTTTTGTGTTGTTAGCGCGTTTAGAAACGCTTCTTCACTGTGATACCAAAAGTTCTTGGCTCTGACACATATGCATTTAACTTACCGCCTTGAATAGGCGTGTTGAAGTTAGTTTTATTGATATATTCTTCATCCAATAAGTTACGTGTCCAAATAATCACATCGGTATCGATGTCAGTAAAGTTCATGAAGAAGCGTAAATTTAGGATGTTGTAAGAATCTTGCAACGTTAGCGGGTCATTACTGCCATCTAGGTAGTAATCACCGGTATGGCTATACTCAGCCAAAACATGTGCATAGATACTATCTGACAAATCGAAATCTTTTTTGACTGTGACAACTGCATAATCTTCTGGCTCACCACCAGGGCGATCACCAGTTCGGTCACAGAATCCGTTCAGATTAGCAATATCTGTGCTTTGCTGGCCCGGATCGGCAGGTAACTGACCATCTGGTGTGTTATGGAATTCAAATGCATTCCAGCAGTTTCCACGCTCGAAAGACTCATATTCAGCATTAACGCGTGCATACAAGAAGTTCACTTCAACTGTATCAACTGGGAACCAAGTCGCCTCAAGCTCAAGACCACTAATTTTGTAGTCACCAGCGTTTTGCAGGTTGAAGCCATTTCCGGTGAACGTATTCGCTTGGAAATCTTCAACTGTTGTGTAGTGTGCTGCGGCGTTGATTCGGAAGTTTTGCTCTGGGAAATCTTTTTTCAGGCCAAACTCAAATGATTCAGAGGTTTCAGCATCAAACACTGGAACAAAACCATCACCAATTCTATCTGTATTGGTACCGCCCGACTTATAGCCAGTGCCATAAGATGCATACATCAGAGTGTCGCGATTAGGTTGATAACTCAACTTCAACGTACCCGTAATTTGGTCATCTTCCAGAGTCTCGATAATATCGGGACGGCTTGCCGTAGTAGCACCTAAAGCTTGGAAGCCCCATCCAGGCGTTTGGAAAGGAACAAATGCTTGCAAGGCCGCTTGACCTTCGGCAGTCATAATGTTGATTGAACCATCTGCGATACCCGCTGCAACAGCGCCTGCGACACCTGCACCATAGATCAAGGTGCCAGGAACAATTGTTTCAGGTACGGCAGGGTTACCAATGCTGTTAAAGAAAGGCACAAACTCGGTACCGCCAGGGAGATTCTCAGAGAAAATTGTCGACAAATCTTTGGTTTCGTCTGTGTAGCGTAAACCAGCAGTTAAGGTGAATTCGTCATTGATTTTGTAATCAAATTGACCGAAAACCGCGTAACTTTCATGCTCTTGCTCTGCGATATGGTCAAACCCTGTTCCTGCAGGAGCCGCTTGGGCTGAAGGTGCAATCAACCCGCCTGTTGCTGCACTTAGCGCATCAATACCACCAAGCAGTGGATCAAGTGCTCCTTGGAAATTAGACATAAAGAATGGGTTGAACAAGTCGTCGGTAAATAAACTGTAATCTAGATCTAAATCTTGCTGGAAATAATAAACACCAGCAATAAAGTTTAACTCATCGCTAGTGTAGTCAATGCGAAGTTCTTGCGAAAACGAATTTTGAGAAGAGTCATTTTTCGTTCCAAACAAAGGTGCATCGGTGAAATCACTGTCGATTAAGTCGAACGAGTCAAATTTACGATAGGCGGAGATTGCAACAAAACTGTAGTTGTCATCAATATCCCAATTAATTTCGGCTGAAATACCACGGTCTCGCATGCTTGATTCGGGTAAGAAAGACACAGCAATTTGACGATCAAAGAACGAATCACCGCCCGCAAATACGGTTCCACCTAGGGAAGGAAGAACTGCATCAGTTCCAAAACGTCCTGGCACATTTAGCGCTTGAACATTACTCAACTGAACAGGGGCCCCACAACAGGTTTCATCAATTTCAGAGTAATCAGCAATGATTCTTACAGAGACGTCTTCAGTCGGCGTGTATAGGGCTTGCAGGCGTGTACCCCAACGATCTCTGTCGTTGACCGCTTGGTGACCTAAATTGACATCTGTGACGATACCATCACGCTGGCTGCCAAAACCTGTTACGCGAAACGCCAAAACATCTTCAATTGCAGAAAATGATGTGGCACCAGACCAGTTTAACAGACCATAGTTGCCTAATGTGCCTTCTACAAATGAATCGTCACCATCGTGGCTAGGTGCGACAGTTCTGACTAACACAGCACCAGAAGGTGTGTTTTTACCAAATAGTGTACCTTGTGGACCACGCAACACTTCTACCGCAGCAACGTCGACCAGGTTATTGATCATGGAGTTTTGACGAGCGCGATAGACGCCATCAACATACAAACCGACCGATGATTCAAGGCCGAAGTTTTGCGAGGAGGTTCCAACCCCACGAATAGAGAAGCTTGAGTTGGTGGCGCTTTGACTTTGAAACGCACCTAATCCAGGA
The DNA here is from genome assembly GCF_007197995.1 of Aliiglaciecola sp. M165. Taxonomy (GTDB): domain Bacteria; phylum Pseudomonadota; class Gammaproteobacteria; order Enterobacterales; family Alteromonadaceae; genus Aliiglaciecola. Next base: position 209,208 of record NZ_VKKH01000008.1, read on the forward strand.
ACATTTGTTTGTAAATCGTACAAATCTTTAATGACAGCTTCTGCCATCTCATCACCTGTAAAGGCGGTAACCGCTACAGGGACTTCTTGAAGGTTTTGTGCACGTTTTTGTGCAGTAACGGTGATTGTTTCTAAACCTGAAACTTGCTCTTCCGTTTGCTCTTGCGCGAGCGCATTTGCGCCGCTTAGACCAAGCGATAATGCAACAAGCAATGGAATAGGTTTGCGCTTGAAATTCGATGGCAAATTCATACTCATAATGTGTTCTCGTGAAACTGTGTTAAGGGTTTATTCTAATTATTGGGGTAGGCGAGAGCTCAAAATTGCAGGCAGCGATTATATTAGGGAGTCGCTTTAGCCGGACAATTAGATGTCAACTCATCGTACCAATGCCTACGTTAACAAGAATTGAGGGGAAAAGTAAAAAAAATGTTATCCGTCTGTTAAATGTGGGCAGTGAATACATGCCAGGCTTTTGCTCGCTTGACGTTAGGCAATACGGGAACTTCAGCAGTATTGAACAGATTTGTTTGCTGGTTATTTATAATACTAATATAAAAGTATTAGGATAATTAATTAAACTTATAGACCCGCAGACTCTACTATTTTCGAAATTTATTTTGGATGACACCTATGCATTTCGATTACTCGCCTAAAACCCAATCGCTTCTTGATCGCCTCAATCAATTTATGAATGAGCATATTTATCCTGTAGAACAAGAATATATTAATGCAGTGCACAACAACTCCGACCGGTGGTCCACGCCATCAATGATGGAGTCGTTAAAGGAAAAAGCTAAGGCAGCCGGCCTATGGAATCTATTTTTGCCTGAAGAATACCTTCCTTATGGTGCTGGGCTGACAAATCTCGAGTATGCCCCACTTTGCGAAGCCATGGGGCGCGTACTATGGAGTTCAGAGGTATTTAACTGCAGCGCTCCTGATACAGGGAATATGGAAGTTTTGTCAAAGTACGGAAGTGACGCGCATAAAAAGCAATGGTTGGAGCCGCTTCTCAACGGTGAGATACGCAGCGCATTTGCGATGACTGAACCTGCTGTTGCCTCAAGTGATGCAACAAATATTGAGACAGCCATTGTGCGTGATGGTGACGAATACGTTATCAATGGTCGAAAGTGGTACACCAGTGGCGCGATGAATACTAATTGTAAAATTATGGTGGTGATGGGAAAAACGGATCCTAGCGCTGACAGGCATCGCCAACAATCACAAATTCTGGTACCCATGGATACGGCTGGCGTGACGGTTGTTCGTCCCATGCAAGCGATGGGTTATTACGATGAGCCCGTCGGTCACGCTGAGGTCGTGTTTGATAATGTTCGGGTTCCCGCTGCGAACTTGTTAGTAGGTGAAGGGGAGGGCTTTGCCATCGCACAAGGTCGTTTAGGACCAGGTCGCATCCATCACTGCATGCGACTAATCGGTTGTGCTCAACGGGCTTTAGACTTGGCATGCGAAAGGGTGGAGCAACGGGTTGCTTTTGGACAACCACTAAGTAAACAACAATCGGTGAGAGAATCGATTGCACAGATGCATTGCGATATCGAACAAGCAAGGTTGTTAACCTTAAAAGCGGCTGACAAGATGGACCGCTATGGCAATAAAGTGGCGCGGGACATTATCGCTGCTATTAAAATTGTTGCGCCTAATATGGCTTGTAAGGTGATCGACCAAGCGATTCAGATGCATGGTGCGGCAGGGACGAGTCAGGATTTTACACTCTCTGCAACCTATGCTTATGCAAGAACAATCAAACTGGCTGATGGACCCGATCAAGTGCACATGATGCAATTAGGCCGAAACTTGATCAAAGATCATGTTGGGCAAAGAGCCAATGGATAATAATTAGTACCAGTTAAAAAGAGAGCACATTTTGACGCAATCAGATGTTAGTCAATTAAATGAAGCAGTCCTTGCTGAATACTTGCAAGATAAACTGCCTTCATTCTCTGGAAATTTGCGCGCTGAAAAGTTCGCTGGCGGTCAGTCCAATCCAACATTTAAATTGACCGTCGGTAATGATCACTATGTATTAAGGCGTCAGCCACCGGGTAAATTGCTCAAATCCGCGCACGCGGTTGATCGCGAGTTCCGCGTACTCAAGGCACTTTCCAGTACGAATGTACCTGTCGCGGATGTTTACCATTTGTGCGAAGACACCTCTGTGATCGGCAGCATGTTTTATGTCATGCAATACATGGATGGCGAGGTGTATTGGGACAGCAGCTTACCTGAGATAGCCGAGCAACAAACTCGCAATGATATGTATCAACAAATGAGCCATGTGCTGGCTGATTTGCACAGCGTTGATATTGAAAAAGTGGGATTATCTGATTACGGCAAACCGGGCAATTATTTTGAACGTCAGTTAAGTCGTTGGAGTGCCCAATACAAGTTGTCTGAAATTGATCCCATACCTGACATGGATACATTGATTAGGTGGTTAGAGGCTAATTTACCCGAAGATGATGGGCGGGTTTCTTTGGTCCACGGTGACTATCGATTGGACAATTTAATGTTTGCCAAGTCGGCGCCTAAAATAATCGCCGTTTTGGATTGGGAGCTGTCTACCCTGGGCCATCCACTGGCGGATTTAGCTTACCAGTGTATGCAATTACGACTTCCTGCCCATATTGGCCACTCAAGTGGTTTAGGGGGCGTTGATCGAGAAGCGCTGGGTATTCCCTCTGAAAAAGAGTTTATTGATCAATATTGCCATCGTGCCGGTATCGAAAATATTAGTAACTGGCATGTGTATCTTGCCTTTAGTTTTTTCCGGCTGGCAGCCATTGCACAAGGTGTGGCAAAACGCGCCCAAGAAGGGAATGCATCAAGCGATCAAGCAGGTAAAGTCGGTGCGATGGTTCCACCACTGGCCAAAATGGCTGTAGAACTAATTAAGGAATTTGAATGAAAGCAATTGTATGTAGAGAGTTTGCGAGCGTTGATAAGCTTGCCTATGAAGAGCTTCCGGATCCCGTTGCCAAAAAAGGTGAGGTGGTTGTTGATGTCAAAGCCTGTGGCGTAAATTTCCCAGATGGGCTGTTGGTACAAGGACTGTATCAAATGAAACCGGATTTTCCTTTTATTCCTGGCAGTGAAGTAGCTGGAGTTATCAGTGAAATTGGTGAAGGGGTTCCGCATTTAAAAGTCGGCAGTAGGGTGATTGCCTTATGCATGCTAGGTGGTTATGCGGAAAAAGTCGCAGTGCCAATGAGCCATGTGATGCCCATTCCTGATCAAATTCCAGATGATGAGGCAGCCGCATTGGTTACCGCACATGCTACCGCGCATCACGCACTAAAACAGCGCGCAAATATTCAACCAGGTGAAACGCTTGTTGTCACGGGGGCAGCTGGCGGCACAGGTCTAGCGGCAGTGCAAATTGGTAAAGCAATGGGGGCGAAAGTTATTGCCGTGTGCTCGACCCAGGAAAAACTCGATGTCGCTAAGCAAAATGGTGCCGACATTCTGATCAATTATACTGAAAACGATTTAAAAACGGCGCTTAAAGAAGCCACTGGTGGTAAAGGTGCAGACGTTGTTTATGAGTGCGTAGGCGGCGATACGTTTCACGCATGCTCGCGCTCCATGGGCTGGAACGGGCGTTTACTGGTGATTGGTTTTGCTGGCGGAACTATTCCCGAATTTCCAGTTAACCTAGCACTGGTAAAAGGCTATTCCGTTGTGGGCGTATTTTGGGGCTCTTTTACGCAGCACCAACCGCAAGAGTTCCAACAGAATATGAAGGAGCTTATTGAATGGTATCTAAAAGGCCAGGTCAAAGTCATCGTTGACCAAACATTACCTCTAAAACAGGCTAAAGACGCCTTGAACAAGGTCATGGGGCGAGAAGTTAAAGGAAAGATGGCACTTCAGCCTTAACAATCAGACTTGAACAACCCTAATCGAAATACTAAACTGCGGCCTCTTATTCAGAGGCCTTTTATGTTTCAGTGCAAACGTTTCACACCAATTATCATTAGTCTAGTGACAATTTCTTGCTTGGCGTTGAGTGGCTGTGCAAAGAATAAAATCGTTTACACCGAGGCTGAACAACAACAAATCACAGAACATCAAGCGCTTGTTGATCAAGCCCAAAAATTTGTACATGCCAATTTATTTGCTGGCATGATCCAAGTTTGGAATACCGACAGAGCAGCTTGGAATGCGTACCTAAACGCGCAATTATGCGGCGCTGTTGATAAAGCTGAATTGATTGCACAAACCAGCAAAAAAAATCTGCCCATTTTTGTGAGTAATATGACTCAGGTCGCTAGCCATCAGGCGCTTTTTTTGGAACCCAACGAACAAGCAGCTTTAGAGGATGTGGCGCAACTCGCCTACCAACTTTTTAGTACCAGCTACGCCAAAGGCTATGCACGTCAAGTGAGTTTGGCCGATGAAATGTCACCTGGCATGCAAGAAGAAATGTGTCAGGGACGAGTATTGACAGATGAACAGCAAAACGAGGTTAATACAGGTTTACGCTGGACATCTTTTACCACACCGGTGCTGGCAAAAAACAACGGCTTGAACCCTCATGCTCAAAATGGTGAAAAGGCATTCCAACAGCTTTTGCAGCAGCAATATGCGCAATTTGATGCTCTGGTGTATAGTCATGCTTACCAGCAATCTGAAGCCTATCAAGTATTGTTTTTTGAGGTAAATAAATACGAAAACGTACAGTCTTATGGCGAGCATGTGAGCCGTTTGTCGGGAACGGCATTGGGAGCACAAAACAGTCAATTTCACGATGATTTTGCTTACCTGATCCTCTCTTCCGGTTTTCACTGGGGTATGCTTTCTGTACTTGCCGTGTTAGAGGAAGAATATCCAAGATTGCATGATCGGAAAAAGCAGCAAGCAGCGATTCAAATCAAAACCATTACTCAGGAAATTGAGGCAAAAAATCAACAAGGGTAGGCAACTCGATTTGTTGGTCTGCCTGAATATCAGACACAAAAAAACCTCCGCGCTGGAGGTTTTTTAGTTTTAAAGAAAATTAAATTCGTTCATTAAGCGCACTAGCGATTGGCGAACTAGCTAAACCGTTTTCGTTTACCCACTGTTGTAACGTTTTACCGTCTTTTTCGGGTGCTTTAAGGTCACCTTTTGGCATTTTTTTCACCAATAATGTACCGGTTTCAGCTGCATTGTTAAGCATTGCTGTGCGTATTAAGCTGTTACCACCACAGGTGATACCAGAATAGTAATCTTTCAATTTTAGTCTGTAGTCAGACTGCACTTTTTTCATTTTCTTTCGCAATTCACCTTTGTCATCGGTTTTAACAATGGTGCATATGTTTTGTAATGCAGCATTAATATCGGCATGTGCGGTGCCCGAAAACATCAAAGTCGCGGCGGTGATAGCAATAGAAGCTTTAACAATTTTCAACATGGTTAATTCCTCCTTCAGTTAATTGTTCAAGAATCACTGTTGAATTAAAGTACAATTAAATTAAAGACCAACTTAAGTATTAAAAAAATCTCTGATCTGATACTTGGGTATGTAATTTAATACATGTTCATTAAATTGGAATTAAACGGATCCGCTGACGATTTTGCTACGTTGCTTCGATTTTGAAATCGGTTCATATGCACTTCTAACGGGGTACGACATGCTTGACCGACAAAAAAAGAGGCCATGAGGCCTCTTCAAATGGCTTGATATTCCCCGTTAGCTGGCGAATTCATAATCTTTATAGGTCTGACGTAAAGCCAATTTATTGAGTTTGCCCGTTGCAGTGTGTGGAAGCTCTTCGGTAAATATTACATCATCGGGTACCGACCACTTGTGCAATCGCGCTTGTAAGTATTCTATAATATCCTCTTTACTCAATGTTGCTCCGGGACTCAATACTACGATTAATAAAGGCCTTTCGGTCCATTTGGGGTGATATCGGCCAATGGCTGCCGCTTCGGCAATCTGCTCGTGACTTGCTGCAGCGTTCTCGATTTCAATTGAACTAACCCATTCACCGCCTGTTTTAATTACATCTTTTGTGCGGTCGGTGATCTGCATAAAACCATCCGGATCGATAGTGGCCACATCACCAGTGTTTAACCAGCCGTCCGCATCAACAGGGCAGTCATCCGCACCGGGCTCCTGCGACATGCCGTAATAACCCGTTGCAATCCAAGGACCTTTAACTTTGAGAGCGCCAAAGGCAACACCATCCCAAGGAAGTTCGTTGTTGTTGTCATCAGCAATTTTCAATTCGACACCAAACACGGTTCTACCCTGTTTTGCTTGGAGATCAGTAATTTTTTCTTCAGGTAAGTCTTCCATTCCCGGTTTGAGACTAAACAGAGTGCCAAGTGGGCTCATTTCAGTCATCCCCCAGCCTTGTAAGACGCGAGTATTGTAGTCGAATTTAAGTCGCTCAATGATCCCGCGAGGGCAAGCTGCGCCGCCTGTACTGGCGGTTTCGAGGGAATCAATTTTTTTGCCTGAACTATCTAAATAGTCGAGCAATGCCATCCATATTGTCGGTACACCTGAACTGTAAGACACCTTCTCAGTCTCAATTAGATTCTGCAAGGTTTCACCATCAGCCATTTTGGGGCCAGGCATAACTAGCTTCGCACCAACCATAATAGAGGCGTAGGGAATACCCCAGGCGTTGACATGAAACATCGGCACAATAGGCATGCAAACGTCGCGATTAGAGGCATTGGTCGCATCGGGAAGTGCACCAGCGTAGGCATGCAACAACGTTGAACGGTGACTGTAGACAACGCCCTTTGGATTTCCGGTGGTTCCCGAGGTATAGCACATACCACAGGCTGTATTTTCATCAAACTCAGGCCAGTCGTAATCGTCATCTTGTTCAGCAAGCAGCTCTTCATAACAATACACGTTAGGGAGCTCTGTTATTGGCATAGTGTCTTTGCCAGTCAACACAATAATGCCTTCCAATGATGTTAAATGAGGGTGCAATGCTTCGATCAGCGGCATTACAAGCACATCCACAAAAATGAATTTGTCTTGAGCGTGGTTGATGATGTAATTAATTTGCTCTGGAAAAAGCTTTGGATTGATCATATGGCAAACCATGCCGGAACCTGATACGCCGTAATACAGCTCTAAATGTCGATAATCATTCCAGGCCAGTGTACCGATCCTGTCACCAAATTTTGCGCCTAGATTGGTCAAAGCATTAGCTAACTGTCTTGAACGTCGGGCAAAATCAGTATAGGTGTATCGGTGCCTTGGGTTGTCCGCAGTCACGGACACAATTTCTTGATTGGGATAGTTTTTTTCAGCATGACGCAAAATTGATGAAATCATCAATTGCGTCTTCATCATCAAGCCTTTCATTCATATTTCCTATCGGTCGTGTTACTGTGATAACGCTGTTCTGGCAGCGCTATAAGTCATTGGTGATAGCTTGTTTCGCTATTTACCACGCACTTACTGCACCATCGATCGCGATGGTTTGGCCGCTCATGTAAGAATTTCCTGGCGACAATATAAGTATCATAGTATTAACCACTTCCTGCGGATCAGCCAATCGACGCATTGGGCACCCTCGTGCAAGGCGTTCTTGACTCTCAGGTGAATCGTAACCATCAACCGCAAGGATATTGGTGGGGCTATAAAATGGACAAATCGCGTTGGCGCGGATACCTTTTTTCGCATATTCGACCGCGGCTGTGCGAGTTAAACCGACTACAGCATGTTTGGCCGCGGAGTATGCAGCACCTTTTGGTGCGCCGCCTATTCCTGCCATTGAACTGACATTTAATACATGGCCCGAGCCTTGTTTTAGCATTGCCTCAATTTGGTATTTCATACCAAATAAAACGCCATTTACGTTCACTGCCATTTGCTTATCAATGGTTGCCTGGTCAACTTGATGAAGTGGCATTAGAGAATGTGCGATCCCTGCATTGTTGACACCAATGTCTAATCTGCCAAATGTTTTTAACGCCCCATCGACCATGGCCTTAACTGCTGCTTCATCGCTTACATCGCAGGCCATGGAAATGACTTGATTATCGGTGAGCGAGAGGGAGTCAAGGGTATTTTGTAATTCGTCCAGGTTGATATCACCAAGTACAAGATTACATCCTCTTGAGGCAAGTCCTTGTGCAAGTAGACGACCAAAACCGCTAGATGCGCCGGTTATCATGGCCACTTGGCCGCTAAAATCGAGTAGTGAGTCCAAAAAAATTCTCCTTGGGAAAGGTTTTATAAATTATTGAGTTGCGTCAATGAATGACAACACAACTTGAGCGAAGTCTGGGCCTTGATCTTCTTGTAGGAAATGACCACCATTTTTAATCGTTGTGTGCGCCTGTCCGGCACACCCTGGAATTAATTTCTGGAAAAGTTTGTCACCGCCAGCGCTGACCGGATCTGAGTCACTAAAGGCAGTCAAAAATGGTTTGTTCCACTTTTTTAATATCTGCCATGCCTGTCGATTGGCCTCAGAGGCGGGATTATCAGGTGTAGCAGGAACGAGCAGCGGGAAAACTCTTGCGCCGGCTTTGTATGATTCGTCAGGGTAGGGCGCGTTATAAGCATCAATAACACTTTGGGGCAATTCAGTAACAGTACCGCCTTTGATAATTCCCCCTGCAGGAAAAACCTCGACACTTTGTGAAAATGCTTTCCAATTATCGAAAGCTTCCCCCATGGGATGATCACCTGTGGGCAAAAAGGTATTGGCTGCGCAGACGCGGGCAAAGTGGTCAGGGAATTGTGCCACCAATCGTAGGCCTAATAAGCCTCCCCAATCCTGACATACTAGGGTGATGTCATTCAATTCGAGTTGAGTCACGATGTTGGCAATCCAATCCACATGGCGTTGATAAGTGTAATCGGTCTGCTTAGTGGGTTTGTCCGATCTTCCAAATCCGATTAAGTCAGGCGCTATCGCACGAAACCCTGCCTTTTGGACCGGAACGATCATTTTTCTATACAGAAAAGACCAAGAGGGTTCGCCGTGAAGCATTAATACCACAGGCGCGTCTTTTTCGCCCTCGTCGACATAGTGCATTCTAAGCTGGCCACCTTCTGTATCATCCACCTGAATGTAGTGGGGTGAAAACGGATAATCGGGTAAATCAGCAAAGCAATTATCCGGTGTGCGAAGCGCTTCCATAAGTATCCCTGTTTACAAGTTGTAAATCGTTATGTAATTCCAAGAGAATCAGATGCACAAAGCAAAGTCAATAACTGCAATCCTTTGCAATAACTGACTTGCCGACAGATATCAGTATTATCAACGGTTCGGCTTTATATCAATTTGATTTATTTATACGCATAAAACCAATAAATTTGGATGATTAAGACAGCTGTCCTAGTATCGTGCTCTACTCGAATTTTTCATTCTGTTAACAGGGGATTTTATGAGCGCTGACAAGTCTGCAGCCGTAATAAGCCAAAATCAGGGCAATGTGGCATTAGTATTAATGCAAAGTCCGCCAGTGAACGCGTTATCTAAAGCGGTTCGTATTGGTCTAATTGAAGAGATTAAAGCAGCATTGAATGATGACAGCATTCAGGCCATCGTCATTTCGTCTCAACAACCGCTATTTTCAGGCGGTGCAGATATCAGTGAATTTTCAGGTGGGGATTTTGAGCCACCGTTACCCGATGTGCTTGATTTAATCGAAAATGCTGACAAGCCTGTGATTGCCGTGCTGAATGGACCAGCATTTGGCGGTGGATTAGAAGTTGCCTTAGCATGTCATTACCGCATTACGTTTGCGGCGAACAAAGTAGGCTTGCCTGAAGTCAACCTTGGCATTCTGCCTGGAGCAGGAGGAACTCAGCGTCTACCTAGGCTGGCGGGCGTAGCAAAAGCATTGGACATGATTGTTACGGGCAAACCTGCGAAAGCTAGCACAGTAAAAGGTGCGTTTGATTTAATCGTTGAACAACCAGAAGCGTTGATGGAAGAAAGTTTGAATTTTATCAACGAGCTTATTAAAAATGGCGCAGCCATCAAACGAACAAAAGATATTTCTATCGATCCGGCTTCGGCGCCGGCTGAATTGTTTGCCCAATTCCGTCAGGGAATTGCCAAACAGGCGAGAGGATTCTTCTCTCCAGAACGTTGCATACAAGCAGTGGAAGCCGCTGTTGAATTGCCCATGGAAGCTGGCCTCAAACGAGAAGGCGAGCTGTTTATGGAATGTATGCAGTCTCCACAAGCGCGGGCTCAACAGCATTTCTTTTTCGCTGAACGAGCCGCTGGTCATGTAGACGACTTCGATAAATCAACACCAGTAAGAGATATTAAAAAGGTTGGTATTATTGGTGCAGGCACTATGGGTGGCGGTATTGCAATGAATTTTGCTAACGCGGGTATCCCTGTTGTGATGTTAGAGCTTAAGCAGGAGGCGCTGGACAAAGGCTTAGCAGTAATCCGTCGCAACTACGAAAACTCAGCTAAAAAAGGCAAGCTTAGTGCTGATGATGTTGAAAATCGCATGGCTTTACTCATGGGCGCAACAGACTACGATGCGCTGTCGGATGTCGATTTGGTAATCGAAGCGGTGTTCGAAAAAATGGAAGTGAAAAAGCAAGTCTTTGGCAAGCTGGGCGAAGTTTGTAAGCCAGGCGCTATCCTCGCTTCCAACACATCTACCCTCGATTTAGATGAGATTGCTGCTTCAACTTCGCGTCCGCAAGACGTGATCGGATTGCACTTCTTCAGCCCGGCTAATGTCATGAAATTGCTCGAAGTTGTTAAAGGTGAAAAAACCGCTGCAGACGTAATCAAAACCAGCATGAAAATGGCTAAGACGATCCGCAAAGTCGCCGTGTTGGTTGGCGTCTGTTTCGGATTTGTCGGAAACCGAATGATTGAACCTTACGGTCGCGAATCAAATCGATTGACGCTGGAAGGGGCCTCCCCAGAGCAAGTGGATAAGGTTATTTACGATTTTGGTATGCCGATGGGACCCAACACCATGGGAGACATGGCTGGTCTTGATATCGGTTACTTCGTTCGTCAATCCCGTCAAGAATTTATCTCACACGATCCCAGTTATGCAGTGGTTGCTGATCGGCTGGTTGAAGAGGGGCGTGTCGGTCTGAAAGTCGGTAAAGGTATATACCTGTACGAAGACGGAAGTCGCGTTCCTGTGCCTGATCCACAGGTGCTCGAAATTGCCAAACAAGAAGCCGATAAACTCGGTGTTGAACAACGCGCTCACAGCGAACAAGAAATATTGGAACGTTGCATTTTTCCATTGATTAACGAAGGTGCACAGATCCTTGAAGAAGGTATTGCAGCCAAGTCTAGTGACATCGATGTGATCTACGTTTATGGCTATGGATTCCCGGTTTATCGAGGCGGACCCATGCAATACGCAGATGAAATTGGTTTGGACAAAGTGTACCAAGCTATGTGCAAGTATCGTGATGAGCTGGGTGAGTATGGAAAAATGTGGTTTGAACCTGCGCCGTTATTGAAGCAACTTGCTGAGCAAGGCAAACGCTTTGCTGATTATCGCAAATAAGTACCTCGAAAAAAGAATATCTTAAGGATTTAACTATGAAAGAAGCAGTCATTGTATCTACCGCTCGTACGCCAATTGGTCGAGCGTATCGAGGTGCGTTTAATAATTTAGAGGCACCTAGTCTTGCTGGTCATGCGATCAGCGCAGCGGTTGCCAAAGCAGGCATCGACCCAGCTTCCGTCGATGATGTGATCTTGGGCAGTGCGCTGACTCAAGGCTCTGGCGGTATGAATATAGGCCGCTTGGGGGCATTAGCGGGGGGACTACCCGTAACAGTGTCTGGCATGACCCTAGACCGTCAATGCAGTTCAGGCATGTACGCGATTGCCACCGCCGCTAAACACATCATTACCGACAATGTACCGGTGATGGTTGCAGGAGGTTTAGATTCCATCAGTTTGGTGCAAAACGACAAAATGAATACGTTTCGGATGGTGGATAAAGCACTAGTAGCCAAACACAAAGACATTTATATGCCGATGCTGCAAACCGCAGAAGTGGTTGCTAATCGTTACGGTATTAGCCGAGATGAGCAAGATGAATACGGTTATCAGAGCCAAATGCGTACCGCGGCTGCTCAGCAAGCGGGCAAGTTTGATGATGAGATTGTGCCGGTTACGGCGACCAAAGTGGTGGTTAACAAAGAAACCAAAGAGCAAAGCTTAGAAGAAGTGACGCTAACAAAAGATGAAGGTAATCGTGCGGAAACGACACTTGAAGGCTTGCAAGGGTTGAAGCCCGTAATCGAAGGTGGATGTATCACCGCAGGTAATGCCAGCCAGCTTTCAGACGGTGCTTCGGCCAGTGTAATGATGGACAGCAAGCTGGCTGAACAGCAAAACCTTACTCCTCTAGGCGTCTATCGCGGTATTGCTGTGGCCGGTTGTGAACCAGATGAGATGGGTATCGGGCCCATTTTTGCCGTGCCAAAGTTGCTAAAACAACATGGTTTGAAAATCGAAGATATCGGCTTGTGGGAACTGAATGAAGCGTTTGCAGTTCAGGTGCTTTACTGTCAGAAAAAACTGGGCATTCCAGCAGAACTCATGAACGTAAATGGTGGCGCAATCTCTATTGGACACCCATATGGTATGAGTGGTGCGCGAATGGTAGGTCATGCACTTATCGAAGGAAAACGTCGCGGCGCAAAATATGTCGTGTGCACGATGTGCATCGGTGGTGGCATGGGTGCTGCCGGATTATTCGAAGTATATTAAGACATAAGAAAGGTAGTAACGAATTATGCAAAATTTTAAATCTCCAGTGCGTGACACCTTATTTGTCATGAACGAATTACTTGGTTTCGAAAAGCATTATGAGCAATTGGGCTTTGACGATGCGTCGCCAGATATGGTCGAGGCTATTTGTCAGGAAGCGGCAAAATTTACCGACAATGTGCTTGCGCCTATTAATGCAGCGGGTGACGAAATCGGTTGCAAGTGGGAAGATGGTGTGGTGACAACACCGCCAGGTTTCAAAGAAGCATACCAAACCTACGTTGAAGGTGGGTGGCCGTCTATGACCCATCCACAAGAGTTTGGTGGGCAGGGGCTTCCTTACTCTCTACAATCATCTATTGCAGAATGGTTTTCGGGAGCAAACCACTCGTGGGCGATGTATCCAGGCTTGAGTCAGGGCTGTATCGCAACGATTTTAGCCCACGGTACTGATGAACAAAAACAACGTTTTTTACCTTCATTGATTGAAGGCAGTTGGACGGGAACCATGTGTTTGACAGAGTCGCATTGTGGCTCAGATTTAGGCATGTTAAAAACCAAGGCAGAGCCTAATGATGATGGCACCTATAGCGTTACAGGGACAAAAATTTTCATCTCTGCTGGGGAACATGATTTTTCCGATAATATTGTTCACATCGTTTTAGCGCGTTTACCCGATGCACCAGAGGGAACTCGCGGCATATCCTTGTTTGTTATCCCTAAATTTAATGTCAATGAAGACGGTTCGGTTGGTGAGCGAAACGGTGTTAATTGTGGCTCTATCGAACACAAGATGGGGATCAAAGCTAGCGCGACCTGTGTGATCAATTTTGATGGCGCTAAAGCATATTTAATTGGTCAGCCAAATCGCGGGTTGAACTGTATGTTTACCTTCATGAACTCTGCACGTATTGGTACCGGGCTTGAAGGGCTAGCCGGCACCGAAGCTGCCTTCCAAGGCGCGCTTGCCTACGCCAAAGATCGTTTGCAGTTCCGTTCTACAAAAGGCCCAGTTAACCCTGATGGTCCAGCCGATCCAATTATTGTCCACCCTGATGTGCGCCGTATGTTGTTAACGCAAAAAGCGTTCCGTGAAGGGAATCGTGCGTTAGCAATTTATTGCATGCAGATGGTTGACAACACACTGTATAGCGACGACGAGCAGGTAAAACAGTTAGCAGAGTCTAAACTTGCGCTTCTCACGCCAATTGTTAAAGCATTTTTGACTGAAACCGCCCAAGAAACCACAAGCTATGGCATGCAGGTTTATGGCGGGCACGGCTACATTAAAGAATGGGGAATGGAGCAACTTGCCCGTGATACCCGGATCTGTACTATGTATGAAGGGACAACGGGTATACAGGCCATTGATTTATTGGGCCGTAAAATTATGGGCTCAAACGGCGAATTACTGAAAGTTTTCGTCAAAGAGGTGCAAGAATATTGCATGAGCGTACGGGACAAAGCGCAATTTAATGCATGGTCCAATGCCATTGAAACGCACATTGACGAGTGGGTGCAAATGACCCAAGAAATCGGTAAACGTGCCGCACAGAACCCGGATGAAGTAGGGGCCGCTTCGGTCGATTATTTGATGTACTCAGGTTATATTATCGTTGGCTACATGTGGTTAAAGATGGCCGTCGTGGCGCAGCAAAAACTGGATGCAGGCTCATCAGAAACAGCATTTTATCAAGCTAAATTGCAAACTGCTGGATTTTACTTTGACCGTCTATTGACTCGCACTCGTTCATTAGTGTCTTCAATAGAAACGGGTTCAGATAATCTTATGAGTATGCCAGAGGAGCACTTTCTGGTCGGTTAATGCTATATGTAATTAACTGAAAGCGGGTGTGATGAGCATCCGCTTTTTTGTTTCTATTATTAATATTACCTTGTAGCCACCAAAGGAAATCGACCCATGCAGAGCAAACAAATACAGATTGATGATTGTTATTTGCATTATATTGAATATCAGCAATGCAATGACCCTTTGGGCACTATGGTGTTCTTGCATGGATTTCCAGAAAATTGGCGAACTTGGCGAAAACAAATCGAACATTTTAGTCATCGGTATCGCGTCATCGCGCCAGATTTACCCGGATACAACAATTCTTCTAAACCTACCCAGTTAGCTTTTTATGATATTTCCAACCTCATTAGAGTAATGAGCCGGTTTATTGAATTTGTCGGTGATGGTCAACAGGTCATACTTTGTGCTCATGATTGGGGTGGGGCTATTGCTTGGCCTATGGTTGCCTTTCATGAGCCGCTATTTAGTCACTTGATCATTCTCAACGCTGCGCACCCTAGTACTTTCACTCGGGAGATGATCCACAACCCACTGCAAAGGAAAAAGAGCGAGTATATACACCAACTAATTGCTGAGGATGGTATTGAACAGGTTAGCAAGGACGATTTTGCGTTTTTGGTTAAAATGTTTTTGGATGACCAAGGACAATCGGTGCTGACCGAGGCAGAATTGTTTGAAAATCGGCAAAGTTGGTCAATTCCTGGTGTTTTACCAAGTATGCTGAACTATTACAAAGCGATGCCACAGCTAGCGCCAAAATCGTCAACTGAAAACACGTCAGGCCCTGTTACAGACTTACAAGCTATGAAAATTCCCAACATAAGAGTGAATGTCAAAACGCTTGTTTTGTGGGGAGACAATGACCTGGCATTTGTGCCTGAACTTTTAGACGGATTAAACGAATATGTTCTGGAGCTTGTTATTCGGCATTTACGCGAGGGAAACCATTGGATCCATCATCAATTTTCCGATCGCGTCAACGAAGAGATCGAAAACTTTTTGACCCCACAACGAAAAACAGCCTCATAAGAGGCTGTTTCCCGAGGACGTAGACAGCGCCTGTCTACTTACCATGTTGAACTAGTGTTCGTGTATTGGTTCCTTTGAATAACGCTTAGATACGGTCGTTGATTACAGCTGTGATAGGGTTACCGTCTAGGCCGTTTTCAGATATCCACGCTTGAAGCGTTTTACCGTCTTGCTCAGGAGACTTAAGGTCACCTTTAGGCATTTTCTTCACTAAAAGTGTGCCAGTTTCTACTGCGTTATTTAACATAGCCGTGCGGATAAGGCTGTTGCCTCCACACGACACACCTGAATAGTAATCTTTAAGTTTCAATCTGTAGTCAGATTGTACTTTTTTCATTTTCTTACGTAACTCGCCTTTGTCATCTGTCTTAACTATCGTACAGATGTTTTGTAGTGCACCGTTGATGTCTGCTTGAGCAGGACCGGCAAGTAATAAAGAAGTAGCTGCGATGGCGATAGAAGTTTTAACAATTTTCAACATGGTTAAATTCCTCAAAAAGTTTTAATTAATGGTTAATGTTTCTACGAGATTCATTAAAGCGGATTGAGGGAAAGTTTAAAATCTGAAGGTTGATACTTGGGTATGCGAAATCATAACTAATAGTAACTGATTTAGCGGTGTGGAAACAAAAAGCAGTTAATTTACAATGATATAGGCTAAAATGTGTCGGCGTGTAGAAAAAGCGATTTTCCGCAATAATAAGCGAAAAATCGCTTTGAAGCATTTTAGTTTAGATGGACTTTACGTCGTCTCGCGGCCAAACCTAAGCCAAGAACACCCGCCAAAAATAACGAAGCAATCGCTGGCTCTGGAATTTGTTCAATGGTGATTGTGGCAACGTTGAAGCTTGCTGGATCTGACAGGAAATCAATAAGATTGGCGTCGAGCACTTGACCGTTGGCTAGTGTAATCCCTGCAAACGAAGCTAAAGATTCAGCGGCTCGAATAACACCTAGGGCGTCAGCGGGACTGTCAGTCGGGGTGTTACCAGGTATAAAGGGCGCGGCTGTAGTATCTAGACCCTCAGTGCCTGCATCCCAAAGATCTGCTCCCGTAACATTGATAACTTGGTTGCCCAAGAAGTAACCTGCGGCATCAAATAGCTGTAGGGCATTGTCCCTGCCAAAAAAGGTGTCATTTGAGGGTAGGATCATAGACAGAAATGTAAAGTATTGGTTACTTACAGTATCAGTGATGTTGAATTCTCTGTAGCCTGATTCACCAGGGAATAAAGGACGCATGCCACCTGTTGGAAATACTACACCTCCAACGGAACCTGGATCGACCATTAACCTTTCACTTGCCAAGGTTGAAGCGCCACCAAGTTCAGCGAGCTGTTCAAGTCCGGCTGAAGCCGTTCCACCCACATCAAATGCGTCAAAAGCTGCACTGTGAAATGCTGAATATAGTGGCGTAAAACTGAGTCCGCCGACGGAAGCATTATTTTCTACCGTGACCCGGATAATGGCAGCTTGAGACGCGCTCGAAAAGACAAATAGCATTAGAAGTATCGTCCTAAAAAGTGCTTTTGGCACTCTGAACACTGGTGTCGAGAAATTCATATTTATATCCTTGTTTAAACGTTAAAGGGTAGGAACAAATAACCGTGCTTTATATTAATTGATCGCAGAGTATTTTGTGTCGCCAAAATAAGCATAATATAGCGATACAAAGGTTAAAAATGCCGGAACGGCTAGAACGAATAAATGAGTCAAAATTCTGTGGTGTAGTGATGTTTATTTGATGATTAATTCATTAAAAACAGATGCTTATCGAAATTTATAACGATTTTATAACATTTTTATAACGGACGTTTAAATGGACATTTAAGAAGAGGTTTTAACCAGCATAACGAAAAACAGCCTCAAAAGAGGCTGTTTCCCGAGGACGTAGACAGCGCCTGTCTACTTACCATGTTGAACTGGTGTTCGCGTATTGGTTCCTGAGATCGTTCTACTTAGATACGGTCGTTAATTACAGCAGTGATAGGGTTGCTGTCTAAGCCGTTTTCAGCAATCCACGCTTGAAGCGTTTTACCGTCTTGCTCAGGAGACTTAAGGTCACCTTTAGGCATTTTTTTAACAAGTAGTGTGCCAGTTTCAACGGCGTTATTTAGCATGGCAGTGCGGATCAAGCTGTTGCCGCCGCATGTCACACCAGAGTAATAATCTTTCAATTTCAATCTAAAGTCAGACTGGACCTTCTTCATTTTTT
Organism: Aliiglaciecola sp. M165; assembly: GCF_007197995.1. Lineage (GTDB taxonomy): Bacteria > Pseudomonadota > Gammaproteobacteria > Enterobacterales > Alteromonadaceae > Aliiglaciecola. The sequence continues at coordinate 226,983 of NZ_VKKH01000008.1, forward strand.
TACGCAGCTCGCCTTTGTCATCTGTCTTAACGATGGTACAGATGTTTTGTAGTGCACTATTGATGTCTGCATGAGCAGGACCGGCAAGTAATAAAGAAGTAGCGGCGATGGCGATAGAAGTTTTAACAATTTTCAACATGGTTAAATTCCTCGAGTAGTTTTAGTTAGTGGTTAATGTTTCAACGAGACTCATTAAAGCCGATGTAGAAAAACTTTAAAATCTGAGGGGTGATACTTAGGTATGTTAAGTTATAACTATAAAGGTTGTTTTCTGGCTTTTCAGTTGATTTAACTTATATAAAACAGAGGGTTGAATATTTCTGTTGTACAGTACAGAATGAGAGGAAACGTTTGAAATTTGCACAAAAATGCTGGAGACAACCCTATAGTTGACTCCAGGATTGAGCAAATCAGTGAGGATTGAATGACTTGCACACCTCAAAAATTTGGTCGCGCATCCAAATGTGTGCATGGTCGTGATCAGCACTTACGTGCCAATACAGGAAATACTCCACTGACGGCACATTAAAAGGCATTTCGTAGATAGAGAGGTCGTAATGCTTGGCTAAATGATAGGGTATGCACGCTATCAAATCTGTTTTAACAATGGTACTTGGTACGGTCAAGAAGTGTTGCCCGCGCATTACAATTTTTCTTCTTTTACCTATTTTGTCCAAGGCGATATCTATAGGGCCTGCGCCACTTCTTCTATGTGAAACATTGATTTGCCCCAATCGCAAAAACGTTTCCAAATCGATTCCTTGCTTTAAATCAGGATGGTTTTTACGGGCCATAACTACAAAGCGGTCCTCAGCGATTTTTTGTTTACAAAGATGAGGGTCGGTAAATGTCGATGCATCAGCATAAAAGTCTAAACTGCCGCTGGCCATTGCAGAAACAACAGAATTGCGAGCAATTTCGTAATTTGTCACGGTGATTCTAGGAGAGCGAGATTGCAGATTTGCCAACAAACGTGGCATTACACTGGCCTCTAATAAATCCCGGGTCGCAAAATGAAAACTTTTTTCGGCAGTCGTGGGTTCAAAGGTGTGACTGTCTTGTACACTTTTGCGCAATAAAGACAAAGCGTCTCGTGCCGGCCCAATAATATTTTGTGCGACTGGCGTTGGGGTCATGCTATGTCCCGTGCGAACAAACAGTGGGTCATTGAGCATTTCTCGAAGCCTTGCAAGTGAATTGCTTACAGCTGGTTGGGTGATGCAAAGCACATCTGCCGCTTTGGTTAAACTTCCCGCTGTATAAATCGCATCGAAAACTGCAAACAAATTTAAGTCAATTCGGTTTAGATTCATAAAGTTCTCTATAAGTGTTGAAGCTCAAACTTCATATTTTACCATTAAATATCATGATAGATTATTATACATAACATTCATTTCGTTAATAGTACTTGGGTTGCTAAGATTTAAAAAAATGTTAAAAAATGTGTATGTAAAAGAGGGCATCATGGCTAAAACATTGACTGAGTTAAATGAAGGTGATTCGCTGGGCGTTACCCAATGGGTAAAAATCGACCAGCCTATGATTAATGCTTTCGCTGATGCAACCGGGGATCATCAATGGATCCATGTTGATGAAGCCCGCTGTGCAACACAAAGTCCCTTCAAAATGCCCATTGCCCACGGGTTATTGTCTACTTCATTGATGCCAAAAGTGTTTTATGAGCTTATTTCACTGGATTCAACAAAACAGACACTACTAAATTACGGCATGGATACCCTTAGGTTTTTAGAGCCTGTCAGAGTGAATGACCGTATTCGTTATCATGTGGCGCTGGAAGCTAAAGAACAAAAACAATCAGGCGTTTTATATCGTTTTAACTGCCAAGTTGAGATCGATGGCCGAGAAAAACCAGCCATGGTCGGTAAGTTTCTTATGCTGTTGGTGTCTTAGTGCCTACCTTAAGACTGGTTGGTCCATCTTAAAAATAAATGTTCACATATAAATAACATTATATTTACATCTGTGAGTTCTCCTCCTACCATTTGAGTCGTGGTCTTGCGTGAGCTTGACCCATACTAAAAAACTAAAATGTATCAAAAGCCTATGTCACTTTTTGGGAAGGTAATCCACAAATAGGACGTTTGCCAATTGAACAGGGGAAACACAATGAAGATTAAGACAAGAGTGAGTGCGATTGCGGCAATCGTCTCAGCGCAATTTCTTGCAGTACCAAATTTCGCCCTCGCCCAAGAACAACAAACTGATAATAGCGACGTAGAACTGATCATGGTGACAGGGAGTTTTGTACGTCGTTCTGAAAATTTCGAGTCACCCTCGCCTTTGGCTGTTGTCGACAGCGTTGCAATCGATGCGATCGGTGCAAAAAATATTGGCGATATCACTCAAACACTCACAATTAATACAGGAGCGGAAAACTCCCCGGATGCCTTTACGCAAAATGCCACTGCGGGTACATCCAATATTAACTTACGTGGTTTGGGGGTGGCATCAACACTCGTGCTACTCAACAATAAAAGGCAAGTCGTCAACGCTCAACCTAATAATGGCGGGGTTAACTTTGTCGATACAAGTTCTTTAGTTCCCATGATCGCAATTGGTCGAATGGAAGTGGTTAAAGACGGTGCTTCTGCATTATACGGTTCTGATGCGGTTGCAGGCGTCGTAAACTTTATTACTAAACAAAACTATGACGGTGCCCAGGTTTCTTTGGATTACCAAGATGGCGCCCATGGCGACAACAAAGAATATGTCGTGCAAGGGTTATGGGGTGCTTCTGGTGATGACGGTAGTGTAATGGCTGCGATTAGTTATACCAATCGAAGCCCAATGTTTACGTCAGATCGCAGGCTTAGCCGTCCTCAAGATGACACAAGTTCGTTAGGTAACCCTGGATCATTCTTTATAGGTGCCACACCTTTTATTGATCCAACTGGATGTGCAGAGTTTGGAGGATTCCCAACACTCCTCGCACCATCAGGTACGGTACCTGGGCTTGAGATTGGATTTTGTGGATTTGATTTTGGTAACACCTATTCCTTTGTCCCCGATGAATCGCGAGTTAATGCGTACTTTAAAGGCACTCGTGAATTGACAGACGATATCCAATGGATAACTGAAGTAAGCTATGCAAGAAACCGAGCAGAGCGGGGCGGTTCACCGACTTTCCCAATTCTAACTTTCCCAACCGTACCTGCTAGCCATCCAAGCAATGTATTTGGCCAGGACGTATCTTTCTTTGGCCGGGCAATTGGTAATGGCGGCGAAGGTGATCCCGCTAACACCGAATCCGATACAATGCGATTCATGACCATGTTAACAGGTGAGCTCGACGATGGTTTCTGGGAAGTGAGTTATACAGCTGCACGAAACGATTTCTTGTTTACCGTTAATGATACGCTTGCGCAAGAATTTCAAAATGCATTGCGTGGATTGGGCGGCGTAGGTTGTGATCCGGTAACAGGCACACCAGGGGAAGGAGCTTGTGAATACTTCAACCCGTTTGCTACTTCATTTACAACATTACCTAATAGCCAAAGTGTCATAGACTCATTCACTGCACGTGAAGAGATAGACTCAGTATCAAACCTTGAAGTGGTCGAAGCCTTTATGTCCACAGAAGTCTTTGAAATGGACGGTGGCGCCGCTGGGTTGGCATTTGGCGCTCAGTACCGTTATCAAGATTTGACCCAAGATTACGACGCGCTGGCGAACCAAGATAGATTCGCTTTCGTTATCGGCAACCCTGATATCTACGGAGAGCAAGACGTATATGCGCTATTTGCTGAATTGGCGATGCCAGTGTCTGATAACTTGGATATTCAAATAGCTCTGCGCTATGAAGATTACGGCGGTACAACTGGCGATACAGTTGATCCAAAATTGGCCTTGTCTTACAGAGCGACTGAGGACTTCTCGATAAGAGCATCTATCTCTACTTCATTCCGCGCCCCTTCTATTTTCCAACGAGACGGTGGGGCAACTAGTTTGAATCAAATGGTTGATCCTTTGACGGGTTCTGCAGCCTTTGCAGCGGCAAGAGCATCTGGAAATGAAGACTTAGTGCCTGAAGAATCCACCGCTTATAACCTCGGGTTTTCCTTGGAGCCAGTGGATGATTGGTCCGTTGAAGTAGATTATTGGAATTTCGAATTTGAAGATTTGATCATTCAAGAAAGCTTCCAGGCAATCCTAAACGCGGATCCACAAAACCCTGAACGTGTCGTTCGTGCCGGTGATCCGTTGAATGGTCCTTTGTTGCAAGTCAACGTGACATACGTTAACGCAAGCTCACTGGAGACATCAGGATTAGATCTAGTTAGCAGCTACAAAATTGATACGGAAGCTGGAACATTTACGCCTAGCATTAGCGCTACCTATATCCTCGATTATGATTTGGTTGACCCACAAGCAGGGGCAATTGACGGTGCCGGTTCGCGTAACTTTAATAATATCGGTGTTTCCACACCTGAAATGCGCTTCAACCTTGGCCTCAATTGGAAATCTGAACATCATTCTGCCAATTTGTTCGTGAGATATATTGATAGTTACGATGATGATCAGAACTGTGCTGACGGCTCGACTTTCTCAGCGGCTTGTACATTGGGCTTTAAAGAAGTCGATAGCCATGTGACTGTAGATGCGCAATACAATATCGACTTAGGTGCGATCTTTGAAACTGACTCGGCATACGTATTGACATTGGGTGGAACCAACTTGACGGATGAAGATCCACCTCAAGTATTCACTAATAGTGGGTTTGACTCCAAAGTACATGACCCAAGAGGTCGTCAAATCTATGCTAGGCTCGCGATTGAGTTTTAATTAATTCTTATCGTTAGTACCACAATCCCCGGCTGGTCCGGGGATTTTTTTGTAAAGAAGGACTGCCAGCAATCAAACTAGCTATTTAACTTCTTTGCTTTTCTTTGCGCATGTTTTTATCGACACTAAGAACATACTCACCTTAAGGAAAATTCCCGTGGCAGAAAAATATTCAGAACAACAGATCATGGATGCGCTTCTTGAACTCAATGAAGGCAAGGAAGACGCTCAAAAATGGCAACTAACTGGCAATAAACTGGTCAAAACCTTTAAGTTTAAAAGCTTTATTCGCGCCTTTGGCTGGATGTCGCAAATTGCGATCTGGGCGGAGAAACTCAACCATCACCCAGAGTGGTTTAATGTTTACAACCGAGTTGAAGTTGAACTGACGACTCACGATGTAGATGGTCTGAGTGATTTAGATTTTAAACTTGCAAACAAAATGGATTTGTTTAGCTAGAGATACTCGAACGTCGCATCAAAAAGTGTCTAAAGTCGAAGGATTGTACACTTGTTGACCGTTTAGTCAGCACTATTACAGTTTTATTGCATTTTTTTACGAAAGCGCCTTGCGCCGACAACTTTGCTATGTATAATACGCACCACTTGAGAGGGCAGCAGCAGAACACGCCACCCAATCAATACCGATTTCAGACGCGGGATGGAGCAGTCTGGTAGCTCGTCGGGCTCATAACCCGAAGGTCGTAGGTTCAAATCCTGCTCCCGCAACCACATTAAAAGCCTCAGCATTTGCTGGGGCTTTTTTGTATCTGTTTATCACGAAACCGCTATGTTTGTTGTGTTTGGGCTCGGGGTGTTCAAATCGTGCAAATTTCCTTATTTAGCAGCATTAATGCGGCATCAATTTTCAGTAGTCTGAATTCACTTCATTTTTATTTTCGTTACAAAATCACTCTTCTAATTACCTTTCGCAATAAATTTATATTCTCAATACCAACGCATCTATACATGTTCCTTATTGTTTGCACATTTGAGTTCCATCAAACGCTTATACTGCAAAAAAGAAGTCAGAATACATTTTTAGTCTAGAAGGTCCATCAAGATGAAGAATCAAATTTTATTGCTAAAAACTGCAGCACTTACCGCTGTATTTTTCTTGGCCGCCTGTAACGGAAGTTCTTCGGAATCGGGTGAGGTAGCAGAGGTTGACAATGGCGGTTCCGGTACGAGCAATTGCAATAATCCTGCAAGCCAACTTTCAAGTGCGTTTTTGGAGTTTGTAGCGGCACCAAACGTTACCGCAGTTTTATCTGAGGATGGTTGTTCAGTTACTTTGGAATCAGATGGCAAACCCGATCACACATCATCTTATTGGGACTCTGGTAATGCAAGTGGCCTGTATGTAGAACCAGAAGATGCAGACTTGTTTAACCAACAACGATCCCCGGGAGACATCGAGGACTATGTCAATGTGTTTGAATTAACCGTTCCGGTAGAGCCACAATTGGCAAGTTCGCCATCAGCAACCCCGTTAGGGCCCATTGGTATTGCTATCAGCGGCACACCAATATTCAATGATTCCGAAGGAAATGGTGATGTGTCGCTTGGCGTTCTTCAAGGTTTTGATCGCAATGGAGCACATACAGGGCCGCAAACTTACCACTATCACATGGAACCCAAAGCGATTTCTTATGACGATGACAAGTTGGTCGGGATCATGTCTGACGGCTTCTTTGTTTTTGGGCGCAGATGTTATGCTGTCGGCGATTATCCTACCGACCTTGACGCATCAAACGGTCATTCAACTGTAACGCTGTATACCAATTCTGGAGAAGAAGACGCAGAGTATCATTACCATATATCCAACGAGCAGTACTTAAATGGGGAGAACTATTTAATTTTTCCAGGAAATTTCCAAGGTATGCCAAATGGAGTTAATTAGGGTTTGGTCTTCAAAGAGTTAAGCAAACGCGGCGTTAACCTCATTCTCATGAGCGCAATATTGACCTCCTGTTTGATGGCTTTGGTGCCTGCGTTTAGCTTTGAAAAAATTGTCGATACGACACAAATAGACACCAATAATCGTGGCGAACGCATATACAAAGGTCAGTTGTTTACAGGCGAAGTGTGGGCGTATTACCCAAATGGGAATTTGAAATCTACAGAACAATTCGACCGTGGCAGGCGAGAAGGGTATTCGAGAAAGTGGTTTCCAGATGGGGTACTAGCGTTTGAATCTTATCATGTGGCTGGTACACGAGAAGGCTTTGTTCGGAGCTGGTGGTTTAACGGAAACCCTAGGTCAGAGACGTTTTATGTGAAGGGCAAGGCAGAGGGAACTGGCTGGAGCTGGTATCGAAATGGCAACAAGTTTAAACAGTTTAATTTCGTTAATGGGCAGCCTAGTGGTCTGCAAAAAGCGTGGCGTGAAAATGGTAAACTATTTAGTAACTTTGAATATAAAAATGGGCGTATTTATGGACTTAGGAAAGCAAACAATTGCGTTGGCTTGGAGGATGAAGTTATCTCCGTGGGCTACTACAAAAAACAATCAGAAAATCTACCGTTCAATACTGATTAGACTGGTTACTGCTTCATTGTTCTTATTGGTTCCACTGGCAAGTGCGTCAAATGATTTGCCGTACTACAATGATGAAGCCTTTTCTCCAATATGGCTGGCGCCAAATAGCCCGGAGTTAAGCAATTTTCATCGAATTCCAGAGTTTAGTTTCACTGATCAAAATGGCGACACAGTCACACAAGAAACGTTTGAAGGCAAAATCTATGTAGCCGGTTTCTTTTTCTCAACCTGTCCAGGAATTTGCCCATCGGTACGGTCAAAGTTGAAAAAGGTCCAAGCTGCATTTATTGACGACCCGAATGTGAAAATCGTCCAGCATTCGATTCGACCCACTACCGATACGATAGAGGTGTTGCAAACTTACGCAAAACAGAATGAGATTGATGGTGATAAATGGTACTTGTTGACTGGAGACAAGAAAAAGATTTATGACTTGGCAAAAAGTGCGTATTTTGCGAGTGAAGATTTAGGGAATATTCAAAATACCAATGATTTCCTGCACACTGAAAGCTTGTTGCTTATTGATCAAAATAGGCATATTCGCGGCATATACAACGGTTTGAATTCAGCGTCAGTGGATTACTTAATTGCCGATATAAAAGCGCTGAATAGCGAAAACATGTAGCTAGCACATTTAAGACAGGTCAGTGTTGCCGTGGCCAAAGGCTATCTATTTAGCACAATCACATTCTTTGAGTAGCGGTTCATGAGGTATAAATACCGGGAACTCAGAATGTTCAAGCGTGATGATATGACGGTTTTGGATTTTTGCCTTCAGTACCGAATCGCGGTGATACTTATCTAGCAAATCCTGCAGCTGTCCATTAATGCTCATAGCATGTAATCCTGAATTCAAACGTTGAAATATTCTAGGCTCTTTTGGACTTACGAACATAAAGCTCACAGAAGGAATGTAAAGCGCTATATCAGGCACGACAACTAAACCATCACTAACAGCTTGATATCGCTTCAACTCGTCGTAGACTTCATTCAGTGCACGAGGCACAAAATCAAAACGACCTCGTTCAAGCATTTTTAGCATCGTAGCGTAGTTAGGAGAATCTACAATATCAAAACCATTTTCTTGCATAATTTTGTAGGTCGACCAATTCGGACTTAGACCAACTTTGAATGGTTTTAATTCTTCAAGACTTTTGATATTTGAAAAATTCTTCTCTTGACCCTTTTTTACTACCAGTAGCCTAAAAGCATCAATGCCTCTGCGCAGAGGGACTCGCACTACCAATGCCTTTTGTTCGAATTCTTCACGGGTATGAGCGAAAGTCAAAGTCAGATTTTCACCTTTCTCTAACTCACGAAATGCCCTGGAAATATTCATTCTTTGGGAATTTTCTACTATTTCATATTCACCATACGTTTCTTTGGTGATTTCTAAGGCAAGTTTAACTAACTCATTTTTGAAAAAGATTCTATTGTCTTGTGGCGATTCACCCACATTCACTATGACGATGTCTTTTGCATTAACTAGCGACGGTATTGATGCAATCATTAGCAAACTGATATATGCAAAAAAACACAAGGGTTTCGTTAATTCTTTTTCCAATCTGAACATGGCATAAAATTTCCGTGAAATGAGCTTCTGACTACAGTACGTTAAAGTGATTCTTGTTTCCTTGATAATAACTCCTAAAACAACACCATACTCCAATCATGAGAGGAAATTGTGTAGTTGAATGGTTTTCGCTTCGCACTTGAAGACATTCAATTACTTTAATCCTGGTGAATCGTTGTATTGCGCCCACTTTCTTTTGCGCAATATAAACGTTTGTCAGCCAGTTCAAAAAGCTCACTTTCCGTATTGGAGCTGTTTGGGCTTAGGGTAGCTACGCCCAGGCTGACGGTGACATTCAGACTCTGCTGCTTATATTTAATGGGCTCGTTGCTCACTGATACCCTAAGTCGCTCAGCTAGATGAACGATTTCTTCATGATTAGTAGCAGATATAATCACTGCAAACTCTTCCCCTCCAATTCTCGCTACCACATCAGAGACTCGCCGACACACACGCTTTATCGTTTCAGCAACCTGCTGAATGACTAAGTCGCCTGCTAAATGCCCATACTGGTCATTAATGCGCTTAAAGTAGTCAATATCAATTAGCATTAAACTAATTTTTCCATTAGTCCGGGATTGAAGGGCCCAGTTTTCTTTTAGGATATGATCAAATGAGCGTCGATTGGCGATCATTGTTAGACTATCCTGTTGATTGAGCTTTTCCAACTCAATTTGCTGAGTCGTCAATAAGGTATATTCATGGTTTAACCCGCGACTCAATAACAGCATGTATGTGCCATATAACACTAACAATATTGCTTCCATGAAACGGCCATCAGCAATTAACAATAGTGTAAAAAAAGGCGGTAAAATTGTTGTTAACACATAGGCTAAAGAGACATCTGGACGAGGAGAAAAATTGACGATTCCGCCACTTAGCACACCAAATACACTCAGTAATAAAAACAAAAAGAGTGGTTCAAACAATGGGTGCAGCAGTGAAACAGATAAAAGGGAGCTTAGCAGCATCGTAGGCATAATTGCGTTGAAATATATTAGGCAAGTCCAGAGCCTAGCGTTGACACTATTTGATTTGCTAGTAAAGAGAAAAGTTAAAAAACGAACTAACCCGAAACATAGAAATGCGCACAAAATACTGTAAAAAAGCAATGGCACCTGTTCATAAAAATTAGTCCCTATGCCAATGACGGCCCAAATTGCGGTATATACGTAGGTACCATTTTTTGACCGTTTTTCGAGATCTCGATTTCTGCGTGTGTGCAAATTTACTGTCATTTAGAGCAACTTTTTAGATAAACGGATGACACCTGGTATGCCGGTATAGTTAACCCAAACTCGTTGTGCTACTGAGCAAGTATTAGCCCTTGTAATAATTTGAGAAATGCGCACAACTAAATGCGAGTCTTGAGCTGTGTTTAATCCCATGGAATACGCACTCAGGATGCAGTAAATTCGTTTTAATTCTGCGCGACAAGCTCTGTAGTTGGGGACATTTAACTAGTATAGACAAATTGTGTTAAGTTGTTTTTCTTAAAGGTTGATTTTAGTTTTAACACGAAAGTTTTGGCGTCATTAACTCACAACTTATCGCCTGCAAATTTTAAGTATTTAACTCAGGTATGCACGAACATTGAACAGCAAAAATTCACATCCTAACTGGAAGCAAGCAAACAATTTTTTGTTAGGCTATGGCTCGTTACTGAGTGCTGATAGTCGATTGCAATTTAGCGATAATCCTCATCCAGCTATTTGTGTCAGGGTCAAAGGCTTTCAACGTGGTTGGATTACTCGTGCATTTCACGAGCATCAAACCTATGTAGGTGTGGTGCCTTCCCAAAATAGTGAAATTAATGCTCATTGTGTACCAATTACGATCAACCCGTCATTGCAGCAAAGGGAACAAGATTACCGTTTTGTTGAAGTCGAACATCAGCAAGTGCTTCCAAATGGTTGTCGGAATTCCGAGCTATGGCATCACGTTGAGCATCCCAGAGCAAAATTGTGGATATGCGAGTCGCTGAAAAACTACCCAGCAAGTGATGAATTTCCCATTCATCAGTCCTATGTGGATACCTGTTTGTCAGGCTGCCTCAATCACTATCAACAAGATAAAGAAATCCATCATGACGGAGTAGCAGAGGCACGCCGATTTATAACCACTACGGCAGGGTGGCAGTGCTTGTTGAACGACCGTGATAGCGTAAAATATCCCAGAGCCGGCAAACTATCGTCTCAAGAGCAAGGGATTATAGATGAGCTGCTGAATGAGTTCGGGTATAAGTCTATAGGTCAGAGCTAATTAACCCCAATCCCGGATAGGCAACGCCTGTAAGCACCGCTATTTATCCCCCTATCATCGTTGTTCATTATGCGTTTAGAGCGACTAGACAACATAATTCTCGCCTTGATAAGGGAATAAATCACGGCACTTACCTATAAAAAACCAATATCAAAAAGATGATAACTTCTATGTCATTAATAAAGCTTTAAAAACAAAGCTATTCCGACATTTCTTATCCAGAATTGGGGTTAATTATAATATCCTGAGCAAAGCAAAAGTGAGTTGAGTGATTTACCTTGGTCTTAAGGCGATTACTTGAGATACTCTTTTTTTAATTCACAAATTTTTTGGAAGCCAGTGAACATATTAGTCAGAAAACTAGCCCGCACGACCACCGAGGATAGCCTTCGGGATATATTTTTAAAATTTGGTGAGGTTGAAAGTTGCGACCTAGTTCTCGACAGCGTGACAGGTAAATCCAAAGGCTTTGGTTTCGTTGTGATGCCCAACGAAGCAGAAGCCATGGCAGCAATTAACAAGCTTAACCTGTCAATGTTGGATAATCACGCTATCCGCGTGAAAATCGCAGATAGCTAGTCTGCGATTAATCCTTTGAATATATTAACGAGACCAAAATGGTTGGTCCGTCCATATTAATCCAAAATCTTCCATTAATTTATTCATGGGATACAAAGGCATCGCTTCGTTTTGATCTTTGAAGTCATGTGGGCCATAAGTCTTCCAAGACCAACCCAACCCAGCAACTAATAAACCGCCACCATTTTCCACATACGCTTTAATAACTGCTTTTTCGTCTTCACTAAAATCTGTCCAGGCGTTGGCAATAATAACCACTGCAGCGTTAGCTACAGCCTCTTCAAAAGGTAAATTCTCTATGCTTAAATCGTATTCAGAGCGAGATAGCACGTCACGAATAGTTTGGTAGCCATTTGGATTGTATCTGGGCAGTGTCTCCAAGTGGCCATGAGTGAAATAAACGGTATTCCCCAAGTCTGCCATTAACCAATACAGTGCCAGTTCCAAAAATATTGATTCGCCATTTTCATCGAAATAGGTCAACAGGTTTTCATGGCCTGAGGCCATAATACGGCCTTCTCCATACACCCTGGCGGCGACAAAGGTTCCTTCATTTGGCACAGTAACCAGTGGGCGCCATTGCTCGTCTGTGGCCACCACACCGCCTTGTGACTCTGTGCCTAACATGTCAGATAAGCTAAAGAAATTGCCTCGTTGCAGAATATCTAAATAAACTTGATCGCGAGTTTCACGGGCCAGCCTGGCTTGGTCAGCATGAAAAGTTGCTTCTTCTGCTTGAAATGCTGCTTCCTCTTCAAGAAATTGAGCCTCTTTCTGAAGAAGCTCGTTTTCTGCTGTTTGAAGTTTAGCTTCCTGTTCTTTGATATCTGCTTGAACAGATTTATCGTAGGCAATCAACCCAACAATGGCTAACACTAAAACAATAACAAAAGAGATTATATACTTGCGTCTACGCCCTGATTTTCTCAACTTTTCGCTAGCTAGAACAAAGCTTTTTTCCAACGAATTAAGTTCATTCTCATTGATTTTTGAAAGTGCTTGGGCCAACCTCGGATCGTCGTGCCAGGTAAGGCCTTTTTGTTGTTTGCTGTTTTGCCAATCTGAAGCGGAACGCCAAAGTGAGCGAAGTAGCACTTGAGGGCCCGATTCGCTTAGCCACTCAAGCAATTTGGTCCAGGCCATGACCAAAGTATCATGGGCGGGTTCGATACTGTCATTGTCAACGACCAATAGCCTGGCGTTGACATAATTTTCTAACACTTTATCAACCCGTTTTTGTTCTTCGGGATCTGAGTATTGCAGTTCTTTCAGTTGTATACGCCGCCTCGCAAGGCGCGCCCCATCCTGAGACATCATTCGTAAAAATACTCGTTTTATCGTGCTCTGTGTCAATGTGTCCGCTTTGTCGAATAAATCACTGGCTCTACCGTGTAAAGAGCCTACAACTCCGCCTATTCGTTGATAGTCTTCTCGAAGCAGAGCGCGATCATTTGCACCGGATTCCCGTCGGCGTATCTGCGCGCTGCGATACATTTCAGATAAGGCAAAAGATAAAAGGGGCAGGGCACCGGGCATGGCCATAACTTCTTCAATAATTTCCGCCACTAAAGCTTCGTCTTCAAAATACAATGCCCGGACTCGAGCTGGCCCTTCAATACACTGGCGAAAATCTTCACTACTAAAAGCGGGTACTAAAAACCGATTGTTTTGCCATAACTCTCCCATGCTTTCACTGCTGGCTAATCGTGGCTCAAAATCAGAACGTAGCGTGATCATGATATAAAAGTGATTGTTGTCTTCGATTAATTGACGCAAACGAGCCAAGTACTCAGATTGCAATGTGGCGTCGGTGCAAAGCGTATACAACTCTTCAAATTGATCGATATACAATAACGTATTGCCATCTTTTGCGTTGCTATGGATTTCTTTCATCGCAGCATCTAATGACACCATAGGCACTTCACTCAACCTAATTGAACGGATTATTGTCCAGCCGGCATTTTGAAGTTTAGGTAAAACACCTGCTTTAACAACACTTGACTTGCCAGTGCCTGATGCCCCCACAACCGCGATAAAATCATGACTTTCGGGAGTTTGTAGCTGTTCAATAATGTCATCAATAACCTTTTCACGACCAAACAACAATGCTGCATTCTCGGCATTGTACGAACTAAGACCCAACCACGGATTATTTGAATCGTCCAATGGTGGATCAGGGATGGTATTTTTGGGATGTTTAGGATTGCGAAATATGTACTGGCCTTCATTGTCTGGTCGCAGGGGCCATATTCCAGGCGTTTGATTGCTTCGGGCGTCTGGCGGTACGAGTTCGCTAAAGGCGTATTGATATAATTCCGTGGCGGTAATTACGCCATCAGGTTGATGACTACCTTGGGCTGAATCCGCTTCACCCGATAACCCAGATAGAAGTGCCGCTGCAAAGGGTGAATGACCTTCGAAATGCTCAGCGTCGCGGGTATTATCGCGACCAGGCGCGACGTCCATTGCTTTTTCATCATGTGACGCAGAGGTTAATACTTGCCAAGCCTGGCCTCTCAAAAAACGTTGATACTGACTTTCGTAAAGTGGCTCTTCGATGAATACATCACGGGTGGAAGTCCAGCGAAACGACCCGGCAAAACAGCAATCAAGAATAATCAACATGTGCCGATTTTTGTATGCCTCCAGGGCTTTGCGAATGCGCTCCATGGATACCCAGGACTCTTGCTCTCCTGGCGTTGCATCTTGAGGCAACAGAAACCCTTTAGGGCCTTCACTGCCATCTCCTCTGGCAACACCGTGTCCGGCAAAATAGAGTAAAAACGCACTTTCTTCATGTAATGTTTGGGGTAGATGTTTTTCAATGTGCTCATAAATCGCCTCCGCACTGGCTTGTTCATCCAGCAGGCAAGTGACTTGATAATCGTGATGCTCTTGTAATGCAACTGAGATTGCACTAGCGTCTTTTACCGCACTTTGCAGTGAGCTAATAGTGCCGCGGTATTCATTTATACCAATGACGAGAGCGTGGCCTTGCAATAAATCACTCATTCTATTCCTTGGCTAAAGAGGAGGGAGGCTTTCTTTGGATTTACCCATTGGAATTTTCGGGGCAAAAAACGTAAATATTAACAGCGCTAATGCCGCGTAACTCGGCTTAATTAACTCCGCTTGTTGAAAGCCGTGTCCAATATTTATCGCCCACACTGCAAACGCCAACATACTGATAATGATTTGTGTGGTGTTATCGACTTTTTGAAAAAGTTTCAAATAGAACCAGGTTGCGAATACGCCAACTCCGAGGATGATTAAGCTAAGTGCGACAGAGTTATCCCCATTATCGGTAATTACCCCATCCATTGCCATAAACAGCGCAATGACTTCAGCAGGGATCAGTTTGAGAAGTCGATCACCGTAACCATCCGGTTCGTTAGCTCCATCCATTCCTGGCCCACCGCGTGTCGAGCTATTACCGGCGATTGGGGTATTGACAATACTACGGCCCATTAGATAACTCCTTGGTCTTTTGTAATTCGAAACTTCTGCTTATACCTTGCCAATCTTCGCCGGG
Source organism: Aliiglaciecola sp. M165 (assembly GCF_007197995.1). Classification (GTDB taxonomy): domain Bacteria; phylum Pseudomonadota; class Gammaproteobacteria; order Enterobacterales; family Alteromonadaceae; genus Aliiglaciecola. The sequence goes on from NZ_VKKH01000008.1 coordinate 242,274, forward strand.
TTCAGCCCAACTGATTATCGGGTCGCGTGTGTGAGAACCTTCCATCGCCTGCTGCATCATTTTTTGCAGCAATGTACTAGGTCCTAGTGAACGTGTGCCTGACTGCTGCAACCAAGCAAAGCTAGTTTCATCGGTTGATATCATCGCTTTGAAGGTTTCTCGACCAATAGGCTGTTCAAAATCTGCAGGTACACCTAATTGAATTTTGATTTGATTAAAACCGACCTTTAGGGTTTGCCCGCTTGTTATCTTCTCGCTGTTGTGGCCAGGCGGATAGAATAGTGCAACACGACCGCTCAAGCCGATATCTAGCACGCTTAAAAATAGGTCTCGGTCTTCGTTGTTGATTAATTCAAAAGCAACGCGGTCGCCATGTACAAAAACGGTGTTTTCATCTACTTTGGTCCAATTTGCCCCATCAGTTGAACGATAGACATTGAAATCAACATTGAGCTGGCTTTCTGGATTAGCCAGTTTCAACACATTTTGAGCACGTGATCGAGTTTCCAAATTGCTGATAAAACGAGAAAAGTCATCTTCCTGCTGTAGGTCCTGCAAGGGCAAAACAGGGCGTTCATCTTTGCTCAGCGCTGTCCACTGTGAATCTTTGCTTTGAATACGTAAGTCGGCTGTTGCCGGAGAAGTCGAGACATCCAACAACCCCGACGTGTCAATCATATTTTGCAGCGTAGAGGCGATTTTTTCTGGCACTTCACTTATGTCAATGGATAAGGTTGGGATAGCCACCGGCGAGCTAAGCAAGATGCAACGGCAGTCTTTTGTCAATGTTTTAGCGGTGGATTCTACCGTTGCTTCTGCGGTCAGTGCGTCGACAGACATAACGGTTAATTTGGTTAATGGTGTTGATTGCTCTGTATTGTTGGTGCCAGGAGGATAAACTGCCCATTCACTGCCATTAACCACTCCATGTGCAGCGCCACCGTTAATCGTTACAGTGTTGCCTTGCACACTTTTCAAGTTGAAATATTTTAACGGGGACACCCGATTAGTTCCGAATAAAACCCTATCTCTTCGCCCCTCAATTTGTGGGTGCTGAGAAGGAAACAATGCGGTGATTTGTTGGCTCGCGCTTTCAAAAATGTCTTGATACGTGCTGTCAGGTTTGGCGGCTATCAACGTTTGACTTAACCAATAGGTGAGTGCGCCATGACGCAATTGTGTGCCGTCTTTTTGCAGTGAATATTCGTTAGAAAGTTCATCATCCCGACATCCTGATATCACAACATAAGCATCACTTCTGGGTAAGAAACTGCCGCCCTCAAGATCCCGTGTTGCACTGTGTTTTTGCTTTTGGCTCAAACCCATTTCCTGTGCAGTTCGTGTATCTGCAGGTGCTCCTCGTGCAGTCGCCGCCCAAGGGTCTCGAGTAATTGTCCCTGAATGGCAGCAATCAAAAATCAACGTAATGTTGTCGGTTTTAGTTGATAATTTTTCTAACCATTCACCGATTTCATCATCAGAAATATCCAAATTAGGGTGAGCACCTCGACCACTATCACTTGGCATGATGGTACTGTCCATTCCGCTGCCTTCACTGTCATCTAAACAGGTACGTTGAGAACCGTGTCCGGCGAAATGAAAAACTACGCAATCTCCGGATTGCGCCTCATCAACCAGCTTTTGCATTGCCTGAAAAATTGCAGTTTGGTTTGCATCATCATCGTAAAGCTCACGAATTTCGTTGGCTTGAAAACCAAAATGTGATGTTAATATTGAATGAATTAATCGGGCATCGCTGACACAGCCAGACAAGCCGTATCTTGGATCAAGTTTAGGATATTTATCGATGCCAATTAACAAGGCGTGGTTCCGCGCCATAGGTTGCTCCAAATCTAAAGATGTCTATTAACATAACTGGATGTTGCCTGCGAAAGTCAGCATCACTGATCCAAACGCGTGAGAAGGATGATATTTTCTAATCTTTTGAAATAAAGACACTGCCAGAATTGCTTACCAGCCAACCTTTTTTCGGTTTTCTTGAAAATAGTCTATTTATCTCAGATTACAAGCACTGTAGACAAAATAAACGTTATAAATTAATAGCTAACAGACAATAAGTTAGTTTTCAAAATGCGCTTTGGAGAGCTTTATTTACCCAGTTCGCAAAAAATCAGGTGGAGGTCTGTTGGTTTTCGGTCTATTGCTTAAATTACTTCAATAATAACTGACAAAAAAGATTTAAAGCGCGTGAAGATTATGTATGCTCAAATTTTAACAGCGCCAGTGGACAGGATATGAAAAAAGTCACCTTGGTTGTTTTGATATTTCTGTTTGTGTGGCCTGCTTTTTCTAAGACCTGCAAAGAGTTGATTTCAAGCCAAATCCAAACTAATTTGTCTGCATCTGCACTGTTCAATGTTGATCAACAGCTTTTTGCCGTTGTGTTATGCAAAAAGCAGTCTCCGCAACTTTACGATGTGTTTTACACACAGTTACACGACAAAAACTTACCAAAGCAAAGTGTCCCTTCTGGTATTTTATCTCGTTCTCGACAACCTGTTGATATTACCGGTGAAGCGAAAAGTACGGGATACGTGGTCAAAGAACGCAGTGGCACTCATACCTTTACAGTAAGATTGCGAGCGCGCCTGTCAACAGGAGAGGCCATAGATATTTCGCGCACACTACCCCTGAAAGAAGGAGAGAGTTTGGTGTTTGAAAATCAAGGGATCAATGTGGGCATTGTTAACCTTATTGATACAGATTAGCGCTATGTTTAGCGCGTCATTTTTTGTAGTGTTCGATCTTTTTTAATAAAATGATGATACAACGCGGCGGCAATATGACCAGCAATTAACATCCACACTATCCATGCGCCTAGCAGGTCTTTGTGGAGATAATCGATCGGTTTCTCGAATTCCTCAAAACTCATGTCCATCCATGAAACAACTACCACTTTGAATAACTCGGTATCAGCAAATCGCGGAATGTCGAACATAAAGAAAAAATCTGTACTGAGTCCGGTCCCTAAATAGCCAGTGATTGGCATGACGATCATCATTGCATACAACGCATAGTGGCCTAGGTGGGCGGCGAGGTGCTCTAAACGGGTTCCAGGCTCTTGGCTCGGTGATACGCTGTATATGCGCCAAATAACTCGCAAAACCACGAGTACGCCCAACGATATACCAATGGAAAGATGCAAATGCAGTGCGGTCATATTCACAGATGTATTTGGCTCGGTGAACCATTGGCGAAAATAAACGGTGCAATATGCCAATAAAAATAGCGCCGCTGTGCTCCAGTGCATCCATTTGGCAATTCTTCCATATTGATAAGAAGTGTTTTTTAGTGTCATAACTTTGCAAACTATTTGTCGGTTCGGATATGGCGCAAGAATAAATAATGGCGCAACGATAGAAAATCGGAATATTTCGAATGAATTGTTCGAAATATTTGAAGGGTGTTATGCGGAGAAAATTGAGCAAGTTGGTGGTGGGAATATTGCTGAGTTTTTATTGTTTTATCTATCAAATGTACTTTTAAACTTTAGATGATGTTTGAAATTGTTGAAAGCGACGTAACACTACCTTGGCATAAGAAAATACGCTACAACTTCGATTGCGCAATATAAAGGTTTGCTTTACGGTTGACCTATTCGTTCACTGTCTTTTACCGAGTTATCCTATAAGCTGGAGATTGCCGTCGTGCTGATTAAAGATCTTGATACACCATGTTTGGTGTTAAATAAGAAGCAGGTACAAAAAAATATTGATGCAATGCAATGCCGTATGGATGCCCTCGGTATCACTATGCGACCTCACGGCAAGACCGCAAAGAGTATTGATGTCATCAACCTATTTGAACCTAAGCATAGACAAAAAATAACGGTGTCTACCCTAAAGGAAGCGGAGTATTACTTTGACAATGGTGTTAAAGACCTTATGTACGCTGTCGGTATTGCACCTTGTAAATTACCTAGACTTTTAGCGCTTATTCGTAAAGGCGCAAAAATAAGTGTTGTACTGGATTCACTCCAACAGGTGGCATTTTTATCGCAATGTGGGCATGACAATAATGTGGAAATTCCAGCATTAATTGAAATCGATTGCGATGACCACCGTGCAGGGATTGTACCGGAAGATCCTAAGCTAATTGAGATAGGTCGCGCACTGAATGAATGGCCAGGGGTATGTTTAAAAGGTGTCATGACCCATGCTGGTGGATCTTACGATTGTCAAAGTATTGAGCAAATTAAAAACTTAGCCGAGCTCGAAAAACAAGCTGCACTTAAGTGCGTCGAACGTTTAAATCAAAGTCAGCTCACCTGTGATGTAGTCAGTATTGGATCAACACCAACCGCTATGTTTTGTGAGGAATTGAATGGCATTACGGAAATACGCGCTGGGGTATTCATGTTCCAAGATCTCGTCATGCATGGCTTAGGGATTTGCGAAACTGACGAAATCGCTTTGAGTGTCCTTACTTCTGTAATTGGTCGACATGAGCTTAAAAATTGGCTTCTGGTGGATGCAGGCTGGATGGCGCTTTCTAGAGACAGGGGCACACAAAATCAATCGATAGATTATAAATACGGTCAGGCTTGTGATCTTGCCGGAGTGCCTATTAGGCATTTACTGGTAGAAAGCACTAATCAAGAACATGGCATTTTGGCGTTCTCTTCTCCACCAATAGAGCCGCTCAAAGATACGACCATTGGCACTATTTTACGCATTTTACCTAATCACGCTTGTGCCACGGCAGCGATGCACAATCAGTATTATGTCACCCAAGACAATAAAACGATAAGTGAAGTATGGCAAAGAGTGAATGGGTGGTAGTACTGAACTAGGCTTAGGCACTTGGTTTGTGGCGCATTATTAACACAAGTGATAATAAAATATCGGCAATGGAAAGTATTGTGTGTCGCGTGTCTTTGTTAACCTGCCTGGCAATTTGAAACTAACAGACTCAGAGTGTTCATGGCCAATCATTCTCAATTTGATAAAAAAATCACCCTGGTAACCGGGGCTGCCGCCGGGATCGGTGCCGCAGTGGCTCGTGCATTCGCCGAGCAAGGAGCACATTTAGTCCTGTCAGATATTAACCCCGAAGGGAAACGTTTGGCACAGGAACTTAATGACGAAGGTGCAAGCGTTGAGTTTATTCAATGTGACGTGGCAGATGCTAAATCGGTTGGTGAGCTATTTCAGACAATAAAAGACAAACATGGTTGTTTGCATATCGCGTTTAACAACGCGGGCATTGATATCGAATCAAGTAAACTTGCAGATGGAACTGAGGACGTGTTTGACAACATCATGAATGTAAATGTCAAAGGCGTGTGGCTATGTATGCAACAAGAGATAAAAATGATGTTAGCGTCTGGTGGCGGTGCAATTGTTAACACGGCTTCAATCGCCGGATTAGGGGCTGCGCCAACTATGAGTATTTATAGTGCTAGTAAACACGCAGTCGTTGGTCTGACTAAATCCGCTGCAATTGAATATGCTAAAAAAGGCATTAGAGTGAATGCTGTGTGTCCGGCAGTTATCGACACAGATATGTATCGAAGAGCATTAGAGGGTGATCCAAATAAGGAGCTCGCTATCAGTAAAATGCACCCCGTGGGCCGGATTGGTAGACCTGAAGAAGTCGCTGCCGCCGTACTATATTTATGTTCCGATGCGGCTGGCTTTACGACTGGGGCTTCTTTGCCTGTTGATGGCGGCTCTACTGCTATTTGAAATACTTAGGATAAGATTGATAAATTTTCGTTTTGGTTTCTAGCAAACCATTAGATAACATAAAACGTTTTAGCGTTGGTTGGTATTTTACTGATGCCTAAAGAATAACAACAAAAACTGGAGTTCACATGCCTGAAATATCACCCTTTGGATGGTTTCATACCGCAGCTGGCATTATTGCCGTATTAAGTGGAATATACACCTTGGTTGTTAACAAAGTGATTCGTTGGGATGATCTGGCGGGTAAAGTATATTTAGTCTGTACATTAATTGCTGCCGCTTCTGCATTGGCTATTTTCAGGCAAGGTGGCTTTAACGCAGCCCACGCATTGGCAATTTTAACACTGCTTGCATTGTTTGTAGGGACAGTTGCAGAGCGAACCCAACTTCTCAAAGGATTGTCAGCATACGCCCAGGCCATGTGCTATTCCGCAACCTTGTTGTTTCACATGATCCCAGCGATTACTGATGGATTGATGCGTTTGCCGGTTGACGATCCCGTAGTAAAAAACATAGAAGACCCGTTACTGAAAAGCTTCTATCTGGCTTTCCTAATCACTTATGTAATCGGATTTGCACTTCAGGTCATATGGCTAAGAAAGCAGTCGGTTAACACCTAGGTGCGCTTTGTTTTTCAATTCCTCGCCCAGTCTTAGCACGTTGGGCGAGCTAATCGGCTTTGCATCATATGTTGCATGAAGACTAAATGTTTGGAATGATAAGCCTTAGGCACATTACCTAAAACGAATTTTATGCCCTATAAAGTGTTTGAAGAAGATGATCACGTTTATGTTAAGTTTCATCACGCTGTCGACGCGCTAGATATCGTACAAATCACTGCCGATGAAGCCTTCATAAAACCTTTTCGAGAGAAGCGCAAAGTCGTCCACGATTTTTCTTTTGCAAAATCCGTGGACATCGACATGCGTGAAATACGTGAAATTGCTGTGTTGTCAAACGTCGAATCTAATTTCACTGAATCTCTTACAGGGATTGTGATCCCTTTTGATGAGGAAGCACTTGAACGAATCGAAGCCTTAAGCGCTGCGATTCGTAATGAAAAGTGGATTGTTCATATTGCAAAAGATTACGAGCACGCCAAGACATTGTTATAAGCAGTTGGATTGCCACTATTCACTGTATCGGGATAATTCCACATCTCATTTAATTAAATTAGTTTCTGTCGTTTGAAAAAGTAACCTACTTCGCGCAATATCGCGTACTCAAAATTAACTTATAAATTCCCTACAAACCCATCCCAATAACTCTTCAGGAGTCGAAATAAAAAATGAAGTATCTATCAATGCTGTTATGCGCAGCACTCATCACAGGGTGTGCAGATAACAATGGCTACCATGCAACCCAGCAAAACGCTGCGAAAAACGACAGTCAAACTGCCCCTGCGATTGCTTATCCATTGACTCGAAAAGACAACACTGTGGACAGTTATTTTACTACCCAAATAGCTGACCCATATCGATGGTTAGAGGATGATATGAGTGAAGAAACTGCTCAGTGGGTCAAGTCGCAAAATGTAGTGACCTTTGATTACCTCAATGGCATTGAGTCCAGAGATGTGCTTAAACAGCGCCTAACAACATTGTTTGATTATGAAAAAGTCGGCGCTCCTTTTAAGGAAGGCGATTACACCTATTTTTATCAGAACGATGGGCTACAGAATCAAAACGTACTCTATCGCCAAAAAGGTGATGGGGAACCTGAGATCTTCCTTGACCCTAATACGTTTAGCGAAGATGGAACTACATCCTTAGCTGGCGTGTTTTTTAGTGTTGATGGCAGTTTGGCAACCTATTTAATTTCTGAAGGTGGTAGCGATTGGCGCACTGCAATAACATTAAATTCTGCAACCAAGGAAGAAGTGTCTACACGTATTGTAAACATCAAGTTTAGTAGTATTTCTTGGAAGGGTAACGAAGGATTTTTCTATTCCAGTTATGATAAACCTGAAGGCAGTGAACTGTCTGCAAAAACTGACCAACACAAGCTTTATTACCATACATTGGGAACCTCGCAGAGCGGAGACAAAGTTGTGTATGGAGCTACGGATGAAGAGAAACACCGTTACGTTGGCGCCCAGGTTACCGATGATGGAAAATATGTGCTCATCTATGCGACCAATGCAACGTCAGGTAATAAACTTTTTATTCGCGATTTGACGGACCCAAATAATCCACTTGTCATTATGAGTGGTGACGGTAAATCTGATACGTATTTGCTCGAAAGTGAGGGTGAACGACTAATTTTAGTCACTAATCTCGATGCACCAAACAAGCGGATTGTGGAAGTAAATGCGACCATGCCGCAGTCTGAGAATTGGGCAGACCTTATCGCACATACGGAAAATGTGGTCACACCTACTACTGCGGGTGGATTTATTTTTGCCCACTACATGCTAGATGCAATTTCAGCAGTTAAACAGTTTGATATGAATGGTAACCTTGTCAGGGAAGTGGATTTACCTGGCGTGGGTCGTGCCAGTGGGTTTAACGGCAAAAAGAATGAAACGAATATTTACTTCAATTTTCAAAACTACAAAACACCCAACAGCATCTATCAAATCGATGTCAATTCTGGCGATGTATCGCTTTATCGTAAGCCGGAAATTCAATTCGACAGCGATCAATACGAATCAAAACAAGTTTTTTATCCATCAAAAGACGGCACCAAAATACCTATGATATTGACCTACAAAAAAGGTATTGAATTAAACGGGAAAAATCCAACGCTTTTATATGGGTATGGTGGGTTCAATATCAGTTTGACTCCTCGCTTTAGCTCCACTGTGGCCGCGTGGCTACAACAGGGTGGCGTTTATGCTGTAGCCAACATTCGAGGCGGTGGTGAGTACGGCAAAAAATGGCATAACGCAGGCACGCAGATGCAGAAACAAAATGTGTTTGATGACTTTATTGCTGCTGCAGAGTTTTTAATAAACAAAAACTATACATCTTCAGATTTCTTGGCAATACGCGGTGGTTCAAACGGTGGTTTGCTGGTGGCGGCAGTGATGTTGCAGCGCCCTGAGCTATTTAAGGTTGTTTTGCCCGCTGTTGGTGTTCTAGATATGTTGCGTTATCACACCTTCACTTCTGGCGCTGGTTGGGCATATGACTATGGCACCTCTGAGCAAAGCAAAGAGATGTTTGACTATTTGCTTGGGTACTCGCCTCTGCACAATGTTAAAGAAGGCATTGAATACCCCGCTACACTAATCACCACTGGTGATCATGATGATCGGGTTGTTCCTGCTCATTCGTTTAAATTCGCAGCAGAGTTGCAAAGTAAACAAAGCGGTAACAACCCAATCTTGATCCGGATTGAAACGAATGCCGGACACGGTGCGGGTACGCCAACTAGCAAAACTATTGAGCAATATGCAGATATTTATGGATTTGTGCTTCACAATATGGGATTAGAAGCCAAATAACTAAAGAAAGTCTCAACAGCTCCTAAATGGAATAAAATTTGGCCACAATGCATAGTTCATCTTGCAAGAATGCATTGTGGCCTTTATACTATGCCCCATCTTTTGAGACGGGCTCCCTCTGATTTGGATAGTAACGTCTTAGCTAGTTAAAGAAATGCAAGTTTTCACGCATTTATCCATTCCGATTTTATCAGACGTGCGCTTGCGACCACTTACTCCCTATTGATTGAATACACCATTAATAGGATTGTCTTAAGTGGACTAGGGTCCAGAAACAAAAAGCCCCGCTTGTACGGGGCTTTTTGTTGCAAATTTTGGTTTTCTGTATCTGGGCATATCGCCCTTTTTTTGTTTTTGGAGTTTAATTTTTGTCACAACTTGAACAGAAATTGACAGAGATGTTGAATGCACCCGTTGAAGCCCTTGGCTTTGAATTACTGGGTATCGAGTTTGTTCGTGCCGGTAAACATTCGACACTTAGAGTGTATATCGATCACCCCGATGGGATAACGGTAGACAATTGTGCCGACGTAAGTCTTCAGGTGAGTGCAGTAATGGATGTCGAAGATCCAATCAGCACTGAATATAACTTGGAAGTTTCGTCTCCAGGTATGGATCGTCCGTTATTTAAAGAAACACATTACCAGCAATGTGTCGGTGAGATCGTGTCGGTAAGGCTGAGAATGCCGATGAACGAGCGTAGAAATTTTAAGGGTTCCTTGATTTCAGTGGAAAACGGAAATCTGACGATTGAAGTTGACGGCCAAAACTATGTTTTAGCGGTCGCCAATATCGAAAAAGGTAATCTGGTTCCAACATTTTAAAATAGATTCGTATTAGGGCTTTCTCAGGGAAGCAATCAGTGAGGCAACGATGAATAAAGAAATTTTGTTAGTGGCTGAAGCCGTTTCAAATGAAAAACAAGTTCCCAAAGAGAAAATTTTTGAGGCTTTGGAATTTGCAATAGCCAGCGCGACAAAAAAGAAAAACGATGGCGAAATCGAAGTTAGAGTCAATATTGACCGCGAAACAGGGGATTTTGATACGTTCCGTCGCTGGGTTGTTATTCCTGATGATCAGGAACAAGAAAACCCTTACGCAGAAATTACGCTTTCAGCGGCACAAGTTGAAGATCCTGACGCTGTTTTGGGTGACTTTGTAGAAGATCAAATTGAGTCTATCGCTTTTGACCGAATTACCACGCAAACCGCAAAGCAGGTTATCGTACAAAAAGTAAGAGAAGCTGAGCGTGCTCAGATGATTGCTGAATACGAAGATCGCGTTGGTGAATTGGTCACCGGAACAGTCAAAAAAGTCAATCGTGATAATGTGATCATTGACCTGGGTAACAATGCCGAGGGTGTGATTTATCGCGATGACATGTTGCCAAGAGAAACCTTCCGTCCTGGCGACCGTGTGCGTGGTTTGTTATACGTCATACGCCCAGAAGCTCGTGGTGCTCAGCTATTTATTAGTCGCACCCATCCGGACATGCTAGTTGAGCTTTTCCGCATCGAAGTGCCTGAAATCGCAGAAGAAACGCTAGAAATTAAATCTGCTGCACGGGATCCAGGTTCACGAGCAAAAATTGCAGTGAAAACCAACGACAAGCGACTCGATCCAGTTGGTGCTTGTGTGGGTATGCGAGGTTCACGTGTACAGGCAGTGTCTGGAGAGCTTGGTGGTGAGCGAGTAGATATCGTGTTGTGGGATGAAAACCCTGCACAATTCGTAATCAATGCAATGGCGCCAGCAGAAGTTGCTTCGATCGTAGTTGACGAAGACGCTGGAGCAATGGACGTTGCTGTTGAGGCAGACAATCTCGCACAAGCTATCGGTCGCAGCGGGCAAAACGTGCGTTTAGCTAGCCAACTAACAGGTTGGACGCTTAATGTTATGACAGTTGAAGACTTGAACTCGAAACATGAAGAAGAAAACTCGAAAGTTCTCTCTGTGTTTATTGATGCATTGGACATTGACGAGGATTTTGCAACAGTGCTGGTTGAGGAAGGCTTTTCAACAGTTGAAGAGATTGCTTATGTTCCGGTTAATGAACTACTTGCAATTGAAGGTTTCGACGAAGACATGGTCGAAGAATTACGTTCTCGTGCCAGAGATGCGTTAACTACCCAAGCACTTGCTAACGAAGAGTCTCTTGAAGCGTCAGAGCCCAAAGAGGAGCTACTTAATTTAGAAGGTATGGAGCGACACGTCGCATTCGTACTTGCAAGCCGAGGTATAACCGATCTCGAAGGTCTGGCCGAACAAGGTACAGACGAAATCAGTGATATCGAAGAACTAGACGAGAAAAAAGCCGGTGAGTTAATTATGGCTGCGCGTAATATCGTTTGGTTTAACGAAGAATAATTAAGATCAACAAGAGGAATACAGCTATATGGCAGAAGTCTCCATCGAAAAACTCGCCACCGACATTGGTACTCAAGTTGATCGTCTCGTTCAGCAATTTACTGACGCAGGTCTAACGAAAAAGCCAGGTGATATGGTAAGCGAAGATGAGAAGCGTCAGTTGCTTGATCACCTGAGTAAATCTCATGGTGGACATGGTTCTGAGGGACCGAAACGCATGACGTTACAGCGTAAGACAACCAGCACTCTTAGTGTAGGCAAGTCTAAAGCGGTTAAAGTCGAAGTTCGCAAAAAACGTACCTATGTAAAACGTTCTGATGTGGAAGAAGCACGCTTGGCTGAAGAAGAAGCTAAACGTAAGGCTCAAGAAGCACAAGAAAAACTTGAAGCCGAGCAAAAAGCGGCTGAAGAAGCGAAAAAAGCGGCAGAAGAGAAAGCGCGCAAAGCTGAAGAAGCGAAGAAAAAAGCGGCTGAAGAAAAAGCAGCACGTGCAGAACAAGCGAAAAAAGAAGCCGCGGCTCGTCAACAGGAAGAGCAAAAGCTAACACCTGAAGAAAAAGCCGCGCAAGATGAAGCGCGTGCAGAAGCTGAACGTATGCGTAAGGCTCAGGAAGAAGAAGCACAGCGCAAGCTTGAAGAAGACGCGAAAAAAGCGGCTGAAGAAGCTAAACGTTTAGCTGAAGAAAACGAACGTCGTTGGAAAGAAGAAGAAGAGCGCCGTAAAAAGGAAGAAGCTCAAGAAGTTCATCTTCATACCAACCGTTATGCTCAAGAAGCTGAAGACGAAGAAGACGCTCAGGTTGAACGTGGCTCTCGTCGTCGTAAAAAATCTAAGAAGAACGCTGGTGCTGATCTCAAACACGGCTTCAACAAGCCTGCTCAACCGGTAGAGCGTGTTGTTCGAATTGGCGAGACCATCAGTGTAGGCGAGCTTGCCAACAAGATGGCGATTAAAGCGACCGAAGTGATTAAGTCCATGATGAAAATGGGCGAAATGGTCACCATTAATCAGGTGCTTGATCAAGACACCGCCGTATTGGTGGTTGAAGAGCTAGGTCACAAATATGAGCTAGTCAATGACAACGCACTTGAAGACGAATTGTTAGCAGATAAAGCCTCTGGTGATAAAGAAAACCGTGCTCCTGTAGTGACTATTATGGGGCACGTTGACCATGGTAAAACATCATTGCTAGACCATATTCGTCGCGCAAAAGTTGCCGACGGTGAAGCAGGTGGGATCACACAGCACATCGGTGCTTACAGTGTTGAAACTGATAATGGTCGTATCGCGTTCCTTGATACGCCAGGACACGCGGCGTTTACCGCCATGCGTGCTCGTGGTGCTACGGCGACTGATATTGTTATTTTGGTTGTTGCAGCCGATGATGGTGTTATGCCACAAACAAAAGAAGCGATTCAGCATTCTCGTGCTGCGGGAGTTCCTCTAATTGTCGCTGTTAACAAAATGGACAAAGAAGCGGCTGATCCAGACCGCGTAAAAACCGAACTTTCTCAACTGGAAGTGATTTCAGAAGAGTGGGGCGGTGAGCATCAGTTCGTTCATGTTTCTGCTAAAACAGGGATGGGGATTGATGAGTTGCTTGAAGCGATATCATTGCAAGCCGAAGTTCTAGACCTTCAGGCTGTTCCTAAAGGACCAGCTAAGGGTATCGTCATTGAATCGCGCCTTGATAAAGGTCGAGGCCCAGTTGCTTCGGTACTTGTACAAGAAGGTGAATTGAAAGCCGGCGATATTTTATTGTGCGGTATTGAATACGGCCGTGTTCGTGCAATGCGTGATGAAAACGGTAAAGAAGTTTCCGTTGCCGGGCCTTCTACTCCTGTAGAGGTGTTAGGTTTATCAGGCGTACCAGTAGCAGGTGAAGACGCGTTAGTGGTTCAAGATGAACGTAAAGCCCGTGAAGTTGCCAGTAAGCGTCATATCAAACAACGTGATCTTAAGTTAGCAAAACAACAAAAAGCTAAGTTGGAAAACATGTTTGCCAACATGGAAGCGGGTGATGTTAGTGAGCTAAATGTTGTACTTAAAGCGGACGTACAAGGTTCGGTTGAGGCGATTTCTGAGTCATTAACAAAACTTTCTACTGACGAAGTGAAAGTGAATATTGTTGGTAGTGGTGTAGGTGGAATTACCGAAACCGATGCGAGCTTAGCTGCTGCATCAAGTGCTATTGTTGTTGGTTTTAACGTCCGTGCCGATGCAACTGCTCGTCGTATGATTGAAGCAGAAGAAATCGATTTGCGTTACTACAGCGTTATTTACGACTTGATTGATGAAGTGAAACAAGCGATGAGCGGTATGCTTGCGCCAGAGTTCAGACAAGAAATCATCGGTCTTGCCGAAGTTCGTGATGTATTCAAGTCACCTAAACTTGGCGCAATCGCCGGGTGTATGGTAACTGAAGGTAATATCAAACGCAGCGCACCAATCCGCGTACTTCGTGAAAACGTGGTGATTTACGAAGGCGAACTTGAGTCACTTCGTCGCTTTAAAGATGACGTTCAGGAAGTTCGAAGCGGTATGGAATGTGGTATCGGCGTTAAGAATTACAACGATGTTAAGGTCGGAGACCAAATCGAAGTATTCGAGACTGTCGAAGTGAAACGCGAAATCTAAATCCGTTATTCGCAATTTAGTTAAAACGGAGGCTGCGGCCTCCGTTTTTGACTGCAAATTAGGAGCATCAGTATGGCGAGAGAATTTTCCCGAACTGAACGTGTAGGGCAGCAAATACATAAAGAAGTTGCCAGTATTTTCCAAAATGAATTTAAAAATCGAGATCCTCGTTTGGGTCTGGTCACTGTGGCTAGCGTTGAAGTGTCTAGAGACTTAGCTCATGCAAAAATCTATGTGACATTTTTTGAGACAGACGAAGAGAAACTTAAACTCTTTAAACAAATCCTTGAAGACAACAAAGGCTTTGTGCGTTCATTGTTGGCCCGCAGAATGCGCATGCGCGCAGTGCCTGCAGTGAAGTTTTATCTGGATACGTCAATTACCGAAGGTATGCGTATTTCTAATTTGGTGTCGCAAACCTTAAATGAAGATAAAGAGCGTGCAGCTAAAGCGGGTCGTGACCTGGATAAAGAAAATGATCTGCAAGACGATGGTCAGAGCGACAAAGAATAATGGCGAGAAAGCGAAAAGGTCGGCCGATAGATGGCATTGTGTTAATCGACAAACCCCTTGGTTTATCATCGAATGATGCACTGCAGCGGGTCAAACGAGCCTATAACGCTGCCAAAGCAGGCCATACGGGCGCACTAGATCCGTTGGCTACGGGTATGTTGCCAATCTGTTTAGGAGAGGCCACCAAGTTTTCACAATTTTTATTAGATGCTGACAAAACCTATTCGGTTACTGCAACCTTAGGCGTTCGAACAACAACCTCTGATGCCGATGGCGAAATTGTTGAAACTAAACCCGTAGACGTGACAGCTACACAGATAGAAGATGCTTGTTCGTCCTTTTTAGGGCAGTCCAAGCAAGTCCCTTCTATGTTTTCAGCGCTAAAACACCAAGGTAAACCCTTATACTTTTATGCCCGTCAAGGTATTGATGTCCCTCGTGAAGCCAGAGACATTACTATTTTCGCTCTTACTATTGAGCGGATTGAAGGGAATGAGGTTGATATGTTGGTGCATTGCAGCAAGGGAACTTATATACGTTCACTGGTCGATGATATCGGTCAATTATTAGGCTGTGGCGCTTTTGTTAGTCGGTTACATCGAACACAAGTGGCCGATTACCCAGCGCAAAATGTGATTACAGTTGACGCATTACAGGCGATGCGCCAGGAAATAGACAAACAGGAAATGGATCCTCTCGATAATCATAGTTTTGCCGCCATGGATGCCTTGTTGTTGCCAATGGATTCAGCGGTTTTGTCCTTGCCGTCGGTAGAATTGGATGAGGAGTCGGCAAAATTCTTTAACAATGGAAACCCCGTTTTCAGTCAATCCAGCCTTTCCATGGCCGCCGAGACTCAAGTAAGAGTGTATAGTCAGTCGCTTTTTTTAGGCGTCGGGTTTATCGATAACGACTGTAAAGTTGCTCCAAAACGACTGGTTGTCAGAATTTAATAAATAACCCCAATCCCGGATAAGCAACGCCTGTAAGCACCGCTATTTATCCCCCTATCTTGGTTGTTCATTATGCGTTTAGAGCGACTAGACAACATAATTCTCGCCTTGATAAGGGAATAAATCACGGCACTTACCTTTTAACAACCAGTATCAAAGTGACGGTAGCTTCTATGTCATTGAAAAAGCTATAAAAACTAAACTATTCCGACATTTCTTATCCAGAATTGGGGTTAAATACGTTTAGTCTATGCGCTGGCTTATGATTGTTGCATCGGTATAGCGAAACGGCGTAAGCATTATGTGCTCAGGCCTGGGTTTAAATTCAGGTAGTTGGCGAGTTAAGTCAAACGCTGTTTCAATCAAGCGAAATTCAGGTTGTTTATCACTTCGATAGGTCATGCTAATCGAGATGGGCTGCATTTTTGTCACGACATAGCGAAGCACAAATCCCGGCCTTTGTTGTCTATTGGTCCTTTTAAACTCCTTTCCCTGCAAAGACATCAAATCAACAGTAATCGCCTCAGAGCTACTTAATTGAACGAAATTGAGAGACCTTTTTGGCGTGATTTCGAGTGACAAAGTCATGCTACCATCTTCATTAAGCTTACTTTTAGAAAAGAAGCTGGCACTTTGCAGATTGAGCGGTAAGGTATCCTTAGCGAAAGTTGGATGCCGCCATGGTGTAATAGGGTAAACATCGCGCAAACCGGATATGTCAGTATCATTTTGTGTAAAAAACTGCTGATTAAAGCTATCTAAATGTTTGTCGTAGGAGAAAAGAAAAGCGCGACTTTGTTCGGCATCAAACAGGTAGTTGACACCACTAGGTTTTTTCTGGTCGACATTATATTGTGCGTGCAAACCCACACCAATAAGGCTTATCAAAGCACCTGCAGTCATAAATAGTTGAATACTGCGCACCCCTTTTAATAAAAATATGAGCGGCAAAAATGTCATGAGCACTAATACGCTCAAAACGGTAGCGATGCTTAAACTGCTCAGACCCAGTCCAATAACAAAGACGGGGATCTGTGGGGTGATTAGGACCAGGCCAGGAATGGACAACAAACAGATCAAAATGGCTTTGTAATTGGCGCTTAAGTCCTGATTTGTTATCAGCCACAGTATCAGCAATGAACTTATCGCAATGACAATAAAAAAGCCTGCACCTGTTAAATACACGGCAATCAGCAAGTTAATTAATAACCAAAATAATACGATTCCTGAATACCATTCGGCTGCGCGCATTTGTGCGTATTTGGTGGTGATCCAGCTATAAAACCAAGCACTCGAGCTCATTGCCAGCAATATTCCAAAAGCAATAATATAGTGACCGCTATAGGTAAAGCCTTGCCGAATATCAGCAAACTGAGGAAACCACCAAACTAGAAACCGCCAGCCAGCCCAGCCTACTATGACTGCTAAGGTGATGCATACGATTACGGGAATTATCCCAAGAAATAAATGCTTAAGGGATAATTGATTGTTTTTTGCCCGCCAACCCACCATCCCCAAAAAGGCGATTAGGGCAAGAAGTGCCATTGGCAGCACCCAGGAAAAGGGGTAATCGATGATCCCCAGATTAGCAAAATTTACATATACATAATCAGTGTTCGAATCGAGGGTGGTTAAATCAGCCGAAGCAAAGTGTGGCACTAGGGCTGTAATATAGTCGATTTGATGATTGAAGCTACTTGGATCTAGCCTGGCTGCGGTGTCCTGAGCGGTATGATAGTCAAAGTGGTCATCGATAAATGCGAAATTGAAGCCATTGATATCACCTTGCTCTCTAAAAATGGTTAGGTCTGTATCGTTGGGGAGCATTTTGTATATGCTATACATAAGCGAGTTTGCCGCAGGATGTTTTATTCCTGCTTGTGCAAAGGCATCAATCAGAGTTTGGTTACCGCCATTGGTTTCGAGAAGCGTGTAACTTGCACCACCCGAACCCCGGGCTTCAAAATTTAGCACTAAATCAATGTTTTTGGCATAGCGGTGCTCAGCGACAAAGGCCTCTGCGCCTAATAGTCCTTGTTCTTCTGCATCAGTTATCACCACGTATATATCATTTGAGTGTTCTAAACCACTTTCAATTAATGTTCTCATCGTTTCGATAATAACCACGACACCACTACCTGCATCGCTGGCACCGTAAGAGGAATAGGTGGAAGAATCATAGTGTGACATAAGGGCCAACCCATTAGGGTTAGTATTTGCCACTGTGGCAGGTTTTTTTGCAATGATATTTTCAACGTGGGAAGCGACAGGGTATTTTGAAGAAAGGGACAAGGTAGATTGCACTTCCACTTGCAAGCCAAGTTCTTGCAAGGCACCAACAATATAGTTCCTGACCTTAGTGTGCTCTGCTGAGCCAGTATAATGAGGAGCCTTAGTAATGTTATTTAAGTGCGACCAAGCATTTTTAGTAGAGTAAGCGGCACTGCCAATTGAAAAATGCTCTTCATCACTAGGGAGCTGAGCTTGCCACGCCCATAAAATCGTTGCCAATAAGGTTAACGTCACAAACAAACTAACTACACTGGACGCTAGCGGTTGAGATTTTGACATGGCATGAACTCAGTTATTTTTCTTTCAGCTTATCGTAAAATCAAAAACTTACCAGTACACCCTAAAAGCGGAGTCTCAAAAGCCTCGATTAAAAACCTTGGTGGAAGCGAATTAATCGCGATAAAACCTTGTATTCCCTTGTCTCATCGCTATAATACGCGCTCTTTTTGGCTCAGCTGAATTAGTGATCGGCGAGTCTTCACTCAATTTGGAGAATATTATGTCACTAACTACTCAAGAAACTGCGACTATCATCGCTGATTACGGCGTAAAAGAAGGCGACACAGGTTCACCTGAAGTACAAGTTGCTTTGCTTACGCACAACATCAACAAGTTGCAAGGTCACTTTGCTGACCACAAAAAAGATCACCATTCACGTCGTGGTCTACTTCGCATGGTTAGCCAGCGTCGTAAACTTCTTGATTACCTAAAAGGTAAAAACGTAGAACGTTATCAAGATCTTATCAAGCGTCTAGGTCTACGTCGTTAATTCGACAACCAACACGGTTGAAACCATGAAAAAGGCGCTTATCTAGCGCCTTTTTTGATCATTGTGACCTCACTTTCGGCTTGGTTCAAAGCGCTCATATCTTGGGAGGGTTGCGTCCATATCCTCCCAATCAGCTTTAGATGAAACGAAATTGTGAGACTTTGGTCGAGCATCAATAGTTGAATCTATACAACCTAACCTGATCCTAATTCGTGTTGTGTCGGCATCATTAGAACTAAATATTGGTGAGCCGCAATTTTCGCAAAAATGGCGTAACCGACCCGGTTTGAAACTGAATGTTTTAAGTGAATCACTACCTTTGGTTATTTGAAAGTCCTCAGTATTTACAAATCCATTGGTGGCGTACGCGGTGCCGCTGTTCTTTCTGCAAAGTGAGCAGTGGCAATGGATAATGTCGGTTATTTGCCCTTGAATCTGAATTGTGACCGCGCCACATAAACAGCTACCTTTTATCATTAATTATCCTTATGTAAAATTTGTCGTTCCGGAATCAGGGAGGAAAAGTTTAAGATTCTCGTTGTCTAAAAAACTCTTCACGTTCTTGTTCGTTAAGAATGCCCACAAAAGGTGAATGACGTCGCAATTTATTCATCATTTCGCTGTCTTCACATAACTGTTTAATTAAACTAGGCATATCGTTTTTCATTTCGATTAGCCCCCACCAATTCAGATACACACTGCGGTAAACCATTCCCGCGGCAAAACGTTGTTCCAGTTTTTCTGCAGCAAGGTCAACTAAATGCGGTTCAGCGGCTAACTTCTCTGCTATGCGTTTGTGAATAGCCAGTAAGTTGGCATCAACTATAGGGTTACTTTTCATTGCTCTCTAACAACGGTTTCAAAAGGGGTTCGAGGCCGTTCAATTTAACTTCGTACATCAATGCTAATTGTTCACCGAGTTTACCAGGCGGAAACCCTTTTTGATGAAACCAGACTAAATAGGGTTCAGGTAGATTGAGCAATGGTCGGCCGGCATATTTTCCAAATGGCATGATTTGGTTAATTGCACGTTTTAATTCATCTGGTTCCATGCTCTGTCACGTCTAGCTGCTTGTTTGAATCTTCGGGATTATGTTTGTTTTGTTGCGTGTTCCACAGCGAAGTGTAGGCCCCATTTTTTGCGATCAGTTGATCATGTGAGCCCTGTTCAATAACCCTTCCTCCATCCATAACCACAATTCGATCGGCATCTACGATAGTTGATAAACGGTGGGCAATCACCAGACTTGTGTGGCCTTGCGAAATCTCGGCTAGCGCATCAAGAATAGCTTTCTCAGACTGGCTATCCAGTGAGGAGGTGGCTTCATCGAAGACTAAAATAGGGGGGCGCTTTAAAATTGTTCGTGCGATGGCGACACGTTGTTTTTCTCCACCGGAAAGTTTAA
Source organism: Aliiglaciecola sp. M165 (assembly GCF_007197995.1). GTDB lineage: Bacteria > Pseudomonadota > Gammaproteobacteria > Enterobacterales > Alteromonadaceae > Aliiglaciecola. Next base: position 262,368 of record NZ_VKKH01000008.1, read on the forward strand.
GTCCCCGTTCACCAACTTGAGTGTCGGTGCCGTCCGGTAAACTGTTTATGAAGTTACGTAAATGCGCCAGATCAATTGCCTGATTCACCTCATTATCGCTTGCTTCAGGGTTACCATATCTGACGTTTTCGAAAATACTGTCATTAAATAAAACCGTATCCTGAGGAACAATGCCAATCGCTTTTCGCAATGAGTGCTGAGAAACATGCTGAACGTTTTGACCATCAATGCATATCTCACCCTGTACCGAATCATAGAACCGAAACAACAATTTCACGATGGTTGATTTGCCCGCACCACTTTCTCCTACCACTGCAACTTTCTCTCCCGAAGCAATATTAAAACTTAGGCCAGAAAGGATAGGGCGATCTTGGCGATAATGGAATCCGACATTTTTAAATTCAATTTCACCTTTGGTAACCTTGAGATCAGCAGCATTTTTTTGATCGGCTATTTTTGGCGCTTTACCTAACAGGCCAAATAGATTTTCGATATTTGCTAATGAACCCCGTATTTCCCGATAAACAAAGCCTAAGAAGTTAAGAGGCATAAATATTTGCATGGTAAAGGCGTTGATCAATACAAAATCACCTATGGTCATGTTGCCTTGCGCAACACCATAAGCGGCTAAACCCATCATGGACGTCATGGCTGTTGCAATAATTAAAGCCTGGCCCGCGTTAAGTGCAAATAACGACAATCGGTTTTTACGTCGGGCGCTTTCCCATCCAGCTAAATCTGAATCATATCGGTTGGCTTCGTAGTGCTCGTTATTAAAATATTTTACCGTTTCATAATTTAGCAGGCTGTCGATTGCGCGGGAATTGGTGTTTGAATCCGCCAAATTAACTTCTCTAACATATTTAGTTCGCCAGTCAGTAGCCTTTACTGAAAAGCTCACATAAATGATCACAGCACTTAAGATAATTGCAGCAAAACTCAGCCCGTAGTTGTAAAACAGCAGGCCAACAACCATTAGTATCTCAATAAGTGTTGGACCGATATTGAACACCATAAAACGCATCAAAAAACTGATGCCACTGGTGCCTCGTTCAATATCACGAGACAAACCACCGGTTTGACGGTTCAAATGAAAATCCAGATCCAGTTTGTGCAAGTGTTCAAAAACCTTAAGCCCGACTCGGCGCATCGCACGCTCAGTGACACGGCCAAACAAGGTATCGCGGATCTCCCCCAATAGAACATTGGCTAACCGCAATGCGCCGTAAGCAATAATGAGTGCTACTGGCACTACCAGTATTTTTTCCGCCGTTGTATTGAGGTTTAAATTATCGACCGTGTGTTTGAGTACAAAGGGCAGGCCAACACTAGCGACCTTTGCGGCAATCAGGCATAGAAAAGCCAAAAATACACGCTGTTTAAATTCGACTAAAAACGGCCATAATTGCTTAAATACACGCCAGTTGAGAGGCGTATTAGGGTCTACGGGAATTCGTTTAGAGCGCATACCATAAAGTATTGAAATGCAGGTCGCAAAAGTTTAACAGGAATTTGGATTTATATCTGTAGGCTATTTTATCGCTTAAACGGTTTCTTGCAGCATTTCTCTGACTTTGTGATAGCGTTCAAATTGCTCATCATTTAAATCACTGTTTTCGATTATTTTAATGCAGCTTTTTATTAATTTACGCAAATTACCGTCTTCTAAGTCGGAGTTTTCATTCATTGCAATCGCTTGCAGTAAGTTTAGCGCAATAGAAATATTTTTAGGCATCACCGTAAATGCTTGCCTAAACACGCGCAATGCATCGTCAAGATCGCCGCGTTTATAGTAGGCTACAGCCGAATTGTTCAACTCTCTAGGGGTTTGTTTTATAGTCAATCGTTCTTGTTTTTCTTGCTTCACATAATGCAAGAACAAGCTGCCTTGAGATTCATCTTTTTTACAGCGGTTTTCGATAACATCGAGTATTTTACTGGATTTCTCATACAAACCCAGTTCATGAAAGGCTTTTGCTTTGTCTAGCAGCGCATCCATAGACTCGGTATCCCAATTCTCTTCTGCTAGCTGATCTAATAATGCCTTAGCGTTCTCTTTTTCATCTTGTAAATACAATAGGCGTGCATCGATAACTTTGATCTGGTCATGCAGCTCAGCTTTTGGAAAAGCTGCTTTGAATTGTTTAACGTATTCATTGGCTTGTTTGAGAAGTTTGTAGGTTTCGCTCTCGTCTGCGGTCATAGCAAAGTCGATGCCCGCCCGCGCGACATTAAGATAGTTCTCGGGTTTGTCGTGAATGGAATCCTTGGCAAATCTAACAATTTTTTTCGCCGCCTCAAATTGGGTTTCGTAATCATGAGTAATGCGTGACAAATCTAACGCAGTTTTATGTCGTCGGATGTTGCGAGGAGAAATTTCGGTCGCCATGACAACACATTCTAATGCCGCGTCGAAGTCTTTTTGTTTTATTTGTAATGCAGAGAGCAAATCATAGGCGGCCAATTGTGAGTCGGACTTAAACGCGAGCTCTAAAACGAGTTTTTCTGCTTCCTCATCATCGTTCAAATAGATAAAGGCGTTAACCAGCCCAAGCTGTGCCCAAGTAAACGGCTGAACATGAATAATGGCTTCATAAAACTCTTTGGCTTGCTCGTGATGACCACATGCCAATAATAATTCGCCTTTGGTTTTTAGTGCTAGGGGGAAAAACTCGGAATTCTTTGGGTCAGCAAGAAATAATTCTACTTCTGCTAGTGCTTTATTGAGCTGTCCACGGCCCATATAGCGATAGATTTTTTTCAGTGCGCGTTTGCGTAAAAGGACTTTTGTTAGCCGTTTATCTAGATCGTTTACCGTGAATGGCTTAGCGAGGAAGTCGTCAGGTTGAAGCTCGACAATACTGTGCACTAAATCAGAGGTGGTGTCGGCACTGATAAAAATGAATGCAGTACTGGGATCCAACTCGCCATTATGTTTAAGTTGATCATACAAATGGTAACCGTCATGATCTTTTTTCAAATTGTACGAGCAAATAATCAGGTCATACTGTTCGTGCCTAATTTGATTCATTGCATGTTGTGCTTTATCCACGTAGGTAATGTTGCTGAACCCCAATTCCTCTAATGAATACTTCATGTATCCTTTCGCAAGAACCTGGTCGTCAACAATTAAAACTTTCGTATCTTTAGAGATTTGTGGATTCATAAGCCAATGATTTTACACGCATGTGATTAGGTTATCGTACTTCTGGGCCGATCTATAAGTGGTTTTTACGTTATTGAATGAATAATTGTGTTTTTATTAGCGCGTGTTTATCTTTGTTGTATAACTTTGCAGCGAGTTGAGTGGTATTTGGGTAATGCATTGCGATTGTTATGTAGTTGTTCTACATGAATGAGCGATAAAGCAGAACAAACTTCATACAACAAAGATAAACACGCTCTAGTTAGCTAATGTTACAAAATACTCAATACAAAACTTTTAGGTAGAAAAATATGAACGCTTTTCTTGCTCGGCTAATTATATTTTCTGTGTTTTTGGGCTATTCAAGTCTGACGCTTGCGAAGCAGTTTAATGTTCTCTTGTTTACCAAAACAGTTGGGTGGCACCACAAGTCGATTAATGCTGCCGTGTCAGCTTTTGAAGAAATGGCAGAAAATCATCATTTCGACTTGGACTGGCAAGAAGACGCCAATCTGATTAGTGATCAAAACCTAGCTCGTTTCGATGTAGTTGTTTTTTTGCAAACTACGGGTGACATACTAAATGCAAAACAACAAGAGGCGATGGAGAGATTTATTCGCTCTGGAAAAGGGTTTGTGGGAATACATAGTGCTGCAGATACCGAATACGATTGGCCATGGTATGGCAAAATGGTGGGGCACCGTTTTGTTATTCACCCGGTGATACAAACGGCTAAATTGAGTGTAATTAATCGTAGCTTTCCTGGACTAGAATACTTTCCCGATGAAGTATTGTGGACAGATGAGTGGTATGAATACGGCCCAGCACTCAGTGATCACCTCACCTACATTATGTCAGTGGATGAGTCTAGCTATGACCCAAAAGCAGATTGGGGTAGGGTTAAAGGAGAGGGAATGGGGGAATTCCATCCTATAGCTTGGTATCAGGAGTACGACGGTGGAAGGGCGTTCTATACTGGCTTAGGCCACATGCCCGCAACCTATGGAAATAAGAACTTTATTGAACATATTTTCGGAGGACTATATTGGGCGGCAACAGGCAAGGGGATGATAAATAACGAACCATAGGTAAGTATTGTTCAAAACATGATTCAGATTAGAAGTATGGTGGACGCTACTGCCGGCTCGGTCTGAAAGACTTGAACCAGTGACCCTCGCCGAATCAATTTTAAACATGGGGAAAGTGGTGGACGCTACTGCCGGCTCGGTCTGAAAGACTTGACCAGTGACCCTCGCCGAATGAATTTTGAACATGGGGAAAGTGGTGGACGCTACTGCCGGCTCGGTCTGAAAGACTTGAACCAGTGACCCTCGCCTAATCAATTTTAAACATGGGGAAAATGGTGGACGCTACTGCCGGCTCGGTCTGAAAGACTTG
>NZ_VKKH01000009.1 GCF_007197995.1 Aliiglaciecola sp. M165
GCCCAGACACTGAGCCTGTCGGTTTTACCTGGACAATACTGCAAAACCGCTCGTGCTCCATGGATAAGTAGACTACGTAAATAAGGGCTCCCTCGTTTACTGATACCCCGTAATACGGTTTTCCCGCCACTAGAATACTGTTTGGGTACCAGTCCGCACCAAGCGGACAAGTGTCGTCCATTGTGAAACTGCTTGGCATCATTGACGGCGGCATATAAGGCCGCTGCGGTCAGCTTGCCAATCCCAATGATACTTTGTAAGCGAATACACACCGGATTGTCTTTGGTGTGCAACGTTATCTTTTTTTCACATGCTGTAATCTGTTTGTCGAGTAAGCAGTATTCGTCATATAACTCATTGAATACCGACCTGGCTATCAGAGTCAGTCCATTGCTGGCATCTTCAATGATATCCGGTAACTGATTGGTCAGAGCCGCTTTACCCTGGGCTAGTGTGAGCCCATATTCAGATAACAAACCTCTTATCTGGTTGTTTAGCTTGGTGCGCATGCAAACCTGTCTATCGCGGATACGCAACAACATCTGAATGTCTTGCTGCTCAATGGTCTTGGCTTCAACAAACGTCATATTGTCTCGCTGTGCGGCCTCAGCGATGGCTTGAGCATCATTAAAATCATTTTTGTTCTTACGACGATATGCCACCACATGTTGAGGAGGTATCAGTTTGACCTGATGGCCTAAATGGCTGAGTTGGCGGTGCCAGTGGTTAGCGCTTCCACACGCTTCCATCACCACAGTGCAAGGCGCCAGCCGAGCAAAGAAGGGCAATAACGCCCCTCGCTTTAGTAGTTTTTTCTTCACAAGCTTGCCTGCTCGATTCACACCGTAAAAATGAAAAACAGTTTTTGCAATATCTAACCCAGCTATTGTAATCTTCATATCGGACCTACCCTTGTTTGATGTTTGTTCAAATTCATCATGGCTCATTGCGAAGCCGTATAAAAGGGTGGGTCCATTACATTATACCCGCGTGTTTTTGGCGGGTATCTCCCAATTCAAATGTCGCATTTGAAAAGATCCCCGCATTCGCGAGGATGACGAGGAATTAATTCGCGAGGATGAAGTGAATTAAAATCGAGGTGATGATATGCATTAGAATCGCGAGGATAATTTGGATTCAAATCGAAAGGAACGCTAAAAACGCAGAACCAGTGCGCCAGCTGACGCACTGTTCTTGACAGCGTAAAGGCTACCCTTTACGCCAAGTTGTTCCACCAGCGCCATCTTCAAGTACTACGCCAAGTGCAGCCAGTGCATCACGCGCTTGATCGGCGGCAGGCCAGTCTTTGTTGGCACGAGCGTCGTTACGGGCTTTGATCAAACCTTCGATGTGTGCAACTTCATCATCATCTGAATTGCCACCTTGCAGGTAACTGGTGGGTTCAAGTTGCAGAATACCCAACACAGCACCCAGTTTTTTCAACACGCCGCCTAGCTCTGCTTTTTCTTGACCAGAGGCTTTGTTCAAATCTTTGGCTAAATCGAACAATACTGCAAAGGCTTCCGGCGTATTAAAGTCGTCATCCATAGCTGTTTCAAACCGTTTCAGATAGCTACCTTTAGCCAGGTCTGCATTCATATCAGGCTCGGCATCACGTAGTGCCGTGTAAAGACGTTCTAGCGCTGATTTGGCTTGCTTGATGTTGTCTTCTGAATAGCTCAACTGACTACGGTAATGAGCTGACATCAAAAAATAGCGTAAGGTTTCAGCGTCGTATTCTTTTAGCACGTCACGTAAGGTGAAAAAGTTGCCAAGAGATTTTGACATCTTTTCCTGATCAACCTGAACCATTCCGGTATGCACCCAGTAGTTGACGTACGGGGTATCAAAGGCACAGCAGGATTGCGCTACTTCATTTTCATGGTGAGGAAAAATCAGATCAGAACCACCACCGTGAATATCAAAGTGAGTACCAAGATGTTTGCTGTTCATTGCTGAACATTCAATATGCCAGCCAGGGCGTCCATCTCCCCAAGGCGATTCCCAATATGGTTCACCGGGTTTAACCGTTTTCCACAACACAAAATCCAGCGGATCGTTTTTATCCGACGATACCTCAACCCGCTCTCCAGCATTGAGCTGTTCCAAATCTTGTCGACTTAGCTTGCCATAGGCCTCATAGGTGCTGACATCAAACAACACATCGCCGCTTGGCGCTTGGTAAGCGTGCCCTTTGTCAATCAACCGTTGAATAACGTCAATTATCTCTGGCATATGCGTTGTTACACGAGGTTCGATATCGGGTTCCAACAGATTTATTGATGCAAAGTCTTCATGCATCATCGCGATGGTGCGAGCCGTAAGCTCGTCTGCCGTTTCGCTGTTTTCATTGGCTCGTTGAATGATTTTGTCATCAACATCGGTGATATTGCGCACGTAATTGACGTCAAATCCCTTGTGACGTAGATAACGCACCATAAGATCAAAACTGAGATAGGTTCTGGCGTGTCCCATGTGGCACAGGTCATAAACAGTAATACCACACACATATAACCCTACCTTTCCAGCGACTAGCGGCTTAAAGGTCTCTTTTTTGCGAGTAAGGGTATTGTATATCTGTTGCATTCTGTCGTTTTTCCAAGTTCAATCAATGTGACGGCGATTCTAGCACCCTCCAGACCCGACATAAACCGGTCTGCTGGGAAAAAATGCACTTACTGAACTAATTTAAAATTTGTTATACACTAGCGCGCTTTACAAAATTAAAAAACTTACTTCGACAGGATACCTAGATGGTAAAACTTCACACTAATTATGGCGTTATCACGCTTACACTGTTTGCTGATAAAGCCCCTAAGACCGTGGAAAACTTTTTAAGTTATGTACGAGATGGCTATTACGACAACACCATTTTCCATCGCGTTATCGACGGTTTTATGATCCAAGGCGGCGGCTTTGAACCGGGCATGGAGCAAAAAACGCCAAACGATCCGATTGAAAATGAAGCGAACAATGGCGTGGCGAATAATAAAGGCACAATTGCGATGGCCCGCACCAATGAACCTCATTCAGCTACCGCACAGTTTTTTATTAATGTCAGCGACAACAGTTTCCTGAATTTCCGCGGTGAATCAATGGACGCTTGGGGATACTGCGCGTTTGGCGAAGTTACCGACGGAATGGACGTGGTTGAGCAAATTAAAGACGTCAAAACCAGTCGACACGGTATGCATCAAGACGTGCCAGTCGAAGATGTCGTTATCCAAAAAGTAGAGCTAATTGAAGAATAATTGCAAATAGGCTGGGTTATCACCAGCCTTTACCTTGAATCGATTTATGACAGCGTTCACTTATTTCATTTCTGATTTACATTTAAGTGCTGAAAGGCCAGACATTACCGAATGCCTTGAAGTATTTTTATCCGAGCAAGCTCACCAGGCAGATGCGTTGTATGTGTTAGGGGATTTGTTTGAATATTGGATAGGTGACGATGATCGCAGTGATTTTAACGAACATATAGCTTCAATATTCAAAGCCCTGGCGGATAAAGGTGTTCCTATATATTTTATCCATGGGAATCGAGACTTTTTGATCAGGCAAGCCTTTGCAAAGCGTGCCGGCATGACATTGCTGGACGAGCAACACGTTGTAGATTTATATGGAACTCCTACTCTTATAATGCACGGCGATGAACTCTGCACCTTAGATGTGGTTTATCAAAAATTCCGCAAAAAAGCCCGTGGTTGGTGGTGGCCGAGAATGGTCCTGGCATTACCGCTGTCTACTCGCAAAAAAATAGCTGAGAACGGGCGAAAAACAAGCCAGAAAAATCAATCAAAGCTAACCATGGACATTATGGACGTGACGCCAGAGGAAGTTGTAAAAGCTATGCGTGAACACAGGGTTCTGCGCATGATCCATGGCCATACCCATCGTCCGTTTATTCATCAGCATCAAGTTGACGGGAAGGATGCCCAACGCATTGTATTGGGAGATTGGTATGATCAAGGCAGTGTATTAAAAGTGTCTGCAGACTCCTTTGAACTGCAAACGTTAATACACTAAGTTTTTATCTACACGGTAGCATCGCAGAAGAAACTGCGATGCTACGAATTTAGAACATTATTTCACGCGTTTTTCGTGTTTCACCCAATCCACTTCCATCACCCATTCGCCTGTCATTGGTGAGTCTGTGATCTTGGCGAAATTGAGAATGGCAAATAATGGCTCGGGGTACTTGTCTCCCTCGCCAACATTTCGGTATACCTCTTTGCCATCAACCCGATAAACGAGGTCACTACCTTCCCATTCAACAGAGTATTCATGATAAGCTGTTAAGTCGTTTTTGATGTCGGTTCTCAAACTCCACCAGTCTCCCTTGTCACACTCTCCTAAGCTTTTAATAGCACCCGTGGTAAATTTGTCTGCGTCATGATCTCCATGATGCTCAAAAATATCGATTTCGCCAGATCCTGTCAGCGGCCAACACACATTTTCATCCGCCTCTTGCACCGGTGATTCATTATTTTGAGCACCTAACAGCCACCAAGCAGGAAACATACTTTTTTCCCCGCTGCTCCATAGTTTCAGTCGAGCGGTCCACCTGCCTTTAATAAACTCTTTGCGGTTTTTAGACGCAATTCTTCCTGCAACATATGGCGTATCGGGATGTTGCTTACCAAACTTGTCGAGGTTGTCACAACTAATTGGATCGCCTATGTTAACGACTTTTAGCTTGAGTGTGCCATCGCTCACTTCTCGCGTACCGTATTCACCATTGGGAACGTAACACTGCTTTTCGTCGTTCACCCAAATTCGTTGGTCTTGCCAATTGTCTTCATTGAAGCTGTCAAAATCATCAAAAAAGTCGACTTGCCATTCGTTGCTGTTTACAACCACTGGATCCGTTGCACTGGCATTTTCTGAAGAGTTGTCTGACAACCCGGTGCAGCCAGTTAAAAGTAATGCAGCGAGTGTTATCGTGAGAGTTTTCATGGGTTCTCCAGTTAATATTTAGGTTTGCGCTATCATTTGACTTCTAGAGCGTGATTAATAATTGGTGAGTCCATATCCAAATTTGAACAATGCATGCTCAGCATCTGCTTCAATGGGAATGTCTTCATACTTTTCCGGCCACGAAAACGGGGATTTGCCAACTGGTTTAAATCCATCGGCAGCAAACAAGAAGTCAGCAACTCCTGCCCCTTCAGAGCCAGGAAGCCATGCCGCAACAAAAGCATCGCTGAGTTCCAGGTCATCTTTGATTAATAGCACCCGTCCGGAAATGAGCACAACGACCACTTTTTTATTCAGAGCTTTGCAACCAGCAATTAACGCTTTATGTTCGTCTGTTAAGTAGAGTTTATCAGTGTCACCCACGCCTTCGGCATAGGGTTTTTCGCCCACCACAACCACGGCCTTTTGTGCTTCCATTCCCTCGTAACAGCCATTTTGTGCGTATTCAACTTGATTGGCTACAGCGCTTATTCCGTCTAAAATTGTTGTGGCCCCAAGGTAGCTTTCAGTTTGACCTTGCCAATGAATCGACCAGCCTCCACTTTGCAATCCGCTGTTATGACCATGCTCACCAACGACCGCAATGGCTTCATCCGGACTAAGTGGTAAAGCGTTATTGTCACTTTTTAGTAATACCAAAGATTCTCTTACCGCTTGTCGTGCGACGGCTCGATGGGATGGCGCTCCGACTTTGACGGCATACTCACTTTTCGCAAAGGGGTCAGCAAATAGACCCAATTCAAACTTCATTTTTAGAATTCGTCTCACTGCATCATCAATGCGGGTCATGGGAACAATGTTGTCTAAAACTGATGCTTTAAGTTTGCCCATAAACTCTTCGTGGTTGCCTGGTTGCATGGCAATGTCGACGCCAGCATTTATCACAGTATGAGGTTCACCAAAACGAATACCGCCATTCCAATCGGTCAGCACCACGCCATCAAAACCCAGTTCATTTTTTAGCACGTCGGTAACCAGATGCGTATGTTGGTGCATGTTAATGCCATTTACGGAATTAAAGCCGACCATAATTGACGCGATCCCCTGATTGACCGCCTCTGCGTAAGGAGGAAGGTAACGTTCACGTAGTAATTCATCGGATATGATGGCATTACCACCTTCAATTCCGCCTTCGGTTGCCCCGTCACCAATGTAATGCTTTGCAGTGGCCGCAATGGTATGTCGATGCGCCAAACTGCTGCCTTGATGCCCTTGAATTGAAGCAATCACTGCCGCTGTTGTCAGGTCACGGTCCTCGGTAAAGCCTTCGTAAACCCTGCCCCAATGCTCGTGTTGCGGCATGGCAATACAGGGTGAGAATGTCCAATTAAAGCCAGTGCCTGCGACTTCAATCGCAGTGATTTGTGCAGCACGTTTGATAAGGTCGAGATTTCGTGTCGCCGCCATACCAATGTTGTGAGGAAATATGACTGCACCTTCAAAGGTATTTTGCCCATGCACCGCATCTACGGCGATCATCAGCGGTATACCTAAACGGGTTTTTAATGCATGGGATTGGAAGTTATTAAAATTTGCGATCCAGTCTAGCGCACTGGGGCCGGGCGTTGGACCTTCGGTATGAATAATAGAGCCTATGGCTTTTTGTTGAATAACCTCAGGGGTGACATTGTTGTGCCACACAGATTGGGTCATCTGACCTATTTTCTCATCCAGAGTCATTTCAGCCAACAGCGCATCGATGCGTTCTTGCTGAGTGTCAAATTGACACAAGTCAAATTGCTGCGTCCCCCATTTACAGATCAACTCCGGTTGTTCTTCAGCCTGCTTTACGGGGACATTTGCGCAACTCATTAAAATGCTGAATGAACAAAGCAGTCCGAAAGACTTCAATCCAATTGTCAATTTTGATGCACGGTGAGCAGAATCGACTTCAGCCACATTCATATCATGTCCTTTCAATGTTGTTGATGATTCGAATATCAGTTAATCATTCATACTAAGATTATTATTCCAGCATATCGGATGGACTTAGGTTTCACAGCGTTTTGCGATAAAAGGGATTGGTGGGCACATGAACAGGTAACAATCATGCAACAAATAGCGTGCGTGCAAGAAGTGACTTTTCCTTTTGAAACAATTAAATAATTCGCTGTCAGACAAAGCACTTTATGTTATGTTTTTGTAAATAAAAGCTTTTACAACATCGGAAACACACTTTGGCGCTTCAGCTATTTGACCTAGACCTGCGTATTGATCAGGTTGATTACCTGGCAAAAATCAATTTAGAATTTACGCCAGGCGCATTTAATGTGCTGCTGGGAAGAACCCTTGCCGGAAAAACCTCACTTATGCGGGTTATTGCAGGTTTAGAACAGCCAAGCAACGGAAAAGTGATGCTACATGGAAAGGATATTACTGCCCTGCCAGTGCAAAAACGTAATGTTTCCATGGTGTATCAGCAGTTTATTAACTACCCCCATATGACCGTTTGGGAAAATATTGCGTCACCTTTAAAGCTTAATCGGGTTAAACCAGATGAAATAAAACGCAGAGTAGAACAAACCGCAGAGTTGCTGCAGATTTCCCCCTATTTGCAGCGCTTACCGCTAGAGTTATCCGGTGGTCAGCAACAACGTTGTGCCATGGCCAGAGCGTTGGTCAAAGACGCACAAATTATTTTATTTGACGAACCCTTGGTGAATCTAGATTACAAATTGCGTGAATCCTTGCGTATAGAGCTAAAGCAAATTACCCAGCAGCGAGACAGTATTGTCATATATTCAACCACTGAAGCACACGAGGCCCTGGCATTAGGCGGTCAAACAACACTTCTTCATGAAGGTAAAGTGCTTCAAAGCGGCCCTGCCCTTGAGCAGTTCCATTATCCGGTGGATCTCAATGCGGCTGATTTGTATCACGAACCGCCGCTAAATCGCCTAGCCGTTGGCAAAGCCCTCGTTTGTGCCGAACATATCAATTTGAGCGGCTTAGCTGGCGATAAATTACTTGCCAATGGCGATAGTATAATTGCCGTGCGGCCGGATCAGGTTTCCTTGCATCCGCTAGACAAAGAAAGTATGCAAATAGAAGCGGATATTGATTTGGCTGAGATAAGTGCGTCAGAGACATATCTGCATGTGAGTTTTGATTATAGAGAATTTGGGCGGTTGAACTGGGTTTTGCATTTAAATGGCATTCACACCTTTTCTAATCAGAAAAAGCTGTCTTTGTTTGTTCCCATATCAAAACTCTTTGTATTTGACCCACAAGGCAAAGCCTTGCGTGTGCCCAGTCAAGTCAATCATGACATTGAGGGAGTTGTCTGATGGCCAATATCGAACTTCGCGATCTGGCCCATTCCTATGATGGCAAACACTATGCGTTGGAGGCGTTAAATCATACCTGGAAACAAGGCGGGGCCTACGCGTTACTTGGTCCTTCTGGCTGCGGAAAAAGTACCCTATTGAATATTATTTCTGGATTGATTTCGCCCTCTCAAGGCGAAGTCTTATTTGACCAGCAACGGGTCAATGAGCATTCGCCACAACAACGCAACATTGCGCAAGTTTTTCAGTTTCCTGTGGTATATGACGCCATGACAGTACGGGAAAACCTCGCGTTTCCACTTAAAAACATGCAAACAGAAAAAGCGCAGATTGAACGTAAAGTTAACGAAATTGCGCAGCTATTGGATCTCAGCGATATTTTGCACAAAAAGGCTAAAAATCTTAGTGCCGATGACAAACAAAAGATCTCCATGGGTCGAGGATTAGTCCGAGAGGACGTTTCAGCCATTTTATTTGATGAACCCTTAACGGTTATCGATCCACATTTGAAATGGAAGCTTCGTCGCAAGCTCAAAGAAATCCATGAAAAGCTGGATATCACAATGATTTACGTTACCCACGACCAATTAGAAGCGGCGACCTTTGCTGACGAAATTGCCGTGATGTACGAAGGAAAAATCGTGCAATTTGGCACACCCCAGTCGCTTTTTGAACAGCCAAATCATACCTTTGTGGGATATTTTATTGGCAGTCCCGGCATGAATTTTTTGTCGGTAGAAAAACGAAATAACGGCGTAGCGCTTCAAGATACGCTCTTTGATCTAACAGCCGCGCAACTCGATGTAATAACGCAATCATCCAGTTCAAATATCAAACTCGGCATTCGCCCTGAATTTATCAATATTGTTGAGCCTGGTGCACCAAACAGCTTCGAGGCAAACATTGAATTTATTGAAGATTTGGGTACGCATAAGATTGTCACTGTGAGGTTTTTAGGGACTCGATGGCAGATCCGCGCAGCAGAACATATCCTCATTTCTGGCAATAATCTGCATTTCGAATTGCCCGCAGATCACTTGAAGCTTTACATCGACGAGTACTTAGTCGGTGAGGCGCAATCTCCAATCGAGGGAGATTCCTGTGAATAAAACCCACAACAATAAAGCATGGTGGTTAGTGTTGCCAATGTTTGCGTTGGTAGCATTTTCAGCAATCATTCCGTTGATGACGGTGGTAAATTATTCTGTTCAGGATATTTTTGACCAAAATACCGCCTATTTTGTTGGCGTGGAATGGTACCAAGAAGTACTGCGAAACACGCGACTACATGATTCACTACTACGGCAATTTATCTTTTCATTTTCGGTTTTGGCCATTGAGATCCCATTGGGTATTTTAGTGGCGTTATTGATGCCAAAGGAAGCCAATTGGAAAACATCATTAGTATTGATCTTGCTGGCACTGCCGCTTTTGATCCCTTGGAACGTGGTGGGTACCATCTGGCAGGTGTTTGCCCGCGGTGATATTGGTTTATTTGGCTGGGCTGTTAATGCGATGGGTTTTGAATACAATTATACCGCAAACGCCTTAGATGCCTGGTTAACGGTATTGTTGATGGATGTCTGGCACTGGACACCCTTAGTTGCCTTGCTGTGTTATTCAGGATTACGCGCCATTCCTGAGGCTTACTATCAAGCCGCAATGATTGACCGGGCTTCTCGGTGGGCGATATTCAGATATATTCAATTGCCGCGTTTAAAAGGTGTCTTAGTTATCGCTGTGTTGCTTAGGTTCATGGACAGCTTTATGATCTATACCGAACCTTTTGTGTTAACGGGCGGCGGTCCAGGAAATGCCACAACCTTTTTAAGTCAATCTCTGACGCAGATGGCAGTGGGTCAATTCGATCTCGGCCCGGCAGCGGCTTTCTCGCTAATTTATTTCATGATAGTTCTGTTGGTGTGTTGGCTGTTTTTTACCACCATCACGCATATGGATAAGGAGCGTCAATGATGATCGGTGCCAACGCGTTTTCCGTGCGCAAGTTGCTAGGTTTGTTGCTATACCTTTTGTTTGTATTGTTGCCAATTTATTGGTTGGTGATGATGTCTTTTAAGACTAACGAAGAAATTCTTGGCCAATTAACCCTATGGCCTGCGCAATTCACCTTTGACAACTACGTCACCATATTTACCGATCCCTCTTGGTACATGGGCTATGTTAATTCGATGATTTATGTGGTGATGAATACCCTGATCACATTGGTTGTGGCCTTGCCAGCTGCCTATGCGTTTAGTCGTTACAAATTTGTCGGAGACAAACATCTGTTTTTCTGGCTTTTGAGCAATCGCATGGCACCTCCGGCAGTTTTTCTATTGCCATTTTTTCAGTTGTATTCGTCGGTGGGTCTATTTGATACCCACCTTGCTGTTGCCCTGGCCCATTGTTTGTTCAGTATTCCATTGGCCGTTTGGATCCTCGAGGGCTTTATGTCTGGCGTGCCAAAAGAAATTGATGAAACTGCCTATATTGATGGATATAGCTTTGGCCACTTTTTTGTCAAAGTCTTTGTCCCGATGATCCGCTCAGGTATTGGTGTCACCGCATTTTTTAGTTTTATGTTCTCCTGGGTTGAATTGCTGTTGGCACGAACCTTAACCTCTGTGGATGCAAAGCCCATTTCGGCGATTATGACGCGCACTGTTGGTGCGGCCGGAATTGATTGGGGATTGTTGGCCGCCGCCGGCGTGCTCACTATCATTCCAGGCATACTGGTGATCTGGTTTGTGCGTAATCATGTGGCCAAAGGCTTTGCCTTGGGCAGAGTCTAATCATCAACAACAACTATGAATAGGAACCCTATGTAATGGAAACTGTCTCGTTTTTTGGATGGATGGCCTGGACTCAACCTACCGCGCTATTTTTCATCGGAATAGGGTCTATTCTTGTTTGTATGACTATTTGGGAAATCAAGCGACCTTGCACCGAACGTAAGGGCTTTTTACCCATTGCGACAACTAGAGGCGACCGTTTGTTTATCAGCTTGATCACCAGTGGTTTTATTCACCTTTCAGTGGTCGGTGCAACAGAATGGAGCATATGGACCGCTTTTGGACTGTCTGTCACCCTGTTATTGGTGACGCTGAAATGGGGTTAAATAGTTATCTCAATTTACCCTTTGGATTCAAATAAATTCGAATAACTAGACTTTTTAGATTTGGTAAAAGGATAAAAAATGAAATTAAAAATGCTACTCAATTCTGTCGCACTTGGCGTTTGCTTAACAAGCGTTAGTGTGTTGCCAGCATTAGCCGATGAACAGGCGGCGAAAAAATGGCTGGAGACAGAATTTAGTGATTCAACCTTAACGCCCGAGCAACAAATGCAGGAAATGCGCTGGTTTATCGATGCGGCCGAATCATTTAAAGGGATGAAAATATCCGTTGCCTCAGAGACCATTGCGACCCACGAATATGAATCCAAAGTGCTTGCCAAAGCCTTTGCTGAGATCACTGGAATTGAAGTCACCCATGACTTGATACAGGAGGGTGATGTTGTCGAAAAGCTGCAAACTCAAATGCAATCGGGCCGTAATATTTATGATGCCTACATTAACGACTCAGATTTAATTGGCACCCACTTTCGGTACGGAAAAGTGGTGGCAATATCTGACATGATAGCGACTGACGGCAAAGATCTCACATTACCCACCCTAGATTTAGACGATTTTATTGGTTTGAGTTTCACCACAGGTCCAGATGGCAAGATATATCAATTACCGGATCAGCAATTTGCAAATTTGTATTGGTTTAGAGCGGATTGGTTTGCCCGTGACGACCTAAAAGAACAGTTTAAACAGCGTTATGGTTATGAGTTGGGTGTACCTGTTAATTGGTCTGCCTACGAAGATATTGCCGAGTTTTTCAGTTTGCACGTGAAAAATATTGATGGGCAACGTGTTTATGGACACATGGACTATGGCAAAAAAGATCCCTCTTTGGGCTGGCGCTTTACCGATGCCTGGTTTTCGATGGCAGGCGCGGGAGACAAAGGGATCCCAAATGGGTTACCGGTAGATGAATGGGGCATTCGTGTTGAAGGTTGTCAACCAGTAGGCTCAAGTGTGGAACGTGGTGGCGCTACCAATGGTCCTGCTGCGGTGTATGCCACGCAAAAGTACGTGGACTGGTTGCGCAACTACGCCCCTCCACAGGCCCAAGGCATGACCTTCTCTGAAGCGGGACCGGTTCCCGCTCAAGGTAATATCGCCCAACAAATATTCTGGTATACCGCATTTACCGCCAGTATGAACACTGAAGGATTACCAGTGGTAAATGAAGACGGTACCCCAAAATGGCGCATGGCGCCCTCCCCTAAAGGGCCCTATTGGGAAGAAGGCATGAAACTGGGATATCAGGATACCGGTGCATGGACGTTTCTTAATTCAACGCCCGCTAAACGTCGCCTTGCTGCCTGGTTATACGCACAATTTACTGTTTCCAAAACCGTATCTTTGAGAAAAACCTTAGTTGGATTAACACCCATCCGAGAATCAGATATTGACTCTGAGCAAATGACCGACGCGGCACCCAAACTCGGTGGATTAGTGGAGTTTTATCGCAGCCCAGCACGAAAACAATGGACACCTACCGGCACTAACGTGCCCGACTACCCCAAGTTGGCGCAATTGTGGTGGAAATATATTGCTGAGGTCGCCAGTGGCGAAAGCACTGCTCAACAAGCCCTTGACGGTTTAGCCAAAGCACAAGATCGCATCTTGCAAAGATTGCAGCGCGCAAATGTTCAAGGTGAATGTGGACCAAAACTTAATCGACCACAAAGCGCAGAGTATTGGTTGAATAAACCGGGCGCCCCCAAAGCCAAATTGGCTAACGAAAAACCCCAAGGTCAAACCGTCGCTTACGATGAATTGCTCAAAAGTTGGCAATCTGACAAATAAGTTTTTTGAAAAATAATGTTAGACAGTGTCTCCTTTTTTAACGTTGATACGTCATTGAAATAGGCAAACAACAAAATCGTTGTTAGCCGTATCAATGAGAACTATTAAGGAAATTAAAAAATGAATGACTATATGCTGATTTACAAAGGTGGTAACCCTAACTGGATGACCGAAACTTCTCCGGAAGAACTGGCTGCGACCATGGAAAAATGGGGACAATGGATGGGTAATTTAGAAGCAAAAGGACAACTCTCTACTGGTGGTTCGCCTTTGCACTACTCTGGCAAAAATCTCACAGGTGACGGCGTTGTGACGGATGTATCTTTAGCTGAAATTAAAGAACTGGTCACCGGCTTTAGTATAGTGCGCGCAGACAACATGGACGCAGCGATTGCAATTGCCAAGGACTGTCCGATATTTCTGTACCCTGACATCACTGTAGAAATCCGCGAAGTCGCTAACCCAGGGGCGGAGTAGTACTGCGGCTTCATCTCCGGGCGCGTCCATTACATCATCTCGAACGTGCCCACTACGTCATCTCCGAGCGCTCTTATCGGAGATCTCTTCATACCCATAGAGATCCCCGATCAAGAAAGTTTCGGGGACGACGTGCTAAATTAAACTTCGGGGACGAACTAATTTGCTAGCGTCGTCTCCGAACGTGCCCACTACGTCATCTCCGAGCGCGTCCGTTACGTCATCTCCGAGCGCTCTTATCGGAGATCTCTTAATACCCGTAGAGATCCCCGATCAAGAACGTTTCGGGGACGACGTACTACATTAAACTTCGGGGAAGAACTAATTTGCTAGCGTCGTCTCCGAACGTGCCCACTACGTCATCTCCGAGCGCTCTTATCGGAAATCTCTTAATACCCGTAGAGATCCCCGATCAAGAACGTTTCGGGGACGACGTGCTAAATTAAACTTCGGGGACGACGTGCTACATTAAACTTCGGGGACGAACTAATTTGCTAGCGTCGTCTCCGAGCGCGTCCATTACGTCATTTCCGAGCGCGTCCGTTACGTCATCTCCGAGCGCTCTTATCGGAGATCTCTTAATACCCATAGAGATCCCCGATCAAGAACGTTTCGGGGACGACTTGCTAAATTAAACTTCGGGGAAGAACTAATTTACTAGCGTCGTCTCCGAACGCGTCCATTACTTCATCTCGAACGTGCTCACTACGTCATCACCGAGCGCTCCAATTACGTCATCTCCGAGCGCTCTTATCGGAGATCTCTTCATACCCATAGAGATCCCCGATCAAGAACGTTTCGGGGACGACGTGCTACATTAAACTTCGGGAACGATACGCTAAATTAAACTTTCAAGGATGGCGCACCAGATTATACTTCGGAGACGACGTGCCAAATTATACTTCGGAGAAGACGCACCAGATTATAACTCCCTACCCCTTCTCACCTATCAACTTATTTATCTGTGACAACATGACTGCATTTTCATGCTTACTTCCGCCTTTTTTAATGGCTTCATCCGCGCATTGATGTGCTGCGTTTTTATTGCCCTTCATCGCGTACAAATGGGCAAGCGTAGCCAATGGCAGATGAGATTGTATAAAAATCGGCTCAGATTTTAGACGCTCAACGCTTTGTATAGCTTGTTCAACTTCGCCGCAATAAGCCTGCGCGACAGCTAGGTTTAATTGAGTAACTGGTGATTTTGTTACGATAAACAATTGCTGATATAGCGCGTATATTCGCGGCCAGTTAGTAAGTTCGAAACTCGCAGCAATGCAATGTTGTTGTGCAATACATGCTTCTAGAAAATATCTCCCTGTGCCCAGCTTGTTCATATGTGTCGCGTAGTCTAGCAACGCCGAAGCAGAAACAATTTGCTCGCCATCCCATAAACTTCGGTCTTGAGCATCAATAGGTATATTCCTTCCTTGGCTATCCACTTTTGATTCCGATCTGGCCATGAGGAACTGCATCAATGCACTCAGGCCAAAAGTGTCTTGATTGGCGATATTTTTTTCACTCATTAACAGTTGAGTTTGGGCCAGAGCGTCTTTACACAGCATGGTATCGGTACGATGTTTGTCACTCGTACTATGGAAACCCTCGTTAAATAATAAATACAAGGTGGTATGAACCGAATTCAACGCATAAGGTAAGTGCTGTTCTTCGGGAATACGAAATTGATGTTCCTTTAATTTTTGTTTGGTACGAAGCAAACGTTTTTTAACCGTTGCCTCGCTAAGCAACAAGGCTTTAGCAATGGCGCTGATGCTCAATCCACATAAGGTTTTAAGCATAAAAGGCAATCGATTTTGGGGAGCAATATCTTCATGGCTGCACATAAACAACATACGTAGTTGGTCATCTTGGATGCGCTCCTCAGAGAAGCAGGCATCCAATGTGCTGTTGGCTGTCCAGTCACTTTGTAGAACATGACTAAACTCTTGTGCATATTTTATCTGGGTACGGGTTTGGCGGATCTTGTCCAGTGCGCGATTTTTTGCCACTTTGAGCAACCACGCTTTTGGGTTATCGGGCACTCCATCATGTTGCCACTGATCCAGAGCGCTGACCATCGACTCTTGCAACACGTCTTCGGCGAGTTCAAGATTGTGTGCGCCAAAGACTCGCACGAGCACTGCCAATAATTTCGGAGACTGTTGTTGCTGAATCACCGCTAACAACGAAGACACTTTGTCCGGTCTTTTTTGTACAGTCATACTCTTCGCGAAGCTTTCCTAATTATCTTGAAGCAAGTGTATCCTTTAACGGAATTCGCTTCACTGTTCTCACACCCAATCCGAACACTGAATATCACATATACGCCATGTAACTGCCCGCAAAAAATGCAGGTTTTAACCTAAAAATCTGTCATTTGGTCGCAAAATTCATTAGTTTAGTGAATTAAATTAGAAATGGGCCTGTTGAGAGTGAGCTTTTCTAAGCACAGTCGCATATAGGAAGACACCATCAAAATAACGACAGTGAAGAGGAAGTATGAAAAAGACCCTACTAGCAGCAAGCGTGGCTTCTGTATTTATCCTAGGCGCATGTAGCAAACCCGCAGAGCAAACCCAATCTGAATCGCCAGCACAACAAACTGAACAGGTAACCAATGCCGAACTAGGCAGTTTTGGTATCGAGCTTGATGCGCGAGATGAATCAGTTAAACCCGGTGACGATTTTTTCAACTATGCCGGTGGAACCTGGTACCGCAATTTCGAAATGCCTAGCGACAAAACACGCTATGGCGCTTTTGACAAACTTGCTGAACGAAGCGAAAAACAAATCAAAGCGATTATTGACGAAGTTGCCAGCGCACAGAACTTAAACGCTGAACAACAAATGATTGCCGATTTCTATGCTTCCTATATGGATACAGAGACAGCGAATGCTAAGGGTATTACGCCCATCGCGCCTGTGCTTGAGCGTATAAACAATATCGAAAATAAAACACAATTGACCGAAGCTTTCGGGCGCTCTTGGTTAGATGGCTCGGTCAGTCCCATTGCCGGTGGCATGTGGTTCAATCGCTTAGATCCTGATCAATACCAAATGTCGATTGGGGTGGCGGGGCTCGGTATGCCAGATCGTTCTTATTATCTTGAAGATACTGAACGCTTTGTAAAAATTCGCGAAGCTTATGTGGCACACATTGAAGAGATGTTGAATTTTGCCGAGGTCGAAGATGCCGCGCAAAAAGCACAAGACATAATGGCACTGGAAACCAAAATTGCTGAAGTTCAATGGCCACGTGAGAAACGTCGTAATCGCGACCTGACGCTAAACCAGGTAGACCGGGCAAACTTGAACACCGAATACCCGAATTTTGATTGGGACACCTATTTTGCACAAACCGGTTACCAAATCCCTCACATCAATGTTTCACAACCGGATCCAATAAAAGACGTAATTGGTGTTGTTAATGCCGAACCTTTATCGGTTTGGAAAGATTATATGACGTATCACACGCTATCGAATAATGCACGATTCTTGTCAGACGACGTGTTTACTGCAAACTTCAACTTTTATGGAAAAACACTTAGCGGGCAACAAGAGCCCCGTCCTCGCTGGAAACGCGCTATCGCTGATATGTCTGGCACCCAATCCTTAGGCTTTGCGATTGGCAAAACCTATGTTGAAAAACATTTTCCAGCAAGCTCGAAGGAGCAGATGGCTGAGTTGGTAGAAAACCTGCGTAAGGCACTGGGCGAACGTATTGAAAACTTAGACTGGATGGGCGACGAAACTAAGGTTAACGCTCAAGCAAAACTTGCAGCATTTCGCCCTAAAATTGGTTACCCAGACCAATGGCAAAACTTTGACGGATTAGAAATCAAAGCAGATGATTTGGTTGGTAACATTGTAAGAATGCGCCAGTTTTTCCGTGATGACAGTGCGTCCAAAGAGTTGTTGAAAACCGATCGCGAACGTTGGGGTATGACACCGCAGCGTGTCAACGCTTATTACAATCCATCATTCAATGAAATTGTTTTCCCTGCCGCTATTTTGCAGCCTCCGTTCTTCGATCCAAATGCAGATCCGGCGGTCAATTACGGCGCTATCGGTGCCGTAATTGGTCACGAGATGGGACACGGTTTTGACGATCAAGGCTCTAAATCTGATGCCAACGGTATTCAACAAAACTGGTGGAAAGATGAAGATCGCGCAGCGTTTGAAGCAAAAGCTGATATGCTTGCCGCCCAATACAGTGCCTACGAGCCGATAGAAGGAAACTTCGTAAATGGCCGTAATAGCCTCGGTGAAAACATTGGTGATGTGGGTGGCCTTGCAATGGCTTATCATGCCTACAAGCTGAGCCTAAACGGCGAAGAAGCACCTGTCATTGATGGTGTCACAGGCGACCAACGATTCTTCTTGGCATGGGCACAAGTTTGGCGCGAAAAACGCACTGAGCAAAGTATGCTTTCGCAGTTGAAAGCCGGTACCCACGCGCCAGGCAGATTCAGAGCGCTGGCACCGCGTAATCACGATGCATGGTATGAAGCCTTTAATGTCCAGCCTGAAGATGCTCTGTACCTTGCACCAGAAGAACGTGTAAGGATTTGGTAGCCATAGCCAACTGATTTGGGGCGCTATCTAAGCGCCCTTTTTTATGGCCGTTCAATCGAGGACAATTGAATTCGGTCAATGCTAGGTTTTCGTGCGACTTTCACATAACATGGATCCTTTTCCTTCAATAAATCGTGAAGAAATCCGAATCAGGCAATCATGATCAAAGCTTCTACGTTAAAAAACAGTTTCCCCGAACGCCTTTGGCGACGAGGAACGCATTTAATGAGCCAGGGGCGCATACTTGAGCATTCCGTTGTGTTTGAGCGGGAAAAACTGCAAGGACAGGTGTTTAGTTCTAATCAAGATGAAGTAGAAGATGTTGTGGTTACATTCAGTCGCAACGGCGTTGATAGCCAGTGTACGTGCGAAATAGGCTACCAGTGCGAGCATGCCGCAGCCATAGCGGCACTTTATATCAAACGTGGACGAGGTTATGAAGCAGACAACCAAGGCGTCACTCAATGGTTAACCGACTTGATTTCGCCGTCAGAGTCGAGCAATGAAGAGCGTGGATCTCATTTTGAGCTTGCCTATCTTTTTGGCCTGGTCCAAACGAAAAACAGCAAACAACTAAATGTTGAAATTGTGCGCGTGAAACGGCTTAAAAGTGGCGAGCTAAGCCGAAGCATTTTATTGGTGAAAAACCCAGATGAGATGCTAAAAAGGTCTTGGTTGTCCAGCAATGAGCGCTATCTTCTTGCCGATGTGATCAATGAGTTGGCTGTGCATGGCGCAATCCGTTCCTATAATCTTGTTGAACGACTGATTGTGGCCAAGTGTGCTTATTGGCAATCTTCCCATGAAACGCCACTGAGCAATTCGTCGTCTCACAAAGCGACGTTTGATTGGAACCAAGATGC
The DNA here is from genome assembly GCF_007197995.1 of Aliiglaciecola sp. M165. Lineage (GTDB taxonomy): Bacteria > Pseudomonadota > Gammaproteobacteria > Enterobacterales > Alteromonadaceae > Aliiglaciecola. The sequence goes on from NZ_VKKH01000009.1 coordinate 19,101, forward strand.
TAGCGGGTTATATAAATTGATGCTTAATCTACCGGAGGGTTTTTCATCACAACTCGTGTTACCTACGATTCCTCTGAGCCTTTATGATGCGCAAGGCAACAAAATTGTACCTTTGGACATAGACGTTGATGCTGATGTTCAATACAAGTTGTTGGATATGCCTTCATTGAATGTTGAGCAGCGTAGCTGGGTGATGCCACAAATAAGTGCTTTATTCCGTAATAGAACCACCCAAGCTCGCAGCAAAGGGAAGTCCTCTGAATGGGTTGATGCGATTATCCAGCCTAGGTGTTTACTGACATTGTGCCAACCTGATGAATTGACCTCTCAGCCCTATGTCACGCTGAATTTCAAGTATCACGATGCAATTGTCGAAGCCAATCTTCCAGGCTTTTACATCTCGACAGAAAGTTTGGGCAATATTCCTCGCCAACCCGAATTCGAAACTTCGGCTATTACGACACTTGAATCTTTAGGTTTTACCGCACAATTAAAAGAAGCTTCTGAACAAACGACGCAACACCTTGATAACCGCTTTATGCTGGAAAAAGAGAGCTGGGCCGTATTCATACATTATCATCAACCTCGCTTAAAAAAGTCAGGTTGGGTGATAAAACGTTCTAAAGGGTTCCCGTTTCAAGTCCATGACTTAGGTGCGATCAAAGCTAAAGTAACCGATCAAAAAAATGGCTATTTCGCGCTTTCAATGGGAGTCCAAATCAATGGTAAATCGGTACCACTTGCGCCGATACTGCACACGGCTCTCACGCAGCTGCCTGCTGATTTCTGGCGAACTTCAACACCTGAGCATAAGTCAACTGAGATTCAAGAACGGCCAATCTACGTGCCTGTCGCCGAAAATGAACATGTTTCTATTCCCGTTGACACGCTGAAACAGCTGACGCAACAATTTATTGAACTGACGCTACCGGCGAGTGGGAAAAGCGCAAAACGAATCAATATTTCGAAGTTTCAGAGTCATCAACTACTCAAGGCGTTTGAAGACACACACATTGCAGTCGATGGCATAAAACAGTTACAAACCTTTGCTAAAAAAATTGAAACATTCAATCGAGCAAAAATAGCCAAAATACCGAACAGCTTTAAAGGACAATTGCGCGACTATCAGCAAGATGGCGTAAACTGGTTTCAATTTCATACTAAAAACGGTTTGTCTGGCATGTTAGCCGATGACATGGGTTTAGGGAAAACCGTACAAAGCATTGCCCATATTTGCATTGAACAACAAAAAAGGGATCTAACTGACAACCCGTTTCTAATATTGGCACCCACCAGCGTGGTACATAATTGGTTAGCTGAGATTAAGCATTTTGCCCCGAAAATTAACGTGGTGCTTATCCATGGTAATGAGCGTCAATCAATAGCAAACCTGCCCTTTAAACCCGAAGTTGTAATCACCAGTTATCCGCTATTAGTAAGAGACATCAATGACTATATATCAATCGACTTTCATACCATTGTAGCCGACGAAGCCCAATACATTAAAAACACTAAGACCAGCTTGTACCAGACTATTACCCAGCTTACTGCTCAGCACCGTTTTTGTCTCACCGGAACGCCGATGGAAAATCATTTAGGTGAATTGTGGGCGCAATTTAATTGGTTGCTGCCAGGTTTATTAGGGAGTCAAAGTCAGTTTAATCGACTCTTCAAAACGCCGATTGAAGGGCATCAAGATCGCGAGCGACAAAGGGGATTAAACGACAGGCTGCGCCCCTTTATCTTGCGCCGTGACAAAGAATGTATCGCTGATGAGTTGGGTGACAAAACCACTATCATTCGCAAGGTGCGATTAGAAGGTAAACAAGCACAAATGTATGAGAGCATTCGCCTTTCTATGGACAAAAAGCTCACAGCATTAATTCAAAACAAAGGCATTAACCGAAGTCAAATTGATATTCTCAGTGCGATGCTTAAGTTAAGGCAAGTTTGTTGCCATCCAGATTTACTCAACGTCAAACAAAAGCAAGACAACACATCTGCCAAACTCGACTTATTATTGGATATGCTAGACGAGTTGTTACTAGACGGACGCAAAATTATTGTCTTTTCACAGTTTACATCCATGCTGGAAATTATAGAGCGCGCGTTAAACCAACGAAAAATCACCTATGCTAAATTGACTGGACAGACACGTAACCGGCAACAGCAAATCGTTAAATTTAAACAAAGTGAAATCCCTATATTTCTTATTAGCTTAAAAGCAGGCGGCACTGGACTAAATTTAACAGAGGCCGATACTGTCATTCATTGTGATCCCTGGTGGAACCCAGCGGCTGAAAATCAGGCGACAGATCGTGCTCATCGCATTGGCCAAAATAAACCCGTGTTCGTGTATAAACTGGTGGTTGAGGGGTCGATAGAAGAAAAAATTCTCGAACTGCAATCTCAGAAAAGCAATTTGGCCAAAACCTTGTTAAGTGATGCCAGCGAGAGTGATTTAACGCGCTTAACACAGGATCATATCAAGATGCTTATGCGGCCACTTGAGGCGTTTTAGAAAAGGGATTAAATCACGGTTTAACTATTTGCCTTTATGCTGCCGTGAGTCTGAAAACCTTTCTATTTTATAACCAGCCCAAGTTAAATCAGTATCCGCTGTGAAAACGAAATTCATTGTCATCACTATCGATTAACTGCGCCTCTTCTTTTGCAAAAAAATCGACGCGCTGAGTAATGTCCTCAACCGAGACTTTTTGCGCTAGGTTTAAATAATCTTGGAAATGCCGCGCTTCAGAACGCAGTAACGAGACGTAAAAAGTGTTGAGCTCTTGATCTAGGTGCGGAGCCAATTTTGCAAACCGCTCGCAAGACCGGGCTTCAATGTATGCACCACAAATCAAGGTATCTATTAGTTTTGCCGGTTCATGGGTACGCACATGCTTCATCATGCCTCGGGCATAGCGCGATGCAGTCAAATTGTCGTATTCTACACCGCGGCTTTGCATGATCTCCCAAACCTGTTGGAAATGATGCAATTCTTCTTTGATCAATAACACCATTTTGCTGATCAGTTCATCACCATGTTCAAAATTAGATTTACTGATGAGTTTTTTAGATAGATTGACATGATCAGAAAAATCGCCATTGCCGACTTTACGATAAACAAAATCTTCATAGGGCTTTAGCCAAGCCAATAATGCATCACCGCTGTCTTTGTCTACCGCATAACGACGCAATAGCAACATCGCAGTTTGCGCTGCCTTTAGCTCGCAATTTGCATGATCGACTAATAGTGTCGGCAAATTTTCGGGTTTAATGGCCTCGTCAATCCAACTTTGTGGGGTTGGGCATTTAAGGAAATCGCTGATGGGCAAAAGTAACTCAGAAATATTCAAGAAAGCATTCCAGTTTGGTTGAAATTTAAAGGTGAAGACTAGGCAACATTCGCTGATGTAATATTCTTACAACAGCTACCCCATAGTTAGCAGTTTTAAAATAGATCAGATGTTTACCCTGGCGATAGTATTTGTAACCTACTCGAATATGGTCACAGGATATTCCCTGTAAAGATGAAACTTCCAAACCTTCAAAAGCACAAACCATTTCATCAATATAATAGTTAGCTTGGCTGTTACCCCAATGTTCAAACAAATATTGCCAAATAGCTTGCAGATCCTGCTCAGCCAAAGGAGTAAGGCGGTAATTAGGCATTTTTTGCCATCATTTTTGCTTTGAAATCGTCCACATCGAATGGCTGCGGCTTTCCACTGGCTTCACCTTCAATTAACGCTTTTCTTATGGCATCATCATGGCTATTTTTTTCCTGATCTTCACGTAAAAGCGCGCGTATATATTCGCTGTCGTTAGTATAGCGACCAGCAACAATTTGCGCTTTTATCCATTCATCTTGTTGGTCTGTAACAGTAATAGTTTTACGAGTTGTTGACATAAGATCCCCCAAAGGTATGAAATATTCATACTATTGATGAGATTATAGTTCTTTTTTAAGAGTGTTACCAAAAGTAAATATGAGATCGAAAGTTTAGTCTGTTAGGAATTTCTAAAGCATTCTTTAAACCCGATGGGATGATAAAGCCTGGCACTAAAAACACAGTTGCACACTTAGGCCTTTAGCTTGCAAGTTGCATGTTCGACTAATAATGACGGCGAATATTCGGGTTTAATGACCTGTTCATTCCAGCGTTGCGGGGTTGGACATTTTTGGAAATCGCTGATGGGTTTGAGTAAAGTACCTATATTCAAATCTATGTTCACATTCAAATCGACTTTTTATTTCTCTAACCAGTTTCTTAATGTGATGTAAACGTCGGGATGACTGAGCAATTGCATATGGTTTATATCGCGAGCTATCCATTGATGCCGCACTGGAAAAAGTAATGTGAAAGGCTTACTTTCGTGCTTGCCTAAAGCACTATTCACTGACACCAAACCATCACCAACTAATGTCTCAGTCGTTTTATTGGGACTGTCCGAAGCCGTTGTTGCCACGGTAAAGCAGTTGACGTCTTTTGGCAGTGGTGTAGGCGTTCGTTTGTCTTTATGAAATTCGAACGGTTTGCGTTCTTCAGCGTCAGAAGCAAGTAAATTGCCGTGTCGAAGGTCACGGATCCCAGCGCTGCGAAACTTTGTTAAGCGTGTTAATGGTGCAGTGTACCCATGGATACCTAACAACATATCTAGCCAACTTCCCGCTTTTTCTAGCGGAGCGCCATGATGCGGAGTGCCAAGGAATACAATGTTTTCAATATACTCAGGCCATTTATGTTCAAATGACTGCGCTTGATGCATAGCACTTCTGGCAACTAGCCCGCCCATGCTGTGGGCAACGATTGATATCTCCAATTCAATGTCTGGTTCAATTTCAAGGACTTGAGTAATCAGTTTTTCAAGGGTGTGACTAAAAGCCTTGCCATTCTCATAGACGTGCAGTCCAGTGTTGTAGTGCAGGTAAGCCGTTGTGACATTTAGATCGTTTGACAATGCTTTGCCATGATCATGCCCTCTTTGCTGCCATTGCAAATGATTCATGCACAAACCATGGACCATAATAAGCAGCTTGCCTTCAGATTGTTTAATCGATTCGGCTAATGCTTCTGAGCTGATTTTATTCCCATCTTGATAGAGTGCCATGGGGATCGCCAACGGACTTTGTTGCTTGACCAAATGATCCCCCAACACGCCGTTTAATGCAGCAATGAGCGCCTCGCCGCTAGGTGACCTACCTTTTTTTCCAAGCGCCTCACTAATCATGCCAAGCGGAACGTCGAGCCCCTTGCCTACCAACTCAGTAATATTTTGAATGGTTTGGTAAACCATTCGGGTCATGCCGCGTTGATGTTCTTTATTGGGTGTTGAAGAAAACTTGGATAGCGGATTGATGCGATGATGCATAGATTCCACTATATTCGTAATAGCAATAATCGCATCCACGATTAACTGGTTTGCACTTTGGAGGTCGGATTTGGAAGCGTGGTCGCCCCGTTCATCCTGTTTTGAGGAAGACAAATGATCAACTTATTGAGTTAGACGGCCTCCAGCATAACATTAATTGGTGTTTTTAACTGAACTATCCTAATTATGGCAAACTCAATTGGCGGCCGTATGTTACCAGCCGCCACCTAGAGCCAAGTTTAAGTCAACAAATTGAGAAAGCGACGCGCGTTCAATGGACAAGAGGTTGCTGCGTGCCGAGAAAACCCGCTGCTGAATAGTTAACACATCCAATAAACTAATTTCCCCTTCATTATATTGAAGATTGGCAATATTGAGGGCTTTTTCAGATTCAACCAACACGGTAGTAAGCGCTATTTTTCGCTCGCGCAATACAGTGCCTTGATCCAGGGATTGCTCTACATCAGCAAAGGCGTTGAGTGCAGCTTGTGCGTAACTGGCAACTGCTGCTTCTTGATCAGCAGTCGCCGCATCGACTTGTGCATCAAGGCGTCCGCCATCAATCAGTGGCGCGGCCAAACTAGCAACCGCCTGCCAGGCTAAATTAGCAGGGTCAAGAATATTACTTAGGGAATTGGATGTACCGCCCAATGAGCCGCTTAGTGACAAACTCGGCAGTTTAGCAGCTTTTGCTACATCGACTTGATTAAAGGCTGCGGCGACATTTCGCTCTGCTGCAACCAAATCGGGTCTGCGTTCTAGCAGGTCAGACGGAATACCCGCGGGGGGCGTATCAGGCAAATCAGGGAGTTCTTTATCCGTAGCGAGTTCTGCACTGGGGTATCTGCCTAATAATAGCTCTAAAGCACGCGTGGCATCTCGCTGACCTGCCTTACTTGAAATCAGGCTATCTTGTGCACTGGCAAGATCTGCTTTTGCTAAAGACACATTTTGTTGGTCAGCCAGGCCGTTGTTGAACTGCACTTGAACAATACGATTGGTTTCAACTACCGTATCAACGCTTTTTTGTGCTATGTCTAATTGTCGGTTTGCCTCAATTGCTACGAAATATGCTTTAGCAACGTTGGCAGCTAATGAATATTGGGCGAATTTGTACTCTGCTTCTGCAGCAGCGACGCTTTGTTGCGCGGCAAGATTACCCGAACGAATACGTCCCCAAAGGTCGGCTTCCCAACTGGCTTGAACCCCTACGTTCAGATTGTTGCTGCCACTGCCTTCAACTGCGCCGGCTGACGAGCTTCCCAGGCTTGCATTTAACTGCGGTGATAACGCAGATGCTGCCTGATTTGATAAAGCTCTGGCGCTGTCAACACTTGCGGCTATTGCCTGTAAGCTTTGATTGTTTTTTTGTGCCTCTGCGACCAAAGCGTCTAATATCGGATCTTGAAGTTGGGCCAGCCAGTCTACATCAACGTCGCCGACTTTTTCTTTCATCATAGCCCATTGACTTGGCAGGTCAGGCAAACTTGCTGCGGTTGCCGCTCGAGCATCTTCTACGCGAGACAAATCGCCCGTCGCACAACCACTTAAGTAAAATGCTAAGCATACCGCTGTTGCTGATTTCAAATACTTAGTTTTTATAGAGGAACTCATTGGCAAAGGCATTACGCCACCTCACTTTCAGTGTTGTTAATTTTGAATACTACAGCGTAAAGCGCAGGCACCACGACTAATGTAAGCAATGTCGCGAAAGTTAAACCGAAAACCAATACAACTGCCATGGATTTAAAGAAAGCATCGCCAAATAAAGGAATAACGCCTAATACGGTGGTGAGTGCACCCATCATCACGGGACGCACCCTACTCGCTGCAGAATCAACCACCGCATCAAATCGCGCCTTACCTTCGGCAATTTCGATGTCCATTTGATCGACCAGAACAATTGCATTTTTAATCAATAAACCAGACAGGGAAAGAAGCCCGAGTATGGCCATAAACTCCATAGGCGTGCCCGTTGTCAGTAATCCAAGCACTACCCCAATTAACGAAAGCGGTACTACTAACCAGATAACCAGAGGTTGTCGCAAGCCGTTAAACAAAATCACAACGACTAACACCATGGCGAGAAAACCCAATGGTAAAGTACTGGCTAAATCTTCGTTCGCCTCGCTACTATCACCAGACTCACCTCCCCATTCAAGGGTAACGCCTGGCGGTAGTTCAATCGCTTCAATTTGAGGTAGCAATCGAGCTTGCAAATCGGAGGCGAGATCGCCCGCCACAGGGTCCGCTTGCGCTTTAATCTTCCACACTCTGTCTTCACGCAACAACAATGAATTGCGCCACACCATATCAATACTATCAACCACTTCGTTTAACGGCACCGCTGCACCTGTTGCAGGGCTAATGATTTGGATCTGCGCCATGGACTCGGCATCTAAGCGTTCTGATTCAGGAGCCCGAGCAATTATAGGGATAAGCGTATCGTTTTCTCGATAAACGCCAACCGAGCGACCAGAATAATTTGTGAGTAATGCCTGTGAAAGATCCTGACGTGATATGCCCAATCGACGCCCTTTATTCGAAGAGTATATAGGCTCTATTATACTGACCGGCTGTCGCCAGTCGTCTTTGATGGAAATAGCACGCCCGTCTGCTGTCATGATGGCCTTAGCTTGGTCGGCCAAGTCACGTAATACGGCTGGATCTGGTCCGCTAAATTCAGCTTCGACTTTAGAACCACCGCCGGGTCCTAGCTGGAAGCGCCATACTTTAGATTGAGCATCGGGATAACCTTCATCCAGATAAGCTTGGATCTTCGGAATTAGGCCGCCAACCGCGTCAAAGTCGTCTGCTTTTAACAGGAATTGACCATACGCCGAGTTGCCACTTTCTCCACCGTACACCAGCATGTAACGCAATGCGCCTTTGCCAATTAACGTTTGCACATCTGCAATGCCATCATAGGTGAGCAGTTCTTCTTCAATCTTCAGCATGTCAGCTTTAGTTTGAGAAATATCTGTGCCTTCCGGTAACCAATAATCAACGACCACTTGTGGCGTTGTAGAAGCAGGGAAAAAACCTGCTTTTACAAACTGAAATCCCCACACTGACACGGCAAAAAGGGCCACTGTTGCACCAATCGGCACCCAGCGGATTTTAAGCATAAAGCGCATAAATCCCTTGTAAGAAGATATAAATTTTCCTTCTTTGGGCGGCTCAGCGCCTGCAGGAACTTCATTAAACATCAAGTCAGCAAGAAAAGGCACAGCTGTAATGGCAAACACCCAACTGTACATAAGAGAAATCATGACTACCCAAAATAAATGTCCGGTGTATTCTGCAGTTGAGCCTGGCGCTAAACCAATAGGTGCAAAGGCAATAATACCGACTAAAGTGCCGCCCAACAGCGGCCAAATAGACCGTTCGATAATTTTTTTAACGATATTGAGTTTCTTTTCACCACGCTGTGTCCCTACCAGGATCCCTTCGGTCACCACAATGGCATTATCCACTAGCATGCCCAGCGCAATTATCAGCGCCCCCAATGATATTCTGTGCATGGGAATATTGATTAAATACATAGTGGCAAGTGTGGCGGCAATAGTGATGATAAGCGTTGCACCGATAATGATGGCCGACTTAATTCCCATGAAGAAAAACAAGGTCACCAACACGATGACTAAGGCTGCAGCGACATTTAATACAAAGTTTTCCACTGCTGCATCGGTGATTTTGCCTTGATGATAGTATTCATGCAGTTCTATCCCTATCGGACGCTGATCTTCAACACTGGCAAGTTTAGCCTCGATTGCATTGCCCATTTTCACCACATTGGCGCCTGTCACATTCGAGATTCCAAAGCCTATGGCAGGTTGACCGTTATAACGAATTTCGTCAGTGAGAGGAGTCTGATAAGAGCGGGTGACTGTTGCCACATCGCGCAGATAGATAAGCGTACCTTCATTGTCGGTAGACACCACGAGATCTCTAATCTCTTCAACAGAATCAATCGAGCCAGAAGGTTGAATGACTAACCGACGATTACCAGCTTGAACATTGCCGGCTGGACTCACCGCATTTTGCTGCTCTAACACCTGATAAATTGTGTTAACTGTTTGCCCCAGTGCGGCGGCTCTGTCGCGAGATATTTCTACGTAGATCGCTTCACTTTGTAACCCTGATAAAGAAACTTTTGCGACACCTTCCACGGTCAAAACATCGGTACGCAACTGTTTTGCGTACTCTTCTAATTCTTTATAGGTAAACCCTTCGCCTGTTAACAAATAATAGACGCCATACACATCACCAAAATCATCGTTTACGATCGATGTGTAAGCGCCAGGAGGCAGCGAACTTTGCGCATCACTGACTTTGTTACGAAGCTTTGACCAGATCGCCTGAAGTGCTTCTTTAGATGGTGAAAACTCGTATTTGATATCTACATTAATTCTGGAAAGGCCAGCAGACGAGGTGGATTCTAACGTATCGACTTCCTGCATTTGCTGAATGGCACTTTCTAATGGTTCGGTAATTTCATTGGCAACTTCTGTAGGCGTGGCACCTGGATATTGCGTGATCACTACCGCAGTGCGTATGGTGAACTCGGGATCCTCGAAGCGCGACATGTTTTTATAGGCATTCCATCCACCTATGAGCGACGCAAGAATAACAATCATTGTTATCAAGCGATTCTTCATCGCGAAAATTCCTGGATTCATAACATCATTCCTGTTGGGTTAGGCTAAATGGCAGACTAGTTTTCTAAACGGCGGATTTTCATCCCGTCATGCAGATACGAAGCACCAGCGCCAACAATGGTGTCGCCAGCTACCAAACCCGATTCGATTGCCAGTGCTTCCCCTACACCTGCGCCAACTTGTACATTTTGCCTCGCCACTGTCATGGTTTCGGAATTGACTTTCCAGACATATTGCCCCTCGCTGTCAGACAATACCGCGCTTAAAGGTATCGATATTTGCCCTTCTTCTTGCGCATCTGAAGACAACCTAAGGCTCGCTTTAACGACTCCAGTCATTCCAGGCAATATGACCAAATCTTCAGGAGGGGTAAATCCAAACCGCACTTCAAAGGTTTGCGACCGTTCGTCAGCTTGGGCTAATGCAGCAACAAACTCAGCTTCAATCTCATATTGATTCGCAGCATCGAGCACAACCACAGTTTCAATTGGTTCGATTTGTTTTGAGCGGGTAACCAGACTAGCTGGAATTTTCACCATGGCTTCTGCCGCACCTTCGGTTTGCAAAGTGAAAACAGGCTGAGTTGGGCTTACTGTATCCAATTCTTTTGCATGCTTTACCGCAACAACCCCATCAAACGGCGAACGCAACACGGTATCTTCCATGGCCTTTTTCGCCGTATCCAGTTGCGCACTCGTGACGTTCAACTGAGTCAAGCGTTGGTCATACACTGTTTGAGCGATGGCGTTTTCTCTGATAAGTCTCTGCGCACGATCAAAATCCAGTTTAGCGGCATCGTACTGAGTCTGGGCAGTTTGCAATTGATTGTTAAAACTGCGCTGAACCAAAGTTGCGATCACGTCTCCTTGTTTAACTTCTTGCCCTTCTCTGACATTGAGTTTCTCAATCTGCCCTGAAACCTGAAAGGTCAAATCCTTTGAACTTAACGCTTCCACAACGGCAGGAAAATTAAAGTGTTTGATATTCGAAGATGCAGTTACTTCGATCAATTTGGCAGGCCGAACAACCTCTACTTTTTCTGGTGCTTGTTCTTGTCCACAACCACTAAGGATGCTTAAAGTGGTTGTAATCAGAAGTATATTTTTCTTTGAAATCATTGTTCTACCTTGTTTGATTGCTGTCACAATGCAATGAGTAAATACGTTTAACCTAAGTTGTAATTAAAAGCTTAGTGCAAATTTAATAATAAAAGAGTTAGATATATCGACAAAAAACGCCCCGACCAAGGGCAGAATGATAAAAGCCGTTGGCGCTGGTCCATGGGCTTTGGTCACGGCTGTCATGTTAGCAATTGCAGTAGGGGTCGCCCCTAATGCAAAGCCTCCAAACCCTGCACTTAGCACAGCAGCCTGGTAATTTTTCCCCATCAACGGGAATAACACGTAGATAATAAACACGACAGCACCTAGGGTCTGCAATCCCAGAATAATCAATAACGGGCCAGCTAATCCTGCGATGCTCCATAATTGCATACTCATCAATGACATGGTCAGAAAAAGGCTTAAGGAAAAATCCGAAACAATGGCTAGCGACCTTGTGCGAGCCGGCCAGTGCAGTTTCGGAAATATCCTTGGCACTGTGTTGGACAGAATAATTCCAGTAAGCAAACAAGTGACAAAGAGCGGTAACTTAAATCCGAGTTCAGTCAACGCGCTATTTGCGATGTAACCCAAAATAATGCATACATGGATAACTAATAAGACAGCCATGAAACTTAGATGATTAAAAGATTCGGTATCGGTTTTGTGATACTCAATCCCCACAGAGGGCTGCTCAATTGACTCACTTTTAAGCTGATGTCTGGCCAATAAAAATTTGGCTATAGGGCCCCCAACCAGACTGGCAATGACTAACCCAAGGGTCGCAGCTGCAACGCCAATTTCCAACGCATTGGTAACACCTAACGCGGCAATTTCCGGCGCCCAGGCAATAGCGGTACCATGACCACCAATCAATGAAGCGGAACCAGCAAGTACTCCGATGGGAGATTGCACCTCTAGAAATAAAGCGCTGCCAATCCCAATGACATTTTGAATCACAATAAATGACAAGGTCAGTGCTAACAGTATCAATAAGGGTTTACCGCCCTCGACCAGATCAGAAAATCTGGCATTTAGCCCAATCGCTGTGAAAAAATATACCAACAGCCGATCGCGAGTTGAGAGGTCAAAGCCAATTTCGCTGTCGGTTGTCGCATAGACAAGATAAATCACCAGCGCCGCCAACAGCCCTCCTGTAACAGGCTCTGGGATATTGTAATCTTTAAGAAAATCAATCTTCTTTGTGAGATACACACCAACAAAAAACACCAAAATGCCAATGGTGTAAGACATAAAACTATCGAAAGACAACTCTGTCATCTACTGCTTTCCTGTGCAGAATTAATTCTCGTTAATGCTTCAACCAGAAATGCGGTATTCAACCCAACGATGATAAGCCCATTTGCTGCAGTAAAACTTGCCAACAAGCGCCAGTCTTTTTCTAACGTGATATCGCCATACCCCAGCGTGGTGAACGTCACTACGGTAAAATAAAGTGCCGATTCAAGGTCAGTAAAAACGTCATTTAACAAAAATACTACTGCCCATAGCCAAGAACTGACCGTCAGTCCCAATACTAACCACAATACCATGACAATCAGAACAATGGTTCGTTTTGTCATGATCGGTGGTGATGCAATCCACTGGCCATTTTTTGTCAACCAAAGAGTCAATGTATTGATGAACAATACGTGCAAAACAACCGTTCCGCATATCACTAAAGTACCCACTATAATTTGTTCGATCATGGTTTTAGAATCTTAATTTGAATACGGTGAAAAAAATTACGCGCTTTGCGCACGAATTAATTTAAAACTGAGTTTTGATTCATAGCAAAACCCGTTGTTATTAGAGTGCCTCTTAGAGAATATCACCTCTAATGATGCTTATTGTTCGATAGTCGCTCGAAATCCGTCACAATAGGACAATCAAATTTCAGTTTTTGACAAATTAAATATGTATTATTTTTTTATGACGCTTCAAGTGTCAAACAGTAACGCCAACGATACATTTAATGCTATATTTTTTCGCAGATAATTGCTTCATTTCAATAAAAATCAATCACTAGCGCACTCAACACAGGCCTAACATGACAAAAAAAATGCTACAGAAAATGCTCATTGCGTCCCTTATTGGTTATTTAGTGGCTTGTGCAAATCCTGTACGTACGTTGACAAAACAGCAGCTAATCGAAGACAAAGCTGCGTTTGCACAAGAGTATGAAGATGATTTGAATGTGATGGCCAAAAAAAGCCAAGTTCGCCTGGCCACCGAGTATCATCATCAAGCGCAACAAAGTTATGACATTTTGGTGTTATCTGGCGGTGGCGCTTACGGTGCATTTGGTGCTGGGTTTTTAAAAGGTTGGGGAAACGTATCGGATAGCGAATTAGCCCGGCCTGATTTTGACAGTGTCAGTGGTATTAGTACTGGCGCTTTGATCGCACCCTTTGCTTTTGTTGGCACTGAAGAATCTTACGAGCAGATCGTAAACCTCTACCGTAACCCAGATAAAGGTATGGTTGTTCCGCGTTCGATCATTTCATTCCTAACAGGCAGTCAAGCTTATTATGACGCACGAGTTTTACACAAACGGATCAACGAAAGCATCACACCCTCTCTGGTCAACACCATTTCTGAAAAAGGCAGCAAGAACAGCACACTGATTGTTGGCGCAACCAATCTCGACTATGGCGTAATGCGCGTTTGGGATTTGTCTGAAATCGCGAAAACCCAAGATTCTCAGAATGCCAGGAAGGATATTACCCAAAAACTCATTGCTTCCTCAGCCATTCCAAGCGCATTTCCACCCGTTACCATTGACGGCCATTTGTACGTGGATGGAGGGGCATCAATGCAGGTGGTCAGCGGAATTGATGATAGAAGTTGGCTGTATGAAGAGAACAGCACGTCGATGGAGTTTGTTGAAGCTAACAGGCCATTGCGCCTCAGAATATGGATTATCGTAAATAATAAACTTGTTCTTGATCCGGACGTTGTGCGCAATGCCTGGTCGTCTATTGCCACGCGCAGCTTGGTGTCGTTAATGCGAGGCTCAACCTTGCAAACGATTCAAGACATCGAGACCTTTTCACATATGATCAATAAACGCAGTGACTTTGATGTGGAAATGCGCTTTGTCTCGATACCTCAACATTTTGAAATTCGCACCTCAGATGACCTTTTTGATAGCCAAACCATGCAAGAGCTCGTTGAATTGGGAGAGAAAATGGGAGCTGATCCTAAAAGTTGGAAATCCCGCGCGCTACGGCCGGGTGCGTCTATACTTAAAAATTGATGATCGGTTTTGATATAGTCGTTCGATATACTGAACCGATTACAAGGCCTTACGTCGTGAATAATATAGGTGGCTACGAGAAAAGCCACCTATTACAGACTAAAAATTTGCCGTCCAAGCTAACGACACTTTAGCGTTACGGCCCACCTCAGTCACTCCTTCAAACACCCGTTCGTATTGACGATCGAAAAGGTTATCAACGCCTAATGTCAGATAAAGCCCATCGACTGATTCCATTTGCCATGATGCATAGATATCAACTACGCCATAACCAGAGCGAGATTCACTCAACACCAAGGAGTCGGTTTCGCTATCATAGGTATTTCTCTCAAAGGCCTTGGCCAATTGTAATCGCGTTCCAAGCTCGAGTTGTAAGCTCTGCAGTTTATAACGTAAGTCGACATTAAGTCGGTCAGGCGTTAAGGTGCCCAAATCGCTGCCGTCACTTAAATTTGTGCCGTCAATGCTGCTGTAAGTCAAATTTATCGCTACATGTTGATTTTCATAGCGACTCTCTAATTCAACGCCATCAATGGAAGCGGACTCGACATTTGCGCTGCTAGATGTTCCTGCTGTACAAGGTAAAAAAGGCACACTGAAGCAACCGGGATCGAAGGCAAAATCCACTTGTAAATCGATAAGGTCTTCAATATCACTTTTATAGTAGGAGACTTTGTTTTGCCAAATGTCGCCATCAGTAAAAATATCATTCAGATCAATAGAAAAACCTACTTCAACAGTGTCTGAGCGCTCGGGTTTTAGATCTGGATTGGCAATGAAATTGTTGTTGATGAACACAAACTGGCCGTTTTGTGGATCAAAAAGCGTCGGGTGAGGTAAGGAAAAGTGTACACCGTCTAAATACAATTCGTTGACCGATGGCGCTCTAAATGCCTCAGCGTAACTGGCAAATACGCGCAACCAATGATTTGGAGCGTAACTTGCGGCAAGCCTCGGAGACATCGCGCTGTCTTCGATATCCTCTACCGACAAATCAAAAGTCTTAGTTTCAAACCTGTCATAGCGAACGCCGGGAACAACCAGTAGCTCGCCGGGTAATCCCATTGGTTCATTTACATTAAGTTCCAGTTGCGCGAATAACCCAGTAAAACTTGCCTGAGCATTGGGTACACCGCCTCTCAATCCAGATTGCGTATTGTCGTCTTTGCCTGTCTGTTCATCACGAAACCAGTCAGCCCCAACAGTAAATTGCACGTCTGATTGTTCAAACGAAAACTGGCTTACATTTCGAACAGAAACACCGTTGGTTTCGATTTTTCTTGTGGTCGTTCTTGGCAGGCTAATATCAAACTCCTCAACTTCAGAGTCGGTTTGATAGGTAGTGAGACTTAAGTCAATCCAAGATTGATTGGCAGGTTGATAATGAGCACCAAGACGCACCGTATCACTGGAAATGTCTTTTTCTACATTCAGTGTATTGTCGCCATCGGCAATAACGACACCTTGGCCGTTGTTGGGCTCTATGGCGGTATTACTGAAACGCTGCCATGAACCGTTGAGTGACAATTCATCATTGACACGATAAGTCAGTTTGAATAAACCAGAGTATAAATCGTCATCAGAAGGAAGATCCACATCCGACGCAAGCGCAATGTCCCCAGACTGCCTAACATTTATGCTGGCTAAAATATCAGCGTTTTCAGTGAGAGTGTAACCCGTAACACTATATACGTGTTCTTGATTGGCATTTTGATACCCTGCTCTGACCCGAAAACCCATGGTTTCATTTTTATTGAGAAAGTCTTTTGCCTTAATACTTTCGAAGGCTAGAACACCACCTACAGCGCCTGAACCATATAAGGCTGAAGCTGGCCCTTTCACCACCTCAGCTTTGCGGATCAGCTCTGGATCAACAAAAAATCGACCATCGTGGGCAGAAATAAATGATTGTCTGGCACCATCTAATAAAATAAGGACGTTTTCTCCACCTCTGCCTCGTATACTGGGTGTTTCCCCTGTCCGCCTGGGTCCGCCAGAAAACTCCAGACCTGGCACATCTCGTAGCAGGTCAGAAATACTACTCGGGTTGTGCAACTCAATCTCATCTTTATCTACCACACTCACCTGCCCTGGGTAATCCAATACTGGCAAAGGATTACTGGTACCGTAAACAGTCATTTGCTCCAGGCTTGCCATCGCATCAGGCGTAATTGAAGTGTTGTCTGCGGAAGATAAGTTTTCGGCAAGTACTGATGGTTGCGCCAAAGCGCTTGAGGCTAGAAGAAGCGCGATGGGTTTAATCGGTTGTTTCATTGTGTTTCATTTCTCCAAATGATAATAATTATCATTTAAATAATGCATGAACAATTATCTTGTTGCAAACGATAATCATTCTTATTAAGATTTAAAAACAAAATCTAACTAGGAATACTAATGAAAAAAATCATTTCACCTTTTGCAGCACTGCTTTACGCATCAATTTTTATTGGCATAGCCGGCTGTTCATCAACACTATCCAATCAATCAACTCAAGTGCTGCCAGACGAAAAAGATCGACAAGCCATTCTTGCTATGGCTGGAAACTACGAAGTTACTTTTGATTTCACTGAAACAGTTAGCTTTGCAGCGGACTATGAGAAAAAGGAACCCTATGTAACAGGTGCCCATGAAGTGGTTAGAGTCATTGCCGATCAACCTGGTTTTATTAGCTTACAACACATACTCATTGTCGGTAAGGACAAGCCTTTTCCCATCAAGCACTGGCGTCAGGATTGGATATATCAGCCTACCTCAGTGCATGAGTTTGTTGGGTTCAATTCCTGGCAGAAAAGAACATTGGTAGACAATGAACGTATTGGAAAATGGGCGCAGGTTGTTTATCAAGTGGATGATAGTCCCCGTTATGCAGGCATCGCCGCTTGGCACCATGAAAATGGCATATCCCAATGGACCTCAGAAGCCAGCCTGCGTCCCCTACCACGTCGCGATATGACTAAAAGAGACGATTATCACGCCATTTTAGCAAGCAATCGCCACGCCATCACACCAACGGGCTGGGTGCACGAGCAGGATAATTCAAAGCTAATTTTGCGCCCACAGGGCCCAGAGTTATTGGTCCGAGAAATTGGTGTTAATCGTTATGTGCATAACGATGACTTTGCATTTAACGTTGCAGATGATTATTGGCAGGCCACCGAAGCCTACTGGCAAGGCGTTAGAGACAAATGGTCCCAGCTCGACGAGCAACACGCACAATATGAGTTGACCGTACAGGGTGAACCGACACCTTTATACATGCCCTTGCTAGAGTACGCGGGGTATGTCAAAGAAGGCAAGATGCCACTGAACGAGGCCATTGAGAACGCTTTGCAAACCATAGAGCAATTTACCACGAATGAATTGAGCGACTTTCCTCGCGTTGACTATTCAACAATGGTCAACTATTAATGACCGAAAAAGTTATCAATACGCTGATTTGGATAGCCATTTTAATGGCTATCCTTTGGGTGTTTTGGACAGGGAGCATTATTCACAAACAACCTGACAGAACGCAGCTGATCGCAGCCATTTGGGATCATGTGGGTTTTGCCGTGGTGTGGTTACTACCCGTTTTAACCTATGTAATGTTCCTAAAGACCCGTCAATCAAAGGGAAATCTCTCTCAGGTTGTCAAGGTATTAGACAATCTGTTTTGGCTAACGTTAGGTGTTTTGTTCGTCACGGGATTCTTTACCGTTTGGGCAAGAGGGTCTGACATTAAAGTTTTTGACTGGTTTATCATCCCAACTCCAGTAGAACGCATGCAAACCTTGTACGAAACCCTTGAAGCCAGTCACGGAGCCATTAGCCAGTTCTTCATTGCGATAGGGCTAGCTTGGCTAGGTTCAAAGGTCTACCACTTTTTCAGTCAACGATGATCCCTTGGCTCAATAACGAAGATGCAGACACCGACAATTAAACAACTAACGGAACTGGCTGCGCTTGAAGCCAGTTGTGTTCATCATATTTTGTCTTTCCTGAGGTAATATGCAAGGTGAACGCATGGCGTGACTTGTCTGAACGATTAGCTTCACTAAAATGCGGTAGATTACCGTTGAAAATCACCAAAGAGCCAGCCTTGACTTCGAGTGGTACCGCTTGATCATTTGCCGGCCAGCCAACATCGGTTAAAGAAACTAATTCGGTAGTATCGTCAATATAGCGCTTGAATTGCTCCTTTATAGGAAAATTTGCGCCATTTTTATCTACCTGCAAACAGCCATTGAGTAGCGTAGCATCTTCGATTGCAAACCAAAATGTCACCACTGACGTGGGTTGTGTCATAAAATAAGAAACGTCTTGGTGCCAGCGGATCACGCCACCAATTTTCGGCTGCTTAAAAATGTACATGGATTGGCGAATTTCGGGGCTTTTCACGCCAAGATCTGTTGCGATCTTGGCAATGTCTTTTGATTGACTAAATTCTGCAAAGACCGGCGATAACACATGCAGTGCATGGCCTATTTTATTGATACTCAGATGTTTTGGCTGCTGTAGCTGGCCTTGTTCATCAAACGCATCTTCTTCAAAGAAGCATCTAACTTTGTCACCAGAATCTAGAAAATAATCGTCTCTATTGGTATCAGATGTTTTTGTTGAAAAAACCGAGCGAGTGGAATTTGGATCAAAATCATCAACGATTTTAAGGGCTGCTGATTTAAGCGCATTCATTTGTTCAACAGTAAAAAATTCAGAAAGGACAAGATATCCATTCTGTTCAAAAGCATCGATTTTTGTGCGATTTAACATTTAACTTCCAACGACTATTTTTGCACTATAGTTTGAATGAGACTGGGGATGAAGGGCAAGTTTTTTAATTTGGATTGGCGTTAAATGAAAAACGCCTCGTCTATTATTACCCGATGCTTTTGGAAGCCCTTTGTCAGCTTTTTTAACAATAAACGTTTGCCAATTATATCTAGAACTTCCAAACCGCTGATTTAACAGAGATATTTATTCATGGCACCGTTAATGCTTAAAATTTGAGCACTTGTATACCGAAGGAAACAAGAATGAAAAAGATACTGTTTGTATTCGCTCTAAGCTTATTGAGTAGTCAAGCTTTTGCTGTGTTAATAAATTTCGATGTTGATGCCAATGGTGACGCCATTAGTGCAAATACTCCTATCACCGATCAGTACCAGGCTTGGGGAGTGACTTTCTTGGGCTTGGAGGATGGAAATGCGGTAGATATAAATGCTGCGCCAGAGCCAGACGGAAATGCAGCTCCTAGTGCTCCTAACGTCCTTACCAACTGCAGCGACGCGAGTCCAGGTTGTCCTGGTGGTCGAGCAGACAGTATTGAAATATTTTTTGCTTCCGCTGCTTCGAACATTTCCTTTATGCTAGATACCCTTGGAAGTTTGGAAGTAACTTTTAATTTGTTCGATTCCAATGATGTTCTCTTGGAAACGCAATCTGTAACATCTAATGGTTCGTTATTTGTTCCCGTCAGTTTCGCAGCTGCTGGTGTTTCTAGAATTCAAGGACTGCAACCCAACAACGACTGGGCTTGGGCAATGGATGACTTAGAATTTGATGCGGTTAGCGTACCTGAGCCCGGCAGCTTAGCGCTATTGGCTTTCACGGTACTTGGGCTAGGTTTTTGCCGTAGAAAATAAAATAAATGAGTAATGTAGGGCTAACCACCGGTGGATAGTCTTACATTATGTTTTTCTAACGTTTCGACTTTTCTGTCCTTTCCCCGTTAATAATTTGCCAGCACGTTCAAATTTCAGTGACGTAGGTGTATTCCCCCTCAAAACAAAGTAACCTAAATTTTAGGGCAATTCTGTATCTGAAAAATTTCAAATGTAAGGTAAATACTATGTTTTTACGAAAATCTTGGCTTTTGGCATCGCTTTGGGTTTTAACCACGGCTTTTTCCTTTGCTCAAGACGCTAGCCTTGAAGGCACTATCGTCGTCGTGAACAAATTGGGAGATGATGTGACCTTTGTCGATATTCAAAGCCGCTCGATTATCAAGAACCTACCTACCGGCAAAGGCCCACATGAATTAGCGATGAGCAAAAACGGGAAATGGGCGGTTAGCACAGATTATGTAGGCGGAAATAGTCTGACTGTATTTGACGTTGAAAACGCCAAGGTCAGCCGAACAATTTCATTAAAAGACTACCCTCGCCCCCATGGTATCCTCTTTTTTAATGACCAAGCACATGTTGCCGTTTCATCAGAAGGTTCAGATACTGCCGTTGTGGTAAACATACATACCGGTGACATTGTAAACGCTATTGATACCGCACAAAAAGGCTCGCATATGGTGGCGGTGCCTGAAGCATCGGACGTGATATACACCACCAATATGCAGAACGATACAGTATCTGTGTTAGATGTTGCTACCGCAAGACGTATTAAGAATATTCCTATGCCAACAACCCCTGAGGCTGTGACCGTTAGCCAAGATGGAAAAGAGTTGTGGGTGGGAAGCAATAAAAATGGTTTAGTGACGTTGTTTGAGACTGAGAGCTTTTCGCAGGTAAAGCAGTGGTCAGGGTACACATTTCCGTACCGGATACTACTCACGCCAAATCAAAAATATGCGGTGGTGCCCGATTATCGGCAGGACACCCTGGACATCTTCGATGTTAAAAGAAGAGCCAAAATAAAACGTGTTCAATTTGAAACAGGCACTGGTCCCAAGGGCGTGATTTTCCATCCAAATAATACAACACTATTTTTATCCCTATATTCACAAGATAAAATTTTGGCCATCGATATCCCATCGGGAAAAACGCTGTTTGAATTACCTGCCGGTGATGGACCTGACGGCATTGGCTTTTCGCCTTTTGTACATAAATAACAACAAATTAGATTGAAAATTACACAAATTGGTTGACCTGATTGGCGTAGTGAAAGACACTGTTGTTAACAAACTGTAATCAGAGGGTTACTTTTTATTTAACCAGTGTTCACTAAACGAACAATCCGATAAAGCCATCCAAGGAGTTGTACTGTGATATTGAATCACCTATGGGGAATCTACACCCATCCAAAAGAAGAGTGGCACGCAATAGATGAACGACATGAGAGCTATATTTATAGCTTGAGTCATATCTGTATTATTGCCCTTATACCTGCATTATTGAGTTACTATTCTTCCTACCATTTGGGTTGGAGTATAGGCGTTGGCGAAGCTATTAAACTCGATCAAGGTTCAGCCGTTTCTCTTGGCATCGGAATGTACTTCGGCCTTATGGCCGGCGTTGTTGCGTTGGCAATTATTATTCATGAATTAGCCAAAGTGTTTGATTCAGAACCCACCTACACACAATCCCTTGAATTAGCCGCATACACGGCAACTCCTTTATTTATGTGTGGGTTTGCAGCCTTCTATCCGGCATTGTGGTTTGTGATGATGGTTGCCTTTGTGGGTGTCTCCTACTCGATTTATTTGTTGTATTCCGGCGTGCCCATTATGCTGCACATTCCTGAAGACAAAGGCTTCATTTATTCAAGCTCAGTGGTAACTGCTGGACTCATATTGTTAGTGGTATTGATGGTCGGGTCAGTGTTGATGTGGAGCGTCATAGGCGACCCGGTCTTCACCCATTAACAGCGCTCTTATTTCGTTAGACATAAAAAAACCGCTTCATTGAAGCGGTTTTTTTTAAATCTAATATGAGCTTGTTAAAGCCCTTCAGCATTCTCTGAAAGATACTTAGCTACGCCTTCCGGGCTTGCATCCATACCTTTGCTACCTTCTTGCCAGCCAGCAGGACAAACTTCGCCGTGCTCTTCATGAAAGTTCAACGCATCAACCATGCGTAGCATTTCGTCGACGTTACGACCTAGCGGTAGATCGTTAACAACTTGGTGACGCACGTTACCTTCTGCATCAATTAGGAATGAGCCACGGAACGCAACACCATCAGCCGGATGCTCAACGTCGTAGGCTTGACAGATTTCATGTTTTACGTCTGCAACTAGGGTGTATTTTACCGGACCAATACCGCCTTGATTTACAGGCGTGTTACGCCATGCGTTGTGGCTAAATTGAGAGTCGATTGACACGCCAATCACTTCAACGCCGCGTTTTTTGAATTCATCGAAACGTTTATCAAATGCTATTAGCTCAGAAGGACAAACAAAAGTGAAATCCAGCGGATAGAAAAACAATACGGCTTTTTTGCCTTTAATATTTTCGCTCAACGTAAAGCTGTCAACGATTTCACCACTACCAAGTACTGCTGCTGCAGTAAAATCAGGCGCTGGACGACCGACTAATACACTCATTTTATTCTCCAATTAGACATTAAACTTAGTTTCGAGATAAGGCATCACCAAATTTGATGATGAATTTTGTAATACGTACGAGATATAAGACCTGATCAATAAAATCCAAGGCATTTTTAGTGTTTTTGCCTAAAAAAATTGTAGATATGACATAGAGTTAGATTTTGCACTTATTCAGAGTAAATATTGAACGAAAAAAACCTTGATAAAGATGCAAATAACAACTATTATCATTTGCATAAAGATTGAGGGCTATTTATGTACGTATGTTTGTGCCATGGCATAACTGACAAAGCAATTAAACAAGCAGTGCTGGAAGACGGCGTGGGCACCACCCGTGAGTTGCGCAGCAGGCTTGGCGTTGGTAGTCAATGTGGACGCTGCATTCAAATGGCGCAGGAAATAATCGATACCACCATTATTGATGAATCGCTGTTTAAAGAAGTCTGTTAACGATTATTGTAAATAACTCACAAAAAAAGGAGCTCAAGCTCCTTTTTTGTTATCTATGCCACGTCTTAAATAACCTTGACACCTATTTCAGGATTAATCACTGTTACCGCGACCTAGTCTACTCAGCGTTTTCATTATTTTTTGCGGCAGTTTCTTTGATTAGTGGCTGAAGCTCACCCTGCTGAAACATTTCCATGATAATGTCACATCCACCAACCAATTCACCATCTACCCACAACTGAGGAAAGGTTGGCCAGTCGGCATATTTAGGTAATTCAGCTCGAATATCTGGGTTTTGCAGGATATCAACGTAAGCAAACTGCTCTCCACATGACATCAATGCTTGCGAGGCCTGTGAAGAGAATCCACAGCTAGGGAGCTTAGGTGAACCTTTCATGTACAAAAGGATGGGGTTTTCAGCAATTTGCTGTTTAATTTTATCTACAGTATCCATTTAACCACTCTCAACGTTTAATTACCGATAATATAAGTACGAGTTTACCTGTTTCAAGACCAACTAGATAAATGTTTAGTTGCTATAGGATAATAAAGTGATCTAAAGGTGTTAGCATTAGTAAAACTTATTTGTGGGTTGAACTTAGAAAAAGTACCCCCATTACACTGGAAATCGAAAGTGTTGTTTGAATCAGTTATGCATATTAGTTGCTTTACTTTATGACGATTCAAGCTAGCATTTAGCGGCACAAGCATTAAATACAGTTATTGCTCAATCAATGGAGACCTAACATGGCATTTGAACTACCCCCGTTACCGTACGAAAAGAACGCACTAGAGCCTCATATCTCAGCCGAGACGCTAGAGTTCCACCATGGCAAACACCATGCAACTTACGTCACTAAGCTAAATGGCTTGGTTGAAGGCACGCCAATGGCAGATATGAGCCTTGAAGACGTGGTAAAACAATCTGACGGCGGCGTATTCAACAATGCTGCACAGATTTGGAACCATACGTTTTACTGGAACAGCTTAAGCCCTAACGGCGGCGGTGCACCGACTGGCGCATTGGCAGACGCGATCAACGCAAAATGGGGCTCATTTGATGAGTTCAAAGCGGCATTCAACGACAAAGCGGTCAACAACTTTGGTTCTAGCTGGACATGGTTAGTAAAAACTGCTGATGGCGGTTTAGATATCGTTAATACTAGCAACGCTGGTACACCGATTACTGAAGAAGGTTTGACACCACTTATCACTGTGGATTTGTGGGAACACGCTTACTACATTGACTACCGTAATGTTCGTCCTAATTATCTAGGTGGCTTTTGGTCACTGGTAAACTGGGATTTTGCGGCGGCAAACTTCGCTTAAACCATTACGTGTACAAAAAAACCAGTTCAAATGAACTGGTTTTTTTATGCGCACATTATCTCGTTTAACTAAACATACAACGCAAAGTTTGCGGATAAATCTAAATCCTAAACTGATGCCTTCGCTTTGCGGCGTCTAACCAGAGCGAATGAAGACAAACCCAAAACTAACAACAAGCTTGTTGCAGGTGCGGGAACTTGAACGCTTGTTCTTTCGAATTCAATCTCTAAGAAGCCATTACCTGTTCGTATGCCACCGAGCATCGAGACATCGTATAGCAGTCCCGCATAAGAAGAACCACCAGCACCCGATTGCCCTGTCCAGTTCACACCGTATTGGCCAGAACCTCCGACTAAAGCACCGCCTGCACCACCTTGCGATGCCGTGCCGCTGCCCGCTTGATTGGAAGTGACTTCATTGCCACCATTGCCACCAAATCCCAAAGCACCTTGGCTTCCATTGTTATTCCCAGCCGAGGTATAAGTAGAAGTACCACCAGTACCGCCTTGGCTTTGTGTACCACCAGTAGCCAGTGTCTGTGATGCGAATGGCCATGCAGCACCGCCACCACCGCCATAGTAGCCAGCGCCACCGCCTCCACCAGTGCCGCGACCTTGTCCTCGAACACGATTACCGCCCGCTCCACCGCCGCCTGCAGCCACGACTACACGGTCAAAAAGATCTGCTCCGCCAATGCGAATGTCAGTAGCACCGCCACCTCCACCGCCAAATGCATTAGTAGCACCAATTAATCCTGCATTTCCACCACCATTAAAACCACCAAAAGCAGATACTTCGCCGCCGCCACCAACAAAGATATTCAGCACGTCGCCAGCATTGACATCTAAGGTTCCAGAAACAAAAGCACCCAATCCGCCGATGACATTAAGCGCATTTGATTGGCCTTGCGCGCCCCACGCTCTCACGGTGATTGACGATACATTGTCTGGTGTGACCCACTGTTGCATTGCACCTGTGTAGTCAAATTGAATTAATTCGGCGTGAGCCGAAGAGATTGGAAGTAGAATTGCTGCAGCTAAAGCACATTTAATATTCGTAAATGCTTTCATGTGTACCTCGTTAATTAATCACAAGAAAATCGAATGATATGTTAAAGAGTACAATGCAGAATTCAGACCAATTCTCATGCCATTGATTTTTATAAATTTTTTCAAGATAAAAGACGGGGGTGTAAAATTAATCGACATAAACTGTGCATTTATTAATCACCCATTGAACCCTATTAAAGAATGTCGCAAGTCAGGTTTATTACTTATGCTGGTGACTACTTTGGGTGAAAATCCCGCAGCTGGTGCGCTTTGCACACCCAGCTAAACGGGAATAGGAGAATTGGTTAAAGTATTGCTGCTAAACGAGTGCCCTGATCTATCGCGCGCTTAGCGTCTAATTCAGCAGCGACATCGGCACCACCTATGCAGTGGAAGGGTTTATTCAATCCTTCAGCCAGCTCTTTAAGCGGATCTTGCCCTGCGCAAACAATAATATTATCGACATCCAGTATTTGAGATTGATCATTTACCTTAATGTGCAAACCCTGATCATCAATTTTTACGTATTCAACCCCCGCAAGCATATTTACACCGCGAGCCAGAAGACCTGCACGGTGTGCCCATCCTGTGGTTTTTCCCAAATTAGCGCCCACTTTGGTGGATTTTCGCTGCAGCAAGAAGATCTCTCTACCTGATGCTGTAGGTTGGGGCTTCATACCTTCTATTCCGCCGCGAGAAGAAAAGGTCATGTCAATGCCCCATTCTTTCATAAATGCGGGAATATTCTGGCTGGTTGATTCTCCGGCGTGCGCTAAATATTCTGACACATCAAAACCAATACCGCCCGCTCCGATTACCGCAACTTTTTTACCTACCGGTTTTTTATCGCGGATCACATCTAAATATCCCAACACTTTTTCATGCCCAATCCCTTCAATTTCCGGGGTACGCGGTTTAATCCCTGTAGCAATGATGACTTCGTCAAAATCGCTTTCATTGAGCATGGCAGCGTCAACACGAGTGTTGAGATGTAAATCAACATGTTGCAGCTCAAGTTGCTTCCCAAAATATCTTAGTGTTTCGTAAAATTCCTCTTTACCGGGGATTTGTTTGGCAATATTAAATTGCCCACCAATTTCAGAAGCTGAATCAAATAAGCTAACCTTGTGACCCCGTTGCGCCAACGATACTGCGGCTGCGAGGCCAGCGGGACCAGCGCCAATCACTGCCATTTTTTTAATAACCGGAGCGGCGACAATGTTAAGCTCAGTTTCATGACAGGCTCTTGGATTAACCAAACAGCTGGCATTTTTGTTTTCAAACACATGGTCAAGACACGCCTGATTACAACCGATGCAGGTATTAATTTCATCTGCTCGGCCCTCTTTTGCTTTAATAACAAATTCTGCATCGGCAAGAAATGGTCTAGCCATTGACACCATATCGGCATCGCCACGAGCCAATACTTCTTCGGCTACTTGTGGGGTATTAATGCGGTTTGATGTAATGACAGGGATATTCAACGCTTGTCTGAATTTAGCGGTCACCCAGGTAAAAGCTGCTCGAGGCACTTTCGTAGCAATCGTCGGAATGCGCGCTTCATGCCAGCCAATACCCGTGTTGATGATGGTAGCCCCGGCTTTTTCAATTTCTAAACCTAACTCAACCACTTCATTGTAGGTCGACCCCCCCTCAACTAAATCGAGCATCGACAAACGGTAGATGATAATGAACTTTTCGCCAACGGCTTCGCGCACTCTGCGCACGACTTCAATCGGCAAGCGGATCCGGTTCTGGTACTCACCACCCCACTTATCCTCACGGTAATTGGTTCTAGAGGCGATAAATTGGTTCAGAAAATAGCCTTCTGAACCCATAATTTCGACACCGTCATAGCCGGCCTTTTGTGCTTGTTTGGCGGTGAAAACAAAATCGTCAATCTGCTTTTGGATCCCCTCTTCGTCTAATTCTTTAGGTTTGAATGGATTGATAGGGGCTTGTACTGCGGAAGGTGCAACCAGATTTGGGTTGTAAGCATAACGCCCTGTATGCAATATCTGCATGCAGATTTTACCATCTTCGGCATGCACAGCGTCGGTGATCATTTTGTGCTGTGCAACTCGTTCGTCATTGTCCAGACGATTTGTTTTGGCATGAGTAGCGCCCTCATCATTAGGGCCAATTCCACCGGTGACAATAAGGCCAACCCCACCACGGGCGCGCTCGGCAAAAAATACTGCCATACGCTCATGTCCGCCGGGTGCTTCTTCCAAGCCCGTATGCATGGAGCCCATCAATACGCGATTTTTTAGTGTGGTAAATCCTAAATCCAAAGGCTGGAACAAATGTGGATAGGGTTCAGTGATTTTTAAGTCTGCTGTCATTGTATTAATTCCTGTCGACGTCTGACTATTTGCCAGACATCATTGATTTTTTGTCTAATAATTCTGGGTAAGATGGCATGCGTTTTTGTTGTTGAGCCGTCATGGCTTCTTGAATATCTGGCATTTGAAACATACCGGCTTGCCAGGTGGCCATATAATTCAGGCTATCGGCGACGGAGTGATCACGGGTGTAGTTGATCATTTCTTTGCAGCCTGCAACCGCCATCGGGGAGTGCATAGCAATGCGCTTCGCAATGTCCATAACTTCTTTGAGCATGGTCTCTTGATCATCATAGACCTGATTGATGAACCCTTGTGCCAGGGCTTCGTTGGCACTCCAGTTTCTGCCGGTAAAAGCAAGTTCACGGATTAATCCTTGAGGAATGAGGTGCGGCAACCTCTGAAGAGTTCCGACATCTGCCGTCATGCCAATTTCAGTTTCTTTAATGGTAAAAAACGCATCTTTTGTTGCATAGCGACAATCTGCTGCACATATCATGTCAACGGCACCGCCAATGACACCACCTTGAACCGCTGCCAAAACAGGAATACGCACTTCTTCCAGCGCGTTAAAAGAGCCTTGTAACTCCAGTACAGAGCGACGCATTTTTTCCGCACGCCTTGCAGGTTCACCTTTGAAGTCTTTGGCCATATTTGTAAACACAGATAAGTCCATGCCTGCGCTGAAATGCTTACCGATTGAAGAAATCACAATGACTCGCGCTGCGGAATGTTCATCGATCTTGTTAACCACCACTGGCAGCTCTAGCCAGAACTCTGGGATCATACTGTTAAGTTGCTCAGGGCGGCATAATTGGATATGCGCGATTTGATTTTCGATAGTGACGTTAAGGGTCTTAAGCCCTTCAAAAGACAAATTAGATTCTGCGTTTTCCACTTTGGTTCTCTCCGCGATTAAGCTGTTGTGTAAGTTAAACATGACTTATCAACAACGACAGTTTAGTTGATTTATGGAGTGCAATAAGCAAGATGAATTGCCCGTTAGTCATCACTTTACACAATCTAGACATTGTCAAGATGAAGCTAAAGATACGAGCTTATGTTGACGCTGTCAAGATCTGTGATAAGGTTCAGAAAATAGCGACAACAATTATAAATAGCCAACATC
This sequence comes from Aliiglaciecola sp. M165, assembly GCF_007197995.1. Classification (GTDB taxonomy): domain Bacteria; phylum Pseudomonadota; class Gammaproteobacteria; order Enterobacterales; family Alteromonadaceae; genus Aliiglaciecola. The sequence goes on from NZ_VKKH01000009.1 coordinate 48,055, forward strand.
TTTTTATGCGTAAACCCAAATTAACTGCAACGTCGAAAACAACTTATCACCATGGCGATTTGCGTAAAAGCCTGCTTGATACTGCAACTAAGATGTTAAAAGATGGAGGCGTTGAAGGTTTATCACTGCGTAAGCTGGCCGATAAGGTTGGCGTATCACGAACCGCTCCTTACCATCATTTTAAAGATAAAAACGAGTTACTGTGTGCTATTGCTGAGCAAGGTTTTGCCCACTGGAAGCAACAAGCTAAGCAGATTTTTAACCAAGTCGATGTCAGTAACAAAGAAAAATACCGACGCTTTATTCATGGTTACATCAATTACGCTGCTGATAACCCAGAACTCTATGATCTTATGTTTGGTCGCACCATTTGGAAAAATCAGGCGGCTACTGATTCACTGAAAGCTGTTGCTTACCCGAGTTTTCAGTATCAAGTTGAGATGACCCGAACCTGGCAAGAACAGGGCGTTATGCCAAAACATGCCGATACACTGCGTCTAGCTCAGGTAACCTGGGGGACGATGCACGGCATCGCTCGATTATTAATAGATGGCATCTATGCAGATGCCAGCCATATTGATGAAATGTGTGAAACTGCAGTAGAGTTGTTTGTTACCACATCAACGCAAAGCGCTAATTAACCCCAATTGGGGTTAAATATTATGTTCCTGTTTGAGCATATCAGCGGCACGCTCAGCGATCATAATCGTTGGTGCGTTAGTGTTACCACCAATCAAACTGGGCATCACCGACGCGTCAACCACTCTCAATCCTTTCACCCCTTTCACTTTTAATTCCGTATCCACTACAGTCATTTCATCGTCAACCTGGCCCATCTTGCAGGTGCCAATGGGATGATAAATGGTTTCGGAGCGTTTGCGGATAAAGGCTAAAATCTCTTCATCAGATTGGGCTTCAGGTCCTGGGCCAATTTCCCAGGACCCGTATTGCTGAAACTCTTCTGCGGCAAGGATTTCGCGGGCTTTTCTCACACCATCAATCATCACAGCTACATCATCTTCATGGGTAAGATACTTGGGATCAATAATTGCCGGAGCAAGAGGATCATTTGAACGTAAGCGGATCTCGCCTCGACTTTTTGGATACAAACAACAGACGTGCACACCATAACCATATCCAAACGCGGTGCTGCGACCATGATTTAACAAGATTGCCGGTAAGAAATGGTACTGAATGTCCGGTCTGTCAGTTGCATGTTTGGTTTTTGCAAAGCCGCCCGCTTCGGCAATATTTGACGATAAAACGCCCTTACGACCGAACATATATTGAAATGCCGCCTTGATATACATAGGAATCGAGCCAAACGCCACTGCGTAGCCTTCTTTGGCCTGACAGCGATGCTGCACAATAGCATCTAGGTGATCTTGCAAGTTCTGGCCTACGCCAGGCAAATCAACCAAGGTTTCGATACCATGCTCTGCCAAATGTTCCTTCGGGCCAATGCCAGAAAGCATCAGCACCTGTGGGCTGTTAATCGCGCCACCGGAGACAATCACTTCTTTGCTGGCTTGCAATTGAACAGGCTTGCCTTTTAAGGTTAAAGAAACGCCCGTTGCACGTTTTTGCTCAAAGACGATTCGTTCTACTTGAGCGTGAGTCAACACGGTCAAATTAGTCCGCTCCAGCGCGGGCTTAAGATAACCTTTAGCGGTTGAACAACGCTGACCGTTAGCCTGCGTCACTTGATAGAACCCCAACCCTTCCCGTTCTGAGCCATTAAAATCCTGTAAGGTCTTCATCCCAACTTCAGCTGAGCTTTTCACAAAGGATTCAGACAACGGATTGTGGTGGCGTAAGTCGTTTACACTCAATAACCCTTGGTCACCGTGATCGTCGCTTGCACCATGTTGCTGCTTCTCGGACTTTAAAAAATAAGGTTTAACCGACTGCCAGTCCCAGCCCGTCGCTCCCTGTTCATGCCAGTCATCATAGTCTTTTTGATCACCACGGATATAACACATGGCGTTAATTGAACTTGATCCGCCTAACGTTTTACCACGCGGCCAATACAACTCACGATTGTCCAACTCTGTTTGCTCCGCCGTATCATACTTCCAACCCACACCGTCAATACGAGCAAGTAAAGACAGGCCAAAAGGAATATGGATAAGTGGATTGGAATCTTTGCCCCCGGCTTCAAGCAAACATACGCTTACCTTTGGATTTTCAGTCAATCGGGATGCTAAGGCAGCGCCAGCGGAACCGGCTCCGACAATAATAAAATCGAATTGAGTCTGCGTTAAATCGTGCATTTATTCTCTTTACTACTACTATGGAAAATCTAAGTCACTGAAAACGATAAAAAATTCTATTACCAGTAAAAATTACTCAGCAACTGCTCTGATGTCATACCAGTGAGTGTATCAAAAAAGTCAAATGGGTGTTACTGAAATGTAATGGTATTCAAATCTAGACTATTATTATGCTCCAGCAATGCTGTCGCCGGGTGATGAGCTGCTCCAGTGCGCTGCACGTTCATTACCTTAAGACTTACGGAGACCAGAATTACCGTCTTAGGTTTTAACTCATTGGATTGTTAAGTTTACGGAAGTTTCAATTATCTATATCCAAATAGTCAATCAATCCAGATATATCATTGTTTTTTATCAGCTCGGTGACTTCATCACTACGTCGTCTTATCTGTTGAGCATCAATATATTTCTCGACGTATTCGACATAGGCCATAATAACATCTTGATTGCACCAATCTCTAATATTGCACAAAGCAACGTCAATGACTGGTTGTAATTCTGAACTGAGTTCGTGATTGTGAGCAATGTAAGTTTTTAGTGCATCGTATGCATTAATGTCATCTTGCCCTCTTACTTTTAGTGCCGATACGATAATATCCAACGCTTCGTCAGGTTCAAACCTTTCGGGGTGTATTGAATAGACAAATGCACTTGCATGCGAATTACCACGTTTGTGGCTTTTAAGCATCCATTCGTAGTGTGTTTCATTCGAGCTAAGCTTTTCAATAGAGACGGTTTCAATAAGGTCTTGGCAATAAATATAATGCGCCTTTTACTGTCCGATAAGATCATAGTATTCATTTTCAACTTCTAGTCTATCAATAGTCGCTTTACTAGAGACGCCGACACATTCGCGCAACGCTAAAGCAACTCTATATTGTGCAGCATCATCGCCAGCCAATGCCTTGTCGATATTCTCTTTGTATATCTTGAAGGGTGAAGAAGGATAAATACTGAATAATCCAGTCGCTGAAATTGCTTCTGGATAAGGGCTAATTTCAAAATTCTTGATTTCTTGGATGGAAAAGTTTTTAGAAACATAAGGTTCATCTTTAGCGCTTGAATAAACAGGTTCCTTAGGACCTAGTTTGGCGTCACCTTCTAATGCTGAGCTTTCAGCATAGTGCGAGATAGTATTTTCGCGCCCCGATGTTGTTTGTTTGGCTTTATCCTGAAATTCAATAAATATATAGAACCCGATCAAACACAACAATGCTGAGGACAACACTAAAACAATCTGCGTTTTTTTCTTTACCACTATTGCTCCATACTCTACAACACGATATCAAAGATGATTATTTGAGTGTGATCGTAAATGCCTTTTTAAAATCTTTTGCAGGGAGTCGATTTTTGTCTGGTTGCCGAATTCTCCAGGCCTGCACGGTCATGCCGATATCATCAGTATTTTTATGAAAGCCAATGGTCATAAAGTGCTCGCGGGTGCGTTCACGCCAATATGCTGAAAACGGGTAGCCGCGCTTGGTTTTCACATTAAATGCTTTATCGTATTCCACTGTTTTTGGTTCAACGCCTTTCACTTCAACCATATCAGGATCAGGGAATAGCTTGGGCGAATTGCTAGCTTTTGCTGAGGCAAAACTGTTTAAACCGGTTAAATTGGACATCGGCGAGGAAACCACTTCAATCAACCTGGCTCCCTTATCACCGATTTTTACTTTTGCAATGCGCCCAAAGTGCACGTCACCTGACATGACCACAATATCGTGCCCTGAGATTGCCATAGCCTCAATCAGTTTCGAATACTGAGGCTGAAAGCTTAGCAAATTTCGTTCGAGTTTATTTTTGTTGGCAAGCAATACTTGAGGGATAACTAACACACCAGGTTTGGTTAATCCTTTTGCCCAATTTACAAGTTTGTCAAAACCGGCATTATCAATAAATTGGGTTTTACTGCGATATGAGCGCAAATCAGCCACGCAAAAAGACAGATCATTGCCAATATCAAACACTTCTATCTTACTGGTTTGCTGCACATTCATTACCCCGTCTCGCGAAGCGGCTTTCCATGCATGACGCACTTTCTTTACTTTGAGCATAAAGAGTGTGGGCAATAAACTGTCGTAAAACGGATAATCGTTCCAATATTCGTGGTCATCGGGCAGCATCCAAGTGCCTCCTCGGGTTAGCATGCTGCCCAACGCTTGCCAATGCTTTGCATAGTCATCTGCAACCCGTTGACGTACTTCGTTAGTCAGAGGAGACAATGAATCTAGACCAATGTCTAAATACACCTGATCTCCCACCATAAACTTAACATCAGGTTTAAATGCCGTGTCACCTCGTTCATACAACCCTTTAAATGCTTGCGCGGCTCGGCCTGAATCTCGGTGTTCGTAAAAACAACTACTCAAAGCGACGGTGAACGCTTTGTTCTTATCGCTTGGAAGCGAGTCTGGGAGGGTCGAAAAGGTGCCACGCCGTAGTAACTGCCATTGGTCGTTACCTTCAAATTCATCACTCTCTAAACGCTGATAAAAATTTACCGAATATTCAGTCCCCGCCGTTAAATTTGAAATGCGTGCTGTATGGTAAAATCGTTGACTGAGTTTGTTAAAAGGTCGTTGCCAACTATGTTGGAGTATTTCGATTCTCTGCACTTCGTTACCATTAGCATAAATAATTAACCTGGCTAATTTGGGCTTTCGCAAAGTGGGGAACAAGGTTCCGGCCCAAAGTACGGCAGAAGTTTGTGTCACTTTATGAAACACCAAGCTCCACTGAGAAGTGTTGGTAGGGAAATCGACGATATTCATTGGCGTGTCCTTATTTCGCAGTCATCTGTAAGCTTAGATGGAAATGGACATAGTGCTATTAACTCACCGTTAATTTGGTAGAATTTTCACCTTTAATCAACGATTCAACCACACATTTGGGGATGACTGAAGTCTAGATGTGCCCCATATAGAGCAGGTGTATTGGTTAACAGAAACCATGCAAAGCTTGACATATCTTGTCCGAGGAATTCACACTAGTGAGTATCTGCATACTTGCTTAATGAAAGTAACATTGTCTCAACCTTGGCTACAGTCTCTTATCACACGCTATGAGCCCTTGATCGCTAAATGGATGATCAAGTTAGGTAAACTGACGCATGTGGATTACACAATAGAAGAACTAAACGATTTGGCCAAGCCGCTCTTTCCGCAGACCTTTAAAGTCGATGTGCCAGTAGGGAAAGGGGTGTTTACAATTTTAGAGGGTGAAATTGATATTCCCCGCCGTGAAAACAACGTGCATGTGCAGCTTCTTAGCAGTTTAGATATAGACGCAGTGGGCAATCCTTTGTACCGAGCCCATGTGTTAATCGTGATACACATTGCACCCCAATACGATGTCGAGCATAAAACCGTATTCATCAAAGACATGACTTTAGAATCCATTCGATTGATTCAAGACGAATATTCTTTGCTCAACGATTCTAGGCAGTTACTTGATTTAGTGTTGCCCCGAGGTGTTCAAAACCTGATCACCGGCACCTTCAAATCCGCGTTAGGTATAGTTACGGCAGGCAGTTCAGATTTAGCTTCTGACTATTTGCATATTTATTTGTCTGGTAGCAAACAAAAAGTGTTGGATTATCACAAGCCGCAACTCACAAAATTAATTGAAGAGTTAAAACAAGATCCAGAACTGATCTATGAAATGGATGAATCTGACTGGCAAGAAAAGCTATTTCGGCAATACGGCAAGCAAGTCGTTGTTGAAGAGGGGTGTGTGAGGTTTAAGTTTTAACACTCATCCCAAGTCGTGTTTTTTCTCAGAAAACTGTTATTGAGGATTTACATCTTTTGCAGGACTTAACGTAGTAAAATAGGTGCTGGTTTCTGCTGTTTCTATTTCTTCAAACTCAGCGTAAAAATTCTGCAGTAATTTATTTATTTCATTTTCATCTGTGCTTTTCTGAGCATTCAGACGACGAAAATGAAAAACAGTCATATCGCGCAAACGCCTCAACGCAAATTCAGAACGTCGATAATTTTGCCAAAGCATATGATAGTTGCCGATTTGCAGCATGAATGAACAGAAGGCAACTAACACACTTAGCCCGGCAACGATGTAGTTTTTTTGTCCCATGTCAGTAAAAAGAGCAAACAGAGGCAATGAGGTAGACGACAACCCGAGCAAAACAGAAAACACCCAAAACAACCGCATACACGCATTGGCACGAGTCTCGAACCACGTTATTTTGTCATTGGCGATTCGGGTAATTTCTGTAATTTCAATGTCTTTGGCTTCCATGGCGGCTTCCCTACATCAATCTCGCACAGATTCAGACACAATTTTGTCATCTTCAGGCAAATTCTCTTCGTGATGCACCTCTTCTTCAACTATCGACAAGTGATCATCGCGAACCTTTTCACCGATATCATCAATATTCAGAGAAGGGTCATCGATACACTTCTCAAGCATATCGAATGCTTCGGTGAAATACTGAGCCAATGGTTCTAGCGACTTAATGTTTTTGTCACAGCAGACCATCCCCACGTTTGCTACGCCATTGTAAGTGATAAGCGTAATGTTCACACCACCACCTGGGGTCATGGTTGAGATAGGATAACAAGCCAATAATTTACTGTCTTTCAAATAACGTAAATCTGAAGGACCAGGAACATTGGATATTAAAATATTTGCAATAGGACGCACAAAGTCAGACAGTCGTATCATTTCGAACAACAGTGCGTAAGACTGAATCAACAGGGTGTAATAACTAAAGGCAGCAGGCCGTGAACGTTTAGCCGCCCGTTTAACAATACGATGATTTTCGATGATCTGACGCAATCGCAAATAGGGGTCATTTTTACCATGAGCTAGCCTTACTGGCACAATAGCAATTTTATTCCCTGCAGTCTGTTCTCCGGGTTTTCGCAGGTTAATTGGCATATTGGTATACAACGCTTTATCAAACGAATGCCCGTAGCCTTTCAAAAACTGATGAACGCCAATGTCAAAACAACACAATAAAATTTCATTGGCAGACGCCCTCGCCCTTTTGCTTAGCGCCTTCACTCGGGAAAAGTCCATATCAACCGTGGATACAACCCGGCCCTTTTTAACCTGTCCGGTCAACAGGGTTTTAGTCCCGGAAAAAGGAATAGGCATATAGGTGGGGTTGACGTAGGTGATTTTCATTAATAAGCGTAGGAATATATAAAGCAGATCGAACAGCACCATAACAAATTCGAACAAACCGACAAAAATCGATTTGAAAATATTTTGCTTACGTTTAGCCCGCGACTTACGTTTGGTAGCCCAAACTGGAACAAACTTGTCGGTGTTTTTTTCTGGTAAATACCCCGCCTGAAACCATCGAATCAAGGTCGCTCCATCACCATACATGTGGTGAACTTTAGCGTAAATAGCAAACTGATTACTTTTGCCATCTTTAATAAAATGGTTTTGCCACAAGGGTTTATCTCGATCCAACCAAGTTTCATGTAGTTTGGCGATAAGTACATGAAGACTTTCACGGTCATTCAAATCGTCCACTTCGTGAAGCTGAACGTGATAATTCATATCTAATTTTTCAACGGGCTGAAGACTAGTAGGAAAACCCAAAAAGCTTTTCACTTTGCCATTAAATGGACTGCTGGCCTCGTCGAATTGACGAACCTCTTCACAGAGATTGTCGACATAATCAGCGGGTGCATCTTCTGGCATTTCCAACAATTGCAAACTAGCAACGTGTTTGGGATTATCTTCAGATTCAGTAATCCAAAAAGTTTTATCAAGAAACGTGATTTTCTTACTCAATCTTGTATTCCTTCAAAGTCCAATTAAAACCTATTATTCCACCAATTCACTCACAAGAGAATGTGTTGCAATCGCTTCTTGCAGTTGATGCAGCTCGCCTTGTGGGATATTAATGTAGGGCAATACGGCAAACATTATCATTGCTAGTCCCTTGTACAAATGGGTTTCGTCGCTGATATCCTGCCCCTTTAAAGCATAGTAATTAGCTGACTGCGTAAACACCAGTCCAATGAGTTCAACAATTTGCAGGCTTTGGACTTGGCTGGCTTTTATACTGCCGTTTTGAATAAAATCGTTGAGTAACTTCTCGATACATTTTTCCTGCGAAGCCAGATTTTTCTTGAACGATTTGGCTACAGCTGGGTGATTTTCGGCCAAATTAGCTTGATTGTGATAAAGAAATTGAAACAGATGGCCTTTTTCTAGAACTAAATACAAAAAGTAGAAAAAATCTTCAATACTCAGAGACTTGTGTAGCGCGGAGTTGATTACTCTGTCCATTTGCTCTCGATACAAGTCAAACAAGGCAGCGACAATAATTTCTTTGCCCTTAAAATGGTAATAGAGATTTCCCGGGCTAATATCGAGTTCAAGGGCTATATCGACGCTGCTGACGTTACTTTCTCCCCTTTGATTGAATAAATCGAGTGAGGTGACAAGGATTTTTTCAGCTGTTTTCATAAATAAAGACCAAGTTGTCGATTACTGTCGTAATATTGCTTATCATTTCACATTGCGAAAACTTTGTACAAATTAAAGGAAAATACCGTGATAAGAGTCTTGTTCAATAAAAAAGGTGGTGTTGGGAAGTCTAGCCTTTCGGTAAACTTGGCAGCTATCGCGGCGCATCGGGGCCTCAAGACATTAATTGTCGATTTAGATACCCAATGCAACAGCACTGCCTATTTGGACGCGCAAAAAGAACAAGATAAAAACACCATTGCTGATCTATTTGAACAAACCATTACCTTTCACTTACATCGCCGACATGCCAAGGAGTTTTGCCAGACCACAGATGTGAAGAATCTTGACATTATCGCAGGCTCGCCCCGCTTAGCTGAATTGGAAAGTGAATTGGATAGCCGACATAAAATTTACAAGTTGAAAGAAGCATTAACTTCATTGAGTGAAGACTATGATCGGATATTTATTGATACTGCTCCAGCTTTGAATTTTTACAGTATGTCGGCGTTGATTGCGGCCAAACGCTGCCTGATACCCATCGACTGCGATGACTTTGCCCGCCAAGGCTTGTACAGCCTTCAGCAAAAAATCGCAGAGATCCGCGAAGATCATAATGATGAATTGGAAGTTGAAGGGATCATTGCCAATCAATATATGAGCAATGCTAATCTGCCAAAACAAATTGTTGAGGAATTAATCGCCGAAAACTACCCGGTGCTGCCACAATACATTTCTCAATCGGTCAAAATGCGCGAGTCTCATCAAGCTAAAAAGCCTCTGATAAAATTAGCTCCCAATCATAAGTTGACTCAGTCTTTAGTGGGCATCTTTGATATTCTTGAGCAATAGATGGCCAAAACTGTTTTAAGCCTTAAAAAATTAGTTTTATTTGCCACCTTTAGCGCGATCTCAGGATTGGTTAGCTTTATTTTTTTTCTTGCTGCCGAGGCTGGTAGTGGTGACACTTCTACTTTTTATGGCTTTGTATCAATCGTATGCTTCCTATTCATTTGTCTGCCACTGCTTTTTGTTAGCACCATCGCAATAAGTAATGCAAAGTCCTCCAACGCTATTTTGTACATGTTCGTGATTGTCAATTTGTTGGGTCACGGTGCCCTCGCCTTCCAGCTTGGATTTTTTGATAAGCTTATCGACAACATTGATGAAAAAGCTTCATACCAAAGTGCGCCTCAACTTTCAGAACTGAGAAAGGAATTTTCACGCGGGCCTCGAGTCAACCATGAAGTGATAGCTGAACTGCTATCAAAAGGAGCAGATCCTAACGGCAGTATTCACGGCACGGTAAAGATTCCATTTATTGTCGTCGCTGCAAGTTATGGAGATCTGGCCGCCATGGAACTGCTGTTATATGCAGGCGCCGATGCGAATGCAAGAGCGGAGGTCGAGTTTGATGGCATTCAGCAGCCATCGGCGCTCGATGTACTGGTGTTTTCGGCCGCGACTCATAAAGAGGTGTCTCAGGCAATAAAGGCCATGGTGGCAAAAGGTGCACACGCGCAACAAACACTTTTAGCATTAGGCAGTTGTTCTAGAGGAGACATGGCGCTTTTGGTCAATGTAACGGAAGTAGCAGAGCAACGGCAACGCGATGATAAAAACAACAATTGTTTACATTTAGCCGCACAACAGCATAAATTTGATTTTATCGATGAGTTGTTGCAGCACAGCGAATTTAGTGCGAATGCGAGAAGAGCACTTAATCAAGCCAATGAATTAGGTCAGTTTCCGCTTGATATAGCGAGTTTACAACCAGATATCAGAACCGTAGAGGTTATTCAGCACTTTGGTGGGACCGCGAATAAAAAGCAAACATCAAAACGCATAGCAGCTCTTAAACAGCGATCATCAAACCCTTAAACAATGTATAGCTGCATAAAACCAGCGAGCATGCCCAGTACTGCACCCACGACAATGAGCTTCCATTCATCAGCCTGGTAAGCAGGACGCAAAACACCCTCAAATTCCTCGGGCGAGAGTTCCTGCATTCTAGCGCACAAATCGTCGCCCACTTTTAACGCGCCATCGGCATATTCGTGGGCGTATTGGAGGTATTTGTCTGAGCTATCAAAAATCTGCTGAACGGCTAACTCTTTCATTCGATAGTATTTTTCAGAACCAACACCTAGGGCAAAATACGGCTGGGCCATGGCGACATAACGCTCAATAGCATCATTCACATGAAGCTCAATGAGTTCAAGCAACTGTTCAGAGCCGGAGCCATTTAATACGATGTCGGTGATGTTCTTAGCATTAATCAGTTTCTTTTCGATGATGTCGGAATACACCTCTGACACTTCTTTTTGGCGTTTTAAGAACATGCCTTGAATTGTCAAACCTAAAAACTTAATCGGTTGCTTGGGTTCAAAGATAATTTTTATTGCGATCCAGTTGGTAGCGTATCCCACCACTAAACCACCGGCAGGTAACACCCACCAGATTGGATTAAAATACCAAATCGCCATGGTCGCCAAGCCAAAAAGGAAACCAAAGTACAAGCCTGACTTTTCGATGAAAGGAAATTCCTTTTCGCCGGCTTTTAAGAAAATTTCGTTAATTAACTCGGGTTCATCAACCAGATGACCGACAACCAGTTCTTTAATGTCAATGATTTCATCCACATTGTGTTTGAAATCTTCAACCATTTTATGCACAACATTGGGGATATCCGCTTCTACTCGTTTGTAAACCAAATTCTTGGCTTGCACCGGCATGCTGGCCCATAACTGCGGCGCAGATTCTTGCATAACTTGATTGACAATCTTTCTTAATACTTGCTTGAGGCGACGATCGATGGATTGGGTAAGCATATGCGGATCGAGGCGATCTGTCAGTTCTTGCACACTGAGCAACTTACCCAGTACTAGCTCGACTTCTATCTCAGCCATTTCCCGACGCTTCATCGGGATCAAACCTTGCCAACCAAAGATAGGACGAATACCAATAAATTCTATTGGATAAAACATCATTTTGACCGCAAGGTAATTTGTCGCATAACCGACTAATGCACTGGTGAATGGGATCAACAGAAGTACATAGTTATCAAAAATCCATTGCATAAGCAGCTAGGCGGCCTTTATTAGTGTGATTGTCTGGCTCATGTTGTCAGGCTAAACTTTGCAATTAGAATGGTCAATCTAATTTGCGCAAATAAGCTTCAATTCAGCCTTTACAGTAGAAAATTAAATTTCATTTGATAACAAAGTGTTAACATAGATTGCCAAATATTTGCGAGGCGAATGTTGCAAATACCCGGCGATTTGGTAGCGTTTTCTAACTTTTTACATTATTAACTCATAATAGACGTTGTAAAAGAGACAGAGTAAATCCTATGACAAAGCTTGCCGATCTAGATGCTGCCATTAAACATGCAGCAGATTACGAAGAATACAAGGAAGCCTGTGAAGCACATGATGAGCTCTCTGGTGCAGATGACTGGAAAGCCAAGGATGCCTGTAAAGAATATGATTACCGACTAATCCGCAAACGTGTGCAGCGTATCAAACTCGCACGCTCACGCGGAGACGCATTAGGTTTAATGTCGATTCTGCACGAGGGGATCCACGGAAACCTGGGCAACATCGCTAACCCTGCATTGAAAAACAGTAGCAAGATAGGTACAAAACTACTTATTCAGGAGTTTATTGACCAAGTATGCGAATCCCTGGACTTCATTTATCAAGCAGATGAAACCGAAGTCGATTTTTACGAAAAACTATCATTTTTCGATGAAACTGCACACGCCTTTGGACGTTCATGTTTGATGCTAAGTGGTGGAGCTGGTTTGGGCTTTTTCCACGGAGGAGTGGTGAAATCACTCTCTGAACATGACGTTTTACCTGATGTTGTGTCAGGTGCCAGCGCAGGTTCGATCATTGCGAGTTTGATTGCAACTCGCACTAACGAAGAGTTGTGCGAGGCTTTAGAGCCTGAAAACATTCATGAGAAATTTAGTCAATGGCGTTTATGGCAAGGGTTTGGCCGCAATAGTCTGTTAGACAGCACCAACCTAGAAAATGCACTGATCGAACTGTTCGATATCACGACCTTTGAAGAAGCCTACAAAAAGACTGGTCGTCATGTGACCGTCACAGTCTCTCCTTCAGATCTGCATCAGTTTTCTCGACTGCTTAACGCCAAAACATCACCCAACGCGATCATCACTCAGGCAGTGCGAGCCTCATGCGCTATTCCCTTGGTATTTAGCCCAGTGCAACTCAAGGCAAAGAATCAGGCCGGCGATGTGGTTCCCTACATTCCAAACCGCCGTTTCGCAGATGGATCACTGATGGCAGATATGCCATTTAAACAACTTGCGAGATTGTATGGCGTCAACCACAGTATTGTTAGTCAAACCAACCCCATAGCTGTGCCATTTTTATCGCGTGACAAGAAAGACACTCATGGACTGATGGCGTTGACTTGGCGACACATGGCTAACCTTACTAAGTTAAATAGCATCTATGCGTTCGACGTGCTTGAGGGAGCAATTTCCAATAAGGCTGCCAAGTTAGGTATTCACAAAGTTCGCTCGATCATTGATCAGCAATATGTGGGAGATATTAATATATTGCCGGAGCATGGGTTTAGCAGCTTGAAACATATTTTTGCCAACCCCTCTTTGACGAGCATTGAAAAGCTTATTCATAGTGCTGAGCGCGCAACCTGGTCTCAATTGGACAGGATCAAGCGTGATACCAAAATAAGTAAAACCTTCCGCACACATTTAAAAGCACTTAAAGCAAGAGAAGAACGCGTGCTTACACAACACAATGGATTGCGTTTGGTTGATGGGCAAAAAAGTGCATAATTGATCAGCGGTTTTGCCTGTTCTGTGCGCTGTTTGCGCCGCAAAGAACCCTAAGGTGACCTATTGGGCTAGAGGAGGCGGCGTGAATATACGTCAAATCTGCACACTCTTAACGGGTATCTCGTAACAGCAACCGATGGTTTAAAAGATCCCCTCCTTCGAGGGGAAGACGCTTTATTTTTAACTTCTCTCGATAACGTGGGAGTTTAGACTTCTCCGGATAACGTGGAGTTTTTGACCACATGGATGACTTGGTGTTTTTTTACTTCGCGGATGATGTGGTAATTATAACTGCAGCGAAGACTGCATATGTTTCTAGTCATGCATCAAACCGCAGAAAACAAAAAAGCGCCTATTGGCGCTTATCAAATTTATTTTCCCTTAAAGAAAACAACTTCCCGGCATCCTGCTCGTATTTCTTATACCTCACTCCAGTACAACTTAAACCAGAGGTAGAGCTGGACTACTTAACTCAGTGTCTAACCTCTGTACAACTTAAATCTGGAGTTATTCTTTACCTGCAGCTGGCTTTTTAGCAACAGTTTTACGCGTGCGAGGTTTAGCTGGCGCTTTGGCTGCCGCTGGTTTTTTCGCTGCTGGTTTTGTTTTTGCAGTTGTTGAAGCTGGCTTAGCCGCAGCTTTAGGTGCTGCCTTAGCCTTAGGCGCTGCTGCTTTTTTAGCAGGAGTCGCTTTAGCAGCTGGTTTGGCAGCAGGCTTTGCGGCAGCTTTTTGCTGAGCTAACTTAGCAACGACTTCAATAAGGTTGTCGACTTTTGCTGACAATTTTTCAAGTTGAATATCGCGACTATCGCTTTGCATACCTAATTTGGCTTTGAGCATTGCTATTTTGTCTTCTAACATCACTTTCCCCTTAAATTTTTCGTTGAACTTTGCTTTTAGCTCTGCTTCAACAGTTTCGCCTCGCACAATAAGGTCTTGTACAAAAGCATTACCGTCAACGTATAATTTGTCCAGTTTATCGGTAGATTTTTCAACACCTTCGCTGTAAACGCCGACGCTTGCTAACCAAGACTTACGTCCGGCTTGCTCGACAGTCTTAACTGCTTTCATTGTTATCCCCTTAAATATTTGTGAGATGGCAATAAGACGCCCGTGTTAAACGGGCGGCTCAATTTATTTTGCAGCTAGTTTTGCTACCGCGTCAGTTAGCGCGTCGATTTTTGCAGAAAGTTCTTCAACTTTGTCTTCTGAAGAAGCTTTGTCCAAACCAAGTTTCTGACGTACTTCAGCTACTCGCTCTTCAACGTTAGTTTTTGATTTGATTTTAGCTTTAGCTTCAGTCTCAAGAACTTCACCTTTAGCAACTAGGTCTTCGAAAACCTTACCTGCTTCTGCAGTCAATTTTTCGTATTGGCCTTGAGCTTCGTCGAAACTCTTACCGTAAGCACCTAAACCTGCTAACCAGATTTTACGTGCGAAATCTTCTGCTTCAGATACTTTACCTTTGATTGCGTCTAATTTAGTCATGATTAATTCCTCGCTGTGTTGACTGTGGAGAAGATTAACGATGTAAATTAGAAACCGCATACTAAACGTACGATTTATTGAAAATAAATTGGAATGAAATTTTAACCCTTTGATTTTATGGGAAATTTAATTCAGCCAAAAATTGAGGAGTTTTTGGCTGAATAATTGGAAATAAATCAGTCTACGATGTCTTTGGGCATCTCAGCACGAATTTCCTGCCAAATTTTACCCGATTCGATACCGTATTCACGGATAACTCCGGCTACACCCACAAAATCTTCTTTTTCGGCTAGTTCCATCAATTTTTGATAATAATTGCGCGAGAGATCCCGAGATTTTTGATAAGAGAAGTAAAATCCTCCTATTCTTGAATAAAGTCCTTTAAAACCATTCATCATCAATACATACACTTTGTTGCCCGATGCGAACGCCATATCGTGATTGATTTGATAATCGAATAATGCAAACGCAGCTCCATCTTCTGGGATGTCTTTGTAGCCTTTGAGGATCTCTTTCACGCGCTCTGCATTGTTCTTGATCGCACCGCGAATAAATACAGCACTAAGGTTAGTGCGAGCCGCCAACAAATGGTCAACAAGTTCTGAAATTCCATCTTGGTCTAAGCGCGCAAGAGTTTCCAAAATATTTAGACCTGAAGTTTCCCAAAAATTGTTTACTTTGGTTGGCTTGCCATGTTGGATAGTCAACCATCCATCTCTGGCTAAACGCTGTAAAACTTCTCGTAGCGTTGTCCGTGTTACACCAATTAGTTCCGACAGTTCACGCTCGGCTGGCAAAATAGTGCCTGGGGGAAACCTGCCACTCCAAATTGACTCAACGATATACTCTTCAGCAAACCCTGCGGGGCTTTGTGCCTTGTAAATCATGCAACGGCTCTCTTCTTATAGTTTTAATATGTCATGTTCGTAACTGATTGTACCAGAGGAATTTTAGATGGAACAACGAAACTTTAACAAGTTGTAAAAATAAGCATATGCAAACTAAACCGATTCAGTACCTAAAACTGTTCATTTAAAGGGCAAAAGACTGATTATATTAAGAATTACCTTGCATTTGAGTCCCGTAACTCTTACAAAAGACGCAATCTATATTTTTGCCTATAATGAGGCACTTAGGGGAAACATTCCCTGTCGACAGGACAAAGCTATGCAACTTTCAATGACACAAGCTTTTTATAAAAACTTTTTAGGGCACGCACCTGATTGGTACAAGCAAGTCATCGTCGCTTTTCTTATTATTAACCCTCTACTATTTATATTTGTCAGTCCCTACTTGGCGGGATGGGTGTTAGTGCTAGAATTTATTTTCACCTTGGCCATGGCACTGAAATGTTATCCCTTGCAACCCGGTGGATTATTGCTGATACAGGCAATGTTTATTGGCATGACCAGCCCCGAGCATATGTTTCACGAGATAAAAGCCAATATCAGTGTCGTTCTGCTTCTGGTCTTTATGGTCGCTGGCATCTACTTTATGAAAGAGCTTTTGCTGTACCTATTCACCAAATTACTGATTAATGTGAAAAACAAGCGTGCATTGTCACTAGCGTTTATTGCAGCATCTGCCTTCTTATCAGCGTTTCTCGACGCGTTAACGGTGATTGCAGTCATTATCGCTGTGGGAATGGGTTTTTACGGCATCTATCATAAAGTCGCCTCTGGTAAAGACTTTCATCATGATCATGACCATTCCTCAGACGATGATGTTGGTCAACCAAGTCGTGATGATTTGGATAACTTCCGAGCATTTTTACGAAATTTAATGATGCATGCAGCGGTAGGTACTGCGTTGGGTGGCGTCATGACCATGGTGGGTGAACCGCAAAACCTTATCATTGCTGACAAAGCAGGCTGGGATTTTGGCGAATTCTTTATCAGAATGTCACCTATCACCTTGCCGGTATTCTTGGCAGGCCTTATCACCGCATACTTAGTCGAAAAACTTGGATGGTTTAGTTATGGTGCCAAATTACCCATTGTTGTGCGTGAGATTTTAGCTGACTACAACCAGCATATGGACGAGCAGCGCACCAAACGTGATAACGCTCGGTTGATTGCACAGGCTTTGATTGGAGTTTGGCTTATTGTTGGCTTGGCTGGACATTTTGCAGAGGTAGGATTAATCGGCCTGTCTGTCATTGTTTTAGCCACCACCATGAGCGGAGTTATCGAAGAGCATTCTTTAGGCAAAGCTTTTGAAGAAGCCCTGCCCTTTACCGCATTGTTATGTATATTTTTTGGTATCGTCGCCGTAATCATCGATCAGGGGTTGTTTAAGCCAGTAATCGATTGGGTACTGACCTTTGAAGGAAAAACCCAATTAGTGATGTTCTACTTGGCCAATGGAGCACTGTCTATGGTCAGCGATAATGTATTTGTAGGCTCGGTTTATATCACCGAAGTCACTACAGCTTTAGAAAATGGTCAAATCACCCGCGACCAATTTGATATGTTAGCAGTAGCAATCAATACCGGAACGAATCTTCCTAGTGTTGCCACTCCTAATGGGCAAGCGGCGTTTCTATTCTTGTTAACTTCGGCTATCGCACCACTTCTTCGATTGTCATACGGAACTATGGTGTATATGGCGTTGCCTTACACCATAGTATTGACCTTGGTAGGCCTCGCAGCGACATATTTTGGCTTGTATGAGCTGACTGAAACGCTTTATGAGTTGCATTGGATTGAACATCATACCGCCACCGACGTTGGCAACCCACCTGCACACTAAACTGGAGCTATGACGTAATGAGTTGGTTTCAAACAATGGGAAATTGGGCTGAACAAAAATGGGCCTGGGGCACACTATTAGGCTCTGCCGCAGTGCTAGAAGCAGTGGCCTTGTATTTTCAATATGGGATGGGGCTGGAGCCATGCATCATGTGCATCTACCAGCGTACGGCAGTGTTTGGCGTGTTGTTCGCTGGATTATTTCCTCTACTCATCAATAACGTTATCACACGTCTTATTGGCTTTTTAGTGTGGGGTATATCAGCAATTTGGGGACTATTCATCGCCATTGAGCATGTTGGACTGCAAATGGAAACTAATCCATTTTTTGTCTCCTGTGAGATTGTCCCCAATTTTCCCTCATTTATGCCGCTACATCATTGGTTGCCCAATATTTTTGCTGCAACAGGAGATTGTGGAAATATCGACTGGCAGTTTTTAGGCATGAGCATGCCCCAATGGATGATCGTGATTTTTGCTGCATACAGCGCTGTGTTTGCACTGGTTTTATTTAGCCGCTTGTTTACGCGCAGGGCTTTTTAGACGTGCCAAATAAAATTACCACCTCCCCGAGGCAGCATCAGTTACCTTGCCACGCAAGATATGCTTTGTTGGCACATTAGTCCTATTGGATAGGGATTAAGACTTCGTTGTGACGAAAAAAAGGGATGGTAAGTGGACCGTTGTAGCCGGCTTTAACAGGTGCACCAACCGCCTCAACATTATTTTTTAACATCCATTCACGCAGAATTTCTGTGTGCTCATTGACGTTGTTATCACCTAAAGTCCCGCTAAACTTGATAGCAGCAACTTTGTAATCCGTCACTTTACTCACAGTGATAGTAGGATCATTAGGCTTTGGTGTTGTTTCCAAAGTAAAATGCTTAGGCATCACAAATGACATTGAAGGTTCATCGGTATTTTCAGCCATAAACACGGGGGCCGTCATAGCAATCTCGGTTCCTTCTGTCTGCTCACTATCCATGAATACTGGTGCAGTCATGGATATCTCCGTAGCACCTTGATTATCGCCGGTTATGTAATTAAACAGCTTGCGAAAAGCCGGATTTTCATTACCATCATCCATGCTCGCGGTCACCAATATCATTGATTGGTAGTTGCGAATTTCGATACCGACAGCTTCATCCGCACGGATCAGGTCGTACGGTGCTGACTCTACTCCATTATCACCAAATACTGAACAGCCACTGAGAAGTACAGCAAAAAATATAAAAATTCCAAATTTCATAATAGGCTTACGCAAAAAACACATATTGAATATTACGTCTTCAGTGCGAAAACGTATCAGTTTATTGCGCAATTTTGTTTGTACAAATACAAACTTATCGTACACAGGTAGAATGGGTGGTTCGGTTTTTTAGCATTTATAAAATATTGGGTCCTTGGAAGGAATGAAATTGCCGCTCACTATCGGCAATCAGCGAATTGCAGTGGTTGAATATTCAACCGAACATAGACGCCGTTTCCTTAACCAAAGTATCTGTTCCTTAACGAGGTGTTTCCTCTAGATATCGAATTGACTGACCAACCAGTAACTGGGCACACTCAGTAGCCATTTCACTGTCAAAATCAAAGTACATACGGTAGTAGCGCCAACTGCTGGCACTCATGACATACCGCAGGTTAGCGGCAGTTTTCTTTATATCGTGCTCTGAAGCGTTCGGGTAGGTTCGACTGAGTAGTTCCTTTAAGGCGACATAACGCTGTTTGGCGGTGGTACTCAGTACCCTGGGAAGTAAATCCGCGCTGAGTAATACCATAACGGTTCGCGGCTGTGCATCGAGCTTCTCGTAAAGGTTGGCAATGTAGTTCGACAATTCTTCGATTTGGTATGGAATGTCAGGTAAATTGAGTTCGCTGTAAAGCCGTTTGGTCAGTGCGTCTAGAAACGAATCCCGGGTTTTGAAGTAACGAAACATGGTTCGCTGTGAGATGTTGGCATGGTCAGAGACTTTCTTAAAGCTTAACTCATCAATACCCAGCGTTTGAGTAAGTTCACAGGCGGCATCTAGCAAAAGGTTGACGGTAAAGGCGGCTTTTTTTTCTAAGAGTGAACTCATGAAATAATAATGTCATACACTGTGTCATATTGACTTATCATAAGTCACCATCTATTTTTTATCCATACAATAGTTAAAATAAAAGGATGTGGCCCATGGCAACCCAACCAATAATCAAACATGCAGACGAAGGCAAATGGCTCAACGTCTTGGGGATGCAACTGAAGTTCCTATGCACTAGTGATGATACTCAAGGTCGCTACTCGAGCATGCTAAACACGGTTCCTAAAGGGCTAGGAGCGCCACCTCATCAACATCCCTGGGACGAGGCATTCTATGTCTTAAAAGGTCAGGTAGAGTTTTTAGTCGGTGATACCAAACATGTTTTGGGTGAAGGAGATTACATCTTGGCTCCCGCTGACATACCCCATGCCTTCAAAGGCCTGTCGGACGAAGAAGGACTGATGATTGCTTTCGAATCTCCAGGCCATTCTCATCGATTTTTTGAGGAGATTAACGATAACGTAACGAATTTCCCCGAAGACTTGCGCAAGATGCCGGATATCGGTCAGCGCCACAATGTGACCTTTACAGAGAATTAGACTCCTGTGTGAAGAGTTCATTTGCCTATCGCTGTTATAAGCGCGAGCTTGCAGATAAAGGAATAATGAGATTTGAACGTTCCGGTTAGGTGACCACATTTATCTAATCATGCTAGCCCTATGTTTCAGCAAGACGAGTGCCATGCACTGGCCTAGACAGTATCCATCGCACGTTTGACAGATAGGGAAAAAAGTAGCAGCTCCCCTTAAAGCGCTAGCGCGTTTGTCTTTAAAAAGAGCTACTTCTGTTTTCTAGTCATTTACTTTTTTAAGCTCGCTAGCTGATTTAAGTACCCGTTGACCGTCAGATTGCTCAATTAAATAAGCTGGATTACTGCCGTCTGCATTTCGTGTAACGTCGGTTCCGTCAATGGTTTTAGTTACTGACTCGGTAAATTTTTCACGAACGTATCCGGTGGCGGAGCCATTGCCCCATTGCCACTGAACTTCTGTATTGGTTGCAAAATCTTTCATGGTTATTCTCTGATTGGCTCCATCTCAGCCTTGTATTCATTCGCTAATTTTTCTTTTTCAGACTCGCTAAATACTTTACCGGCTTTTTGGAAAAACTCTCGCTCTTCTTCTGCTAGATGATGTTCCACTTTTTCTTGTAACGCTTTCAATGTTTTAAGCCAAACTGGACTACTCATACTAGTTTCGTCCAATTTCGCTATCAGCTTGTCTATTTGATGGTGCTCAGCGATCCCATGTCGTGAATCTTCGATAGTGTTGTCGCTTTCCATCAAGGGCGAGTAAAAATAACGCTCCTCTGCAATTGCATGCTGGCCGAGTTCTTTCTTGAGACTCTTGTAATAATCTTCGCGAGCTTCAGACGCACCACTTGTTTCACATAACACCTTCAACAGCAGGCGCTGGCGCTCATGATCCTGGCGAATAGCTTCAAAAATTTGCATTGTATTGCTCCTGATTAATGAATAAATTGTTTTGATGTACATTTGTGCGATTTCTTACGCTGCTAAGCAGCGCTTATTGTTAATTTCACAATCTTTCTTTTTTACAGCCAATCTATTGAATTGACTTTTAAGCGCGATTGCAAAGTTCAATATCTGTGCGCTAGTACGATAGTTTGGCAAATTTGGACCTTTCAATATCCCTGTGCGACGATCGCATCCGCTAATTGCCTAAATGCAGCGACATTTGCTCCACGAGCATAATCTATTTTGTCACTCTCATTACTTTGCGGCCGTCCATCGTTAACACACACCTCATGTATGTGCTGCATAACGCCTTTTAATTTCTCGTCAAGCTTGTCAAAAGATAGTTGCTCAAATTGTGCGTTCTGCCCCATTTCAAACCCTGACATCGCCACGCCGCCAGCGTTGGACGCTTTGCCAGGAACGTACGTCACGTTAGACGCTTTTACCAATTCAGTTGCTTTGGCTGTGAGCGGCATATTTGCGCCCTCAATTAAGTATTGCGCGCCACCCTCTACAATCGACGCAATGTCACTTTCGTCCACTTCATTCTGAGTGGCACAAGGCAGTACGATATCGCTGGGTATTGACCATGGTTTTGTGTCAACCAGCCAATCACCATTAAGATCCCCCGCAATGCTTTGCAGTGGATTTGGGTTAACGTCATCTTCAATAAGCTGCTTTATTTGGCCAACGGATAGTCCATCTTTGACATGCAGGGTTCCTTTGCTATTCGATAGCGTCGTGACGCACGCGTCCAGTTCAGCGGCTTTGAGGGCAGCATAAGTTGCTACATTGCCTGCACCTGACACATTTACCCGCTTGCCCGCTAAATCATCGCCTGAAGTCGCCAACACATTTTCGGTAAAATACACAACACCAAAGCCAGTAGCCTCCTCCCTGACGTGACTACCTCCAAACTCAATTTGCTTACCCGTTATGCTGCCACCAAACTCATTGGCAAGCCGCCTATATTGACCGTAGAGATAGCCTATTTCTCGTTGACCAACATTTATATCCCCTGCTGGAACATCGGTTTTGGGCCCAACATGTCGATTAAGTTCCAGCATGAATGATTGGCAAAACCGCATGATTTCCCTGTCCGAGCGACCTTTTGGATTAAAGTCACTACCACCTTTTCCTCCGCCTAATGAGAGACCTGTTAGTGCGTTTTTGAAACACTGTTCAAACGCTAGAAACTTCAAAATCGACTCGTTTACACTAGGATGAAAACGAAGTCCGCCTTTATAAGGCCCCAAAACATTAGATTGCTGGACACGCCACCCGCGATTGATTCTCAATTCTCCACTGTCGGTTTCCCAAACCACTTTAAAAGAAATTATTCTGTCGGGTTCAGCCAACCGATAAAGTACCTGGTGGCGCTTATACGCTTCATTTGCGTTAATGATCGGGATTACGTCTTTAGCGACATCCTCTGCGGCTTGGATAAATTCATCTTGGCCTTGGTTGTTGGCCCTGAGCCAATCTATAAATACATCATAGTTCGACTGATACGTCATCGTTATCCCTTATTCGTTAACTATTGAAATTGTCACTAACTTTTTCGGCACAGAGCAAATTAAGTGAGCCTGCGTCGCAACGAATGTTTAATTCGTCTGATTTGAAAGGCTCACCGTCAATAACATAATCGAAGGTTTTAGCTGATTTTATTTGCACTTTTTGGCAGCGTTGAACTTCAACCAGATCGCTATGCTGTCCATCCAGTAGACCACTGACCGTCAGCCCTGCGACGGCAGAAAATGAATTGTTGTCAGAGGCTTCTTCTTTAAACCAGGTTAAATCCAAAAGACCATCGCATATATCAGGATTTCCGGCACCTTGTGCTAAAACAGTTGATGGCGGAGCAGCATTGGCGACGACGAAACTTTGGGTGTTCACAGTAAATGCAGAGGCATCATCGATACAAACTTCGAAGGATTGTGGCATTGCCTGTACAGTCGCATCAAAAAAATGTTGTAGATAGGCCAACTGCCCTTTCTCGTCCTTAGCACCTCTGTCTGAGCGTATTATCATGTCAGCTTCAATACCCACAGCACAAACAAGCAACATGCGCTTGTCGTTGCATACCGCTGTATCAATCTGCTGACAAACTCCAGACAGAATAACGTCGCATGCCGTACTAATGGGTGCAAATTTACTGCCAGTGCCGAACACAACCATGCTCAACGCATTGGCTGTCCCCATCGGAATAATCCCCATTTTGCATTGGGACCCACACAGGACATCGGCAACTTCGGTGAGTGTGCCGTCACCCCCGCAAGCAATCAGGAGATCGTGTCCCTCCGAAACGGCTTTTTCTGCGAGGCTATTAGCGGTAATCGATTCTGTCGTTTCATATATCGTAATGTCGAAGTGGGTTTCTAGACGCTCTAATACATAAGTTTTTTCTTTTGCCCACTTTCCTCCTCCAGCGACTGGGTTCACTATCAGAGCAAGTTGATTATTCATGCGTAAACGACCTGCGTTTTTTACTTCACGCAACGCTGCTAGTTGACGCTTGTTTAACCTCGCTGTCGCCCGAATCGATTGAATTTGATTCATTGCATCGACCACAGATAATGTGTCGTCGCGAGACAACAAATAGGCGGCCGTCACTAGCACCGACCGACCCCGACCCAGTGCGCAATGAATGACAACTTTACCGTCGTTCTCAACTTGTTGGTCGATCCAAAATATCGCTTGTCTAAGCTGTTCTGTTGTCGGACTGGTATGATCAAGTACAGGAATATTCAAGTAATGCAAACCCGCATCCTGCGAGCTCCAATCCATCCCATCAAACTCTGCTGTGACATCCAAAATTGCCGTTACGCCGTAACTTTTGAGTAGGTCAATATCAGACGGAAATAAACGGCAGGCGAGAAAAATCTCATCGGTAATTTTTTGAACCGCAGGTACTTTGTCAGTTCTTCTAGCAAACGAATTGTATAAGGATGCGCCAAGTAAAAAAGGAATAAAAAACCATCTCACTGAGGAAGGAATACTGCCATCGGCTCGTTTCCTGAATATGTGGGGCTTGTTAACCAGGTAAGCAAAGGTTACAGCAAATACTGACAGAGCAATCCATCCAAAAACGATGGTTAGCAGCATATTATTTGAGTAAGCTGCCAATAAGGCAAATATAATACTGATTGCCAAATAATACTTTATCATCTTCATTGCTGTTGATTCCTATTAGATAAATTCGTGTTGAAGATGCGAACCCTGTGCCACCATGAACTTTGGGAAATCTGGACGACGTAACCCAAGTATTTTAAAGGTGCGCTAATTATTCAAACTTCTTCAAAATAAAAAGTTAGAACGTAATATTGATACTTTCTGATCAAACTAAAAAATGAATTGCGAAGGGGGTTGGTTTTCAAATCGAGGAATTTGAGCACATCTCGGGAATGCCTAAGTGCTTCTCTTATTCGATCAAACCAATCGCTCTCACAAATGCCAGAATCGCCACTTAAATTATTGATTTGTAGTTATTTATTTATCTAAATCAATTTTTTATGACACACACTGCCAACTAATCGACAAATGTATTGCCTATCTTTTCCCGAGGCAACTGTTCGTGTGTTTGGCATCGTAATTTTGTTTACCTCTTAGCGTTAAATGACCTGCTCCAATTAAACTTGCTGATAAATTCGCTCTCAGTCACTTATCGCTCTTAAAACAGAAGCATTTACTTGATACAAATCGTAAGAAAAAACGTATGTAGTGAATTGGTATGCATTAATGATGAGCGACTTTTGAAATTTTTATCCATCTTATGTAGATTTTACTCAAGGTCATCGCAGCAAAGAGCAGGGAGTGTGACAACATGGCTGAAAATGTAGACATCGAAGAGATTTGCTCGATAACTCGTAAGCCCCGAGGTCGCGGATTTGAGTACTTCGATAAAAATCGTCTTAAAATTCGCTCTAGGGGGTTTCTGCGTTACGTAAAGAATTTAGCTATTCCGCCAATGTGGCAAGACGTAGGTATCAGCACTGACCAACAATACCGGATACAGGCAATTGGTTACGACGTTAAAAAAAGAAAGCAATATATCTATCATCCTGATTGGGTGGCACAACAGCAAGCACAAAAGTTTGCAAAGTTACTCGACTTCTCACAAGCATTGCCTCACATGCGCGGGCTTATCTTGAAAAACTCAGAACAACCAACCTGGAATATAGAAAAAGTCGCCGCATTGGCAACAAGAATTTTAGATGAAACCGGGATAAGAATAGGTAACAAGCAGTATAGCCAGCAAAACGAAACTTTTGGTCTGACGACATTACGTCGAAAACATCTTAACTCCAGTGACGATTTCATTGAACTTGATTTTAAAGGTAAGCACGGTCAACGTCGTCGAGTAACCATTGAAGACACGCAGCTTGTTAGTTTAATTGAAAGTAGTGCGGAAAAACCTGGCTACTCACTTTTACGCTACAAAGAGTCAGGTAAATGGTATGACCTAACCAGTGACGAAGTGAATCAGTACATTCGCTCTATTTCTGGTGCAGACTTTACGAGTAAGGATTTTCGAACCTGGGCAGGCACTCGACTCGCGGTTGAGTATGCTGCAGAGTGTGAATACATCGTCAGCCAATATCCGCGAAAACGATTTAAGTCTACATTAGTCAAAAAAGTGGCTGGCGCACTGGGAAACACACCAGCAATTTGTGAGAAATATTATATTCATCCAAAGGTTTTAGAGTATTTGATTGCCATGCACAAAAAAGGACAATCGGTTGGCCCCTGTCCTCATGCAATTTCGAATACTAGTGAGCTGTCGGAATGTGAGCAGCTCGCACAAACAATGATTCAAGGTAACTCACCTCTTTCTTGATCATATATCGCCTACTGCAAAGAGCTAACGCTGTTAGGTTTAAGCTGTGTGATGGCTAACCCATTCACTAGTGTTAAAGAGGCTGTTATACCTGACTATCAATCCAGATCCTGCAACGGCCATAACGCAATATAGTCCTCAAATTGTTCCAAATCGACGTCTTTATCAAATACCGTTTTACCTCTTACTGACATACCGACTTTATGCATGCTGGACTTTTTACCTTTGTTGAGCAAAGGATGCCATGAGGGCAGCCCTCTTCCCTCTCGCAGTCGCCGGTAACTGCAACTGGGGGGCATATAATCGATATTGTCCAGATTAGCTTTAGTTAACGTGACACAGTCCGGCACAAGTTCACTGCGTTTTGCATATTGAGTGCATGAGCAGGTTTTTGTATTAAGCAAATTGCAGACAATGTTGGTGTAGTGTAATTCCTCAAATCCTGGGTTGTCGTTTTCATCCGCGTCTTCATCGATGAACTTATGTAAACAGCATTTTGCACAACCGTCGCACACTGACTCCCATTCCTTGCGAGTCATTTGCTCCAACGTTTTACTTTCCCAGAATTTATCATCTGTAGCCATGCTTATATGCCTTACACTACGCTTGTGGTTGTTTTAAAGTGATTATCTAAATCCAATGACAACTGATCGTTTGACTTTAGAGGCCCTACCCCTTTGGGTGTGCCAGTAAGGACAACATCCCCTGGGCGCAGAGTAAAAACATATGAGATGGCACTTAACAATTCTGGAATGCTCCACAACATCAATGTACAGTCACCAACCTGACGGACCTCTGAATTAACAGTTAACGAGAATGACAAATTGCTAATTGATTCGATTGACGAGCTTGGTACAAATCGGCTGACAGGGCATGATTGATCAAACGATTTGGCGCGCTCCCAAGGTAAACCTTTAGCTTTTAACTGACTTTGTAGGTCTCTCAGCGTCAAATCTAAGCCAAGCCCCACTCCCCAAACGGCGGCTTCGCAACTTTCTACGTCCGCATTTTTTAGGGTCTGAGCGATAAGTACTGCTATTTCCAGTTCATTGTGGCAAGTCCCAAGGCCAACAGGGATCTCAATCGGCTGAGACACATCACATAATGCATCTGATGGCTTCATAAATAACAAAGGCTGTTGTGGGGTTTCGTTATTCAACTCTTCAATATGGTCGGCATAGTTACGCCCAACGCACACGACTTTTCCAACAGGAAGGTCAATAGGACACCCACCTATATCATGATGCTGGTAATTCATCTAAGCACCTTTTTTTATCCGGTCGGCCAAATAGCTCACGGCGCTACCGAAATAGGTTGAGCGATTCCAACGCATCAGTGTGTGGAAATTGGAATAAACCAGATAGATTCGACCATGTTCATCGTCGGGCATAATGAGCGACGCCTGCAAATCGACGTTAGGTAAGTCTGAGCCATCAAAACGGCGAACCCCTAATGTTTGCCAAGCAGCTAATGACTGCATTTTACTTTTATTTAATCCTGCTAGCGATAGGTCAAAATTCTCTGGCAATCGAACTTGCCGCCCCCAGGTAATTTGATCGTTCCACCCTTCACGCGCTAAATAGTTCGCTATTGAGGCAAATACGTCGGCTGGGTTTGACCATATGTCTTTTTTACCGTCTTTGTCATAATCCTCGGCGTAGGTTAAGAATGACGTAGGCATAAATTGGCTTTGACCCATGGCACCCGCCCATGAGCCAACAAACTTATCTTGTGAGATATGCCCTTCATTTAAAATTTGTAACGCTGCAAACAGCTGTTTCTTAAAAAACGCTTCACGGCGCCCTTCATAAGCCAAGGTTGAAAGGGCTGAAACAATCGAATAGTTCCCTTGAATTTTTCCAAAGTTGCTCTCGTTACCCCACAAGGCAACAATAAAGCGTGGCTGAACTCCGTAGGTTTTACCGATTTCCTCCAGTAAAGGCTGATGAGTGTTATATAGCTCTACGGCCTGCTTCACTTTCCAGTCAGGAACGCGAGTTTTCAAGTATTTATCCAGGGTAATTTTAAATTCCGGCTGATTTTTATCGGCTTTAATCGCACGTTTATAAAACGTTACATCGGTAAACGCCTGCTGTAGGAATGCATCACTAAACTCTAGGGCTTTCGCTTCATGCTTGAGTGATTCAACATAGGCTTCAAAACTCGGTTTAGCGTCTTGTGCTGCGATTTGTAGCGCAAAGACACATCCAAAAAATATGCTTACTAATTTAACCATTGTTCTCAATGTAAATAACTCTCAATTGTTGTTTTGATTTTGCTGACGATGTTGTTTTAACAGATCTTCAGGCGGTGGTGGAAGCTGCAAATAAAACCCTTTTAGTTCAAGTTCATCGATCAGTTTTTGCTTGTCAACAACACCTAACTTCTCTCGTTTTGTCAAAGGTAGCGTCATGACAAACTTAGGAACGCCGAAGGTGTCCAGTAATGCTTTAGGTACGGGGGAAAAATCACCTTTACCTTTTACATACAAATAGGTATCGAGTTTCTTTGGACTTTTATAGACGTAAACTAGCATCGTTTAGTTCCTCTAATTCCCTGGATAACGAGACAAAATTTGCTCGACCCCGTCTTGTAGCACCGTTGCTCGCCAGCCAATTATGAGATCTGGCATTAAACCCATCGCACTGAGCTCGTCTTGAAGCTTCCAGTGCCATTTTAAAAGCTGCTGAATTTGTTTCTTCGACCCCAACACTTCTACTGGTATCGCCAATTCTGCAGCTTTTTGTTGGCAGTAGGCTCGGATTTCTGCGGCGACCTTTTTAAAACCTTTTTGTTCCATCAAGCGATCAATGGGCTGTGGATAGACTTCTTCTGGCGCATGCTGTGCTTCTTCAACAATACTCAACAAGGCTTCACCATGGATACGCGCCTCCTGAGGTGACATGCCGTCAATAGCAAACAATGCACCTTTGTGTGTAGGTTGTAGTCTGGCGATTTCAACTAGGTTAGATTCTCTCACAACAAAATTTAGTGCCAGGTCACGGGCGCGTGCTTGCTCTAATCGCCACTTTGCCAATAATTTAAGAACGTAAAGGGCTTTGGGTTCCAGCTTCCAATTATTTTTAAAACCCAGATAAGCGAGTTCCGCTGGCGGAGCAATAGTTTTTTTCTTGGCCAACTGAGCCATTTCATGAAATATCCACTCTGTTCTATCCAATTCATCGGTTTGTTTTTTTAACGTTGAATAAACTTGATGAAGATACAACACATCGTTTGCAGCATAATGTAACTGCTGCTTTGTCAAAGGTCTGGCGATCCAATCAGTCCTTGATTCGCCTTTGTCCACCTTGATTTCTAGCATTTTGTCAATCAACGCTGCATAGCCTAATGTCGCGCCCATGTTCAATAAACAGGCGGCAAATTGCGTGTCGTAGATGGGCGCAGGGATGACTGCTAGGCTCTGCCAAAATGTTTCCAAATCTTCTGAGCATGAATGTAATACTTTTATCACTGAAGGATTTGTTAGCAAATCAACAAGCGGTGAAAAATTTTCGATGGATAGTGGGTCTACAAGCACTAGATCCTCACCATCGTATAACTGTATAAGCCCAAGTTTTGGATATAGTGTGCGTGTGCGAACAAATTCTGTGTCAACGGCAACTGCGGCTGCGTTCTGAGCTTTAGTGCAAAATGACGCAAGCGCCTGATCAGAAGTGATGAGTGTGTATTGCATAAATCCCTAAATACGAAGAATTAAAAAAACCGACTTACGCCGGTTTTTTAAATATAATAGCGGACGAATTATCAGCTCGATTTAACCACGTAACTCTTTACGCAGTATCTTACCAACATTTGTCTTGGGAAGCTCGTCTCTAAACTCAACAAATTTTGGTACTTTGTACCCGGTCAAGTGTTGGCGACAATGGTTAATCAGGTCTTTTTCGCTCAAGGATTCAGATTTCCTGACAGCAAATAACTTCACGGCTTCGCCTGACGCTTCGTTAGGTACCCCAATCGCTGCAACTTCCACCACATCGTCATGCATCGCTGCAACCTCTTCCACTTCGTTAGGGAATACGTTGAATCCAGATACCAAAATCATATCTTTCTTGCGATCAACAATGTAGAAATAACCTTGTTCGTCAACGGTTGCTATGTCACCTGTTGCCAACCAACCATCATGAATAATTTCGTCTGTGGCTTCAGGACGATTAAGGTACCCTTTCATGACCTGAGGACCTTTCACGTACATTTCTCCAGGTTCACCGGGTTCTACCTCATTACCATCATCATCACACAATTTGATGTCTGTTGAGGAAACCGGCATACCGATGGAACCTTTGTAGCTTTCAAGCTGCGGAGGGTTGACCGTTACAACAGGGCTACATTCGGTTAAACCATAGCCTTCGAGCAATACTTTACCTGTAACTTTTTCCCATTTTTCGGCTACGGGGCGCTGAACTGCCATGCCACCACCTAGGGCAAACTTGAAGTTGGTAAAATCAAGCTCTGAAAAACCAGGCGTGTTTAACAGGCCATTGAATAACGTATTCACGCCGGTTAAAACAGTAAACGGATGACTTGCCATTTCTTTAACAAACCCAGCCATATCGCGAGGGTTGGTAATCAGCAAACTTGGGCAACCAAACTTCACAAAGGTTAGGCAATTACCTTGCAACGCAAATATATGATAAAGGGGTAAAGCGGTAACAACCAATTCTTTGCCCGGTTCAATCACCGTTTCCAGTATTGTTGAAACTTGTTCTAAATTGGCAACCATGTTTCGATGAGTCAGCATCGCGCCTTTGGACACCCCTGTTGTGCCACCGGTGTATTGCAAGAATGCAATATCATCTGACGTGATTTCAGGTCTGGTGTAGGTGAGGCCAGCGCCTTGTTTCAGCGCACCGATAAAGGATTCAGCATTAGCAATATCGAAATCTGGCACCATCTTTTTAATGTGTTTGACGGCAAAATTCATCAACCATCGTTTGGGTGCAGGTAGCATATCGGCAATCTGTGTTAACAGTACTTTCTTAACAGGTGTGTCTTTTACGACTTCAGCTAAAGTACATGCAAAGTTTTCGATGATAACGATAGCTTTAGCATTGGAATCATTTAGCTGATGCTTCAGTTCGCGAGTGGTATACAAGGGGTTTACATTCACTACCGACATTCCAGCTCTAAGAATACCAAACATGGCAACAGGATATTGAATGATGTTGGGCATCATGATCGCAACCGGGTCGCCTTTTTGCAGTCCGGCATCTTGCAAATATGCAGCGAATTGCGTGGATAAACGGTCAAGTTCCGCAAACTTGATGCTATGTCCCATGTTAATAAAAGACGTATTCTCAGCATATTTTTTCACGGATTGTTCAAAGATGTCTACGATAGAAGAGTAGTGATCAGGGTCTATTTCGGCGGGTACCCTAGGGTCGTAATGTTCTAACCAGATTTTTTCCACTTTACCTCCAAGGGCTTTTTATTTTTTTAAAGCAAATACCTTTGCCAACAATCGCTTAGGACTATGCTCCGTTGTTATTAGTATGTTAACCAAAGCCGACCCAAAGTAAAACCATCAAGTTATTTATTGTAGTTCAAATTCACTCAATTTGAGGTGCGCTTTGCAAAAACTGTAAAATGTGTAAAGCGATTTCCTGAGGATTGTCCATGTGAAGGTGATGCCCTCCTTTACAGGTCACATGTTGTAAGTTTTCCACCCAATTAAATCTTTCTTTCACTTTGTCGCGCATCATTTCATACCCTTTGTCTCCCATAATTGCCAATGTGGGGCATTGAATATTGCGCATAAAGTGCTGCGCCTGATCGTCGGTGACTCGTAAAGAGGAGATGGTGCGCAAGCGTCGATCGGTACGAAAACGTAAGGCTCCATCTTGTTCGTAGATATTGCGATTGACCAACAATTCAGCGGCTTCAATACTCAAATCACCAGCCTTGGCCCGAGCCTTTACAACGGTGTCAAAGTTTTCTGGATGCTTAGCCTCCCGAGCTGCAAGCTTAAGACGGCTTTCGATAGATTCACGCATTTGTGTTGGGCTGCTTTGTGCAGTTTTGGTTAAGGGGCCAAAAGATTCAATCGTAATATAGTGACTAACAAATTCAGGAAAACTGCTGGTATACATAGATCCAACAATGCCCCCCATAGAGTGACCTAACAATATAAAATTCTCATAGCCTTGGGTTACAACCAACTCATGAAGATCGTGCACAAAGTCTATTTGATGATAATGTGCATCGGGACTGCGATGGCTTGACAAACCATGACCAATGAAATCGATTGCGACCAAATGATAGTCTTTTAAGTATTTGGCTAAAGGTAAAAAGCTTGCAGCGTTATCAAGCCAACCATGAAGCGCAATGATGAGAGGTTTACCCTGATTTCCGTTAGTGAGTCCAGAAATGTGTAAGTTAGAGAGCGAAAAACGCACGTCGTGCATTAAAAAATCCTTAGTGCTTGGTGCATTTTTTGGCGTTACAAAACGAAAAATGCGGCAATGTATTGCCGCATTTTAACCATGTTATTGCCGGAGCCGGAAATTTTCTGCCGTGATGTATGGCTATTTCAATTGCTGATATTGCGTTATACCAATCCACATAAAGAAGTGGTATTAATACTCTTTTAATGAGCCACCATCATTTCCAGATGAAGACCGAGGTGCTCCAGCGCCACTTCCAGTGCTACTGCGTGAAGACGATCCAGAGGAAGTTCCACTTGCACCACTTTGACGATGACTACCACGTATTATCACCCGCTGGTGAAATGGGCCATGATGCAACCCCCATCCCCAGTATGAGTGATATGGCCAAAAGTGAATAGTGCTGACTTCAACACGTTCGATGTTTTTCCAGAGATGGTAGCCCTGAGACTTTACCGTAGGAAAAACGTACTCATGCTCACCAATCGTGCCGGGTTCGGTCCCCACGACACTTCCCAAAAATGTAATAGAGCGCCCCTGCTCAATAACCATAGGATCTAAAAAGCCATCAACATAGACGCGAAAACGCCCCATACTTTGATCTGAGACTAAAGGCCTACCGGAGGATCTGAGGGGGTAATGAACCACTTCAACCATGGTTGCTTCCGGCAGATTCTCTACTTTTGCAATAACACCGCCCCAACGCACCGTTTTTTCTTGGTTACCTGCAGGATCAGCACTGACCTGTTGATAATTAGATAGCGGTACATTCTCAGCAACCTGAATACTTTCTGGCACATTGGCACAACCTGTCATCACCAGCGTGATAGAGATTAAGACTAATCTTGCGAACATAGGTATCCTTTTTAACTGCTTGTAGCGCTGAACCTACCATAAAAGTAGATTGTTACAACTGAATATAGGCTGAATGTATTTATCTAGACCGTGAAATTAAAAATTTAGTTCCGCTAATGATCACTGACAAGCAATACTAAACGTAAGTATCGACGCCCAACAATGATTGAATTTCTGCCCGTTGTTGTAAAGTGGCAAACGACTGGTAAGTGTCAATGGCTTGACGTGCACGAGGGTTAGTTTGTTCAGCCGTAGCTTGAGATTCTTGGCGAAAACGCTCGGCCTGGGCAAATGCTTCGGGATTGTTTTGGCGCACCACCACCTGTTGGCGCGGCAATTCAGTGCTGCGACGCTGATTTTGCTGCTCCCTTGCCTCCGCTTGTCTTTGCGGCTCAGGTGCAGTTGGTGCAATCGTTAGCTGATTTTGCGCAGCAACGAGTGACGACTCAATCTCCAATTAACTCCCCCAAATATCTTTACCATGTTGCTCTTTTTATATCGGCTCAATGTCGACTAATAAGATTAAAATCTTTTGTGTCAACCCGGAAGTTTTGCAAAATTCGTGCAAACATCTCTTACCCGTCAGATTTTTTGTCGGGTCTGCGGCCGGCTACCACCCAGATAAAATACAATAAAATTGCATCAGCAACAGCGTGTGCGCCAATGTGCAGGTGCCAATCACCGGTATCTAGCCGGTCGATAATCGATGCAAATACCTCTGGAGAAATTTCTGTAGGTATTTGGTAAGAAGCAAGCATCAAGACCGAAACAATATCGTGCATCGCTGAAGTGGTGCGGTAGAGTCCGGACACATTAAAAATAATAAAAAGACAGACTCCTATCAGGACCGCCAAGCGCTTGGATTCAGACCACTGATTGTCCCTAGACAAAATCCAGCCGATCACTGCTGAAAAGCCCGCCACGTAAAACTGCCAAAAGGTGACAATTTCACTGTTTAACTTGTAAGCAATATCCAGATCATTCATGGCCGTGCTCTTTTGAGTCTGCAAACACTGTTCAACTGTTTATAGCTGTATAATCGCTTTCGCTCAACTAAGCCTTCTGTAAGGGCCTTTGAACATGAATTTACCGACCGGGTAATTTCTGCCAAGTCACCTTATCTCGTAGATAAACAGGTTGAATGTTCTCAACATCTGTCGCCTGTCCGGCGTTAAAGGCCTGTCTTGCTATGTTTAACATACTTACTGCATCGGGATACAAGATCTGTGGTTCACCCAGTTTTTCAATCCAAGCACTGAGTTGTGGGTAGGCCTGCCAACCTGTACCCGCTAATATTTTTGTGTCCGAGGCAACTTGTTTCGCCGCATCTTTTGGTGCCAAGACTTGCTCTTCGCCAATTAGCTCGGCAACCCCATTGTTGTTGCGGAATTGAGCAAAGTACACTTCTTCCATTCGCGCATCAATTGCTACCGCAATTGTTAATTCTGAGCGATTTTGTGAATCAATCGCTTGTTGTGCCATTGCAGCCAAGGTTGAGACGCCAACTACGGGCAAATCAGCACCTAACGCTAACCCTTGAATGATGCCTGTAGCAATGCGCACGCCGGTAAAACTGCCTGGTCCACGACCAAAGGCTAAACAATCTAACTGTTTAACACTTAGTTCGGAGGATTGGAGAATGGCGTCCACCATAGGCAGCAGTTTTTGGCTATGTTGCTGTGGACATATTTCAAACTGGCTTTCAATCTTGTTGTCGAAAAGCAATGCTGCAGAGCAAGCCTCTGTAGCGGTATCAATGGCAAGTATTTTCATTAACCTTCACTTTACTCATCTAAATTATTCTTGCAGTTCGGTTAAAAAAGCTAATGCTTGATTTAAATCCCGAGTGCGTTTCATGGGTGGCAAACTGGCCAGAAAGATTTTGGCATAATCTTTGGTGATTAATCGATTATCACATATCACCAACACCCCTTTATCCGTCTCATCCCTAATAAGTCTTCCTGCGCCTTGCTTTAACGATATCACGGCTTGGGGAATTTGGATCTGCGCAAAGGGATTGGCCCCCGATTTGCGACAATCTTCGATCCGCGCCTGTAACAAGGGGTCATCCGGCGCAGCGAAAGGCAGCTTGTCTATCATTACGCACGTTAAGTCATCGCCTCGAACATCGACGCCTTCCCAAAACGCCCCTGTCCCTAGCAAAACAGCCTTTTTGTTGTTGACATATTCTTCTAGCAACGCTCGTTTAGATGTGGTGCCTTGCACCAGGATTGGGTTACTTATCCGATCTTCTAGCTTGTGCGCGATTTCCTTAAGCATTGCGTGAGAAGTAAAAAGTAGGAAGCATCTTCCATTACTCGCTTCAATCAATTTTATGGCAACTTCCAGTAAGGTGTTTTTCATATCCCAACTACTGGGTTCTGGTAGATAGCGCGGTACACACAAGATGGCTTGCTGGTCATAGTCAAAAGGACTATCCAGCGCTAGCGTGTTCGCACCATCCAATCCCATTAAGCGCTGGAAATGACTAAATCCACCATCAACCATTAAGGTCGCAGAAGTGAATACCCAACTTCGTTCTACCTCTTCAATAAAGCTTGCAAAACGTTTGGCAATGCTAAGTGGTGTCAAATGCAAAATGATATGTTTAGGTGTGGTTTCGTACCATAGACTGACGCCAGTTTGGTTAATATCAGTTAGTACCTTGAGTTTGTCCCGAGCTTGAGTGACCCGCTCAAATAAAGAATCAATTTCCTTCTCTCGTCCAAGATGCAGTTTTATGACTTCGTAAAGGAGATTCAAAGATTCATCCAACTTGCTCATTTGTGCTTGGATCTCGGGGCGATTAAGCATTTTTCGCCAGTTACCTTTTTCTGGATCGTAAGGAAACAGAATGCGCAAATCCGCTGCGATCAAGCGACACTTTTCGGCAACTTTAACCAGTTGATCTGCGTCTTTTAACACTGTTCGTTTTACTACTTCAATATCGCGCGCTAAATCATGGATCTGACGACTTGAAAGCGCTTCGCCAAAATATTCACTGGCAATATCTGGGATCTGATGCGCTTCATCAAACACTACTACATCAGCTTCAGGTATGAGTTCGCCAAAACCTGTATCTTTGAGCGCCATATCAGCAAAAAACAAATGGTGATTAACCACAACAATATCTGCCTCTAGCGCTTTGTTACGGGCTTTAACCAAATAACAATCTTCGTAGTCCGGGCAATCTCGCCCCAGGCAGTTTTCTACATTAGACGTGACCAGCGGCAAAACCCTGGCATCCTCAGCGAGCGTTTTAAGTTCACCGATATCACCGGTTTTGGTTGTGCTCGACCATTGCCTGACTGCTGTTAGCTCGTTTAATGTTTGTTTTTCTAATAACGTACTGTTGCCACTATGCTGACCCATTCGGTGCAAACACAGGTAGTTGGACCGGCCTTTTAATAAAGCGGCTTGTCGGTTACTTGCTAAGGCTTTTTTAAGTAGCGGTAAGTCTCGGTGGAAAAGCTGCTCTTGTAGATTTTTGGTACCCGTAGAGATGATCGCTTTTTGATTGCTCACCATAACGGGGGCAAGATAAGCAAAGGTTTTTCCTGTGCCAGTTCCTGCTTCAACAATTAGTTGAGACTTACCTTTGATAGTCTTTTCAATCGCTTGAGACATTTCCAACTGCGCTTGACGAGGGCTAAACCCCTCGATCGCCGCTGACAGTAGCCCTTTTTCTTTAAAAAGTTCTGACACATCAGACATCTAAAACACCTTGATGAGGGTATAGTTTACCCATTCGTTGGATTAACTCCTTGATTAATGAATGATGTAACTTGGTAAGCGTTCGCCAGTATGCCAAAAATCTTGCGAACTGTTAACTCGCATAACACTATGATATGACTGTTTTTTAAGCATTTAGTCTTAAAGCACTTGTTGAGAGTAGGTGATTTAATCTAAGGTAGATCCATATTCAAAATAAAAGCAACAAATTGAGTACATAATGTTTACACAGTTTAAGACCCTCTTGTCACAGAGAGCCATTGTCGATATTGTTGTGACAGACTTCGGAACCTCAAAAGCTGGAAAAAATAGTGAACCTGATATGGAAGTTGTGTATCAAATGCTTTTAAAAAATTATCCGTCTAAATCATGAACAATAATCAAACTACGCTAGTGTTTCAAACAGGAAAAGCGCGGCCTTCTTCCGTAATACTTTTATTTGTGATCCTATCAATTTCCTGGCTGTTGTGGTCTGGATTATATAAACCCTTACTTATTAGCTTGGGTATATTTTCGTGCTTATTGAGCGTTTACCTGGCCTACCGAATGGGCTTTTTCAAACATCATAAAGCTTTGCTGCGACTGATGCCTAGATTGCCGGGTTATTGGATGTGGTTACTCAAAGAGATAGTGGTATCCAGTATTGATGTTGCCAAATTAATCTTGAATCCATCTTTACCCATCAGTCCCAAGGTAGTCAAACTAAAAGCATTACCCAAAACGGACGTCGGACAGGTGATTTTGGGGAATTCGATTACGTTGTCGCCAGGCACCGTAACATTGGATGTTTATGAAGGTGAGATAACCGTGCATTGTATTACCAGCGAAGGTGCTAAAGAACTCGAAAAAGGTGAAGCAAATCGCAGAGCCGCCGCCTTGGAGCGCCGATAACCATGTATATTGTTGTGTCGATTGCGATTTTGGCAACCATGGTTTTAGCCTTAACGAGGGCACTTATGGGCCCAAGTGTTTACGATAGAGTTTTAGCTGCTAACGTTTTTGGAACCAAGACCGTGATGTTGTTATCGGTCACTGCATTTCTTTATGGTCGACCCGATTTTCTGGACTTAGCGTTGGCCTATGCCCTAGTGAATATGGTTGGCATATTAGCAGTGCTTGAGTTTTTCCAAAAACGTTCGAGGCGAAAAGCGGAGCTTGAAGATGATTGATATTCTAATAGATGTCTTCAGTTGGGTATTACTGATCCTAGGTGGCGTTTGTGTTTTAATCGGCGGTATCGGTGGTTTACGCCTACCTAATTTTTATACAAGAATTCACGCTGCCAGCTTAACGGATACAATGGGCGCAATCTTGATTTTTGTGGGTATGATGCTGCAATCGGGGCTAACGCTGGCGACGTTAAAGTTGTTTGCAATCATGCTATTTTTGCTGCTAACCGGCCCCACTGCGACCTACGCTTTAGCAAATGCGGCACTGCTTTCGGGTTTAAAGCCGGATACTGGCAGTAACCATGATGAAGTCGAAAAAGAGGAACCAGCAGAATGATTTTTGTTTTTGCGATTTTTCTTCTGAGTCTATTGGTCATCACTTCCATCGCCATCGTGCGCACGACTAACTTGTTTGTTGCAGTGATGTTGACGTCTATCTTTAGTTTTTTGATGGCCGCAAACTTTTTTATACTGGATGCGGCCGATGTCGCCTTAACTGAGGCTGCGGTCGGAGCCGGCGTGACAACAGTAATATTTCTTTGCGCCTTGGCATTGACCGGTGAGCGTGAAAAGCCACGGATAAATGGGCGAAAAACAGCCCGTGTCGCTGTCGCCATCCTTGCGTCGCTGATGATTTATGCCACCTTTGATAAGCCGCGCTTAGGCGACCCTGACGCCCCCGTTCACCAACACATCGCACCTTGGTACATAGAAAAAACGACCGAACATATGGATTTTCCTAATGTTGTGACGGCCATATTAAGCAGTTTCCGTGGATACGACACCTTAGGCGAAGTCTTTGTAGTGTTTGCCGCGTGTATCGGTGTGTTATTTATTTTGGGCGTACCGCCTCCTGCCCAAAAACGTCTCAACAAAGTGGTAGAACAAAATAAAGGGCTGCGGCATCACCTCATTCCCCAAGTTGTGGGGAGGCTAG
Source organism: Aliiglaciecola sp. M165 (assembly GCF_007197995.1). GTDB lineage: Bacteria > Pseudomonadota > Gammaproteobacteria > Enterobacterales > Alteromonadaceae > Aliiglaciecola. The sequence continues at coordinate 87,342 of NZ_VKKH01000009.1, forward strand.
TAATCCCTTTTATCGTGCTTTTTGGTCTGTATACACAATTCCATGGGGAATATGGCCCTGGTGGAGGATTTCAAGCAGGGGCAATTATTGCTACAGGTATTATCCTTTATGCCTTGCTTGAGGGAGAAAACAAAGCATTGCAAGCGGTTCCTCGCTCAGTGCTGTTAGGCATGGTTATAGGTGGTGCACTGCTTTTTGGTAGTGTTGGCGTGATATGTATGTTTATGGGTGGTAACTTTTTGGAATATTCCGTTTTATCAGCCGATCCTATTTGGGGACAGCAGTTGGGTATCCTGGTCATTGAAGCAGGTGTAGGTATGGCGGTATGTGGTGCGCTTTTATCCATATTTCATGCTTTTGCAGCGCGTGAGAATGTGTCATGAAGTTGCTGGAGTTATTGGGATATTTTAATTACTGGGTGTTCGCTATCGTTCTGATGGTGGGGTTGTATGCCGTGATTAGCAAAGCTAATTTGATCAAAAAATTAATTGGGCTTTCCATCTTCCAGTCTGCGGTTTTTTTGATGTACATCACCATGGACAAAGTGGAAGGCGGTACCGCGCCTATCATTCAAAAGGGCGTTGAAAATCAGATATTTTCCAACCCATTACCGCAGGTGTTAATACTGACAGCTATTGTTGTAGGCGTGTCAACGCTTGCGTTGGGTTTAGCCATGGTGGTGCGTATCAAAGAAAGTTACGGCACTATTGAAGAGAACGAAATATTGGACGCTGACTAACGATTATGGATTTAATAGCACACCTTCCTGCGCTTCAAGTAGTAATTCCAATGTTATCCGCTCCACTAATGGTGTTGTTGCAACCACGAGGGTTAGCATGGGCCGGAGCCACAGTCGTTGCGCTAGTGAGCTTCGCAATGGCCGCCACTTTGGCAATTGGCGTATTAAATGGATTGACACCTCAATACTTTATGGGGGGATGGCCTGCTCCGTTTGGAATAGCACTATCAGTTGACGCCTTCAGCGCAGTCCTGCTTTTGATAGTGACAGGTGCCAGCGCCGGCGCACTTCTTGCTGCCAAACCCAGTGTTGATCAACAGGTTGAAGAAGAGCGTCAACCACTGTTTTATGCCGCTTGGATGCTCGCCATGGCAGGGCTAATTGGTATTGTCGTTGCGGCAGACGCCTTTAATATTTTTGTGTTTATGGAAATATCTTCGTTGGCGAGTTACATCTTAATTGCAGGTGGACCGGATAGAAGAGCACTGCCTGCTGTTTTCAAATACCTCACTATGGGAACCATTGGCGCGACGTTTTATCTCATCGGTGTGGGCCTGATTTATATGATGACGGGCACGCTCAATATAGAGGATATGCAAAATAGGATTGGTGATGTAACCGACATCAATCCAATTTTAGTCGCGGCCGGTTTTATTACGATTGGACTAGCGCTCAAAGCAGCTGTGTTTCCATTGCATGTATGGGTTCCGAATGCCTACACCCATGCCCCTCACATGGTTACCGTATTTCTTGCAGCCTGTGCAACTAAGGTTTCGCTATATGTATTGATTAAATTTGACTATCTGGTTTTTCAATCCAGATTGGTCGACCATGACATGCAATTTGCACTATTCCTGATGCCGATGGCCATTTTAGGGATCTTAATCGCCTCTGCGGTGGCGATGTTTGAGGGGCATTTGAAAAGACTTCTCGCTTCATCATCTATTGCGCAGATTGGTTACATTTTACTTTGTGCCAGCTTTATCAGCACCCTAGGGTTGAGCGCCAGCGTAGTGCATTTGTTTAATCACGCCTTAGCGAAAGGCGGGTTATTTTTAGCTGTAGCGTGTCTGGCCTATCATTATCGCGATTTACGCTTAGACCAATTAGGCGGTGCGTCAACTAAAATGCCTTGGACATGTGCAACCGTGGTAATTTGTGGTTTGAGCCTGATTGGCATTCCCGGCACTGCAGGATTCATTAGCAAGTGGCTGCTCATCAGTGCCTCTTTGCAAATTGGCCCATGGGGTTGGTTTTTAGTGGCTATTATTTTGCTTAGTTCATTGATGGCTGTTGCTTATGTTTGGCGCATCATTGAGGCCCTTTATTTTAAAGCGCCTGTTGAGGGAGTAGGCCCACAGTCAGAAGCTCCGATACAATTATTGGCTGTCACTATGTTGGTTGCTGCGTTGAACCTATATTTTGGCTTCTTTCCTCAGGTTCCGCTTGAGCTTGCCACTGAAGCTGCGGGAATGTTGCTGGAGGGTGCGCAATGATCGCTGAAAACGCCATATTAACCGCGATAGTTGTACCATTACTCGGCGCCCTGTTGATTGCCTTAGGCGGACGCTTTGGGCCAAACATTCGTGAAGCGGTAACAGCAATTACTTCGATTTCCCTGATATTTGTAGTTTGGGGGATGCTACCCGCGTTAATTGCCGGAGAGCGGCCAGCCGTTGAAGTGTCTCAAGTATTACCTGGGCTGAGTATTGCATTTAAAGTTGAGCCCTTGGGTATGTTGTTCGCAGCCTTGGCGTCTGGACTATGGTTGATAAATTCAATTTATTCCGTCGGCTACATGCGCGGGAATAAAGAGAAAAACCAAACGCGCTTTTACACCTGTTTTGCCCTTGCTTTGAGCGCTACGATGGGCGTCGCGTTTGCAGGCAACTTATTTACTTTGTTCTTATTCTACGAGTTGTTAACGCTTTCAACCTATCCTCTGGTTTCTCACAAAGGCGACGAAGCCACTGTAAAATCCGCCAGGATCTACCTAGGTGTTCTGCTGAGTACGTCTATCGGCTTATTCTTGCCAGCGATTATTTGGACCTACACTGCAGCGGGTACGGGTGATTTTGTCAGTGGAGGCATTCTCGCAGGAAAACTCAGTGATACGTCAGTTGGCTTGCTACTAGGGTTATTTGTATTTGGTATCGGTAAGGCCGCTGTGATGCCCGTACACAAATGGTTACCTGCAGCCATGGTCGCCCCCACACCGGTCAGTGCATTGTTACACGCGGTAGCGGTAGTTAAAGCTGGCGTCTTTGCCATCACAAAAATTATTGTTTATATCTTTGGTGTTGACTTTTTATTCGATTCACCAAATTCAGGCTGGTTGTTATACGTAGCTGCATTCACCATTATCACCGCGAGTGTGGTTGCTTTGCGGCAAACCAATATAAAACGCTTGTTAGCCTATTCTACTATTGCACAATTGTCTTACGTTGTGATGGCAGCCGCGATACTTAAACCTCTGGCAGAAGTCGGCGCGGCTATTCACATGGTGGCTCATGCTTTTGGGAAAATCACACTGTTTTTCGCAGCTGGGGCAATTTACGTGGCCGCTAAGAAAACAGAAGTGCATCAATTGCGTGGTATCGGTCGAAGAATGCCGTGGACGATGACAGCATTTACAATTGGCGCTCTAAGCATGATCGGTGTTCCACCTACCGCAGGCTTTGTATCTAAGTGGTACATTCTGGCTGGTGCATTTGAAGCCAACAATCTCGTTGCTGTATTTACCATTATCGCGAGTACTGTGCTCAATGCTGCGTATTTTCTACCACTCATTTATATGGCTTGGTTTGAGAAAGAACAAGAGGGTGCTAAAGAACACGGTGAAGCGCCATTTATGGCTGTTTTTGCCCTGTGCGTCACAGCTTTATTAACCCTGGCCTTCTTCTTATTCAACGGACCGGTCATTGAATTAGAAAGCCAAGTAGTTAAGGGGCTGAATTGATCATGAATGAAGAAGAAAAACAACTACATTGGCTAGTAAGGCCCTCGACAATTCGCAAACTCTGGATTGGTTCCAGCATTATTTTGGCATTGACCGTATTGACACAAACAGTGATATACGTAAAAGGATACTTCGGCGTTGATGCGTGGTTTGGATTTGGTGCGGTTTATGGATTTGTCAGCTGTTTACTGATGGTGCTAGTGGCAAAATTACTTGGGTTTTTCTTAAAACGTCCTGAAAACTATTACGATGAATCAGAACAACCGGTTAACAACCAAAACTCAAAAAGTGCTTTAGAGGAAGACAACAATGCCATATGAAATGTTGTCTCCTGCCCTTATTCTTCTTATCGCTGCTGCGTTAATCGGCTTGGTTAAAGGTCATGCTAGAACAGCAGTCATTTTAATCGCTCCTCTGATTACCTTGTGGGCCATATGGCAAGTGCCAGACGGTGTACAAGGAACAGTAAAGTTTCTTTCTTATCACGTTGAGCCAGTTGAGGGCAGTCCCTTAAGGCGATTGTTTGCAACGGTATTCGCGATCATGGTGTTTGTAGGTGGCCTGTACGCATTTCGGATCGCGCGTTGGTACGAACTTGCTGCCGCTTATGCGTATGCAGCGGGTGCTATTGGCGTTTGTTTCGCTGGTGATCTGATCACACTCTTTTTGTATTGGGAGTTGATGGCTCTGTTCTCTACGATTGTTGTTTGGTGTGGCGGTACACCGGGTGCGCGTACTGCTGGTATCAGATATGCCATTATGCATTTAATGGGCGGTGTCATACTGAAAGTCGGTATTGAGGGTGTTGTTATCGGTACGGGCTCAATTCAAATTCAAGCAATGTTGGCGACAGATTTTAGTACATGGATGATACTAATTGGTATTTTAATAAACGCTGCAGCCCCCCCAGTGTCTGCCTGGTTATCGGATGCCTATCCAGAATCCAGTGCAACCGGGTCGGTCTTTTTATCAGCGTTTACCACAAAAACAGCCGTACTGGCTTTAATCTTATTATTCCCTGGAGAACCGGTTTTAATTGGCTTGGGCCTCTTTATGGTGATGTACGGTATTATTTATGCGCTACTGGAAAACGATGTGCGGCGAATACTGGCATATTCCATTGTTAACCAGGTGGGATTCATGGTGGTTGCCGTAGGTATAGGGACAGAAATGGCGTTAAATGGCGCCACTGCACATGCCTTTGCCCATATTGTTTATAAAGCCTTGTTGTTTATGAGTGCGGGCGTGGTGATTTACCGCACTGGCAAAAACAAATGTATCGAGTTGGGTGGGTTGTTTCGTACCATGCCAATAACCGCAACGTGCGGTATTATTGGCGCTTTAGCGATTTCCAGCTTCCCATTAACGTCGGGATTTACCACTAAAAGTATGATCTCTCAGGCAGCTGTAGACAGCAATTTGATGTGGGTTTATCTTGGCTTAACCGCAGCATCTGCGGGGGTATTTTTGCATGCAGGAATTAAATTCCCTTGGTTTGTATTTTTTCAAAAAGATTCCGGTTTGAGGCCCAAAGATGCTCCATGGAATATGGGGTTAGCCATGGCCATTTTTGCTGGTTTGTGTATTTTACTCGGTGTATTCCCTGAATTGTTATACGGTTTACTGCCTTATGCCGTTGATTATGAACCTTACACTGCTGGTAAAGTGTTGTTTTACTTGCAGCTCTTATTGTTCTCTGGCCTCGCGTTTTTTGTCCTTCTGCCGTTGATGAAGCGCACCATGACCATTAGTCTGGATACAGATTGGTTGTGGCGTCGACTGGCGTTTTCTATATTGAAGATTATTGAAAATGGCTTTAGCTCGTTAAACGCTGTCATAGAACGGCAAAGAATTCGCTCACAGCACTTTTTGCACGGTATTGCCGTGCGTTACCTTGGCCAACCGCATACTGCGGATAGTAAAGAAAGAGGCATATTTGCACGATCTTGGCGAGTGGGTAGCACTGCTTTGTGGATAGCGATTTTGTTATCTGCTTATGTATTACTCTACTACTTGTAAATACAATACGAGTTTATTATTCGAAAACGAGGGTTTATCTCTAACCCTCGTATAACTTTATTTAGGTTCGGGTAGTAGCCAACGTTGCACTCTTTTGTTTAAGGCGTATTTATCTAGTCAGATTTACTACCCTCTGTCTCACCATTTTTTGGCAAATCCAATATTAGTGTCTTCAATTAGAGACGAAAAATCACCATTCATGTGCAATCCCTAATAAGAATATAGAATATCCTATTGTTTTTACTAAAATTTTTAACTTTGGCCCAATAATAGCATTATCAGATTTACTATCGTTGTGTTTAATTTGATAGCAAAAGGAGAACTCTATGATGATTTGGCTAACGATTTCTATTTTCGCAGTTATGTTCACCACCCTACTAGCGAAAATTAAAGGCATCTCTTTTGCACAATTAGTTATGTCTTGGACAGTTAACACTATATGCTACCTAGGCGTATTTACGTTTGTGACATTGACGTTTACCCAAGCGCTTAAGAAAGAACTGCTACACTAACAACAATATTGAAACTAAGGGAATCACCATGAAATTTAAACACCTAACACTAGCCTCACTAATTGCCGCAGGATTATTAATGACTGGCTGCACAGATGCACAAAAAGACTCTGCTGAAGAAACAAAAGAAGCAGCCGCTGCTAAGCTAGACGAAATGGCCGAAGCAACTGAAGACAAAGCTGAGGATCTGGTCGATGCGATGGAAGAAAAATCGGCTGACATGGCCGATGCCATTGAAGATAAGACAGAAGACATGTCTGATGCCATAGCAGACAAAACATCCGAGCTAAAAGATGCTGCAGAAGAAAAGTCTGCTGACATGAAAGATGCCAGTGCGCAAAAACTTAAAGAAGCCTGCATCGAGCTGAAAAAGAAAACTGGCGGTGACGAATCTGAGTGTTAACAGACATCGACTGTCTTTAATTTGATACACTAAAAATCAGTCAAATTCTGATATCCGGAGCCAACCAAACTATTTGGTTGGCTTCTTTTTCATCGGCAGAACATTTACAAAATGTGCCTGGGCACTATGCTCCGATAAGCCATGTCTTTTGTAAAAAAACAATATGACACCTGCGTGACTGCGACCATCGTCTACTAGATTTCATATTCACTTTAAGAGTTCATTCTCAATTCAAGTCCGACTCGAGTCATCTCTGCTTACAAAATTCCCTGATTAATTCGTCGGTATTCCCCTACTAACAAGTCATACTAACGGTTCGTACCAATTTCTAGTTCCGTCGAAGAATAAAGCCTGATGTAGATCTGCAAGCTTGCATTGGGGCATTTTCCTTTTTTTCTTTTTTCCTTTTCCATTTATCCGTTTTCCCGGTAAGAAAATACTATGACCCGACCCAATGAGTGCCTTCAAACCCACGCGCCAAAAGTACTAAATTTTCCTGACGATATGTCTCACCCTGAATCTTCAATTCCCTGGGCGCTGAGTATGTTTGCCAACAATATTGTTGAAGCAGATATGCAGTATCGAGATACTTCAACTGCATCTGAAAAATCATCGCTGCTGTATTTCGACCAAGAAGATTCTGCTAGTTTCGAAAAATTTCGACAGCGCATTGTTGATGGCAAACCCGTTCACGGCAGTCTACCGTTAATCGATTTTTGCGCAGGCGATGGCACAGTGCGAGATAATGCCTCTTGGGCCTGGCAGATATACGATACCCATTTCCACAATAGACTAACCCAATGTCACAGGTTTGGCAGTTACGTGCGATCAACTTTGTGGATGAGTTGCGGTGAACATGTTTACGATGCCCATTGCGATCCATTTGATGGTTTTTTATTCCATATGGCTGGGCGCAAACGTGTAACCGTGTGGCCTTTACCGGAAAAACATACTCATGATGTCATTTTCAATCATGCTGATTTTGAAGGGCGAATGGCGTCTGAACCTATGGTGTTTGATTTAGAACCAGGTCAAATTTTATTTATTCCTACAGGAGCCATGCATGAGGTGGTTTCTCTGGGTGAGGAGGCCTCTGTCTCGGTAAGCTTCCATATGGGTTCGCCATTTCCAATGCATATCTTGTGCATGCAATTAAACAAAATGCTGCAAGGCGGAGATGTGTCGCTTCCAGATCACATGACATCAATTAACAAATTCAAAATGTACTTTTTTGAGCCGACACGCTTCCTTAAACAAAAGACTGAAGCAGAAGGATCCATGCCAAAAGAGCTAAGTAACGCGCTAAAAGCCGTTCTAGGCACAAACAATGTTCAACCCTCGACGATGGATACGCTTCTCGGCTCCTGGTGGCAAATCGCCGCAACGCATCAACTTTATCAAGGGCCCTACCCTGAGAGACTGGCTGAATATGTTGAGTGAGGCTGAATGAGCATTCTAAAAATTTTATTGGGCTAAAAATTGACGGGAAGGTAAACTAGGCGAGTTCATACGATTTTAAGGGACTAAAGCATTTCAAATGAATACGTTTGTAGTAACCAGTATTAACTTAACCTGTCTAATATTGTTTTCATTTCTAGTTGGCAGAGCCGCCGAAGCCAGCGAGATACCAGTTGAGGCTTTTAGTCGACTTCCTTACATCGAATCACCTGCTATTTCTCCAGACGGAACGAAAATCGCCTTCATTCAAAATATTCAAGACCCTGAACTCACACTTTTGATGGTTGCGGATTTTAATACTGGCTTACTTACGAGACTATTACAAACAGACAATCTTGTTGGCAAAGTAAGGTGGTTCAAATGGGCAAATAACCAAACCATTATACTCGGCGCTAACTTCATCCGTCACAAGGCAACTGTCAAAGTAAAACATAGTCAATTGTTAGCAATAGATATTGGCAAGGAAAAAGTCGAGCAAAGAAGACTTATAAACAATACGACAATACCAAACAGGCAACATTTTTCTCAATTTGAAGACACGGTAATCGACCTATTACCTGATGATCCCGAGCATATTCTAATTAGTCTGGACGCGCGAACGGCGAACTTGCCAAGCGTTTTTAAACTCAATATCTACACTTCAAAAGCTAGAAAAGTTGAAAACAGAAAATTAAAAATCAGGCATTGGATGACCGACCAGCAGGGCCATGTCAGGCTAGGACAATCAATCGATTATGATAGTGGTGAATATCAGATTTTTGTGCGCCAAGGTGATGATTCTAAATGGATAAGTCTATTTAAATTTAATGGACTTGAGGACCCTCCTGTTACCCCACTTGGTTTCGCAAAAAACCCTAACGAGTTGTTCTACACTAAATACAAAAATGATAAGAAAGCGCTTTTTAAAGTCGACCTAAGTACCAATACGCACCAACTCGTTTTTGCAGATAAGGACTATGATGCAGATGGATCACTCATCTATTCTAAGCATTCTCAGGAGGTGATAGGCCTAACGCATATAACTGGAAATATATATTGGGATGAACAACGCAAAAACCTACAGCACCGACTAGATTCTGCACGACCAGAATATACCAATAGGCTGGTCGATTTCAGCGAAGATGAATACGTTTATATTTTTTACAGTGAAAACGGTCATACACCGGGCTCTTATTACTTGGCGAACAGGCGAACGGGCAAAGTTACTCATATTCTTTCGCAATACCCTGAGTTGAGACAGACTAAACTACCCGAACATAAACGTGTTGAATATTACGCATCTGACAAGACAAAAATTGAAGGTTATTTAACCTTACCTATAAACACAAAGCAGCCTGTCGCAACAATATTATTTCCTCATGGAGGCCCTGGTGTCCGTGACACTAGCGGGTTCGATTACTGGACTTCGTTTTTTGTGAGCCGGGGCTATGCTGTATTTCGCCCAAATTTCAGAGGCTCGAAAGGCTACGGATATCAGTTTGCCCAGAGCCAAAAGAGAAATTGGGGATTAGTTTTGCAGGATGATTTAACCGATGCCGCCAATTGGTTAGTGGCTGAGAAAATAGCCGATCCTGAGCGCATGTGTATTGTTGGGGCAAGCTACGGCGGCTATGCAGCAGCAATGGCCGCGGTAAAAACACCAGATTTGTTTAAGTGTGCAATTAGCTTTGCAGGGGTCAGCGATTTAAAGAGTTTAGTGTTTAAGAGTCGCTACTACGTCAATCGAAAATTTGTCGAAAACCAGATAGGTGAAGATGCCGATGATTTGATAAAACGCTCACCTCTTTTTCAAGCGGAAAAGATCAACATTCCGATTTTATTAATTCACGGAGCCAAAGACACAGTTGTGAATGTTAGGCAAAGCCAGAATCTTGAAGAAAAATTGAGAGACCTAGGTAAACCTGTGCAATATATTGAATTGGAAAACGGTGATCATTATTTGTCCATCCAACATAATCGGCACGACGCTTTTAAAGCTATGAACAACTTCTTAAAACAACACCTAAATGATGCAGATTAACGGTCGATAATTAAATCGTTTTGATAGCAATCAATGCATTTAATCGCCTATCGATGCTCTTTGGCCTGAAAGTCACTATTATTTTAGATTCGATAAAGTAATGTATATTGAATATATGAAACGTTATAAGTGAACCTGCAGCGTTATGCTGAACTCACAAGGATTGATAGTAGTGAAAAAATATTTAATTGTATTGCTGGCTGTTACTTATGCCGTTATTTCTCATGCATCTATAGCCAAGACCTATGAAAAACAGAGGCCACCCAGACAACTAACGGATGAACAGGCAGCCAATGCCGCAGCGAACTATAAAAAGTATTGCACCTTATGCCATGGTGAAAACCGCGAGGGCCATGTCAATGATCATGCCCCTTCTTTAAGAAGCAAAAGTTTGTTTGAATCCGGTGTTCCTCACGCCATTTTAAGGCCTCTGTCATATGGTCGAGAAGGCACCCCTATGGGTGGTTATCTTGACGAAGTGGGCGGTCCGTTAACATTGGACGAAGCATGGGATTTAACTTACTGGTTGTTTTGGCAGTCAGGGGCCGAGCGCATAAAGCTCTCAGAAGACCCTGTAAAGGGTGATGTAAAACGTGGGGAGCAGATATATCAACAAAACTGTGCCAGTTGCCACGGTCAAGACGGCGAAGGGATCACCGCTCCGGCATTGGGCAATCAGTCTGCATTGGCCCACAATAAAGACGAATTTATCCGTTATGCGATAGAAAAAGGTCGTCAAGATACACCAATGCAGGCTTTTGAAAATGTCTTATCTGCAGAAGATATCGACAACGTCACAGCGTTTATTCGCAGTAAAGCCAGTGGTTGGAAACAAGAAAAAATGCCTTTGCGGCCAATTCCAACTCCGGATCAATATGTCGTCAACCCGCAAAATGAAAACCCTGACTGGGAATTGAGCGAAGGCAGATATGTTACCTCTGAGCAGCTCTACGCTGCGATGCAAACGAAAAAGAAAATGGTGTTGTTAGACACTCGTGTTACATCCGTCTGGCAAAGGGCGCACATTGAAGGCTCTATCCCCTTCCCCTACTACAGTAATCTGGAGAACCGCGTTAAAGACTTGCCAAGAGATGCACAAATCGTCGCATACTGCTCTTGCCCTAGAGCGGCTGCTGACTATATCGTGGAACAGCTTGAGGATATGGGTTTTGATAATACTGCGGTGTTATACGAAGGCATATTTGGCTGGATGAATAAGGGCTTTCCTGTCACCCGTTCTGAATAAAATTTACTGGGAAATAACGGCCAAAGGGGATTAATCAATCCCCTTTTTCACAATAGATACTTTACTTTCGCTACTGACCTGTTTCCGCCAAAGCTTTGTCCAACATTTCGATTAACTGATCGCGTGTATAACTATGTGGTCCCCATTGGTTCAACTCGACAAGTTGACGGACCTTGGTGCTGATTGTGATGGCCTGTTCTTGTTGATTTGGTGTAACAACATAACGACGTAGCGGCTTTTCGTCGAACAATGCATGCATGTACGCAGCCGATACCTCATCGGGTTTCTTTAGTGACAGCTCGTAAGCGGCAGTTTGATCATAGCGTTTTTGCATCTGTTCTGTGATCTCACCGCCTGCAGCAACGATTTTATCAAAGGCACGACGCATTGTGCTGCGGCGTATGTGAGACTGATAGTTACCTGGTTCAATTACACTGACCGAGACACCTTTTGACGATAATTCGTCAGCGAGCCCGTCGGTAAATGCTTCTATCCAGTGCTTGCTGCCACTGTAAGCATTTAAGCCGCTATTAGTTAATGTGCCGGCAATTGAACCTGTGGTTGCGATGCGTCCATTCGACTCGACAACTAGCGGTGCAAAAGCTTTAGTTACACGATAAACACCTTCTACATTGATCCTGTAAACCTGGGTCTGGTCTTCAATTGGCGTGGTTAATACAGGACCACCTCCGCCAATACCCGCGTTGTTTACCAGTGCATACAATCCCGTACCTTTTTCTTTAATCAAGGCGACAACGGCATCAATCTGTTCTTGTTTGGTGACATCCAAGCGCACAGCGGTAATATTTTCGATTGCGTTGAGGCTTTCCATGTCTTTATCTTTTCTTGCTCCTGCATAGACATGATATCCATTTTGGGCAAGAGTCTCTGCCAAATTCCGGCCTATTCCAGTGCTTGCACCGGTTACCAAAATGGATTTCATTTCGCGCTCTTCAGCGGCGCTAGCGGGCGTTGCTACAGTGAAAAGAATAGCGACAATGGCGCTAATAAATAATTGGGCGCGAAGCATAGAGGTTTCCTTGTTTTAAAATATGTACTAGTTGGATTGCACTACCAAGACATAAACATTAGCAAAGTTTCACATAAGATCAGGTCGTTTATGACATTACTTCTTGGATAGTTAATTATCATTCAAACTAAGGTATCCGAAATATAGTAAACATGTGCAAGAACAGGTTTTGAGTTACAGTTTGGTTATGTTTGCAAATTTCCATGCAACAATAGTCCTTGGAAAAGTTGGCCCCAAGGAGCCACTCACATGAGAAAAAATCTGATGCTGCACTATGTCTATGTATTAGTTGGAATTTATTTTGTTCTGGTGACTTTACTCTATGTGTTTCAACGAGCACTCATCTATTTCCCTACAAGTGCTTATCAACACAATTACCAACGAATAGCACTAGAAAACGACAATGAAAAGATTGACATCATTGTGCTAAATGCGGGAAAAGAAAACGGCTTTATCTATTTTGGTGGCAACGCAGAAGCGGTGATTGCTAATGCGGCAGATTTTACTGTTCAGTTTCCAAACCAGACCATTTATTTGGTGAATTACCGAGGTTATGGCGGCAGCACGGGCAAACCAACAAAATCCGGATTGTTTTCAGATGCTATCGCGATTTACGACCATTTAATTTCACGCCATCAAAGCTTAGCGGTAATTGGCAGAAGTTTGGGATCAGGCGTAGCCATGTATCTTGCTGCCAATCGGCCGGTAAATCGGTTGGTCCTAATCACGCCCTATGATAGCGTGTTAGCGTTGGCGAAAAAGCAATTCCCGCTATTCCCTATTTCGTTATTGCTAAAAGACCAATACGATTCGCTATCTCTGGCTAAAGATGTCAAAGCCCCTGTTTTGATTATTGCAGGAGACCAGGACACGTTAATTCCAGTTGTCCATTCTGAAAAATTATTTAACGAATTTGGCAGTGGCATCGCCCAAATGGTGGTGATTGAGGGAGCTGGCCACAACGACATATCTGGATTTGATCAATTTTACAAAAGGATGATTTGCTTTTTTGAAAATTAAGAGTAACCCATTCGATTGCTTTACAATCGAATTGACGACAACGTAAACGACGAACCAATCAAATGAAAAAGACAAGCAAACTAACAATTTTTAGAACGATTTTAGCGTTACTACTGGTAAGCCATGGCAGCATGGCCGCAGGAAACACCGACATGGTCGAACAATTTGTTGACGCATTCAACAAAAAAGACATTGCTACCATGCTCGATTCTTCTGCAGAAGATTTGCGTTGGATGAGAGTTTCAGGCCCACAGTTCGCAATTGAAACCTCAAGCCATGAAGAGCTCCGCCAGGCTTTGCAAAGTTATTTTGAGAGCACACCTAGTGCTAAATCAAAAATCCGTTTCACCAATGCAAGCGGTAACTTTGTCTACGCGCTTGAAGAAGCATCATGGGTTGCAAATGGCATTAAAAAAAGCCAATGCAGTATGGCTGTCTATGAACTGGAAAATAAGAAAATTCAAAATGTCTGGTATTTCCAAGAACATGCATGTTGATGATTCAAAGGTCTGAAAAGGTGTTGTGTTCCTTTTTCAGACCTTTGCAAACACCAAACATATCAAGCAGCTTGCACATTAGCAGCGTCTTTCATCACGGATGCCAAGGTGACATAAGTCTTGGTCCAAGCAGCTTCAACCTCTTGATCGAAGGCATCGCCTAACCCTTGACCTAGTGTCCATAACAAGGCTTCTCCTACAGTATCGTAGTGTTCATCTTCAACACCATAGTCGACATGTCGTTTCCCCAGAGATTGCACAACAGGAACTAGCGCATCAAGATCATTTAAGCTATTCACTGCCATCCCGATCATTTTCATCAATTTCGCGCCCTGTTCCGTCATATCACCTTTAAAGAGTGGCTTTAAGTTTGGATCTAGCTCAAAAAGTTTTGCATAGAACAATTCAGCCGCTTTTGGAGCAATAGGCGCTACCTGCATAAAGGTGTTTTGCACCAATTTAATTTCATGTGGAGTCATTAGGTTTTCCTCATTTTTTATTGACTGTTGATCACCATGTATTCAACAGCTTGTTTCACTTCGTCGTCAGTCAGATCAGGGTTTCCGCCTTTTGCCGGCATATCCCCCCAGCCATTTAATGCGTGCTCGTACAAAGACGCCTTGCCTCTAGCAATGCGTTTTTTCCATGCGTTTACGTCACCAAAAACCGGGGAGCCAGCCAATCCAACCTCATGGCAAACTTTGCAGTTGTTTACCCATACCTGTTCGCCTGGATGTGGTGTTTTTTCTGCACATCCGGTGACTAACATGCATACAAGCAGAGCAACAAGCGATTGAAATTTAAGTAGTTTCACCTTAATTACCTACTGGCACTCGAATCACAACGCCGCCCATCACTTCGCCAATTTTAAAATCAGTGCGAGGGGAATCTTTGTGTTCGTTATGACAGGATGTACAGGCCGGTGAAACCGCTACGTCGGCATAAACCGCAGTGAAGTAATTCACGTCGCCTAATTTTTCTTGACCATAAAAGTTTTGGCCTGGGTTATCTTTGATAAACTCCAAACCTTCCTTTTCGATTGGGGTTTTGGGCGCATTTTGCTTATTTACTGGCCATAATGACTGCAATGAGTAAGTAAACTCGTCAGTGATCTCAGCGACACCTTCAGCGCCGTATCGGAACATTTGCGCAGGCAACGGGGCTCCCTGATCGAGATCTTCCCAATGTTCATCAGGCTTAATAAATGCGCCTTTATTTGGGCCGAGTCTTTGTACAATTAGCTTGGTGTAATTAGTTCTGTCTGACTTCATTACCGCAAACAAAGAGTCGGTAAACACTTTGGGTTCGATGCCAGCTTGCTCAGTTTCCCCGCCACAACTGACAACAAGCGTGGTGGCGCCTAAAGCAGCTACGAGCGCTATAGATTTTGCGTATTTCATGTGTATCTCCTGTTTCACTTTTGGTTTCTCGCGTTATTGAGCTCGCTTTAACGACATATCGATGCTCGGAATATGCTGACTTGGTGTGCCAGAAAAATTGTTTTGAATTAAATTAGGATCGGCTAAGGCGTCGATTGAAAACGACAAGCTATGGCAGCTCATGCAAGTCGTTCTGATCATTTTTTCGTTAGGGCGTAACGTTGCATTTTGATTATGTTGCACCAGCGTATTTTGCTGACCATGGTGCTCAAACTCCATTCGGGGGAGGTGGCAAGTAGAACAGCTAACCGCTTGATTTTCTTCGATTTGACCGGCTTCAAACTGCAGCCAGGTTTGCCCGTGTGGAGAGCTAAGAAATGCTTCACTGTGTTCATCAGAATGGCAGCTAAGGCAACTGTTAACTTTAGCCTCCTGAACATTTACCTGATGGGGATCATGGCAAGATGAACAGGTTAAACTCGTCTCATGATTCGTTTGATTAAACGCCAAGTGAGTTTGTCGTTGAATGGCCAAATTCGGTGTCATCGCTGGCAAGTCATTGGCTAAGCGCATCCCATGTTTGCCTTGCAAAAAGGTGCTTACTTCGTTCTCATGACACGAGGCGCATACTTGGTGCGTCGGTTTATCCTGCCATGATGCTGCGCTACCATGACAAGCATTGCAGCCCACATTTGCGGCACTGTGAGAAGAAGACAGCCAATCATCATGTATGGATGAAGCGGCAGTGAGTTTGTCTTCTGGCACATCCATAGCAGGCAATTGTTCAGGCAAATCCGTTAATGACGAGACATAGCGCTTAATATCCGTATCAGCTATCCCCTTTGTCATATCTAACCACTTGCCCTTCGCGTGTTTCACCAAGAAATCTTCATACAAGGCTCGGTTGTCATGAAAATTGTGGCACCCGGAACTTGCACAGGTTTGAAACTCCATTCCTTCGTGAGAAGGACGTTCTTGGGCAATATCTTGATGACAATGAAAACAAAAATCCTCAGGTAAACTCACTCCCATCGGGCGCATCAAATCTGGGTTATGTTCGGTATGACAAGAAACACAGTAGCGAGCATCGACTTTTTCTAACCGATCAATATTTCGAGGGTCGGTAAACTTGGATTTGGGATGAGAGTCTTGTGCTTCTTTCAACTCTTGTCCATGGCACGAAATACACGCATTTTGTAGTACGTCCTGGCCACCAAATGCTGATTCATGACACGCAGTGCATTGCAATTCGATTTGATAATGACCGTAGCTAGTTTCGCCTATTAGCAGCTCTGGTTTCTGCGCTTGTACAAACATTTGATTTGCGTAAAACGTAGCGATACCAATGGCTAGAATTAACCAGGTTAGCCACATATATCTGCGTGTTCTTTGGGTCATATTCCGTATGCCCCTAAAAGTAATAGACTGAGAGAATATGGAACGCTAAAAGAATGGGTAACGGCCAAAATGTGACAATATGCGACACCACGAGGTAACGTTTAATACGTTTGAAACCCGGTGTGACAACTTGTCCTTCATAGGCCGCAACAACAGCTGATGCAATCCCAACCAAAATGATCAGAACAAAGTTAATGGCTAATAAACGATTTAGGCCGTTTCCAAAAGAGATGCCGGTATGAATAAACAACGTACTCATCCCCAACGCAGCTAGCGTGACATGGGCAAAGCGCCATACATCAAAACTTAGCCATTGCACCTGCTTTACGCGTTTCTTCAGGCTTAGTAACAAACTCAGCGAAATTAGCCCAAGAATGGTAAAACCTGATATTTGACGTGCGAGACTATCGGTCCACAACCAATCCCAACTTGCCTGCTGAACAGATTGAGTGGGCGCAATCGCAGGCATCCACAACAATGTGCAGGCAATAACAAAGGCGGTAAAGGTGGCGATTAGAAGTGCTTTTTTGACCGGTTGTTTTGTTTGCGGTTGATTCAGCGCAGATTGAACAAGTGGCTTACAGGTTCCACATACCGAGGAGACACCTAAAGATGCTTGCAGCGATTCAAAATTACATTCGCCTTTGTCTAGCTCTTGGCGAATTTGCGCCACAGAAACTTGCTGACAGTTACACACCAACGTGTCATCTGGGTAGCTTAATATGTGTTTTTCTTGAGACCCAAATAAATACCCCGTGGTGGAGAAACGCAATAGATGCCAAGGGTAAATGTAGCGGCTTTCATCGATCGCAGCCTGAACTTCCTTAATTTCGCTCCACTGACCAATCGCCACTGCACCGACCAACTTACCTCTAGAAAACAATAATTTTCGATAAACGTCTTGTTTACGGAAGGTCAAAGTGTTGGTTATTTGATTAGCATATTCATCGCTAACTTTTCCCATTGAGAATACAGACAGCCCCAACACTTTGAGCTCCGTCATCAATTTGGAGCCGCGGTAGGTGCTATTCCCACCACACAGATTGCCGGCCAAGGTGCTTGCTTGCTCAAGCCCTGGGGCAACTAACCCATATACTTGTCCTTCATAGTCGGCACACTCACCGATAGCATAGATATCTTCTTGGCTGGTGCGCAGCATTTCATTGACTTGAATGCCTCGTCGAACACTAATTTTTGCGTCAAATGCAAGTTGCGTGTTGGGCGTTATTCCAGTAGTAAAAATCACAGTGTCGCAAAGTAAATGCTCGCCAGTACTCAGCTTGACACTCTCAACCTTGTCTTCACCGATAATCTCTAACACCTGGCAATTTAAACAAAACTCAATTCCGTTACTTTCTGCGTAGGCTTGAACCATTTGACTTGCCGTCAAATCCAACTGCCGGTTCATCAGCGCGGCGCTGTGCTGGACAACTGAAACCTTGGTGGAATACTTGAGCATCGACTTGGCTGTTTCAAGTCCTAGCAGTCCTCCACCAATCACCACAGTGTGGCGACTACGGGTTTTTCTGGCATACAACGATTGAGCATCATGCATGTCTCTAAATCGATAAACTCCGGTTTTTTGGTTACCACTTATATTTGGAATGAACGCACTTGACCCCGTTGCCAACACGAGAACATCGTAGTGATGAACGCCGCCAAACTGGTCTTCGATCGTTTTGTTTTGATGATCGATGTTTACGATTTTGCAATGAAACTGCTGTAATAATGAGGGGTGCTCTTCAAGCGAATTAGTCAAAGCGTCTATGCCTAATTCACCGCTTAAAAATGAAGACAAAAGCACTCGATTGTAGGGTTGAAAAGGCTCTTCACCAAAAATAGTGATATGCCCTGGGTAACCATTACCTATTAACTGACGAACGAAATGCACACCAACAGGCCCATTGCCAACAATGACAATTTTGGTACAGGAAGAACGGCTATCTTGCTGCACAATGTGAGTATGTTCGTTGATGCCCATTTGATATTCCTAAAACGCAAAAGGCGCCATACTGCCTGGAGCAGTATGGCGCCTTTGCCGTTTATACTGAATTAAAGTTCTGAGTGTCCTTTTAAAATAACCTTAGCAATACCTAAGCCAAATTAAATATTATTTTATTTTCAATTACTTATTGATTTTTAAGTATGGTTCTAGAGCAGGTTTCGCACAAAATATGTGCAGGTAAGCACTGATTGGGGTAGTCGTTTCACGATTCCAGAACCTTTTAAGTCACTATAGAATGAGACACTTATAACTTATGTTAAAAACTTGCTATCGCAGGTAAAAATATTCAGTAATATCAAAGTCACTTGATGGCCAAACGAGAGACAGATGAAACTAGAATCTATTGCATTGCACGAGGGGTACAAATCAGAGGAAACCACAAAAGCCGCCGCGGTTCCCATCTATCAAACGACGTCTTATACCTTTGACGACACCCAACACGGTGCCGATCTTTTTAATTTGGCAGTGCCGGGAAACATCTACACACGTATCATGAATCCGACTACGGATGTATTGGAAAAACGCGTCGCAGCGATGGAGGGCGGTATCGGAGCACTTGCAGTCTCTTCAGGTATGGCAGCGATTACATATGCGATTCAATGTATTGCTCAAGTGGGAGACAACATTGTTAGTACCAGTCAATTGTATGGCGGCACTTACAACTTGTTTGCCCATTCTTTACCTCGACAAGGTGTAGAGGTGAAAATGATTTCCCATGATGACTTTGAAGGATTTGAAAATGCCATAGACGAAAATACCAAGGCAGTATTTTGTGAATCCATCGGCAACCCAGCAGGCAACATAGTAGATATCGAGCGTTTATCACAAATAGCCCATAAACATGGTGTGCCTGTCATCGTTGACAATACGGTAGCCACGCCAATTCTGTGCCGTCCGTTCGAACATGGTGCAGATATCGTGATTCATTCTTTGACTAAATATATTGGCGGGCATGGCACGTCTATTGGCGGGATCATCGTTGATTCTGGAAAATTTGATTGGGTCGCCAACAAAGAACGATTCCCCATCATGAACGAACCAGACCCTTCTTATCATGATGTAGTGTATACCGAAGCACTAGGCGAAGCCGCGTATATTGGCAGATGCCGAGTGGTGCCGTTGCGTAATACCGGTGCTGCGATATCACCCATGAACGCTTTTCAGATCCTGCAAGGTTTAGAAACCCTCGCCTTACGCATGGAACGACATTGTGAAAATGCGGAAAAACTGGCCGACTATTTAAACCAACACTCTAAAGTTGAATGGGTCAATTATGCTGGATTAAACACAAGTCCCGACAATAAAAATTGCCAGAAAATCACTAGCGGCAAGGCCTCCGGTATTCTCAGTTTCGGTGTTAAGGGCGGAATTGAAGCTTGCACTCGATTTATCGATTCACTAGACATGATTTTACGACTTGTGAATATTGGCGATGCAAAATCGTTGGCCTGCCACCCTGCCTCCACGACGCACAGACAATTAAATACTGAAGAGTTGGCCAAAGCGGGTGTCAGCGAAGATTTGGTGCGAATTTCTGTAGGAATCGAACATATTGATGACATCATCGTTGATGTTTCGCAAGCATTGGACAAAGCATAGTGAGTTAAATGTAACTCTGATGGGTTGGAGTCAAGACGCTGTTCTTGACTCCATCTTCCGCAAAGACTATTTTTTCACTTCGGCAAAACTCACTTCGATAGCAATACTGTCATTAACATAGGCAGGAACTGGCGGGATCCCCTTGCTGCCTTTTTTCGCAATATAATAAGCGCCACCACTTTGCGTTGGACCGGCGGGGTATTCATCCCCTTCTTTAATGTTGATCCAATGAATATCAATCTGCCACGCTGGTGTTTGCGTGCCATCTTGGTTCTTGAATGTCTTCTCGCCACTTACGCTAACATCCATCCAGTACATTCCGTCTTGATACTGTGGAAATGCAGAAGGCATTCGATATTTGGCGCCAAGCTCTAAGGGCATTGCAGCAAACACCAACCCTAAATTACTCACATTAAACATGTTTACAGGCATATGGACGGTGCGCGCATGTGTTTTTTCATCAGGCATGATGACCGTGACATCATACTGCTTGTCAGCAAACTTGAATGTCCGATTATCCGGGGTGCCTTTTGGTACCCCCTTCATTAGCTGCTCAATGCTAAGTGGTTTTAACGTTACTCGGTCAAAATAGGTAGTGTTGGTAACCACAGTACCACTTTGGTCACTAACGACTTGAACATGCTTAAGCTGTTCAATGTCGTCAATAGTAACTATTTCAAGGGTTTCTTGATAGGTGGCAGACTTAACTCTTTGCCCTTCTACCGTAGAAAATTGATCCCATTGGGCGGAAAACGGGGTTAACTGGTTCCCATTTACCAGAGGACTACCCACCTGCACGATTGTGGGCTTTGCCAGCGCAGACAGACAAAACAAACCGAATAAAACACTCACTAATTTAAAGCATGTAGATTGCATAGATGACTCCTTGTTAATTGCCGGATTGGCCAATTCACATTGGCATTAAGCAGAGTCGTTTGGGTATGATCAGCGTGTGATTTTTGTCTGACTTTTGATGATTTCTGCTGGCGTTTACTGATTTGGCTTGATGTTTTGCAAAATCGAGTAGAATTCATCCCTAGTTCGCAATGAATCGAATCTAGGGTCAACGTTGGCAAATACCATAAATCCGTTGCCATCTTGTAACGCGGTTTGCAACCAATCGATAGACTGCTGGGTGTTTCCCGCTGCAGCCTGTAAGGTAGCCAGAAAATACGCATCAATTTTGCCAATTTCATAGGCAGGTTCAAGCTTTGACAACCACTGTTGATACAATGACTGCAAGTCACCTTCAGTGTAGTTAACTTGTTGATCTTGCTCGGAGCCGTTTCGACCACCCAATACCACCTTTAAGTGACGTGTCGCCTGTGTCCAATTTGCTTTTTGCGCATAAGCTTCCACCAATCCTAGACGCATCCAGGTAGAGCTTGGTTGAAGCGTTAACATTAGCGAGCACTCAGCTTCAGCCTGTTCAAATTGCTTAGCAAAATTCAAATACCAACACAAATCTGCATTGACTGTCATTGAGCCCGGGTCAATGCGCTTCGCCATTCTTGCTTGCTCGATAGACGATTTGGCATCTGCCTGACTGGCATACCAAGCGGCATAAAGACTGCGCGCTTGAGCATCATTGGGCGATATGGCTATGGCTTTTTCAAGTGATGTTTTAGCCAACGTGAAGTTCCAACTATGGTAAAGCTGAACATAAGCCAGTGCGACCCACGCTTGGGTGCTGTTTTGCTCTAGAGATAGCGCCCTCTGCGCGTATTCTTGAGCCTGTTTAAAGTGCTCTAAACGCTTGGATGCTTCAACAGACACTAACTTAGTGTATAAGTGTGCCAGTTTAGCTATCGCAGGGACAAAATCGGGATGGTCATCCAATACCCGTTGAAACTTTTCAACGGCTTTACGTAAATCCGTTGGCTGGCCGCTTTCAACCAAGTACAAACCATGGTTAAAGTCAGCCAGCCTTTCCTCGGTTAAAACCTGCATCGGTTCGCTCGATTGGGGGATCACAATTTTTAAGGTTTGTGCAATGGACTGAGTCACCTGTGTGGCAATTGACTGATAAGATCGAGTTCCGCCACCTTTCAACCAATCAAAGGATTCTGACCAAATCTGCTTCTCAGCTCTGTTCACTAGGCGTAGATGAATACGTTTGTTAATGGGATCCTGACTGATGGAAGTATAAAGATATATTGCCGCGGTTGGCTTTTTTGAAGGGTCTGATGACGACATGCTACCCGGGGCAAGAATGATTAAGTCTTGTGTTGATGCGCGGCTGAATTGGTTTAACAGCTCTTCTCTTAGCGAATGAGCAAGGGGATCCAGATTGTCCGCAGGTACAGTGGTAACCGGCATCACAGCCAGTACAGGAGAAACCTTTTCCATGGGTCCGCGGGGCCAATACACCAGATAAATAACGAACAACATAATTAGCACAACAAGTGCCATGAGCCGATTAGATATAAACGTTTTGTTGGTATCGAGAATTACGGGTTCGACTATCAATCGATAGCCTTTACCGGTCACAGTTTCGATGAAAACGGGGTTATCCGAATTGTCATTCAAAGCACGGCGTAACTTGCGCATGCTGGCATTTAAGCTTTGATCAAATTCCACCACACGACCATCTGGCCATAAAGCAGCGATAATGTTTTCCCGTGAAACTAAGGTGTTGCGTCCTGCACTGACCAGCGCCATGAGTAACTGATGTTGTTGCCTAGGGAGTATAATTTTTTGTTCAAGCTGAGTTAACTCTCCCGATTCGGGATCGAGCACCCAAGGTCCAAGTTGAATTTTAGATTTCACAATTCGCCACTTTTGGAGAAGACAAAATCAGCATAGCAGCAGTTCAATAGCTATGTGAATGTTTTGGTGGTAAGGGAATGATCCTGTCAAAAAGCACGAGTTCAAAAAACGGTACAAATTGTTTAATCAGAAATTCCTCATGCGCCTGTTACACGACTACTATTAAGGTGCTCTTCGCATTAACAATAGAGGCTGTTGATGATTATCCCGACTTTGTCATTGAATCCAATTTATGCAGCGGAACTTGCTATGCAATGTCTAGGTTACATCGCACTTTCTAACTCGGAAGCACGAAGTTGAAGCAAGTTGTTGCTCCGACGAATGTGCTCAAGTGCGCGCTGGTCCCAGTTAGCTTCTTGCAACTCTGCCGCTCGAGAAAAATAGTACTCAGCACGCTGAAGACGAAGTCGACTGTTTCGATCCATTGGTTCTCTATCTACATTTCTCAATAGGGTTTCTAACGCCGCCAACTTGTATGAAACCTTGTCACTACTCTCGGCCAGGACACTTTGCCCAGCAACCACCGCAGAGGCAGATACCGCGAATAATATCACGACAAACAATATTAGCTTTTTCATGTGAGACTCTTCTTCATTCAGTAATGAGCGTTGAGTTGCACATTGAATACCAAGCCAGCTTGCTTTGCTAAAGTTCGTGATTAGCTATTGCTCTCAGTCCATGTATAACAAGCGATTAAGCGGTATTTTTATCTTCTTAAATGGTTTAATAAAATTCTATATTTCAACCTATTTTGAATTGCCGAGACGATAAACTTGGAAAATATTTCATGGCGCGTGACAGTTTTACATCGTTGACAACCAGGTGCTTTTTCCTGCTCGGGATAGATGGATTCCCGAAATTCCAGTTAGGCTTGCCAAAATGCTGCGTCGTTGGTTTAACGTTATTGCAAAACACGTTGCATGCGAACCCGAATGATAAAAAAACACACAAAAAGGGCCTTTGGGCTCTAAATTTGTTGATTATATCTCTGAAAGCTTGCGCTATAATTGGAGTGTAAAGCATTAATATAGGCTAGGCTGTTGAATAAATTAGGTTACGACATCGCCCGATCTCGAGACGCACTTTTGCTGCGCTATTCTGAAAACTGGGACCACCAGGTTTATTTAGAACGTTTTGGTGAATCGCTCGTGGCGTTCACAGACACATTTGGCGACCGTCCTTGGGCAATTATTGATGACATATCAAATTGGCCTGTGAAGCCGCCAGATGAAATGAAAATGTGCAGCGAGCTGGCACAAATATTAGTGGAAAAGAATCTAAAGCATTTTGCTGTGTTTGGCAGTGAATATGCGGTTTCTAAATGGATGATGGAGCAAATCATACCGGACCAAATTGAAATAGGTTTTTTTAGTTCGCTCGAAGCAAGTAAGGATTGGCTGAAGGGCAAAGGCTATAGTGTTGAATTTATATCTTTGAATGAAGTCTTTTCTGGCAGTTAGGTTCTACGCCAGCAGAGTGCTATGTGCAAAGCTTCTATTGTCTGTTTGAAAGCTATGCGAACATTTTCGTTTGATCGGCACACTGATTAAATATTCCGTCGTCTTTCAGCCTAATACGTTAGCGAGGTGACAATGTTTGACTACAAAATAACGGGTTCGTTGCTGGTCTTTTCAATGTTAGTTACCTTAACGGGTTCGGTTATTACGCTGGAAGATTGGGAACAATTGAATGTCGAGCAGCAAATTGCAATCGTTGAGCGAAATGTCGATTTAGGTGGCGCTGAAGAAGCTTTGCTGGTTGATATGCTGAAATCCGAAGATGATCCTCAGAAACTCGAATCTACATTTTCAGAAAAAGCTCGCGAGCTGAGAATCAAAGCTGACGGTGCGTCAAATCCGATTAAACGGATCAAATACGAAGACGCGGCAAAAGCATTTGAGCAAAGTATTGAGCGGCTTAGAGATCTGCGTGCCCAAGAAAATATCATTGAAAACAAAGCCTCTGAGCTAAGAAACTCTTCACTTTCTCCCGCTATTATAGAGTCTATTGAGCGCACTGTTGAGAAGTTAAAACTCGAATATGCACAAGAAGCTGCGGAGCTAAAATTACTATTGGTGCAAGGCTTCTTAGCACTTAAAATTGCCGAAGAAGCTGAAACGGTATTGCAATCAAAGCAAAGTGAGGTAGAAGAAGCAAAACCGCTATTTAGTGATTTGAGCTTAATTGGTATCGTAACGTTTTTGGCGGGATTGATTGGTACCCTGTTTGGAAGCGCAAAACTGTATTTCGAATATAAAAAGGCAAAACTAGACTTAGAAGTGGCAAAGGCACGCGAATCCAATTAACCCAGTGCATTGCCCTTTTAACATCAAAAAGGAGAATGACAATGATGGATACCACTCAATGGTTTTCAGTCGCACAAGCGGGCATTATCCCTCCGATTCTGATAGGAGTTGCCATTTGGAACTCCGACAAAATCATAAGTGAAGATGGTGCCAACTTAATGTATGGCCACATAAGCCACACGGCAGAGCAGCCATCGCAATCTAAAATATCAGATGTCATTGATACTTTTCTTAAAAGTCGCTTTTCATCCAATGGCTTTATGGGTTTCTTACTCAACGTATTCATACTCACCTGCATTTCGCTGGCCATAATGTTAGCGGTATATACGTCTCAAACTTCAGGCTTCTACTCTTATCTTACTTCGCCTGGGTTTTTAGCCCAATTTTTTGGTAATGGGTTTTTCGTCACTTTCGTTACAAATTGCTTAATTTTATCCGCCTACCCGCTAGTACTTGAGCGGTTTGTCCGTGAAGGGCTTACCAATGCATTTTTATTAATGTTGATGGATCAGCTGCTAAAAATAGGGCTTTTCCTGCTTCTCACAGCGGTTTCATATATATGGTTTGCGGAATTTAAAGGGGCATTTAATGGCAGCAAGGAGCTAGCACTTAAAGCCATACCAGATACCGTTTTATTGGAGTTAAAATTTGGCAACTTAACGTCCGTTTATATTTACTCTTTATTACTAAGCTCTTTTCCTCTTTTCATTGTGCTTACGATAAAATTGATGGCAAATAGCGATCGAGCAAGAAGCACTGTGCAGCGAATACTCTTTTGGCTTCCTTTCAAGAATAAACCACTATGGCTTGTAGGCTCTGTATTTGCAGCATTTTGCGGTTTATTCGCTTTATTGGTATCGATACTTTTAAATATGCTTTCAAGTTAATCTCATTATAGGTTTGAGTTGAGATACTCCGGGATAAAAATGGGGACAGTGTTTAAGCTCAAAAGGTGTCAATTTAAAACGAGTTGAATCGATTTAGGTTGTCGTTTACTGTCTCAAATTCAATGAAAAATCTAAGGATTTATTATGTCTGTTTCAGTAACTGATTTATGGTTGGCGATTTTATTGGCTGGATTGTTTTGCTGGTTTGCAAGTGCTTTGATCCACATGTTAATTAAGTACCACAACGCAGATTACAAAGCGCTTCCGAATGAAGAAGCGGTGTCTGCTGTACTAAAAGAAGCATCCGCTGAACCGGCTCTTTATACCCTTCCCCACTGCATTGACATGAAAGCAATGGGCGAAGAGTCGATGCAAAAAAAGTTTAATGATGGTCCTGTGGCGATGATTTCGATAATGCATAATGGCATGCCTCCCATGGGCAAGCTCTTGTCTCAACAAATATTGTTTTTTATTTTTGGCTCCTTCCTGATTGGTTATCTGGCGACCATATCAATGACCCATATGGCTGATACTACTGCGGTGTTTCGACAAGTCTTTGTCGCTTCATTTCTTACCTATGGCTGGGCACAGATCCCTTATAGCATTTGGATGGGTCAACCCTGGTCGAATTGTCTTCGGTTTTTAGTTGACGCACTAATTTATGCGGCGGTTACTGCGGGGACCTTTGCCTGGTTATGGCCGGAGTTGATTTAATACTGCCGTGAACAATTATTAGTGGCCTGATACGACTGGATGTCGGGCTACTTTACAACTTCCATGTTTGCATACACAACGATATAGCTAAATTATTGAAAATCTTTAAGTTTAATTTAGTGGCACTAGAATTGCGTGAATTTCAATCAACTTATTTCAACTTATATCGTTGGGAACCATTATGTACAAATCCGCAAAAAACGCCTTGAATATAATCACTTTAACCTCAGCTTTGTTTATTGCCAATGTAGCCAGTGCAACTATCATTAATGGCACGGGAGATATCACACCAGATGTGATTTTTGGCTCTGGAAATGCCAATGGGTCATGGAGCGGTGAACACAACGTTAATTTGGGTATTGAAGTAGGTCTGCGTGCTAAGCTTAGATATGATGCAACGGGTAGTCCGCAAAACATCTTTAATTATGATGGAGACAGAACCTACACTTTCGATCCCACTTTAAGTGTGATCCCTGCTGGTCGCTCGGTGTTTAATTTTGAATATGCAGTCAATGTCGATACCGACGGAAGCGGTGATGTGCTAAGCGATTATACTTACTTGTTTGAATTTGATCTTGACCCTACAGCAGGTGTTGTCTTCTCGCCTTTCAGTGGTGACATCATCACCTTGAAAACCGACAACTCACTAGGTAACAATTCCACAGGGAAAGGTGGCGGCACGGTTGACGTAGCAAACTATGCTAGCCTATTAGGTAGCAACAACGTTGCGCAAAACTCTCTAAATAGAGGCTTTGGGTTTTCAGGGTTGTTGGATCCTGCGGCAAATGGCATATTTACCTACAATTTGTCGGTGCTGGATCAAGCTGGAGCACTCATAGCTTCTTCGTCTATCGATGTTGTAGTTGGCCCTACCGCTGTTTCTGCGCCTGGGGCGACGCTGTTGTTCGCATTGGGATTGGCTGGCATGTTTGTAAGAAGAGTTTCAAAGAGGCTGCCAAATTAGTTTGCTGAACTGATATCCAGTTTTTCCGGCCTATCGGCCCAACCTACCTTGCCAAGCTATCTATTCAATCTTGGCAAAGTAATTGGTATCGCTATCTGAGTTAAATCAATACTCTACACTTAGAGTCAGGAGTTGATTTTTCTTGGTTCGAATAATGTGTGAAGCTCATGGTCGTTTTCACGTAAGCATGTCTGGCAATGTATTGCGGTTGCAATTCAAGGGTGAGTGGAATATCGAAACGGCCAATGCCTTTCGACAACCCATTTTCTAGGAAATTAAATCCATTCAAGGTCATCCATAGCGTGCGATTACTATCATGAGTGACGGGGAGCTCTGCACACCAGACTGCGCGTAAGATATATAACGAATCCGCAACAGAGGCTGGGCTAGCCAGAGAAGCGGTTGTAAATACCCATGATCATTTAAATATTGAGTTACTAGAAAAGATGATCCCAGAAGGTATTCGGGAAGTCCCTGCAGAGGCGAAAGCTTATCAAAGAAGGCTGTTTGAAAACGAGTCTGATTGCCTGACTTGTTTGGAAGGTGAAGGTTTCAAAGCAGATTAGAACTATTTCCATAAACAACTTGCTTCACGCCAGCTTCATTTAACCCGTTGATGTATTCCAAACTCGTACGGCCTGCTTGGTTGTTTTTTAAACTAAAAACATCTATTACTTATTACAGAGAAACTAAGAAAGGGACTTCACATGCCTGTATCCCCTGAGCAAAAACCCGCAATTTTAGTGGTACACGGTGTACAACTTGGTTCAGACGTTGACTTAAACCAAGATAAAGCAATTAACGAGCTCGTTTTATCGCGTCTAAGTGGTACCCATTTTGATTTCGATGTTGATTTATATAAATATGAAAATGTTGCTGACAGCAGTCTAAATAAATTTAAAGAACTCTCTAAACTACTCATTTCCTCCCCCGTAGGAAAAGCCATTGCACCTTATGTTATTGATATCGTTGGTGATGTAGTAATTTCATTAGCGAACACCTCAACTGCTCATCAGATACGTCAAGGTTTAAAAGACAAAATTCTCCAATACTACGACGCGCAAAGACCGCTATATATTGTCGCCCACAGCTTAGGAAGTGTTTATCTGTTTGATGTAATTAACGAGCTGATTAGCGACAATCAGTTTTTTAATCGCAATGATGTTTTGCAGTGGCCCGTGCAAGGCATGATCACCATTGGCAGCCCACTTGGCTTGGCGATGTTTAAAAAAACGGGGCGAAATACCGCGAAAAATCTGGGCCAGGGCAGATACAATTTTAAATGGCTAAATTACTTCGATGTTAACGACCCCGTTGTTTCAGGTAATATCTTTGGTAAAACATTATCGAATGTGAAAATTGCCGAACGATACAAAAAGGAAGGCAACAATTTTGGCTGGTTTATCCGTGATTTCCCGGTGGATACAGGCAAGACATGGTTGCTGGCTCATACCGCTTATTGGGACAGCGCACTAGTTGGCGATGGCCTGGTTAACATGATGGTTTAAGGAAGAAAAATGAAAAATCTAACGCTTGTATTAGCAACCACTTTTTTAGCTGCTTGCACAAATCATTTGTACCAAGGTAAAACCACTTATCAAGACAATGGCAAAACCTGTGAAGCCCTAGTTTATTGGAACAACACTACCCATTTTTTTAATCGCGAAGGCAAACTCAGTTCGGTGGTGATCAGAAACGCCAGCAATCCGAGCAGTTTCACCATTAGCGACTCAGGTGATAACCGGCTCACATTGATGCTTCAATCCGGTGACTACGAAGATGTAATCAACAACACACAAAATGACACAGAATTAGTGTGCGGTGTGTTTAGTGGCAAACAATCTCATCAAAAAGGCGAAACTTCTGAAACTACTTTCGCGCTATATTGCAACAAAATCCCAAATCCACTTAGGCCCGATACCAGCGGCATAAGGGCACAAGCCCAGCCCTACGTTTTCAAAATGTCAGAGCCAAAGTCTGAGTTTTCCTGGACAGGTGAAGAGTTAAAAGCGGATATTTCTTTTAGTTGTAATTAGGTTTTAACCTGTTCAGAAAGGCAAACAAATAAAAACGATTAGTTTGTAACATCTAGGCTCACCCAAACAGGTTGGTCTCAAGGTAGATGTATACCTTTTCAGGACTAGAAGCCTTCCATTCCTATACCAAACGCAAGTCATTCCAATACTAGGCTTACTTCATGCCCCTTTAGGTGGGAATTTCTTTAACTCAGGTATGAATCAGTGTAACCCCTTTCACCTCTTGTGAAGCATGAATTGCACTAAAAACTTCGCATGGTAAACTTTTGCATACTCCACCGATAGCTGACGCCAGTGCTCTAGGAAAGGAGCATTTGTCGAACAACAGCTTCACAAAATCATCCGTGTTCTACAACATAAAAGTTAAGGTAAGATATTTGGATGTTTATCCAATTCATAGTCACAGGTACTGAGCAATTATGATGATCACATCAGGAATAAAATTTTGATCGCCAAAAGACTTAAACGCAATCTTCCTTCATTGAGTTTACTCGCGGTCTTCGATTCAGCAGCAAATCACTTGAGTTTTAAAAAAGCGGCGGCAGAGCTCAACGTCTCACAGTCGGCCATCAGCTTTCAGGTAAGAAAACTCGAAACACAGCTAGGTGTCACATTGTTCATCAGAGACAATAGGCAGATAGCGTTAACGAAACAGGGAAGCAAATACCATAAAGAAATTCATTCCGCGTTAAATATGATTACGTCCGCAACTAATGATTTGACCAATAATTCTTCGACACCGCATCTAACGATTTATTGCATACCCTATGTCGCCCAATCCTTATTGATTCCTAATCTTCACCTTTTTCAGGAGTCTCACGAAGGAGTTCGGATCAAAATAGAAGCAACACGGCAAATTGCAACGTTAGATAGCAACAAAACAGAGGTCGCCATCCGTTACGTTTGTAATGATGACTCCCTGATATATAAAAAGTTAACTGATATCACGATCTCCCCAGTCTGCTCGCCAGAGCTTGATCTAAAAACGCCAAAAATTGTTCGTTTGTCGTCAGATATAGATAGTTGGCAGAAGTGGCAAACTGATTGGCAAGCAAACATTCCTATGGAGGATAGTATTAGCTGCGAATCGATGCAGATGGTTTATGAATCAGCAGCCAATGGAATGGGACTTGCCATGGGGTACTTCCCATTGCTCAATCAAATGATAGAAAATGATCAACTCACTACGCCATACCCTTCGATGAAAAGTGAATTTGGGGCGTTGTATTTGGCTTATGTCAAAAACAACTCAGATAACCTGTTAGTAATCGAATTCTGTTCATGGTTTATGGCATTAATGAATGATGCTTAACCATTTACTTGTGCGACGACATGTAAAAACTCGCTTGGTAAGGCTAAATAATTCATCGAAAATGTAACACGAGTTTTGCACAGAATTTGCGAGAGTTGTTACATTTATGATTGCTGAAAAACTGGACGGTGTAACGTCTATTTTGAATAAACGCAAAGTATTGAAAGGAATACCCGCCAGAAGCCGGGACGGCATTGGCTTTCTGGACTTAGGCGTTACCCTCGTCAGGTATCGCAAAGCAGGCATTGGTAAACAAACTCTCGTATTTTTTACCGATCCACCGATTGTCATTGAACACTATGATTATCTGATTTCTTGTCTACGTCAGAATTACCAAGTTATTGTCGTTGAAGCCCCAGGCTTTGGCTTTTCACTGCCCTCTACCTCGCTTAAATACGATCTGGTTTCAAGTGTCCAAGTTGTTGAACAAATCCTCATGCAACTGCTGCAAATAAAAGCAACATTAATTGCACCTTGCGGTTTTGGCTACGTCGCTTTGGAAGTCGCGCAAAAGCGCCCTGATTTGATATCCCATTTAGTGTTGTCACAAGTACCATCATGGCAAGAGATGTTAAAATGGAAGGAACACAGAGATCCTAAACATGTGCTCGCTACTCCCATACTTGGACAACTGTTATTAATGGCATTAAAGCGAAGCAGAGCCCGAGCGTGGCTAAAAACCGCGATGTCGAATCACAGTTTGTTGGAAAGTTTTAACGAGTTGGTACAGGTGTCTTTTTCCCAAGGCGCTGCCTTTAACTTGGCCAGTTCATTTCAGAATCTATTCACTGGACGAGCTCCAGTAACGCCCAGTTCTGATTGCCCGACACTTTTTGTATGGGGAGATGGCGACGCTTCCCACTGTAAATGCGCAAAACAATCAAGTCTGGATATGGTTCCTCATGCTGATATCTTTAGGATAAAGGACGCTGGTCACTTTCCAGAATTGGAAGCAACTGACGAATTCTTAGGTCCTGTATTGGATTTCCTGCACAAACACTAAGCCATGTAAGGAGCGCTAATTGTGAAGCAACTTGTTGTGCATACGGCTGATGACTGGCCTATCAGTGCACATTTATTCGAACCTAAAGGTAAGGTATTGGGTGGGATAATAATCAATTCAGCTACGGCTGTTCCGCAAGGCTACTATGCAGCTTTTGCTCAATACCTTAGTGAGCAAGGCTTTATGGTAATCACTTATGATTATCGGGGGGTAGGCGGTTCTCGCGCAGAAGAACATCCGCAGCAATACAAGTTATCAATCAGTGCCTGGGGAGAAAAGGACTTACCAGCCGTATTAGATTGGGCGAGTAACCACTATCCCGATCTTAATTGGCACTGCATTGGCCACAGTGTTGGCGGTCAACTTATCGGTTTAGCGCATAATAGTCATTTACTTAAAAGCGCATGGTGTGTCGCTTCTCAAAGTGGTTATTGGCGTTATTGGCAAGGCAGGTACAAGGTAAAAATGTGGCTCACCTGGTACTGTATTATTCCGCTAAGCTGCGCATTACTTGGTAAAATGCCAGGCTGGTTGCTAGGAGGGGAAAGTCTCAACAAAAGGATCGCTCAGCAATGGGCAAGTTGGGGAAGACACCCCAATTACATACTTAGCCACTTTGTTGACACTTCCACCAATACCTTTGCTGAACTAAAGATTCCAATGCATTTTTCGGCAATTGAGGACGACCTCACGCTAGCACCGGTCCGGGCCGTTAAGGCCATGAGTCAATGCTACACCAACGCCAATGTCAGCATGAACATTTTGCGCGCTTCAGAATTTAGTATGACATCGATTGGCCACTTCGGCTTTTTTAAACGTAAACACCGTGATTCTCTGTGGGGATTACCGTTAGATTGGATCAATGGTCAAAATTAAATAATCAAACCTCAGAATTACGGATTTCAGACTGGTAGACACACTAATAATACGGGTAACATTGAGCGAATCTATGGTGGAACCAAAAAACAAGAATTGGAAGCTTATCCTTTCCCCCAAATTTAACACCGAACCACCGCTATTGTCCGTAATTGACTTTGGCAAGTGCGTAAAAAAGGAAAAGGCTTTGTTCATAATAGTCTGGGCAGTATTGGCGTTGTTCGATTTGTGATGTTTGGCGATTGATCAGTTCACCAAATACCATGAATGTTCCCTAAATTTTAAACTACCTAACTGATTTACCTAAAATATTTGTGGGGGTACCTCAGACTCCGCACCCTTTTCATAGCAATAACCAGCGGGATAACTAAGCAGATTGTTATGTATTTGTTCAGATGGGTAAGATTGAGTCCCGTCGCGTCTGAGAGACGGGGATTGCTGAACTAATTTTCGTCAATCACTTCAAAGCTTGAGACGGATATGGATATCCTCCAATCCTCGAATTTGGGCGAAATCTTTCTCACCAATTAGCCCCAGTTTAAGGGTTTGCAGGTCATTTTTATCGAGGATAGTCACCGCCGATTTGCCATCTAGGCAATGTTTATTTCCCCAATCCATCATTGCCACAAATACCAATGTTAGATCTCTACCTTTGCCTGTTAATACATAGCCGGATCGGGTGCGCTCTCCTTCTAACTGATACGTGACTTTTTGCAAAATCCCCTGCTCTACCAGTTTTTTTAAGCGGTTGGATAGCACAGCTTTGGGGATCCCGATATCCTTGCGGATGTCATCAAATCGGACAACACCATAAAATGCCTCGCGAATGATCAGTAATGTCCATTTGTCGCTTAAAATCTGGGTAGCCGCTGCCATGCCGCAGTCACAAAGTTTAACCGGCGCTCGTCTTTTAATTTTATTTGCCCTCATAACCTGAGTTTGACATGTGAACTCAGACTATGCAATAGTCTAGGTTCAATATTAATACTCAGGTTAATTTTATGTCTTTCTTGCTAATGCTTTTTACAATCAAAATCATTGTTTCGATATTTTTTGTTGTACTGCCTTTCACTCAAGCCAATGCAAACGTAATGCGTAAGTTCACCACGCTGCAAGGAGATTCAAACATATTGTTTCATCTATACGCCACGGCCATTGTTGCACTACTGGTGTCTTATGGATTTGGCGCCTACCACGCTTACCAACAGTATGTCTTAGTCAGCAGCGTGTATGTAGGGATTGTATCTAATGGTGGCGCATCCGCTATTTTATTAATGGAGTACTTTAAACAGGGAGAGCGCAAATCCAGTGCGCAGATGGCAAGCCCCATTTCTATTATCGTGTTTGGTGCTATTTTTGTTGGTTGTGTGTTTAGCGCGATCTGGCCGAAAATGGTCATAGCGCCCTTTTAGTGTTTCAGTTGTTGAAGAAAAATCGGGACGAACACTTTTTCAGTTTACTGGCCTTTAAAACTCGTCTTCCGTGCGGATTAACTATACTAAAAGGTAGCCGATCAACAACTCTGTACTGGATTCAATCCGTCTATGCAGCATAGGTGCCCACAGGACAAATATTTCTTCCCACTATCAGCAATAGTGTTTCTAGTGATTGGTGTAATAGGATTTTGGCCATCGTTTTTCAACACATTACCAAAAACTGGGAATTTAAACGGTGGGGTCCTATTTCATGGGATAATTTCATTTTCCTGGCTAGCTTTGTATTTAGTACAAAGCACATTGCCTAGTCGAGGTTTCTTGGCGTGGCATAAAAAATTGGGTTACTTTTCAGTAGTGTTGTTTATTCTTCTTTATGTCTCGTCAATACAGGTATCAGTAAGCGCATTTTTGGAAGATTACCCTCCCCCACTAAGGCAGCTCATCTCAAATCTTTTTTTCTTACAAATTGTCGCATTTGCCTTAAATCCCTTGTTTTACTGGTTAGCTTATAAAAATCGAACCTCCAATCCCGACGCCCACAAACGTTATATGTTTCTATTGGTGTTCTTTTTGGTTGAAGCCGCGGCTAGCAGAATAAGGTGGCTTCCGGGTATGCAAAGCGAGGAATATTGGCTGGTAATCCAATATTGATACCTTGATACCATTTTGATTGCATTGGTATTGTACGATTTTAAAACACACAAAAAGCCTACATCCGCTACAATACGCGGAATTATGGTCTTGCTTGTGTATCAATTTGTCGCAGTGATGATGTGGGAATCTAGCCTCTGGATTTCGATTTCTAATCGACTACTTGAGAATTTTAATTGAACCAATTTACAAAACTATTTCATTAAAAATTAGTTCACTCCGCTCCACTTTTCCCTTTTTAGATATCAGTACCTAAAATATAATTTTTGTGCTCTTACATCAATAACCGCGCCGTGTGCAATTAATACATCCTGTCCGAGCACACCATCTATTGAAGTCTGAGTGTGCAACTGCACAAACGCAATGACCGAAGATAAATCCCCGACAGATACAGTCGACGTATTAACGGCTTTGTTATTTATATCAAATGATCGGAGTTGGTGACGTTCGAGACGGAATCTACCGCCGGCACCAGTATTGCTCGACCGTGATATCAGCGTTTTTTCTTCGAGCTTAAATTTGGGTTTGCTTGAGTTATCGAGCAGGCTATTCACCGCCCCAGAATCGACCAACAATCGCCCCTCAATACCGTTTATTTTAATGAAAACGGTTAAAAATTCCGCATCAAACTTTTGCAATCTGATTGCGTCCAAATCCAAGACAACCCAATTTATTTGGGCATGGTTTATCGGCTTAGTGTTTTGGGATGGTTGTTTTAAATATAAATGTTGATGCTTAACATCGATAACTGCCTGATTAACCATCAAAATATCCTGCCCTATAAGTCCGTCAACATAACGACCTGTAGCGTTGTATATCCCCCGCCTAACATCATTAAGGTTTGTTGAACCTATTTGCTGAACAGGTATAACCCGATCGCCTACAGCAAAACTGCTAGTGGAGTAATAGTCGATACTGATTGGGCCTCCAGCGCCAGCGGCCTCTAATGTTCTCAACCGCTCTGCATTTGCAAAGCCAAATTTAGCTTTAAGGGATTGACTAAAAGCTGTAATAGCACCAGTGTCAACAATGAACAGTCCGTCAACGCCATTAATTTTAGCGTTGACGGTGTCGTGTCCAGTGGAAAGTTTTTGCAATTGGACTTTTTCGTACCCACGTTTGGCCATCACATTGCTAAACGAATTAGCATTTTCTTTGACGTGACAACCAACCAGTGCGAACGTCAACAACGAGATAGCTAGCGCGATTGAAAACCCCTTCATCGATTGGCAACGTTATCTACAATTGCGTCTTTGGGCATACTCAACAATGTTTTATCAAACGGAGTAGATATATCGATGTCGGTAATAATGTGATTGCCCACAATGCGCTCATCTGCTTCGGGCATGGTTCTAAACGCAGCGGGAAAAACCAAACCATCAACCGTTTGATTTTTAACGATGTAACGCCACAATGGGCCAAACAGTTTCCTTTCTGGTGGTTGCCCCAATGCATCCAGCATCGCCCTATTCCCGATTGCGTACTGATAACCAGCTAAGAGATTAGTAATTGGGTCTATGTAGAGCACAAAATAATCTAACGCACTTTTTCCAATCACAGGGCGCTCCTTAAAGGTCATTTTGACTTCGTGATAGACCTTCCCGCCATGCCCGGGCCAAGCAAATTCTTTCACTTCAGATAAAACCACGCCTTCATCTTGGGTGATAAAGGGCAAGTTTATGAAATAATAAAAGAAGTACAACATCGCTGTGGGAGGGTTGACTTTATTCCAATTTCTAGACCAAACGTCTTCCCCATCATAAGCAATCTCCGCATCGCTTAAATACCAGTTCTGATGAACTTGTTTCGTCTGTTGATCAATGGATTCCCTTGCCACCCACCAGGCCAACTCATGTTTTGCATGGTAGTTATTGTGCATAATAGCGTCGAATGAAATAGCTGGAATAGACCGCCACTTGTCAATGCCGCCATGAGCATCAACCATCGCCTCAATGACCGCTTTAGTTTGCGTATTGGCATAGTCTGTTGCTCCAGCAATGTGACTACACATTCCTGATATGAATAATATTGAAATAGTTACAGTCTTTAAAATGTTCAAAATAAAATCGTCCAATTGAATAGTAAATGACTAAGATTGATTTTATTTATCATTGAAAACCCCTTGAAATAAAAGGGATTGGTGAATTTGGACGGGTTTTAGGGATATTTTGTCAGTTGACCAAGTAAGATTTAATATTCTTCACATTACTTCTTGCCAACGACACGTCAA
This sequence comes from Aliiglaciecola sp. M165, assembly GCF_007197995.1. Classification (GTDB taxonomy): domain Bacteria; phylum Pseudomonadota; class Gammaproteobacteria; order Enterobacterales; family Alteromonadaceae; genus Aliiglaciecola. The sequence goes on from NZ_VKKH01000009.1 coordinate 124,810, forward strand.
AATCAAGATATGACATTTCTAAAAAGTGGTTATTTTTAACTTTTTTCAAGCCTTTTATGTGAGCCACATTAACGACAAAAGATTGATGAGAGCGGTAAAATTCATTGGTATCCAATCTATCTAGCATTTTTTTCATGCTCGAACGAATCATTCTATTTTGAAGTTGTTCGTTTTCATTCAGATAATAAACCTCTAGATAATTGTCACTGGTTTTAAAACAAACAATTTGTTTTTTTCGGACTTTGAAACTATCAAATTGATTATCTGAAGGGAGTAATATCAGGTCATCTTGGTTAATGGTTGCAAGTTCTTGAGCGGGATTGGAGCGCTGCAAAATAAAAATAAGCCCCCAACTTAATAAGCCCCACAGCATATAAATGGCTAAGAACTGTGGCATCAGTTCGCTGAAATAGCGAACTGGAATATACATGTTGTTCCAGCCACTAATCGTAAAATGTAAAAATTGACTGTAAAGCCAGTTAGAAAAACTGACCGAGCAAACCATTAAAAAAATCCACAATGACAACGTCAATGAATTGGCGCTGTATAGGTTAATATTAAGTTTTGAAAAGAGAGAGAAAACTGCGATTAAGGTAACACCTGACACCACACCATAGGTACTGAGCATCAAATGATAAGAGAATATAAATCCGTTGATGGTGATACCGAAGGGCTCTAAAAAATTCAGCACAACAATGATGTAAATGGATACCGAAACCACAAACCAGCGATTTATGGTATTAACGCTAATGGGTTGCTGATTTTGCAAATCACACAGTCTCAAGCTGAAATATTCTCGCATTTTATACAAAAACAAAAATTTTGTCAGAGGGCCTAACCAAAACTTAAACAGCGGAATTAAAAATGGCGGAGGTCCATTTACCGCGATTCACTTGGCACAAATAAAAAGCCACCTTTCTAGGTCAATGCCAATCAGTTAAGAAATTCGTGGGGTTGATGAGGGAAAATAATACGCTTTTTACTTCCGTCTGAGGCATGGATGCCGAAGCCGAGCCCCCATGGACGGGTTTACGGCGTGAAGTAAAAAGTTTATTCATTCCCTCACTGAATAAATTACATCTGCGAATTGGTTTAACTGATCAGCATTAACCTTTCAAGGTGGCTTTAAAAGTTCGGTGTTAACACGACTCAATGCTTATGATGCTTATCTGGCAATGACTCGATGTAGATCACCAGGTTGTCGATTTCCTGAGGTTTGAGGAAGCCTTCCCAAGGTGGCATCAATGGGCTTTTGCCCAGTGCTGGGCCGCCTTTTTCGATGACCAGCTTGATGTCGTCGCTTGAGCGACTGTAGTGGAACAGTGGTGATGTGAGATCTGGCATTTCCACCCCAAGTAATTTGGAGTCAGGGCCTTTGCCATCACCGGTGACACCGTGGCAGCGTCCACAGTTCACTGAGAACAATGCGGCGGTGGCGGCTTCGTCGTAGTCTTTAGGTGTATTGTCCTCTTCTTCAACTCTGAACACGTTTGCCTCGTCAATGTTTACCAACTGCAATACTTCACCAGAAGGCTCTGATGCAGCACCTAAGGTGGTAATCAGGATTTCACCGTTGTCCAGTTGTACCACTGAACTCACGCCTCGTTGTGCGTATTGGTTAGCCCGTGCAATAAGTTGTACCTCTTCAACACGATCTTTGTCTGAATCCATGACAAAGATTTTAGCTGAGTAGTTATCGGCAAAAATGTATTTGTTTTCCAAGCCTTCATACAAGGTAGAACGATTCACCACGCCGCCTATCACAGCGCGGTCATAAGCATTGTGCTCGTAGGTATACACTGGCCCTTGCTCAGGTAGATTTAATTCCTCCCAAGCCGGCACACCACTTTCGTTATAACCCTCGACAAAGGGGAATTGGTAGTGTTTGCCCTTTTCAATTTTGTTAATCTCCTCCCAGATGGTTGAGCCAATGTCGCCTAACCACATGTCGCCGGTTTGCTCATCAAAAGTAAAGCGGAAGGGATTTCTTAAACCCATTGCCCAGTATTCGTTGCGGATCTGGTCGTTGCCCACAAAGGGGTTGTCGCTTGGTACACGATAATTTTGCACTGTGCCAAATTCGAAAGGCTCGGGCGCCAGCCCTGCTTGTGAATTGATGTCTACGTCGAGGCGTAAAATGCCTGCTCTAAGAATTTTGTCTGATGTACCTGCTTCGGGAACACGTACCCCCTCTCCAATACCAAAGTACAGGTAACCATCAGGTCCAAATTCCAGCGAACCACCATTGTGAAAACCAGACGCCTCGCGTTTCAATTCCATCAGAATAGTTTCCGACGCATTGCGCGTATTGAGCAGTTCAGAAGATAAATCAAAGCGCGATAAGCGATTATATTGGAAGCCTTCAGGTCGGGTGTCGGTGTAGTACATAAAGGCATAAGGCTGATTAGCAAAATCTGGGTGGAAAGCCCAGCCTACGGCGCCATTTTCTACTTCCACTTCGCCCATCAATTCACTCACATCAACAACGAGTTCACGATCAGATGGGTCGCTTAACGACACTTTATAAACCTTTCCTCCACGCTCTAACACATACAAATTTTCTGTATCGTTCGGCGCTTGTTTGACTAACACCGGCTGCGCAAATACTTGCCCAGGCAAACGGTTTTTAAAGCCCCAATCGGTGTCTCCCACAGGATTAAACCAAATTCTCACTTGAGTGATCACATTGGCTACATCACGGTTGGCCGTAAAGGCTTTGCCCATAATCAAAGGCACTAAAAAGTACACCAGCGCCAGCACACCAGAAATACTCACCATGCGCTTTAAAACGCTGCCAATCATGCCAAACAACGAACCAAAGAAGGCATCATTTTTGGTGAACGTATTAATGATAGGAAAGGCTATAAAATAGAATAGCGTAGAGAACAAACCAATACCTGCAACAAATTGCGGGTCGTAGTTGATGGTGGTTGCAATGAATAAATATAAAGAAGCCGTGGTATAGGCAAACAAATAATAGACATATTCAGAAGCAAAGCGTGTGGTGCTCGCAAAGCCATCGTCCTTTTTACGCCATTGAGCAAAACCGATCTGCAGTAAATAAGTGGTCAGGAATATTTTCACTACTGACCACATGTCAGATTGACTGACATGTACATCTGGCAGGTGCAATACTGCCTTAGGAATGATATTTACACTGCGGGTTAAATGATAACTGGCAATCACCGCCAACAAGATTAAAAAAAGTTGAACTAAAGCAATTACGATATTTCTAGTAGTGTTGTGACCACTCACGACAGATCCTTTTTTGCAATTCAATGGTAAAGAATTGTTTAAATTCAGCCAAATAGATGGAATTTGAAAATCAGTTCTGTATATTGCCAGCTCCTCGTCAGTTAAGACAAGAAAATTCGTTATCAATAATCTCAAAGGATAATTCGGTGAAGTTAAAATTAGTCGCCTGCAGTTTATTCATTTTATCAGCAAGTTCCTCTGCACTAGCACAACAAGACATAGAGAGCATGACCGTGGTCGGAAGCCGTTTGGATTCTCTATCCAGCGCCTCAACTAGCGTGTTAACCCGTCAACAAATCGAGCAGTATGCGCCGACCAATACGGTGGAATTGCTACGCCGAATTCCTCACCTTCAAGTGGCCGAAAACGGGCAAGCTGGCGGTTTGTCATTTGTCTCCATCCGCGGTGGTGAGACGAACTTCACGCTTATTATGATTGACGGGATCACCGTTAACGACCCGACTAATAGTAGAGGTGGTGGTTTCGACTTCAATCAGCTTTCACCTTCGTCCATTGAACGCGTGGAAGTCTATCGTGGCGGCATCAGTGCCATATACGGCGGTGAAGCAATAAGCGGTGCAATCAATTTTGTTACACGAGAAGCTGGTCCAAATTCACTTAATGTCGCCTTGGGCAATCAACAGCAGGCGCAAGCTTCATTGACTCTATCTCGACAAATTAATGCCAGCAACAGCATTTTGTTTAACGGGTCTACACAAACCCGAGAAGTCTCTGAGTTTGCTCAGCACGACAACAAGCAATTGCTTTTAAAATTTCAGCATCGCAATACTAACCGCGAACATACTGTTGTGGCTTCATTTAGTGAGCAAGATAATGTTGGCTTTGCTGAAGACTCTGGTGGTGACTTATTTGCTATGCCACAGATAGCTGAAACCCGCGACAGCGAACAATGGATTGTTGGGTTAAATAACCTGTTCAGACTATCTGAAACCCTTACTCTCAATGCCAACTTTTCGTGGGTGCAGCATCAAGAGTTTGCAAATAATCCAGGGATCTTTCCTGGCGTTTTATCTGGTGTACCTGCCAGTGAAATTGAAACCAACTATAAAAAATCTGAAGTTGAAGCCTTTGTCACTTGGCAGGCAGCCGACAATTGGGATCTGTTAGTTGGCGCTAATAGTAAAAACGCCAATGGTAACAATAAAGGCTTTGTAGATTTTGGCGCGCAAGTGCCTGTAGATTTTGACTTGTCATTAGATGCTAATAGCGCTTTTATCCAAAGCAGCAGTCAACATGGCAATTTAACCTTAGATATTGGCCTGAGGTTTGATTCTCCAGACGATTTCGACAATGAATTTTCGAGTCGTGTAAGCCTGGCCTACGCTTTTTCGGATAATCTTCGCGCCTTTGCTGTAGTGAATGAAGGGTATAAACTGCCTAGCTTCTTTGCTCTGGCCCATCCGCTTGTTGGGAACCCTGACCTAAAACCAGAGCGCAGTGACAATCACGAAGTTGGTGTATTGTTTGATTTTGCTGAAAAAGCACAAATATCAATCACTTATTTTGACAACGAATTTACCGATTTGGTTGATTTTGACGCCGAGACCTTCACCTCGGTTAACCGCAGTTCGGTAGACACTCAAGGCGTGGAATTTGATTTACGCATGCCTATCACGTCTTGGTTTGACATGTCAGTCGATGTGGCCTATACCGACGTCGATGCAAACGAAGAAGGTGTTACGCTGCGCAGACGTCCCAACTGGTCGGGTTCAATCGCGGCAGATTTCTCATGGCAAGACTATGAATTAAATAGTTATTTAACATTTAATGACGCTTTTTATGATAGCTCAATAGCCACGGGACTAGTTAAATTAGGCGGCTCAGGTATTCTTGGGTTTTCCGCTAATTGGTTTTACAGCGACGCTTTACGACTTCACCTGACTGTAGACAACGCGCTAGGTAAAACCTACCAGGAGTCAGTCGGCTTCGTGATAGATGATTCGAGTGTACGCGCTGGATTACAATATAGTTTCTAAGTAAACCAACAAGATGAACAAAGCCACCTGCAAACAAGGTGGCTTTTTTATTGGTGTTGTTTGTTCAGTGCTGCTTAATCTGTGCAATCAGCGATTTAAATTGCGGATGTTGATAATCCTCAAGCCATTCAAACACGAGAGATTCGGTGGTGACCAGGGTGCATTGTGCAGCTAACAATCGATGTTTAGCGATGTCGCGATCTTGCTCATAGCGCGATGCACAGGCATCCCATACTACTACGCTGTTGTAACCTGCCCGCTTAGCATCCAAGGCTGTTTGCAACAAACAAACATGGGCTTCACAACCAAATAATATCAAGTCGCTGCGCTGTTGTGATCGTTGCAAATTATTGAGGTGACTGCTCAATGGGCTGTGGCCAAAAGCGGAAAAGGTTGTTTTAACGAAGGTGTCGCTTGCAAATTCGCTCAGCGGCGCAACCGTATTGCCTAACCCTTGAGGATTTTGTTCTACGGCTGTTATGGGTATTCCTAAACGCTGGCCAGCAGTGAGTAAGGTCAAACACTTTTTTAACATCGCCTCGGCACCATCAAGCGCCGTATACAGGCTGCTTTGCACATCAACCATTAATATTTGCGAAGATTTTGTACGGATCGGTTTCTGTGACATGAAAAGCCCGTTTATGCTGATGGTCGCAAGGAGATAATTATCGATTTATACGCCGGCGTATTGCTTTTGTCAGCGACATTGTTGAGCATGATCAAGTTGTTTGTTTCGGGATAATAGGCTGCTGCGCAGCCCTGCGGAATATCATAAGCCACGACTTGAAAGCCCGAGACGCTGCGGGTTGCTTTAGCGTGCGCTTTTTCGTGGCTGTGAATATCGACCCGCTGTCCAGCTTGCAAACCAAAGCGCGCGATGTCCGCTTCGTTTAAAAATATTACATCTCGGCCACCATAGATCCCACGATAGCGATCATCGTCTGCGTACACTGTGGTATTAAACTGATCATGACTGCGGATGGTCATTAACAGTAATTGATCGTCAGCCAATGCCACGGTTTGATCAGATTGCACCACAAAATTAGCTTTGTGAGTGGCGGTGTTAAATAGCCGTTGATCGCGAACCGGGTTCGGCAATACAAATTCACCATATTCGTCAATTTTATGGTTAAAATCGTCGAAACCTGGGATAACTTGTGCAATTTCGTCACGAATGAGCGAATAATCAGCCATTAGTGCTAACCAATTAACACGCACTTTTTTTCGCGGTATTGGCGTAAATACTTGCTCGGCAAGCTCGCACACGATCGCCACTTCACTCTTGAGTAAATAAGATGCTGGCGGGATCTTACCGTGGGAGGTTTGTACCACGCCCATAGAATTTTCAACCGTTATAGTTTGAATACCACTGGCTTGTTTGTCGATTTCTGTTCGTCCCAGTGCAGGCAAAATTAGTGCGGCTTTGCCAGTGTGTAGATGCGAGCGGTTGAGCTTGGTCGAGACCTGAACGGTCAAGTCACAATTTGCTAAGGCTTGCTCAGTTAAAACGTGATCAGGTGTGGCTCGGAAAAAGTTTCCGCCCATGGCAAAGAGTACTTTAACTTGGTTTTGAAGCATGGCGTGAATACACTCCACGGTGTCTACACCATGGGCTCTTGGTGGTTCAAAACGATAACGCATGGCCAACGTGTTCAACAAGGAATCGCTAGGTTTTTCCCAGATACCCATGGTTCTGTCGCCTTGCACGTTGCTGTGACCTCGCACAGGACACACGCCTGCACCGGGTTTTCCGAGATTTCCTTGTAGCATTAAAAAGTTAGTGATCAATTGAATATTTGCCACAGCGTTTTTATGCTGGGTCATGCCCATTGCCCAACAACAAATGCTACGTTTTGAGTTTATCGCAATCTCAGCGGCCGCATTAATGTCTTGCTGATTGACGCCACTGTCTCGTTCAATATCCGGCCAATTGACTGCTAAAATATCTTGCTTAAACTCTTCAAAACCGTGGCAATATTGCTGAATAAAATCGTGATCCAATACGTTATTAGTTTGCTCATCCCGCTCAATCAGGACCTTGCATAAGCCTTTTAGCAACGCCATATCGCCATTAATTTTCACTGGTAAATGTAAGTCGCGTAAAGCGGTACCGCCGCCTAGTACACCTTCAACTTCTTGGGGATTTTTAAAGCGCTTGAGTCCCGTTTCGTCAAGTGGATTGATCGACACGATTTTAGCACCCCGTCGCTTGGCAGCCTGCAAAGAGCTGAGCATTCTTGGGTGGTTTGAACCAGGATTTTGGCCAAAAATAAAGATGGCTTCTGCGTGTTCTAAGTCTGCCAACGAAACCGTACCTTTGCCAACACCTATGGTTTCGTTAAGCGCGACACCACTTGACTCGTGGCACATATTGGAACAATCAGGCAGGTTATTAGTCCCATACAAGCGCACAAACAGTTGATACACAAAGGCAGCCTCATTGCTGGTTCTTCCTGAGGTATAAAACGCAGCCTGATCAGGGCTCTCTAGGTGATTAAGGTGTCGTGCAATGGTGTCATAAGCACGTTCCCAGGAAATCGCCTGATAATGGCTTTCACCTGGTGGACGATACATGGGTTCTGCGAGCCGCCCCTGTTGATTCAACCATTTGTCGGAAGCTAATTTTAAATCCTCTATGCTGTGTTCACGAAAGAACCGAGCAGTCACTCGTTTCAGAGTGGCTTCATCGGCCACTGCTTTAGCGCCATTTTCGCAGAACTCAAAAGTAGAACGTTTATCTAATGGGTCTGGCCAAGCACAGCCTGGGCAATCAAAGCCTTCGATTTGGTTTAATTGGCTAAGCAGTTTGGTGCCCTTAATTGGCCCAACCTGGGCACTAATATTTTTATAAGCTGAGACAACAGCTGGCACGCCTGCTGCCCACTCTTTAGGCTCAAGCACTTTAATCGTTTTGACAATTTTTTTGTCGGCACTCATTTTTCTGTTGCTCCAATAAAGCGTTCAGCGCTTGTGTACACATTATAGCGGTCAGATTTAACAAAGCCCGCCAGGGCGATATCAAATTCTCGGCACAATTCGATCGCAAGACTCGTCGGTGCCCCCACGGCAACAATCATACTGACCCTTGCCCTTGCTGCTTTTTGTACCATTTCAAAGCTTACCCGGCCACTTAATACGACGCCAAAAGGACCAGGCAATCGGTCTAGGTTGTTACCAACCAATTTGTCCATGGCATTGTGTCTGCCTACATCCTCCTGACAATCAAGTATGGTCATTGAAGCGTCGAACAGGCCTACTCCGTGACAGCCTCCCGTTTCTGAAAACGCGGATTGCATGGATTGCAGCGCTTGAGGTAACGCATGCAAAGATGCCGCACTTATGTCAAAGAGGTTGCAGGGTGAAATAGGCGACAAATCTTCCAACAACCACTCAATGCTTTGTTGCCCGCAGACCCCACAGCTGGAATGTGTGAAGTCATTGTGTTGAACTCTCTCCCACGCACCGCTGATTCCGGGTTTTAACGTAACCAAAATGCGATTGCTGGTTTGTTGTTTAAGCGTTTCACGTCCGGTGAATTTAATATCGGTAATGTCATCTAGGTTAATGACGTTAAGAGAATGCAGCCATCCTTTAACTAACGCGAAATCCTGACCTGGCGTGCGCATCGTCGTGCTCAGATGAATGATATCACTGCTATCACCGGCGCTATATTGTTTCACCCATATTTCTAATGGCTCCTCGACTACTACACTATCTTCATGTACAGATGTTATTTGGCCTCGTTCAAAGCGATTAATAGTGTGAGTTTGCGTCACAGTTTGGACATTTTCAGATTTGAGTGAGTGTGTCATGCTCGGGGCAAATTAATAAGGCATTGCGGATATACCCAAGAGTAACACCCAACCGGCAAAAAACACCTTTAAATTTGTTGCAGAAAAATACAGCACAACATATTTGGCCAACATGCCACCTATAATTGCACCGGCTCCAGCAAACAATACCACTGGCCAATAAACCGAACTGAGTACTAAAGCATGAAAACCCACACCAGCCCACACTGAAAAAGCGCTCAAGATAACGGCCACCGCTATTGCGAAGGTAACGTTAAAGCGCCGCATGATCAGGTAAACCGCAATGAGTTCGCCAACGCCGATGGACAAATAAGCTGTAATTGCGCCGCCGAATAAGGCGATCAGTGGCAGTGCGACACTATCAATTTTGTCGAAACTTTGTTTGAAGGTTTCTTTTTTCAAAAGTGGAATGCTGGCAAAAATAGATAGCGCAAGCAAAATGGAGAAGACACCAAAAAAGCTGTGTAAACGCTCCGCTTCACCAACACCGCCGTCAATAAATTGCGCCGCTTGTGCTAGCCAAATTCCTAATATTGATAGGGGCACGGTAAGTTTCAGACTTCGTCCGATCTCTTGCCAGTCTGCATTATTTTGTTGGTTGGATTTGTAATACCACCACCACGTCAATGCGCCTGCTGTCATGCCACAACATTGAATAGCAATACTGGTGGCCACCGTAGTATTGCTATCAAAATTAAGTTGATTGAAAAACGGAACAAATACCACGCCGCCGCCAGCGCCCGTAGCGTTTGCAAAAATGGCTCCCAAGACACCGAGAAACGCAAAAGCGCCATATTCTACAATCAGCAGCCAAGGTTGAGGGTTTAATAAAACAATAGACAACCAAGCAATTGCTAAAGCTAGCCTTAATTGGGTTGCAGTAATATTTTGAAGCATTGTTATTATTGGCCTAGGATAAACATCATCCGAATGTGTTCGGTTGTGTAGTAGAAAACATGAATTGGATAACCTTGAACAGCGTATTTGGATCATCTTAGTCAATTTAACTCATGAGATAAATCAAATTGTATGGCGTTGGGTATTATCCCTTTCCCTAATGACAAGCGATTTATGCATGGTGTGCCGGAAAGCTATAAACGATGGTGAAAAGCAAAACGCAGCAAAATGCCACGATTATCGAACTTACACCCAACCGCTCTGCGAGTTGGAGAGACGTAAAGATTCTGCTAATCGCTATTGGCCTGTTTGTGATGCTAATCGCCACCGCTTGGGCCTTTGTAGGCGTCTGGGTTATTTTGCCTTTTGCAGGATTTGAAGTCGGTTTGTTGGCGCTGTTGATGTATAAGGTCAGCTTGCGATGCCATAACAAACAAGTGATCACTATCTCAAAAGAAAAAGTAGTGTTCGAATGTGGGATCAAATCCCCAGAGTTTGTTTGGCGATTTAACCGAGCAGAGACTCATCTAGCTATTACCGAAGCAACAGCGAGATTTGATCGCCCTCAAATGGTCTTAACCGATGACAATGTCAGTATAGAGTTGGGCGATTTTCTCAATCAAAGTGACTGTGAGCTTGCCCGAGATACCTTTAAGCAAGCCGGTATCGTAGAGGTCAGCAATCACTGGTGGAAACGTTAAATATCTATCAGCTTACTCTTCCGCCTTACCAACAACGGCAAGCATCTTCCCATCAGGGCTCACTGCCAGTCGATTGGCATTGGTCAGCTGAAATTCTGCTAAGTCTGCTACTTTTGCCCAGGTTTCATCTGAACTTGGATTAACACGATACAACACATTTTGTTGGATCATTAAGATCTCACCTGTGGGTGTCCAAGTGTAATTGTGGTTGCTACCCATAACTGGGACCAAAGGACGGATGGATAACGTTTTAGGGTCCAGTTCCTTTATCCATACCTGGCCATTGGTTTGACGATGTACAAAACTGAATTTATTGGTAGAGGGAATAACGTGTGGTGTAGACGGTGGAGTATTGCCTGAAATAAATCGATAGGCCCCGGTGTCAACATTGGTAAGAGCAATGCTAAAGCCATAACGGGACCAATATAAAAGATTAGCGCTGTCATGATCCCACGCGAAATAACCCACGGGCTCTTGATTATTATGTTGCTTGAGTAACCAACGAGGTTGGTTAAGACTTTTTCGCTCACCTGTCCAAATGCCGCCGTTGCGATCACTAACAAAAGTGACAGAAGTGTTGTCTGGGCTGGGAGTAGGCGAAAATTCGGTGGCTGGCGAATCGGTTAATTGAGTTGAGCGCTTGCTTGAAAACGAGTACTCATAAACGTCTGTCTGGTAATCGTCACCTCTGGAGTAAATCAGCGTATCACTATTTTTAGTGAAATAGGGTTGATTATCATAGCCCTTGCGGTTAGTGATATTCCTGAGATTGGCAAGCGACATCGATTTGTCGTCAGTATCCAAATCAAATACAAAAATATCTGAGTGAGGCAAATTAATCTTTTGTCTTTCTTCAGTTGGCTCATCGTTTGCCAATGCTTGAGCAAAAGCGAATCCCAATCCAAGGATTGAAAGAAGGGGTATCTTTTTCATTTTTTGCTCCATCTAATTGCCTAACCGCACAAAGATTGCTTTGGCTTATTGTTTATTCCACTTTTTCAGAATTAAAATCAACGGTATATTTCACATCTGCGGGCTTAACATTCAGTGAGCCAAATTCAAAAGTATTGAGTGTTGCAAGTAGCTGCTTTCTTAAAGCCATTGAGTTCACTTGCTTATTAATAATTTTGGCGCGACTGACGCTCCCATCTGGCTCTATCACAAACGCAAATTTCACTTGAACTTTTGAGGGAGAATCATTTGCATGAGGAAATGCTTTGAAGACTTCATGCAGCTTGTCTTCGTGCAGGGTTAAGCCATTTTCGACATTTTTAGCAGGGCGTGTTTTTGAGTGTGTAAGTTCTTGGTTGGATGCACATGCGGACAGCCATAAAACCGCGAATACGATGGTAAGTATTTTCATTTAAGTTCCTTTTAAAATCTGGCGAGCAATGTATAAAACCGAGCAATCACGCTATTTATAACGTACCGCCGTTCCACAAATACTAACCATTAACATGCTGCCATTTTGTCCAATGACCTCGTAATCGATATCAACGCCGATAACCGCATTTGCACCCATTGCTCTGGCTTCTTCTGTTAATTCCATAAAAGCAATTTTGCGGGCTTTAGTGAGTTCTTGTTCGTACGACCCTGAGCGGCCTCCAACAATATCCCTGATAGAAGCAAAAATGTCTTTAAAGATATTGGCCCCCATTATGGCCTCACCCACAACCACACCGTAATATTGCTCGATGGTTTTCCCTTCCAAATTGTTCGTTGTTGTCACTAACATAGTCTCTCCTTAAGTAACGTCTGCATGCGTTGAGTTAACGATTGTTTTTCTACTTTATCATAGGTTTTTGCCGGTGCCAGCCCCCAAACCGGCTTTGGCCAAGCGGGATCAGAATTATAACGAGCAATATGATGAATATGCAGTTGCGGCACCATGTTGCCTAATGCAGCGACATTCAGTTTATGCGGATTAAATTCGTCACGGATCAGTTCGCTCAGCACCCTAGATTCATACCAAAGTTGGTTCTGTTGGCACTCATTTAAATCAATGACTTCACTGACACCATTAAGACGAGGGACTTGAATAAACCAGGGATATTGGCTGTCGTTCATCAGCAAAATTTTGCTAAGCGGTAAATCACATACCTCAAAGCAATCTGCCGCTAATTGCGGATGGAGCTGAAAATCCGTGTTGTGCATAACATACCCTCAAAGTTGGGTTGGCACGACCGTCAATAAAGCTCTCTGCCCCAAGGCTACGTTCGCATTGGGAAACACTATGGCTTCACCATCTTGTTCACAGAGGTACTCTTTTCCTGACTCAGAAGCCAAAACATCACCTTGTTTAAAATCGGTGAAATTTGGCGTTTCATCATCGAAATGCAGCTTAAAATCGTCGTGCTGTTTATTGATCACCTGATTGACACGAAAGAGCTCCGTTTTTTCTGCTGAAAATTCAGGAAACGTTGGCATTTTTTCAGTGATCAGTGCCTTGAGGGACTGAATAACAGCGCTGAAGTCTGCCATATTATTTTCGCCAAATGGCTTTACTTTACCTAACTCCACGGTAAAACCATGGGCATTGAATTGATGTGTTGAATAATAGCTAAAGGTCGTTGTGGGGCTTTCTGAAAGTAAAATGGTATTCACTCCACAAGCACTCAAAAAGGCCAACTGTTCTTTATTATGAGGTTTTCCATGGAGAAAAGGATAGACCGCAAACTTATCATTTTTAGAAGCGCGTATTGCAGTGTGCAGATCATAGTGTAATCGCGCGGTTTTCTCTGGCGACGATAAAAAAAATCGCTCTACTGCTTGCTCGAGTTGTTTGGCACGCACGCGCTCGGAGTTAATCAGCCCAGGGCCTTGAGAGTGGGCTCCGCTAAATAAACGATTCATGTTTTCTTCAACAAAGCGCTCAGCGATGTCCATCGAAGGCAGATTAGCGAATAAAAACATCACACGCTGCGCAGGGACAATGTTACCTGTGATTAAGCCTTGAACAAACTCATCACAAATTTCAATCGGCGCAGTTTCATTGCCATGCACACCACAAGACAAAACAATATTTTTATCCCAAGGCGTTGATGGCGTAAATTCTATGATCCCCGGTGCTGTAATATCGACCTTCACACCATTGGGTAATTCAAAATGGATAGCATGTTCGAAGGATTCTGGTACTTGCCTAGAAAACTGCAAGAACTGACCCGATTCAAAAAGTAACGCCGACAACATATTTAAATCTATTGACCTCTATAAAATGCTTTAGGTGCACCGGACTAGTATAGCAAGTATTTTTCAGTGCGCTTAAACAGCACACTCATAAGGAATCTGCTTAAGCCTGCCGTGAAAGGAAGGCCTTTGACGTTCCGACCGCCAAATCAGAGCGACATAGTCCGATAAAATCCAGTTCAGGAATTGCTTGAGAAAATAAAAAGCCTTGGCCACTTTCGATGCCGACTTCTCTTAACATGTGCATTTGGCCGATCGTTTCAATACCTTCCGCGACGATATCGCAATTCAAGGCTTCACCAATGACTTGAGCGGCCTGGATGATGGCCAGATTAACTGGATTGCCTTCAAGCCCCATTACAAAAGTTTTATCAATTTTAATCGTATCAATGGCAAGATCGCGTATGTACGCCAGATTGGAATAGCCCTTGCCAAAATCATCCACTGATATTTTCATACCCAATGCTCGTGCCTCGGACAACTGCCGTTTAACCATTAATGAATTAGACAAGGCCACATCCTCAGTTAGCTCTAATTCTAAATGATTTAAGTTGATCTCATACTTTTCTTGTAGGGCTTGCAGGTTGGGAATAAATTTAAAATCATACAATTGCGTCGGAGACATATTGACGGAAAGCACAAGATCTAAACCTTGTCTTTTAAAGTTTACCGCACTTTTAAAGGCTTGTTCTAAGGTCCAATATCCCAACTCGTTCATCATGTTGTAGGATTCAGCAGCTTCGATTAGTGCACCGGGGAAGAGCACACCATCCAGTGGATGATTCCAGCGAAGCAGACATTCTGCGCCAATAATTTTTAGCGTTTCAAGTTCAACTTTTGGTTGGAAGTAAATTTCCATTTCATCATTTTGAAAAGCGCGTTTTAGATCAGCTTTTAATGCAAGTGAACGCCCTGTCTGAGCTTTTTCCAACATACTCAGAATTTGCAGGTTTTCGTATTTGTTTTCTTTGGCCTGTTTTAGTGCGGCTTCAGCTCTAGCAAGTAATTTGATGGTGTCGCTATTGTCCTGGCTGTTCGCCACCGCACCAACGTTAAAATCAGCAATAAACGCATGACCATCAAAGGTTATGGGTGTTTTGAAATGTTCAACAAGATGATCGAAATGATAACGGAGTTGGCGTTCACCATGACGCCCAGGGATCACTAATCCAAAAATATCACCGCTAATGCGGCCCAACAATACTTCTTCGCCGAAAAGCTTTTTTATACGATTAGCAATGGCCAGAAGAATGATGTCGCCGACTTGATAGCCCAACGAACTGCTTACGTCCGAAAAACGTACAACGTCGATCAACATCAACGACAATTTGTTGTCAGATTTGACCGACTCGTCTATGCGGTCTAAAAATGCATATCGATTAGGAATAGTTGTTAGTGACTGGTGAAATTCACCCATTCTTATAATTCTTATTAGGCGCACTTACAATGCATGTAAGGATGATTCTAACCCTTTCATTCACCTAAAGAAAAGCCCAAATATCGATTTGGGCTTTGAATTGTCAAAAATGCATGCTGAGCGATCAAATAATCAGCAATTGAAACGTTTTTTTACCCTTCAATTTTACAAGGTGTAAGCTTCCAAATTCGCTCAACATAGTCTTTAATCGAACGATCTGAGGTAAACTTGCCCATTCTGGCACTGTTGAGGATAGCCATGCGCGCCCAGTCTTTACTATTTCGATATGCAGCATCCACTTTTTTGTGCGCTTCAGAGTAGGACTCGAAATCAGCTAACACCAAATAAGGGTCACCGCCATCCAACAAACTTTGTTTCAGTGATGCCAATGCACCAGGTTTACCAGGCGTAAAGTAATCGGTTTCCAACCAATCCAATATCGCTTTAAGTTCTGCGTTTTGGTAGTAGTAGTCGTGAGGTTTGTAGCCATCTGCATGAACCTTTTGCACTTCATCAACGGTCAAGCCGAAGATAAAGATATTCTCATCACCCACTTCTTCAGCAATCTCAATGTTTGCACCATCAAGTGTTCCTATTGTTAAGGCACCATTTAGTGACAATTTCATGTTACCTGTACCCGACGCTTCTTTACCGGCGGTAGAAATTTGTTCAGAAACATCTGCAGCGGGGATCATTTTTTCAGCCAAGCTAACACGATAGTTAGGTAAAAATACGACTTTTAGTTTTTTGTTAACTCGTGGGTCGTTATTAATACGCTCTGCTACTTGGTTGATGGCGTAGATAATGTCCTTTGCCAATTTGTACCCCGGCGCTGCTTTTGCGCCAAAAATGAACACGCGAGGATGCATGTCATAGTTTGGGTTTTCAAGCAGTCTGCGGTACAACGCCATGATATGAAGCAAATTCAAATGCTGACGCTTGTATTCATGTAAACGTTTGATCTGAATGTCAAAGATTGCCTTGGGATCGATATCAATACCGGTAAGGGTTTTAACTTCTTTAGCTAAAGCAACTTTGTTTTGATGCTTGATTTTCATGAAATCTTTCTGGAATTTTGCTTCATCAGCAAAGGCTTCCAACTGTTTCAATTTGTCTAAATCAAGTGGCCAATCTGAGCCAATCTTTTTGTCGATCAATTGTGACAACGCAGGATTACATGCTTTCAACCAACGACGTGGTGTGATGCCATTAGTAACGTTGGTCAGCTTGCCCGGATACATTTGATCAAACTCAGGGAACAGGTTTTGCTTAACTAGTTTTGAATGGATCTCAGCAACGCCGTTGACCGCAAACGAGCCAATCACTGACAGGTTCCCCATACGAACCATTTTCCCGTTTCCTTCCTCAATGATGGATAACTTCTCTTTTACTGCGTTATTACCAGGCCAGATTTTCTCAACTTCAGCCATAAAACGATGGTTGATTTCGTAAATAATTTCTAAATGACGAGGCAAGATTTTTTCAATCATACGTGCTGGCCATTTTTCCAAGGCTTCTGGCAGCAGTGTATGGTTTGTATAGGCGAAGGTCTTAGTACAGATTTCCCACGCATCATCCCAATCCAATTCGGCGCGATCAACTAAAATACGCATTAGCTCAGGGATCGCAATGGCTGGATGGGTGTCATTTAGTTGGATGACCACTTGTTCTGAGAAGCGGCTCCAATCATCGCCATGAGCACGTTTGTACCGACGAATAATATCTTTCAATGAACAAGCACAGAAAAAGTATTGCTGAATTAAGCGTAACTCTTTACCAGCTTCAGTTTCATCATTGGGATAAAGCACTTTAGAAATCGTTTCTGCCTGCACGTTTTCAGACTGTGCATCGACATAACCACCAGCATTGAATACGTCCCAGTTGAAGTAGCTAGATGCCTGAGATTCCCACAAACGTAAGACATTAACCGTCTTCCCGCCGAATCCCACGATTGGAATATCCCAAGGGATCCCTTTGACAATTGACCCCGGATGCCATTCTTTTTGAATTCGACCGTTTTCGCCATACTTTGTCTCAACATAACCATATAAAGAGATGTCTTGAATTGACTCCGGTCGGCAAATTTCCCACGGGTTGCCATAGTCACGCCAGCTATCTGGGCGTTCAATTTGCGCGCCATTTTTAATTTCTTGACGGAATAGACCATGCTCATAATGGATACCGTAACCCACAGCAGGTAAGTCCATAGTGGCTAACGAATCTATAAAACATGCAGCAAGTCGTCCAAGACCTCCATTGCCAAGAGCCATGTCTGGTTCTTCTTCCATAATATCAGTCAAATTCACACCAAGCTCTTTGAGTGCTTGATCTGTGACTTCAAACAATCCAAGGTTTTGCAGATTGTTTGACATTAAACGTCCCATTAAGAATTCTGCAGAAAAATAATGAACCGCACGGGTGTCGTTCAAATAGTGGGATTTTTGTGTCTTGGTTAAGCGCTCTAGCACCTGTTCCTGCACTGCTGCACAGGCTGCCTTCCACCACGCATGGTTGTTAGCTTTGTTTTCATCGGTACCTAAGGTGCAATGCAAGTGACGTACAATAGCTTCTTTAATGGTATTTTTGTCTAAAGATGGGGCAGCTGAAAGCGCTTTGCTTTTAGCGGGCGCTTTAGCTGCAGCCGTTTTCTTAACGGGTGTTTTGACAGAGGGTTTTGCCATAACTGAATTTCCTACTTGTTTCTAAATTACATCTTTTAACACTAAATTGAGTAATAGTTGTAATTTAATTTCACTTTACTTAAGCGTAGTTTTAGCAGGTATTTTCAGTCATTTCTGTTAAATAATTGTTAATTTTCCCTATGAATTCGTATGCAAATAAATTTAATGTACTTTATTTACAAATTTTTTACATTATTTCAATCAAATTTAAACATTTTGCGTTTTGAACACACCATCAACCAAGCTCTGCGCCTCACTAAGCAGTGCATCGAGGTGAGAATCACCATTGAAACTCTCCGCATAAATTTTATAGACATTTTCAGTGCCAGATGGTCTTGCCGCAAACCAACCATTTTGTGTACTCACTTTAACACCACCAATCGCGGCATTATTTCCCGGCGCATGGGTTTGAATATTGGTAATGGCTTCGCCAGCCAGCGTGGTTGACGTAATCACCGACTTATCCATTTTACTTAACACTGTTTTTTGTGCATGGTTAGCTGCCACATCTATCCGTTTGTAGCTAGGCGCTCCAAATTTTTGCGTTAGTTGCTGGTAATGCTCACCAGGGTCAATGCCCGTCACCGCTAAAATCTCCGCAGCAAGTAAACACAAAATAATTCCGTCTTTATCCGTTGCCCAAGGTTGGCCATTGCGACGCAGGAAAATACCACCAGCGCTTTCTTCGCCAGAAAAACCTATTTCACTTTTTAGCATACCTTGCACAAACCATTTGAAGCCTACAGGCATTTCGCAAAGCGGTTTCCCTAAAGATTGCGCAACACGGTCTATCATGCTACTTGAGACCAGGGTTTTGCCAATTTTCAAATCACTTGGCCATTGCTGGCGATGTTGATACAAGTAGTTAATTGCCACAGCTAGGTAATGATTAGGATTCATTAAGCCTGAATGTCTGGTCACAATGCCATGACGATCGAAGTCTGGATCATTACCAAAGGCAACATCAAAGTCTTGCCGAAGATCGATCAATCCAGCCATCGCATAAGGAGAAGAACAATCCATACGGATTTTTCCGTCTTTATCGCGATGCATAAAACCAAATTGCTGATCAACTTTGTTATTAACAACCTTGATATTTAGCTTGTAACGATCGGCAATTCGATCCCAATAGCCTAATCCCGCACCTCCTAAAGGGTCGGTTCCTAACACTAAATCAGCAGAGGCAATCGCTTGCATGTCTAGTACTTGATCTAATTCTGAAACATACTGCTCACAAAGGTCGACTTCACTCACCCACTCAGACTTCATCGCTTGATCAAAATCTATGCGCTTAATTTCACTGCCACCATGACTGATAATTTCATTGGCTCTGATTTGAATCCAGTTTGTCGCATCACCATCTGCAGGGCCACCGTGAGAAGGGTTGTACTTGAATCCACCGTCTTCAGGTGGGTTATGTGAAGGTGTAATCACCACACCATCTGCCAAGCCGGATGTTTTGCCACGATTAAAATTCAAAATTGCGTGAGAGATAACGGGGGTTGGCGTATACCCTCTTTGTTGTTGCACAAATAGGTTTACCTGGTTAGCTACTAACACTTCAACAGCGGTTACAAATGCAGGCTCAGACAAGGCATGGGTGTCCATACCAATAAACATCGGTCCTGTAGTCCCTTGAGCAAGACGATATTCAGCAAGCGCCTGACAGATCGCACTGATGTGCGAATCAGTAAAGGTATTTAAAAATGCACTACCTCGATGCCCTGATGTGCCAAAAGCAACAGCTTGAGACGGATCAGAAATATCAGGTTTTTGGGTGTAGTATGCACTGACAAGTCGAGCAACATTGACCAGTTGCTCTCTGGCTGCCGGTTGACCGGCTTGAGGGTGAAGCGCCATAATTTTCCTGATTGTGTCTTAAATTGCCGTTGTTAATAGGTGATACTAGGTATCAAATAAATCGCCTAATCGCTCTGCATTAACCTTAGAATAACCAAGGTGTTTTGCAGCATTCACTAACATTGCTCGCTTTTTGGCCGTGTTGTTATTCGTTACCACCCAAAAACTAGAGTTTGGAATGGGTTTAGGATTTGTACTACTGCCCGACTTTAGTAAAGTGTCTTTGTCTTTAGCAAAATAAAGTCGACCTTTACCTTTTATTTCCAGAACATTTTTAAATTGTTCAGAGTGTGACTGATGCAATGCACCTAGCATTTTTAGAAAACGCTCAACTTTACTCATTGGCTGAGTAAACTCGTCTTCTTTTAACAATTTAAACAATGCAGCGGCATCGATAACATTATCATCCTCGTGTTGCCCATCAATGTCAGATGGCTTTTTGATTTTGTTAATTTCTCTAACCGCTTTAGTCACTTGCGCGGGTTTACTTACGTCGACATGCGAGTTTTCACCATGCACTAAGCCCAATTCATCGATGAGAATACGACGCAGAATATCTGACGCGCTCTCGCCGATATGTTTTGTTTGAGAGGCAATGAAAGAATACAACTCGTCATCAATAGTAATGGTTTTCATATTTCAATAAATAATGCTAGGAAGGACTGACAACATTATAAGACCAACCAAAAACTTTTTTCAGTAAAAAATGAGCTTTTATGAAGAACTTTCGATGAGATCGCAAAAGATTTCGACGAGTCAAAGCTGTCCCCTTCAATTTGCGCCTACAATTGAACAATTAATCATCAACTTTAGATTTTCAATTGTTTTAGTAACACGCCCCAACACAAGGTACTGATTTTATTAAATTCATACCTTTGTATAGGCGATAAAGATTACACCAGAGATGGCTTAGTCTAGAATTAATCTATGAAAAACGTTTAGCCGTGAAATGTTGTGCAAAAAAATTTAGAAACAGCGATAGTACAGATATCCAATCAAGTGATTGGCAAAAACCAGCAAATTAAGCTGGCCCTAACCTGCATGCTTGCTAATGGTCATTTGCTCATTGAAGATCTACCTGGAATGGGTAAAACCACCTTATCGCACGCGTTAGCGAAGACACTTGGACTTGATTTCTCGCGTATTCAATTTACTTCAGACCTGCTGCCTGCGGACATGCTAGGACTTAATATTTTTGATAGTGCTAAACAGTCGTTTGAATTTCACCCCGGCCCCATTTTTAGCCAACTGGTATTGGCGGATGAGATCAACCGTGCCAGTCCCAAAACTCAGAGCGCGTTATTGGAAGCGATGGAAGAAAAGCAAGTTAGCTTAGATGGAGAAACACGGGATTTACCTTCGCCATTTTTTGTTATCGGCACTCAAAACCCCATGCATCAGTCGGGGACATACCCACTTCCCGAGTCACAATTAGACCGATTTTTAATGCGTATTCAACTCGGGTATCCCGACTGGAACGCAGAAAAGCAAATGTTATTGAGTCAAAACACTTCGGCGATAGAAACGACAGAGAGTGTAATCACTGTCGACGAGTTCGTCTCAATGCAGAATGAAGTGAACAAAGTCCATGCGTCTGACGCAATATTGGATTATGTGTTGAGATTAGTTACTTTTAGTAGGGAAACTGAAGGGTTTCCAAACCCACTTTCTCCCCGAGCAAGTAAAGCGACATTACAAGCCGCCAGAGCCTGGGCGTTTTTGCACAGTCGTGATTACGTTATTCCTGAAGATATTCAGGCAGTTCTGCCTTCTGTCGCTGAACACCGTCTGCGTGGCTCAACCTCCGACTTTAATGGACAATCTAGCTTGAGTGAAAAACTGCTTGATGCAATCGACCCGCTGGCGGCTTAATCATGTCAGCGATGCAAAGCAGGATCGCCATTTGGCTCGACAGACGCATTCCGGCTGCGCGCCGTTTTAAACTCAATCATCGAACAATTTTTATTTTTCCTTCTCGGTTTGGTGGGCTCTATTTATTTTTGTGTTTAGGATTGTTTTTGCTAGGGACAAATTATCAAAATAATTTGATGATCTTACTGTGCTACTTTCTCATTTCGCTATTTTTAATCAACCTGTTAGCTGCTTATTTCAATTTTTCAAATCTCGACATTCAACTAGGCAAAGTACAAAACAGTTTTGCCGGCGACAATATCCAAGTGCCAATTTGGTTTAATCACCGAGACAAAGAGTCTCATGGCAAAATTCATTTGAGTTTTTGGCGTCATAGGGAAAAAACAAGCGTGGATTTAGACGCACTGGCTAATCCCGCGTTTATCGCTCTTGCCTGCCCACAACGAGGCCGACTGCCATTACCTAGAGTGACATTTAGCAGCTACTTTCCCTTAGGTCTCTATCGATGCTGGACCCACCTGGCCTTTCAATCAGATATTGTTGTCTACCCCAAACCTGTGCGTTGCCCGATCCGCTTAGAAAACAAATCAGATGAACAAGAGCAACACCACGCCAGTGTATCGGTCAAAGGCCATGATGATTTTGATACACTCGCTCCTTACAAGCAGGGAGAGCCTCTGTACCATGTAGCTTGGAAACAGGTCGCTAAGGGTCAAGGCATGTTGTCCAAACAATTTAGCCATGAAACCGGCGCCAGTGGATGGTTGATGATGCCCAAAGTCGCATCAGAAAACTTAGAATTAACCCTCAGCCAATTATGTTATCAAGTTATGGAATTGAGCCGCAAAAATCAGCGATTTGGGTTGGACCTGGGGAATTCCAAAATCGCTCCAGACAGCGGTAACGATCATCAAAAAAACTGCCTCATCGCCTTGGCACTTTATGGCAAAAGAGGGTAACTAGTTTCCGATGATCAGCAGCGCTAAAAATCATTCTCACTTACTTTTGACCTTAGTTTTTTTTATCGTCAGTTTTAGCCTATTGGAACCGGTTATGAGCTGGATCCTGATTTTGGTCATCTGTGCAACGGTCATGCGCACCGCGCTCTATCTAGAACTGCATAAGCATGCACCATCTATTCGCACACTCAACCTTTTAGCACTGCTTAGCGCGATCGTTTTGGCTTACTTTAGTTGGCAGTTAGGTATCCTGTTGGGCATGCTTAACCTACTGGTATTAGCCTGTTCTTTAAAACTCATGCTATTGCGCTCAGACAAAGACTACTTTCAGTTAATTACCAGCTGCGGATTTTTAATTGGTTGCGGTTTTATTTTTCAACAAGGAATCGCCTTCAGTCTATTCTATTTTGCCTTGACCTTGGTTTTATTAATGTCGTTGGCTACTCACATTAGTCCCAATCTGCCACTTAATAAACTAATCAAAAAGGTGTCAGTTATGGGTGCCCAGGCTATACCTATCACGCTTTTGCTATTTATGGTGTTGCCCCTGATCGGCCCACTTTGGCAAATGCCAGCATCTAAAAGTCACCAGACAGGTTTGGCTGAAAAAGTCACACCTGGCGATATTGCTAATTTATCGCAAAGCGCCGAACTTGCTTTCAGAGTAACCTTTGATGGCACTATTCCTGCTCCTCAAGAACGCTATTGGCGCGCATTGGTAATGGAAAACTTCGATGGAGAAAGTTGGCAAGTGTCGCCGGATCGTAAAGCAATTCAACGTCAATATAAGGGTGCTAATCGGGAGTTTTCGCCAATACTAGAAGGCAACTACTATCAATACCAAGTTATTGCCGAACCCACTCACCAATCATGGCTGTATGCGCTGGACGTGGCAACTCCCATTGGAGCCAGTAGTCAGCAGAAAGTGTGGCAAAGTCATGAATATCAACTTAGCAGCATCAGTCCTTTGGTGAGTACCTTTCAATATGAAATACGCTCTTTTCCGCAAGTTTTACTTAATCAAACGCTGTCTAGTGTTGACAAACGTATCAATCGACAACTACCTGAGCAGGGAAACCCACTGACAAAACAATGGGTAGCAGAAACGCGCCAAAAATATACTACTGATGACGATTTTATCGCCGCTGTTATGTTCTACTTTTCTTCACAAGACTTTGAATACACGTTGCAACCGCCACTTATGCCGAATGATCAAGTGGACACTTTTTTGTTTGTTGAGCAAAGAGGGTTTTGCTCTCATTATGCCAGCGCAATGGCCTACATGTTGAGACTTGGAGGTATTCCGGCGAGGCTAGTGACGGGTTATCAAGGAGGGGAGCAATTGGACAGTGATTACATGAGTGTTTATCAATATGATGCCCATGCATGGATTGAAGCTTGGCACGATGATAGAGGATGGATCCGTTATGATCCAACAGCCATAGTCGCACCGAATCGATTGGAATCCGGTCTTCGAAATGCCCTGAACGAAGCCGATTTGTTATTAGGATCTGGGTTTGGTCAGTTAAGCACAGTGGCCTGGCTAAATTCATTACGCAACTGGTTGAAAGACGTTGATTTTTTCTGGACTAAATGGGTTTTAGGGTTTGATAAAGACAAACAACAGGATTTAATTAAGTCTCTTATCGGAAAAATAACACCACAAAAATTAGCAATGTTTAGCCTTGGTGCTGTTTTGCTGATTTTCGCCTTAATCGCCCTGTTCTTTTTACCCATTTGGCGAAAACCAAAACAAGACAAAGCCAGTTATTATTACGAGTTGGCAGAGCATCTACTAACAAAAGTTAATTTGCACCGTAGAGCGTCTCAGGGGCCCGCAGATTTTGTGTCACAAGTGAAAAACAAAGCGCCAAGTTCGATTACTGAGCCCTTCGCGGCAATCACAGATTTATACATACAACATCACTATCAACCATCGAGCATATCGCAACAACAGCTTATTATCAGCAGAATGAAATCCCATTGGAAACAACTAAAACAAGCAATGAAAAAGCAAAAAGGGTAAGGGTTAAGGCATCGATTCCACCAACGTCAATCTCAAGTAGCGATTGCATGGAGATTCCCGCCCAAAAGCGCTGCGGGAACGACGTGAGAATAAAAAGCGCTGCGGGAACGACGTGAGAATAAAAAGCGTCGCAGGAATGACGTAAGAATAAAAAGCGTCGCGGGAACGACGTGAAAGTGAAAAGCGTTGTTCGTACGATCAGTAGTTGTAGACCTTTATGAGAATGAACTGAGCCCTCCCTACCACGTCATCACGTCAACATTTCTCCCAATACTTCATCTCGTCAGCGTTTCTACCACAACGTCACTCCCTTAGCGTTTCTACCACAACGTCATCCCGTCAGCGCTCTTGAGACGGGATCTCGCCAAACATTTCCTACTTAACTCAAGTTAACCTAATGTGCACGGTTATTTCTTCTCGGTCATGGTAAAGATGCTTAGCCTGAATCTGATATTGGCAATTTGCTTGGCTCATTACTTCATCAATAATCGCCATCGCCTGGCTGACGGATTCAAATCGTTGTTTCATGGGCAGTTTCAAGTTAAATACGGTCTCTTTACACCAGCCTTTTACAAGCCAAGTTGCCATTAATTTGGCCACACGCTGAGGTTGCTCAATCATGTCACATACCAACCAATACACGTTTTTCTTGCGCGGCTGATATTTGAAGCCATCTTCTGGAAAGTAGCTCACCTGCCCTGTGTCCATCAATTTTTCGTCCATAGCACCATTGTCCACAGCTTGCACAAACATACCTCGTCTAACTAGCTGATAGGTCCATCCACCAGGACATGCGCCTAAATCTACCGCATGTAATCCCGGCCGTAACCGTTGCTCTGATTCATCTTTGGGTATGAATGTCTGGAACGCCTCATCAAGTTTCAGGGTAGAACGACTCGGTGCATCGGCGGGAAATTTGAGTCTTGAGATCCCCAAAAAGTCGGGGTTTCGATTCGCAGGAAAGGAGTATCCAACGATACAGCGATCACCTTGGGTAAAAAAGACATGTAGTCGGGGTTTGCTTAACTGTTCTTTGTCGGTCAGGCGTTTATTTTTTCTTAATGCTTGTCGCAATGGTACAGTGATTTTGCGACACAATTTGGATAACTCACGACCTTCTGATGTGTCAGGATATTCCACCAGAATACTTCCGCAAAGCGGGAAGCTATCGCTGGCAGTCAATATGGCTGAGACGCGATCTTGAGTATCTTCGATTTCAATAGGTTCGCCGCAAACGAACATTTGCCGGGCGAATACAATTTGAGTCAATAGCAATTTTTGACACAATTGCGCAGCGTCATCTTTGTTATGAAAATTTAAAACGACATAACCAGACTGTTTCTTAATGATTGGATAACCGAATAAGCCCAACTGAGCAGCTTTTTCGAGGACTTCGGTACTTAAATCTGATTCAAACCCGGCACGGCAATATAACAGGACAGATTTAGTTGTCATATTCGTAAGCGGCAACTAATAAACAGACCCAACCTGAAACCAAAAACAATCCACCTAACGGAGTAACAGGGCCAATCCATGTAATATCTGTTAACGCTAGCACATACAAGCTACCACTAAAGAAAATGATGCCTGCAGCAAAACAGCGCGCTCCCCACAATAACCATACGTTTTTCAATTTGTTATACAACGTAGCAAACGCCAAAATCGCCACACTATGGATCATTTGGTACTCCACAGCGGTACCAAAATAACTTAAAGATTCTGGGCCAAAATACTCTTTCAAAGCGTGCGCTGCTAGCGCACCCAACAGGACAGACAGCCCGGCGCTTATTGCACTAAATGCGAGTAAAAATTTCATAGATTTCCCTTTATAAATTCCTGGGTAAGTCGTGCAGCATGCTTGATATGCTGGAGTTGGTTCAAGCCACTAGACTTAAGTGGTTTAAAGCTATGATCGGCAGCTGTCAAATATTCTATAGTAATTATAGAAGGAAGTTGATAGGCGTCTACTCTTTCTCGCGTGCCAAAAGTATCCCGCTCTCCTTGCACGATTAACGTTGGCGTTGTCAATTCATAGAGATGTTCGGTTCTATGTTTTTCAGGTTTTCCCGGAGGGTGAAACGGATAGCCATAACATATTACCCCTCTGACCTTTCCAGATTCTGGAATTAATGTAGCGATCCGTCCTCCCATTGATTTACCACCAATAAATAAAGGCAAATCTTTTTCATAGGAATCAATCATTTGTGAAAAATCTTCAATTAAAGCCGGCACTCGATCTGGTGGTCGTTTTTTACCCGTTTCTGCCGCTTTTAACATGTACGGAAAATCGAATCGGATAACCGAGACATCACAAAGAGCAAGCTGTTGAGCGATCTCTTCCATAAAAGCACTGTCTTTATTAGCCCCAGCACCATGGGCTAAAAGTAACCTGGCTATTGGTTGTCTAACTTCATTACAAATAGTCTTCATCTTGCTCTTCTTTAACTTGTTCTAACAACCAATGCCGGAAGGTTGCAATTTTACCCAACTCTGCCTGTGACTGATGACAAACCAAATAAAAACTGTTTTTACTCACTAAGCGTTCTTCAAATGGACAGACTAGCCTTCCCGAGGCCAGCTCCGGTCTTGCCAATACGCTATTTGCCAAAGCTATTCCCTGCCCTAATGCTGCCGCTTGAAGGACCATCATTGTATGACTAAAAATAGGCCCTTGCTCAACATTCACTCCAGGGACATGAAAATAGCGTATCCAGCTTTTCCAGCTTTCTCTGGTCGAATCGTGCAATAGCCTGTGATGTTTTAAGTCATCGAGTTTATCCAGGGGTTTGTTACCGGTAAACAACATGGGGGAGCACACAGGCGTTAAGAACTCAGTGTGTAATTTGTCTGCTTGCAACCCTGACCATTTGCCTCTGCCATAATAAATGGCGACATCTACATCATCTTCTAAAAACCCATCATCAAAATCGACAGCCTTAATTCGCACGTCAATCTCAGGGTGGATTTGGCTGAATTGGTTTATTCGAGGAACTAACCATTGAATGGCGAAACTGGGCGGCATAGCAACGGTAATAGCGCCTTTTTCGCCTGAAGCTAAAAGCCGCTCTGTCGCACCATGGAGTTGTTCAAATAGCTCTTTTAATTCGAGATAGTAACTTTGACCTTGTTCGGTAAGTAATAGCGAACGGTTTTTCCGCAAAAATAGTTTAATAGATAAGAAATCTTCAAGACTTTTAATTTGATGACTCACGGCTGCCTGTGTTACAAAAAGTTCATCTGCGGCTTTGGTGAAGCTCAAATGCCTAGCCGCTGCCTCAAAGGCTCGTAAGGCGTTAAGCGGTGGTAATCTGCGGTTCATATATCTTCCAAGCGAGTCATCATAGGAAAATGGAGAGGATAACTCATCTTGCTACAACAATCATTAGTTTTTCTAATGACCATTCCATACAAAATGTCATTTTCAAGCTATTACACAAAAGATTAAAATACCACCAATCAATAATTTAACCCTTGAAAAACATGTGGTTAATTACCTTTGATTGTTAATTATTTATGACATTTTTATAAAAACAATATTACATATTTTAGGAAAGTATATGAAAAACACTATTTTACAGTTTGGTACGCTATGTATTTTTGCAGGCCTATCATTAAATGTTCTTGCTAATGAGTCTGGCTTACAGAAACCTGCGGTCACCTTGGAAATTGAATCAGCCCTTGAATCAAACATGGCACAATTACCGGAATTCAAAGTAAATGCCAACCAAGTGTTGTTAGCTAAAATCAAAATGACTAGCAAACAGCCAACTTTAGCAGCCACACTTAAAGACAAAAATGAAATGGCACGAGGCCAAAAGCTGTCAGATTAATCTATCAGCTTTTGGTTTTTAACTTCGATTAGTTAGCACTCGTATCTAGTGCAGGGAATCCTTTAACCAATTCATCGAGTTGTTTCATTTGTTGCAAATAAGGCTCTAGCTTATCGAGCTGCAACGCACACGGACCATCACATTTGGCAGAGTTAGGATCTGGATGTGCTTCAATGAACAATCCACCAAGTCCCAAGGCCATTCCACTGCGGGCCAACTGAGCCGCTTGTGCTCGACGACCGTCTGCTGAATCACTTCGTCCCCCAGGTTTTTGCAATGCATGGGTTGCATCAAAAATAACCGGAGCATAGGCTTTCATTTCATCCATACCCAACATATCAACGACTAAATTGTTATATCCATAACAGCTACCACGCTCACACAAGATTATTTTATCATTACCCGCTTCCATGAACTTATTGATGATATGGCGCATCTCATGAGCGGCTAGAAATTGCGGTTTTTTGACATTAATTACAGCTTGAGTTTTGGCCATGGCAACCACCAGATCAGTTTGTCTTGCTAAAAATGCAGGCAACTGTATGACATCAACAATTTCAGCAACGGGGGCGGCTTGATGGGGCTCATGTACATCTGTTATTAGAGGTACGTCGAAGGTTTTCTTAATTTCTTCGAAGATCTTTAACCCCTCTTCCATACCAGGCCCGCGATAAGAATGTATTGATGAGCGATTGGCTTTATCAAACGAGGCCTTGAATACGTAAGGTATTCCCAAACGAGAAGTTACTTCTTTATAATGCTCGGCAATGGTCATTGCTAGATCACGGGACTCCAGCACATTCATGCCACCAAATAAGACAAAAGGCTGATCATTAGCAACTTCAGTGTTACCGACGGAAATACGTTGTTTATTATTCATCAAGGAGGATGTTTCCAATATTTTGGTTAGATGCAAACATAGTAGAAACAACCGAACCAGGAGTAAAGTACATTTATGTGGATTTAAAAGGGAAAAACGACCTAATGAAAAACCAGATCGCCAATTGAATCCCAATGACGCATTTGCAGTTTCAATAGTTGTGCAGAAGGATCTTGTGGGCAGTGTTTGATAAAAAACTGGTAATCCGCTTTCGCCACCTGTGGACACTCCAGTTGATGTAACAGGAATCCTCTGTCTCTTCTTTCATAAGGATCTTCTGGCGAAAGCCCGATGAGTAAATCCACGGCATATAAGGCTTTTTGATAACGCTGCTCACGAATAAAAGATGCTTTCAAGTTATGTAGCAATCTAACAATGACTTCTTCAGCGCTGGCTGGCTCTAAGACGTCGAGAGGCATCTCATCATCTTCCATATCTGCGCCGACAATGCTGGCATACAAATGTTCAAGCTCTAACCAAGACATGGATTTGCCATTTAACGGATCAATATAAACGGGATCAGAGGATTCAAAATTGACTCTAACCAAAAAGTGACCGGGGAAATTCACACCACTGGCGTCAAATCCTAGCTCTTTGGCGATGGCACAAAACACGATAGAGAGTGTGACAGGTATACCCGTATGATAATCTAAGACCTGATTGACAAGGCTATATTTGGAGTTGAAATAGTCGTTCTCATCGCCGCTAAAGGCAAACTCTGTAAAAAACACTTTTAGAAAACTATCCAATCTTTCTTTTTCTGTGTGTTTTTCGCTTTGCACAACTTGCAAAAAGGCTCTTTGGACCAATGTTGAGACTTTTTTAAGCTCAGTATTGATATCCAAACACTCTTCAAAATGCTGCGCAACAAGCAAGCTAGCAAGCAGCGTATTTTGCTGAGCAATGGTTTGCCGCAGTGTATTCACATGTTCCTCTAGCACGATCATCAGATACTTCTCTTATCGGTCCGAGTCTCACATTTCTTAACGACTATTTGGCGTAAAATTGGATTCATAACATCAGCAAAGCTTGTTTACTGACAGCCATTTTCCCAGCCATAGCAAGACATGCCATGGCAACACCAAAACCTAGCCATTTGCTGAGTAAACCTTGTGCACGCTTAAGCACAAAATATCCAGTGAATATATACAAAATAACTAATAGGATTTTTTGCCATAACCAAGGGTGTTGAAGCGGATTGAGTGGGATCAAAAGGCACAAGGCGACTGCACTGGCCAGTAAGACAGTGTCAACGACGTGCGGAACAATTTTCACCCATTTTTGTTGCAACATGCCTGAACCTCGTAGCAACCAGAAATAACGCAGCAAAAACAGCGCAATGGTCAGCACAACGGCAGTCAGATGAAGATGTTTGGCAAGAATATAAGTGTTCATACAATGTCCCTATTATTTTTGTTATCGGCACATACAAATTGTAAAAACTAGGCAGTTAGCCTAGCAAAGATTACTACTGTATCTCAGCATAGACACTTTACATAGGGCTTTTCACCGCTTTTTTGCTAAGCCGCTGAGTACGCACCAAATTTAGTTTAGGTTCAATCGTAAATCCATTACAAATCTGCTCAACTGGGGAAAAAATTAAGCTAGGTTGTCAACCGGATCAGGGTGCATTTGTTGAACTTGTTCAATCTTGTCGATGTTACTCAGTAGAATATCTACCAGCATGGGATCAAAATGTTTGCCTCGTTCTCCTCGGAACACTTCAAGTACTTTTTCAAGGGGCCATGCTTCTTTGTGATATAGCTTACTGCGCAACGCATCATAGACATCAGCAATCGCGGTAATGCGGCTGAAAATGTGAATACGCTCACCTTTAAGTCCTCTGGGGTAGCCATTGCCATCCCAATGTTCATGGTGATCCCGAGCAACCATTGCAGCAGTTTGAATAATAGGTCTTCGCGAGCCTTTGAGGATTTGGTATCCAACTTCTGCATGGGATTTGACCGTTTTTCTCTCTTCTTCTGACAATGGCCCAGGTTTACGAATAATTTCCATCGGTACCTTTAGCTTACCTACATCATGCAGTGGAACAGCCAGTTTCAACATATCTACATCGGCTTCAGGCAACCCATATTCAGTGGCCAAAATATGGCACATCTCAATCATTCTTTGGATATGTTTTCCAACACTGAAATGCCTTTCCATCGCTTGCCCTAAGCGTTCTATGATTTCCGTCTGAGTATCTTCAATATCTTTAGTCAACAGTACATTATCAAAGGCGATTTGCACATTTTGGCTGAAGATCTCGAGCAGTTTCTTGTCTAAATCATTCAGTTTACGCGGCAGTCCAGACAGATACAGTAATGACCCAAAAGCATGTTTACCCTGACAATATGCCGCGACATATTCGTCTCCGTAGACTAATGTCTGATCTTTCAATGCTTTTTCACAAGCAAGGAGTTCTTCTCCGCTGACCACATCTTGCAGCAAATCACCTTCACGATTTTGGTACTCTCCTTTCCCGGTAAACACGTAGAATTCTTCAGGTTCTGTTAGATCTATTGGCTGAGGTCCGGCGACGGCCGATGTAATATAAGCAGCATCTTCTGTTCCACCCAGTAAAGATGTCAGTTGCTGCATAATGCCATTTATGAAACTCTCTAATGAACGGATAGTAAACAGATCCGCTGATGCGGATATTATCTTTTCAAGTCCTTTACGGTTTTCTTCTATCACCGTAATATCTCGATACGAACGCAGACTGGCGATCACAACCGTGAATAATTTCTGGGCAGTAAGCTCTGTTTTTGATTTGTAATCATTAATGTCATAATTAACGATAACATCTCTTTCTGGTGCCTGCCCTGGCTGTCCGGTGCGCAAGATGATGCGGGTGAAATAGTTGTTCAATTCATCTCGGACGTATTGCGCAACTTCTAATCCTGCTTCGTCGGTTTCCATTACAACGTCTAACAATACGATTGCAATGTCGTCGTGCTGATGAAAAACTTTCTTGGCCTCCTCACCACTGTGCGCACTCAAAAATACAAGGCCTCGTTCCTGAAATTGGAAGTCATTCAGAGCAAGTTTCGTGACGGCATGGACTTCTGGTTCATCATCAACAATGAGTACTTTCCAAGTTCCTTTTTGTTCTTCTACAGATTCCTCGGTATCTTCGGCAAAAAGAAACATATCAGACATGCAACACCCTCAAAGAAAACAACGCAAAGCACAAATCTATCATCACAATTGCTATATCACCACTGTTTAGTAATTGATTACAGGTGAATTATCCAGTTTTTTGGGCGAGCGTCAGTCTGGGTAACTGATTCAAATCGCGAACAAGCTCTACATTGATATAGCCATGTTCGTGGAAGCACGCTTCTACGGCGTTAGCTTGATTGAATCCATGTTCAATAAGCAACCATGCCCCGGTTTTTAGATAAGATAATGCATTAGGGATAATTTGCTTAATGTCTTGCATGCCGTCTTCCCCGGCTGTCAACGCGGAAAGAGGCTCAAACCTTACATCGCCCTGGGATAGAAACGGGCTGTTGGATTCGACATAAGGAGGATTGGATACAATCAGGTCGTACGTTTGAAGGGGTATATCCTCAAACCAATTACTGCACGTAAATCGAACATTATTAATCGCGTTGTACTGAGCATTCTCTCGGGCCAACACCAACGCTTGTTCAATTCGATCAACCCCTGTCAGATGCCAATTTTTCCGTTCGGCGGCAAGAGCAATGGCGATTGCACCAGTACCGGTTCCCAAATCAAGCACCTTTGCCGTTTCCGGCAAGCTTAACTGCAGCGCTTTTTCGACTAATAATTCTGTCTCTGGGCGAGGGATTAATGTATGCGTGTTGACATGCAAAGATAATGACCAAAAATCTTTCTGGCCTACCAGGTGAGCAATGGGTCGACCTTCTTTACGCAAAAACACCAGCTTTTTGAATGCTTCTATATTTTCTTCTGAAACCTGCTTTTCAGGCCAGGTCAATAAGTAAGTCGTCGTTTCTGCCAAACAATGTGCAAGAAGTAGTCGAGCGTCTAACGCCGGACTATCCGTGCTTTGGGGCATGGATTTTAGCTGCGAAATTGCCCAGGCTAGAAGCTTTTCAATATTATTGTCAGCCACAAAAAGCTTATTACTGTTCGTCGGACAATGACGCTAACAAGTCCGCCTGGTGCTCTTGACGAATCGGCTCCAGCAACGCGTTAACGTCACCCGCGATGACGTCGTCCAACTTATACAAGGTCAAATTAATACGGTGATCTGTGACTCTTCCCTGGGGGAAGTTGTAGGTGCGTATGCGTTCAGAGCGGTCACCGCTTCCAACTAAGTTACGCCGAGTGGATGCTTCCTCTGAAGCGCGTTTTTCTTCTTCAATCTGATTCAGCCGCGCTTGCAATACAGACATGGCTTTTGCGCGGTTTTTATGTTGTGAACGTTCATCTTGGCATTCTACAACCACGCCTGTAGGGATATGCGTCAAGCGAATAGCCGAATCAGTTTTGTTAACATGCTGCCCACCAGCTCCTGACGCTCGAAACGTATCGATTCGCAAATCGGCTGGGTTAATTTCAATCGCTTCTGACTCGGGAATTTCAGGTAGAACAGCTACAGTGCAAGCAGAGGTGTGGATACGCCCTTGAGATTCGGTCTCAGGTACCCGCTGTACACGATGGCCACCTGATTCAAACTTCATGACACCATATGCCCCGTCACCAACAATATTCGCCACAACTTCTTTGTAACCACCGTGCTCACCTTCGCTTGCATTGATCAATTCAAGTCGCCAGCCTTGCGTTTCCACAAACCGGCTGTACATACGAAATAGGTCACCAGCAAAAATTGCCGCTTCATCGCCACCTGCACCTGCTCGTATTTCTATGAAGCAGTTGCTGTCATCATTAGGATCTCTGGGTAACAATAAAATCTGTAGTTCATTTTCTAACGATTCAATGTCTGCTTTGGCACTTTTATATTCTTCCTGCGCCATTTCTCGCATTTCAGCGTCGTCTTCTTGCATCATTTCCTGCGCAGACTCTAGATCTTCTTGTGCTTGCTGATATTGTTTGAATGCTTTTACGACGTCTTCAAGTTGCGAGTACTCTTTGGATAGTGCTCTAAACTTATCTTGATCGGCAATGATCTCTGCATTGCTTAACAGCGCTTGAACTTCTTCGAATCGCTCGATCAAAGTTTCCAATTTGCTGATAACGGACTGTTTCATACTATTCCTAGTTAATCTTTTTCGGTATTAAGGCCAAGACTTTGTTTCAACACGCTAAGCCTATGTTGATCGTTATGTTGTGCAGCTTCACTCAATGCTTTGGTCGGCGCGTGCATCAGAGCGTTGGCAAGTTTATTGGATAATTCTATCACGACTTGCTCTGGATCTTTTCCTTCTGCAATTTGACTCAACGCTCGTTGCTGAAGTTTATGTTTAATTAGATTGTTTTGATCTCGAAACGCTTTGACTGAATCCACCGATTGCAAAGAATTTTGCCAGCTAATAAACTCTTTTATCTGCTTATCAATGATACTTTGAGCCTCATTGGCGGCCTGTTGTCGACTGGCAAGATTTTGCTCAACAATATGTTGTAAATCATCAACGGTATACAAAAAAGCGTCATCCAATTCTGCGACTTCATTTTCGATATCTCTAGGCACAGCCAAATCAACAAAAAAGATCGGTTTATGTCGTCGATCTTTCAACGCACTTTCGACCATACCTTTGCCAATCATTGGCAGAGTGCTCGCCGTTGAGCTAATAACGATATCGGCCTCGTGCAGCATATTCGGGATTTGAGCTAAGGTGATGACCTTGGCACCAATCGGCTCGGCAAGTTGTTTGGCTCGTTGTAACGTTCTATTGGCGACAGTGATGCTCTTAATCTGATTATCGGATAGATGTTTGGCCACCAGCTCAATCGTTTCTCCAGCCCCGATCAGTAACACCGATGATTTGGCTAACGAAGAGAAAATTTGTTTGGCCAATTGCACTGCAGCGAAGGCAACCGATACGGCATTTGCGCCAATGTCCGTTTCGGTCCGCACTTTCTTGGCGACAGAAAACGTATGTTGAAATAAGCGCTCAAATTGACCATCTACTGCACCAGCGTTTTTCGCACTACTGTAGGCTTGCTTGAGCTGACCAAGTATTTGTGGTTCGCCGAGGATCAGCGAATCCAGACCGCTAGCTACTCGCATCATATGCGCTACGGCAGCTTCGCTATCGTAAGCATAGCTATGCCGGGTCAAATCGCCGGCATCAACTTGGTGAAAATCCGCAATCCATTTTAACAATGCATGGTGTTGTAAGTTTTCGGCTTGAACGTAAACTTCAGTGCGGTTGCAGGTGGACAGAATCACCGATTCTTGTGCTCCCAATGTATCGCGTAATGAAGTCAACGCATCGACTAACGACTCTGCTGGGAACGCGACTTTTTCACGCAATACCAGCGAAGCAGTTTTGTGGTTAATTCCAACGGCGAGTAACTTCATTAAAAGGGATTAATCTTGTCCAATAACAACGGGTGCGGCATTGTACGCAAAAGCCAAAACTATTGAAAGTAGCAGACTATCTGTGTTCCTATTACTAATAAGCCTTATTTAGATGTCTTTGCAATGAAAAACCTATTTCGCGCTGCATTTCTGTTCTTGTGCGCTGTTTTGGCTGGTTGCGCCTCGTTACCTCAGTCAATCCAGACTGTTGACAGCATTGCCCACCAGCAACAATTAGAACAACTTTCCCACTGGAAAATTAAAGGTCGATTAGCCTTCAAGAGCCCTGAAGAAAAATTCAGTGCCTATCTGCATTGGCAACAACGAGATCAAACCTTCGATTTGCAGCTAAATAATTTTATTGGTACTACCCTAGTTTCGATGCAGGGATATCCTGGGTTTGCCAGCTTAGAGGCCGACGACAAAACTTTTTCAGATCGAAATGCTAGCGAATTGATCAAACGAGTCACCGGTTGGAATATACCGGTTGAAAGTTTAGCCCTTTGGGTGAAAGGACAACACACCCAAGACGATTCTGTCGTTTATGATGAATTTGGCAGAGTAAAATCCCTCACTGCAAGATGCAACGGCTGTGCAGGCTGGTTGTTAAACTTTTCTAATTATCGAACGGTTGACGATATCCCTATGCCACACCAGATTGAACTAATAAACCAACAAGACCAGAGCAACCAAGTGAAAATTAAAGTGACCTCATGGCAGAAGATTTAAATAACGATCTTTGCTGGCCTAGTCCGGCCAAACTCAACCTTTTTTTACATATCAACGGTCAAAATGATCAAGGCTATCATTTACTGCAAAGCCTATTTCAAATAGTAAATTATGGCGACTCACTGGCCTTTGATATTTGCGCTGAAAATACCATTGAAATGGCTATCCCTCTTGCTGGTGTGCCAGACAAAGACAACCTGATTATTCGCGCTGCGAAAATACTTCAACAAGCAACTGGCACAACTTTAGGGTGCAAAATAACTCTGAATAAAGTTTTGCCTATGGGCGGTGGCATCGGTGGTGGTTCATCCAATGCGGCGACGACACTTGTTGCCTTAAATCATTTATGGGGAACCGGATTATCGACGCAAAAACTCGCAGAACTCGGATTACAATTGGGTGCAGATGTACCGATTTTTGTACATGGTAAAACGGCATTTGCCGAAGGTGTAGGCGAAATTATCACGCCGACAGAGTTGCCGATAAACTATTACCTCATTGTCTACCCCAACTGTCACGTGTCGACTGCAGAAGTATTTTCCGCCAATAATTTACCGCGCAAAACCGCCAAAATCAGCTGGGCTGACTATAATTTTGACAATACGCACAACGATTGCCAAAAGTTGGTCTGCGATCGCTATCCTAAAGTTGCAAAAATATTACGTCACTTGTTAGAATACGCGCCGTCGAGAATGACAGGCACAGGCGCATGTTTATTCGCCGTTTTTGACAATCTTGATAATGCAGAAAAAGTTAAAACTACCTTGCCAGATGATTGTTATGCATTCATCGCCAAGGGAGCAAATACATCGCCTTTACATGAATATTTACACGATGTCATGTCGCGCTGAGTATCGTAAAAGCCTAAAACAATCGCACTGAGGAATTTTCTTGTGCCCGACATGAAGCTATTCGCTGGTAATGCAGTACCAGAACTCGCCCAAAAGGTCGCCGACCGACTTTATACCAAACTTGGCCACGCTAGCGTAGGTCGCTTCAGTGACGGAGAGATAAGCGTCGAAATTCATGAAAACGTCCGTGGTTCGGACGTTTTTATTATCCAGTCAACTTGCGCACCAACCAATGACAATTTAATGGAATTGATCGTTATGATCGATGCGTTAAGACGCGCATCTGCTGGTCGTATTACCGCTGTTATTCCCTATTTCGGTTACGCTCGCCAGGATCGTCGAGTGCGTTCTGCTCGTGTCCCGATCACCGCGAAAGTTGTAGCAGACTTTTTGTCTAACGTGGGCGTTGATCGGGTGTTGACTATTGATTTGCACGCTGAACAGATCCAGGGATTTTTTGATGTGCCCGTCGACAACGCTTTTGGCACACCAATATTGTTAGACGACATGCGTCGTCGTGACTTTAACAACCCTGTTGTTGTGTCCCCAGATATTGGCGGTGTAGTGCGCGCACGGGCCATGGCTAAGCTGCTCAATGACACTGATCTTGCAATCATCGATAAACGTCGCCCGAAAGCCAATGTTGCTCAAGTGATGCATATCATTGGTGACGTAGCGGGACGAGACTGTATTATCGTCGATGACATGATTGATACTGGTGGCACGCTAGGCAAAGCTGCAGAAGCGCTTAAAGCACACGGCGCTAAAAATGTTTATGCCTATGCTACCCATGCTATATTTTCTGGTAATGCAGTCGAGAACATCAAAAACTCTGTCATCGATGAAATTATCGTTACAGACAGCATTCCACTTGCTCCCGAGATCAAGGCGCTCAGCACTGTTAAACAGCTAACACTTTCGAATATGTTGGCTGAAGCCATACGCCGGGTGAGTAACGAAGAATCAATTTCAGCGATGTTTGAATACTAGTATTCAGTGCGCTGAATAGCCCAAGAAGCCCTCATGAATTGAGGGTTTTTTTATGCCTGGCGAAATGTGACCTGTTGAAATCGCGCGTTTGGTGTCAAGACCGTCATCGATAAAATACTGTTGGTATTAATTTCCGTTATTTTGTCAGGTAGACCTTGTTCCGCGATATAAAGAATTTCTTCTTTTTGAGGGTTTGTTCCAACATTCGTTGCGATACCTGAGATCTCCCTACCTTGCTCCAATTGAAGTTTGAGCTGGTATCGAAACAGACAGGCAATCTCAAGGTAGTCGTATAAATCACAAGATGGAATAGATTTCATAGTAAGCCTCCTTGAAGCAAAGAACGGATGAGCATCACATACTTTACCAAAAATTGACAAATGTCAGCCTTAAATTACCCATTCTGGCATCGCATGTTGGTTGATTTCATGCTTGAATAGACACAACGATTTAATTAGGCAGACATAATTCAATGAAATTGATTTTAGCGACATTAATATCTATCGCAGTAATGGGCTGCTCAGGAACTAACACGGCTCCTGCCCAGGATGCAGCGAAGAGTCAAAAACAGCCTATCACTGAAAATAAAAACAATGAGGAACAAAAAATGATCACCGTGACTGGCACAATTCGCTTTAAAACCATAGAAGGCGGATTTTTTGCTTTGGATGGTCACAATGGCGAAAAATATATGCCACACGGTATGGACAAGTCTCTGCTTAAAGACGGTATGGTCGTTGAAGTCAAAGGCATCATCATGAAAGACATGATGACATTCCAGCAATACGGAGAAGTACTCAAAGTAACAGATTCAAAAATGGTCGACGACAGTAACGTTAAACCTTCGGCGAACGAATATTAGGAAAAGTGCGGCACTGGCTGGTGTGACTAGCGGAATAAAAGAACTTCATTCGTATTATATCGAGAGCCGGGGTTGATCCACCGGCACTTCGCCTAAGCATTGTACTCCCATGCCCGGATACGTCATACTCCCATGCCCGGATACGTCATACCCGCATGCTTTTAGCGGGTATCCCTTTATAAAACAGCCTTAGGTAAAAAGCCCCGGCATTACCAGGGACTCTTTTAGCTAAACTGCTATGATGCGTTCTTGTATTTCTCTTTTGATTGCAACAACTTAATCAATTTTTGTTGTAATTCAGGGTTGTCTTTTATTTTTTGCTCTAAATCTTCAATTTGCTGTTTTCTCAGTTTTTTCATTTCAGAATAAGATTTTGTCGTCAAACCAATTCTGTTCATCCAAGTTCCAGATGACAACGCGCCCGTTCTTCTGGAACCCGACTCAATGGAAACTTGCACATTATCGTATTTGATGCGAGAAACAAACGCGGACTCACATTTGCGCTGTTTAATACGCGTAAATCCATGACGGTTTTTAGTTTTGCATTTGACTTTTAAATCTTCGTTTTCAGTTATCTGATTATATAAGTCAAAGAAGTCGTCTTCGGCCAGGTTCATTAACTGCCGATAAAAGGCTTTGCCGTCACCGGTTACCGTAATGGATTCAATGGTTTCAGAGTCTTCAGTAGTAGTTGGAGAACTATTTAGAGAAAAAGCATTTGTCGCAACGATAATGCAACTTGTTGCCAAAAAGGCTTTTACATATTTGTTGAATGTCATAACAGAGCTCACTGTGCTTTTTAGTAAACGGGTAATTTGCTACCACTGCTGCAACGTCAAACAAACAAATTTTCATTCACTGTTAATTTAATTTCTTGTAATCAACTGATATTCAAGAAGTAATATTCACTCGGAGATTGCTTACGTTCTTTATTACAATCCTTCGAAACTCTTTTGTACAAGACTCTTTACATAAAGTACAGCATTTTTCGTAGTTTATAATTTGTCCAATGATGTAATTGAGTTGAGCTGCAATTGAAAGCGAGTCAATCAAGTAATTAAACCGATATAACATTGAAGATTACACGCTTTTTATGAGAATTGTCTTTTAAAGGTTTTTCTCCACGGCTTGACCACTTATCTTGTATATTTTCCCATTTTTCATCACAAAATCAACGTGTTGTAATAGGTTTATATATCTGAGCACATCACCTTTGACAGCAATAATATCGGCCACCTTCCCTTTTGAAACCGTGCCAGAATCTTTGTTAACGCCCATCATGACTGCTGGCCAGTATGTCGCAGCACGTATGGTATCCATGGCAGAAATATTCATTTCCTCCACCCAAATAGCCATTTCGTTCCACGTGCTTTGGCAGTGAAACTTGGTCGGAATGCCACTATCGGTGCCAACCAGGAATACAACCCCTGTTTCTTTCAGTTGCGCGATTTTGTTTTTGAGAGTTGACTTTCGCAAGGGAGTCAACTGCATGTAGTCCAACTGACCGACATTCTTTAGTGAACCTTTAATATCGGCGATCGTGTCGTCTTTTAGACCCCGATGCCAGCAGGTATTATCCAGTCGCTCAGGGTTAGCGACGGTCAGTTGATAATTCCACAAGCCCTCCACAGTGGGAGTCCAAAACAGCGGACCGCCGGCCACTCGACCTGTAGCAGTGCGTTCTTTTAAAAGCTCGATGACATCATCAGGGTAAGCGGGCGCTGTGGTTAACCCCGTATGTTCAAAGTTGTCGACACCAATTTCCAAGCCGCGACGGATTTCGTCAGGACGATGAGAATGCGCCACCACTTTCATGCCTCTTTTATGAGCCTCATCAACGATTGCCTGAGCTTCTTCCAGAGTCATTTTGTCTTGATCAATAAGCTTAACGATATCCATGCCCGCATCGGCTAGTTTATTCACTTTACGTTTAGCATCTCTTACGCCATCTATCCCCCATCGAAACTTCTCGGTGCCAGGGTAAGCTTTATGCTGAATAAAAGGGCCTGATACATATAAATGTGGACCAGGTATTTCACCGGATTCAATACGGGATTTAACGCTGACAGTAGCATCTAGGGGAGCACCTAAATCTCGTGCAGAGGTGACGCCCGCGAGTAACAGCTGCGCCGCACTGGCAGGCATGATTTCATCAGCTAAACGATCAACGTAAGCAACATCCCAATGGACGTAATCAGCATGACCATTTAGCATGAGATGCGCGTGGTTTTCCCATAGTCCAGGCAATACATCCATACCCTCGGTAGATACCACCTCAAATCCCTCAGGTACAGCAAGTGTCTCGACAGTGCCCACTTGCACAACACGTCCATCTTTGACCAGAACCACACTGTTAGAGATAGGCTGATGACCAAAGCCATCAATTAGTCTGCCGCCTACCAACGCTGTTTGCTGAGCTGACACATGCGTAATAAACATCAGGGGGAATAATGTATAAAAAAGAGCCTTTGCAAGCATAAGGTGTGTCCTTATTTTATTGTTGGATGAATTTACCCTAGCGTATATCCAGGCTTTTTACAGAAAATTGTTGAAAAGCCGCTTAGGATGCGACTTTACGCTTGTTTGCTAAACGAGCAAGTGTTAGACTTCGCCGCCCGTTTTTGATGGGTGCAGGTGTAGGTAAATTATTACCTTTCACTGTGCAATATCGTAGGCTCTGGTCGCAAGGGTCTACACAGTCTAATTTTTTGGAGTATTAACATGTCTGATGCAATTTTTAATTTGGATGCAGAAGTCCGTACTGACCTGGGGAAAGGTGCGAGCCGCCGCCTACGTCGTGAAGACAAAGTTCCTGCGATCCTATACGGTGCTGATAAAGAGCCAGTTTCTCTTACCCTAGCACACAACAAAGTCATTCAAGCTCAAGAGTTTGAAGCGTTCTACAGCCACGTATTAACCTTAAACATTGGCGGCGAGACCGTTGAAGCCTTGGTTAAAGATATGCAACGTCACCCTTTCAAGCCTAAAGTGACGCACATCGATTTCCTACGTGTAGACAAGAACA
Source organism: Aliiglaciecola sp. M165 (assembly GCF_007197995.1). Lineage (GTDB taxonomy): Bacteria > Pseudomonadota > Gammaproteobacteria > Enterobacterales > Alteromonadaceae > Aliiglaciecola. Next base: position 167,118 of record NZ_VKKH01000009.1, read on the forward strand.
AAGAAGTTACGACTAACGTACCTCTTCACTTTATCAATGAAGACAAAGCTGATTCAATCAAGATCCACGGTGGTCATGCTGAACACCACATGGCTGACATTGTTGTTAGTTGTTTACCTGGTGCACTTCCAGAGTACATCGAAGTTGATTTGATGAACGTTGAACTTGGTCAAACTGTTCACTTGTCTGACCTTGCAATGCCTAAAGGCGTAGTATCAGTTGAGCTTGCAAAAGGCGAGTCACATGACTTGGCTGTTGTTACTGTTAAGACGGCGAAAGGCCCAAGTGCTGATGAAGCCGAAGCAGAAGCGGAAGCTGGTGATTCAGAAGAAGCAACTGAGGAATAAGTTGTTTGCCTGATATTCAACTTATTGTGGGCCTGGGTAATCCAGGCCCCGAATATCAAAATACCCGTCATAATGCTGGCTCGTGGTTTGTCGAAGCCCTAGCGAAAACGCATCAAGTTCCGCTCAAATTAGACAATAAATTCTTTGGTTTTACTGGCCGTCTAACATTAGCGGGTCAGGACATACGTTTGCTTATCCCAACAACTTACATGAATCGCAGTGGCCAAGCCGTGGCTGCAATGTGTAATTTTTATCGTATTGAACCACAGAATATATTGGTAGCTTTTGATGAGCTAGATCTGCCACCTGGCGTCGCAAAATTCAAAGTTGGTGGAAGTTCTAGCCAAAACGGTATTCGCGATATTGTGTCTAAACTGGGTAATTATAAAGACTTTCTTCGACTTCGTATCGGCATAGGTCACCCCGGTGACAAGTCCAGAGTGACGGGTCATGTTTTGGGCAAAGCACCTCAAAACGAGCAACAACAAATGGAAGCAGCCATTGACGAAGCACTGCGGTGCACTGAAATACTGCTAAAAAACGATTTGAAAATGGCCATGAACCGGCTACATAGTTTCAAAGCAGAATAATGACTAAGCTGACTCGTCGGCAAAGAATAAGATTTTTGAGGAATAACAAATGGGCTTTAAATGTGGGATCGTGGGTTTACCCAATGTAGGCAAATCAACACTATTCAATGCACTAACCAAAGCTGGAATAGAAGCTGCAAACTTTCCATTTTGTACCATTGAGCCAAATACTGGCGTTGTTCCAGTGCCTGACGAGAGACTCGACGCGCTCGCGAAAATTGTTAATCCGCAACGGGTTATTCCAACAACAATGGAATTTGTTGATATTGCAGGATTGGTTGCCGGCGCATCAAAAGGTGAAGGTCTGGGTAACAAATTTCTAGCCAACATTCGCGAAACAGATGCGATTGGCCATGTGGTTCGCTGTTTCGAAAACGACAACATCGTGCACGTAGCTGGTAAGGTCGACCCTAAAGAAGACATCGACGTGATCAATACTGAATTAGCGCTGGCTGATTTAGAGACCGTTGAAAAAGCGTTGATTCGTGTCGGTAAAAAAGCCAAGGGTGGCGACGCAGAAGCAAAATTCGAATTAAAAGTATTGGAAAAAATTAAACCCGCTTTGGATGAAGGCACCTTACTACGCGCAGTAAAACTAGAAAAAGAAGAGTTAGCTGCTATCAGCTATATGAATATGCTGACTCTGAAGCCCACTATGTATGTAGCCAACGTCAATGATGACGGTTTTGAAAACAATTCGTATCTTGATCAAGTTAAGGCGATCGCTGCACAGGAAAATGCCGTGGTTGTGGCAGTGTGTGCAGAAATCGAATCAGAAATCGCCGAGCTTGAAGACGAAGAAAAAGCTGAATTTATGGCTGATATGGGCTTGGAAGAACCTGGTTTAAATCGCGTTATTCGCGCCGGCTATAGCCTGTTAACGTTGCAGACCTATTTTACCGCGGGTGAAAAAGAAGTCAGAGCCTGGACTTACCCTGAAGGTTCAACAGCGCCACAGGCTGCTGGAAAAATCCATACGGATTTTGAAAAAGGTTTCATTCGTGCCGAAATCGTTGGCTTTGATCACTTTGTTGAATTCAACGGAGAGCAAGGTGCAAAAGACGCCGGGAAATGGCGTCTTGAAGGCAAAGAATACATTGTTAAAGATGGTGATGTAATCCACTTTCGTTTTAACGTCTAAGTTATCGCTAATGTGTTTGAATAAAGCCGCTTTTCAAGCGGCTTTATAATTGGCGCGTCCAGCTCATATCTATATGAGGAATACCACCATCTAAATAGGTATCACCATGGGCAACAAATCCAAGTTTTTGATAGTACCGCAGCACTGCAGTTTGTGCAGATAAGGTTATTTGCTTAAATTCCGTCTGATCAATGACTTTTTGCATGGCAACTTTCATTAAAAAACTGGCCGCCCCTTTTGACCGGTGAGCAACATCTACCACTACTCGTTCAATTTTTGCCAAATCTTTTTCGACAATCAGTCGCAAGCGCAAGTAGCCAATAAGCTGTTCTTTGTCAAAGATACAAAGGTGCCAGGCTTCTTGATCCAACCCATCAATATCTTCATAGATACTTTGCTGCTCAATTACAAAAACCGATTCACGGAGACGTAAAATCGAATATAACAACTCAGGGGACAACTCTTCGAAACGATAAATTTTGTGTTCCATTTTCTCTATCACTCCATAAAGGCATAACTCAACTAGTCAGTTGATGACAGGCTTGTTAGCATAGATCAATTCACCCTTAAGGCAACAGTGTCGAATATCTTAAGGCTCAATTTTAATAAAAACAAAAGGAATACTGATGGAGTTTGGTACAGTCATTTCCCTATCCATATATTTTATCGTCATGCTAGGCATAGGTTTATATGCGTACAGAAAGTCTACGTCTGACATGCAAGAGTATATGCTCGGAGGAAGAACGCTCAGCCCAAAAGTCACAGCACTTTCAGCAGGGGCTTCGGACATGAGTGGTTGGATGCTCATGGGCGTCCCTGGCGCCATGTATGTATCAGGACTTTCCAGCATTTGGATTGCAATTGGACTGACTATTGGTGCTTATTTAAATTATATCTTGGTCGCGCCGCGTTTGCGGGTATATACCGAACGGGCAAACAACGCGATCACATTACCTGATTTCTTTGAGAATCGCTTTGAGGACAAAACGCGGTTATTAAGAGTCATTTCATCTATCGTTATTGTCGTATTTTTTACATTGTACACCTCCAGCGGCGTTGTAGCAGGTGGCAAATTATTTGAATCATCGTTTGGTTTGAGTTATGAAACAGGGCTGTATGTGACAGCTGGTGTGGTGGTGGCCTATACCCTGTTTGGTGGATTTCTGGCTGTTAGCATGACCGACTTTGTGCAGGGTTGTATCATGTTTGTGTCATTGGTACTGGTGCCTGTTGTTGTATTGGTCGACATGGGAGGCATTGCAGAAGTTACCCATCAAATTTCATCAGTCAGCCCAAATATGACCAGTCTTTGGATTGACGCAGCCAGCGGAAATGCGCTCAGCACCATCGGCATTATTTCTCTCATGGCATGGGGTTTAGGTTATTTTGGACAACCACATATCATTGTGCGATTCATGGCCATCCGTCACGTGCGCGAAATGAAAACGGCGCGTCGAATTGGCATGAGCTGGATGATAGTGTCACTAGCTGGCGCAGTCGCAACCGGTCTGTTGGGCTTAGCCTACGTGACCAAAAACGCAGCGCAAGTTGATGATCCCGAGACCATTTTTATCTTTCTATCACAAGTATTGTTTCATCCGCTAGTAGGTGGTTTTTTACTTGCCGCCATTCTTGCCGCCATAATGAGCACCATTTCATCTCAATTGTTGGTGACGTCCAGTTCATTGACGGGGGATTTTTATCATGCCTTTTTGCGCAGACAAGCAAATCAAAAAGAATTGGTTATGGTAGGTAGATTGTCCGTTGCGGTGGTAGCGGTGGTAGCCATTTATTTAGCTTACGACAGAAACAGCACAGTGCTCTCATTAGTGAGCAATGCATGGGCTGGCTTTGGTGCCGCGTTCGGCCCCTTGGTGATCCTCAGCTTGTTTTGGAAACGTATGACCTTTTCAGGGGCACTGGCAGGTATGATATCTGGTGCGGTGACAGTTTTAGTATGGATATTTGCTGATATAACTTTAGATGGCCAGCCATTGAGCCAAATCATTTATGAGATCGTGCCGGGATTTATTGTAAGTACACTCTGTATAATTGTTGTTAGTTTGTTAACTAAAGAACCGACCAATTCAATACATGAAGTGCATGAAGCGGTTGAAAAGGAACTGTTCGAGGCGAAATAAACTGCTTAATTTGTTCGAAGAGTCTTTTGCTTTAGTGAGCAAACTATTAACAATTTGTTCACTAATGCTTTTTTTAAACCTTTTTGATTGTAAGTATAGAAAATTAGCATACAAAGTCGCCGATAAAACATGTTAAAGTTCTAAGCATATAATACTTTTGTCTAACGTTTGATTATTCTGGGACGCAAAAAATGACCACCAAAATACCCTCCGTGACTCACCTAAAACAGCTTGAGGCTGAGAGCATACATATCTTTAGGGAAGTCGCTGCCGAATTCGACAACCCGGTAATGCTTTACTCCGTAGGCAAAGACTCATCTGTTTTGCTTCATTTGGCAAGAAAAGCCTTTGCACCTGGGCGTATCCCTTTTCCATTGTTACATGTAGATACAACCTGGAAATTTAAAGAAATGATACAGTTTAGGGATAGAGTTGCAAAAGAGTATGATTTGGATTTGCTCGTTCATATCAATAAAGAAGGTGTTGATATGGGCGTCGGGCCATTCACACATGGTAGTGCCAAACATACCGATATCATGAAAACCATGGCGCTAAAACAAGCTCTAAACCATTACAAATTTGACGCGGCCTTTGGCGGCGCTCGCAGAGACGAAGAAAAATCTCGGGCCAAAGAGCGTGTGTATTCTTTCCGCGATGAAAATCACCGCTGGGATCCTAAAAACCAACGTCCTGAACTTTGGAATATTTATAATTCGCAAATTAACAAAGGCGAAAGCATCCGTGTCTTCCCCATGTCCAACTGGACAGAATTAGATATTTGGCAATATATCTATTTGGAAAATATCGATATCCCTTCTTTGTATTTGGCCAAACCTCGCCCTGTTGTGAAAAGAGATGGTACGTACTTTATGGTTGATGATGACCGTATGCCGCTTGAAGAGGGTGAAACACCTGAAATGCGTTCTGTTCGATTCAGAACACTGGGCTGCTATCCACTTACTGGTGCGGTTGAATCGGAAGCGGATACGCTTCCAGAAGTTATCCAGGAAATGCTACTCACCAAAACATCTGAGCGACAAGGCCGTGTAATCGATCATGATTCTTCTGGCTCAATGGAGAAGAAAAAAATGGAAGGATATTTCTAATGGCGACCAATATTGTTTGGCATCAGCATGATGTAGATAAAAAAAGACGCGCTCAAGCAAAAAATCAAAAACCAGCAGTCATCTGGTTAACAGGGTTGAGCGGATCGGGAAAATCGACCATTGCGAATTTACTTGAGAAAAAACTCGCAGAAGCAGGCAAGCACACCTATTTGTTGGACGGAGACAATGTTCGACACGGACTTTGCGGTGACCTGGGGTTTAGCAATTCTGACCGCGTCGAAAACATTCGACGTATTAGTGAAGTGGCAAAACTCTTTGTTGACGCTGGCACAATCGTTTTGACTGCCTTTATCTCACCGTTTAAAACCGACAGAGACTTCTGTCGCAGCTTGCTTGGCGACAATGAGTTCATTGAAGTGTTTGTTGATACGCCGCTGGAAGAGTGTGAAAAACGCGATCCCAAAGGCCTTTATCAGAAAGCTAGGCAAGGTGATATTAAAGATTTCACTGGCATCGATTCTTCGTACGAAGCACCTGAATCGGCCGAAATTACTTTAACCTTTAATGGACAAACACCAGAACAGTCGGCAGAAGAGTTGTTTGCCATGCTGCAAGAAAAAGGATATTTGGATAAATGATGGAGCATAAATTAGCTGAGCAAATTACTGATATCGCTCATCAAGCTGGCAAGGCGATAATGGTAATTTATGAAAAAGATTTTGCCATTTATGAAAAGTCAGACGAAAGTCCGCTCACTGAAGCGGATCTTGCCGCCCACAACATCATTGTCGAAGGGTTACAGGCTGTATCAGATTTACCGATTTTATCGGAAGAATCCGCCAATATCGACTGGTCAACTCGACAGAGTTGGAAAGAATATTGGTTAGTTGACCCCCTCGATGGAACAAAAGAATTCATCAAGAAGAATGGTGAATTTACCGTTAACATTGCTTTGATTAAAAATGGAGTCCCTGTCCTTGGTGTAGTGTATGCGCCGGTTTTAAACACAACCTATGTGGGTGTAGAAGGTTTAGGTGCATACAAGACAACCGATCAAGGCAGCGAAAAGATAACACCAATCGCCCATCAAGCGGGTGACACCTGGAAAGTGGTAGGTAGTCGATCTCATCAAAGCCCAGCTATTCAAGCGTTACTCGACAAGCTTGATGGCGAAACAGAACTTGTTGCCATGGGTAGCTCATTGAAACTGTGTCTCGTTGCAGAGGGACAGGCGCATTTGTACCCAAGACTTGGTCCAACCTCAGAGTGGGATACCGGCGCTGCACAAGCAGTCGTTGAAGCGGCAGGGGGCAAAGTGACTATCGTCGATGAAGACGATGTACTTAATGTTGATGCATCTGCACTTCGATACAACCAAAAAGAATCTGTTTTAAACCCTTATTTTCTAGTGAGTTGCTAAATCATGAATAGCGAAAACGAATTACTTCAACAAGACATTTTGTCTTACCTTGACCAGCATGAGAAAAAAGACTTGCTGCGTTTTTTAACCTGTGGAAGCGTGGATGATGGTAAGAGTACGCTTATTGGCCGTTTACTTCATGATTCTAAAATGATTTATGAAGACCAACTTGCAGCGATCACCAAAGACAGTAAAAAAGTCGGAACAACTGGTGAAAAAGTTGACCTGGCATTGTTAGTAGATGGATTACAATCAGAGCGTGAGCAAGGTATCACCATCGATGTGGCCTATCGCTACTTCTCTACCGACAAACGTAAATTTATTATCGCTGACACGCCAGGACACGAGCAATACACTCGAAACATGGTAACCGGCGCTTCGACTTGCCAATTAGCGATTATTCTTGTGGATGCCAGAGGCGGTGTGAAAACACAAACTCGCCGACATTCTTTCCTTGTCTCTTTATTGGGCATAAAACATGTCATCGTGGCGATCAACAAAATGGATTTGAAGGATTACAGCGAAACCGTTTATGAGAACATCAAAAAAGATTACCTTGAATTCTCCAAACAACTAGATATCCCTGATATTCGCTTTGTTCCTATCTCTGCACTGGAAGGTGATAACGTCGTTAACCGCAGCGAAAAAATGCAGTGGTACAACGGTGATACACTAATGAATACTTTGGAGAACATTGAAATTGGCAAAGACGTTAACGCGGCCGATTTTCGTTTCCCTGTGCAATATGTAAACCGACCAAATCTAAATTTCCGTGGATTTGCAGGTACTGTAGTATCCGGGGCTATCGCTGTTGGAGACAAAGTCACTACGCTACCCTCGGGAAAAGAATCAACGGTCAAGTCCTTGGTTAATTTTGAAGGTGATGTTGATGCTACCTATGCACCACTGGCAACAACTATAACCTTAGAAGACGAAATTGATATCTCACGCGGAGACATGATCGTCAAATCAGACAACCTGCCATTACATGGGAATCATTTCAAAACTCATTTGGTGTGGATGTCTGAAGATGCAATGATCCCCAACAAACAATATGGATTTAAGTTTGCTACCAAGTTTGTGCCTGGCTCGATTTCAAGTGTTGACCATTTAATCGATGTGAATACCCTGGAAAGAAAAGAAGCCGTTCACTTAGGTCTTAACGAGATTGCTGTGGGCAATATCAAACTCACACAAGAAGTGGCTTGTGATCCCTACAAGACCAACCGCTCTACCGGCGCTTTTATCATTATCGATAGAGTCACGAATAGTACAGTGGGTGCGGGCATGGTGATTGAAAAGAATAAAGATGCAAATAACACTGCACAATTTTCTGAATTTGAATTAGAGTTTAATGCTTTAGTCAGAAAGCACTTTCCACATTGGAATGCTGCTGATTTGTCAAAACTGTAACCTGAATCAGAAATTGAATAAGACTTAGTGGAATTATCCCAACTCATTGTTATTGCGATTTTTATTGCTACCATAGCGGCGCTTATCTTCACCGATAAGCGTCCTTCTACTATTTTTGCTGGTGCGGTATTGGGTTTGATCGCAACTGGGCAATCAACATTGCTAGACGTTGCTCACAATCTCACCAATCAGGGGTTACTGACCCTAATATTGCTTTTGCTGGTAAGTAGCGCGGTAGATAAAACTTCGTTTATAAAGCGTTTGGGCCGTAAGCTTATTGCACCAAGTTTTAGAACGAGTTTTTGGCGTTTATTTGGACTCACCTATGTTTCTTCTGCGTTACTAAACAATACAGCAATCGTAGCCAGCCTGATTGGGCCGATCAGTCAAAATCAGCGGCACCCTGCTTCCAAATTACTTATTCCTTTATCCTACTCGGCAATTTTAGGCGGTACTGTCACCTTAATCGGCACCTCGACTAACTTGATCGTCGACAGTTTTTTAATTGAACAGGGCCACCCGGGATTCAAGTTTTGGGACTTCACCCTTTATGGCCTTGTGGCCGGGCTTAGTTGTGGATTTTTGATGTTTTTATTGACGCCTTGGTTACCGAACATTGAAACCAAAAAAGGACGTTTTCAGTCGTATTTTATCGAGGCGGAAGTTGAAGAAGAATCAGAGTTGGTTGGCAAGACGGTAGAAGAAAATCATTTACGAAATTTGCCTGAGTTGTTTCTGGTTGAAATTATCCGCGATGGTAAGCTGATAAGCCCAGTCACACCTGACATTTCAATCCTGGCACATGACAAATTGATCTTCTCTGGCAACATACAAAAAGTGGACAATCTAGGCCATATCAAAGGCTTAAAGCTGTTTGCAGAGACAAACGGCTTGCTGCGTGAAAACCTCACGGAGGTGATCATCTCCAATCGTGCTCAGATCATTGGGCAAACGATAAAAGCACTTGGCTTTCGCGCTCTATTCGATGCGGCGGTAGTAGCTATTCGTCGAGATGGCGAACAGCTCTCGGGTAAATTGGGCGAGATCAAACTACAAGCCGGTGACTTTTTACTGCTTGCAACCGGTCAGGATTTCGAAAAACGTCACAATCTGTCTAAAAACTTTTTTGTGTTATCTGAACAACGGATTTCAACAAAACTGTCCAAACAACAAGAATTAGTGACTTTAGGCGGTTTTTTGTTGACTGTGATTTTAGCCGCGACTTCAGTTTTGAGCCTCGCAACGGGTTTAATCTTTTTTATGGCAACTCTGGTGCTATTTGGTGTGACAAGTAACTCCGAAGTGAAGCGTAATATTCCTTTGAATCTGGTGATAGTCATTGTTGGAGCACTAAGTCTGGCAGGTGCCTTGCAAAGTTCAGGGGTGATTGATGCAATGACGCTCAGCATCAAACCCTGGTTGACCGATGGTAGTCCATTTATTGCATTAATCGCTGTCTATTTGTTGACGCTTATTTTGACGGAATTGGTAACCAACAATGCTGCAGCAGCTCTTATGTTCCCCTTTGCCTATGGCCTATCACAAATACTCGAGACGGAATTGATGCCTTTTGCGCTCGCCGTGGCATTCGCTGCAAGCGCAAGTTTTTTGTCACCTTATGGCTATCAAACAAACTTACTGGTATACAATGCCGCCAATTATCAATTTAAGCACTTTGTTAAATTTGGTCTACTCATTTCAATTACCTACTCGACCATTGTGTTGTTATTGCTAAAATACAACTATGGGTTTTGAGCCATAATCTCCAAAAGAAACGCTAAAACATAGGCCGCTGATCAGCGGCCTTTTAGTTTATTGCTTTCCTTCAAAGTACGCTTTATAAACTTACCAAAGGTTTTGTCTTTTGCCCGCTTCTGGGCAAGTGAAGCAGAGTTAAACTGCTCTTCCTTAACAAGCTTTTGGTAGTTTGCTAGACGTCTATGCTCAAGTTGATCTTTTTTCACTGAAGCTTGCACCGCGCAACCGGGTTCATTTGTGTGCTGGCAATCGGAAAACCGACATTGCTGCGCAAGGCTTTCGATATCAGCAAAGGTTGACGCGATCCCTTGCTGACAGTCAGCAATTTGTAATTCTCGCATACCTGGTGTGTCGAGGATCAATCCGCCTTGGGGTACCAACAACAATGAACGACTCGTGGTAGTGTGACGACCTTTATCATCATCTTCCCGGATCCCCCCTGTATTTTGTCGACGTTGACCCAGCAATGTATTCGTCAATGTGGACTTCCCTACGCCTGAAGATCCTAGCATCACAATTGTTTTGCCCGCGCAGAGCCAGTTTGACAAAAGCTTAACGCACTCTGACTCATGAGCATTAACAGTTACAACAGACAAGTGGGTGTCCAGCTGTTGTACGTGCATTTTCCATGTTTCAGAGGAATCAACTAGGTCACTTTTGGTAAGCACAATTACAGGTTCTGTGTCTGCTGAATGCACAAGTGAAAGATAACGCTCAATTCGATTGAGATTAAACTCTTCGTTCATAGAACATACGATAAACGCGGTATCAACATTGGCAGCGATAAATTGCCAATCAACACCTGTGCCTGCTGACTTGCGTTTGAAACAGGTTTTTCTATCTAACAATCGAAGAAATTGATGATCCTGATCGAGTAAAATCCAATCTCCAACCACGAGCGTTGGCATTGAATGTGACAACTCGAAATTAATCTCAGCTGACGCTGTCATTAGATTTACAATGGATTTGTGCTGCGCTGATACACGAGCAGGAATGGCGTCGCTCCATTCTTCGAGGGAGAGTTGTTGTTGGAAAAAAGGATCCCAACCAAAACTAGTTAAAGCTTGAAAATTTGTCATAGCTAACCCTTAACATATAGGTAATGAAAATGATAAGGGGGCTTTTGCCCCGGTTCACACCGGGCGGAATGTATGAGTGTTAAACTAACTCAATTGCCCGGTCAGGTTTGCGACAATCATCAGTATGCTCCTAACCGTTATTTAAAATCATGAGTAGTATAGCAAAGATTGAACTACTAACCATCAACACGATAAGTTAATCCTTCCCAAGGATAGATATTAGCGGCACAAGGTCGTATGCTACGACATTGGCATTCCAAGGAGAGCTCAATGCTACACCTAAAGATTTTCACAATGTTACTCATGGTCTCAATTCTATCTTCATGCGCCACCTTAACACCCAACTTTGAACAGCCAGATTTACAAGTGACAAGTTTAACCCTGCTTCCTTTAAATGGACTCGAACAGCGGTTTCGCCTGGGTTTTCGGGTTGTGAATCCCAATAATATCGAACTACCGATTGATGGAATGAGCTTTACGCTTAATCTACGGGATCTAAAAGTCGCAACAGGCGTAAGTGACAAAGCCTTTATTTTAAAGCCGCTTGGAGAAAGCACCTTTGAGGTTACGGTCAGCGCCAGCCTGCTTAATACTGGTCGAGTATTGTTAGATATTATTAACGCAAAACCCAAAGAACTCGCCTATGAAATCGATGCCAAAATTTTTACCAACAAAGGCCTTTTCGGAAGTATTCCAGTATCGCGCAGCGGCATCATTCCATTTAAAGTTAGCGGTAATCAATTGTAGAGATTAGTCATCTCCCCTGTCTCCAGGGGAGTGATGTAATACAACCCAGAACGGCGAATAAGTAACAAAAGCTATACTATCTAAATAAAACTTTTTCGCGGTTAAACCAATGCACACAAAACCCTAATAGCGCTAAGGCGATAATGGCGGTCGAGCCAAAAATAGCAAACAGTTGGAAATAATCCATGGTGCCTTTCACTAGCTCTTTGATAGCTAATGCAACATTGGTCAATGGCACCCATGCCCAACCTCCTTTGAGTTCTACACCGGGAAGAATCGAAAAGATAATGGGCACAAAAATTAGCATCATTAAGGAACCCATGTAGCTTTGAGCTTCTTTAAAACTCTTGGCATAAATCGACAAACTAAGCAGTACTGATGCAAAAATTCCTACCACTGGAATCAACATTAAGAACATCAGTACAAAATCTAAGATACCGATAGATGACATGATATCGATGACAAATTGAATCGCCATTCCTTGACTTAACACTATACTCCATATTGCCATACTCGATACGGTTATCAGCGCGGAGGTCAAGCCTGCCAGAGCGATAGTTAAAAATTTTCCTAACACCAGCTTGTAGCGCTCAGTTGGCGATATAAGTAAGGTTTCCAGGGTTCCTCGCTCTTTTTCGCCAGCGCCAAGATCGGTAGCGGGAAACATCGCCCCCTGTAAACACAAAATAAAAATGAAGTAAGGAATAATGCCACCAATTTGTGCCCCCCAACTTTCTCGTTGGTCAGCCGTATTGACTTTTTCAAGCACGATGGGATTAAGCAATGCAGTTTGCTGCTCGGGTTGAAGCCCAATGGTATCAAAAGCGGTCTTTTGCTGGGCTTTGACTTGCGCTTTGACAATATCATCAACACGTTGAAACACTAAATTTAGTCCAGCGTCATGCATATGTAGTTTGATGATTGCCTGCCCAGACTGCAATACATTGTCACTATAGTGATCCGGTATTTCCAATATGAAATCAACGTTTTCTGCCCGGATCTGCTCAGCAAAATCCACGTCAGCTGGCAAGGTAATTTCACTAAAACCGTCGGTATTTCTTAATTCAGTGGCAATTTTAGGCGCATAATCAGCACCAACTAAGGCAAATTTCAGGACTTTGTTTTGCGCTTCATCAGCCGCGTTTTTTGCAAAATAAATCGCCATCCCGGCAAATGCGGGCATCACTAAAATCGGCAAGGCAATCATAAAGAATAGGGTTTTTCTATCGCGGACCAATTCCTTAACTTCTTTTAGAAATACTAACCACATTATCGAGCTCCTTGATTGATGGTTGCCAGAAATGCCGTATGCAAATTGCCGTCTTCAGCTTTTGCTTTAAATGCATCTAGAGTGTCGTCGAATTTGCTCACGCCGTTATCGATCACCGCAACGCGGTCACAAAGTTCGCTAACTTCGTCCAAATGATGGGTGGAGAATATGACTGGCGTATTCTCTGCTTTAAGGGAACGGATAAAATCCAACACAGTTTGCGTCGCCATAATATCCAGCCCAGTGGTAGGTTCATCTAAAATCACCACTTCGGGACGATGCACCACCGCTCGAGCAATGGCAGTTTTTTGCTTCATTCCGGTTGAGAAGTTTTCGCAACGTCGATCCAAAAAGGTTTGCATGTCCAGCATTTGCGAGAGTTCCTCTATTCGCTGTGCGATAGCGGTTTTATCCATGCCATGCAATTGACCAAAATATTCGATATTTTCGCGTCCTGTCAACCTACCATAAAGCCCGGTTGAACCCGACAAAAAACCGATTTTTTGCCTAGCAATCAAAGGCGATTTGAGAACATCTACCTCGTTAATTTTTACGCTACCTGCATCGGGTGTAAGCGCAGTAGACAGCATTCTCAGAGTAGTGGTTTTGCCTGCACCATTTGGGCCTAAAAGGCCAATCACCTGACCATCATCGACGCTTAACGATACATCGACGACAGAATGAAAAAAACGCCCTTTTAGTCGAGGATCTTTTTTTTCCTGCTCGCTGAGTTTCTTCGGATTCTCCACCGAGAACTTTTTAGCTAACTGTTTGATTTCTATCATTCCATTTCCAAACCTTTATTGTTTGCAATACATAGTGCCCGAGCACAAAAATTTATTACAACTATTTAAAAAATATTTTTTATGGGATTTTGGCTAGCAACTTTTATTTGGCGTTATCATTGGTTATTGTAGAGCCATAATTTTTCTAATAGTGCATAAAACCTACACTTATGGACGCAATAACTAACCCCTTTCAAGCCTGTATCAAGATTTTCCTTAAGCCCAGTCTAGTCTTTGACACGATCAATCAAAAAGATAATTGGTCATGGATACCTTTCCTTTTCTCAATGGCTTTCGTTTTTATCCCGGTATTTTGGTATTTCAACTTTGTTGATTTTGACTGGTATGTGGATTTTGTGATTAATGCTTCAGCAGGTGACTTGAGTCCAGCGGAACAAGATAATATGCGAGCGTTGATGAACCAGAGTGTGCTGATGTATGGTTCACTGACGTTCATTGTTATCTACCAGTTAGGTATCAATGCGCTGCTGGCGATATATCTCCATTTAGCGACCAAATCCGATGAGAACAACTTAAACGGATTTACCGACTGGTACGGATTCACCTGGTGGGTAACACTTCCTTCGGTAATTAGCTTTATAGCTTCGGTTCTGGTGATTGCTTTTGCTGCGAGCAACCAAATTTCTCTGGCAGCAGTCAATCCTTTGGCATTGTCGTACTGGCTCGGATTAGATGATACTTCTGACTGGTTCGGCATCACCAACATGGTGCGCCCTGACTTCTTTTTGAGTCTATATTTGATCGCCGTTGGCGTAAGCCGCTGGACAAGCTTTGAAAGCAAAAAGGTGTATGCCGTGACCCTAACTCCCTTTGCGATCATATTTACGTTGTGGACGCTACTGCTGATTTTTTAGTGCGAGCAGGACGAAAATAGCTTTGATTTGTATAAAAATTAGCTGATGTGTTGTGCGCCCACCAGCCGGGGATTCCTAAAAGTGGTAAAGGGCTCATTGTCATTGGTCCCAAGAACCCTTGAGCATCAGAAAGTTGTTTGTGCAACGATGTGTCCAGGGTTTGAATTTGCTGGGTAAAAGGAAGGGTAAAAAACGCAGGCTCAACTTCTACCGCCAGCCACTTGCCAGTTAATCCAATAAAAGGTGCCAACATCATCTCGTAGTTGGCATGACCAAATACAAAAGCTTGAACCGAATTACCCCACTCTGCTCGTTGAGTGTGAAGACATTCTTGCCATTTGTGCTCGCGCAAATCTCCCGCCAGGTCGGTATTGGTTAGAGCAAGGATAATGCCGCACTCATCAAAATGGGTGATGTGATTGCGACGCGGGGTTCGTGGTATTAAGCCGTGCGCTGTAATGTCTTCAACATGCCATGTGTTCAATAATGCCTTTGTCTTAGGGTACTGTAACCAGACCAAGCCATTGAACAGGTCATGCCAGGAGTTTGGTCGTGTAGGAATGATCTGTTTTTTATAGATGATCGTCTCATAATAGTCGTGCATTTCTCCCAGTTCTTGTTGACACACAAACCTGTGCTCTAATTGACAACCTGACATTTCCAAAAGCTGATTTAAGCGCGTTGCACTGAGCAAATCTGAGTAGGTTGTCAAGGTTAACCAATCTTCGATTTCCGAAAAAGGTTGGCGTGACATGACATCTAGCCATTGTTGTTGTGGCTCCAGTTCAATGTGCTTAGATTGTAGTTTCATTCAAAGAGTGACGCCCTGAGAGTTAATATTGTTCGATGGCAGTTCGAAACAGCCCAGTGTGGAAACATAATCTCACAATTGGCTAGTGAACAATTGAAAATGAAACACCCATAAAGCCTAGTGCTTTGAAATGGGATTTCCTATACTGTCTGCCACTGTAATAATAAGAGTTAAAATATGCAATTACCTCGTACCCTTTTACCCTTGCTTGCATCTGCAGCACTTCTTACGGCATGCGGACAAACCGCTAATTATACTGCTGACACAGACAACTTTGACTCCGTTTATCAAAACATCAGTCAAGAGGATCTCAAGCTGCACACAAAAGTCCTTGCTTCTGATGAGTTTGAAGGTCGCTCTCCTACTACAGCAGGTGAAACAAAAACGCTGGAGTATCTGGTCAGTAACTTTAAAGCATTAGGGTATGAGCCAGGTAATGGCAACAGCTTTTTACAAGCGGTTGAACTCATGGAAATTACTGCCGACCCGGATATGGTGATGACCATAGGTGAAAACACCTTAAACTATAAAGAGGACATGGTTGCTTCATCAAAAAGAGAAACAACACAGGTCAATTTGTCTGATTCTGAATTAGTATTTGTCGGCTATGGAGTAAACGCACCAGAATACAACTGGAATGATTACGAAGGGTTAGATGTAAAAGGTAAAACTGTGGTCATATTGGTAAACGACCCAGGCTTTGAAAACCCAGACAGTGGTAAATTTCAGGGCAAAACCATGACCTACTACGGTCGTTGGAGCTATAAATATGAAGAGGCTAGCCGACAAGGAGCCGAAGGAGCGATAATCGTTCACGAAACGGCGCCTGCGTCATACGGTTGGTCTGTGGTGGCTAACAGTTGGAGTGGCGCTCAATATAGTTTGGTGAGCAAAAACGGCAATGCAGATCGTGTCGCTGTAGAAGGATGGATAACCCTTGATATGGCGCAAAAAGTATTTTCTGACGCAGGAAAAGACTTTGCCCAAGAAAAAGCCAATGCATTGAAAGGCCCATACAATACAGCCTTGGGCTTAAATGCTTCGGTAACCATCAACAGCACTTTGAAAAAATCGGTAAGCAACAATGTCATCGCTACCTTACCAGGCAGCGAACGAGCCGATGAACACATTATCTACACGGCTCACTGGGATCACCTTGGCACAGATATGAGCAAAGAAGGCGACCACGTATACAATGGTGCTCACGACAATGCGACTGGCACTGCGGCAAGCATTGTTATGGCCAAAGCCTTTGCAGAGCTCGATCAGCGTCCCGCTCGTTCCATTACATTTTTAGTTGTTACTGCAGAAGAGCAAGGATTACTTGGTTCTTTGTATTATGCCGAGCACCCAATCATTCCATTAGATAAAACGGTTGCTAACTTAAACATGGATGCGATGAATGTATTAGGCAAAACCAAAGACGTCGCTGTGGTTGGCATGGGTAAATCTGAACTAGAAACCTATTTGGGCACCGCGGTACAAAAACAGGGGCGTTTCCTGACGCAGGAACCAAGACCGGAAGCCGGTTACTACTATCGTTCAGATCACTTTAGTTTTGCCAAAGTCGGCGTACCCGCATTGTATGCCAAAGGTGGCAGTGAACCCATTGATGAAGAGACCGCGAACTATCGAAAGCGCGCCAATGTGATTGTCACAGGTTGCTATCACCAAGTGTGTGATCAATTCAGAGAAAACTGGGATTTTGGTGGTGTGCAAGAAGACACGCAAATGTTTTTTGATGTTGGATATCAGATTGCCAATTCAAATAATTGGCCCAAATGGAATTCAACTAGCGAATTCCAACGCTAGTCCACAAACTAAAACAACAAGGCCGCTTGTTTCTCAACAAGCGTCCTTTTTTATTGCTCAGAAAAAGAAGTATTTATTTTTGGCTTTCTTTAATAAAGTAGCTCAATTCTTTTATGCAATGGCGAAGTACAGGGTTCAAGCGGGTATTTTTACCGTTCATCACAAACAACTCATGTTTAAATTCAAACATGTTGCCACCGCCAACTGCCACAAGTCCTAACCCTGCTCCCTGCTCTTTGGTCATATAATCTGGCAACAGGCCAACGTACTCTCCCGTCATAATTGCTGACATACAGGCATCAAAAGAATCAGAAAACGTTTGGATCGCTAATCGACTCTCATCTTGAATGTAATTGGCTGAAGACAATCCTGAAATACCAATGGCAGGGTAATCTTCAATTTTAACGCCGGAAGGTAAGCCGTCCTTATACTTAGCTAACGGATGTGATGGCGCACAGTACAAGCGACCATGACAAGTATGATCAACCGCATGGAAGGTTACAGATTCAGGTTTGACCATATCATAAGTGGAAATCACTAAGTGACATTCACCTGACAAGGCAACATGTTCGACTTCATTGTATAAACGAGTCTGAATGTTGACATGGATATCATCGAATTTCTTCATCGTGCTTTTAACTGCTTTACTCACAGCAAGGTGCATCGATAATGGCAGGCCTGCCATCATTACCAATGTGATATGGCCAGAATAATCGTCATGCAAACTTTTTAAGTTGAATACAAAGTTATCAAATGCATTGAATATGCGTTTGGTTTCCTGGAAAACCACCTCACCTTCTTTAGTCATCTGAAAGCCACCCCGTCCTCGGTGGCAAAGCACCAAGTCCAGTCGTTCTTCGAGCTTTTTAATTGCCGCGCTGATATTTGGACGCTGCATGCGTAAAACGGGTTCCGCAGCAGTAAATCCGTTGCATGAAGCAACTGCATAAAAGACCCGTAACAATTTTATGTCTGATTCTTGTAAGCGGTTTAACATAAAAACACCAAGTTTAGGTATGGATATCGATACTATAAAGCCTATATTAGGCATAAGGGCCACGTATTACAACGTTTTATTTGCCCCAATTATTTCCCGCTTTTTTACGAATATTTAACGCTCTGTTCGCGAAGCGCTTCAATCTCATCACGAATGCTTGCCGCTTTTTCAAATTCCAGGTCTTTAGCTGCTGCAAACATCTGCTTTTCGAGCTGACCAATTTTGCTCATGATTTCTGTGGCCGTCATGGCTTTATAGGCCTTGTTCGCTTCAGCAACTTTACGCAGCTTCACTTTACCTCCTACATCAACAGAGTTGCCATCGCCCACATCCATAATGTCGGTAATCGGTTTCACTAATTGATGAGGAGATATCCCGTTGTCGATATTGTGCTGATGTTGCTTGCTGCGTCTGCGGTCGGTTTCCTCCATCGCTCTTTGCATTGAACCTGTTATACGATCAGCGTAGAGGATGGCTTTACCATTGATGTTTCGAGCGGCACGCCCAATGGTTTGAATGAGTGAACGATCCGAGCGCAAAAACCCTTCTTTATCAGCATCTAATATTGCGACCAAAGAGACTTCTGGCATATCCAACCCCTCCCGGAGCAGGTTAATCCCTACCAATACGTCAAACTTTCCTAGTCTCAAGTCTCGAATTATTTCTATTCGTTCCACCGTATCAATATCGGAATGTAAGTAACGCACCTTTATGCCATGTTCATCAAGATAATCGCTAAGATCTTCTGCCATGCGTTTGGTCAAGGTCGTCACCAGAATACGTTCGTTCACCGCTACGCGCTTATGAATTTCAGACATAACGTCATCAACCTGTGTGGCGACCGGGCGAACTTCTAATACGGGATCAATCAATCCCGTCGGACGAACAACTTGCTCAATGACATCATCTCCCGACTTTTCCAATTCGTGTTTGCCGGGGGTAGCCGACACATAAATGGTTTGCGGTGATATCTGTTCAAATTCTTCAAACTTTAACGGTCGATTGTCTAGCGCCGAAGGCAATCTAAAGCCAAATTCTACCAGCGTCTCTTTTCTTGAGCGGTCACCTTTATACATGGCACCAATTTGTGACACAGTTACGTGAGACTCATCGATGAATAACAACCCATCTGCAGGAAAATAGTCAATCAACGTAGGTGGTGGCTCACCAGGCGCTCTACCTGACAAATAGCGGGAATAGTTTTCAATTCCAGAGCAATAACCAAGCTCTTGCATCATTTCTATATCAAACTGGGTGCGTTGCACAATACGTTGTTCTTCAATCAGTTTGTTTACCGATTTAAGCTGTTCTTTTCTTTCTTTAAGCTCGACTTTTATCTCGTCGATAGCAGACAGTATCTTTTCACGAGGAGTAACGTAATGAGTTTTCGGAAACACTGTTGTGCGTGTTACGGTGCTTTCTACTGCCCCTGTCAATGGGTCGAATAAGCGGATGGCGTCGATTTCCTCATCAAACAGCTCAACTCTGACCCCTTGTTTTTCAGAATCCGCGGGAAATATATCAATCACATCCCCTCTAACGCGGAAAGTGCCTCGTTCGAAAGAAATATCGTTACGGGTGTATTGCAGTTCAGCAAGTCTGCGCAGAATCGCCCGCTGATCCATCAGATCGCCTTGACGAAGATGTAACAACATTTTCATGTAGGATTCTGGATCACCCAAACCGTAAATTGCAGAAACACTGGAGACAATAACAACGTCTCGACGCTCCATTAATGATTTTGTAGCAGATAAACGCATTTGCTCAATATGATCGTTTATCGATGAATCTTTTTCGATGAAGGTATCTGTACTTGGCACATAGGCTTCAGGTTGATAGTAGTCATAATAAGAAACAAAATACTCTACCGCATTATTGGGAAAAAATTCCTTCATCTCACCATAGAGTTGGGCTGCCAGGGTTTTATTGTGGGCCAGGATCAAAGTTGGGCGTTGGACTTGATTAATAACATTCGCCATCGTAAAGGTTTTACCTGAGCCTGTTACTCCCAGAAGCGTCTGACTGGCCAATCCACACTCCAAACCATCCACCAGGCTTTCAATCGCTTTAGGTTGGTCGCCAGCGGGTTGATATTTAGAGTTAAGTTCAAACGGTCTATTCACTCACTAATTTCCTTCACTACTTGTTGAGGCCGCTAATCGACACGAACTGCTGTGCATAAACCAAAAATAAGCAACTGCCGCAGTAAAGATGTTGGCCAAAACTGTCCCCCAGAATATGCCTGGGATTTGGTACCATTGACTTCCTAAGTAAGCCAGTGGGACAAAAAATACAAAGAGCCTAATGATACTTAATATCATTGCTGACATCGGTTTGTGCATGGCATTAAATGAGGAATTGGTCAAAATAACGATGCCTTGCAATCCGTATCCAATCGGTACGATCATCAAGAACATAGTGATCAGATCTGCCACAGATTGCTCTTCTGCAAAAAGTGCTGCGATATAGGGAGCGGCGAGCCACAACAGCCCATAAATCACCAGCTGGAAAACAATCACAAAACGCAGAGCTAAGGTGTAACTTTGCCTGACTCTATCAATTTTATTTGCGCCGTAATTTTGGCTGATAAAAGGCGGTAGTGACATAGAAAGCGCTAAAACAACGATACTGGCAATCGATTCCAACCGACTCCCTACTCCCCATGCGGCGACGGCTGCTGGACCATAACCAGCAATAATAGCCGTCACTACTCCCCCGGCAATTGGGGTGAGCATATTGGACCCGGCGGCAGGTAATCCAATTCTCAATACATCTCGACCAGTTAGTTTAAGTTCTGACCAGGTAAGCAGCCGAGGCAGCATCAATTTGCGCTTGATGGCCAGTAGATACAAAATATAAATCAGTCCAAGACCCCAGGCGATAGCCGTCGCTAATGCTGCGCCTTTGATCCCCATTGCCGGGAATGGCCCCCAACCAAAAATTAATATGGGATCGAGCACCGCATTAATAAAACCGCCACTGGCCATGACAATGCTTGGCGTTTTGGTGTCACCAGAAGCTCTCAGTACACTGTTGCCAACCATAGGCACAGCGAGAAAAATTCCGGCACTATACCAAATCAGCATATAGTCACGAATGTAAGGCAGTAAATCGTCTGTGGCACCTAACATTCTAAAAATCGGGTCTATGGTCAGTGCGCCGATCAATGCCAGAACACCAACCATCACGAATGACAACATCAAAGCGCCTGTTGCATACTCCTTGGCTAGATGTTTTTCACCAGATCCCAAACATCGACCGATGGTGGCTGAGGCACCGATACCTAAACCAATGTTCAGACTGATAATGGTAAATGTCACAGGGAATGTAAAACTTATCGCAGCAAGCTCTTCTGTGCCAAGTAAACTGACAAAAAAGGTGTCAACTAATCCAAAGGTCATTAGCATAATCATGCCAAGTATCATCGGCATCGTCATGCGCTTTAGCGTCCCACCTATGGGTCCATTAAGAAGATCGTTGTTTCTTTTTGAATTGTCGGATTGACTCACGTAATTCTGTCTCTTTAATCAATGTGGGAAAGTGCTGTTTAAACGATGATATTGTGCCTGTTTGAGTGTGGAGTTTAGTCAACACAAAACAACTGCAAATAAGTCGATGAAACTTAAGTATCTAAAGGACAAAAAAGCTGTTAAAAAAGATATCCGATGTCCAATACATCATATTAAGTCAGACAGCGAAGCAAATAAATTCCTATTTTGCTTATCTGAGAGTAAATCAGCATAGTTAGCATCAAAAAAGCAAAAAGCCGCCAATTTTTGCAGTGATAGTATTTTGACACTTAATGTCAATAAAGTGCCGTTATTCAATCTGTTAATAACAATATAGTGAGAATTTTAATAAAGTACACACAGCAGCGGACAATCTCGGTAAGGATACTTACCCAAAAATATCACCACCCCTCATATAAAACTTATACCATTGATTTTATTGGATTTTATTTTATTTTCCAAAAAACTCGTATAACATGTTGACAATATCCTTTTGCTTTGAGCTTATAAACTGAAACAGTTACTCACAGAGTTATCCACAGGAATCGTGGATAACTGTACTTAGCCCAATGACAGCGCCATATTACAGTTATGTGACGAAAAATTAGGTAAGTCGACACTAACCTTATGAGCTGTAACTTTATGTTTCAGTTTTATGAAACACTGATCACACGAACAGTGATCAACGATTTATTTATAACAATTTAATCTAGAAACCCACTAAATTCGTTATTAAGCGAAGTGACCTTGTTGGCATTGATTTTGCCCAAATTTTGGGCAGCACTTTTTGCCTTTTTAGTAATCTGTAAGCGCTTTCCAAAAAGCCACAAAAACACTAAAAATTCGCGTGTAATCTCTCCTTTCAAAAAGACAAAAAATATGAATGACCAAAATGGCGATTTATTCAACAAATCATCGTCCTTCTGATGGATAAAGCATCAATTAACGCTTTTGTCTAAAAAACCTCAGATATTGTATTGACAGCGCGGCTGTTGCTCATTAATATTCGCCTCCGTTGAAAATCTGGTCCCCCTTAGCTCAGTTGGTTAGAGCGACGGACTGTTAATCCGCAGGTCCCCCGTTCAAATCGGGGAGGGGGAGCCAACTTCAACAGTACAATTTGATTCCCCCTTAGCTCAGTTGGTTAGAGCGACGGACTGTTAATCCGCAGGTCCCCCGTTCAAATCGGGGAGGGGGAGCCAAATTCCTCCAGGCTATGCGCGTTCAACAAAGCTTTTACTGTTCAAAAAACCATCGCAATATCCCTATAAATATCAAGTTGTTAAACTGCCCTTAAATTGGGATAATAACCGAGTTTCCCCTCATCGTTAGGCGATATTCAATTTTTCCATGACAGAATTTTTGGTTTTACTGATAGGCACAGTGCTGGTAAATAATTTTGTGTTGGTACAATTTCTTGGATTGTGCCCGTTTATGGGCGTGTCTAACCGCTTAGAAACAGCCATTGGTATGTCTATGGCGACCACCTTTGTTCTGACCTTAGCTTCGCTTTCAAGCTATTTGGTTGAACACTATGTTTTGATCCCTCTTGGCATTGGCTATCTTCGCACGTTGAGTTTTATTCTAGTGATTGCTGTTGTTGTGCAGTTTACTGAAATGGTTGTGCACAAAACCAGTCCAACTTTATATCGTCTATTAGGCATTTTTCTGCCGCTTATTACCACCAATTGTGCAGTATTAGGTGTTGCGCTGTTGAACGTTAATGAGCAACACAATTTTGTTGAGTCAGTCGTTTATGGTTTTGGTGCCGCTGCTGGGTTTTCTCTGGTGTTAATTTTGTTTTCAGCAATGCGTGAAAGACTTGCTGCAGCGAATGTCCCTACCCCGTTTAAAGGTGCGTCAATTGCGATGATTACCGCTGGGCTAATGTCACTGGCATTTATGGGCTTTACGGGGTTAGTAAAATTCTAATGACTATCTTCGCTGCTCTGATCTCAATTGGAATAATGGCACTCGTGTTTGGCGCCATTTTGGGTTACGCAGCTATTCGCTTCAAAGTAGAAAGCGACCCTTTGGTAGAGCAAATTGATGAAATCTTGCCACAAACCCAATGTGGACAATGTGGTTATCCAGGCTGCCGTCCTTATGCTGAGGCCATCGCTAATGGAGATGACATCAACAAGTGCCCTCCCGGTGGTGAAGCAACCATTAAAAACCTGGCCGACCTAATGGGTGTTGAACCTAAGCCTCTTGACGAAGCCCATGGTAGCGAAGATGTTAAAAAGGTTGCCTTCATTCGAGAAGACGAATGCATTGGTTGTACTAAATGTATCCAAGCCTGCCCTGTTGATGCCATTATTGGCGCGGCAAAACATATGCATACAGTTATTGAAGATGAGTGCACGGGCTGCGACCTATGTGTCGACCCATGCCCTGTTGATTGCATTGATATGATCCCGTTGACCCAAACGACTGCTTCCTGGCGCTGGCAGCTAGAGTCGATACCTGTCAAACAAGTGAGTTGAGGAATAGGATTTGTATAATCAATACGATGACATCGTAAACCGCCTCAACCAAGACCGGCTTTGGGATTTTCCAGGTGGTGTGCACCCACCAGAATTTAAAACCCTGTCGAATCAAAAAGACATCGCGCGAATTCCGATGCCGGCCAAGTTATATGTCACGGTAAAACAGCATATTGGCGTTGAAGGCAATCTTGTTGTTGAGGTGGGTGACAGAGTATTAAAAGGTCAGGCCCTAACCCGCAGTTCCAATCCTTTTTCCGTGCCAGTGCATGCTCCGTCATCAGGTACGGTTACGCATATTGGCCCCCATGTTTCCGCGCACCCATCTGGGATAAAAGAGCTAAGCGTCGAAATCAGCACAGACGAATTCGAAAAATGGATTGAGCTGAATCCCATTTTGGATTACCAACAGAAACCCAAAGCGCAGATAGTCGAGGCAATATGTAACGCTGGGATCAGCGGCATGGGGGGTGCAGGCTTCCCAACTCATATCAAGGCGTCGCCCAAAAAAGATGTCGAGTTCCTCATCGTTAATGGCGTGGAATGCGAACCCTACATCAGCTCAGACGATAGATTAATGCGAGAGCATGCGTGGCAAATTCGTCAGGGTATTGACGTTTTGGTGCATTTGCTCTCACCTAAAATGGTGATTGTTGCCATTGAAGACAACAAACCTGAAGCTATCGAAGCTATGCAGGTGGCCTGTCAGGAAAACGCCAAGTATCGCGTTGTGTCGATTCCCACTAAGTACCCCGCAGGCGGAGAGAAACAACTCATCCAGGTCTTGACCAATCGTGAAGTTCCAGGAAGAGGTCTGCCTATTGATGTGGGCGTGATCATGCATAACGTGGGCACTTGTTACGCCATAGCCGATGCCATTTTTAGTGGCAAACCCTTAATTGAAAGAGTGGTTACCTTAACAGGTGAAGCGTTCAAGCGCCCTCAAAACGTATGGGCGCCGATAGGAACACCGATTTCTCATTTGTTGGAATTTGGACAATATCGAGAGCACAAGCAACGTCAAGCGAAGGTCATCATGGGCGGCCCCATGATGGGCTTCGATGTCATCAATGCTGATGTGCCAGTAGTAAAAATCACCAACTGTATACTCGCACCATCGGCAGCAGAAGTCGCAGAGCCTGGACCTGAACAACCCTGTATTCGCTGCAGTGCCTGTGCAGATGCTTGCCCTGCCAGTTTATTACCTCAACAATTGTTCTGGCATAGCAAAGCCAAAGAATACGACAAAGCACAAGATTACAACTTGTTTGATTGTATTGAATGTGGCGCCTGTGCTTATGTGTGTCCCAGTGAAATTCCGCTAGTGCATTATTACCGTATTGCTAAATCTGACATTCGCAATCAGCAACATGAAAAAGACCAGGCAGATAAGGCACGTGAGCGATTTGAAGCGCGTAAAGCCAGGTTAGAACGTGAGCAAAAAGAACGCGAAGAAAAACACGCCAAAGCGGCCGAAGCAAGACGTCAAGCAATGAGTGAAAAAGGCAGTGACGCAAAAGATAAAATAGCAGCTGCCCTTGCACGTGCTAAGGCTAAAAAGCAAGGCACAGCGTCTGACGCCGCCTCAACAGAAGACGCAGCTTCTGCATCGGTAACGAAAACGCCTGAATCATCCCAAACAGTCAAACAAGACAAAGTCGCGGCGGCGATTGCCAGAGCCAAAGCCAAACGCGCCGCAGCTAAAGCACAGCTAAGTGAAACGCCCGATGCGGTACCCGCACAGCCCGAAGCTCAGGAAAAGCCCAGTGAAGTAAAAAAAGAAAAAGTTGCTATTGCGATCGCCAAAGCTAAAGCTAAGCGCGAAGCCGCTAAAGCGGCTAGAGCAAAAGAGTTAGATAAGCAAAGCACAGAAACGGTAACCGCAGAACCCACTTCTAAAGAAGATTCTAAAGTGAACGCTAAATCTGACAAAGATACAAAAGTTGCTGCAGCGATTGCTAAAGCCAAGGCCAAAAGACAGCTACAAAAAGCGCAGCAAGAAGCACCTGTTGCTGAAGGCAAATCAGCCCCCAAGCCATCAAGCGCTAAAAAGGCCACCAAGCCGGCAGAAAGTAAGCAACAAGAAACGCCTGAACTTACAGCTGCACAAATTAGAAAACAAAAAGTCGAAGCCGCTGTGGCAAAAGCGAAAGAGAAAAACCTGCAAGCCAAGGCTAAACGAGACGCAGCGAAAAAAGCAAAACTGCAGGCACAGTCAGAAAAGGATGAAAATTAATCTCTTATGAGTTTTAAAATGGCAAGCTCTCCGCACCAGCGTGTCAAGCGCACTACCGGACAGGTAATGCGTTTAGTGATTTACGCGGGTATTCCAGGCTTGGCCTTGCAAACTTGGTTTTTCGGATACGGAGCACTTATACATTTTGCAATAGCTGCGCTAACCGTTATCGTTACCGAAGCTGCAATTCTTGAAATGCGCAAGAAAAATTTTGAAACAGCTATCAAGGATAGTAGTGCGCTGCTTACTGCATTTTTAATTGCAATTTGCATCCCTCCCTTTGCTCCTTGGTGGATCACCGTCATTGGTAGTTTTTTCGCAATAGCCATTGTTAAACAATTATACGGCGGTTTGGGATTCAACTTATTTAATCCGGCGATGGCAGCTTACGTAATGTTGTTGGTATCGTTCCCAGTGCAAATGTCGACCTGGGCAATTCCGCAGGAAATGAGCCAATTTCCTCAATCCTTCTCCGACTCATTCAGCATTATTTTTACTGGATTTAGCGCTGAAGGCTACAGTATTGAGCAATTGCGCACGCACATAGATGGTTACACGTTAGCCACGCCACTAGATGCGGTGAAAACCGCGGTCAGTCAGGGAATGACAGTACAAGAAAGCTTCCAAGGTGCAATCTTCGAAAAAGGCTTGGGTGTAGGGTGGTTCTGGATCAATGCTGCCTATCTTTTGGGTGGTCTTTTGTTATTGAAACTTAAAGTCATCAATTGGCATATACCTGGCGGCGTCATTGCAGGGATTAGTGTGGTTTCATTAATTATGTACCTTACCGATGATGGACTGTACACATCCCCTATGTTCCATTTGTTCAGCGGCGGATTAATGATGGGCGCGTTCTTTATCGCAACAGACCCTGTGTCGGCTTCGACAACGAATAGAGGCCGATTTATTTTTGGGTTCGGTATTGGACTTTGGACATACATTATTCGTACTTGGGGCGGCTATCCAGATGCCATAGCTTTTGCGGTGCTAATTATGAATATGGCAGTGCCGTTGATCGATTATTACACCCAACCACGCACTTATGGCCATCGCTCTGGTCATAATAAAGCAATCAAAGCAAAAGATTCAGATAAGCAGTCAGGCTCATGAAAAAAAGTATACTTAACAATGGCATGATACTGACAGGCTTTGCATTGGCTACTACGGCCATGATTGCCCTAACCTTCACCGGCACCAAGGACAAAATTGAACAACAACTTGTGCAAAAACGCCTTTCTATACTTAATGCGATTATCCCTGCGGAAAGTTATGACAATGATATTCATCACGATTGCACAATTGCTGTAAATGAGGAATTTTTGGGTACCGACCAGCCTCATGCGATTTATTTGGCTCGCAAGCAAAATCAACCTGTGGCGATGGCGATAGAAACAACAGCGCCAAATGGTTACAGTGGTAAAATTGAACTCATAGTTGGCGTTGACCTTGAGGGTAAAGTTAGTGGCGTAAGGGTATTGGATCACAAAGAAACCCCTGGCCTGGGCGACAAAATCGAACTGCGGGTGAGCGATTGGATAACGTCGTTCACTGGCAAAACCGTCACTGATAATAACCTTGATGATTGGCAAGTGAAAAAAGACGGTGGACAGTTTGATCAGTTTACAGGCGCAACCATCACACCTAGAGCGGTTGTCAACGCGGTGAAAAATGCAGCCTTATTTGCGAAGCAGAACCAGTCAAAGTTATTCAATAGTGCGGTTCAGTGCGAACAAGGTGCAAGTGATGCTAAACCCGACACGTCTACTTCAAGTGATCAGTCATGAATGAATACCAAGAGCTAAGTTGGCAAGGCCTGTGGAAAAACAACCCGGCAATTGTGCAATTGTTGGGTTTATGCCCGTTGTTGGCAGTGACCATGACAGTGGTCAATGGATTGGGCTTGGGATTAGCCACTACCCTAGTATTGATCGGATCTAACTGCACCGTTTCATTGGTGAGAAATATGGTGCCTAACGAAATCCGCATTCCAATTTTTGTCATGGTCATCGCGGCATTTGTGACAGTCATCCAATTACTTATGAACGCATACACCTTTAGCCTTTATGAATCTTTAGGGATCTTCATTCCGCTGATAGTGACAAACTGTGCGATCATCGGCAGAGCAGAAGCCTATGCATCGAAAAACCCAGTTAAGTATGCAGCGTTTGACGGCTTAATGATGGGCGCAGGTTTTACAGCAATATTGGTCATTCTCGGTGGCATGCGCGAACTTTTGGGCAGCGGAACGCTGTTTGCCGGCGCCAACTTATTGTTAGGCGACTGGGCGACTATCCTCAAAGTCACGGTTTTCGAGCCGGAAAATCCATTTTTATTAGCCATTTTGCCCCCCGGTGCCTTTTTAGGCATGGGCTTACTTATCGCGTTCAAAAACGCGTTAGATCGACGAGTAGAATCTTGGGTGGTAACACCTAGTGAAGAAAAAACCGTGCAACGGGCCCGTGTAACCGCCGATAGCTAAGCTCATAGGTTCTGAGAAAAACAATGAATAAAACCAAACGCCATGATATTCTGACACGGTTGCGCGATGACAACCCGCACCCGACAACAGAATTAAACTTTTCCTCACCATTTGAACTACTAATAGCTGTGATCCTCTCTGCCCAGGCTACAGATGTCAGTGTCAACAAAGCCACCGACAAACTCTATCCTGTCGCCAACACCCCAGAATCAATTTTGGCGCTAGGCGTCGACTGCCTAAAGGAATACATTAAAACCATCGGCCTGTTTAATGCCAAGGCAGAAAATGTTATCAAAACCTGCCGCATCCTCGTTGAGCAACACGGTTCAGTAGTGCCAGAAAACCGCGAAGCACTCGAAGCCCTGCCCGGTGTCGGTCGAAAAACTGCAAATGTGGTGCTCAATACCGCCTTTGGCTGGCCGACAATCGCCGTGGACACCCACATATTTCGCGTCTCCAATCGCACTAAATTAGCCATGGGAAAAAATGTTGATCAGGTGGAGCAGAAGCTGTTAAAAGTGGTTCCTGCCGAGTTTAAAGTCGATGTACACCACTGGCTGATTTTGCATGGGCGCTACACTTGCATTGCTCGCAAACCTCGTTGCGGCTCTTGTATTATTGAAGACTTGTGCGAGTTTAAAGAAAAGACTGAAGACTAAATGGGATCTGATTTAACTGCACGGAGCAATGCTGACATCAGAAAAATCGATAGCAACCGTCAATTTTATGTTGTTAAGTGAGTGCAAAGGGCTTACTTACAATTTCCTTGATAACCTGACACATGGGACTGGATGGCTTTCCATTTTCCGCTCATCTTGATTAGCACATTTGTTGACACATAAGTAAAACAGTAGTCGCCTTTTTCATTCTTTCCCGATGCCCTACCTTGTCCAGCAACAATTGCCGTGTCGTTTTCAAAAATATTCAATCGTTGGATATGGTATTCAAATTCATCGTGTGGCCAGGTGTAGGTTTTCAAAAAATTTAACTCTTGCGCTTTGAACGTGGTTTTTCCTTGTGGATCGACTATAACAAAATCTGGGTGGGTCAAATCGTCAAGTCCTGCTACATCTGAAGTTTTGTAGATAGCAGGCCAGATATGTTGTTTTAATTGTGTCAAATATTCCACGTCATTCTCATAGGTTGTGCTGTCTGAGCTAGCATCAGCGCTTAACGAACTTAAAAAAAGGATTGAAAAAGTAAAAGCTTTCATGACATGTCTCCAAGTTAGATTTGATAACAAGCTAACTGGAGAGGATCAGAAAACAAAGGTTTTTGTGACAAACCTATTGCTTGGCGTGATGAATTTATTCGATGTGAGCCTGCTGCGTTATATCTAGTTTTCTCATTCTCACTAGGCGCTGTTTAAACCGCTTACCAACTGGCAGAAATGTACCGTCAATTAATGTAACACCAGGACTTTGGCTACCCAATCCACTTACGCTGTCGATACATTTTACCTGGACGATATATTTTCTATGAATTTGAATAAAGCCCTGGTCTTCTAAAACGGAAAATATCGATTTTAAGGTACTTCGATACAAATATTTTTCGCCAGCCAAGGACAGTTCTACGTAATTGCCAGCGCTGCTTATTAAAGAAATATCATTGATACCTATAACTTGCTCTCGATTCCCTTTAGTGACCAATAGGGATTGTATTGGAGCACCTGAACTAGTTTTCTTTTGTCCATCTGGTTTAGTAATAGACAACTTTTTATCTACGTTGGTATTGAATAAGGTGAAAGATAAAAGACTTGCATAGATCAGCAACGCCACTGGTATAAAATGAAAAGCCAGCTTCAATGTAGACTCAAGATCTAAATCCCAGATGAATGATTGCGCCGCCAATCCGAAGATTACAGTGAGGCAACCGATTACACTGTACCCTGTTAATCTTGCAGCAGTTCTTCCGAACAGGGTGGCTTTTATTATCCCTTGAGTAAGCACGGGGACAGCTAAAAACCAGAAAATAAGAACATCAAATGACCAGCGAAGCGATAAAAATAGTCCAAAATCACTGTCTTGAACAACAGCGCTATGCATAACACAATAAAGTGTCAATACAATAAAGGCGCAAGCGGAAGTGCATAAATATTTGGCAAACATTCGCGCGCACGTCACTAAGCTGAGCGTGCTGATATGTTTTTCAGTCAATTCTTTTAGCGATTTACGATTATTCAGAATATAAGTTAACGTCATACCGCATATTCCTGCTAGACAATTGTTTCTTAGCCACGATTGTAATACATGAATCATGCATGTTTGAAGCTAATACCTTCAGACTTTCCGATAATGCCAAACCTAATAGCTCTTTTTCTCAATACGACGACTCTAGTATTCTTATCATTTGGCTGGCCAACCATAGCCGTGGACACCCACATATTTCGCGTCTCCAATCGCACTAAATTAGCCATGGGCAAAAATGTTGATCAGGTGGAGCAGAAGCTATAAAAAGTTGTTCCGGCCGAGTTTAAAGTAGATGTACGCCATTGGTTAATTCTGCATGGGCGATACACTTGCATGGCGCGCAAGCCGCGCTGCGGCTCTTGTATTATTGAAGACTTGTGTGAGTTTTAGGATAAAACAGACTAGTTGAGATCAAAATACGGACGTTCGTTTTTAATTTCTCTAATCTCAGCTACTCAAACAAAGTAGCTGTAAAGCTAGCGACGTTTTACGTTTAACATGTTTCGACACATTCTGGTTTATCAGCTATAGATCTTAAGATAAATAACTGAACAGACCTATTAGCAAACAAGATCCCTTCATCAGTTATATTTCAATAAATACTCTTAACTAAGGAAAAATCATGGTTGTAGCCTTTTTTCAAAAACACAGAGTAATTTTGTTTCTAGTCGTATTTGCTTTACCAACCCGAGCAGAAACAGCTCTCCCTGACATCTGGGATGAGGCAATAGGTGGCGTAGATACGGTTTTTCTAGAAGAAATGACCGCAGGAGAAATTGCTCTTGCTTTACGAAGCGGTATGACGTCGGTAATCGTTGCAACAGGTGGAATAGAGCAAAATGGACCAAATGTGGTAACGGGTAAACATAATTATGTGCTCAGAGCGACTACTGAGTCTATTGCTAGAAAGCACGGAAAAATGTTGATCTCATCTATTGTTCAATTTGTTCCAGAAGGAAATATTACACCACCAAGTGGTCATATGAATTTCCCGGGTACAATCAGTATTAGTCAGAGTACCTTCATTGCATTATTGTCTGATATCTGCAATAGCCTGCGTCAACATGGGTTCAAAAATATATTCTTAATAGGTGATAGCGGTGGCAATCAGGATGGAATGCAATTTGTAGCAGATTCTCTAAATTCAAGCTGGTGGAGTGAAACTGAACATGTGTTTTACATTCCTGAATATTACGCTGAAGATATCTGGAGCTATGATTACTTGAAAAAGTTGGGTTATGTGCAAAAGCCAGACATAAAAACTTCATTTAGAAATAACATACATACAGATTTGCACTATGAATCTATTATGTCAGTTATAAACCCAGATACAGTGCGAGCCAGCTCGCGAATGAAAAACGGTAAGTTAGCCATTCATGGGGTAGAGTTCAAATCAATTGATGAGCTAGTAGAAGTAGGTAAATTATTGACTGAATATCGAGCAAAAATAACTGTAAATGCAATGAAAAAGGCACTGAGTGGAACGCTAAAAAAATAATTTATAAAAGTAACCTAAAAACAGCTATGACAGTAAAAAGCGGCTAACGATCGTTCAATGTCGTAAGCGACTGTTGATTTTCAATATGTTTTGCGGTGAGCCCATGTTGATTATGTAATTGTGAAGCTTGCAGCCAGATTCCAAGCGACAAATATGAACATGAAGATCAATATCGCACTGCCAAATAAAAATATTCTAAATCTCATCGGAACAAAATTGCTACCAACATGGGCATAAGCGTGAGCATATCGGCTCACTGCATACAAACAGGCCAGAACCATAGCAACCATGTCGACGGCATTGATCAAATAGATTACCAAGCAGAGAATATAAAACAAAACAGGGGTTTCAAATTGATTGGCGATATTGTTAGAAACTTTAACTACATCCTCAGGCCAAACCCTATTGTCCAACGAAGCCTTTTTGCGATCAACTTCACCAGCTTTAACCGCTTTGGTCTTTCTCATACCAAGAATAATAAACAATGTTAGGGTTAGGAAAATCTGAGCCAATACTGGCCAAAAAATATAGTTTGGATGCATGGAATACCCTTTAAAAATTATCATTAAACTTGGTTAGAATAATGAGGGATGCTAAAATTGACAGTGTCAATATAGTGAATTAAATAGACGGTGTCAATTTGAAGACGAATCTGAAACGTACAGCAGGCCAAAAACACGGAGACTTAAGGTCTGAGTTACTTCGCGAAGGATTAGAATTGCTTGATACGCAAGGAATAGAAGCGGTTACCATTCGTGCAATAGCGCGAAATGCAGGTGTAGCTCATTCGGCGCCTGCCAATCATTTCCCATCTAGACGGGCAATGCTAACAGCCATCGCCGCAATGATTTTTGCCGATTTAGCGGATCAAACCATAGAATCAGTAGCCGCAATAAAAAATAACCCAAGACAAGCTATTCAGGCGTTTGCAGATACCTGCTTCAGATTTGCTTTTCGCACACCTAATCGTTATCAATTGCTTTGGCAACGCCAATTGATCGATCAAGATAATCCTGCTGTTGCGAAAGAAATGGATCGTATCTACTCAGCACTGCTTGCATCACTGCAACAAGAGAATATATGCCGTCGTGTTGATATTGATACTGATGCGATTGCTATCTGGTCAATGATTCACGGCTACATAAGCATGAGATTAGACGGAAATCTTGTTGCCGCTGAAGATACAACAACTAGCCTGCCAAGACATAAAGCTATACTGTTGTCACTTATTGACGGCATTTATCATAATCAAGATTAACCCCTGTCCATTTTCTAACGTTTTGGCTGGCCAACCATAGCCGTGGACACCCACATATTTCGCATTTCAAATCACTCTAAACTGGCAATAGGTAAAACGATTAAAAGTCGCACCGGCAGAAGTTAAAATTGGTGTGAGTTTAACGGCAAGACTTAGTAGTCAACATTCTTTACACTTCTTTTTGACACTTTACTAGGATGTTGATTTATATGGATATTATATTCGGCATGATTTGTGCTTTTTTTCTGCAGTTGAATAATCAAACATGGTTTGAGCATTCGCTATCTAATAATAATATTCACTTACACGGTAGTAAATATGAAGAAAAACTCCTTCGCGCTAATCGCAATTTTTGCTTTATCTGTTTTTTTGGGAAAAGCATCTGCCTCAATAATACTTGATCCGACGGTCCAGTTTTCAAATCTAGATAGTTCCGGAGACGGTATCTATGAAACATTCGAACCGGATCCATTCAATAACACGGTTAACCCAGGTGTTCCAGGTAATGCGAGAATTAATAATTTGGAGTATCTACTCCCTGATTTGAGCTCATCAATTGTCCAAGAGGCATTGCTGAATATCTCTATTTTTTCTAACAATGTTTTCCACGAAACCCAGTTTAACGAAGATTCACATTTGCGAACTTTTGATATAAATGTTTATTTCGGAAACGGCGTGGCCGACGTAAGTGATGCAGATCAAAATGACAACGTTAAGATTACAAACGTTTCATACGTCGAAAATTTTATGGGTGACCCAAATCTTTTTTCTATCGATTTTTCAGACTTCATCAACGCAAATAGAATGGCGCTTAGTGGCAGTTTTTTAGGCATTTCATTTGTGGGTCTTGAGACTGACGGTGGCGGTTGGGGGCCAAGTGTTGTGACTGCGACAGACTTTATTTCAGCGCCTCAGTTGTCATTAACGGTTAACCAAGTTAATGCCCCAACTACGCTATTGTTAATGTTACTAAGTCTATGTGTCATGCTTCCTACGATAAAGAGAGATAATCGCTAAATAGAAGGTGTTAATTTGTCCTTGAATTTCACCATATAAATTTGCTGACTTGCGGTTGCGAGTATCATGACTAGTAACCGTAAGTAGCAAAAAACAGAGCGAATCAACCGATTTAGCGTTGACGTATTGTCATTATCTTTCGACTCCCCAGCAATCACGTAGATTTTCACATTAGAGTCCTTAACTCGCTAGTTTCGCAAAGGCACCATCCATACGCTCCTATTGCTGTTAAAGCGCCTTCACACAAGTTTTCAGCAAATTTTTAGCGATCATTCTGCATGCGTTTTAAGTACAAGAGATATACTGTATTTATATGATGTGTCGGATGATAAAACCTTTAGTCGCAATCTTATTGTGCATAACAGCAATTTCGAATGCCTATGCTAATTATGAACTAGGCTGTGACGACCCTGCATATCATAAGTATATGGAACAGAGATTCGTTCATTTCGAGTCAAAAAATCGTCGTTTATTTGCTGAAACGCTTCGCAACTATGAACAAAGCTTAGCGACAAGCAATAACCCTTACAGAGTGATTGGCGATTTAAGCAGACATCTTAAGTACAGCGCACAGTTCGACGCCATTGAAAAGGTCAATGCCAAAATTGATCATATTTTTGACCATGCAGAAGCGCTTAGTGCAGAGCAACAAATTGCTGGCGATGTGTTTGATCGCTTTAGTAGTGAATCACATGCAGTGGGTATAGCTCGAGCTTGGCTCGCATACCGACAAGGCAACTATGAACTAGCCTTTAAAGAGTTGTTGCAGTCGCTTGAAGTAAGCAACTCGGCGGTGTTGAGTGCGTTTGGTCCTGACGTCGAATTAATTCGCCGAATCTATCACGATGGGCACGTTGCGCCAGTGATTGCTTATATCAACAAAACTGAAGAATTTTGGACTGGCCGGCGCCCTGACAACCTGCGCTACGTTTGGCTCAAAATGATAAATGCTCAGTGTAAAATACAATTTGATTTCATTGATACAATCAAGGCGCTGGAGCTTGGTCTTAGTCTCATTGATGTCAATAACGGAAAAGGATTGAAGCGATAATTTAGTAACACAATTATTTCTGCGTGCCGCCTTTAGTATTTGACCTAGCACTCATTTTTTAACATTTTGGATCTAGTTATTGGGTCGGCTAGTTTTTAGATAAGTAACCTATACACTGCTATAATTTTATTTTGAGTCGCTCTTGTTTGTATCTGCGTAGGGGTTAAGTTTATTAAACTGCTAACACTCATCGGGCTGATTTACACAACCCTCTATACAACGCCCACGCAGGCCCAAAGTGGTGACGTGTTAGAATTCATGGCAGTCGAATCAGAGCCCTATGCATTTGTTAACTCCAATGGTGAAATAGCAGGTTTAGTTGTTGAAATAGCGAAGCTGATTTCTAAAGAATCTAATATCCCATTCAACATTAGTTTAGCGCCCGCGATTCGCGTGGTGCGAGAGTTAGAGGCTGGACGAGTTGATCTTTCAATATTGACTCAGACACCTCACTTTGAAAGATTTGCGGAAAGTATTGGCATTGTAAGTCCGACTACCATGTTTTTAATAACATTAAAACGTGGCTCCTCCTTCACTGAACATTCAAGTTTGCGGCAAGTGCTCAATGTAGGGTTCATTCGAGGTGGATATTACACAGATAATTTTTGGCGGTTCGTTGAAAGCAAAAACTTCGAGCGAGTTCCTCTCACCACTGCACGAGTTGGTTTTGAGATGCTTATCAAAAAAAGAATCGACATGTTAGCCACTACCGAAAGCACTTTAGCTTTTCAAATTAGGCAGCTTAATATTGCACACAATATTGAGGTAGTTAAAAAATTTGAACACACTCCTGCTGTACTATACCTTTCAAAGAACAGAAGTTCTGTACGTCAGCCAAGACAGACACTCCATAAAGCGTTGTTTAAATTAAATGCTGAAGGTCAAATTGAAAAATTGCTGTCTCAGTTAAAATTTTCAGAGCGAAAATGATTCATGACCCTTTTGTTAGTTTCGCCAGCTTTTCATATCATTATGTTATTTTGATTCGCCAAGTTAGTGACAAGCTTGAACTAGCGCTGTGTAAGACTTTGCAAAATCCTCCCCCATTTTAATAAAGCCTTCACTTAGGTAATGCCAAGGATCGTTTTCGCTGTAGGGATAACGCTCAGTTTGATTCATATAAATTGCACAAATATCTTGCTCAATAAATTGCTCTTGGGCCAAGTGAACTCGCCTGATATACGGCATTAAGTCCTCTTCGCCTAACTCCGAATCCGTTATTTTACCAATTACTACAGGGATATCATCTTTCCAAAACGCAGCACGCAACAATCCCATCAAACGGGTCAAATTGTTAAAGTAGGCATTGGCTGAAGCTTGGCTCGCATGGGCATCAGCCTCGCCTTGCATCCAAAAAATACCAGCGGGAATTAATCGATCAACTTCGCCATCACCGTCGATATCGGTAACCGAAAACGCATTTTTAATTGTGTTTAGCGCAAAGTCATATTGGTTTTTTCCTTCTCCGTCTTGAAAGTCAGGTGACCAATTACTGTAGCCAGTACTTAGATGAAGCCCCGTCCCGCCTACTGCATATTTAATAAACGCTAGCTTTTTGTTTGGATACATTTTCGATAGCGTCGAAGCTAAGCTTAGTTCTGAACCAAAACGGTCCGCATAAACGTTAGTTTTGCCATCCGACTTAAAACCAGCACCATGACCAGGTCTTAGCCTTGTCCATTTACCTAGCCCTCCACCAGGTTGATTGTCAAACACACCGTTACCATGAAAAATCATGGTACTTTGTGTGCCTCGTAACTTTTCAGGCAAATCAGCGACATAGCCGTAGCCATCCATATTAGATTGACCTCCTAAAAAGAAGGTCAAGTATTCAGCAGCAAAGCTAAATTTTGTAAACAAAAGAAAAAGAAAGAATGTTATGAGCAATTTGGTATTCATAGTTTGATTTTCTTTGTAGTAGTAAAAAACAATAATCTTGCTTTATAGCCGATAAATAGATCGAAACTAAAAAAAGAGTAGCCGCATATACATAGCAGCGAAAGTAAAGATAACGTGAATACGTTTGCAGAAATTACGTTTCTTGCAGGTACAGTGTGCGTAAACTGAATATTACTAAATATTCTAGTATTATTCTTCTAACATAGAAATGCACCTAACACTCCCCACTGAATGAACGTACACACTATTTTTGGTGTCGAGAGCGATTGAAAGGCTATTGCGCAGATACGTAAAAATCTCTGTCTATTTCACAGCGCATTAAATTTATCTGTCTTATCGAATTGTTGCGCGCTTTTCGTTATGATAATCAAACAATTATTGAACGCCGTTATTGCTTTATCAAACGATCTCAATAGTCTAACCCCAGCCTTTCTACCCTTTAGTTAATGGAGTTATTATGCAATTTCACAAGCGCCTCTTCATTTGCGTAGCGATAAGTATTTTTAGTGTTCATGTATTGGCGTCCGAAGCCATTATCTCCAGTGAGCAAAAACAGACCGCCACGCAACTGATGCAAACAGCACTTGAGAGCGATCTCGGCTTCGATATTGTCGAGTCTCTCACCACCGAAATTGGTCCTCGGCTAGGCGGTTCAGAAGCAGAAGAGCGTGCTCGCGTGTGGGGGAAAGAACTCGGTGAAAGCTTAGGTTTCGATAAAGTAACAATCGAAGAATTTACCATGCCATTTTGGGATCGCGGACATCTTCACATCTCGCTTACCTCACCCTACCAGCAAGAACTGTATGGCACGGCGCTGGGCGGTGCTGCTCCGTCTAAAGAAAGTATCAATGCTGACGTGGTTTATTTCCGAGATATTCATGCACTCACCGACGTTAAAGATGGCGCGTTGCAAGGCAAAATAGCATTTGTGGATGGCGATCTCATGGTGAAGAGCCAAACGGGTGCAGGTTACGGTCATGCTAATCAACGCCGCAGAATTGGTTGGCAACATGCCCAACGCGGAGGCGCAAGTGCTCTCGTGGTGCGTTCGGTAGGCTCCGATTCTCATCGATTCCCACATACAGGAATGATGAGCAAAGACGGTGACAAGTGGGCAACTATACCTGTTATCGCCATTTCTAATCCCGATGCAGATCACCTTCGCAGATTGCATAGCCTGAGTAAGCCCATTGAAATATCGCTTCACTCTGAATCAAAGTGGAAAGGTGAAGTGAGCAGTGGCAACGTTATCCTAGATCTGATTGGCAGCGAAAAACCCGAAGAAATTGTTCTTATTGGCGGCCATTTAGATAGTTGGGATTTGGGTACTGGGGCAGTCGATGATGGCGCGGGTATCGCGATTACTACCGCTGCAGCTGCGCTTATTGCTAAGTTACCCAAGCGCCCTAAACGAACCATTCGCGTCGTCATGTTTGGCGCCGAAGAAGTGGGATTGTTGGGCGCATTTGCTTACGCCAAACAGCATGAAGCCAACTTAAAAAATCATGTATTGGCTACTGAATCGGATTTTGGTGCACAAACTATTTGGCAACTGGTGTCTAACGTTAACCCTCAAGCTACTATATTGATCGATGAGATTGGAAAAATACTGTCTCCTCTTGGGATCGTCAGAGGTGGAGCTGATGTGCCAGGTGGCGGACCCGATATTATCCCTCTTGCGGCGAAAGGTGTTCCGACTATTCGATTAAATCAAAATGGTCGTGACTATTTTGACTTGCACCACACGCCAGATGACACCCTCGACAAAATTGATCCAGATGAATTGGCACAGAACGTTGCAGCTTATGCCACGACCATTTATTTGATAGCCGATTCAGACGTTGAATTGAAACCTTAATTAACCCCAATCCCTGATTGGGGTTAATTAGGTTTGATCCTGATCTGCAGCTGAAGCAGTTTCAGCAGGTAAAAGTGTAAGTCTAAAAATCTACTATCAGACTTACCCTCCAATACAAGGGAGACAAGGATGAGTTACAAAGTAAAACTATATCCACAGCCCGTTGAAGCAACGAGTAAAAGCGGATTAGGAATGACACTTGTTGAGTTTTGCATAGCACTGATCAGTACCGCCATGGCCTATTTTGGATATATGACGGGTATGGCTTTGATGATGGTACCATGCATCGTTGTCGCAATTGGGGCGTATTTTGTCTCTGCTATTAACCTGTACTTTTATTTTTCTAATAAGCAATCGTCACAATCAAAAACATAAGTCGACATTTTTTTCAAAGAAAACTGTACTTATGATATAACAGTATTAGGTTAATAAAATCATGTGAAACAATTAGTTATGAAAATATTGCTGGCAATAGCTCTGATATTCAACACATTCTCTGCCTGTGCAGAGCAACTGTCCTTACAAGAAAAAATGCTTTCATTAGATAACGCTGCATTTGATAGTTTTAATCGTTGTGAAGACCCTAAAATGTTGAAAAAACACGCAACTTACTTTGCACCCGATGTTGAGTTCTATCACGATAATGGCGGTGTCACTTGGGATAGAGAAACAATGCTAGAAAATACGCAAAAGCACGCCTGCGGAAAGTTCACGCGCAAACTATTGCCAAACACTTTTCAAGTCAGTCCTATTCGAGGGTTTGGGGCGATCACTGAAGGTGTTCATGTTTTTTGCCAAACTTCGAGCCAAAAGTGTGAGGGCAAAGCTAAATTTGTCATGGTCTGGCGAGACACTGAAGGCACATGGGAAGTTACCCGTGTACTAAGTTACGGCCATCAGGCGCATACTGACAACTAGAGCTTGCCTCGCCAAAAAGGCGACATTTTATTCAATTGCAAAATGTCGCCTGCAGATCCTCTGCGCACATTTAGTCTTTAAATTTTGCCGTGCTTTGCCGTTCCCGGTTAACGTGAAGCTGTGTTACATCTGGTCTTGAATAATGCCCCACGGGATCAAAACTGTGCCGCTCCTGTAGTACAACATCATGATCGATCTCGGCAAAATATACCTTTTCTTCTCCGACTTGAGGTTCAAGTATCCACTCTCCAGTGGGCGCTGCTACACAGGAGCCACCGTTGGCCATATACTCAGGCGCATCAGCAAGAATATCATCAAGATAAGGTGTATCTTTAGGAAAGTCTTCCGGGCGCATTAAGCTTGAGACAGATACCACATAAGAACGGGACTCCTTGGCAATAAATCGAGTGATGTCTTTAGTGTTGTGCAAACCACCGGGCCAAATCGCTACGTGCAGATCTTCGCCTTGGGCATACAGCGCAGCTCTGGGTAATGGCATCCAGTTTTCCCAGCAGTTTAGCGCACCAACAGTAAAGCGTCCTAATGGCTGCACTTGTAGGCCGTTGCCGTCACCGGGCGACCAGGTTAATCGTTCTTCGTAAGTGGGCATGAGTTTGCGGTGTGTATGAGTAACCACACCCATTTCATTTATGTAAACTAAGGTGCAGTAGACACTATGACCACCTCTGTCTCCTGCCCGTTCGGCGGTACCAATGATCACGGCAATTTTTCGTTGTTTAGCTAGCTGACATATTGTATCCAAATCGCCATTTTCGATGCTAACGGCTTGACGAAGATAGTGAGCGTGGATCTCTTTTTGCCGCTGCGATTCAAATCGCGCCCCATCCGTGCGTTCCACCCAAAAAGGATACCCAGGCAACAAGGTCTCACCAAAGGTCACCAATTTAGCACCACCATCGGCGGCTTGGTTTATCGTTTCCAGTACCTTATCAATGGTTTTTCGTTTGTTTAACCACACCGGTGCAATTTGCCCCAGTGCTACTGTCATTGTTGCCGAATGTGTCATCAGTATCTCCATGTTTGTGGGTCAAATTTGCTTTTCCACAGATTCTTTTAAATTCTTTTAAGCCTGTTATCTTGACTTAAAACCATGTATTTTCAAACAAAATAACATCGATCGGATGGGATAATGAGTCGAACTTCACGAATTGTTGTGGGAATAGCGTTGCTTTTTCAGTGCACACTATTAATCGCCAAACCCTTGGTTATTGCCCATCGAGGCGCTTCAGGTTACTTGCCCGAACATACTCTTGAAGCGGCGATTTTGGCCTATTCCCAAGGTGCTGATTATATTGAACAAGACTTGGTATTGAGCAAAGACGGTGTACCAGTGGTCTTGCATGATATTCACTTAGAATCTGTAACCAATGTTGAGCAAGTTTTCCCCAAGCGCGCTCGAAAAGACGGGCGGTACTATGCGATCGATTTTACCCTGACAGAATTACAAACCTTACATAAACATGAACGCACTGATGCTCAAGGACAACAGGTCTTTTCTGGGCGATACCAAGGAATGTCCACCTTTAAAATCGCAACTTTCGAGCAACACATTCAACTTATTAACCAGTTGAACCGTCAGTTTAAAAAGCAAGTCGGTATTTATCCGGAAATCAAGTCACCCGCCTGGCATAAAACCCAAGGAGCAGACATCAGTCAAATAGTCGTCGACATATTACGGCGCTACGATTTAGACCGGTTAGAAAGTAATGTTTTTGTGCAGTGTTTTGATTTTGCAGAGACCAAACGATTACGCAATGAGCTAGGCGTAAAGGTCAAACTAGTGCAGCTTATTGCAGAAAATAGCTGGGCTGAATCAACGTCTGACTATAATTATTTAAGGACTGCATCTGGACTAGCTGAAATTGCTAAGGTTGCACAAGGTATTGGTCCTTGGATGCCACAACTGTTTGACCTGCAAGCGATGCAACCCACTCAATTAGCCTCTTTGGCTAAACAACAGGGATTACAAATTCATCCCTATACTTTTAGAGCCGACGCATTGCCTGAAGGTCTGACGACCCAATCGACACTCAATATTTTATTCAACATCCTGAAGGTAGATGGAGTCTTTACAGATTTCACTGACGTTGTAATAAGTCACTTAGACGCAACAAAGCAGCCATAGATCAATCAGAAAAGTACAGGGGAAATCAAGGATGAAAATGTTATTCATATGTTTGGGATTAATGAGTTTTTCGGTCGCAGGAGATACGCAATTTTCACAGTTGGATGACTACCTGCAAACCCTGCACGACAATAACAAATTGATGTTCAGTGTGACTGTTAATCAAAAAGGTAAGGTTATCTATGACAAACACTTAGGGATTGCTTCGCAAATTCCTAAACGTGAAATCAACAAGGACACCCAGTTTCGGATCGGGTCAGTCACCAAAACCTTCACCGCTGCTATAATTATGCAGCTTGTTGAGGCGAAAAAGCTTAGTCTGGACACGCCTTTATCGACGTTTTATAAGCAGATAAAACATGCCGACAAGATCACCGTTGCTCACTTACTCTCCCATCGAAGTGGCATTGCCAATTTTACTGATGACGCCAGCTTTTCGCGATATATGTATTTTCCTCAATCAACCGAGCAAATGCTAAAAATCATTGAAGGCATGGAGTCGCTCTTTGTACCTGGTTCGAAACATCAATACTCCAACTCAAACTACGTGTTGCTTGGGTTTATTATCGAACGTCTCACGCAACGTTCCTATGCAAAGGTATTAGAGCAGCAAATCACTAAGCCTTTGTTAATGAATCGAACAGAGTATGGACAAGCCATCAATATTGACAACAATCAGGCCCGTTCATTTCACTACAGCGGATTCTGGAGCACACTGCCCGAATCAAATATGACGGTTCCCCACGGTGCTGGCGCGATCATTTCAACGTCAAAAGAGCTTACCCATTTTTTTGAAGCCTTATTCAAAGGCAAATTACTGTCTTTGTCTTACGTAAAACAAATGACTGCCTTAAATGATAATTATGGATATGGCCTATATTCGTTTCCCTACCACGACAAACAGTTTATCGGCCACAATGGTCGAATCGACGGGTTTATATCCGTCGCCGCCTACCAGCCCGAAGATGAAATCGCGATAGCACTTCTCGCAAATGGGGTGAACTATGCTTTCAATGATGTGGTAATTGCGATTCTGGATAGCGTGTATAACAAAGGCCTAGTGCTCCCAAATTTTAACCGCCAAAGCAAAACTTACAGCGAGAAGGAATTGCAAAAACTTGTGGGTCATTACGTTTCAAACACCCTGCCTTTAGACATAAAGGTTTATATTGAGAATGGCCAGCTCTACGCTCAAGCAACCAATCAACGAGCACTTCCGCTGGATGGATACGAAGATCTGGTGTTCAAGTTTGATCTGGCAGGAATAACTATAAAGTTTGAACATCTGGATGATGATTCAGTTAAGTTTTTACTTATTCAAGGAGGTGGGCAACACCTATTTGTCAGAGATTGATCCTCATCCCCCCAAGTTCACAATTCAACGTCATCCCCGCATGTTTTTAGCGGGGATCTCCATAAACATCAACCAGATCCCGGCTTAAGGTTCTGCCAGGATGAAATATTTTTCTATTTGGGAATGACCTTAAATCGTTACCTTAACTTAAGGTTTCGCCATTCGAATCACTACCCGTCGATTTTTGGCCCGAGACATCTTATTGGTATTAGGTGCTGCATGGCGTCTTTCGCCGTGCCCGGTAACTTCAATGCGCGTGGGATCTACGCCCATGTCACTAAAGAAACTTTTAATTTCAACCGCGCGTCTAATGGATAATTGTTTGTTGTTCCAACGGCCACCATAACTATCGCTATAACCGTCCAGTAAGACTAATTCTAAATCAGTATCTTCCTTGAGATAATCCGCGATCATTTGCAGGCGCTTT
The DNA here is from genome assembly GCF_007197995.1 of Aliiglaciecola sp. M165. Taxonomy (GTDB): domain Bacteria; phylum Pseudomonadota; class Gammaproteobacteria; order Enterobacterales; family Alteromonadaceae; genus Aliiglaciecola. The sequence goes on from NZ_VKKH01000009.1 coordinate 211,696, forward strand.
TTAGAATATTTGGTCAGATCAACACTATTGCTTTTATAACTCAACACAGTGTAGGCAATATCGTCGAAACTGTATGGCAATAAATTGGCCACGCATTCAACGAACTCAACGTAAGGTTGAGAAAAGTTACTGGCATTGAGTCCGACCGAGATGCGGTCAAAATCGCTATACCAGTCTTGGTAATACAAGGTTGGCCAATAGCCTTTTTCCAGCTCAGACAGCATCGTCCATGCCGCTTTTTCAGGTATATCGCCATTGTATTGCTTGCGGATAGGCATGGATGTGATTTCTCGTTGTACCTGACCTGGCATCCATTGGGGAGGGACAGAATAAACCGACGCAACACTATAGTTAGCAGGAAGACGCAACATCTCCAGCTCAAATTCCATGTTCAACTGCTTAGATGCCATGCTGGTGAACATTGCTTCGCCATAACCGGGAAGTGGATGGGCGAGTGTACATTGTAATCGCGATTTTTCACTAACCTGCCATTGCGACATCTCAACAGGCGCTGAATAGTGACGCAGTCCGGCTGACGCACAAAAACTCATGGCAATACTCAGGGCAACAGCTGTCTTTCTAACCATGTTATTAAATCCACCCACAACAAGTCTCAATCTAATCTTCTATCGACTGTTTCGACAAAAGGTTTAAGAATTGGTAATGACTTTCAGTGTAATCTTCGGTCAACATCTATGCAAACCCTTCACCGCTAAAAATAACCGCTGGAATGCCTTATCAAAGATTGCCATAATGCTCGGCCTTTAAGCGCACATTTAGGTCACAATGTTAGAATCCGAGTCGCAAATAACTCCTTCTCTCGATAAAAGGTTTCGTGGGTATTTTCCGGTCATTATTGATGTCGAGACCGCAGGGTTTAACGCTAAGACCGATGCATTACTTGAGTTGGCGGCGGTGACAGTGAAAATGGATGAAAAAGGGATTTTGCATCCTGACAAAACCTTTCACTATCACATTACGCCATTTGAGGGTGCTAATTTGGAACAAGCTGCACTGGAATTTAATGGTATTGACCCGGATTGTGCATTGCGCGGGGCAATTGATGAGGCTGAAGCGTTAAAAGATTTGTGCAAACAGATCCGCAAGGCGCAAAAAGAAGCAGATTGCCAACGCTCGGTGATCGTCGCTCACAACGCTGCCTTTGATCAAGGATTTGTTAATGCGGCGATAGAGCGCAGCAATATTAAGCGCACGCCATTCCACCCTTTTGTATCGTTTGATACTACCAGTTTGGCCGGTTTAACCTTGGGTCAAACCGTGCTAATCAAAGCGTGTGAGGCAGCAAAGATAGAATTCGACCAACGGGAAGCACATTCAGCGTTGTATGACACACGCAAAACGGCCGAATTGTTTTGTTATATGGTCAATCGTTGGCAAGAGCTTGGTGGTTGGCCATTACCCTAATCGCTGATTAGAGTAGACCTGACAACAAAGCTTAGTCTTCGCCGTCAACATCAATATTATGCATTTCAAGGTTACTCAATTCTGTTTGGATCCCAGCAGATTTAGCGCCTTCTGAGCGCGCTCCGTCGACCCGTTCAAGATACGCTTGATCGATATCACCGGTGATATATTTGCCATCAAATACTGACGTTTCAAAACGATTAATGCTCTGATTTTCTTCGCTTACCGCGTCTACCAAGTCTTGAATATCTTGGAAAATAAGTCCGTCAGCCTTGATTAAATCGCTAATTTCGTCGATCTCGCGACCATAAGCAATCAACTCATTTGCACTAGGCATGTCGATACCATAAACGTTCGGAAAGCGGATTTCAGGTGCAGCCGAGGCAAAATATACTTTTTTCGCTCCAGATTCCCGTGCCATCTCGATAATTTGCTCAGAGGTAGTTCCACGAACAATGGAGTCGTCAACTAACAGCACGTTTTTGTCTTTGAATTCAGACTTAATGGCGTTGAGCTTGCGACGTACTGATTTTCTGCGCATGGTTTGCCCAGGCATGATAAACGTGCGGCCGATATAGCGGTTTTTCACATAACCTTGGCGATAAGGTAAATTTAGCTCAATAGCGATTTGTAGTGCCACATCCATGGATGTTTCAGGGATTGGAATAACAACATCGATGTCCAAATCAGCCCATTCCTTGGCAATTTTCTGACCAAGCTTTTTGCCCATATTGACGCGAGACGCATAAACAGAGATACCGTCGATAAAAGAGTCTGGGCGTGCAAAATAGACAAACTCAAATATACAAGGGGCATGAGATGGATTCTTTGCACATTGTTGGGTATGCAACTCGCCCTCTTCGGTAACGTAAATGGCTTCGCCTGGTGCTACATCGCGAATAAAAGTAAAACCAACGGCATCCAGCGCAACACTTTCTGAAGCGACCATATATTCATCGCCACTTTCCGTTTTGCGTTTTCCTAGGGCCAAAGGACGGATCCCATGGGGGTCTCTAAATGCAACCATACCGTTGCCAATGACCGCTGCGACAACCGCGTAAGCGCCGCGGATTTTATCATGAACGTTCGACACCGCAGAAAATACCTGCTCAGGGGTTAACGTCAGGCCAGCACAATTTTGTAATTCGTGGGCAAAAATGTTGAGTAGTAACTCTGAATCGGACGTTGTATTAATATGGCGTCTGGCAATACGATAAACTTCGTCTTGCAATTCATGAGCATTGGTCAAATTGCCGTTATGCGCAAAAGCGATACCAAAAGGCGAATTGACATAAAATGGTTGAGCTTCTGCAGAACTAGAACTTCCAGCGGTTGGATAGCGTGCATGGCCAATACCAAAATTTCCAGTCAGACGCTTCATATGTCGAGTGTGAAAAACATCACGGACTAAGCCATTGGCTTTGCGCAGATGAAACATGCCTTCATCAACTGTCATGATCCCAGCGGCATCTTGCCCTCTATGTTGGAGCACGGTTAATGCATCGTACAAAGCTTGATTAACTGCGCTTTTACCCACTATTCCAACAATACCACACATGCGATTTACCTATATATTCGGTTTTATAAAACTTGAATTATCTTGTATATAACTAAAGAACCACTCGATAACAGGAGTGAATTCTGGAATGAGAATTGAACCTGTCCAGCCGCTAGAATCTGCCGCAGCGGTAAAGGTATCTAAGAAAAACAGACCTGCACTAACAATTAACACGCCTCGCAAGGCTCCAAATACTGATCCGAGGGCTCTATCGGTTCCGGTCAGACCGGTAAACTGTACAAGCTGTGAAATGAGGTAATTCACTAATCCGCCAAGAATTAGCGTACTGACAAACAAAATCAGAATCGACACACCGTTTTTAATCAATTGATCATTAAAGTGGGTCATGTAAACAGCGAGATTTTCGTAAAATTGACTAGCGATAAAAAAGGCGGCGAACCAAATCGCCAAAGAGATAGCCTCTTTGACAAAACCACGGATCAGACTAATGATGGTGGAAAGAGCGATAACACCAATAATGGTGAAGTCAATCCAATTCATAATGATACAGTCACACTAGTGTTGGTTCGTTGAAATCGCGCGCATTCTATCAGAGATTGAAACTTTTTCTAGCACTCATTTCACTGTAAAGGGTGTAACGCGCCCCTGTAATTTGGTCAATTCCAGTAAATGTGGCAGCGCATTTTCCAGCACTGCTTTGTCTAAATCTGGACCAACAAACACTTTGGTGAGTTCTCCAGTGCTGGTTTTTACCGGACGACTAAAAGCTCGATATCCAGAATCTTTTAATTTGTTGAGTAGCTCTCTCACGTTCTTTTGATGTCTGAAAACGCCTAATTGCACGACCCAGCCTGCTTCTTCGAGCAGACTATCCGCTCCTAAACTCTGTGCGACGGATGTAGTTACAGGTGGTTCAACAGCAATATCGACAAGAGGACGGTCTTCAACAGGACGATCTTGCACCTCGTTGAGAGCTGCGCCCTCAACCTTATCTTGTGCTGTCGAAACGTTCTCTACTGGCTCGACTGCAGTAGGCTGTTCGTCCATATCAAAATCATCAGTCGCGACATCAGGAATGATTTCTGCTTTGCGTTCTACTTGCTGTTTAACTTGTTCTTGGGGAAAGGTTTCAGATTCTGAAACAGGCCTCATCTGAGGAGGGGTTGGAAGTTCAACAAATAAATCCTGGTTGGTTTGTTTTTTCCCACCGAGAATATCTGGTAAAAAGATGACCGCAAGAGCCACGACGATTATGGTTCCAACTAAGCGATTTTGTAACGCAGAAGACAATGATTTTCCCTCTTAGGTTTGCAATAAGCGCCTTTTATCGACAGGCCAGTGGCAGAAATGTTCAATTAGCCAACACATTCATAACTTGGCTAACGGTGAAAAACGAACCAAATACAATCACCATATCATCCTTTTCTGCATCCTCTATTGCCTGTTGATAGGCCAATTCTACCGATTCAAATGTTAACACCTTTTGCGTCCATGTTAGCACTGATTTTAATGTCTCGTTCGGTGCACCTCGAGGTGCATCAAGTGATGCAACATACCACAATGCATCGAGGGAATTAAGGCATTTTAAACTAGTTTCTACGTCTTTATCTGCCAACATTGCCACAACAATTCGAAGAGTTTTATATGGTTGCTGCAAAATACGCTGTTTGAGATAGCCAACGGCCTGGGGGTTATGGGCAACATCTAAAAACACCTTGGGAGAAGATCTCACCTGCTGAAATCTGCCTGGTAATCGTGTCTCAGCGATTAATTTGCTAACGCTTTTATCACTAAGTGAAATGTTTAAAACCGATAACACCTGCAACGCAGTGGACGCATTTTGAATCGGAATATGTGGAAAAGGCAGTTCGGTGTAGTGCGCTTGACCATTGTGCCATTGCCAATGATGTTTATCCTTTGTGTAGGTAAAACTCTTTCCTTGCCAACTGGTGTTTGCATTAAAACGCTGGCATTCACTGACTAACGATTGCGGCGGCTGCTCATCTCCGATAACGGCTGGAATGTTGTGCCTTAAGATCCCGGCTTTTTCAACGGCAATGAGTTCGCGGGTATCCCCCAGCCAGTCTTGGTGATCAAGATCTATATTGGTGATCACCGCCAAATCTGGCTTGACCACGTTGACCGCATCCAATCTGCCACCTAGACCGACCTCAAGTAACACGTAGTCAACGTTAAAACGTTTAATTAAAACAAAAGCTGCCAGGGTGGCAAATTCAAAAAAAGTGAGCGAGATATTGCCTCTGGCTTTCTCAACTTGCATAAATGCAGCGACATGGTCTGCGTCAGTCAAAAGTTGATCATTGACCCGAACACGCTCTTTGTAATCAATTAAATGAGGCGAGCTGTATACAGCAACGGTTTTGTTTGCCATTAACAAGCCGTTTTCGATCATTCTGCACGTTGTACCCTTGCCGTTTGTGCCAGCGACAGTGACAACACGCTGTGCAGAGAAATCCAATCCAAGTTTTGTGAAAACGCTTTGTGTGCGTTCCAGTCCCATGTCGATATTTTTCGGATGGATCGACAGCAGGTAATCGGTCCATTGGTGGAGAGACCAGGATAAGTTTGGCTTATCCTGGCTGACAACAGATTTTTGCTCTGACATTAGTGCGAAGTGTGATGTAACTTCTTAAGCACACCGTGAATTTTGTCTCGCAATTCGCGACGATCAACGATCATATCAATTGCGCCTTTGTCTAACAAAAATTCACTGCGCTGAAATCCCTCAGGTAGGGTTTCTCTTACTGTCTGTTCAATAACACGAGGACCAGCAAAACCGATCAAGGCTTTTGGCTCAGCGATATTGATGTCACCCAACATGGCAAGACTGGCCGAAACGCCTCCCATGGTTGGATCGGTTAACACCGAAATATAAGGTAGTCCTTTTTTGCTCAATCGGGCAAGCGCAGCACTGGTTTTTGCCATCTGCATAAGAGAAAAAAGAGCTTCTTGCATTCTCGCACCGCCACTGGTTGAAAAACAAATCAACGGTGTGTTGTTTTCTAAACAGGATTCCACAGCTTTGACAAATCGCGCCCCTACTACCGATGCCATAGAGCCACCCATGAATGAAAATTCAAACACGGCACACACTACGGGCATCCCTTTAAGCTTGCCCTGCATGACAACCAAAGCATCTTTTTCTTTAGTCGCTTTTTGTGCTGCACTGATACGATCTTTGTAGCGTTTTGAGTCTTTAAATTTCAAAATGTCTTGAGGTTCTAACTCTTCGCCAATTTCTTTGCGATCAGCTTGATCCAAGAATGTATTGATTCGAGCGCGAGCGGTAATTCGCATGTGATGGTCGCACTTGGGGCAAACCTCTAGCTGCTTTTCCAATTCGGTTTTATACAATACAGCCCCGCAAGACCCACATTTTGTCCAGATCCCCTCAGGAACGTTACTTTTAGTCGCGGACTGAGTGCGTGGTAATATTTTTTGTATCCAACTCATTTAACTTTTCCTAAATGCATTTAAAAGCGGCATGTTTGACGCTATTTTCGCCAAATTAACAACGAAAACAATTTATCGCGCCATTAAAGCATAGTTTGCGCGAAGCAAGAAAACAAAACTGGTCTAAGAAGTCGATTTGGCGTTGCTTATAATAAAGTTCAAGGGGCCTTTTTCAAGCAAGAATACTCAAATGAATACTGGACCCAGAGGAATTTCCGGCACGCCAAAGTGTTCTGGATAAATCACCTTAACTAAATATAATCCATTCGGTTTAGCCGTGGCGCCGGCTTTGGTACGATCTTTTAATTCCAACATGTCCTGCATCCACGTCACTGGCTGCTCACCACTGCCTATCACAATTAAGCTTCCAGCGATATTTCTTACCATGTGGTGCACAAACGCATTGGCTTGAACATCTATCATGATGTATTCGCCTTTGCGTGTCACGTCGATATGTTTAAGACGACGAATGGGCGATTTTGATTGGCATAGCGACGCTCTAAATGCGCTGAAGTCATGTTCACCGACCAAACACTGGGCGGCTTCATGCATCTTTTCATGATCTAGCTGTGCGTATACGTGAGTGACACCTTTATTCATAATCGCTGGACGAAAGGGGTTATTAAAAATGATGTAACGGTATCGCCTTGCCGTTGCAGAAAAACGGGCGTGAAAATCACTGCTCATGTTTTTCACCCATTTAACGGCAATATCGTCGGGTAAGTTTGCGTTAACGCCTAATGTCCAACCTCTCTCTGGCCTTGTAACTGGTGAATCAAAATGTACCACTTGTCCTGTAGAATGCACGCCTGCATCGGTTCGACCTGCACATTGTACTTGAATAGGACAGTTGGCGACCTTACTCAAGGCTGATTCCAAATGACTTTGCACACTGGCGGCGTGAGATTGCCTCTGCCAGCCGTAGTACCCTGAGCCATCATATTCTATACCCAAAGCAACTCTTGTTAGCGCTTGTTCTTCCACTAAAATTAGTCTCACTTCATTGTGCTTACTTGAAATAAGCAATTGAGTTAAAAACGTATTGTAATTTATATTTTTAACCAGTGCACAAGTGCTTGAAACTAGACCTAATAATTACGGCCGGCAATTGACGTTAATGACCTTGAACGATTAAAGTGCATTATCGCAACCAATTGCTTTAGCCAGGATCGATATGAAGATAATTATACTGGGGATTGCGCTGCTATTCAGCGGCTTTCCACTCCATGCGCAAACTTCACCTTACTTCCCTGAAAAAGGGCAATGGCAAAGCAAATCCCCTAGTGAAGTAAATCTGGATCAAGATACACTGCAACGAGCGGTGGAATTTGCCTTAAATAACGAATATTCAGGCGCCAAAGATCTACGCAGAGCAATTTTGAAAGGGTTTGAGCGCGAACCTTTTCACGAAATACTCGGACCGACAAAAAAACGGGGCGGTCCTGCGGGTTTGATTGTTAAAGATGGCTTTATCGTTGCTAAGTGGGGTGATCCCGAGCGTGTTGACATGACATTCAGTGTGACAAAAAGTTACCTGTCAACCATTGCTGGATTAGCTTATGACAAGGGGTTGATAGATGATGTCAATTCGAAGCTCGACAACTATGTTTGGGATGGAAGCTTCGCCGGCGCTCACAACAGCCAAATAGAATGGCAGCATTTACTCAATCAATCGTCTGATTGGTCGGGTGAATTGTTTAGCATCAAGGATTGGGCTGACAGGCCGCCTAGAGAAGGCGGTTTAGATGACTGGCAAAGGCGAGTGTTAAATCCTCCAGGAACAGCCATGGAATACAATGATGTCCGGGTCAATTTGCTCGCATATTCTTTATTGCATACTTGGCGTACTCCTCTTCCACAAGTGCTCAAAAAACATGTCATGGATCCTATTGGAGCCTCAACAACCTGGCGGTGGTTTGGCTATGATCATGCTTGGGTAAATATTGATGGGATTAAAATGCAATCGGTCACGGGCGGAGGACACTCTGGAGGCGGTGTGTTTGTCTCGACGTTGGACCAGGCAAGGTTTGGTTTACTTTTCACCCGAGATGGTAAGTGGGAAAACCAACAAGTTATCTCATCAAAATGGATAGATATGGCCACTGAATCTTCACCCGCACATCAAAGTTATGGCTACATGTGGTGGATTAACAAAGGCCCAAGAAAATGGTCTGAAGTGGACGATGAATCGATATTTTATGCTGCGGGCTTCGGTGGCAATTTTGTCGTTGTCGACCAAAAAAACGATTTGCTAATTGTCACACGTTGGTTAGAACCAAATAAAATTGGCCAGTTGGTGTCTATTGTTAAGGAAGCATTATGACCCCAAATAGTATTGCAATTGTCACCGGTAGTAGCCGAGGTATTGGTCGCCAGACTGCTTTGATGTTATCAGAACAAGGCTACAAGGTGGGTGTAAACTTTATACAAGACAGAGTATCTGCCCAATCTTTGATCAATGACATTGATTGTTGCGGTGGGCAAGGTTTTTTATTACCGGGCGACATGAGTGATGAAAAAACTATTTGTGACGTATTTGAGCAAGCAGACAAACATGGTTTATTGCGGGTATTGGTAAATAATGTAGGAATTGTTGCTCAACAATCGTCACTGCTTGGCATGGACAGCCAGCGAATACACAAAATAATCGATACAAATCTGATTGGGCCCATGCTGTGTTGCCAACAAGCTGTCAAACGCATGATGGAACAAAACCCAAAAGATAAACGCTGTATTATCAATATTTCATCGATAGCAAGTAAAACGGGGTCACCGAATGAGTATGTGGATTACGCGGCGAGCAAAGGTGGCTTGGACTCTTTCACCATAGGTCTGGCGAAAGAAGTTGCCAAGTATGGGATACGTGTCAATGGTGTTCGACCTGGCACAGTAGATACGGATATACATCGACTTGGTGGTGAGCCTGAACGAGCAAAAAGCATTGCCAAAATTATCCCTATGCAGCGACCAGGCACTGCCCATGAAGTAGGCAAAACCGTTGCATGGCTTGCTTCAGATGAAGCCTCGTATATGACAGGTACAATTATAGATGTGGCAGGGGGTCTTTGAGCTTTGCATCGAGTTCGCCAAGTAAAAAGCAAAACGCCTTATTTACAAAAGCTCATATTCGAAATCTATTATCCCTAGACCAATTTTTCCAACAACTCTTTGGCTTCAGCTTGCTGTGATTCATCACCTTTTTCGAGAATCTCTTCAAGAATTTCTTTGGCCGAGTCTAAATTATCAGTTTCGATATAGGCTTGGGCAAGGTCGAGTTTTGCCCCCACACCATTATCGCCATCTACGTCCACTTGTTGGATTTCACCAATGCCTGCATAAGAATCCAACGCAGCATCTAAATTAAGTTCACGTTCGGTGTCACCATCGCTTTCAGCTTCAATACTTTCGTTGATAAGATCATCAACATCAAGAAAGTCTGACTCGTTATCTTGTGCTTCTGCGGAAGCCCCTTCACTTTCCGTCTCAGATAAAAGTGCGTCTAAATCAAGTCCAGTTTCTTCAAGGATCGCTTCTTTTTCGGCGACGTCGTCAACATCGTCAATACTTTCCAGCAGTTCATCAAAATCTGTTTTTTCAAGCTCGTCAATTGATGCGGTCTCTTCAGCTTCCGATGTCGATAACCAGTCACCAAGCCCAGGCAGATCTTCCAATTCAACATCATCTTCCTGTTTAGCGGCTGAATCCCCAGTCTCTTCTTCGAGTGAAGATTCATCGAAGGAACGCAGAGCCTCATTTAGGTCAGCGTCATCAAATCCGTCATCGTGGTCAGAGGCAATGCTATCCAAATCGCCGATACTTGGAATTTCATCATCGAGTTCAGAAATGACTTTTTCAATATCGTCGGCTCTGTCATCAGGGATGATTTCGTCGAGTTGCACTTCACCTTTTGCCTCACTGACAAGGTCTTCGACACTATCAGACTCTTCGAAACCGTTGTTTTCGGAAGATATTTCCTGCTCAAACTCTTCCAAGGCTTTATCTAATTCTGGGATATCAGCTAATTCATCAGAAGAAGATGCAGGTTCGTCACCGTCAGATGCAAGGTCATCTTCAACATCGAGCTGCCCAGCAGATTCAAGCTCTTCACTGGCATCTGGCTCCGGCGCAGACTCTTGTTCGGATTGTCCTTCTAAACTGTTGTCTAATTCCGCTAACAATTCATCTGCTGATACCGATGAAATTGATTCATCTTTGATGTTTTCTTGCTCTAGCAAAGCATCAATATCATCAATGGCTAATTCAGGTTCTTGTTGGTCACCAGATTCTGTGGCTGCCGGTTCTTCTGAGGGACTTTCTTGCTCCAGCAAAGCGTCAATATCATCAACGGCTAGTTCAGATTCTTGTTCATCACTAGATTCTGCAGACGCTGCATCCTCTGAGGAGCTTTCTTGCTCTAACAAAGCATCAATATCATCCGCTGCTAGTGCCGATTCCTCATCGACAACTTCAGCCGCATCCCCAACTTCTGGCTCTCCTTGGGAACCTGTATCTTGTTCTTTTTCACTTTCGGCAGTGCTGTCTTCAACACTTTGCAATATGTCGTCTATATTGACTTCGTCTTGTTCGGTTCCTGTCTGCGATTCTGAATCAACAGTCGGTGTATTTTCCAACAAAGACTCAATTTCATCTAAGGATTGTTCACCAAGCGATCCCTCAACAGGATCGTCGAGCATGTCGTCTAGTCCCTCAGACAGAGTATCTAATGCTTGTATGTCCATTTGTTGTTCGGCGTCTGCAGACGAAGTATCAGTATTTTCAGTGACATCTTGATCGTCTTCATCTTCTTCGAGCATGCCGCCCATTTGTTCAAGCTGCTCAATTTCATTGAGCAATTCATCCGTTACTTTGTCGAGCTGTTCGTTTTGAGAACTAATCTCTTTATCAATGTTTTGCAACATCTCTTCGTTCATCAAATCCGGATCTTCGGAGATAATAGATTCTGGTAATTCAGGCTCTGGCTGCTCTAAAAGCTCATCGATGCTGATCTCAGGTTTTTCAGGTTCATCATCAATTGCGGCTTTCGCCATCACGGGTGCTTCGCCAGCGTCAGATGCTGGTTCTGGTTGCGAAGCGGAATCCATTATTTCGTCAACATTAAGCTCTTGTGTCTGCTGCTCAAGCTCTTCATCTAATGAGGCGCCCAAGTCCTCTTCAGAAATGTCTATACCGCCATCGGTCTCTTCATCACTTGATTCGGCGAGTAATTCAGACGCGTCTTCATCTAATAAACTGTCTAACTCGGCATCTGAGCCAGATAAATCGCCAATGTCGTCACTGACTGTCGATTCTAAATCATCGAGTTCACTATCAATATCAGCCAACAGATCATCATCAGATTCATCAAATAGATTGTCCAAATCTTCCTGATCTAGCAAGCCATCATCATCATCCAGTGCGTCGGTAGCCTCCTCAATAATCGGATCTAAACTTTCATCATCTAGGTCGTCAAAACTTTCAAATTCATCGTCAAGTGCAGTGTCTAATGACTCTTCAAGTTCATCAGACAACACGTCATCAAGAAGATCTTCATCGCCGAATAAATCGTCGTCGTTGTCTTCGTCTAACTCTTCACTGAGTTCACTGGTTAAAGCGTCTGCCAAGTCATCCATTTCATCGCTTTGCTCTAACACTGCTGCATGGATCTCATCATGCGAGGGTTCCGAACTGTCAGTAGACGTTTTGTTTCTGCGAATTAGCCACATGGCGAAGCCGCCAAGTAAACTAATTGACATCAGCACAGTTAAGAAAATCAGAAAAATCGGATCGGTCAGCCAAGCGAAACTGTCACTTTCCATTTCCGCTTTACGTTGAGCTTCAGCTTCTCTGGAAATCGATAACAGCTCGTTTTGCAGGGATAACATCTGGTCCATCTGCACCTGCAGCTCTTCATCTACGCGGCCACGTAAACTTCCGATCTCTTGATCAACCGTATCCAATCTTTCGACCAGCTTACGATTTTCATTGAGAAGAGATTGAACGCTGTCGATCGACTCGGCAAATTGCTGCCGTATTGCCATAAACTGGCGATTTTGTTCCTGATCCAAAGCGGTGAGCTTTTGTTCGATAACTTCTTTTGTTTCGGTTAAATCGTCTTTGCTAGCGACCGAACTTGGCGGCGTGCTGACGACTGTTGCAGTTTCGCCTTTGGTGAAAGCTTGCCAGCTACTATCGTCTTGTTCGGCTTTTAGCCTTGCCTGCTCAGCATCGATGCGAGCAATGTAACGCTCAGAGGGTAATTTTAAGATCGCACCGTCTTTAAGATGATTGAAGTTTTGATCTTCAAACGCATCGGGATTTAGCTCATAAATCGCCTGCATGATTTGATAGACGGATAAATTTTTATTCTGCCTATAGCGATTAGCGATACGCCAAAGGGTATCTTCTGGGGTAATAGGACCATAAGTAGAACCAGATAATTGACTGCTGCTATTTTTGGGGCCTTTGATCTGTATCTGTTGAGCATCAACGGAAGCGCCTATAAAGGAAAGCCCAATGCTTAGCAAAAATAAAAACGCAACCTGTCGCACATTCATATGATTTAATCGACGCCCTTTAAGAATTATTGTTGTTGGTCATTTTCCGCCAACTTATTTATAAATATTCACTACTTTTTCGATTGTAAATTTTATCTGCAAAACTCATTCCACTATCATGCAGGAATGTCATTAGATCGCAATGCAAATATAAACCACCTGACCATTATGATCCAGAATCGTCAGGTGGAAATAATCCCAATCCTTGTTAAAAGACGACACTAATCATCACTAACATTTATTATCAAATTCAATACATGTATTTGAAGTGGTTATCGGCAATACTTAATAATCTATGATGCCTTCGCCGACATTTATTTTTAACCACAACAAAAAAGCCAGTCGAATATCGACTGGCCGTTTTATAGTGAAAGTGTGCTTTACATGTATTCGTTAACTAACACTTCAGCAATTTGAATGCTGTTGGTCGCAGCACCTTTTCTAACATTATCCGACACAACCCACATATTAATGCCGTTCGGATGAGAAATGTCATTCCTCACTCTGCCAACAAATACATCATCTTTTCCACTTGCATCGCCAATCTGCGTTGGGAAATCTTCACGATTCTCCATAAGCGTGACACCTGGTGCGTCGCGCAACAAGTTTTTCACATCTTCGGCATCAATGGGACTATGTGTTTCAATGTGGATTGCTTCACCGTGACCAAAAAACACCGGCACACGAACAGCTGTCGCGTTGACTAAAATCGAGTCATCACCCATGATCTTTTGTGTTTCCCACACCATTTTCATTTCTTCTTTGGTGTAGTCGTTATCCATAAAGACATCAATTTGTGGGATAACATTAAAGGCGATTTGGCGGCTAAAGGCTTTTGGCGTAATTTCTCTTCCGCTTAGCAAGTCCGTCGTCTGCTTAGCCAACTCTTCCATAGCTGACTTTCCAGCACCTGAAACCGACTGATAAGTCGAAACGTTAATACGGGCAATTCCTACAGCATCTTGTATAGGCTTGAGCGCTACCAACATTTGTATCGTTGAACAGTTGGGATTGGCAATAATATTGCGATTGCGAAAATCAGCCAATGCGTGGGAGTTGACCTCTGGCACGACTAAAGGAATATCTGCGTCGTATCGGTAGTGCGACGTATTGTCAATCACAACACAACCAGCCTCTGCCGCAATGGGTGCGAATTTTTCGGAAATACTGCCACCCGCAGAGAAAAAGCCTATCTGAACCTGGGACCAATCAAACTCGTCAGCGTCTAAAACGGTAATATCTTTGCCTTTGAAGGTCACCTTCCCTCCCGCAGAGCGACTGCTCGCTAAGGGATACAATTTATTCACAGGAAAATCTCTTTGCTCGAGAATTTCTATCATATTTTGACCAACTAAACCTGTTGCACCCAATACAGCAACATCAAACGCACGAGACATTAACCTATTACTCCAATAAAAGAAAAATCGCCATTATGGCGTGTTGAATCCGAGGCCGTAGATTGCCTCGGAAAGAGAATGATTTCCAGCATTTAACTTCACGTGAGCAAATTCTCTTCGAATAGCATAGTGTTTTCGGCTATAAACAAATTTATCTGCGCTGTTTACATCCTGGATAAACCTATCACTATCGATTCTAACGTTATACGTATTGAGCACCGCAGCACAAATAAGTTGTTCATTACTGGTGATATTTTGTGAAGAAATATCAATTTCAGGTGGTTTGGGCAAACAACTCTCAAAACTCAATGTTTTTGCCAAACCAAAACGGCTGCAAAGTTGCTCGTACAACATATATGTGCCTCGTGCTTTGCCTTCTAAGGAATGACCGGCGATATGAGCGGTTGCTAGATTGACCTTCCCAGCGAGTTCGAAGTCAATATTTGGTTCATTTTCCCAAACATCCAGCACGACGTTGCGCTTGGCTCCGCTTTTCAGTAAAGCTAACAATGCTTTATTGTCGACCACCTCGCCACGACAGGCATTGATCAATAATTGATTTTCGTCTAATCGATCTAACCGTGAAGCATCAAACATGTGTAACGTCGGCCAAGGACCTTCATTCACAAATGGAACGTGTAAACTGATGATGTCACATTGACAAACCTCGTCGAGACTAACCATTTGCCTTGGATCACCTTTTGCCTCTAGCGGCGGATCACAGAGTTTGGTTTTTATCCCTGTTGTAGCCAGACGTTTTTGCAGCTGAGTTCCTACATGCCCTGCACCAACGATCCCCACTGTCTTATTAAACAGCTCATGCAAATTGTCTTGGTGCTCGACCATCAAACAACTTAATACATACTCTGCAACTGCGATCGCATTACAACCAGCAGCGCTTCCCCAAGGAATGTTGCGCTGATTTAAATAGTGTTTATCAAGATGGTCTGAGCCTGCTGTGGCGGTCGCAACATATTTTAATTTGTCAGCTCGGTGTATCAATGACTCATTGACTTTAGTGGTAGAGCGCACTAACAGTACATCAATGTTATCAAGGTCTACGGCTAGAATCGTGCCGCTTGAAAAAGCCCGACAGTGCCCTAAATGTGCAAAAAAGTGTTCCGCATAAGGCATGCTATCTTCATAAAGAATATTCATTTTATGTCAGCGTCTATTCTGGTGTGTGAAAGGTTTGTTTGAATGAAAATGCATAGGCCGTATCTCCATGCTTTCGCAGGTGGTCAAGTCGCTCAATCGCTTCTTCAAGGCTTGGGATATGGCCTTGTTCTATCCACCACAATACATATGTGGCTTCTGGCGATGATTCAAACCAGCTTTTGCGATTTGCCATGAAGCTCGCGTGGTGCGTTTTAAACATAAAGTGTTTTAACGATGCAATATCTCGCCATACAGACATGTTAACGAGCATATTAGGGTCGTCAAAGAATTGGATGTTTGTGGCATCACCATTTTCATCTTGAAGGCGCCAAACGAAACCTTCCGACGCTTCGGCGGTGGCATTAACCGGCACTAAACCATCCGAAAATTCTTTCATTACTGCGCTGTCCATAGCACCTAAAGCCCGTGCAATATTCAATTGTGCCAAATGAAATTCCATTAAAACTCCTACAATCTAAGATAATCGTCACGTGTTTTTACTATTAATTTCTGCAGTATAACGAATAAGTTTATGAACCCTTTGATTTTTTGTACTACTTTATACTGATTCGACAAACTTCAATAAAAACACAAGGTGATCACGGATTTATGAGCACAATGGACGATTCACTTCATTACAACGAGTCACTAATTTTAAGTGAGTTGGAACGCCGTTTTTATTTGTATTTAATCGGAGGCGATTACGAAAAGCTTTTTTATACTTTCGATGCTGGGCAAGGTAATAATGACTTGGACGATGAACAACTCAATATGTCTCGGATTCGACTGGAAGTAGAGGTTTCTCAGCAAGATCGCCTACAAAAAGCCAGAGAAAATTATGCTGATCCAGAATACAAAGGTATTTTGGACTACATGTTAAAGTCGAGAATTAACAACAAGCTGGAGAAGCAAGATGACCTATTCGCGTCTTGCCCTGAGTTGAGAGATCTTCAACCTATACTCAAATCCTTTGGTGAGCACCAAGAATTTGACCAAGCACTGCTAAAAGACATTAACCAGATCCCGTGGTTATCGGCTCAAATCAAACGCTTTTCTCAAAACCCCGAATATCAGAATTTATTAGGCCTTAAGTCAAAAGGTGATACCAATGAGATTCTCAGTAAGCTCGGTTATCAACTATTCGTTTGGTTGTTACCGCGTTTTATAAGTGAGGTGTTACACGCTAAAATGCATCCTTCATTGCGTGATCTCGTTGGTCGGCTGAGACAGTATGGTCGATTTACCTCTGGTGCCATCGCGAAGTTGGTTGTTAGGGCAAACATTCAACAAAAAGACAAATGGATGATCTACATGTTAGCGGGTATCAGTGTCGTCCCATTGTTTTTAATCATTAATATGGTAAACGCTGAAATCAACTCACTTATTGCACAGCAAAAAGAAGCCTTATTGCAAGAAGAGCATGTCGATAAGAACAAGCTGGATGTGCTTGATAATTATGTATTTTCGAGCGATGCGATGCGGGAATTTTTGTGTCTTGAAGAGATCCTAAAACCGCATATCCTGGAGGATTTGGGCTTCGAACATTTTGACCCCATGCCATATTTGCTTGGTTACGCTGACCAAGACTCACCGCTTGCAAACGTGTTTTTTCAAGCCCGAGCCTATGCTTTGTATCGACAACTGTTTAAAACCGGCAGAATACACCCGCACGAAACAGCAATATTTTTGCGCAAACACAAAATAGATAAGACTCTTCTGCATCAGCTTAACGAGTTCGATTTGACCTCAATTGCAACGCATATAAACCTATTTCAGTCTATGCTTGCGTTCCATCAAAAGGGCTAGTCTGCATAAATAACCCCAATCCCGGATAAGCAACGCCTGTAAGCACCGCTATTTATCCCCCTATCTTCGTTATTCATTATGCGTTTAGAGCGACTAGACAACATAATTCTCGCCTTGATAAGGGAATAAATCACGGCACTTACCTATTAAAAACCAATATCAAAATGACGATAGCTTCTATGTCATTGATAAAGCTTTAAAAACTAAGCAATTCCGACATTTCTTATCCAGAATTGGGGTTAAATAGATAGCGATTAGCATTGTTGTTGAAAATGTAAAAATTCTTTTAGAACCAATTCTGGTTGCTCCAGTTGTGGATAGTGCCCACAATCTAATTTGCTACACATTGCATGAGGAACTTCTCGCTCAAACTGCTCAACCATATGCAGCCCTGAGATAGGATCGTGAACCCCATTGATAAAACAAAGTGGCACCTGCGTGTTTTGCATGGCGTCCACCCACCTTTGTCGATAACGTTGTCGTTCATCGATATAAGTGAGCAAACTGGGTAATACTCGCTGACCTTTGTTGAAACCTAACAACTCCCAAAGCACATCAATTTCATATGATTTAGGAGGCGTGTGGGGACCAAAAATCTTATTAAACCCTCTTTGCAGGGCGCTCTTTCCCATAAATTTGGCGACAAGTGGACCCAAAGCACTTTTGAGGATTTTTTGCGTCATGAGCGGACGGTGGGATTCTGCAAATAGCCCACCATTTAGAAAACATACCGACTGGATATCCAGTTCAATTTCTTGATTAAAATGGCGAGCTAACACTTCTTGTGTAACAGAGTCACCATAATCGTGAGCCAAAAAATGTGCCTGTTTAACAGAAAGGAATTTCAATAACGCGACAACCAAATCGCCTTGCTCAATCACGCTGTAACGATGGGGGTGCGGCTTAGCCGAAATCCCGTAACCAAGTAAATCCAGGGCAATAACTTTATACTGCTTGGTGAGAGCTTCGAACAAAGTATGCCAATCCCATGCAGCACTGGGAAAGCCATGCACCAACACCAAAGTTGGTCCCTGCCCCGCTTGCCAATAGGCAATTTTGTGCCCACCAAAATCAAAGTTTTGACTATTTTTTCGATAGGCGGTTAAGTCAGAATAAGGCATTAATAGACCGTGCTTTTATTGTTCATAACCCGGGTTTATTCTGTCTAGTTTTCTCAAAATACCGGGCCAGGCTAAAGCACCACCCGCAGAACGCGTGACTTGTTCTCCTTGAGCTTGGATACCTTGTAATATCACATCAGGAATTTTAATCATTTCCTGTCCTGTGGCCTGGGCTTGCAGTTGTATTTCACAAGAACGTTGCAACAAAAACATAAACAAAAAGGTATCAGCGATGCTTTCGCCGCAAGTCAATAAACCATGATTGCGTAAAATCATAAACACCTTATCACCCAAGTCAGCAACTAATCGTTTTTTCTCATCCGGATTTAACGCCACACCTTCGTAATCGTGATAGGCCAAAGATGACAAGGCAAACAAAGACTGCTGACTGTAGGCCTGCAATCCGTCTTTCAATGTTGAAACTGCGACACCGGCGTTGGTATGCAAATGTAAAACACATTTGGCATTTTCTCTAGCTTCATGGACGGCACTGTGGATCGTAAATCCTGCTGGATTAATATTGTAATCAGTATCCATCACAATGTTGCCTTGTAGGTCAACTTTCACCAAAGAAGAAGCGGTAATTTCTTCAAACATTAAGCCGAAGGGATTAATCAAAAAATGATGCTCTGGTCCAGGTACTCTGGCGGAAATATGCGTAAAAACTAAATCATCCCAACCATAATGGGCAACAATACGATAGCAAGCTGCAAGGTCCACGCGGGCTTGCCACTCTTCTTCACTTACTCGATCTTTCACTGACAATGTCATCTGTGTTCTCCACAAAGTAGTAAATCCTACAGTACGCGAAGAAAATCCAGTAGACTGTCGTCAAATTGACAATTCAACGGGAGATTGTATGGAAAAACAACATATCGAAATGATGTTCAAGCGCAATGCCTGGTTTACACAATTGCCCGAAGATGTCATTCATTCACTGGTTTCTATGAGTAAAACTAAGCATTTAGCAAAACACCAACAGTTACATGCGAAAGGTGATGAAGCTGATGGATTGTACTGTGTATTGGACGGAAAAATCCGCGTGAGCAACGTGAATATGCACGGCAAAGAAATGGTATTAACTTGGTTAGAAAGCGGCAGTTGGTTCGGTGAAATCTCTTTATTTGATGGTTTACCCAGAACCCACGATGCCCATGCGGAGCAAGACACTCAATTATTGATGCTGCCCAATACAACGTTCCAAAAGCTGTTACGCAAACAACCTGAGCTCTATCCACATTTTATGCGCCTGCTTTGTCAAAGAATTCGAGCGACATTCGCTCTGATAGATGAAACGGGTGGATTGAGCTTGTCTGGTCAATTGGCTAAGAGGCTGCTCTTATTGGCTAGTGGATTAGTAAACGGACTACCCGATGACAAAGCGGACAATGGAAATCCAATAATCAAGGTTTCGCAAGAGTCCCTCGCACAGATGATCAATAGTTCGCGACAAACAGTGAACAAGCTGCTCAATGAGCTAAAAAAACAAGGGGTTATCCACAATCAATACGGTGGCATTGAAATATTAGATGTCAATGCTCTAAAAAAGCTGAGTGAGATATGATAAAAAAGGACGAGGAAGAACCTCGTCCATTGATAGGTTACGCTTTATATTTTTTCAGCACTAGTGTTGCGTTAGTGCCACCAAAGCCAAAGCTATTTGACATGATTGTAGTGAGTTCACCAGCGCGCGTTTCCGTGACAATATCTAATCCTTCAGCGGCATCGTCCAACGTATCGATGTTGATTGATGGCGCAATAAAATCATTTTCCATCATTAAAATGCTATAAATGGTCTCATTCACACCAGCGGCACCCAATGCATGGCCGGTCATCGATTTGGTTGAGCTAATTGCAGGGCTATCATTGCCAAATACTTCTTTGATCGCAGCAAGCTCTTTGACATCCCCCACAGGCGTAGAGGTGCCATGGGTATTCAAGTAATCGATTTTGCCTTCGACTCCTTGCATGGCCATTTTCATGCATCGAACCGCCCCTTCACCAGAGGGCGCAACCATGTCTTGACCATCTGATGTTAATCCATAGCCGACAACTTCAGCATAGATTTTTGCGCCACGTGCCAATGCATGTTCAAGCTCTTCAACAACGACCATACCGCCGCCACCAGAACTAACAAAACCATCACGATTAGCATCGTAAGTACGAGAAGCGACTTCGGGCGTATCATTGTATTTTGATGAAAGAGCACCCATGGCATCAAATTGAACCGATAGGGTCCAATGTAATTCTTCGCCGCCGCCGGCAAACACTACATCTTGTTTATTGAGTTGGATTTGTTCCAGCGCATTGCCAATGCAATGTGCGCTTGTTGCGCAGGCCGAAGCGATAGAATAGTTAGTTCCTTTAATTTTGAAAGGCGTTGCTAAGCAAGCTGATACAGTGCTGGCCATGGATTTTGTCACCATGTAGGGCCCAACACGTTTCACGCCTTTATTGCGCAATATATCTGCAGAATCAACCTGACTTTTTGATGATGCACCACCCGAACCTGCGATAATTCCGGTTCGAACATTTGACACTTGGTCTTCGCTCAAACCTGAATCTTCAACTGCCTGCTGCATCGCAATATAAGCGTAAGCCGCCGCGTCTCCCATAAAACGTAACTGTTTACGGTCAATATGCTCAGAAAAATCGATATCTACTTTTCCCCAAACTTGGCTGCGCAAGCCCATTTCCGCAAACTCGTCAGAAAAGGTAATACCTGAGCGGCCTTGTTTGAGAGACTCCAATACTTCTTGTTGATTGTTGCCGATACTCGAAACAATACCGATACCTGTAATGACAGCTCTTCTCATAAATCACCTTTTTTCACTTAAAACTCGAACAATTTTGCCGCATATAGTAATGATTTTGCAGACTGAACTGGTCTGCTCTTATGCGAAATGGGATAATATTTCCATCTTAAGTGGATTTTTGCCATAACTCGAACACTTTTCTGAGGAGTATCTGTGCCATTACGGCCCGCGCAAATTACCTTCAATACCGAAGGAACCCCTGTCGCATCGGATTTTGATGATGTCTATTTTTCCAATCACAATGGCTTAGAAGAGACTCGTTACGTTTTTATCCAAAATAACAACTTACTTGATCGCTGGAAACCTCACACAAATAGTTGTTTTGTCATCGCTGAGACGGGATTTGGTACTGGCTTAAATTTTTTGGCCACCTGGCAAGCTTTTATGTCACAAGGCATAAAAAATACACATCAGGAAAAAGCCAATCATAGATTACATTTTATAAGCGTTGAAAAGTTCCCATTGCAGAAGCACGACTTGATGGCAGCTTTGGCAAAATGGCCTGAATTAGGGATTCATTCAGAGCAACTTTTGGCCCAGTATCCTGACCTAGTAGAAGGCTGCCACCGACTCGAATTTGAACATGGCAAAGTCATACTGGATTTATGGTTTGGCGATGCTGCGGATGTTTTCCGTAACATTCACAATTTCCAAGATGGCCAAGTTGATGCCTGGTTCTTAGATGGCTTTGCGCCTAGCAAAAATCCTGACATGTGGAATGATAATTTATTTCAACAAATGGCCAGACTAAGCAAGGTTGATGCAACGTTTGCGACCTTCACTGCAGCAGGCTTTGTTAAACGGGGTTTAGCAAACCAAGGTTTTAACGTGAATAAGGTCAAAGGATTTGGCAAAAAACGAGAAATGTTGACGGGTGTTTTCACCCAACATGATGTTCCTCGTCAAACTGCTCAATATTTTTATCGAAACCCGCTAATAACCGATAAAAAAGCACTCAATGTTGCGATTGTCGGCGCAGGATTGGCCGGTGCGAATATCGCTCTATCACTCATTCAAAGAGGTTGCAAAATCACCCTTATCTGCGAAGAGGATGAAGTTTCCCAAGGGGCATCAGGCAATCCACAGGGAGGTTTTTATCCTCAACTAAACGCGCAGCTAAATATCACAAGCCACATTCAAGCTTTATCCTTTGGTTTTGCTAAAAGGCGATATCAACGATTGTTGGATGACGGATTTGATTTTGCGCATCAATGGTGTGGTGTGCTGATGTTAGCGTTTAAAGACGAAGTGTTAGCCCGCCAGCAAAAACTTCTAAAAAGTTGTTTGTGGCCTGATACCCTTATCAGCGCCCGCAGCCCAGAGCAAAGCAGCAAATTAGCCGGGCTGCATTTACCCTATCACGGTTTATTTGTTGAAGCTGGCGGATGGCTGAGTCCTCCGCAACTTGTAAAACAATTAATTTGTTGTGCCCAATCAATTGGGGAATGTGAAGTGTTCACCGGTCAACATATTGATGAAATAACACCCAATTCGCTTGACGATGGTCAAGGTTGGTCGCTGAAATTAGGTCAACAATCTCGCAGCTTCGACAGTGTGGTGATTGCCACAGGTGCAAACACTCATAAAATTGCAGCGGCGCAACACTTGCCGTTTAATTTAGTGCGCGGTCAAGTAGAAGCCATCCCATCAACTCCGCCACTTTCCAACCTCAAAACGGTACTTTGTCATAAAGGTTACCTCACTCCTCAATATGAGGGGTTTCACGCGCTAGGGTCTACTTATATTAAGCGGGATACAAATATCGAATACAGAGCTGAAGAGCAAGACATTAACCTGGCGACGCACCAGGCATCGCTAGCTCAGACTGATTGGGCAAATTTACTTGAAGGAAAAGGATTGGGGCGCGCGGCGATAAGATGTGGACTGCCAGATCATTTGCCGGTTGTCGGTGCGCTTTTTGATCAAGCAGTACAAAAGGTGCAATTTACCGATTTGTATAAAGCTTTGCCTTTGCGAGCCTACCCTATTGCCGAAGATAAAAACGGCTTATATATCTTCACGGGGCTAGGCTCTCGAGGGTTAACTACCGCACCGCTGATGGCTGAAGTGTTAGCCAGCCAAATGACTCAACAACCGTTGCCATTGCCCAACCGCCTTTTGAGGGCATTAAACCCTAATCGTTTTTTAATTAAAGATCTAATCCGCCAGCAATAATCTTGTCCAGAAGGTTTTACAAGCGGTTAGCGTATCCAACCATTAAAATGATTAGTCGCTCACAACAATAATGTTTGGTTGCAGTGAGTCGACCACAAAATGCGGGATCAAAAGTGTGGCACTCGACACCACAATTTTGGAACTCAAATCAACGATACGGGCATTCACGCGGACACCTTTTTCGTTGCGTATCAAGGTGCCTGACAACACAAAATCAAGCGCCATTGACGAGGCTAATCGCTGCGCATCACGTGAAAATACCATGTCACCGGCAGCACCTACACTAATTGCGTTGGTGAGTTTAAAATCAACTACTGGCACGCCAAAACTCTGCACTTCGCTTATCAGCAGTTCGGCAAGTTGATTGCCTAGGGCTCCAGCGTCGTTTAACTGGGCATCAAGATTCACAAATGATGCCACACCAACGCGACTTTGGGTTGTCAGTTGGCGTCCATTTTTAACCAACTCCATGCTAAGCTGCTCGGCGTAGTCAGTCAGCGACTTATGACTAAATTTTGGATAATAAAGTGTATTTGGACTCTGATAGTAAACAACCTGTTGACGCTGTGCTGATTTAGCTTGTTGAGTCAACATTTCACGACGTTCTGCACGATAACGAATACCGGTATCTTGCGGTGCAGGAGGCGGGGTCACGGATTCTTGCATTTGCTCTTCAGATTCAGAGGGTGCAGAAAATAGATCAGCAAAAGAAAAACCATTGCTGGCACAGCCCGTCAACGATATAGTCGCAGCAGATATTAAGAGAAGTCTGGTCAATGGCTTCATTCGCCTACTCCCCTTGGGTCAACTTAACCCCATCAACCATGTTGTGCTCACTGGGAAGCAATGCATCGACTACATAAAATGGCATCAACATCTGTGCAGTGGCAACGACCGCTTTAGATTCTAAACCTAATATTCGAGCATTTACCAAATAGCCGCTTTGATGCTTGGTTAACGTGCCAGTCAGTATATATTGAATTGGCGCTCGATCAGTCAATTCCAGGAAATCTCGGGTTAATAAAAAATCACCATGATCGGTCACACGGATGTAGTCCGTCGCTTTGTAGTCAATGACTGGAATTCTAAATTTATGCAGTTCATGTATGAAGGACTCCGACAACTGGTAACCAAGCAAGTTGGTGCGTTGTAAATCACTGTCAATCAATGCAAAGTTGGTCACACCTACGGGTGTTTTGTCGGTCAAATATTCCATATTAGAAATTAAGTCTTGCGTCATACTTTGTACGTAATCACCAACGTGCTTACTCAATAGTTTGCCGTTTTGCCCACTATTGCCGCCATATACGGAATTTGCCGGCGCACTGCCATACAAACTGGCTTGAGCACTTGTTCCAGACTGAGAATAATCAATGTCCGCCGTATTAGGATCAGACATTACATTGACTACTTGCAATCTTGACGTCGCTTCAGGCGACGCATTTTGTGAAGGTTGTTCACTGCCCCATCCAGAAAACATTGAAGAGCTTGAGCACCCTAGAAGCATTGATGCCGCCGCGATGGATAAAATTAGTTTAATCACAATAATGCCTCATTTACGAATCTGTTCGGTATAACATGCCACCGCGAGTGGTGACGCTTTCACGCTCCCAAAACAATTCAGCTGGGAAAAATTTAGTCGCAGAAGCCACTACATCTTTGCTTTCAACATGAATGATGCGTGCATTGACAATCGCACCTTCCTGCTGTTCTGTGATGGTTCCAGCGATATAAAAATCGACATTCTGTAGCGGCGCCAGCCGATTAACATCCCGACTCATCACATATTCTGAATTGTTCGTTATTAATATATCGTTTGTAACTTTATAGTCTTGAGTAATAAATCCTCTGCGACTAGCCTCAGTAACTAACCCTTCTGATAGCTGATGACCCAACAACATCATGGAATGTTGGTGATCAGAAGCGTGTTTCAAACTGCCAACAGGCACAAAACTCACCACAGCAAAGCGAAAGTCTCTATCAGGTCTGATTCTGGAAAAAAGTTCATCCGCCAATTGCGAAGTATGGTATTCAACATTACCCAATGCTGGGACTTGACTGAAATCTTCAACGGTTTGCTGGGCCACAGTATATTGCTCCGGCTCAGTAGATGAGCAAGCAGCCATTGCCATCAAGATCGATAGCATAAATGCTTTCAAATAAAAGTGTGCCATTGGCTGTCCTTTTATGTTTTGGATCGACTATATGCGATGCAAAAACTTAACATTGATAATTTGGTTTCACGTAAACGCCAATCAGATTCAACTCTGCACGAGTCCTTTTCATCGACTACGTAAGGTTTAAAAGTCTTTAACTATTGGAGATTCAGCAATAATCGCGCCAACAAACCACGAATATTAAATAGGAGTGAAAAGCAGCTAAAAAGCCTTAACTACAGGTACTCTAGCCTTAACATTATGTGCCTAGCACTTTAGCAAGCAATTAAAAAACCGAAAATGTATACGACATGCGGCAAACTTTTTCCTGCAGCGGCAAGTAGCTTATCTGAGTTGGATAAAGTTGGATGTAGAGAGATTGAGTAATTTCTTTCAGAAACACTCTAAAGGCGCTTTACATCGTCAATCAGTGGCCAGACATCTTCAAGAGGTAGACCTTCAACCAACTGAAAATCGTCTGTTCGAAGATGAATTCGGTGATTTTCGATAATCATGAACACACCAAACTCGTCTTTGCCGTGAGGATTAAAAATTACTTGCGCATGGTTTTTGATTAGCTTGTTCAAGTCCATTTTCATAGAGATTCAGTCCATGTAAAAGTACAAATTCTAAACAATAATAGTTGCTTTAACGCACTGTACCAACTTTTAGATCAACCTAAAAGGTCCTCTTGCGTATCAAGAGCGGTACTCTGAATTCAAGCCATTGCAACTAGTTTTTAATATCTGACCATAACGTAAAGACTTTATGTTGATCCCTTTGTTCAAGTTCTTTGTTGGCAAATGCATCATTTAAGTTGCTAAGTAAAACGTCATTGAGGATATTCAAACAGATATTATCTGACTGCAATACCTGACTCACAGCTAGAGAAAAATGCCCATGTAAATAACTGGCGATAAATAATTCGTCATCACTTCCACTAACCACTACCTCGTCAAGTTTAGCTTCAGCTTGGTCAACAAAGTGATTAAATGCGATCATATCCAAAACTAATTTTCCTCGTCTGGGTTGGCAATAGGATACAAAACCTGATCGCGATAACCGGTGACAATCGGGATCAAGCCACTTAACTGTGCATCTAATAGTGGGTCGCCGCTGTCGCTTATGAGCGGGCGTCCTTGTAACGATTCCAACTTGGTTTTGGTCGCTACGACTATAATGTTCTGACGCCCAATCTGGCGAATAACCTCGGCACTAAGTTGCTGATTTCCGCGTCCCAAAATATGCCCCTGCCCTCCAATCAATGTGATCACTAACTTACTTGAGGAGTGTTGCACACATTGCAGCAACTCTTGTGCGGTTGCGTCAGATTTGACTAGCTGTTGATCGCGGACAATATCTACGCCGAGCAACGTATTGGACAAACCCAGTTCTTCCATGATGGCGTTGACTGTGGAGCCAGATCCCATCACAAACGTCGTTTCTGGTTCGTCTTGCATCATATCGGTAATATGCGCTGCAATGTCGGCTAGCACTAATTCTTGGGATTCCTTTCCTCCCATTTTTACCGCTTGAATATAGCGAAGCTCTGTGGGAACACGCATCTCACCATAATACTGAGCTTGAACTTTTCCTTGTCGGAATTTTTGTTCGTCGATATCTTTAACCTCGGCTTCATTCAAGCTAACGATGTCTCCCTCGACCAACATTTTGACAACTCTACCCGCTGATTTGGGGGTGATCGCATAAACGCCTGAATGAATCTTGCACCCCGCGGGGATCCCTAAAACCGCGAGTTTGTTTGCTACGACATCAAACAAATTTCTGGCGGTTCCGTCGCCTCCGGCAAAAAGTAATAAATCAACATCTTGTTTAATCATTGCGCGGGCGGCATTTTGTGTGTCTATGGCTTCTGTCTGTGCATTGTCAGGGCCATATACTACTTCTGTATTAAAGCCAAGAGTGCGACAAATATCTTCTCCCATCTCACCTTCTGCGGTGTATATCACCAATTGGTCAAGGAGGTCGGTCAGCTCTAGTAAGGCTAATTTGGTCTTTTCATTGGCTTTTTTCACTGCGCCCATGGCCAGCGCTTTTTCTCTGATAAGGGCACCATCACTACCTTTAAGTGCCAAGGCGCCCCCTATCCCTGCGAAGGGGTTAACGATTAAGCCAAGTTTAAAGGTTCTCAAAACGCCCCCTCAAGACTGTATCGCCCTGTGGATTTTTCAGCGCTCTGACTTGAATAAAAAGCATCCAATACATCTAAAAATCGTGCTGCTCTGGGAGGAAAGCCTTGTTGTCTTAATATTGTCAACTGCTCTTCAACCTGTTTTGCAAAGCCTTCTCTGTCTGCTTCGACGCCATTTAAGTTGTCAGTGCTAACCTGAAATGGGAACCTCGCTGCTAGACTAAAGGCACACTCAATGGCCTGAGGTTTTACCTCTACTTTTTCAAAATCAGCTTGTTGGATTGCATTTCTGCCATCTGGACAATACCAATACCCGTAATCTTCAAGTTGCCTGCGCGCCCGTCCCGCAATGCACCAATGCGCAATTTCATGCAAAGCACTTGCGAAATAACCATGGGCAAAAACAATTTGATGATAGTCGCGGGCATCTGAAGCTGGCAGATAGACGGGCTCGTCCTCACCTTTCACCAGTCGCGTATTGTCGCTTTGCGAAAACGTTTGGTTGAAAAGTTGGATGAGATCTTGATAGTGATGCACGTTAAACCGATACTACATTTTGAAGAATGTAATATTGTAACTAGTCAAGCAAGTCAGACTCAACAGTAAAAACAAAAAACCAGGGGATGAACCTAATATTTCTCTCGATTGGTATAAGGATATGTGATGTTTTCAAAGCTCGCGTTGTTATCAGTGGTAATTAGCCTACCTCTGATGTCTCAAACAATTGTTCATACGTCTTTGCCTCCGACAATAGATGGCATCGACAATGAGCCTCAATGGCAAACTGCAAAGTGGCATAATTTTAATACCGTGATCATTGGTGATAAATTAGCTGAAGAGGATTTCAGTGCCCAATACCGCTTGTTATGGGACCAGAATGCGATCTATATTCAAGTCAGCATTGTAGACGATGTTTTGTATGACAATCATGCCAACCCACTAGAGGGCTACTGGAGCGATGATTGCCTTGAAATTTTTATTGATGAAGATGCGTCCGGAGGCAACCACCAATACAACCACAACGCGTTTGCCTACCATGTGGCCTTAGATAATCAGGTTGTCGACATTAATACCTCTAAACAACCCGCACTTTATAATGATCATGTAACGAGCCGTTGGCAACGAGATACCACATCGCCCCATAATATAACCTGGGAAGCCGCTGTCAAAGTCTTTGATGACAGTTTTACTGACGGAAAACCTGCGTTGCCGGTTAAATTGCACGCAAATAAAAAGGTAGGTTTCATGTTGGCATATTGTGACAACGATGGCAGTCCAATTCGTGAGCACTTCATTGGTTCAAAAGATATCATCCCTGTGGATAGTGATAAAAACCTAGGCTGGATTGACGCTTCGGTGTTCGACACTTTTACGCTAATCAAATAATTGAAGACATATGTCAGAAACACTTAATAAAATTGTCCAGCATTTAGAACTGGCTAAATCACTCCACCAGCGGGTTGAGCAACATAATATGACGCGCTCTTTGCGAGCATTGCAGGAATGGCAAACCAAACGCTTATTGACCACTCATCAAGACCTATGGCAAAGCAAGCGCTTCAAACCAGCAATGAGCTTTTTCATTGATGAGCTATACGGTCCTAAAGATTTCAGTAAACGAGACAGCGACATTGCTAGAGTCGTGCCTAAGATGGCTAAACTACTACCGCAACAGGCGTTAGATTCCTTAGAGTCCGCGCTAAGACTTAACAGTTTGTCTTTTGAGCTAGACGTGAAAATGAGTGAGCAATTGGAACAAACACCGGTCGACCGACACACCTATGCCCAAGCGTATCAGCGTTGCGATAATTTCAATCAAAGGGAAGAACAAATTAGTTTGTTAGAAAGCCTTGGGGAGGACTTAGCTGACGTGGTCAAAATACCTGGGATAAGCGCCTTGCTGATGTTATCTAGAAAACCGGCGAAAATGGCAGGAGTCGAAAGCTTACAGGTCTTTTTAGAAAGCGGGTTTAAAGCATTCAAAAAGCTCGGTAATGTAGAAGATTTTATTGTACCCATCGTGTCAAGGGAACGACAAATGATGCATGCATTATTCGACGCTGAAGATTTATTGACCATGAACCCACTACCGGAAGTAGTGATATGAGTGAACTGTATGCAAATTTACCTTGGCGTCTCGCTGCACCACATGTGCTGCCTTGGAGAATCGAAGCTGAACATATTGATCACTATAACCATGTCAATAATGTCGCCTATGTCGCTCAACTTGAGCGAGTTGCCTGGTCTCATTCTAATCATCTTGGCCTGACAATCGAAAAGTATCAGGAACTCGACCGAGGAATGGCCATCAGCCGGCATGAAATAGATTATCTGGCTGCAGCACTGTTGGGTGAAACCCTGTATTGTGCCACCTGGATTATCCACTGTGATTCAAGATTGAAACTATCCAGGCAATTTCAATTCATACGCGGCTCTGACAAGGTAACCTTGCTCACGGCTAGAACCGATTTTGTCTGTATTGCACTTTCATCAGGCAAACCGAAACGCATGCCTAAAGCGTTTTCTGATATCTATGGGCCAGCGAGTTTAGAACAGCAATCATGAGCATTTATTGGATAAAAGGAGATGGTCAATGAAAGGACTTGTGACATTATTAATTATTGCTCTCATGGGCTCGCTTTTTCTTAACTGGCAGTTATGGAACAAACTTAAATCTGAACAGTCTTATCAAAGCACAACGCAAACAGAATCAGTTAAAGGAGAGCCTAATCACAATGCTCTAGCATCTGGTAATCGTACCGCAGTGAATCAACAAACCGAGGCGGAGCAAGTGGCGGAACTTGCTGGGCATCAAAGCTCGCCGCAGATGCGACAAAAGGCCCAGGCTATCTACGCAATTCGTCAGCAACTGGCAGCGGGTGAGACACAAAAAGCAAGGGATGCGATTTTAGACTATTTGCGGGCCAACCCGCGTGATATTGATTATTTGCTGCTTGAAGCTGATTTAGTCAAGCTCACCGCCCAAACCAGTGATGTGCTTCAACATTTTTATGGATTGTTAGATTTACCTTTAAACACTGAACAAAAAGCCGAAGTGCTACTTGTTATCACAAGCCTAACCATAAATAACATAGAAAAACTCAAAAGCATTCGCTCTTGGGATGTGCTAGCCACCTTTTTAGAACCGCTTTGGCAGTTTGATCCCAACCGTCGATCTATCATTGTTGGACTTGCCGAAGCTTATGCGCGACAGGGCCAGGAATTTTTAATGGAAAACGTGCTGGCCTCGCTTCCGCAAGATGACTTGGAGGTTTCAAAAATTCGCAGCATGTTAGCGAATGTCAATAACGCGTCTGAGATAACCGATATTGATGAAAACCAGCGCTTAGACTACGAGCGTACGCTCGACCTTGAAAATTTTGGCGATCATTTTATTGCACAAGCCTTCATAGGTAGATATTCCCTTAATCTGATGATCGATACTGGAGCCTCAACGACAGTCATCACTGACCGAACGTTTCAACAGTTACGTCGTCGATCAGACTTCAACTATGTAGGTACATACAAGATTAATACTGCAGGTGGCCAAGTTTATGCTCCGATTTATCAGCTCCAGCAGCTATTTATCGGCGGTTTTCGCTTAGATGATTTGGCTGTGGTAGTGCTGCCGATGCCCGATTTCACTCAGGCAAATGGACTATTAGGGATGAATTTATTGCGCCAATTTGATTTCAAGATTGATCAGCAAAATAGTCAATTATTATTAAACCGATTACCACGTTAAAGGTTGAGTTTGGAGTGTCCAATGAAGCTAGACTTTGATCAATGCAAGTGGATAAACCGTCCTGAACATTATCAGGTCAGCGAAAATCGTATTTCGCTCACGACATCACCACATACCGACTTTTGGCAGCGGACTTTTTATGGGTTTAGAAATGATAACGCGCCGGCATTGTTGTTTTCGCAAAACGAAAATTTTAGTCTGACAACACGAGTCTCATTTGCTTATCGCAATCTGTTTGATCAGTGTGGACTAGTGATATATTTAGATAGCGAAAACTGGTTTAAGGCGTCAATCGAATATGAGAATTCGTCCTTTGCTCGGCTTGGCAGCGTCGTTACGAACTTTGGATTTTCTGATTGGGCGACCACAGACATTCCATTACCCACAGAAATTTGGTATCGCTTGAGTCGTCGTCACGCAGATTTTTTAATCGAATACTCTCTGGATGGCAACGAATTTAAACAGATGCGAATTTTTCGTCTGCATTCCTTACCAGAAGGGTCCGAGGCCGAGTATTTTGGAAAGGTGTCACTATTGTCAAAACAGGCAATTGACGTCGGTTTTTATGCGTGTAGTCCAACGGATTCTAGATTCGAAGCAAGGTTTTCTGATATTCAATTTGGTCCATCAATATGGTCCGCTCATGGTGATGAATCGGCCTGAACCATTTATGCTAGAAGTTGATATCAACCTCTGATTGATTTTGTCGAAAATGCTCAATTGCGTTACTGACTTCAAAATTGACCAGGGAGAGAGTGACCCCCTGCCCTTTCATATTGCCACTTGAAGGCTGAAAGGAACACAGACTTAGGATTTCTGCGAAATCACTTTTTTGCCAAAAATAACACTGACGAAACCCAGATAGTAACAACGCCCGTCCATTGTCAGTTTCGACGAAATGGGTGCGCGGCGTAATTTGCTTGTCTTCAAAAAATGCTAAAACATCTTCGGCAACATCTTGATTTATTTGCATGTTTTTTAAAAATGCAGACAAACGTGGCTTATCGTTTTGTCCACCGGAAAGCGCTTGGACCTGATCAAAACTCAATGGGGAGCCGTATTTGACAGCCGCTTGCTCAACGGTTTTCTGATAGATAGGCAAAATGTCCACATATCTACTAGCGATACGATAGGTCAATTCAATTTGATGAATAAAGCCTATGTCTTTATCAAACTGTAACTCTAAATTTTGAACCAGCTCAGAATCTTTGTAGGGCTGTTTGAATATAAATTCTACATCGCCACTGCGATTACCACCTGAAACGTGTTGCAACTCACCACCAAGCTCGGACAGCCTAGACGCTTGAACACGCGCGTTGTCTCCGATGCGGATATCACGAATATCAAATGTTGATAAAGAAGTCATCGTAATAGACGGGTCAAATCGCTCCAGACTGGATAAATTTGGCGCCTGTTGAGCAGCTACCAAAACGGGCAACATTATCAGGAAAACTAGTACACATTTTAACGCTACGACTGTATTCATCCTGCTATTCACTCCAACCCTGTTAATAATTCTACCTTAGCTTAAGCCTTCATTTTTTTCGAGCTTATACACAACAAACATAATGCTGATAACACGGCCGCGGCGGTAGAAAAAATAAAGGATGCAAACGCGCCCTCACCCTGATGCCACATTTGCCCTGAGATGTAATTCCCTAGTGCGCCGCCGACACCAAACCCTATACTGATATATATGGCCTGTCCTCGGCTTTGAAAGGCTTTACCCATAAAGTGATGGATAAAATGCACCGATGCGGCGTGGGTCATGGCAAAACTAAACGCATGAATAATTTGGCTGATGATGATCACCCACAACAATTCCGCTGCCGCCCCGAGCAAGAACCAGCGAGCAGCGGTCACCATGATGCTTATAAATAAGATCCACTTCACGCCAAAAAGTTTAATTAACTTGCCCGCGAGTAAAAAAATAACGATTTCAGCTGCAACTCCTAAGGCGATAAATAAACCTGTTGCTTGGCCGCTGTAGCCAAGATCTCGCGCATAGAGCGCAAAGAAACCGTAATACGTACCAAAGCTGACTTGCAGTAATGCTGCAGACAATAAAAAAAATAAAAATGGGCGTGTTAGGACTTGTGTCCATATTGAGCCTACTTCGGCATTTTCGTTTTGTGTTGTTTTGGTTTCTGTCAGGAACAGCGTAGACAAAAATAAGACTAGCAGCACCAATGCACTGGCATAAATAGGCGCTTCACTGGAAAACATATCGATCGCTTTGCCTGCCGCGACCGTCAGTAATATAAAGCCGATACTTCCCCACAACCGTATTCGACTGTAACGATTTGCCTGGCCGTCAACACAATTTAAGGTAAGCACTTCCAATTGTGGCAAAATAGCTGTCCAAAACATCATCATAAGTGCAAAGCTTAGTGTCAGGCCCCAGAACCCCTCAACAAAAAATACCAAGCTAAAAGTCGAAAAAGTGAAAAAGCTTCCTAAACGGAGAATATTCAGGCCTTTACCTGAACGGTCAGCCATAGAAGCCCAAAGATTTGGACCAAGGATACGTGCAATGGTGATCAGTGCGAAGAGTTCGCCAATTTGCTCTGATGTAAATCCTCGTCCATCGAGGAAAACCCCTAAATAGGGGACTAGGACCCCTAGTTGTCCAAAATACAGAAGATACGTAACACCCAAAAGTCCAATGTTGAGGGCAGACCTTGCTCTGCTGTCGTCATTGGGATTTTGCAGCAAGATTGTTATGCCTGCCCAGGAATGACGGGGGTAATCGATTCCACATCGGCGTTTTGCCCACGATGACGCAGTAAGTGATCCATTAGCACGATCGCCATCATGGCTTCAGCGATTGGAACAGCGCGTATCCCAACACATGGGTCGTGACGCCCTTTGGTGATGACCTCGGCTGATTGCCCTTTTATATCTATGGTTTCACCAGGGACACTGATACTAGACGTGGGTTTAAGCGCCATATGCACAACCACATCTTGGCCAGTTGAAATACCGCCTAAAACCCCGCCAGATCGGTTCGACCTGAAGCCTTCCGGTGACAGTGCGTCGCGATGTTCACTGCCTTTTTGTTCAACTACGTCAAACCCATCGCCAATTTCAACGCCTTTGACCGCATTAATCCCCATCATCGCCAGCGCCAAATCAGCATCAAGGCGATCAAAAATCGGTTCTCCTAGTCCAACCGGAACATTAGTCGCCACACAGGAGACTTTAGCGCCTATTGAATCACCCTGTTTTTTCAGATCGCGCATATACTGATCAAGATCATCAAGTTTACTCGAATCTGGACAAAAAAATGCGTTTGTATTGGTGACACTGTGATCAACGGTGTCAATTTTTATTGGTCCCAATTGCGACAAGTAACCGTGGATTTCAATGCCATGAACTTGTTTAAGGTACTTTTTAGCGATACCGCCCGCGGCGACTCGGATTGCCGTTTCTCTAGCGGAAGAACGCCCTCCTCCACGATAGTCACGCAATCCATATTTTTGTTGATAGGTATAATCCGCATGACCAGGTCTAAAAGTATCTTTTATCTTCGAATAATCATTGCTGCGTTGATCTTTATTTTTAATCAACAAACCTATACTAGTACCCGTGGTCTTTCCTTCAAAAACGCCGGATAAAATCTGTACCTCGTCGTCTTCTCTGCGCGCCGTTGTATAACGAGAGGTACCAGGTTTACGTCGATCCAAGTCACCTTGGAGATCGGATTCGTCTAACGCCAAATTTGGTGGGCAGCCGTCCACAACACCACCTATTGCAATGCCATGGCTTTCGCCAAAAGTGGTTACCGTGAAAAGTTTGCCAAATGTATTTCCAGCCATGTATATATATTTCCTGTACGCTTAGTGTGAAGCCAAGTAGGCTCTCAGTGCGGATTGATTGATTGCGAACACACCATGTCCTCCATGCTCAAATTGCACCCAGTGCAATGGCATACCAGGATAGCGGTGCTCCATATGGACTTCGCTGTTACCCACTTCTACAAATAACCATCCATCTTCGCTAAGATGTTCAACCGATTGGCGTAAAATGGTATCAACTAAATCGAGTCCATCCTGGCCAGCGGCCAATCCTAATTCGGGTTCATGATGAAATTCAGTGGGAAGATCTGACATATCTTCTTCATCTACATAGGGTGGATTGCTAACAATCAAATCGTATTTTTGACCGCTCAACGCCGCCATTAAATCAGATTGAATGGGAAACACTCGTTCTTCTAATCCATGTTCATGAATATTAATGTTGGCGACATCTAGCGCATCTCGACTGATATCGACCGCGTCGACAACAGCGTCCTCAAATTGATACGCCAATGCGATTGCTATGCAGGCACTACCCGTACACAAATCCAAAATTTGTTTTGGGGGTTGCTTCAGCCAACTGGAAAAATCCTGAACAATTAGCTCCGCAAAAGGAGAACGCGGTACTAACACACGCTCATCGACAAAGAACGGTAATCCACAAAACCATGCTTTGTTGGTTAGGTACGCGACAGGTACTTTTTCATCAATGCGTCGTTTCACGAGATTTACAATGGCGCCTTTCTCGGATTTGGTTAGCCGCGATTGCATTAAGAATCGTAAATCTTCGTCAGGTAAGTCATGGGGCAAATGTAAAACCTGACAGACCAAATTAACCGCCTCACTCCACGCGTTATCAGTTCCATGTCCGTAATACAGATCAGATTGATTGAACTGAGTCATTGACCAACGTACTACATCTAACATGGTCTTAAGTTGCTTTGCAGCCTTTTTAATATCAATCGATTCTGTGTGCATTTTGTTCGCTTGTATTGATTAAGGGATGTAGCGCCAGTGCTTATTTTGCTATGCTTGGCGGCGAATTTCTTGACTGTTTGTTTATAAACCATAACAAAATATGAAAAAACCACTGAATCTGGCTAACGAAAAAGGCAACGACACATCTGTTGATGATGAGTTTACAATGTTTCGCGACACTTTCAGTGATGTCAAACCGATCAAGCAGGACAAAATAACGCCTCCGCAGCGATCCAGCAAGAAAAAATCTCGTTATTCTGAGAAAAATCTATCGCAAGGAAAACATCTTAAACAAGCCCTAGCCTCCTTTCATTTTTCGGACGGCTTTGAAGCACATTTTGCTGAACAAGGACCTTTGAAATACACGAAGGAAGGCTGTCCCGCATACGAAGTGAAACGACTGCGTAGAGGAGACTACCCCCCAGATCTGATATTAGACCTGCATGGTCTCAACAAAGAGCAAGCTAAACTAGAAATTGCAGCATTAATCCATGCTGCACAGAAACAACATGCACACTGCGTTTGTATTGTCCACGGCGTGGGATCATATGTGTTGAAAAAGGCTGTACCAAATTGGCTGGTCCAGCACCCTGCGATATTAGGTTTTCACCAGGCACCACTGGAATGGGGTGGAAAAGGAGCATTGCTAGCGTTAATTGAAATCCCAGATATACACGAAGGAATTCGTTGACTGGTCTCTATTCCAGATATTTATGAATCTGCGCACTTGACGGACAGGACAGCCGCCAAGTGCAAAAAAACCTATAAATCGTGATTGGTGTTGTACACAAACAAATATAAGTAGTACGCACAAAGGCCGATCACAACCGCCAACCCGAAAAGTGAACCCCAAACTACAGGATCTTTGAATAGTATCTCTAACATGATCTTATCCTCGCTATGACTTATTAACTGATTAACCTGAACTCGGGATAAGAGAATCTGCAACTTATTGATTTTAATGAAAAGACTAAAACATATGACCCGGTAGTGGTCTAAAGTTCGAGTTCAAGGCACACAAGTGAAGGAATAACGGGTTATTTCGAGCTTGTGTAACGCAGAAATCGTACTTTAGAACGCTGCTGGGTGGATTCGCTTATCCCGAATTCAGGTTGATTACCATTGTAGTGATTGTCATCGAATTCTTGACTGATCCAGATCAAACAATTGAGTCGAAACATCGTGTTTTGCATTTTTTGACTGTCTGTAGATTGCGCCATAACAGCCTAAACAAGCGTCCAAGAAATCACTTATCCCTTTGATTTTATTACTTTTAAATTTTTGGAACAGAAGATGCAATTCAGTTCATTGCCGTCGCATTTTACGCGCCATGACATAATGTGGAAGGTTGATTTATTCACCCTCCAAAATAACAAATAAAGGGGATAGGCTGATGAACCCGCTTCAACAAAATCAATCGTACTCGAAAACCAAAATGACAAGGGCAAGCAATAATGTGCAAGGTGCCAGGCAATATCAATACGAAAAAATTACTGTAGTTGGCCTAGGCTTAATGGGGACGCTACTAAGTGTCTCTTTTGCCAACAACGGGCACCAGGTCATTGCCGTAGATATGGACGGCAGAAAGGTTAATTGTGTCAATCAAAATCAATCGCCCATTCAGGATAAAGAGTTGCAAATAGCAATCCGAAACGCCCGATTCAAACGCAATCTGATTGCAACAGGCGATATGCATCATGCTGTGTTAAAAACGGATGTCAGTTTGGTATGTATTGGGCAATCTCAAACTTCCGAGACGGTGAAAAGCAATAAGCAGTTAGAAGCGGTCTGCCAACAAATTGGCGCAAGTCTAGCAAGTAAGGGTAAATACCATTTGGTTGTCGTGCATTCTCATTTAGCGCCTACAACCTGTGAATCGCTAGTTTTACCGATCCTTGAAAATTGGTCGAATAAACGTTGCGGAAGTGACTTTGGTTTATGCTACTTACCCTTGCATGTTGCCCACAAGAGTCAGCACTCTCCGGCAAAATTACATGACAGCATCTTACATGGCGCGTACGACAATAAGAGTGCCAAGTTAGCCACTCGGTTGTTTGCAACGCTCGATATTGGATTGAAAACAGTGGGCGTCCGAACAAGCTAAAAGACTAACTAGCTTCAGTATAGCCACCACTTTTATGTGGGTGTCCATTTTTAAAGATTCTCGATATTGGTCAAAAACAGTGGGCGTCTATACTGGCTGAGAGATCAACTAGCTAAGCTATAGCCTCCACTTTTACGTAAATGTCCAACTCTATAGGTCACCCCTTTAAGTGGGTGTCCAACTATATTGGTCAGCTAAACAACTTCCAAAACCAACTTTTACTCAGCTCGTCCTCGCAGGTTTTTAACTGTTTGGCATAACGTAATGAGCGACTATTCACCTTTTTAGCAACCGCAATCAGCCATTTCTTTTTGTTGTAGGTTTTGCGTTGGAATCCACCCCAACCTTCATGATAATTCAGGTACTGGGCGTAGGCATCCCACTTTGAAATACCATTAATCTTGTAGGTCTTGCTGATAAACCAGCCCATAAAATCTATCGCATCATCAAAATCGTCGCGGTCGGCACCACTATTTTTGGTTTCTCTGATGTAATCGGTCCATGTGGGGGTCTTAGCCTGCGAATAACCATAGGCACTGCTGACGCGCCCCCAAGGTATCAAACCAAAAAACACATAATCTCTAGGTGGCAGTGCATCTGAACGAAATGAACTCTCCTGATACATCATCGCCATAGGGACATGAATCGGAACTCCCCATTTGTCTCTCGCATCTGCAGCAGCGTCATACCAATCGGATTTCTCTTCAAAAATCTTACAAATATTGCTGATATTTTTGGGAGGTGTCGAGCTGCACCCCACTAAAAACAAGGGGACAAAAACAATTGTTAAAAAAGTTTTAAAAAAAACACATTTTTTACTGAACTTTCTCATACATCCATACTCATACATAGTGTGTTCTAGTTATTGTGTGTTTTCCCTGGTAGTAGTTTGATGCCTGACCATGTGTCAGGCATTTTTTTGTCTGCCGTTTAGGTCACTGGCAGTTAAACCGCTCTCTTTTCATAAGAGGCAAAATAATCTGTTATAAATTGGTCAAAGGATTCGACGCCTTCCAGTTCTTTTTGTTGCTGCAGTGCCAGCGATGATTTGGCTTGCTCTTCAAATACCTCTTGGCTGAACATGGCGTAATCGTTTTCCATCAATTGCACCCGATACATTTCTGCCAACTCAACTCCAAATGCACCATTGTCTTTGCCCTGCTCTAATAACGTCTTCAGAACTAGTGCAGAAGGCGTTTTTGTTGGATCGACAACTTTGTCCCATTGGCGTTCTAAGGCGGCCGAGTAACTCTTGTTATCATTGGCAGAATCAAGCACCTGGGCAACCTCTCGCATTTCATCGAACAACACTTTCGACCACTGAGGAATACTCAGTTGTTGATCTCCATTGTCTAACTTCAATTCTGGATCTCGCCCATTAACTACTACTGCATTCAGGTTTTTTTCGGTTTGCGCGAACTGTTCTGCATTCATAAAATCGCTTGGTTTAACCAGACAATAGGTCAAGAATACGTCTAGAAAATAAAACTGATCTTCGCTGATCCCTATTGGACTGAAAGGGTTTACGTCTAGGGCGCGCACCTCTATGTAATTCACGCCGCGC
Organism: Aliiglaciecola sp. M165; assembly: GCF_007197995.1. Taxonomy (GTDB): domain Bacteria; phylum Pseudomonadota; class Gammaproteobacteria; order Enterobacterales; family Alteromonadaceae; genus Aliiglaciecola. The sequence goes on from NZ_VKKH01000009.1 coordinate 251,637, forward strand.
TGTGCCAAAGCATCCGTAGGTTTCTCAAGAGAACGCGTAGGTTGCTTGGGCCGTATAGGCGAATAGAGCTCGTTTTCAATTTGCAACACGTTGGCATTAAGTTGCTGATACTGACCGTCTTTCTTACCAGAGAATTTTTGATATTTTTCAGACGGTGTATTGATGGCATTGCGCAATGAAGCGATATAGGTATCTAACTGGTTGTAGCATATCTTCAGCCCTGATTGCTCAGAGTTGGTGTAACCCAAATCACTCATACGCAAAGACGTTGCATAGGGAAGATAATGGGTTCCTTTGCCAAGCGTCTGGAACGGAAGCGTTGTCTTTTTGCCTTTAATAAACGATCCGCAAATTGCCGGTGATGCGCCAAATAAAAACGGAATTAGCCAGCAAAAGCGGCGATAATTTCGGATCATGGCGAAATATGCGGCTGATATATTTTCTTTGTTTGGTGCCTTTTGCTCAGCACTTTCCAACCAATGTTGCCAAAATGATTCAGACAACGAGAAATTGAAATGTACACCGGCAATCGCTTGCATCATGCTTCCATAGCGATTTTTTAACCCAACACGATACAGCGTCTTCATTTTTCCAATGTTAGAGCTGCCATATTGTGCGATTGGAATGTTGTCATCTCCATCGATAAAACACGGCATACTCATTGGCCAGAGTCTTTCATCGCCAATGTTTTCCATCACGTATTTGTGTACGTCGGCAAGCTGCGCCATTGTTACCTTAGGATCTGACTCTGGAGGCGTTATAAATTCTAGTAACGATTCGGAGAAGTCTGTCGTAATGTATTCATGGGTCAACGCAGCACCAAGGACTTCACTGTGCGGTGTTTGTGCCAGCGTGCCGTTGGCATTGATTCTTAATGTCTCGCGCTCAACACCATGTTTAATTTGCACAAGGGTTTTAGCCACCTGAGGACGTTTTAAGACCGTTAGTCGGTCACCAAAAGACGGGGAAATAGACGTCAAAATTCAATCCTAATAAAAGGCCAAAAGTGTAAAGTGGGGAGAAAATCTGGCTTTTCAAGCATTTCCAAAAACCCAAATTCCTCTGCTCACTTTGTGTAAACTTGCAGTTTGAATGAATTCATCTTGCGAGAAAACGCCCCGCAATTCAAACTGAAATAGATCAAATCGAATTATTCTGGCGTTGGCAATACCACTATCTCTTTACCCAACGATTCCAGCTGTTGACGAATTTTACTCTCTTCGCCAACTACAACAATTTGCATATTTTCCGTGCGCAATAACTGTTTTGCGAGCGCATTTAATTCTGTCTTTTTAATGTTCTTAATAATATCGTTTTGTTGTTCTTTGTATTTCGTTTTTAGCTCATAAGTTAGCAAATGATTAAAAAATGTCGCTTTATTAAATGGCGTTTCGTAATTTAACGCTTCAGATTGAGTATAAGCACTTCGCATCATCGCCAGCTCTTCATCAGTCATACCATTTTTGCTAAACATATTAATTTCATTCAATATTTCGGAAATACTGTCTGCTGTATTTTCTTGTTTAACATCGGCCCCCGCTTGAAAACGGCCCAAGGTTTTACCGCCAATAAATCGGCTAGTAGCACCATAGGTGTATCCTTTATCCTCTCGAAGATTTAAGTTTATACGGCTATTAAACATGCCGCCTAAAGGGTAGTTCATTAACTTGCTTTTAAAATGCGTACCTGTCGCATCGTAAGGCAACCCTTGTTCAACAATGCGCACAACAGACTGCGCTGCGTCGGGTTTGTTGATCAAGTATATTTTACTTTGTTGATAGGATGGAAACTCTTGATAGGGTGGAATTTCATAGTCTTCACCTTGCCAATTGGTTAAAAACGTCAAGCGGTCGGCAATACGTTTTTCGTTGATGTCGCCGACAACGACTAAATTGGCCTGTGCCGGAGAATAATAGCTTTGATAAAACGCTTTAACATCATTCAGGGTAATATTTTGCAAGGTTGTCAATGTTCCGGAATCTGGCAAGCTAATGCGATTGTTTTCCCCGTACATCAACAGATCAACAGCTCGGCTAGCAAGCACTGAGGGATTTTTTATTTGCTGCTGCATTTGTTGTGCAAGACTTTGCTGAATTCGAACAAAGTCTTCCTCCAGGAACGCAGGCTTAAACAATTTAGTTTCTAACAATTGCAGGGTTTTGTCCAAGTTAGACAGCAAACTACTGACCCGAATTTGCGTAAACCTGCCGGCGGCACTAAAACTGATTTGGCTCCCTAACAAGGCTAATTGATTGGCCATTTCCTCGTTGGACATAACGGTAGTGGATTCATTCATCATTGTCGCAGTAAAAGAAGCCAAGCCAGCCTTATCGATGGGGTCAAGCAAAGGGCCTCCTTCAAGACTTAGTAGTAGAGTGACTGTCGGCGTTTCGCTGCTGTTATGCGCTAGCATCTCCAAACCATTTTCGAAGTTCACACGATAATACTGAGGAACTTTAATTGAAGGATTTGGGCCCGCTACAGGGACTTGTGAGCGGTCGAAATTGTCGACAATTTGCGGCGCGGCTACGTTGTCGTTTTCACTAGATGGTGCTATTTCGCGTTCAGGCAGAGAGAAATTCTGAGGCTTTGCCGCCAGCTCTAGCTGACCTTTTGGCACAATGCTTAGTACAACTTTAGACTTGTTTTTAATATACTGTTGATAAACCCGCATCACATCCTCAGCAGTGACACTGTTGTATCGATCCAAGTCATATTGGACCATATCTGGTTTATCATCAAACAACTGATTCATCGCCAACGTAGACACTTTACCGGCAACACTCTGCAATCCAAATACGGTCGACGATGTAATGCTTGCCTTGGTTCTGGCCAAATCATCTTGGTTGACGCCACGCTGTTCAAACTCGGCTAGGGTGTCTTCAATTCGCTTCTGAATATCGGCCAACTTGGTTGATTTTGCTGGGTTAGCTAAGGCAATTAACTGGAATTCGCAGGCCAACTCGCGACAAGGATGCGACACCACAGCTTGCACAGCGTGGTTGTCTTTGACCAGATTTTTATAAAACAGTGAGGTTTTTCCACCACCAAGAATATCAGACAGCACATCAAGGGGCGCTTCATCTGGATGTCTCAAATGTACAGTAGGAAAAGTCAATTGAAGTAATGGAAGATAAACTTGATCCTCTAACGTGACGTAACGGTCTTCATTGAGAAGAACTGGCGTTTTTTCAGCAGCAAGCACTTCAGGACCCGCTGGGATAGAACCAAAGTATTTATTTACCCAGGCGAGGGTTTGTGCAACGTCAAGATCGCCACCAATGGTCAATACCGCATTGTTGGGGCCATACCAACGCAAGAAAAATGCTTTTAAATCATTTACCGTTACTCTATCGAGATCTTCAACATAACCGATTGTCGACCATGAGTATGGGTGTCCAACCGGATACAATGCCTCGCTATTTCGTTCGCTACGAAGACCATAAGGACGATTGTCATAATTTTGTCCGCGCTCATTTTTAACTGTTTCGCGCTGGACTTCGAATTTTTCTTGAGTCACCGCATCGAGTAAAAAGCCCATTCTGTCGGCTTCTAACCACAACACCTTTTCTAGCTGATTAGCTGGCACTGTTTGATAATAATTGGTGCGATCAGAGTTTGTGGTTCCATTCATGTCACCACCCGCTTCAGTGATAATTCGAAAATGCTCTTCGTCTGCAACGTTCTTTGACCCTTGAAACATCATATGTTCAAAAAAATGGGCAAATCCTGACTTGCCGACTTCTTCGCGGGCAGAGCCGACGTGATATGTCACATCAACATGCACTAGTGGGTCAGATTTATCCGAATGCAATACCAATGTGAGTCCGTTATCAAGACGGTATTTTTGATAGGCGATTGAGACACCATTTGTTTGTTCAACGGTACTGTCTTCGACCAGTGAGACACCAACTGGCAGTTCAGCTTTCACTGAATTTTTAATCGTTTGTTGAGAAGTGCATCCGGCAAGAACTAATGAGAGGGCCCCAATAACAAATAGTATTTTTTTCACACAACAACCTTTTAAAACGAAAATGTCGATGTGTACAAATCACCGAAAATTTTCTTTGTTTGATATCCTAATTGCTATTTAGTCTACCCTTTGACAAATAATAAAGTAATATGTTGTTAAAATTTGTGTGCAAAGAGATTTAAATGTCGCAAAAGCAAGAATTCATCGACTTAACATTTGGCCTATCGCAACTTAGCGGAAATCACTCATTGCTCGTTAAGTTACTTGGCAAATTTAGTATGGAATATCAAGACTTGCCCGAGAAGCTCATTGAGATGAATAGCCAAGAAAACATGGTCGCTTACAAGCAGGCAGTTCATACCATAAAAGGTGTATCAGGTAATTTAGGCTTAAACGCACTGCATCATGCCGCTAAGGCGCTGGAAGCAGATATAATTAGTGGTACAGATCATCACGCCAACTTTCTACAATTTAAGTCTGTCCTTATCGAAACGCTGTCTCAAATTAAGGCGCTATCTGCTGAATCCGAAGGAACAAAAGAAGAAGACCAACCAAAAGACGTTGCCAATGATGGAATTGAAAAGCTCAGAGGAGCATTAGAGCGAAATCAGTTTATCCCTCCTGATGAATTGACTTCTATCCTGTCAGGTTGTCATTTTTCTGATCCCCTAAAAGAGGAGATTTCTTCTGCGATTTCAGACTTGGATTATCCGTTGGCGCTGCAATTAATAGAGAGCCATTAACCAGGCTCATTAGTTATCATTAAAATGAATATTCCAATCGTCTACGAAAACGACCACTTTGTTGTTGTCAACAAACCTGTCAACATTGCTGTGCAAGACGAAGCAACTCAACCTGGTATTATTCCCGTATTAACCCAGCAACTCAATCTACCAAAGCTATGGCTCGTGCACCGATTGGACAAAGTCACATCTGGTCTTTTATTGCTTGCGAAAAATGCCGAAGCGGCATCTTTGCTAAGTCAATGTTTTGCGCAACGTAAAATGCAAAAATACTACTTAGCATTGAGCGATAAAAAGCCAAAGAAAAAACAAGGGACAGTGATAGGCGATATGCACAAGATCCGCGACGGCAAGTGGGCATTGTCCCCATCCACTGTTCAACCGGCGATTAGCCAATTTTTTAGCAGTAGCGTAGCGCCAAAAAAACGATTATTTATCGTCAAACCTTACACCGGTAAAACGCACCAAATCCGTGTGATGCTCAAGAGCCTTGGCAGCCCAATTATCGGGGATACCGCATATAAAGGAATTGAAGAAGACCGTACCTACTTACATGCTTTCGGATTACAGTTTGAACTTGATGGGACTTCGCACAGCTTTAGCTGTCTTCCCGAACAAGGCAGACTGTTTAATTGTCAACAGTGGCAGCAAATTCGGGCGGATTTTTTTCAGCCTTGGACACTTCCCTGGCCAATATTGCCTAACGCGACAACCGCAATGGTAAGCGTATGACTAACGAGGATATTCGTATCGATAAAGGCCGATTTTGGAATAGAAAATTGGCTGCCATTGTGTCTCTTATCGTTGTAGCAGTCTTTATCGTTTCGATGACAGTTCCGGTTGAATATATCCCCTTTGGAGGGCGTTACGACAAAATTAAACATGCACTGTTTTTTGTGGTGATTACTTTGTCGTTTAAGTCTTACTTGAAAACGAACATATGGTTATTAGGTGCTGGCATCGCCGTATTTGCAGCATTGAGTGAATGGATGCAGCAGTTAATTCCCCATCGCAGCGGAAACCTGGAAGATCTCTATGCTGATTGGATTGGTATTGGCCTGACCTGCTGTGTTTGGCAACTGGGACTATGGATGAGTTGGTTTATTCGACGAGCTAAAAAATGATCTCAATTGTCGGTAATGGTGCCATAGGAAACTTACTTGCACTAAAGTGCTCGCAGAAGCAACTGCCCTATCAACTGATCGTTCGCTCTAAAGCGCCTGACTCAATTGTCTGCCATGAACAAGACCACGTCACAACGCTCGCACCTTCCTTCGTTAGCACTAATGCGCTTGGTTACACTAGTGTAGACACCCATTCGAAAATCTCGCCTCAAACTGTGGACACCCACTCTGGTTGTGACCTGCTAATTTTGCCTCTGAAGTCTTATCAAATAGTGGACGCACTAAAACAATTGAAACCTGTCATTTCTGACAAAGTTTCTATTGTTCTGCTACACAACGGCATGGGACCGCATGAGAGCATCCAGTCTATCCTCCCTGACAATCCGACAATCATCGCCACTACAAGTTACGGGGCATATAAGCCAAAAATCGACCAATTAAACGTGACAGGGATTGGCCGAACACAGGCTGGATGGCTGAATAACGACAACACAAACGCGAAGGCAGAGCACATTTTCGACATCTTGTTACCTCCTTGCCAATGGCATAACAATATCACACAGATACTTTGGCAAAAACTTGCGGTCAATGCGGTCATTAACCCTTTAACCGCAATGTACGATATCCCCAATGGAGATTTACTTCGCGCAGAATTTGCAGAACATATAACAACACTCTGCGAAGAAATAGCCCGTGTTATGAATGCTCTTGGCATGGCTACCACAAAAGCGCATTTGATAGAGCGTTGTATGCAGGTTGCAAGCCTCACGGCGACAAATTTTTCATCTATGTGCCAGGACATCAGACTAGGACGGCGCACTGAGATTGATGATATCAATGGCTATGTTGTCAAACAGGCTAAAAGGCTAAAAATCGCCACGCCTTTTAGTCAACATCTGTATGAGAACATTAAAAAAAAGGAAGCACTTTAGCTTCCTCTTTCGAACTACGCAGATTGCGCTCAGGATTCTTTCGGCGCTTCAGGTTTCATGTGCGGGAATAAAATCACGTCTTTGATCGTAGAGCTATTGGTGAACAACATTACTAAACGGTCAATTCCAATTCCTTCACCTGCTGTTGGTGGCAAACCATACTCCAATGCTCGGATGTAGTCTTCATCGAAGTGCATGGCTTCATCATCACCAGCGTCTTTTTCTTCTACCTGCTTTCTGAATCTTGCCGCTTGATCTTCAGGATCATTCAGCTCAGAAAAACCGTTGGCTAGTTCTCTACCACCAACAAAAAACTCAAAGCGATCTGTAATAAAATGATTGTCATCATTGCGACGGGCAAGAGGTGATACTTCCCAAGGATAGGCGGTAATAAACGTTGGTTGAATCAACTTCTCTTCTGCGGTGGCCTCAAAGATCTCACACAAGTATTTACCTGCTCCCCAAATCCCCTCTACTTCAGGCTCTTTGATGTGCAATTGTTTCGCCATCGCTTTGAGCGCATCCAGATGATTTTCTGGATCATTAATCGCCTCAACATTCGCTTCTGGCCAATACTTGATAATCGCCTCATTCATGGTCAATCGTTCAAAAGATTGACCAAAATCGTATTCCACTTCGTTGATGGGATTACCTTCTTGATCTAACTCAAAATTCTTGATGGTCGTAGAACCCAACACTTCTTGCGCTAAAGTGCGCAGCATGTCTTCTGTCAAATTCATTAAGTCATGGTAATCAGCATACGCCTGATAAAATTCCAACATAGTGAATTCTGGATTGTGCCGCGTGGATAAGCCTTCGTTTCTGAAGTTACGATTGATCTCGAACACACGCTCAAAACCCCCGACAACTAAACGTTTTAAATACAACTCCGGCGCAATGCGTAGGTACATGCCGATGTCCAGTGCATTGTGGTGAGTAACAAATGGCTTTGCCGTAGCGCCACCTGGGATAACTTGCAACATGGGCGTTTCAACTTCCATGTATTTACGCTCGGTAAGGTAATTGCGAATACCATTTACCACCTTGCTACGAACCATGAAAGTTTCGCGAGTTTGTGGATTGGTGATCAGATCCACATAACGTTGACGATATTTCGTTTCTTGATCCGCTAAACCGTGAAACTTCTCTGGTAACGGACGTAATGATTTTGTCAGTAGCTGATACTCAGCCATGTTGACATACAAATCTCCCTTGCCCGATTTATGCAGTTCACCTTTCACGCCAATTATGTCGCCAATATCCAGGCTTCCGTAACGGGCCTTTATGTCTTTTTGCGTGTCTTTTGCCGCATAGGCCTGGATCCGCCCAGTCATGTCTTGCAACAACAAAAAGGGTCCACGCTTTGCCAAAATACGCCCTGCAATACTGACAACTTTGCCCAGCTGCTCTAACGCATCTTTCTCGTGTTCGCCAAACTCATCTTGAAGATCCTGGCTATAAAATTCGCGTCTGAATGTATTTGGAAAACCATTAGAGCCGCAGTTGTCACGGATCTGCTCGAGTTTACCGCGACGCTCGGCTATCAATTTGTTTTCATCTTGTTGAATGTCAGTCATCGACTTTCCTGCAATAATTAAGGCTAAAGACCAGACTTAAGGCTGGCCTGAATAAATTTGTCGAGATCTCCGTCTAACACAGCTTGAGTGTTGCGAGTTTCAACGCCGGTGCGCAAATCTTTAATACGAGAATCGTCCAATACATACGAACGTATCTGACTTCCCCAGCCGATGTCTGACTTACTGTCTTCCATCGCCTGCTTTTCTTCATTGTGCTTTTGCATCTCGAATTCATAAAGCTTGGCTTTAAGCTGCTTCATGGCTTGGTCTTTGTTTTTGTGCTGTGACCGATCATTTTGACATTGCACCACAATATTTGTGGGCAAATGGGTGATCCGCACGGCTGAATCTGTCCGGTTTACGTGTTGACCTCCAGCGCCTGATGCACGGTACGTATCAATTCGCAAATCAGCAGGATTAATGTCTATTTCAATGTCGTCATTGATCTCTGGATAAATAAAAGCAGAGGCAAATGACGTATGACGACGATTCCCAGAATCAAAAGGGGATTTTCTGACCAGACGATGAACACCGGTTTCGGTGCGCAGCCAACCAAAAGCATATTCGCCACCAAATCGGATTGTCGCACTTTTAATGCCCGCAACATCACCATCAGACACTTCGATCAGTTCGGTTTTAAACCCATGATCTTCGCCCCATCGCAAATACATGCGTAATAACATGTTGGCCCAATCTTGAGCTTCAGTACCGCCAGAGCCTGATTGAATATCAAGGTAACAATCGTTGGTATCATTAGGACCGGAGAACATACGACGAAATTCTAACAATTCGAGCTGCTCGACTAACGCTTGCAATTCGGCCTGGGCCTCATTAAAAGTCTCTTCGTCTTCGGCTTCGACGGCAAGCTCTAGCAGTCCCTCGACGTCTTCGGCACCCTGGTCGAGATTAATGATGGTTTCAACTACTTGTTCAAGAGCGACTTTTTCTTTACCTAGCGCTTGAGCCCGGTCAGGTTCGTTCCACACATCAGGACTTTCTAACTCTCGGCTGACTTCTTCTAATCGTTCACGTTTGTGATCGAAGTCAAAGATACCCCCGAAGCAAAGCATTACGTTCTCTAACGTCAGCTAGCGTATTTTGTACAGGATTGATTTCAAACATAAAAATCGAAGTTACATTAAATTAGGCCGCAGATTCTACCGGATTTAAACGCATTTGGACAGCCACGAGACGAGGAATCGACGGCATAAGTTATGCCGTCTCAATGAAATGTTAAGCTTTCAGTTTTTCTAAGGTAGTAACCAATTCTTTGCCGATGTTTTTAAGCACTTTTTCGGTTCGTTCATCAGTTACGTTTCCGTCTTCGTCAAACTTTTCAAATGCTTTGCTGATCGCTTGTTGGGTTGGTAAAACCATGGTACCGATATTTTCCATCAACATTCGTAGAGTTACTAAAACACGCATGCCACCCAATGCACCAGGGGAAGCTGCCATGATGCCAGCCACTTTGCCTTTAAACGCTTCAAGAACTTTTTCATCACCGACTTTACGAGACGCCCAATCGATTGAATTTTTGAATAGTGCGCTGTAGGAGCTATTGTATTCAGGACATGAAATCAAAAAGCCGTCACTCTCAATCAATAGTTTTTTAAACGCCTGCCCACCTTCACACATACCTTTTTCTGCTTCCAAATCTTCAGTAAAAATGGGCATATTGAAGTCTTCAAGGTTAACGATTGTGACTTGTGCCCCTGCCTCTTCAGCGCCTTTGGCGGCAACGGCAACAACCTTTTTATTAACCGAATCTCTGCGCCCACTACCACTAAAGGCTAATATCTTAATCATTGTTTTTCCTCGTTTTTAAGCTATTTTTTAAACTGGTCGATAGAGTTTAGTACAGAGTACACACCAATATCGATTAAAAAATTACGACATCACTAAGTCCGGGACAAAAGAGGTTGTTTTATGATATCCAAGTTATTCGGAAGATTGTCATCTGGAGAGACCCAAAACCAAACACAGGTTTTAGAGCAGGCCATTGATGCAGTTGTCAGCATTGATCACAATAATAACGTCACGTTTTTTAATCGCGCCGCAGAGCAGCTTTGGGGATACAAGCGTGCTGAAGTATTAGGCAAAAACGTCAAAATGCTAGTGCCTATGGCTATCCAGTCAAATCATGATGGATATGTCAACGCAAATAGAAATACAGGAAATGACAAGATTGTCGGGACGTCTCGTGACGTGCAATTGGAGCGAAAAGATGGCAAAAAGGTATGGTGTAACCTCTCACTATCAAAGGTGCATACCGGAGATAAAATCCATTACACCGCTTTTGTAAAAGACATTACCGAGCAGAAACAAGCGAAGGAGCGCATCGACCAAACTTTAGAGCAATGCATTGATGCTGTTGTGACCATAGATGAAAACAATGAAGTCATCTTCTTTAACCAAGCAGCTGAAAAACTCTGGGGCGTATCTCGAGACAAAGTGCTGGGCAACAACGTTAAAATGCTCGTTCCCTTAGCCATCCAACCTCAACACGACAGCCTGGTTAACGCCAATCGCACCACCGGCGTAGATAAAATAGTGGGCACCAGTCGTGACGTGCAAATTGAAACATTAGATGGCCGCTCGATTTGGGGAAACTTGTCCTTATCGAAGGTGGAATCTGCAGGTGAAATTCTCTATACCGCTTTTGTTAAAGACATTACCGAACAAAAGCTTCAACAAGAAGCGTTTTCAACCTTGTCTTTGGTAGCCAACGAAACCGATAATTCGGTGATCATCACCGATGCCAATGGGCTAATTGAATATGTAAACCCAGGTTTTACTAAATTAACTGACTACACCATAGAAGACGTTCGCGGTAAAAAACCCGGCCAAGTGCTGCAAGGCAAGCATACCAGCGCGGAAACCCGACAAAGGATCCGAGAAAACCTTGCGAATAAACAAGCGTTTTATGACGAGATTTTAAACTATGACAGGCATGGCAATGCCTACTGGATCAGCCTGGCGATTAATCCTGTTTTGGATTCTAAGGGCAACTTAAGTAAATTTATCTCAATCCAAGCCAATATTGATGAAACGAAAAAGCGCGCGCTGGAAAACGATATCCGTCTTAATGCCATTAATCAAAGCAATATCGTCATGGAATTTAATAATGATGGTGCATTAAGCCATGCTAATGAATTAGCATTAAAAACATTTAGACAAAATGACATGCAATCTATGCATGCACAACTGGACAACATCAAACATTATCTGGCGAAAGGCGATGTAGATTCCATTATGCAAGGTAACTCTGTTCAAAAGGAATTAGTGATAAAATTAAAACAGTCTGATATTTCAGCGCATTTGGCGGTTGCACTTTCCCCCGTAATCGATTCTGAAGGTAAGCTTAATAAAATTTTATTGTATGGTTCTGATGTATCAGAGCGAAACTCGGTGATTGCAGACACGCATACTGCAATGTCGCAGGTGCTCGATCGAATTAGCGGAATTATTCAAACTATAAACAGTATTTCTAATCAAACCAATCTGTTAGCCCTAAACGCTGCCATTGAGTCAGCTCGTGCAGGAGAGGCAGGAAGAGGCTTTGCAGTGGTTGCCGATGAAGTAAGGAATCTGGCACAAAGTACCACTGAGTCAGCCCATGAAATCAGTTCACTCATTGGAGAAACCAAAGGTCACGTAGACAAACTTAGTGAATACATGAGCAATGCTGAGTAAATTAAAGCGGAATATAGGGATTATTGACGCAAAACCCTATGTTCCACTTAAATCACTCTTACATCTTTTCCATTGTATCAATACCAAGCAATTCTAAGCCGGTTTTTAGTGTGCTCGCGGTGAGCGCAGCCAAGCGTAAACGGCTTTGCTTGTCAAATTCACTCACTCCCTCTTTTAAAATTGGGCAGGCTTCATAGAACGACATGAAGTGACTGGCCAATTCGTACAAGTAAGTACACAATACATGAGGTGTCGCTTCAGAGGTCACTTGATTAATTGACTCAATCATCTGCAGCAATTTTATTGCCAAGGTGCGTTCTTGCGGCGCAACCAAGCTAATACTGCCAGATAGCGACTGGGCCGTTACGCCTGCGTTGCGAAGAATACTTTGTACCCGTGTGTAGGCATATTGCAGATAGGGTGCCGTGTTACCTTCAAAGCTCAACATGGTGTCCCAATTGAATATGTAATCTGTGGTGCGGTTTTTACTTAAATCAGCATACTTAACTGCGCTTATTCCCACTTTCTGGGCAATTTCCTGACGCTCTTGTTCACTTAAATCAGACTCACGTTTAGCCATTAAAGTCTGAGCGCGTTCAACCGCTTCATCAAGCAAGTCTGCCAGTTTTACCGTACCGCCGCTGCGTGTTTTGAAGGGCTTGCCATCTTGGCCTAACATCATCCCAAATGGGCAATGTTCGTAAGTCTGTTGCTCGTTGATGAAACCCGCTTTGCGGGCAACAATTTCGGTTTGCTTGAAGTGCAACGCTTGGCGAGCGTCGGTGAATATTAACGTGCGATCAGCACCAAGTTTACCGCAGCGGTATCGAATGGCTGCCTGATCGGTACTCGAATACAAAAATCCACCACCGGATTTTTGCACAATATACACCGCCGGATTGCCCTCTTTGTCGGCTAACTCTTCGATAAATACAACTTGGGCACCTTGATCTTCGACTGCAATGTTTTTTGCTTTAAGTTCATCAAGGGTATTTTGCAGATCGGCGTTGTAAGCACTTTCCCCCATGATGTCGTCGCGCGTCAGGCTGACATTCAGTTTTTCGTAGACCTCCTCGCTGTGAGTAATCGACACATCGATAAATTGCTGCCACAAAGTCAGGCACTTTCCATCGCCACTTTGCAGTTTCACCACATACTCGCGGGCACGATCAGCAAAACCTTCTTCGTTATCAAAACGCACTTTAGCTTCGCGATAGAAATCTTCCAGATCTGCCAGAGCCGTTTCAGCGACTTCATCTGCCGCCAACTTGTCGTTCAAATGGGCAAGTAACATTCCAAATTGTGTCCCCCAATCGCCCATATGGTTTTGACGAATGACGTTGTGCCCCATGAATTCAAGGGTTTTTGCTACAGCATCACCAATAATCGTGCTACGTAGATGGCCCACGTGCATTTCTTTTGCAAGGTTGGGAGATGAATAATCGACAACAATGGTTTTTGCTGTTTCCTGCTCGATACCAAGTCGAGGATCCTGCTGCGCGCTTTCCAGCTGTTTGGCCATGAATGCAGCGTTCAAATGCACGTTAATAAACCCAGGACCTGCAATCTCTAACTTATCTGCAATCCCCTGTAAATCAACCGCTGCAACAATCTTCTCGGCAATATCTCGAGGTTTTTGCTTAAGCATTTTGGCCAAGGCCATTGCACCGTTAAATTGATATTCGCCAAACTCTGGGCGGGTGCTTTTGGCTAAAGGCGCTGGTGCGTCTTCGGGTGCGCCGATGGCAACTAACGCGGCTTTAAAACGTGCTAATAAAACGGTATGTAAATTCATAGTGTCTAATTCTGGTAATCTTTTTAAATATCGTGGATTAATGTTCGCGTGTCGTTAAAAACTCAATGTCCGGGAAACGTTCCTGCGACAAACTTAGATTCACCATAGTGGGTGCAATATAGGTTAAGTTGTCACCGCCGTCTAACGCGATGTTCGTCTCTGCCTTGCGTCTGAATTCATCGAGTTTTTTCTGATCATCACAGCGCACCCATCTGGCAGTGCTAACGTTCACATGCTCGTAGATGGCATCAACATTATATTCGGCCTTAAGACGGGCAACGACAACATCAAACTGCAAGACACCCACGGCGCCGACAATCAAATCATTGTTGATTAGCGGGCGGAACACCTGTACAGCGCCTTCTTCAGACAATTGAATCAAGCCTTTTTGCAATTGCTTTTGTTTCAACGGATCTTTTAGTCGTATGCGTTTGAATAACTCAGGCGCAAAGTTAGGGATACCCGCAAAGCGAAACTTCTCACCCCAGGTAAAGGTATCGCCGATCTGAATTGAACCGTGATTATGCAGGCCAATAATGTCGCCAGCGTAAGCTTCCTCTAGCAAAGCACGATCGCCGGCTAAAAACGTCAAGGCGTCAGAAATCCTGACGTCTTTGCCGATACGGGTTTGATGCATTTTCATGCCTTTTTCGTATTTACCTGACACGATGCGACAAAACGCAATTCGGTCACGGTGTTTCGGATCCATGTTAGCCTGGATCTTAAATACAAATCCGGAGAATTTAGCTTGAGCTGCGTCAACGTTTCCTTGGTCAGTTTCTCTGCCCTGCGGTTTTGGTGCCCACTCCACCAGCCCGTCCAGCATATGATCAACACCAAAGTTGCCCAACGCCGTGCCGAAATAGACAGGCGTTAGCTCGCCATCTAGGAACTCTTGCAAATTAAATTCATGTGACGCGCCCTTCACCAACTCCAACATTTCTCTCAATTCTTCGGCATAGGAACCTATGGCATCGTCTAGCTCGGAATTGTCTATTCCCTTGATGATCCGCTGTTCCTGAATGGTGTGGCCCATACCCGTTTGATATAAAATCGTTTCGTCACGCAATAAGTGATACACACCTTTGAATTCTTTGCCCATGCCAATTGGCCAGGTGATGGGCGCGCATTTGATTTTCAATACGTCTTCAACTTCATCAAGCAAGTCAATAGGGTCGCGGGTGTCACGATCCAATTTATTCATGAAGGTCACGATCGGTGTATCGCGCAAGCGTGTCACTTCCATTAATTTGATAGTACGAGCTTCAACCCCTTTTGCTGCGTCTATGACCATCAAACAGGAATCTACTGCCGTTAAAGTACGGTAAGTATCTTCGGAGAAATCCTCGTGCCCTGGTGTATCCAGCAGGTTTACTAGATGATCTTGATAGGGAAATTGCATTACCGAAGTGGTCACCGAGATACCACGTTCTTTTTCCATTTCCATCCAGTCAGATTTTGCGTGCTGACCGGACTTTTTGCCTTTAACCGTGCCGGCTTTTTGTAAAGCATTACCGAACAATAATACCTTTTCAGTAATGGTCGTTTTACCCGCATCAGGGTGAGAAATAATGGCGAACGTTCGACGTTTATCGACTTCTTGCTGGTATGACATGGTTGCTCTAATTTGAATAATTAACTGACAAAGATTTTCGGGCGCGAATTGTATATGAGATGAGCACAAAAGTCCCGTTGCTTGTGCGTAAAACTCACTGGTAATTAAAATTGACTATCTAGTCCAAAATATAATAAAAAAAACCAAATATTTACATTTACTGTTAGGGACAATTAGCTTATATTCTGAACTGGTAAGTTTTTTACCGTTATATTTCTCCGCATCACACTGGAAACGAGTCAATGTCACGAAGAAAGCGATTTAGCGGTGCGCAACTGCGTTCTTTGCGAAAAGAAGCAGGGTACACTCAGGAAGAGCTTGGTCTGCGAGTAGGGATCAGCAGGGAGACGGTGTCTGCTATTGAGAATGACAAACCGGAAACCATGAACAGTATAGGGGTTGAGGTCATCAGTAAATGGTGGTCAATATGCCGACAGCGAGCGTCTGAACAAACTCGTGAGTCTTTTTTCTCGACTGTGATGGACTACTTCGGCTTCTCAGCATAGCAGAATGCTCCTTTCTCACTACTTACCCAAGATACTAACAGCCCTCTTTGGAGGGCTTTTTATCTTTGCGGGTATTTATACCTTTGGTGAGCCTCTTTTATTCGATCGACTTTTTATTTGTATTCTTATCTTTACTGCAGTGATATGCCGAAAAAACATTAATGTTTTGGGTGTGGTAGTAATTTTGGTCGCTCAACGCCTTGTAGAAGAAACAGCATGGTCGATCAGCGAGTTAGAATACAAAGACATAATTAAGGCAGCGTTTTACTTCTTCGCTATCGCTATTTACTGGAAAGTAAAATATGACAACGCATCCAGAATTCTGCTGATTGCCCTCTTTGCAGCTATTGCGTCCGAGTTTTATTGGATATATACCAAGCAAAACGCACCAGAGATATACTGGTATGCAGCTCATGCTGGGTTTTTCCTGTTCGCCAGGCATCTTTTTTTTATGAGAGTTGCGTACATGGAAGACCTTTTCCCCAATCGCAAGATCGATTCGATTAATTTAGATTGGCAAATTTATAAACTGAGTGTCGTATTTGCTGCACTCCAACTCTTCATGGTTTTAGAATACGTGGCAAGAAGCGTATTTGGTCAAACACATATAGAGTTTGTTTGGGTAACATACCCCTATATTAGCCAATTATGTTATACCTATCTGGTGTGGGTGATATTTTTCGAAAGTTACAAACTGCTCCTGCCAAAACTTCTCCGAGCATAAACACTGCAAATTTGTTCAAAAAAAAAGCATACTAACACTATGATGTGGATTGAAATCCACATTCTCGATTATTAAACGTTACAAAAAATAGGATCTCATATGAAAACTAATAGAGCGACTAAAGCAATAATCGTGTCGTTATTTCTATCAACAGCGGTAGTTGCAACAACAGCGCAAGCCGGCTCTAAACAAAAACCTAAGGTAGCAGAAGTGCAGATTGCGTGGTATCAACCAGTTCTAGACTTTTTTAACTTTTAATCAAAATTGGCTAAGCACCAAAAAGGAAAAATTATGAAAACTAAAACTGTCACCAGAGCAATAATCGTGTCGTTATTTCTATCAACAGCGGTAGTTGCAACAACAGCGCAAGCTGGCTCTAAACAAAAACCTAAGGTAGCAGAATTACAGATTGCGTGGTATCAACCTGTTCTAGACTTTTTTAACTTTTAATCAAAATTAGCTAAGCACCAAAGAGGAAAAATTATGAAAACCAAAACTGTCACCAAAGCAATAATCTTGTCGCTATTTCTATCAACAGCGGTAGTTGCAACAGCAGCACAAGCCGGCTCTAAACAAAAACCTAAGGTAGCAGAAGTGCAGATTGCGTGGTATCAACCAGTTCTAGACTTTTTTAACTTTTAATCAAAATTGGCTAAGCACCAAAGAGGAAAAATTATGAAAACCAAAACTGTCACCAAAGCAATAATCGTGTCGCTATTTCTATCAACAGCGGCAGTTGCAACAACAGCGCAAGCTGGCTCTAAACAAAAACCTAAGGTAGCAGAAGTACAGATTGCGTGGTACCAACCAGTTTTAGATTTTTTTAATTTCTAAAATAAGTGTTTGTAGAAAGGTGCTTTTCTTCAAAGCACCTTCCCTAAACTCGTCTCGTAAAAATAGACACCCGACTATTAAGAAATTTATTTACCCTGAAAAAACAATACGTTAGCGTTTCCGAGAGATTTTTTACTCTTTGTGGAACTCAATCCACATCCACTTGCTTACACTATGGGTGAAAATTAAACAGGCAGGTGGGTAAAAACGCCGTTATTCCATTGGCCTGTTGCAGTAATAAAAATAAATGGAGTAGGAACCTATGTATATTACAGGTAGCGATTTAAGAAAAATGCGCTTAGAGGCAGGTCTCACAACTGTGCAAATGGCTAAACTAGCTGAGGTAAAAACCAGAAAGACTTACGAAAACTGGGAAAAAAATATTGGTAGCCCGAGCATGAATCAATTTATTGCCATGTGCACAGGATGTCAGTTTAATTCTTCGGCTATAGTGCAAATGGCAATGGAGCGCTCAGACATAAGCCAGCAAATGAACTTAGAGAACGCGGCAGTTTAAATCGCCTTCACGTTTTCAATTGCATAATCAGGCCGTTTTCACGGCCTGATTCAGTTGGATAGTAACCTTTTCTAATTTCAATTAATTGAAATCCATAGTTTTCATACAAACGAATTGCAACAAAATTCGATTCTCGCACTTCCAACCACACCTCATTACAATGATTGACTTTGCACTGTGCCAAAAAGTGCTGCATTAATAACTTCGCATAGCCTTTACCGCGCTGACTATCCTTTACACCAATGTCCATCAATGTGGCTTCGCCTGCTACCGCCAACCCGACGTAATATCCCACAACATCTTTGTATGAGTCGTTAGCGTGCATCTGAAAAGAAAAATACGGCGAGGATAAACAGTCGGCAAATACCGCCTCAGACCATGGATGTGAGTGGCAGGTTGTTTGGATTTGAAACGCCTCGGAATAACTGTGTTCCGATAGTTGTATGAAGGCAAATGTCATAGCTTCGAATTATCGCTGTACAGCGAGTACGTCCCATAACTGTTTTTTGACTTTGGGGTCCGTTAACTGGTCTGGCGAAAGCGTTTGCAACACGTTGTCAGTAAAATCGATGGTATTGGAGATCTGCCAGACAAATGAATAGTTTTTAAAATCATCCAAGGCTTGATCCGACTTTACAAAGACAATTGTTTTGTCATCTGCTAGGTATTGAAGTAAATCTCTAATTATTCGTCGTTGTGCATGTGTTTCTTTAAAAAGCACCAATACACCGCCTTTAGCGTCGAATTTCGGAGTAGATATATGTTGTTTAAGCTTTTCCAAGCCTTTTTGTTTTTGCGCTTGTGATGGCTGTGATTCACCTGTTGCCATCTTTGTTGCAGAAGGTGTCACTGGGCGCAGCTCCTTAGCTTCTTCCTTGTCACCTTTTACTTGCCACGGGGTTATTCCCATGTGGGTTAACATGGCTTTTTGATATCGACTTAAATTAAAGCTGCTTTTGTCTGTCATAAGTTAAGGTTAACAGAAAGAGTGGCAGGGGTGGAGGGATTCGAACCCCCAACCGTCGGTTTTGGAGACCGCCGTTCTACCAATTGGAACTACACCCCTGTGGAAGAAGCCAGCATTATACTGATGACTGCAAAAAGGTAAAGTGCTTTGCAACGTGAATTTGTCGCCTAAATGACGCGCAAACGAGGTTTAGACAATGTCCTTTCCAACCGTTGATGCAGCCAGATACCACAGATCATTGGTGAGGGTGACTATCGGAAACTGCTTTTGACATTGTTCGAAAACGTAGCTTTCTTCTAAGCCACTAATATGCGCATATTGCTGTTGCAAGTACAAGGTCTGGTGAGCGTCCAGTTTGTTAATTAAGGCACAGGATGCGATATCAAAAAAACGATTCCCCAACGCTGCATATTCCCAGTCAAACACCAATGACGGCTTACCAACTGCCACATGCTCCATTGCAAGATCATTGTGGCACAACACTTGGTCTACTTTGTGAGTATCTATCCAGTCGGGCTTACAACGTGCAATCCGGTCGAGCCAGTCCTTATCATCACCCAATCCTGCGATATCGAGATAAAGTAACCAGTCTTTTGGTAAGTCAATGGATACTGCCATCGTTGGCAATTGATGAACTTCATTTAAAGTTTGCGCCAATGCTTTGATTTTTTCATCGTATTCAATTTGCGCGGTTTTCAGTGAGGTATGCGCTGTCCAGGTTTCAACTTGGAAATCGTGTCCTTTAGACAAATAGAGAGGTCGCGCCGCCTTGTGGAAATCGGCAAGCTGTTGTTGATGCAGAAATAACGCTTGACGGTCCGTTGGAGCAATATGATTAAGTTCAAAGGTTTTTAAAAAATACCGATGTTCTTGAGCAACCAGCTGATAACTTCGATTGACGGTTCCACCTTGAATTGGTTGCAAAGATATGTGTTTTCCAAACTGCTGGGAAGCGATTAGCTCGTCAATGATTTTTTGCTGTTTCACACGCCCTCCCCTATGCAAGAACCCGCGCATAGATGTAAAAGATTAGCTTACAACAGCCCAAAAATCCAAGTGATAAGCACTTAAACTAACTGTTGTTCTGGCGCTCCTTGCGTTTTGTAATCTCGCTTCCAATGACAATATCCATAAAACGCAAATATAAAGTAGCCAATAAACAACACCCCGGTAAGAAATAGTCCGTTGGTGAAGTACAGATAACAGGCAAACCCGTTTATTACGATCCAGAACAACCAGTTTTCCAACACTTTATTGGCCATCAAAAACGTCGCATAAACACTAAACACCGTAACCATTGCATCCAAATATAAGTCGGTTCCAGCCCAAGAAAATGTCACTAAATGACTTAAGGTGAAGCCACTGATGAGTAAAACAGGAACCGCAACAATGTGATAAATCAAAGGTAATGTAGAAACCGCTAACGTTTTACCCGAATCATCTTTACTCCAGCGCACCCAGCCATACACTGCCATCACCAGGTAATAAACATTCAAAACACTGTTAAATGGCAGGTTAGACTCCCAAAACACATAAGCGTATAAAGAGGTACTTAATAATGCTGCAGGCCAACACAAGATATTTTGTCTGGCGGCCAACCAAGGGTACAACATTGAAAAAAGCACAGCGGCGATTTCAAGGAGCGATTGCTGCTGCCATTGAGCTAAAAGAGAACTGAAAATTTCGTCCATTAAATCACTTGGTCCTGTATTGTACAGTGAATTTTATCGATGCCGTTAAACGGCCGACCAACGTTCATTCCATCAAGTCGCCATTTAGAAACTTACAAACAAAAATCGCTTGCCCAACCTGTGCATAAGTGGCTTGCATTTCTTTGTTTAAAATTTGCATAAGCTCATTCATTTCACCGCTCACGACCGTGCTTGTAGAACCTGTCTGGGCGGTGATCCTATCGTACGTATTTATGCGCTCGATAAAGTCTTTTATTGGTCCAATATAAGCTTCTTTTAATGGATAAAGCGAGATCTCTACTACCAAGCGCATAAAAGATTCCTTTTAATAAGTTAGCGACGCTGTCAGACCAAACTGGCGGCCATCCCCTAATTGCAGGTAGGGCTCAGGGAATGCATATTCGTCGCGGGGATCGTTGCTGAACCCTCCAAAGCCACGCACATAATGCTCCCTGTCAAATAAGTTTTTGCTCCACACCGAGAACGTCCATTCCTGCCATTCTAGACGCATTTGTGCATTCACTAACAGAGTGAACGGCGAGGTCACATTGTGACCGTCTGAAAAACGATATTGATCTTTACCATCAGCCTCGATTCTTATACTCAAACGGTCATTTAAATAGCCCGTCGCAGCCAAATGGAAGCTATGTTTTGGCGCCTGCGCTTGCTGTTGTTCGTCGACAACAGTTCCGTCTGCCAAGGTGTAATCTTCAAAGCTTGCTCTAAGATAGCCGTAGTTGGCACTGATAAGTAGGCTCTCACTGGGCTGCCAATCAACTTCAACTTCAAGCCCTTTGTTAGTGCCAACATCCGCATTACCAATAATATCGATAAAATCTGGCGAGCCATCTTCACGAAGCTGTACATCAAAATCACTTACCTGAGTATCTTGTCTGTCCATGTAAAACGCAGCGAATCGAACAAAAAGGGTATTATTTAGTCCGGTGCCTTTAACTCCAACCTCGTAGTTCCAGTTATATTCCGGCTTAAACAAACGATTTTCATTTGTTACCCGCTCGTCAGGATTGAACCCGCCGGCTTTGTAACCTCTTGATATGCTGGTATAAACTGCAGAATTTCCAATACTATACTTGAGTACAGCTTTTCCACCAACAAGGGTATCTTCAGTGCTTTGCGTAAAACCTGAGTTATCACTGTAGTCGATATCGAACTGATCAGCTCTTATTCCTAAACTAAGACTCAGTGTGTCACTAAGTTGGGTATCTGTTTGCGCATAAACGCCAACATTTGAGGGTTGGTAAACGCTGCTGAAAATACCATCAGCAAAGGTGTATTCTCTACGCAAAGTCTCTTCAATATCCCTGGCGAAAAAACCTGCCAACCATTGAGTTGAATTGTTAAACAGCAAAGCCTGATCATTAGAAAGTAAACGCATATCAATGCTGCTTAAATCTCGATCACGGAAATAATAGTCTGTAGAGCTGTATTCAAAGGGATGAAAGCCAACAAAAGTCCAATCTTCATCGTAACCGTAGACCAAGTCTGATGTTGCGTGATTGACAGAAATACTTAAATCAGCGTGATCTAAAGCAAAGTTTCCTTTAACTCCAATAGCATGGGTTTCTTGGGTATCGACACCGGGTTCATCTGATTGGGTAATCCCGTCATTGTCTAGCGAAAACGCATCGTAGCCATTATCGATATCAAAATACTGATAATTGAAGTCGATAGTTGCACGGTCAGACACAACATACTTTAGCTTTAGCCGAGCCGTCAATTCGTCAAGATTATCGGTATCTTCTCGATCTAAAAATTGATTTTTAACAAAACCATCGCTTTTAAATTGGTTTATTGCGACGCGGTAAAACAGGTTATCGGTAATTTTGTCGCCGTAAGCAGCCCCTAGATTCCAGGTATCTTGCTGGGCAATGGTCGCGACAAATTTACTAGTTTGCTCAGCGTTTGCTTCAGTTGTTTTGATTTTAATCGTGCCAGCCATGCCTGCAGCACCAAATTCGGTTGCCTGTGGGCCTCGTAATATCTCTACTTGCTCAACGTCAAATAAGGTCGCTACACCTGCAATGCCGGAAAAATCAAAATCATCAACTAGTAAACCCACTGAAGGGTTAATAGGTTCAGCAAATTGACTGCGTTCACCTATGCCACGAATTTGTATAAAACGACCTCTGGAAGCGCCTGAGGCAAAATTAATGTTTGCGCCGAGTGCTAGTATGTCTTCTAAGTAGAACGCTTGTCTCTGCTCGATTGTGTCCGCAGCAATCACACTGACACTAGCCGTGACATTTTGAATGTCATTGGCTCGAAAATCAGAGGAAACTGTAATCTTTTCGATATCGGCTGAATCATCAGCAACAACCTGCGATGATAAGATCAGAGCAGTGCATAAAGTTAAATATTTTATTGTCATTAGGATCTCTTCTTAAACAAAATGAAAAGACCCGGTGTTACGGCAGGTAAGTGGAAAGCAATACGTTGTCTTTCATACCATTCCTACGCCGGTATTATCCGGATCAGGTCTAGGGTTCCCAAATTAATGGATCTCAGCAAGAGCACCCCTTGGTCGCGTTAATGGTCAGTTGCCATTAACGGCGAAATGATATCAAGCATTAGCGTCAACTGCTATGCTTTGTTTTACTGTAATCATAGCCTCGCAAATAATTTGTGCTGTAAGCTCGGTGACAGCACTATTGAATTTTCATCGGATCATGTCCATATCAAAGATAAAGCGAAACCAAGAGACGATTAATGAACAATTTTATTTATCACAACCCAACAAAAGTAGCATTTGGCAAAGGCAGCATTGCCAAGCTTTCCGTTTTGTTACCAGACGCAAAAATCATGCTGGTTTATGGTGGAGGTAGTATCAAAAATAACGGCATTTACCAACAGATCCTGGAACAATTGGAAGGTCGAAATTGGTGCGAATTTTCAGGTATCGAGCCTAACCCGGAATATTCGACTTTGATGAAGGCCGTTGAATTGGCCAAACAAGAAGAAGTAGAATTTATTCTGGCTGTAGGCGGCGGTTCAGTGATCGATGGTTCAAAGTTTATCGCCGCTGCCGCACACTATGACGGCGAACCTTGGGAAATTCTGGCAAGTGGTGGCAAGGTGCATAGCGCCATTCCGTTAGGGTGTGTTCTCACACTTCCTGCAACGGGAACTGAGACCAATACTGCCTCGGTAGTTAATCGAACCGACATTGGCAAGAAATTGTCGTTTTTATCCGATCATGTTCGCCCAAAATTCGCTGTGTTAGATCCTGAAGCAACCTACTCCTTACCAGAGCGCCAATTGGCGAACGGTGTAGTGGATGCCTTTGTACACGTTATGGAGCAATATCTCACCTACCCTATTGGCGCCAGTGTTCAGGACAGATTTGCCGAGGCGATTCTGTCAAACCTATTGGAAATAGGTCCTCAGGTTTTAGCGTCTCAAGACTATCAGGTAAGAGCAAACTTAATGTGGAATGCGACTCAGGCGCTAAGCGGGCTTATAGGCGCTGGGGTGCCACAGGATTGGAGCACACACATGATTGGCCATGAATTGACTGCGCTACATAATTTGGATCATGCTGTCACACTGGCTATTGTGCTTCCCCGAGTAATGCACTATCAAAAAGAACATAAGCGCGAAAAATTGCTGCAGTACGC
Source organism: Aliiglaciecola sp. M165 (assembly GCF_007197995.1). Lineage (GTDB taxonomy): Bacteria > Pseudomonadota > Gammaproteobacteria > Enterobacterales > Alteromonadaceae > Aliiglaciecola. Next base: position 275,963 of record NZ_VKKH01000009.1, read on the forward strand.
TGAACGAGTATGGGGTTTGAGCCGCTATGATGAAGAGGGTGCTATCGATTTAGCCATAGAGAAAACCGAACAATTTTTCCGTGACATGGGGATTAAAACCAAGCTTTCCGAGTATGATATTTCATCGGAGGTCGCCAATGAAGTCGCGCGCAAGTTAGAAGAAAATGGATTTACTCGGTTGGGAGAGCACCAGAATATTAGCCCAGACGATGCGCGTAAAATCGTCGCAGCGTGCATGTAACAAAGAATCTAAAAAGGGGTCGGAGTGAATTGACACACTCCTTTTATTACATTTTGAATGCGTACGAATTATAAATTCACTCCGCCCCCTTTTTAAAATTTAGCCATTTATCTGCATCCAAGACTAAGCGTTCAAGCAGTTCTGTGTTCATCCGCATCTGTTTACTCACCCGGCCGGGAAACAATTCATTAAGAAGTGATAATCGATCATTATCGGTGTGCCAGATGTTACCCCATTTTTTTTCGGCATCTCGATCACAAGCGGTATTGGTTTTTTCATCAAAACAATCCCACAGTTTTGGGTGTGTCGATTGAGAATACCCGTCATACCCATCTTTGCCATTGATACTAAAGTTAGTTGTTTCAATATACGCTATGGGCACACCTGCACAGGCAAAAGGTGCATGATCAGACCAGCCGCCTGTTACACCTTCAGGGTACCCTGGATAGGCCGGATGCAACTTGTGGGCTTGGTCTTCAAATAATGTTTGCGATAATATCTGCAATGCATCGCGGACTGCAGGACTACTCGTATAGTCCCCTTGACCATCATCACACTTATAGGGTTTAGTATGCGCACTATGCACATACAAGTTGTCCCCTCCTGCGATAGTATCTAAATTGACCATAGCAATAATGGAATCTATCTCAGTCTGGGTTAGTTTAGAAACATAATGTTTAGCACCTTGTAACCCTACCTCTTCTGCCCCTAATGCCAATAATCGGATACTGTATGGGAAGGATTTATGATCTCGCAGGCGATTGGCCAATGCCAGCAATACAGCGATTCCTGCACCATTGTCTGTGGCACCTAGAGACCCTTCTCCCGTGGAGTCATAATGGGCTGCTATCACTACCCACTTATCTTGCTGGCCAGGAATATCAATCGTTAAGTTTTCAGAACGCAGGTTTGCATTTTGAGTTTTAAAAGCAAATTGCTGGCTTTTCACTGTATACCCCATTTGCAACCAGTGACGTTCAATAAAATCGGCAGTCTCCTGTTCTTGTTTAGAGCCGGCAAAACGGGCCCCTATAGCCTGTTTACTATCTACCAACAATTGCAAGTATTCGTATTCGGACATGGCTATGGCTGGGTTCAACACGAACGAAAAGTATAAGGTTACAGCAAGGGCGCGAAACCCAAGTTTTGAGCAGAAAAGGTACAACATATTTAGTACTTTAATTTGAATTTTCAACATGGTAGCAAATGCAAAAAGTGTGGTGTAACGGGTTGCGTTCAATCACCTTTTTACGGGTTCATTGGAATGACAGATTGCCATCTCAACCTAGTCCATATTTAATGTACGGATTTCATCCTTGGTCTGGTTTTCAAGCTCTTCAAGCGTTTTGCCATGGGGGATAGGTTCCCGAGTACCAGGATCAAGCTTAACAAACACAATATCATCTGCTACACAGATGGTTTTCTTGGTTGCTTTGTTGCGCACCATACAGGTAACGGTAATTGATGTCCGCCCAACTGTTTTAGTGGCTAGACCAAATTCAACAACATCGCCTTTTAATGCCGGCGATTCAAAACTGATTTCGCCAATATGTTTGGTTACCAAAACATTGGTCTCTAATTGACAGATTGCGTAAATAGCAGCTTCTTCATCAATCCATTCAAGGGCTCGACCACCGAATAGCGACCCGGCATAATTCAAGTCACCAGGCATCACTAATCGTCTGGATAGAAAGCGCATTCGTATTCCTCATATTAATTCAATACACTATGTGGTGTTAATAATACCAAGAAAGCCAGACAATATGCAGCCAATCGAACAAGTAATAAGATGGATAGAGAAGCGTAAAGCACTTTTTTGCCATCGGCAGTTGCTAGTTGTATCAGGAGACGAACAATGGGCGCATGATTCGATAGCAAAATTACTCGAGCACGCTGGGTCAAATTCTGTATTGTGGTTCGGTGATCATTATTCCCACAATATTGAAGCCACGACGAATTTCAAATCAGTTTTGGGTCAAGAATACCATTGGGTCATAGTCAATGGGTTTAGTGGTTTACGAGGCAATGCATTGATGGCACTGAGTGGTTGCGTAGCAAAACACGGTATCATGATATTACTTTGCCCGGATATGCCATCTTGGCATCGATATGATGATCCACAAATCCGTCACCGGGTGTCCTATGGTTCAACCCAAGTCGATTTTTTAAGCAGCTTTATTCAATGGCTGGTTCGTCACGTCGAAGCAGATTCAACCGTAAGCGTCTTGACGGAAAAAACGTTTACGGGAGAAATAGTAGAATATTCAAAACTATGCGCTAACGAGCCAGATAATTTTTGTGCAACCGCTGAACAAGCAGTCGTTGTGAATGACATACTTAAGCTCAACAAACGCCCTTCAGGCCATTTAGTGATTACTGCGGACAGAGGCAGAGGTAAATCAAGCGCTCTGGGAATTGCTTCTGCGTCGCTGCAGATAAATGCGACAACTCGTGTAGTGGTAACTGCCTCCCACCCTTCACAAACTGCGCGTTTATTTAGTATCTACGAAGAGATTCTTAGTCAAAACCCGTTACAAAGTTCTGATGAACATAGAATGGTTTTCATTCCTTTCGATGTACTGTTGGAAAAACAACCTAAGTTCGACATGCTATTTATCGATGAAGCTGCGTCTATTCCCAATCGAATTTTGGAACAGCTTGTTGAGGTTTACCCACGAATTATCTTTTGTACCACCGTAAATGGATATGAAGGAAGTGGAAGAGGCTTCAGTTTACGGTTCAAACCATATTTATATCATCGCTTTCCCGATACGATTTTTTTAACCATGCGAGAACCGATCCGCTGGTACCCAAATGATTGTTTGGAAAGATTTTTCAATCAAGTGTTTGCGATGGACATAAATGAAAACAGTGATATAAATCTACTCACATCAATAACGGAAGAACAGAATAAAAAGAATAACGAGACTTTTTCTCAAAACCGCGACGCGACAGTTTATCGATGTTTCAAAGGCAATGAACTGATTAACCAACCTATCATCCTCAAACAGATATTCGCGCTTCTTGTCGACGCGCATTACCAAACAACACCCGATGACTTTGTGCGAATGTTGGATGACTCCAGTCATCGTGTCCATGCCGTGTTCGAACGTAGTCCCATAGAATGTGGACACCCACTCAACACCAACAGTGGACACCCACAAAATGATAAGAGTGGACACCCACTTGCAGTAGCATTGACAGTAAGCGAAGGCGGGGACGCTCTGAATGAGCTTGCCGAACCAATAACAATGGGTAAACGGCGTGTTCCGGGCCACTTAACCGCACAGAGATTAGCGTTTGAGTATAGTGACCCGAAGCTAGCAACTTTAAATTACTTACGTATTGTAAGGATTGCAGTAATGCCAAGTGCGCGAAGGCAATCACTAGGAAGCAATTTGCTAAACCAAATAGAACTGCAAGCATTAGAAAAAAACTTCAGTGCTGTTTCAACTTCTTTTGGCATCACCAAAGAGCTTTTACCTTTTTGGCAAAACAATGGATATTTGTTAGCCAAAATGGGAATTAAAAAGGATGCGTCAAGCGGGGAATTCAGCGCAATAATGATCAAACCCTTGTTACAAAAGCTGAAACAAGATATCTCGATTATGAATCAAACAGCACTGGCCAATATTCGTTATCAACAAGATTTTAGGTTGAAAGAGTTGCCCGCTGAATTGTTAAATCAACTACTTTTAAGGGAAGAAGAAGCAACAATTCCCGAGTTAATCGAGCAACGGGTAACAAGTGTAATTGACATATATGCGCAGGGAAATAGACCATTATCGAACAGTGAATGGTACTTGTCAGTTTGGTTGCGTTTCCCTAATACATATTGGGATAACAAGGTATTAAAGACAGATGTGGGGCAAGATGCCTTTTCCTTTTTATCTAAACTGGTTATTAAGAAGTGGACACTTCCCCAACTTAAAAATGAATTTAGACTGACTGGAAAAAAAGATATTGAAGCGCATGCTAGGCGCTGTCTCAATATTCTGCGCCAATCAGTATAAAAAACACTGTTGCGAGTCGCCGCAATAGGAAATTTATTGAGATCGTTTGCAGAAACTCATAACAAAGACGACAGATCTATACAAATAAAAAAGGCTCCAGAGAGGAGCCTTCGATAGTAAACAGTGTTTAGACTTTTATTCCGCGATTCTTCGCTTTCTCTTTAATGTATGGTTCCCACGCTCTTGCGGTTCTCTCAACATTCTTGTCCTTTTTCGCTTCACGAACATGGACCATAGCTTGTCGGAAATTACCGGTATAGATGTGTGCTTCCATCATTGCGATATGAATTCGGCCTTTTTGATCTGCACCTTTGTCCAAAGCTTTTTGTAGCGCATTCAATGCACCTTTATAGTCTTCGGCAGCATGCAATAGAATACCTTGTTTACGATAGTAATCAGGATCTTCTTTTTCCTGAGCAGCTTGCGCGTAATACCCTGCAGCTTTTTTGTACTCTCGAGCTTGATGCCAAGAATTTGCTAAGTTAGCTAAGCTCTTGTCATCTTTCTCAATCAAGCCTTCTTTTATGTATTTCTCCATAATGACAGCCGCTTTGTACGGAATATCATTCGTTGCATACAATTGGGCAAGCGCCTTGATTTCAGATTTTTTGCTCAAAAACCCTTGGTTATAAGCAATTTCAAACGTAGAAAGAGCCTTTTTATAGTCCTCGACCAACATGTAGAAGAAGCCAAGTTGAGACCACCACTGTTTGTTGTCAGGGAAGATACGAACCAATTCTTCAGCTACAGCAACCGTCTGAGGATACATTTTACGCTCATAGAACGATTGCAACTTCAACACATAAGGGTTCTTGTTAGGCTTTTCGTACAAGGCTATTGCTTTGTCTGAAGGCTCAACCATTTTTGGAAGCTGTTTAAGTTCATAATAAGCCTGAGCCATACGAGTGAATACGTCTGGGTCTTGCTTACAGGTAAATGTCATCCACCTTTCATAATACTCAATGGCTTGGTCATACTTCTTCTCTTGCATGCTCAAGTCAGCAACCAAGCGGACGGTACCAGCATGTTCGGAATCATTCAAAGCTTTAGGGTTTACGGAGCCCTTAAGATATTGAAGCGCCTTGTCGCCTTGCCCATCCTGACCTGCCAGCATTTTACCAATAAAATTATCAGTGAAAGCACGGTCATATGTTTGTTTGGTATCAATCTCATAAAGCAATTCAAGCGCTTCACTGATCAAATCATTGTTATACGCTTCAAGGGCTTTTTGAATTTTCTTACCCGCACGCTCACCAATAATATTGGTGGTACCGCGCTTGTAATCTGGACAAACCACGGGAGAAGATTGGGCTGCCGCATAATTTGATACCAGTGCAGCAGCGCTCAACGTTGCAATTGCAGTAATATTTTTGACAAATTTTTTCATTAGCCTTGATCCAATTTAAAGTCCAACTGTACCTTCATATTGAACTGTTTCTCGGGTTTACCATCAACGATTTTTGGTTTGTATTTCCATTTACGCAAAGCGCGTTTTGCTTCACGGTCAAAAATACGTTTAGGTTCTGCTTGTATGACTTCTACATCATCCACACCACCGACTTCATTGATTGTAAATGAAAGTATTACGTACCCTTCTTTACCGTCACGTGCTGCTTGCACAGGGTATTTAGGCTCAATACGAACGATAGGTGTGGCTTCACCGTCACGTTGCATGTTGCCAACACCACCAATATCAATTGATGCTCCGCCTACGTCTACTGCTGGCATATTGAAGCTAACACCATCGGCACTGGCGTCTTCCACATCAGGTTCAACCGGTTGAATCTTAGGCGGTTGTTGAGGTGGAGGCGGAGGTGGGGGTGGAACACGTTGACGTGTTTGAGTGTTTTCATCAGGGTCATTCATGACAATATCAATAACTGGCGCGTCGGGTACTTCACTCGCTGGACGCGAAGAGTTAGCTACCAACTTAGCCATGACCACAAATAGTGCAAATGCGATTGCGGCACCAAGCAAAATAGAAATAATTACTCTCATGTCTATGAAGCTCCTTTAGCCGCAACAGAAATTTGATCAACACCTGCCGCTTTGATTTGATCCATTACCTTGACGACAATACCATGTTCGGCTTTTTCGTCAGCTTGGATAATAACCACATCAGAGGGCTGCTCTGCCAAAAGCTTCTCAAGGTTCGCCTGAATCGACTCTACCTTAATCTCTCTTTTATCCATCCAAATAGCACCGTCTTCAGTGATTGCAATGAATATGTTTGCATTTTTTGGCAAAAACGCCTGGCTGGCGCCGGGTTTATTTATTTGTATCCCTGCTTCTTTAACAAAAACAGTGGTTACAATGAAGAAGATAAGCATGATAAACACGATATCCAGCATCGGTGTCATGTCTATCGCTGCATCTTCCTCTGGTACACGTTCTTTACGAGCCATAAACTTCTCTCTTAATGGTGAGGAAGGCTGTCTACCAGCTTCTCTTTAGCGATTTTAACTTTCGCTTCCAGACGTGAACTGAAGAACACGCCAGACAAAGCAGCGACCATTCCAGCCATAGTTGGAATTGTTGCCATAGAGATACCAGCAGCCATCAGGCGTGCATTACCAGTACCTTGTGTCGCCATAGTTTCAAATACATTAATCATGCCCCAAACAGTGCCGAGTAAACCAATCAGCGGACACATTGCCACCAAGGTTTTAATCAATAAGATATTGGTACTCAACTTGTCTGACGCTTGTGAAATCCAAGCATCACGGATTCTATGCGCATACCATGAGGTTGTATCACTTCGAGCATCCCAATCGCCGATGATGTCTTTTCTCATCTTAGGATAAACCGAAGTTAAAAACCAAAAGCGCTCAATCATTAATACCCACATTAAGAAGAGCGCCATGGCGACGAGGTAAAGTACCCCACCGCCGGTCGCGATAAATTCCCTGACCGATTCCCATAATCCAATCAGGTCATACATATTAAGCTTTCTCCGACTCTGAATGAGCTGCTACGATTCCAGCAGTTTGCTCATCGAGTATGTGAACGATTGATTTGCTGCGTCCCGCTACGATGCTGTGCATCAAAATAAGCGGTAGTGCTGCGATAATACCTTGAGCAGTGGTTACCAATGCCATGGAGATACTACCCGCCATCAATCTAGGGTCCCCTGTACCAAACAACGTAATTTGTTGGAAGGTTGCGATCATGCCCAGTACTGTACCTAGTAGGCCTAGTAACGGAGCAATGGCTGCAAAAATCTTGATGATGTTAATACCGCTTTCTATAGAAGGTAGCTCTTTCAAAATGGCTTCATCAAGCTTTAACTCTAGGTTCTCAGTGTCTGTACCTTTGTTATCGTTGTAAACTCTTAGTACACGACCTAAGGGGTTAGAATCTGAAGGCGAACCAGGGTTATTTAGTTGAGCACGCATTTTGCCGCTGATTAACGTCAAGGTGATGATCTTGTATAAACCAATTAATAAACCAATAGCCAACATGACCGTGATGGTGTAACCAACTGCACCACCTGCATGGTAACGCTCTTCCCAAGTCGCTTTCTGCTTAAGAAGGCCAAGGATTGCGCCGCTTGATGGGTCGACAAACGTTGGTATTACACCTGAATTACTAGCAAATAATTCTCTGGCAGTTTCGGCTTGATACGCATCAGGCTGACGGCCCAGAGGCTGAACGATTTCTTCTTGATCATCGTAAACCAGGTATCCAATTTCACCAACCAGGTTAAACGTCCCTACACGAACAATCTCTTGCTGTGAAGAACCACCTTCAAGGTTAATAACTTCAGTATTGAAACGAGATATTTTGCCCGACTCAGTCATTTCAGTTTGCAGAGCAATCCACATATCTTCCAACTCACGGATATTTGGAAGACCTTCAGATTCTTCTGACATACGTCTTAAGAAGGCGGCACGGCCTGGGAACTGAGCACTTACAATAGAAGTCGCTATGCGGCCATAAGATTCAGAAGCTGCCTGACGAACAACACCAAACATCTCACCTAGGTCACCGGTGGCTAGGTCTAGCTCAGTGGATTTTTCTGTTAAGGTGACTTCATTGTCAGCAAACTGTTTTGCCAGACGCTCACCACGCTCTTCTTCTGCGCGAAGGTTGGCGCGAGCCGTTCTTAGAAGAGCTTGTTTGTCTGCGCGAGCAGATTGAAATTCAGCCTCTCGTTGTGAGTTAAGACGTGCTTCTGATACACGATTGTTTTTCACTTCTTCTAGAAGTTGATCGAGCGTTGTTTGCGCAGAAGCACCTGATGCAAAAACGGTTACTGCCGCTGCAGCCAATACGGATTTAAATGTAAGTTTCATTTTCTAATTACTCCGCAGCAGGAATGGGTAGTTTAACTAGGTTAGCTGGCAATTGTTTTCTTGCCATACGAACTGCTTCGATACTTGATTCCAAGTAAGAACCATCCAGTTCAACCCAAGAACGATTGCCGTTATCCCACATCCAGGCATTTTTCTGGTCTAGAGATAGTGCAATCAACGCTGTGCGTCCCAAATTGAAGAAGTCCACGGTAATATCGGTACCGTTATAGTTCATGTTACCTTGGTAAGCATCGATTTTTGAGCCGTAATCAAGTTCGATTTGGTACGCTTCGATAACTTGGCGGAAACGCTCAGAAACGGTGACGTTTGAGTTACCCATTACATCACGAAGACGCTCAATACGGGCGTTTCGTTCTGCCAACTTGATAGGAACATCCGCAGCAATAAATTTCTCAAGGCTGTCAATCATACGAAACAATAAGGGTACGATGCCGCGCTTGGTCTCATCAATCTGGTCGATTTGACGCTGTAGCGAATCAATCCCGCGTTGCTGGTCAGCAACCAGTGTAGCAACGTAATCGTTGTACACTTTCAGGTTTTCGGTTTCATCAACGACTTGACGATACTCTGCAAGCAGTTCTTGTGATTGTTCATAGAGATTGTTGATTTTCTCTTGGGATTTTGCTGCAGCTACGTGAATTCTACCTTCTTCTTTATGAAGGTCATTAAGTGTATCTGCAGAGACAGCACTGCTACCCAGTACGAAAGCACCAATCACGGTAGAGGCAATAAGGGTTCTCTTGCTCATTTTGGACATAGTTCCCAACCAATTTTCTTGTTTTGAATCCTAGCCTAGGTGAAAAGTTCCCTGGCAAGGGGCTATAAACTTTTTTATATAAGGAGTTTAGCTTCAATCCGATGACGGAAAAAGCTATTACGCACGAATGGTCACATGGATGCAATCAAATTGTCAAGGTGCGCCATTGAGCATAATTAACAATTAATTAAAGTAGTGTAGACCTTTACACGACATTTTGATTACATTTTACGCAGCAATATGACGAAAATTTTCGTAATTTAGTCGCATTCTTATCGTATAAATAGTATTTCAGCGCAAAAAGCGTCCGCTGAAGCGTAAACATTAACGCTTAAACGATTAACTCATCTTACCAGAAATATTTTGAATTTTTTTCACCTGGCCGATCCAAATTTTTACCCTGCTCGACATTTAACTCGGTTGTTCGTTAATAATGTTACGGTAGAAATTATCCAAACAACATCGTTTTCAATGTAAAAAGAAGTGACTACAAAGGTGATTAAATTAATTGACCCCAATCCTGGATAAGAAATGTCGGTGTAGCTATGTTTTAAGCTTAATCAATAGGATAATAGTAGCATCATTTTGATATCGGTCTTTTGTAGGTAAGCGCCGTGTTTTATTCACCTATCAAGTCAAAAGTTATGTTGTCTAGAAGCTCTAAACGCATAACGAACAAAGAAGATAAGGGGATAAATAGCAATGCTCACAGGCGTTGCTAATCCGGGATTGAGGTTAATTATTTTTAATCACGTCAAATGCAACGGTTGTGCGATTTTGTGCAGATTCAAAAGCCGTTGTTGAATGCCACATATACGAGCGAAACAACACTAACTTACCAATCGATGGTTGTATCTTGCGCACTGCCCCCAGTTCTGGCGATGTCTTAATATTCGGTTTCCCAAGACAAAACCAACCTTGCTTTGTCTCACAGTCTTCAGTTATTGAAGGCAATGACACATAAAATGCTGAACTTAACCACCCCATCGGATGAATGTGAGACGTATGGAAACCTTTATCTTGTAATTGCACCGACCAAGACCCAGAAAACTCAAACTCTTGTGAACTTTTACACGAATCGACGTATTCAAAAGAAGCCGAGATTTCAATAAATTTGGCAATGCATTTACGTAATTCAATTTCTAACGCTTGAACGAGCGGATTGAGGTTATCAAAAAGATTTCCTCGTGTTTGGGTACCGCCGGTAAGTGTTTGCTCTAGAGGTTGATTAGTCCCGGTGTGTAGTTCCGTTAAATATTGGTTTAGCTGCTGACAAAATTCGTCAACTGAATTAAAACCAGGTGGAATATCAATTTCAAATTCCCCCACCAGATTTTCGTAATCGTTTAGCAAGTGCTCTCTAGGATCGCTATTGAGACGCCAGCAAATCCCTAACAAAGACCAGGCAAACTGATCATTTGTGTCTTTACCAACAACTTCTTCAAGTAATTTTTGTGCCCTATTAACTTGTCGAGCTTCAATCAATGCTTGCGCAAAATTGAGTAGCACGTCTCGGTCAGAATCGTTTTGTTCAATCGCCGTTTGGTAGTGAGCCAAACATCTATCGATGTTACCTAAACCTTTTTCAGCTCTGGCGGACAAGTCCCAAAACTCAGAAGAAACTCTCAATTCGGGTTCAACTTCTTCTAGCAAGGCTAAGCAAATATCATAATTGCTTGTTCGTAACAGGCTTTGGCAATAGGCAAACTTGAGGGGCATATTGCGAGGTTCTAACGGAATAGCTTGCAAATAAGAGGCTAAAAAACGCTGCTTTTGCCCTGTTTCCCAAAGCAATTCATTTAAATTTATATGCGAGTGGATATAGCCTGGGTTCAGCTCAATCGATTTTTCGTAATAGCTGATGGCTGCGTCTAAGCGACCTAAATCCGATAATGCATTACCCATATTGTGGAATAATTGGAATGTTGACACGCCTTGAGCTTGAACTTTCTCATATAACCCCAACGCTTGTAGAGGCTCACCTTTTTGTCGCAATGCTAAAGCTATTCCGTGTATATATTCAGGCGTGTTAGGTTGGCTCACCAACAAGGATTGAAATATCTGGATGGATTCGTCGTATCGCTGCATCGTTGTAAGTAGGTCGGCCTTTTTGGAATCAAAGTAATGATTTTGGCCCGTCGCTGATACTGCTTCTTCACAAAGCTTTAACGCTTTATCAAATAGCTTGGCCTCCGTTAAGAGGCGCAATAAATACTGATATGCTTGGATATTTTTCGGTTGAATGGAAAGTACTCTTCGATAAATGTGTTCGGCTTTTTCTATCTGACCATCACGTTTACATGCTATAGCGAGATTAAGCATGACCTGCGGTTGATCATTTTTCTGTTCGAGAGAACGTTCCATTAAACTGATTGCGAGAGGGAAGTTTTCTTTAGCTGCGTGCAAAGAACCTAATAATTGCAATCCATTTACGTCGTTGGGATATTTTTGCAAAAACTGTTCATACAATGATTGAGCGTTGTCAAAGTCACCGGCCTGATGAAATTTTAGCGCCTGTTGTAACAATATAGACATAGTTGTTGTTTAAGGTTTGGTATATTCAAAATGCCAAGCAACGGGCAATTCGTGTCCGCTTAGCGTAAACGAACTAAATTTTGGTTCCCCTGCATAGTTAGCGGCAACCTGATCACAAACGTCAATCATTTGCTGTTCACTCAGGGCTGCATTACGCATATCGGTCAATCTAAGAATTGCGGTTGAAACCTCATCGGACATCGCATCTAACCAACCGATAATATCTTCTTTGGCATAGGCCTGTCGATTCATGAAAAGTTGTTTAAAACCATTATATAAATGAACGTGAACACCACTAGTCGCAACAGCAACCTTTTTTGCTAGTTCAGGCTCCACAGAGGTAAATTCGTTCATCGCTTGTGTGATGAGGTTCTCTTTAGCCGCATAAAATGCGTTGGTTACCTTTTTCGCAATTGGAATAAAGTTTAAAGCTTCTACTAGTTTGGCACCTTCTAATTCTTGTTTATTCTTGCTATCGATAAACCCATCTTGAAAATGACAAAGTACAACAAGTGTCTTTTCGGGTTTTAGCACTCTCGTTGCCTCAACAAACGCACTTAATCCGGCATATTCAATTCCGAATTGACTCACAACACCATCAAACATGTTGTCTTCATAAGGTAGATCATTGGCAGAGCACACTTTAATGCTTACGTCGGGCATGCGTTTGACAAGCTGCTCCAATGCACTTTGCGAATAATCCGCGGCAAATAAGTCAAAGTTAGCAGCATTTTCTAAATCCGCATAAATTGAACCAGCACCACATGCCAGATCAACAATACGTGAAGCCGCTGGCAAATTATCCAGCTTCGAGCGCCAAAAATCGCGCAAACCTTGATGTTTATTGCCATCTTTGTTTACAAATACTTCGCCCTTGGCACTCTCTTTTTGCCAATACTGAGACCAGTTTTCTTTTTCTTTATTCATTTACGACCTTCCAATAAAAAAGGTGAGCCTAAGCTCACCTTTTTTCAGTTTTAACTACTACTTAGAAGCTTGCAGTGAAGTTCACGTAGTAAGTACGACCAAATACGTCATAAGTAGCTGGGTATGTGTTTGACTGCTCGTCGTTAGCACCAAGGATAGGTGGCTTTTTGTCGAACAAGTTGTCAATACCAGCAGTTACGCGGTAGTTGTCGTTGATGTAATAGGTAGCAGATGCATCAAAGTAGCTGAAACCGTCGATACGTTCAACTGTGTACTCAGCACCGTCGTCGTCGTCATTAGTTTCGCCTACGAAGCGCCACAATAACTGTGCAACGAATTCGTCAGCAGAGTACTTGAATGTCATGCGGTGCTTATACTCTGGCGTAGGTTCGCCACAGTTTTGACCGAATTTACCCGCACACTCTAGAATCTCGCCTGCAGCAAATGACTGGAAGCTAGCTTCTTCAGTGTAAGTACCCAAGTAATCGATATCTAGAGTACCTTCACCTAGCTCCATTTGGTAGCTAGCGATCAAGTCATAACCAGACAAGTTAGTTGATGCAGCGTTTTGCGATGTATCAGAAACGAAGTCGATAGTACCGTCAGAACGACGATTAACTAGGTTACAGAACAACGAACCTACACCACCTTCTGGTCTGTTATAACAAGTATCCAAGATATTGTTAGTACCGATACCAGAGATAGCGTCTTCGATTTCAATTTCGAAGTAATCTAAGCTGAATGTGAAGCCTTCCATTGGTTCTGCAACAAAACCAATAGTCAATGTTTCAGCTTTCTCTTCTTTCAGATTTGGATCACCACCGCCAATTGAACGAACCTGACCAGATGCAGGGTCAATTGCGTCACTGAAAACTGCATTAGCAGGTACGCCAGTTGCGATACATAGGTTACGCAACGCGTCACCAGCACCAGCAGGAGCACCGCTTTCAGAACATGGATCTAGTGCACCAGGGAAGCCTTCGCCTTGTGGCGCGAACAATTCACCGATGTTAGGAGCACGTACCGCAGTGTTGAAACCTACGCGGAAACGTAGTTCATCAACTGGTGCCCAAGAACCGGCAATTTTATAACTTTCTACTTGACCAGCAGTAGAGTAGTCAGCAGAACGGTAAGCTAGTTCTACGTCAAGAGTCTCTGCAAACTCAACACCATCTAGAATTGGCAAGTAAGTTTCGATGTAGTACTCAGATACACTGTATTGACCAGCTAGAGGTGGAGCACCGTTAAAGCCAGCGATTGTGCCTGCAGCCAAATCTTGAGAAGGCAAGAATTCAAAAGCTTCTTCTCTGTGCTCGTAACCTACCGCGATACCAACTGGGCCACCAGGTAGTTCAAACATATCTTCTGTGTCACCCGCTAAGGTTACAGCAAATAGTTTTTGGTCGAATACAGCAGTTGAAGCAACAGCAGTTCTCAAGAATGCAGCAGCATCTTCAGAAATGTTACCTTCACCGAAGATATTCAAAGGAGCACAACCAACTGTTGCACCATTTGAAGATGTGTCAGAACAAGTAGGTTGTCCATCAGCACCAACGATTACGTTACCACCTTCAGAAGCAAGCAACATTGCTTGGTCAAAACGGTCACGGTTTACGTTACCAAGTTGAGCAGTTGTGTTGTTTACTTTACCAGTTTGGTAGTAAGCATCGTAGGTCCAGCTAGATTCACCGATTGCACCACGCACACCGATTTGCATTTGGTAAGAGTTGAATGCGTCTTCAGAACGACGGAACCCAACTTCTTCTAGACGACGACGTAACAATGCACGAGCGTTGTCTGCAATGCCGTCACCATCTGTATCGACGATAGCAGTTGTATCGTTCCAACCTTGAACATTGTCTGAACCAGCAGTTGAATCAAAGATACAGTTCAAACATACGTTACCAGATGTGTTGATACCGTCAGCATTGATAGCAGTTGGGTCGTTAAAGTTATTTGGATCAAGGATTTTCGCTTCACGAACACCGATACCAACATAATCTGTGTTGTTACCACTTAGGAATTCTTGAGACTCAGCCGTTAGGAACGGGTTGTTGTCTAGCGAGAAAGTTGAAGTTTGGAAAATTGGCGTAGGAGCCAACTGTTGAGGTACACGGCTATCTGTGAACATTGCACGGCCGTAGAACTCAAGATTTTCGTTTGCTTCATAGCTACCTAGAGCAGTAATTTGGTGACGCTCTTGAGGAAGTTGAATGTAGTTAACTGGTGCATAGTTATAGAAATCGTTAACGTCGCCGCCAGTAACGAACTGACGTAGGTCACCGTTCTGTTCGAAGATAACACCATTTGGTAGGCCACCATTGAAGATACCTGCCTGAGGAACACCTGAAGAACCGCCTGGCTCTAGGCCAGAGTTGTCAGCGTTATCAAACAATGCTGTTTCAGCAAAGCTACGATCGCCTTGGAACAATTCGTCACGGTCTGTGTAGCTCAAGTTAAATACAACGTTACCTTTACCGTCAGCGAAGTTACCACCGATTGTGAAGTCAGCGCTCCAGATAGCAGCGTCGTTTTCGTCAGTTACTTCGTAACCAACACTTGTTTGAACGCCTTCAAAGTCATCTTTAAGGATGAAGTTGATTACACCTGCAACAGCGTCAGAACCGTATACTGCTGATGCACCACCAGTTAGTACTTCAACGTCTTGAATTAGTGCTGTAGGAATACTGTTGATATCAACTGTACCACCAGAAGTAGTAGGAACAGCACGCGTACCATTGATTAGAACCAACGTACGGTTAGTACCTAGACCACGAAGGTCAACAGTTGCTGTACCGTTACCAGGGTTGTTAGATGTACGGTCTAGACCGGGAACAACCTGAGGTAGAGTGTTTAGTAGCGACTCAGTGTTAACTGTCGCTGTCAAAGCAAACTGCTCTTGACCGATAGTTGCAACTGGTGCGTTAGAAACGAAATCAGCTTTACGGATACGAGAACCTGTTACGGCAATCTTTTCTACTGACTCTTCAGCAGCTGCTTCTTGAGCAACAGCAGCGTTAGAGGCAACCATAGCTGTTGACGCAGCGCCAAAAGCCATAGCTAGGCGAATTGACTTCGCCAACTTGGAATTTGTAAACATGTATGTCTCCCTGGACCACTATTAAATAGTGTGAGTTTTTGCCGCTTTTGCGACTTTTTATTAGTAAGGTAGTGAACCTCGCGACAGATAATAAACACATAGTGATGCTCTGGTCAACTGGTTGTATCAGTGTATTTCAGGAAAGTTCAAATTATTTTTAGTCGATTTTCACTCAGTTGAGTAAGCATTTGTTTACGGTTGAAAAATTTTGAATTTTTTTTGGATTTCACTAACTTGTTATTTTTCAAAAAATTAATGTAACAAATTGGAAATACTTTCTACGTAGAACTTCGTAGGTTGTTTTTAGGCAATCTCTGACGGTTCAAACTTTAGTATAAGTCATAGTAAATTCGCAAAATTCATCCAATCAAAATGTCATTTAGCTGGCTAGCATGAATAAATCGGGATTCTACGATTCACAGTTTAAGAATAGCCGCTTGGTAATTTTTGCCGTTTCTACTACTCTAGTGTTTTCTAACAATAATAAAGAATTGCGCAATGAAATTAGACGACGATATTCACAATTATTATGAACATTTAATTCTAGAAAGAATTGAAAAGTTGGATCTCAATGCTAGTAAAAGCAATGACTATATTGCAGATTTGTGTTGCTTGGCGTTAAACCAGGTGCCGCCTCGTTATATTCGATATGAAGTCGACATGTCATTTTATCTGCCACAAAGTGAACGGCAACAAATGGAAATGAATGTGGAAAACGCGATCTCTAAAGCCATGCGGTTTTTAGATGAACCGAAAGGGAAAAAGCCAAAGAGTAAATAACCCCAATTCTGGATAAGAAATGTCGGAATAGCTTAGTTTTTAAAGCTTTATCAATAAAATAGAAGCTATCGTCATTTTGATATTGGTTTTTAATAGGTAAGTGCCGTGATTTATTACCTTATCAAGGCGAGAATTATGTTGTCTAGTCGCTCTAAACGCATAATGAACAACGATGATAGGGGGATAAATAGCGGTGCTTACAGGCGTTGCTTATCCGGGATTGGGGTTAAATAGATGAGAGAGGGTTGGGTGGCGGTCCTCCAGCCACATTCCGGCACATGAGTCGTCTGCTGCGGCTGCTCCCTTCCAGGCCTGACCGGGTTCACAGAGTATCATTGCGGAAGGACCAAAAGACCACCATTGAAACCGTCGAAACGTTGCTCAAGCAACGATTCGGCGCGCATTATGACCAATGACTGCAATATATGCAAGGAGCTTCGAGCTGAAAAAAGCCTTTCGCTTAAAGAACAGGCAGTTTTCGATTTCGTCTTTATTTTCAACTAAATTGTTCTGGCTTTATTTCTTAAAGCGCTCTTCTGCAATTTTGTTGGATACCACATTCGTTGGCAACCCTTGTTGAGAAGATCGGTTATATATTTCCGTCAAATTGTCAGCGATACCTTCTATATGGCTTCTCATTGCCTGAGCGGTGCTTAAGATGCGTTGATGATAGATATCAATCACCCCGCCAGCGTTTATGACATAGTCAGGAGCATAGAGCACACCCTTTTGCCTTAACACTTCACCCAAAGACTCTTCAGCTAATTGATTGTTGGCTGCACCAGCAATGACTTTCGCTTTGATTCTGCGAATTGTGTCTTGATTGACCGATGCGCCCATTGCGCAAGGTGCATAAACATCAACATCCAAATCAAATATTTCATCTGGGTGCACTGCGGTTGCACCAAATTCCTCAACGGCCTTCTCCACCCCTTGAGGGTAAATATCTGTTACAATGAGTTCCGCCCCATGCTCATGTAGGTGTTTCGCCAAGCGGAATCCAACGTGCCCCAATCCCTGGACAGCGACTCTTACACCTTTTAAGTCTGTTTTTAGCGCATACTCCACGCTAGCTCGCAATCCAACGAAAACACCGTAAGCAGTAGAAGGTGCCGGATTTCCATCAGCTTCTCCTCCATCATAGCGATATTTTGCACTTATCCCAGACACGTGTTGGGTATTTTGTGCCATGAGCTGAATGTCACTGACCGCGATTCCTGAGTCTTCGGCTGTAATGTAACGGCCACCAACTTGTTCAACAAATCGTCCCATCGCCTGCATCATTTCCGGCGTTTTATGTAATCGAGGATCTCCCAGAATAACGGATTTTCCGCCACCGAGCTTTAGTTCCGCCATAGCAGCTTTATAGGTCATTCCTCTTGACAGTCTAAGCACATCATTTAGTGCCTCTTCGCTATTAGCATATGGCCACATTCTGCAGCCGCCTAAGGACGGTCCCAAATTTGTGTTATGCACAGCGATAATCGCCTTGAGCCCTGATGCTTTGTCGCTAAAAAAAGCAACTTGCTCATGATTATCAAATTCTTTGTGATCAAACACCGACATGCAGGTACCTATTTTATTGGTTATTGTTTTGCACAATAGTAGCCCATGGGCACGAGGACAAGTGTTGCTAACTTTTTGGTCAGAGAATAGAAAGTGCAAACCCGTAACGCTAGTTTTCTAACAAGTAGGATAAATATCCTAGAGCGTGTTTATCTTTGTTGTGTGAAATTTGTTCTGGTGATAAGTGCTTTGATCGCGGCGCGGGTTCGCAGTCCTAGTGGTTCTGCGCCAAGAATGCGCAACATAGAGCAGGACGCATATAAACTGAACCCAAGGGGCAGCGTTTGAGCGGCATTTGTTCAGCTTTATCGCTCATTCATGCAGAGCAACTACATAACAATCGCAATGCATTGCTCAAATTCCACTCCATGCGCTGCAAAATCTTACAACAAAGATAATCACGCTCTAGTTTTATTGGTTGAAAAAGATGAAGTTTTTGCGCATGCTGCACAAAATGGTATGAGCCTAACTTTTAACAAAGAAAATATATGAAATTTGACAAGTTTGATCGCGAGATCCTTCGTGTACTACAAAAAGATGCAACGGTTTCTATGGCTGAGCTTAGCCAGAAAGTTGGATTGTCTCATACCCCTTGTTGGCGTCGTGTTAAGCGCATGGAAGCCGAAGGGATCATCAAACAAAAAGTTACATTGCTGGACAACAAAAAGCTCAATTTGGGCGTATCAGTATTTATTTATGTAACGTTGAAAAACCATGACGGTGATTCTCTCAACGATTTTGAGGACTCAGTTCAGAATATTGATGAAATTGTAGAATGCCACACGACCAGCGGCGATAAAGATTATTTATTAAAAGTAATAGTCGAAAGTATTGAAGAGTACGAGCATTTGCTAAAAAGTAAACTGACGCATTTGCCACTGGTCGACCATCTCAGCTCAACCTTCGCTTTGAAACAGGTAAAAAACACCACCGAGTTGCCAATTAAAAGCCAATAGTAGGGCATCTGCCCTACCTTTAAGAAACTGCGTCTATTTGATTTTCGGGTTTGGCCTGAATAAACGCTGGTAATTCATTGCAATTTTGGGCAACGCGCTGGATGGTAGGATATTGTCCCATATCAACGTCAAATCGCTCTGCATTGTAAACTTGAGGGATCAAAAAAATGTCTGCAAGCGTTAAGTCAAAACCAAAACAATAATCCGTGGCACTATTGCGTATGCGCCTTTCAATTGCAGTAAATCCTTTTTCAATCCAATGTTTACACCACTGATTACGTTGTTCAGGCAAAGCATCAAACTCTTGGGATAATTGATTTAACACTCGTAAATTTGCGACAGGTTGAATATCGCAAGCAATATCCTGGGTTAGAGCTCTGACTCTGGCCCGATCAATTCTATGACTGGGTAGTAGTTTAACTGGTTCTTCATATCGCTCATCCAAGTATTCAATAATTGCCATCGATTGGTTGAGAAAAATATCAGCGTCGTCATTGATAAAGGTTGGGACTAATTGAGCCGGATTGAGTGATGTATAACTATCGCTAAATTGCTGTCCACCATCTTTCGCTAAGTGCACAGGTACGTAATTGTATTCAAGTTCTTTTAGATTTAAGGCTATCCGTACCCTGTAGGTAGCAGAAGAACGCCAATAACCATGTAAATGCAAACTCATAGAAACTACTCCAACTTATTTATTCAAGAAAATGCTAACGTTTTGGTTGCTGCCAATGTAGCAAATCTTAACATTCTCATATATTCATTATGGACGAGATATTAAACTTTAACGGTCTTTTTATTTATACCGTATTCTCGCAATTTGTTTGCGATTGCTGTGTGGCTTAAGCCTAGTTTTTTCGCCAACTGGCGGGTGCTGGGATAAAAAGGATAAAGTCGTCTCAGCAAGCTTTTTTCGTAGCGCTTAACCTCGTCTTCTAAACTGCCGTCGAATTCCTCGGGAACAAAACTTACACTGGTAGCACTTGAGGGCAGTTTAATATGTTCGATGCTTAATTCGTTGCCTTCTAACAATGAAACTGCTTTATAAAGTGTGTTTTCCAATTGTCTTACATTACCCGGCCACGGATAAGCTTGCAGGTAATCAATACAAGACTTGTTTAATTTAGGCGCGCGCCGGCCTAATTTCATACTTTGCTGTTTAATAAAGCGGTCAGCTAAAGGAATAATATCTGAACGCCTGTCTCTCAACGGCGGGATTACCATGCTCAATACATTGAGACGGTAATAGAGATCCTCTCTAAAATGCCCATCTTCGATTAATTTATTCATGTCTTTTTGCGTGGTAGAAACGATCCGCAAATCAAGATTTACCTCTTCGTTGCTACCTATTTTGCCAAAAGATCCTTTTTGTAAAACATTCAGCAATTTACCTTGCATGTTATGTGTGAGATCTCCAATCTCGTCAATAAATAGAGTACCCCCGGAAGCCTCTTCCAATAGCCCTAAATGACCACTTTTTTCAGTCTCTTCTCTTCCAAACAATTCCGTATCGATTTGCTCATCCGATAACGACGCCGGGCTAAAGGAAACAAATTGACCGCTAGCTCGTCGACTCGCTTCGTGACTGGCACGAGCAATCATTTCTTTGCCAGTACCAGACTCACCCCAAATCAATATAGGTGCATCAAGCTCCGCCATCCGCGTCGCTTCTTTGACAACTTTTTTCATCAAATTACTACTGGCTTGAATTGACGCAAAGCTATCGCTGCTAACTTGATGAAACACGGTTAGTTGTTGACCCAAACGAAATTCAGATTTCAACATTAGTAAGGCGCCGGCGAGAATAGATTCGCCTTCTGCGTCGGGGATCATGACGGGTAAAATATCGGCAAGAAAGTCTTGCTCAAGAAAATTCACCTTTTGAGTTTGTCCTGCAACCACTTTGCCGTCGAGCCATTTTTGAAAGTTAAAGCCACGAACAAATTCGCTGATTTCCATCCCCAACAATTTTTCAGAAGGCTGTTCGATGCTGCTCACCGCAGCATCATTTACCAGCAATATGCGGCCTTTCGTATCAAACGAAAATATCGGATCGGGCAAGGTTTGAAGCAACGCACGAAGTTGGTTCTGTTCTCGCTCAATAGGCATGAAAGGAGTTGTTTTAACGTCTTCAATTCCCTCAATTCGACGAATTTCCGGCATTAGGTGCTGAAAATCAGCAAATTCAATATTAGGGAAGTTGAGAAATATCTTTCCGGCTGAATCAAGTTCGATTCCACGAAGATCAATCTTATAATTAACAAGAATGTCCAGCACGTCTTGCGTAATACCTACACGGTCCTGGCAAATGATTTCCAATCGCATTGAAAAGAGAAGTCCTAAATTTGTAATGTAAAGATATTATTACAAATTGGTGAAGCTGTCTGCAATATCAGTGAGATAAATTACCTAGGTGTTCGACGAGATGCGATAAGCCCACACAATTTGTGTGGGCGGGATAAGTAAAATTAAACAGAGGTTAATTAGAGCGTGCTTACCTTTGCTGTATAATTTTGCAGCGAATTGAGTGGTATTTGGGTTCAGTTTACATGCGCCCTGCTCTTTGTTGCGTGTTCTTGACTTAGAATCACTAGGACTGCAAACCTGCGCCGCGATCAGAGCGCATACAAACAGAACAAATTTCATACAGCAAAGGTAAACACGCTCTAGCTGGCGAGCTGATTTTTAGGTGCAAACTTGGGTGCATGTAACCCAAGCTTCTTGGCTGTATTTACCAGTGCCATGATGTCCATATCGGCCAATTCAAAAAGTTGCTCAAAGCGATTCAAAGTGAAATATACAGGCTGCATGATATCTATTCGATATGGCGTGCGAAGAGCTTCAAGTGGATTCATCGTTTGCCTTATCACATTATCACTCTCAAGTGCATAAACGGTTTCACCTGGCGATGACAATATACCGCCACCGTAAATTCGTGTCCCTTCTGCCGTGTTCAATAAGCCAAACTCGACAGTAAACCAGTATAGTCTTGCTAAGTATGCACGGTCTTCTTTACTTGCGGCCAGCCCAAGCTTTCCATAGGTATGAGTAAAATGGGCGAAAGCTGGATTAGTCAATAGTGGACAGTGACCAAATATTTCATGAAAAATGTCGGGCTCTTGTAAGTAGTCAAAATCATCACGGGAGCGGATAAAAGTCGCGACCGGGAATTTTTTATTTGCCAATAAAGTAAAAAACGCATCAAAATTAATTAGCGACGGGACTTGCTCAACCTGCCATCCTGTATGTTCTCCCAGAACCTGGTTGATTTCATGTAATTGTGGAACACGGTTGTGCGGTAAATCCAGCAACTCTAGCCCGTGCATAAACTCATCACATGCACGCCCTTTAATAACTTCTAATTGGCGTTCTATCAAATCTTGCCAAATTTTATTCTCTTCTTCTGTCCAACTGACAATGCCATTTTCGTCGGCGGGATTGGACACATATTTGGTTGACTTTGACATAAAGTAATCCTTGATTTTGATACGTTCAAAATCGGTTTATTTGAGCATCAGCTCGAATTAATCTGATATCAAAAGTCTACTGGTTTCCCGCAAAAGAAACAGTTTTGGGTGCACATATAGAATCTGAAATAATGTAACACTTAATTTACATTAGTATAAATAATGACTTATATTTCAATTAATTAAAAATTTAAAAAAGCACTTATGTAAATTCTTTTTTACGCATTGTAGCTATTTTTTTGTCAGTGATTTTAAATCACTTAGTAGTTGTTGGGTGAGCTGATTTATGCCCGGTTTTGCTAGGGCATTCCAGGGCATAGGACGACAGGTTTGCATTGCTTTAATACCAACCCTTGTGGTCATGACGCCAACACCTATACCTTGTGCCAGTCGAGTTGAAAGTTTGCCTGTGACCCCTGCACTCACTGCATAGTTTCCAGCATCACTTATGATTTCGGTCGCACCTGCTAAAAGCATGGTTTTAAAGACTTGCTTTATCAATCTTATTCTTCCCCAATAACTCAGAGGCAGACCGTAACACTGGCTCACCTGTTTAAGCATGACTAAATTACGCCAAAGAACTATGATCATATCTAACAAGGCAAATGGACTCACAGCAATCATCGCTGCTGATGCCGATGCGTGTTTAGTCACAACCTGTAACGCATGTTTATCTGCCGCAGATAAAACATTGGTTTCAAACAACTGAAGGACTTCTTTGTCGACATGATGAGGCTGGATCGCCTGTTGCCATTGATTTATTTGGTTAGGATATAAGGGTAAAAATAGAGGAGTTAATTGTTCGCAAAAAGCCTTGCCTTGGCCAATGGTGGGGGCGCTTAAAAACGCGATAGATTGTGTTCTAAGTTGTTCGGTTTTTTTGAGCTGTCGCAAGCTTCGTAGTTCACTTATAAAAGCCTTTACTGCAAAAATTAATGCAGCGACAATTACGATAAGCCAGGCGCCACTGAGCCAGTCACTTTGGGTTAAAATATGCTCTATCCAAAATCCTGCTTCAATCAATGATAATAGAATTACAATCCCTGCAAACCAAACCCACTTTCTTCCCGAGTTTGACGTCTCATCGTTATCTTCTCGTTCAATAACAACCTGTTCAAAAGAATAACTATTTGCGACTGCTGTCGCTGGCATTATAACCTCATTGCTTTGAGATTCTGCGGCTGTGCCATTGGGTTCATTTAATTGAACATCGCTTTGTTCAAATATTACGGCTTTTTGAATGTCTGCTTGATGAGTCGTGTTTTTTTCGGTCATGGTTGGTTACTCTAATTTGTCACCCAGGACAAATTGCAAAATATGGTCAATGCGAATGTGCGGAAGAGCCTGCCGATCGTGTGCTAAGGCTTTTGGCATAAAATTGGGAAATGAAAACCCTTGTTTATCCCAAAAATCATCCTCAGGACATTGGCTAGGCACATCACCAGGGTATAAGTTCAAAATCGAGCCGTCTTCCTTTGCACCACTAAGCACCTGAATTGGCTTCCCATTAACTTGGCTTTGTCCCACGCTCGTAGTCCGAATAGCGCTGAACGCAGTTGACTCGGTGGCAACACCCTCATATTGGATATGTTGCCTTGCCTCGTGGACAATAGACTCCAACAGTTTGACTAAATTTGGTTGTTGATCGGGTGTAATGTGATCTGATTTACTCGCAGCAAATATCAATTTATCAATGTTAGGCGCGAAAATTCGTTTGAGAATGTTACTGCGCCCATAATGGAAGCTACCCAATAACCAATTAATTGCTTTTTTCAGATCGTTAAAACTATGAGCGCCCAGATTCAGCGCTGACAAACAATCTACAAGAATGATTTGACGATCAAATCGCTTAAAGTGTTTTTTGTAGAATGGCTTCACCACTTTAGATTGATATTGTTCAAATCGTTGTTGCAACAGTGATGCGGGACTATGTTGACTTATTGAACGCGTATGATCTTTAGTAGATGCCAACTGCTCCAACGATATTGGGAAAAATTGTAATACAGGTGCACCGTCTAATTCTCCAGGCAAAACAAAACGGCCGGGTTGGATAAGCTGATACCCAGCGTCTTTGCAAGCATGAAGATACTCGGTGAATCGCAGTGCTATGCTTTGCAATTGCATTTCGTCGACTTCGTCATGCAAGTTTATTGCGCTTAGCGCCTCTTTAAATGGCGCTATCAGTGTTGCTTTGTCACCGTCTTTAACATCTTCCCAAAACCTTTCACACCATGTTTGATAGTCAGTTTCTAACAGTGGTAAATCAAGCAGCCATTCCCCTGGATAATCAGTGATATCTAATGTTAGCGTACTATGTTGTGAAACCAACCTGCGCAATCTGGATTGACTTTTATACTTGATGAGCAATCTGACCTGGCTAACACCATTAGTTGAATTAGGCCAAAGTGGAGGGATATTGCTTAAGTTTTCCATGCCTTGTTCGTAAGCAAAACGTGAAACCGTGACATCCGGTTGAACTTCGCGTTTTACACCAATAAGGCGATTATCGGATACCACATTTAAAAAGGGAAGTTGGGCACCGTCTCGTGCATTAATTAGTTGATTAATCAATGAAGTAATGAAGGCTGTTTTACCGCTTTTACTTAAACCGGTTACCGCCAAACTTATATGGTGATCGGCCAGGCGGTTGCCAAGCACCTTGGCCTGGTCCTGCCATTTCTGTACGGAAGGGTTTTGCGTAATTTTGTTAAGCAAGATACTTCTCTCTGTGGTTCAAGCTCAAGACACAAAAGCGGCCCGAAGGCCGCTCTCTCAGGGGCTTACCGCCCTCCACGCTAATGGATCTTTTTTCATTCGATCAGAGTTTGTTAATTTCTCTGTTTAGTTGATACTCCGACGAAGTCACATAAGTTTCAACTTTTCTGAGTCGTGATTCAATACGAACAAACTGTTGTTTAATATCATAAAAGGCTTGTCGTGGCGGTTCGCCTGCTTGCCATACCTTTGATTTGACCTCGACTTTTTTGTCTTCGTCTTCTTCATCTATATCGTTGCGCCAGCCTTTGACACCACTCGCTCTGTTAAATGTAGCGGTTCGATGACCAGAATGTCCATGCTCAGGTGTTTTTTTGTCCATAATAAACCAGGCAGCAATATAAAAAACAGGTACAAAGGGGCCCGCAAGCAACAGAGTCGCTGCGACGGTCATAATCCTCACTAACCAAGTTTCGATGCCAAAGTACTCTGCAATGCCAGCACAGACTCCGGCGATCTTTCCTTGTTGAGGATCTCGCTGAAGTTGTTTACGAACTGTCATGCTTTGTTTCTCCAATCTGGTGTTTCCGCGTCTAAAATTGCTTCCAAAGTTTGAATACGATCTGCCATCGCTTCAGCCTTGTTGGCTAAGTCTTGAAGGGTTAAATATTCATCTTCAGACAATCCCTGGCTCACCTGCTTTTTACTGCGATAGTGAAGTATCAGCCAGATTGGCGCGACAATCGTCATGAAAATAATCGTGGGAATCCCCACTGTAAACATTAATATATCTTCCACTGTCTTACTCCTTTACAGGCAACCTACCACTATTTCTTAGCTTTACTTGCAGCCGTTTTTGCTTTTGTCGGTTTGGTTTGTACTTTTTTCTTCAAAGCAGCTAACTCATCGTCGATCTTATCATCTGATTCCAAGTCAGCAAATTCATCCGCCAACGTCTTTTTACCTAAATCATAAGCTTCAACCTGAGATTCTAAATCGTCGATTTTCCGCTCGTATTGTTCAAAACGTCCCATCGCCGCATCAACTTTAGAATTGTCCAGCGTGCGTTTAACTTCCAAACGGGAGCTAACGGTTTTTTGACGCATAATAATTGTTTTTTGACGTGCTTTTGCATCGGCCAGCTTTTCTTGCAATTGACCAATTTCTCCTTGCAGTTTACCGATTTGCTCATCAATAACCGCCAGTTCTTTTGCCAACACTTCACTGTGTTCTGTGCATTTTTTCTTCTCTTGCAAAGCAGCTCTGGCTAGGTCTTCACGATCTTTGTTTAAAGCCAACTCGGCCTTATATTGCCAATCTTCAGCTTCGTTTTGTAATTTGGTGATTTGTGACGAAATGTCTTTTTTATTCGCTAAGGTTTTCGCCGATGCTGAACGCACTTCAACCAAAGTGTCTTCCATCTCTTGTATAATTAGACGGACCATTTTTTCTGGATCTTCAGCTTTATCCAGTAACGAGTTAATATTTGAATTCACTATGTCAGTAAAACGCGAGAAGATACCCATAATCTTTTCCTCTAACTTTATTGATAAAAATTGATGCAAAATGCATTACTGTAGTGTTTTATTCAATAACCGGGCCAATCAAAAAATGATTACTAATTCTTTGTTTTTTAAAGATATTAATAATTCTTCCTTATTTTACCTCTTTTAGCGTATTATGATTATCAACCATATATTAGCGGATTAGACCACTTTTTAAATTTTTAGGCATAATCGACGAACAGCCTGAGATGAATCAGCGCCCGATAAGCCTATACCATTGAAAATTAAGGTATAAATCCAACAGAATAAGATTTAAAGGATAACCGGTAATGAGCCGATTTCGCCAACAAGATAATTTACTCGGGCAATCTAACAGTTTTTTGGAGGTCTTGGAGCAAATATCTCAAATAGCACCTTTGAACAAACCGGTTCTGATTATTGGAGAGCGGGGTACGGGTAAAGAACTCGTGGCAGCTCGCCTTCATTATTTATCTAAGCGCTGGGAACAAACCTACTTAAAATTAAATTGCGCAGCGTTGAGTGAAAGTCTATTAGAGAGTGAATTATTTGGTTATGAGGCAGGTGCTTTTACCGGCGCACAAAAAAGACGAGAAGGAAGGTTTGAGGTTGCCCACAATGGCACTTTGTTCCTTGACGAATTGGCAAACACATCAGGTCTTATCCAAGAAAAGCTGCTTCGCGTTATCGAATATGGTGAATTTGAACGTGTAGGCGGATCACGTTCGGTTAAGGTGGATGTGCGTTTGGTCGCTGCAACCAATGAAGATTTGCCTTCGCTGGCCGATTCTGGGGAATTTCGCCCCGACCTACTCGATCGATTAGCGTTTGACGTTATCACTTTGCCACCGCTTCGAGAAAGAATTGAAGACATCATGATGCTAGCTGAACATTTTGCCATTAACATGGCCCGAGAGCTGGAGATGGAGTTGTTTAGCGGTTTCACCGAAAAAGCAAAACGGACCTTGTTGGAGTATGACTGGCCTGGCAATATTCGTGAACTGAAAAATGTCGTGGAGCGTGCGGTCTACCGCAATAACAACCCCCATGTTCCGGT
Source organism: Aliiglaciecola sp. M165 (assembly GCF_007197995.1). Lineage (GTDB taxonomy): Bacteria > Pseudomonadota > Gammaproteobacteria > Enterobacterales > Alteromonadaceae > Aliiglaciecola. The sequence continues at coordinate 303,916 of NZ_VKKH01000009.1, forward strand.
ACACAACATTGTGCTTGACCCATTCGAGTCCGTCTTTAGACCTCAAGGCAGAATCAAAACCCAAGACCGGATTACGGTTAAACCCGTTTCCGAACAGGTTGCATCAATCGCTGAATCACCGGCGTTACAGAAGAAAACTGAGGATTTCTCTACTGCAACACAAAATTTTGAGTTCCCTGTCGACCTAAAAACATTGTCTCAAGATTTCGAAATCGACCTCATTAAACAAGCCTTGGCAGATAGCCAATTTAATCAGAAAAAAACCGCAGAAAAACTATCCTTGACCTATCATCAGTTAAGGGGATATTTGAAGAAGTATAATTTACTCGAAGGTCCCAACGAGGAAGTGGAAGATTAAGGTGATTAAACTGCTTTACAAGTCGATATCCCTAGCAAAACCGATGTTTTTGTGTGCCACCTTGGTACTGACAGGTTGTTTTAATAGTGACTTGGAAATGCCCGAATCAGGGGTGATTTACTGCTCAGAAGGAAACCCAAGCAGTTTCAACCCTCAACTGGATACCTCAGGAACGACATCCGATGCATCTTCTCATCAAATCTATGATCGATTAATTAATTTCGACCCGTTAACGGGAACCATAGTGCCGGCACTTTCAAGTAGTTGGTTAGTTAGCCAAGACGGTCTAACTTACACCTTTCAACTGCGAAGAGGTGTAAAGTTTCATCAAACCAATTACTTCTCACCAGGCAGAAATTTTAACGCTGATGACGTGATCTTTAGTATTAATCGTTGGCGATTGGCAGAGCACTCTTATCATCAAGTTTCGGGGGGCAGTTATCCATACTTTTCAAGTTTAGGGCTCAGTGATGTGATCGTTGATGTGAAACGTATCAATGGTTATCGTGTTGAGCTGATACTCAACCGCCCGGACAGTTCGTTTTTGGCAAATTTGGCAACGGATTTCGCGGTAATTTTGTCGTCAGAGTATGCACAATTCCTGGAAAATAGCGGCAATAAAGAGCGTATTGACAGTTACCCTATCGGTACTGGGCCTTTTAAATTTGTGGATTTTAAGAAAGATCGTTTTATTCGCTATGCAAAGCATGAAAATTACTGGCAACATCAAAACGCACCAGACAATCTGATCTTTGACATTACCCCTTCAAGCTCGCTGAGGCTCGCAAAGTTAATTACCGGAGAATGTGATGCCATCGCTTTTCCTGCAAACAGCGAATTGGATTTAATTAGAGAGAGAACTGACTTAAAACTTGATGAAAAACCCGGATTAAATGTGGGATTTTGGGCATTTAATTCTTCTAAACCTCCTTTTGATAATCCGAAGGTTAGAAAAGCCTTAGCCATGGCGATTGACAAAGCAACTTTGCTTGAAGCGGTTTACTTTGGCAGTGCAGTGGGTGCTAGAGGATTACTCCCAGAATCTTCTTGGGCCTATCAGGCAAACCTCAACGATACTAATTACAACCCGGTCATGGCCAGACAATTGCTCCGCGAAAGTGGTATTGAAGAAGGTTTTACGATGAACATTTGGGCAATGCCGGTTGAACGAGCGTACAATCCTAATGCGCGGAAAATGGCTGAACTTATACAAAACTATCTCAATCAGGTAGGGATTACTGTCAATATTGTTAGTTACGAATGGTCTGCTTTTCGCGAGCGTTTAAAAGAGGGTCTTCATGATTCGGTGTTAATAGGCTGGTCTGCTGACAATGGCGATCCGGACAACTTCTATCGACCTCTCCTAACCTGTTCAGCGATTGAATCAGGGACAAATAGAGCAATGTGGTGTTCTCCTGAGTATGACTCGCTGATTAATCAAGCACTAAAGTACACTGAAATAGATCAAAGAAATCGCTATTACCGGTTAGCCAATGCGCTGATCGCCGAACAAGTTCCCTTAGTCCCCCTTGCCCATGCCTATCGTTACCGGGCATACAGAAATGACTTAGAGGGACTACTAATTAATCCATTTGGGGCCATTCGTTTTGGCGATGTGAACAAGCAATGATGCTCGCTCATGTCATCCGGAAATTTAACCTCTTAGTGCTAACCTTAATTGTACTGAGCGCATTTTCTTTTTCATTGGTGTACTTGTTTCCAGGTGACCCTATCGTTAACCTGACCGGGCAACGTAACATATCTCAAGCCCACTATGATGCACTCATTCAAATGCATGGCTTTGATAAATCCTATTTTCATCAATACTGGTATTATATGACCAATCTATTTGATGGAGATTGGGGGTACAGCTTCAGTTCTGGACTCCCTTTATGGCAAGAAATAACTCAGACATTTCCTGCCAGCATTGAACTTAGTTCCTATGCACTTGTGTTGTCTTTATTGATTGGTGTACCACTAGGATTTTTAGCGGGGTTCCAACATCATAAACCTGCTGATTTTGGATTATTGGCAGCCAGCGTGATTGGTTATTCAACCCCTATATTTTGGTTGGCACTTATCCTTATTCTAGTTTTTTCATTGCAATTGGGTTGGTTACCGTTGTCTGGCCGAATAAACTTATTGTTCGATATCCCTCATCAGACAGGGTTTATTTTGATTGATATTTTCCTCAGTGACTCACTGTATAAGTCTGCGGCGGCCAAAAGCGCCTTGCAACATCTTATTATGCCAACATTAACGCTGACGATTGTCACCGCTGCGATTATTTTCAGGTTGACCCGACGCTCATTGATAGATGTGATGTCTAGTCAGTACATTCAGACGGCCTATACTAGGGGCTTGAGCAACTTTCAGGTTGTTATGCGCCATGGAGTCAGAAATGCGCTACTACCTATAGTTCCACTGTTTGGTATGCAATTCGCTGTCTTGTTAACCAACGCTATGATAATAGAAGTTGTGTTTTCCTGGCCAGGCATTGGAAATTGGCTGATCCAGGCAATAAATCAAAGAGATTATCCCGCCATTCGTGCAGGCATGCTTGCGGTGTCAACTCTGGTGATTATTGTAACCGTGTCAACAGAGCTGCTAGCAAAATTGATAAACCCTGAACTCGTGGGCAAAATTCATGGCAAATCTTAATATGTACCAAGAAGAATTCCATCCTTCTCCCCTGGTTCACACATGGCTGGAGTTTCGCAAAAGTCATATTGCAGTTTTGGGGCTTTGGGTTTTGGCATTTTTTATTTCAATGGTGATATTTGGGCCATTGATTGCACCGTTCGACCCATTGATGCAAAACCCCAATGCTTTTTTAATTGAACCAGCGTGGGATGCAAATGGATCTATACGACACGTCTTTGGCACCGATAGTATAGGTAGAGACTTACTTTCTCGGCTCATTTACGGGTGCAGAATGACATTGGGATTAAGTATTCTGTTGGTATTTTTGTCAATGCTTGTCGGCGTTGCTATCGGTGCAATTGCGGGAATGAGTCGTGGAGTGCGCTCGAGTATCTTAAATCATCTTTTGGATTCAATCATGGCTGTTCCTACTCTGCTTATTGCCATCGTGATTGTTGGTATTTTAGGAGTTGGTTTAGTCAATAGCATGTGGGCTATCAGCTTAGCTTTGATACCACAGTTTGTGCATAATACCCGGGAAGTTGTCAGAGCTGAAATGCAAAAAGAATACGTTCTAGCCTCGCAGCTCGACGGGGCTCGTAGGTTTCACCTTTTCTTTTATTGTATTTTGCCCAATATGTACGAAATGCTTGTCGTACAATGCACCATGGCTTTGTCGGTAGCTATTTTGGACGTCACGGCATTAGGATTTCTTGGATTAGGTGCGCAGCCGCCCTCTCCAGAATTGGGAACGATGCTCTCTGAGGGTTTGAAAGTGGCCTATAAATCTCCGTGGAGTATAGCGCTTCCCGGTAGTGCCATATTTTTGATGGTGTTATCTATCAATGTTGTAGGTGATGGTTTGCGTTCTGCATTGCGGAATAGGTTGAGTCACTGATGGCACTATTAGATATCAAAAACCTCACTTTAGAAATTGATGGTTCCAGCGGCTGGATGAAAGCACTGGACAAAGTGAGTTTGCGCATTGAAGAAGGCGAGATTCGAGCCTTGGTAGGGGAATCAGGATCCGGTAAAAGTCTGATTGTTCGTGCTGTAGTCGGCGCTATTCCAGAACATTGGCGCGTTACCGCGGATCGTATGACCTGGAAAGGTAAAGATTTGCTTACCATGAGTCAAATCGAACGGCGTAAAATTATGCGCTCAGAAATCGCAGTAATATTTCAGAATCCCCTTTTGTCGCTTGATCCTTCCGCGACATTAGGCGAACAGTTGATGGAAAGTATTCCCGGTAACTTAGTAAGTGGAAGGTGGTTCTGGCAGCGCACAAAAAAACGGCGTGAAATGGCGATTAAGCTACTCCATAAAGTCGGGATTAAAGAACATAAAAAATATCTCGGCGCTTATCCTCATCAAATAGCAGACGATATTGGACAGAAATTTCTGATTGCCTGTGCGTTAGTATCTTCTCCCCGCCTGTTAATCGCAGACGACCCCACACGTGGAATGGAAATTACGACCAAGACACAAATTCTAAAGCTTTTAACCCGTTTAAATAAAACAAGAAATTTAAGTATTTTGTTTGTCAGCCATGACCTTTTGGCTATTTCAAGCATGTCTGACAGAATGACAGTTCTTTACTGCGGTCAGACTGTTGAAGATGGAAAAATGAGCCAACTACGCAAACGCCCATTGCACCCTTATACTAAGGCGTTGCTGGATAGCGCACCCAGCTTTAGAAAAGATTTGGCACCGAAATCTCCTCTTGCTGCCCTTGATGGCACCATTCCGACCTTGCAACACCTTCCTATTGGATGTCGATTAGGGCCTCGCTGCCCTCGAGCACAAAAGGAGTGTGTTCGCACACCGGAGCTACGTCACGTGCAAGACCATTTTTATAGCTGTCATTTCCCACTCATTAGAGAGAGAGAAAAACAATGACGGCGCTGTTAAATGTTGAAGAACTGAGCTTTATCCAGAAGCCAGGGGGAAGCTGGTTTAAGAAGGTATCTGGCTTTCAACTTGAACCACTAAGTTTTTCGTTAAATGCCGGGGAAACCTTGGCGATTGTCGGGGAAAATGGCTCTGGAAAATCATTGATAGGTAAACTCTTGGTAGGTGCGGCAAAACCAACAAGTGGTAACATCTATTTAAATGGGCAAAAGCTGTCTGAACGAAATCTCAAACAAAGATGTTTAAGCATTCGGATGATTTTTCAACACAGCAATGAGTCACTCAACCCAGGGATCACAGTTGCGAAGATCCTCGAAGAGCCGTTGCTTTTAAATACTCAGCTATCTCAACCAGACAGGCTAAAAAAAATTGATGAGACATTAAACCTCGTTGGGCTGCTTAGTGAACACATGTTTTTTTATCGACATATGTTATCGGATGGCCAAAGGCAGCGTCTGGCACTTGCAAAAGCATTAATACTGAACCCTCAAATAATTGTTGCAGATGAACCTTTTGCCGCACTTGACCCTTCGGTGCGTTCGCAAACAATCAATTTGATCATGAAACTACAACAAGACTTAGGATTAGGATTTATTTTTATCTCTCACAATTTGGGCATAGTTCGGCATATCAGTGATCGGGTATTGATCCTGCAAAATGGAAAGGTTGTAGAAAAAGGTAAAACCGACGCCATATTCAATTGGCCAAACAACGAATACACAGAGAAACTGATGAAGTCTCACCAATCTCTCGTAACACCAAAATAATACTTGGACACCCACTCCGAAAATAATTCTTGCACCAAAATAATACTTGGACACCCACTATAAATATTGTCAGACACCCATTTATAAGCCTGCATCGAGATATTTTGGACACCCACAACAAATAGGCTGAACTACCCATCCGTTGGTAACAAGCATTTTAACGAATGTGAGTATATTGGAATTTAAACCGCCAGTACCTTTGCTAAATAGAATTTAAAAAGAATGATTCTAGGGGCCAACCAATGCCAGCAATATCCCTGCCGCCACCGCAGAACCTAAAACGCCTGCCACGTTTGGTCCCATAGCATGCATCAGTAAGAAGTTATGATGGTTTGATTCTAATCCAACTTTGTTTACAACTCGTGCAGCCATAGGGACCGCTGAGACGCCAGCTGCACCGATCAAAGGATTGATGTCAGCTTTGCTATACTTATTCATGATTTTTGCCATGATAACCCCTGTAGCCGTCCCTATCGCAAATGCCACAGCTCCAAGTGCAAGGATACCGAGAGTTTCCGCTTTGAGGAATTTGTCTGCAGAGAGTTTAGAGCCAACGGCCAATCCTAGAAAGATAGTCACGATATTAATAAGTTCATTTTGAGCGGTATTGCTTAACCGGTCTACAACACCACACTCTTTCATCAAATTTCCGAGGCAAAACATTCCAACAAGTGGTGTAGCAGTTGGCAAAAACAGTATAGTCATCAACAATACAGCTAGCGGAAAGATAATTTTTTCACGCTTGGAAACAACTCTCAATTGAGCCATTTCTATTTCGCGCTCTTTTTTACTGGTTAATGCCTTCATAATTGGCGGCTGAATGATGGGTACTAACGCCATGTATGAATAGGCCGCCACGGCGATTGTTCCCAACAACTCAGGAGCAAGCTTTGATGCCAAAAATATCGCCGTTGGTCCATCTGCACCGCCTATAATTGCGATCGCTGCGGCATCTTGAAGAGTGAATTCTAACCCAGGAATATAGTTTAGTAGAATGGCGCCAAGTAAGGTGGCGAAAATCCCAAACTGAGCCGCCGCACCTAACAGTAACATTCTTGGATTTGCAATGAGGGCGCCAAAATCTGTCATGGCGCCAACGCCCATAAAAATCAAAAGTGGGAAGACGCCGGTGCCGATACCTACTTCGTAGACATAATGCAATAACCCACCAACTTCAGAGAATCCTGCCAACGGAATGTTCGTAAGCATTGCTCCAAAACCAATTGGTAACAGTAGTAATGGTTCAAATTTTTTGACGATAGCGAGGTACAAAAGCCCCAAACCCACCAGCATCATAACGATTTGGCCAATCTCGAAGTGGGCAAGTGCCGTGCTTTGCCATAACGTTTCTAACTTCTCCATGAGTTTAGCCTAAACTCAATACAGGCTGTCCAGATTGCACTGCATCTCCTTCATTAACGAGAACGGCATTGACGGTGCCGTCAGATGACGCGCGTACTTCTGTTTCCATCTTCATGGCTTCCATAATGAGCACGACGTCGCCAGCTTTAACCAAATCGCCTTCCCTAACCAGAATTCTAAATATGTTACCTGCCAATGGTGCGTTTAAATTATTAGCCGGCGTTACTTGTTGTTCGACTTTTGATGGTGTCATGGCTTGTACAGAGGTGAGTTGGCCACTTGGACCTACTTCCACATCGTAGAGCTTGCCATCAACTTTCACTGAATAACGTTCAATTTCAGTTTGGGTAGTCGAAGATTTTGCAGGTGGTAAGGATGTTTCTTCCAATCCCGGTGCAGGTTCAAATGCCGATGGATTTTCTCTGTTCTTGAGGAATTTGAGGCCAACTTGTGGAAATAGCGCATAGATAAGAACGTCATCAACCTTGTCATTGGCAAGCGCAATGGATTGCTTGTCTGCAATTTCTGTCAATTCACTATCTAACTTGTCTAATTCAGGTGCCAGTGCGTCTGCTGGACGACAAGTAATCACTGATTCCTCACCTAGAACACGCTTTTGCAGCTCAGCGTTGACTGGAGCTGCAGTAGCACCGTATTCACCCTTAAGTACCCCGGCAGTTTCTTTAGTAATACTTTTATAACGTTCACCAGTGAGAACGTTTAGTACAGCTTGAGAACCCACGATTTGCGAGGTTGGTGTTACCAAAGGGATATAGCCTAAATCTTCCCTGACTCGAGGAATTTCCTGCAATACGTCGTCCATCTTGTCTTCTGCGCCTTGTTCTCGCAGCTGATTTTCCATATTCGTCAGCATTCCACCCGGAACTTGGGCGATAAGGATCCGCGCATCGACCCCTTTCAAACTTCCTTCAAATTTTGCGTATTTTTTACGAACTTCCCGGAAATAACCTGCGATTTCTGCAAGTAACACCATATCAAGTCCTGTGTCTCGCTTAGTGCCCTCTACGATAGACATGATAGTTTCTGTAGCACTATGACCGTATGTCATGCTCATTGAAGAGACAGCGCAATCCAGCATATCTATTCCGGCATCGATTGCCTTTTGGTAAGTAGCAGTGCTTAACCCAGTTGTAGCATGGCATTGCATGGCGATGGGAACGCCTATAGATTCTTTCAATTTGGTGATTAATTCTTCGCATTCATAGGGCTTTAACAAACCTGCCATATCTTTAATACAGAGTGAATGGATTCCCATATCTTCGAGTTCTTTTGCCATGTCTAACCATCGCTGAAGCGTATGCACAGGACTCACAGTGTAAGATATGGTCCCTTGAGCATGGGCTCCAACTGCAATTGTCGACTTAATCGCTGTCTGTAGATTTCTGGTATCATTCATTGCATCGAAAATACGGAAGACATCCACACCATTTCTGTGAGCACGCTCAACAAATTTCTCAACTACATCATCGGCATAATGACGATAGCCCAATAAATTTTGCCCCCTCAAGAGCATTTGTTGAGGGGTGTTCGGCATCGCTTTTTTAAGGCGTCTAATTCGCTCCCACGGATCCTCCCCTAGGTAACGAATACATGCATCAAAAGTAGCCCCTCCCCATGACTCCATTGACCAAAATCCAACTTGATCGAGCTTATCAGCTATGGGCAGCATATCTTCAATACGCATGCGTGTTGCCAATAAGGACTGATGTGCATCACGCAACACCAATTCTGTGATCTTAAGTGGATTACTCATGCTTTCTCCTAGATAAATGGAATGCAGTACTATCGTTTAGAACGATATTTGTGAATAGCCGCAGAAATAGCTGCAATCGGAGTTGATTCACTCCCACCGCTAGCCGTCTGTTTTGCGCGGTTAACACCAGAAACGGAAGGTGTAACCTCTTCTGGAAACTTTGAATTTATAAAAGCTATAAGATTAACTGCGCCTATTAGTAGTGTCAGAAAAACAAAAACCACAATCATACCGACTACCATTAAGGTTGCCGCTTCAGTAAGAAGTTCGGAGATAGGTGCTTGCATACTTAGCTTCATCTTTACTATTTGATGCAGATAAGTAACATTTAAGATTTGAAAACTCAACCATAATTCACTCAAAAACCTCCCACATTTGAGATATTTATTCTGATTTTGTGAATTTATACTCAAAAAACGAAACTTATTTACACTTTTTTTACATTGGACACCCACTTACTTTTGACAGAAAAGGGAATTATTGGACATCCACATTTAGTGTTTTAGTGGGCGCCCCATAACAAAAATTTACGTTAAAAATTGAGTCAAATATGATTGATATAGATTAGGGCTACTGGAAAAAAATATGAGTCTAAAACGCTGTAAAAACTATACTACGTCAATTGAGTGGACAGCTAAGCTTTATATATTGCCAGACAACAGGACCCGCAAATGCCTAGGCCTAGGAAAAGCCTTATATGCCTTCAAGACACTCCTTACTATCATTGCGTTTCACGATGTGTACGCAGAGCTTACTTGTGCGGGCACGATGAGTATTCAGGTCAAAGCTATGAACACCGCCGAAACTGGGTTGAAAAAAGACTACTGCATCTGTCCATGATATTTTCAATCGACATATGCGCCTATGCAGTAATGAGCAACCATACTCATATCGTCATGTGTGTGGATCAAGAAAAAGCGAAGAAATGGACCAATGAAGAAGTATTGTTGCGTTGGCACAAACTATTTAAAGGCACAGTGTTAACTAGGCAATTCCTTGAGCAGTACTCTCGAGCTAAGATGTCTGAGGCCGAAATAAAGACGGTTTTAAGTACTATTAATATATACCGGAAAAGACTAATTGATATTAGCTGGTTTATGCGACTCTTAAACGAATATATAGCTCGAAAAGCAAATAAAGAAGATGACTGTACGGGCAGGTTTTGGGAAGGTCGATTTAAATCTCAAGCTCTTTTGGATGAATCTGCATTGTTGGCGTGTATGGCATATGTAGATTTAAATCCAATACGAGCGAATATTGCTTGTCACATCGTAAGTTCACGCTATACCAGCATTCATAATCGCATTGTGAAGAAGCAAAAAGGGCATCACCCATCTAACCTTATGCCTTTCAGAGAGGATATTAATTGCTTACAAAAACGTTGCATCCCTATTTCACTGTATAATTATATTAAGTTGCTCGAAGAAACGTCCCGTAAGCAACACCAATCCCATCTACCTGCTGAGAATATTGTTACTTATTCTTTTATCAGAGACGCAGGCTTTACTGAAATGCAATGGCACAAAGCCACAACACATTTTGAAAAATGTTACGGTAACTTTGTTGGTAAAGAAGCAATATTGCGGACTAAATAACTCTTACTAAGCCAGATACAAAAAAACCGCAATTAAGCGGTTTTCAAAAAATGGCGCGTGTGGAAGGATTCGAACCTCCGACCGCCTGGTTCGTAGCCAGGTACTCTATCCAGCTGAGCTACACACGCGAAGAACACTATAATATCTGATTGAATTTCCAAATAGAAGAACAACAGATAAATAACTGCGTTTTACCCAAATCATAAAGGTAAGTATCAAGAAATGGCGCGTGTGGAAGGATTCGAACCTCCGACCGCCTGGTTCGTAGCCAGGTACTCTATCCAGCTGAGCTACACACGCGTTGTCTTGAAAAACACATTTAAAAACAAATGGCGGAGAGAGAGGGATTCGAACCCTCGATAGGGCTACAAACCCTATACTCCCTTAGCAGGGGAGCGCCTTCAGCCACTCGGCCACCTCTCCAAATGTGGGAGCGAAGTTTACTGAATCGGGAAAGGAAGTCAAACCTTTTTTACCTCAATTACTGCCACTTGCTTTGAATTTAACCTATCTGCTATTAACTACGCTAATTGTGGAAGACTTGCCAACATTATCAAAGCAGGGACAATGACCTAAATTTTGTTTCGGAGATTTTGATGTGGGTGTCCAGAATATGGAAAATTGGTGTCCAGAATATGGAAAATTGGGTGTTTAATCGTTGAACATTGAGCAAAATGTAACTAGATGGGTGTCCAAGAGAGGAATAAAAAAGGCTGGAATACCAGCCTCTCTTTTTATGCGTCGTCTTCGCTTCTGTTGCCTGAGCGGTCACCTGCCTGACCGTTTTTTTCAGCTTGAATTCGCATATATATTTCTTCGCGGTGCACAGATACTTCTTTTGGTGCATTTACCCCAATTCTTACCTGATTTCCTTTAACACCCAAAACAGTAACAGTGACTTCGTCACCAACCATAAGGGTTTCTCCAACACGACGGGTTAAAATTAGCATTCTATTGCTCCTTTTCCGTTAATCCAAAGTCGTCCTTAGTTAAAATTAGCGCAATTATCAGGTAACTCCAGAAAATTACGCAATCAGCTTTCCTTGTTTTTGTCGTCACTTACAAAAACCAACTGAAATTCTTTACAATTTTTCTTCTATCCAAGTACGTACAGACGCAATTGCAGGATCAAGCTTGTCAGGCATATTCCCTCCGGCTTGAGCCATGTCTGGTCGACCTCCGCCCTTACCACCAACTTGACCTGCAACGTAATTCACCAAATCTCCAGCCTTAATTTGATTAGTCAAATCTTTAGTAACACCTACTATCACACTGACTTTCTCTTCATTTGCTAAACCAAGTACGATAATGCCACTGCCTATTTGATTTTTTAAATCATCAACCATCATACGTAGTGCCTTGGCTTCAACTCCTTCTACCTTAGTAGACAAGACTTTGACCCCTTTAATTTCAATAATCTTGGAGGCGAGATCCGAACCTGCTTGATTAGCAAGCTGTTGCTTAAGTTTTTCTATGCCCTTTTCAAGTTCTTTATTATGTTCTAAGACAAAGCCGACCCTTTGTTCTAGTTTTGATTGCTCGGTTTTAAAAAGAGAAGAAAGCCTCGAAATTAGGTTTGCCTGCTGTTGTACTAATTCTAATGCAGCTTCACCAGTAACGGCTTCGATACGCCTCACACCAGAAGCAATTCCGCTTTCGCTAACTATTTTAAATAGCCCAATGTCACCCGTTCGATTCACGTGTGTGCCGCCACAGAGCTCCATTGAAAAAGGCCCCATAGTTACGACTCTTACATCATCATCATATTTTTCTCCAAAAAGGGCCATTGCTCCGGATGCTTTAGCCTCTTCTAGCCCCATCAACTGTGTTGATAATGTGTGATTTTGACGGATTTGTTGGTTAACCATATCCTCGATTTCTCCTAGCTGTTCGGCTGTCATCGCCTCAAAGTGTGAAAAGTCGAAACGTAATCGTTGCTCATCAACCAACGAACCCTTTTGATTAACATGATCTCCCAAAATGTTTTTCAACGCTGCATGCATCAAATGAGTCGCACTATGATTAAGTTTAATTGCGGCTCTGCGTTTTGAGTCAACCTGAGTCTCTACGCTATCCCCCACTTTTAAAACCGTGTTTGATTTGCCTTTGTGTGAAACAGCATCATTTAGTTTGACTGTGTCCATAACAACAAACTGGCCATCATTAGCGTGTATAAAGCCCGTATCACCTACCTGACCGCCAGACTCCGCATAGAACGGTGTTTCCGACAACACAACCATACCATTTTGCCCTGGAGCCAGCTGCTCAACAGGACCATTCTCATCAAATAGTTCGACTACCTTTGATTGACCCGATTCATATTCGTAGCCAGTGAATTCACTTGATACTTCACTGCGGATTTCTTCATTGTAGTCTTTACCAAACTGACTCGCTTGTTGTGCTCGTTCCCGCTGTTGTTGCATTGATGATTCAAATCCGGCTTCATCAATACTAAAACCTTTTTCGCGAGCCACGTCATTAGTCAAATCGGCTGGGAACCCATAAGTATCATATAACTTAAACACTAATTCGCCGGGTACAACTTCCCCTTGCATCTGCGAGAGAGCGTCGTTAAGAATTGTCATGCCTCTCGCTAATGTTCGAGAAAACTGCTCTTCTTCAACGCGTAAAACTTTTTCTATAACAGGTCTTTGCTCGACTAGCTCTGGATAAGCTTCCCCCATCTCAACGCATAGCTCTTCAACAAGTTTATAGAAGAAGATGTCATCTGCACCGAGTTTATAACCATGACGCACGGCACGGCGAATAATTCTGCGTAACACATAACCACGGCCCTCATTTGATGGCATGACACCGTCACAAACCAAAAACGCACAAGAACGAATATGGTCAGCGATTACTCGCAGTGATTTAGAACTATTGTCATCTGTGCCAACGATAGACGCAGCCGATTTAATAAGATTTTCAAAAATATCGATCTCATAATTACTGTGCACGTTCTGAATAATTGCAGAGATTCTCTCGAGTCCCATCCCTGTATCAATAGATGGCTTGGGTAAAGGGTTCATCTCTCCATCTGCGGTGCGGTTAAATTGCATAAACACCAGGTTCCATATTTCGATAAACCTGTCACCGTCTTCTTCAGGTGTACCGGGAGGCCCCCCCCAAATATGCTCGCCATGATCATAAAAAATTTCAGAACATGGCCCACATGGACCAGTGTCACCCATAGACCAAAAATTATCAGAGGTTGAAATGCGTATTATTTTTTCTGTAGGTAACCCAATTACCTTATTCCATATATCAAATGCTTCATCGTCCGTATGATAAACTGTCACTAGCAGCTTGTTGCTGTCTAAACCTAAGGTATTTGTTAGAAAATTCCACGCAAGTTGAATGGCTTGTTCTTTGAAATAATCGCCAAAGCTAAAGTTTCCCAACATTTCAAAGAACGTATGATGCCTGGCAGTATAGCCAACATTTTCTAAGTCGTTGTGTTTACCGCCTGCTCGAACGCATCGTTGCGAAGAAACAGCTTTACTGTAATTTCTCGATTCAGCACCAAGAAATACATCTTTGAATTGATTCATTCCCGCGTTGGTGAACAGAAGAGTAGGATCATCCGCAGGTACCAAAGAAGAGCTAGCTACAACTTGATGGCCATGTTCCGAAAAGTAGTCCAAAAAAGCACTTCGAATTTCTGCGGTGGTCTTGCTCATTAACGTTCCTATTCTGATTTACTACACTTTCATTTGTAACGCCTTACTAGGGCGCGTTTAGCGGCGAACAATAGCACAGATACTGGGCCTATGTTAAGAGCACAACTTACTCATCTTGCTGGTTTTTTAAAGCATGCTGGATTTGATCCGAATTAAATCCGCGATATTGTAAAAAACGCATTCGCTTTTGTTTTTCTTGCCAATCTTTACATGGCTTTTTCGCATATTTTTTTCCGTACACCTGCATTGCAATCTGATAAAAATCGATATCAGCTTCAATTAAGCCTTCTGAAATTAGGCGCTGATCGATGTTGTGCTGTTGAAGTTCCTTTTCGATTCTTTGCCACCCTACTCCTCGTTGCGCTTTCGAGCGTATAAAACTCTCAACAAATCGACTATCACTTTGCACATCCTTTTCGACAAACAATCGCAATTGACTTCGGATAGCATGTTCGCTAAAGCCCTTTTGACTTAGCTTAAAAATTAATTCTTGCTGACTGTGCTCTCGCCTTGCCAACAACCTAGTGATGGAATGGTTAATGATCTTAGTATCATTGTCTGCCATATTATTGTCCATGAGCGGTCACTTTCTAGGGAAACTAACGTTGAACTTTGAATTCATTGAATCTATCGACGCAATTCCTAAGTCCAGTTGGGACACACCATTTCAAAATCAAGATCCTTTTTGTTGTTACAATTTTTTGGCCGCTCTGGAGCATTCAGGATCAGTAGGCGAACAGTCCGGGTGGCAGCCTTTTCACTTGGTAGCATATCAAGAGGATAAAGTGGTTGGTATCCTACCTTTGTATAAAAAAAGCCATAGTTACGGTGAATACGTGTTCGATTTTGCGTGGGCCGATGCCTATCACCGGCATCAAATAGACTATTATCCAAAACTGGTCAATGCCATTCCGTTTACACCCGCTACTGGCCCTCGTTGTCTGGTAGCAACAAATCAAGACCCTATTTCGGTAATGAATAAATGTATGGCACACATTCGAGCGCAATTACCATTGTTAGGAGTTTCTTCAGTTCACTGCCTTTTTCCAGAACGAAAAGTGAGTGAAAATTTGAACAAAAATGGCATGACTATGCGCAAAAGTGTTCAATTCCATTGGTTCAACAAAGACTACCTAGATTTTAATGACTTCTTGTCTAACTTCACCGCGAGGCGTCGAAAAAGCGTTAAAAAAGAACGCAAAAAAATTGAACACCAAGCTATTTCCATTGCTAGGTATCATGGAAATCAGCTAACTCTAGTTGAAATGGACTTTTTCTATCAGTGCTACTGTCAAACATATAGAAAACGAAGCGGCCATTTAGGCTATTTGACCAAGGAATTTTTCACTGAAATTCTCCACAGGATGAAAGACCACCTTCTGATTGTTATGGCGACACGAAACGACAAACCAATTGCAGGTGCACTCTATTTTTTTAATGAGACTCACTTGTATGGTAGGTATTGGGGGGCCTTGGAGGAAGCTAATGGATTGCATTTTGAATGTTGTTATTACCAAGGAATTGAATTCTGCATCGAAAAAGGAATTCAAATCTTTAATCCCGGCACTCAGGGAGAACACAAAATATTAAGAGGGTTTGAACCGACATTTTGCTATTCAAATCATTTTTTGGCAGAACCTAATTTTAATGATGCTGTGATTAGATTTATCCAACAAGAGACTCCCGGCATTTACTCGTACAAAACTAGTGCAGAAAAAATACTTCCATACAAGCTTACCGACTGATTAACTTCGAATGTGATGGTCCAAACAATCAACCAATGAACAAAATGGGTGTCCAAAGTTAACCTTGAATGAATGGATGTCCGCTATAAACACAGTTAACCTAGAATAAGTGGGTGTCCACTATAAACCTCTTTTAACTTTGAATGAGTGGGTGTCCACTATAAACCCTATTGACCCTCGGATTGAATTTGAACGAGTGGATGTCCAATATTGGAGTTCGCTATTTATTTTTGCCAGACCAATAAGAAATTGTTTGCCGGCATTTCAACTATTTGGGTTAACGTTAAGGTGGGTGTCCAAGATTGGAGCTCTGCGATGTCGCGTATTCCGCCATATCCTTGTTGCCTCAGACTGGTGTCAAAATCTGCATTGCTTTGGCTGGTGAATTCGCCGCTCACACAAAAAGGCCCGTACTGACAAAACAAGCCACCGTTTGGAAGGTGGGTTGCAACGGTTTCCATCATCAATTTCACTTCATCTGGCTGCATAATATGCGCTGTATTTGCAGTATATATTGCATCTACGTCATCAAAATACCATTGGTCAACACCAATAAAAAAGGGTACAGGCGCTAGCACATTGTCACATTTTGCCTGAGCAACCCAGGCTAGGATACTTTGGTGGTTCTCCTTCACATCACAAGGTTGCCATACAAGGTGCTTCATGTGGTGAGCAAAAAATGCAGCATGCTGTCCAGTACCCGAGCCAATTTCCAACACCTTTGATACGCCAGCCAAATGCAACTTAAGCTGCGCCAAGATTGGCATTTTGTTATTTTCACACGCTTGAGAAAATCTCATCAACGATGACAAATCAGCCAAGGTTCGGAGCCAACCATTTTGTCGCTTCTTCCACTGACCAATGTTTGCGCTGCGCATAATCTTCAAGTTGATCTTGTTGAATTTGAGCAACAGCAAAATATCTTGCATCAGGGTGAGAGAAATACCATCCAGAGACCGATGCCCCCGGCCACATTGCATAACTCTCGGTAAGTTTCATTCCTGTGGCATTTTGAGCGTCCAGCAAATCCCAAATCACTTGTTTCTCAGTATGCTCGGGACATGCAGCATAGCCTGGAGCCGGCCGGATCCCCTGATACTTTTCACGAATCAATTCGTCATTACTCAACGACTCTTGCGGAGCAAATCCCCAAATTTCTTTCCTTACTTTTTCATGTAAGTATTCTGCAAACGCTTCCGCGAGCCTGTCGGCAATCGCCTTGATCATGATGCCGTTGTAATCATCTCCATCATCAATAAAACTTTGCGCCAATTCATCTTCACCAATACCAGCAGTCACAGCAAACGCGCCAATATAATCCGCAACCTGTGAAGATTTAGGCGCGACATAATCGCTCAAACAATAATTAAAACCTTTTGGCTTCTCGGTCTGCTGACGCAAGTGACAAGCGCGATGGATAATCGACTGTCTAGTTTCGTCGGAATAGATTTCGAGATCATCACCTACTCTGTTGGCAGGAAACAACCCCATTACGCCTTTTGCTTTTAACAAATCCTGCTTGATTAGAGTGTTTAATGTGTTTTGCGCATCATCAAAGAGTTTGCGAGCTTCTTGACCGACAATTTCGTCATCTAAAATTCTCGGATATTTACCAGCTAATGACCATGTTAAAAAGAAAGGGGTCCAATCAATGTAAGGTACAAGCTCTTTGATTGAAACACTCACCGCTGTTACGCCAAGTCGTTTTGGTACCGGTGGCTGGTAAACCTGCCAGTCACATTCAAACCCGTTGGCACGAGCCTTTTCCAAGCTAACAGGCCTGCTACGCGGTTTTTTGCGAGCGTGCTGTTCCCTAACTACATCGTACTCTTTTTGCAGTTGCTCTACGTAAGCGGGCCGGTGTTCATCAGACAACAGTTTTTGGCATACACCTACCGCACGGCTCGCATTGGGGACATACACCACAGGAGAGCTGTAATTTTGCTCAATTTTCACCGCAGTGTGCGCTTTAGAAGTGGTGGCACCGCCGATTAACAAAGGCAAACTAAAATTCAATCGCTGCATTTCTTTTGCAACATGAACCATTTCATCTAAAGAGGGTGTTATCAGACCAGATAATCCAATCATATCGACATTTTCTTCTTTGGCAACCTGAAGTATTTTCGCCGCGGGTACCATTACACCCAAATCGATGATTTCGTAGTTATTGCACTGTAAAACGACGCCAACAATATTTTTACCAATATCATGTACATCACCTTTAACTGTTGCTAGCAGGATTTTGCCGTTGGTGTTGCTAGCTTCCTTCTCAAGCTCAATGAACGGCTCTAAGTAAGCAACGGCTTTCTTCATAACCCGTGCGGATTTAACCACCTGCGGCAGAAACATCTTACCCTCGCCAAATAAGTCGCCCACCACGTTCATGCCATCCATCAATGGACCCTCAATGACATGCAATGGTTTGTCCGCTAATTGACGGGCCT
The DNA here is from genome assembly GCF_007197995.1 of Aliiglaciecola sp. M165. GTDB lineage: Bacteria > Pseudomonadota > Gammaproteobacteria > Enterobacterales > Alteromonadaceae > Aliiglaciecola. The sequence continues at coordinate 322,195 of NZ_VKKH01000009.1, forward strand.
CTTCAGTATCCTCGACGATAAAATCTGTTATTCCCTTGACTAGCGCGTGCTCTAACCTTTTATTTACTGGTTGCTCGCGCCATTCCATGTTCTCTTTAACCGCAGCTTTACCATCACCCTGGTAATTCGGAGCAATGGCAAGTAACTTATCTGTTGCTTCAGGATGACGGTTAAGTATGACGTCCTCAACAGCATCCCTTAGCTCTTTTGGGATCTCGTCATAAACCTCTAATTGCCCAGCGTTGACAATCCCCATGTCCATTCCAGCTTTAATAGCATGAAATAGAAATACCGAGTGCATCGCTTCTCTAACTGGGTTGTTTCCGCGGAATGAAAATGAAATATTCGACAATCCGCCCGACACGTGACAATGGGGAAGTTGTTGGCGTATCTGCCGCGTTGCTTCGATAAAATCGACGGCATAGTTATTGTGCTCATCAATGCCTGTTGCGACAGCAAAAATATTAGGGTCAAAAATAATATCTTCTGGAGGAAATCCTAATTTCTCAGTCAGTAATTTATAGCTACGTTGGCAAATCTCGAATTTCCGCGCTTGAGTGTCAGCTTGCCCCACTTCGTCAAATGCCATAACCACGGTTGCCGCACCATATCGCTTAATCAACGATGCTTGGTGTAAAAAAGGCGCTTCGCCCTCTTTTAAACTGATCGAATTAACAATCGCTTTTCCTTGAACGCACTTGAGTCCCGCCTCAATAACGCTCCATTTTGACGAGTCAATCATAATAGGAACTCGCGAAATATCTGGCTCGGAAGCAATCAGATTTAAAAATCGTTCCATCGCGGCTTCTGAATCCAACATGGCCTCATCCATGTTGATATCAATGATCTGCGCACCATTTTCGACTTGCTGCCGTGCAACATCTAAAGCAGTTTCATAGTCACCTTCTAAAATGAGCCTTTTAAACATCGCGGAGCCAGTGACATTAGTTCGTTCACCGACATTGATGAAAGTCGCGCTAGTTTGCTGGGTTTGAGACACAAATCACTCCTACTAGTGCACAAATGGTTCAAGCCCAGACAAGCGCATTTTGTTGTCTGGCTGAGCGGGGATTCTTGGCGCAAGAGATTCAACAGCTTTTGCAATCGCAGCGATATGCTCCGGGGTGCTACCACAACATCCACCAACGATATTAACTAAACCTGACTGTGCCCACTCTTGAATGTGGCTGGCCATCTCATCGCCATCCATATCGTATTCACCAAATTCGTTTGGTAGACCAGCATTTGGATGGGCTGACACCAAACACTCTGCCTTATCGGAAATTTCCTCAACATACTGCCGAAGTAGGTCCGGACCAAGCGCACAATTAAGTCCAAAAGAGATTGGATTAATATGGCGCAATGAATAATAAAACGCCTCGGCAGTTTGCCCTGACAAAGTCCGACCTGAGGCATCTGTAATGGTCCCAGAGATCATTACCGGCAAAGTGATGCCAAGCTGTTCAAAGACTACATCAACTGCAAACGCTGCTGCTTTGGCATTTAGCGTATCAAAAATTGTTTCAATTAGAATAAAATCAGCACCGCCTTCAATCAATCCTAACGTCGCCTCTTTATAGGCTTCAACAAGTTGATCAAAATGAACATTGCGCATGCCCGGGTCGTTAACATCTGGTGAAATTGAAGCAGTACGATTAGTTGGCCCTAAAACGCCAGCGACAAAACGCGGTTTATCCGGGTTTTGCTGGGTAAATTCGTTTGCAGCTTTTTTTGCCAATTGCGCAGCAACTACGTTAATTTCTTTGGCAAGTGATTGCATATCATAATCAGCCATAGAGATAGTCGTCGCATTGAAGGTGTTAGTTTCGATGATGTCTGCGCCAGCCTGCAAATATTCACAATGAATGTCATAAATGATTTTTGGTTGCGACAATACCAACAAATCATTGTTGCCTTTAACGTCGCAATGCCAATCAGCAAAGCGCTCTCCTCGATAATCATCTTCTTCCAGTTGGTGTTTTTGGATCATAGTACCCATAGCACCGTCTAAAATCAGAATGCGTTGTTCTGCCAAGGATTTAAATGTCGTCGTTGCGTCACTCACGCAAATACCTCTTATTGGTTTTTTGGCAATTTAGCCAGATCAAAAGGCGTCGTTTGATAAACGTAATAATTTAGCCAGTTGGTGAACAGTAATGTGCCATGTGAACGCCATGTTACCCGATAAGGTTTACTAGGGTCATCTTGTTCATAGTAGTTTTGTGGAACACTTGGAGATAAGTTATTTCCAATATCGCGATTATATTCTTGATCAAGGGTATCAGGATCATATTCAGGATGTCCTGTCAGAAACACCATACGTTTGTCTTGCGATGCGACTATGTAGGCACCCGTCTCCTCAGAGCTGGCCAAAACGCTCAGACCTGGTGTTGACTGATAGCGTTCAATTGGTACTTCACCAAATCGTGAATGAGGTGCGCAAAACATCGGATCAAAACCACGCAATAATTCGTCATGCTTGTGATTAACTTGGTGTTCAAACACACCTGACAATTTGTGCTTTCTTAGTTTTCTGTTGTACCCGTAGAAATGATAAAAGGCCGCATGTGCAGCCCAACATGAATATAGTGTGGATTGCACGTGTCGTCTCGACCATTCCATGATTGTCGTGATCTTGTCCCAATACTTAACATCGGAATATTCAAGATGCGCGATAGGCGCACCGGTAATAATCAACCCGTCATAGTTTTTATGTGCAATATCGTCAAACAACAAATAAAAATTATCCATGTGCGCTTGTGGCGTATTTTTAGGTGCCTGGTTATCGATGCGAATCAAGTCAATATTAATTTGCAGTGGGGTGTTCGATAACAAACGAAGAATCTGTATTTCCGTTTCGATTTTATTGGGCATTAGATTTAAAATCCCGACCTCAAGGGGCCGGATATCTTGCTTAGCCGCTTTTTCAGTTTCCATCACGAAGATATTTTCTCCGTTTAGCACATTCAACGCTGGCAATTCAGCAGGAATACGAATAGGCATAGAAACTCCGATAAACTTAAAGATGACGCAAATTTGTCTTAATCCACCTCAAAAGTCAACATCTTTACGTCTAGACGTCTAAACGCTCATTGAAATGATTAGCGATTGACCACAAAAACAACATTCAAAACAATGTTATAAGTAATGTGTGGACAAATTGAAAGATAATGGACACCCACTAGCAGTGCATTGCTTGGATACCCATTAGTGCATTGATTGGGCATTAATGCATTGCGTGTGCATTGCGTGGACACCCACCAATGCGTTGATTGGACACCCACGTCAATTCACTGAAAAACCACTACCAATGTTCTGCTGAAAAACGAACCTCGCAAATCAATGTTGATAGACAGACAAAAATTAAAGAAGGCCTACGCCATGACACTCAGGTGCTTATCTGAAAGCGATTAAATGTTCGCATCGAATACGAAAACAGTAAATTGGAATGGCCAAGGGGTCTGAGTTTTAGCAGCCTAAAACGAGAGCTTTGATAGATAAAAATGTTTAAGATCTATTCTGTTTAACTGACATGAGTAATTCAGCTTCGGCACGAGGCAAGTCGCATTCTTCCATCAGCTCTTCTAAAGTCGCACCAGACTCTACCATCTTGGTTGCTTGCGCATACAACCTGGTTTCTGGATCAAGATACTCGATTTCATTGAGCTTATCTGACAATCCAATCACATTTACAACAAGTTCTTTTACTTTGTTACTTAAACCGATAGCTCCTGAGCGAACTTCGTTTAGCTCTTCTTGCAAGAGCGATTGAGTTTTGAGGCTTTTGAAGAATCTTTTTTCAAGATCAGAATATTGATGAGAGAGGGATTTTAAACGGCTAAATAATATCAGTACGCATACTAAGAGAACGATGTACAACCCCAATCCAGCAGCTAAAATTACCAGCTCTTGCGATGTCATATTATGTCCTCGTTAGACTAAAAAAGTGATTAAACAAAAAACCCTGCTCAATAGACCAGGGTTTTTATCAAATACTTGCCAAAAGCCTTTTACAGACCGCTGATTTCATCCCATTCTTCGTCACTTAACAGTTTGTTTAAGTCGACAAGAATCAACAATTCTCCATCGCGATTACTCACGCCTTGAATGAATTTGGCACTTTCTTCTGTTCCAACATTCGGCGCACTGTCAATTTCTGATGAACGCAGATAGACAACTTCGGCAACGCTATCAACCAGGATGCCAACCACCTGCTCATCCGACTCGATGATAACAATACGTGTATTGTCGGTGATATCTGTAGGTGGCAAACCAAAGCGTGTGCGTGTGTCAATGACAGTCACGACATTACCGCGAAGATTTATTATACCTAACACATATTCAGGAGCACCAGGCACAGGAGCAATTTCAGTATGCCTAAGCACCTCTTGTACCTGCATAACATTGATACCATAGGTTTCTTCGCCGAGTCGGTATGTTACCCACTGCAAAACCTCATCATTGCTATCTACTGCGGCATTATTGGCAATTCTTTCGTCATTCATATGACTCGCTCCCTACAAGCTGCGTCTATTTATCGTTACTACCTAGGCCCTGGTTCAGTAATTCAATGAGTTGTTTTACGTTTACCAAAGCACACATTTTTTCTTTTACCATACCCGCTAACCAAGGACGCTTTGAATTGGCATCTCGCCACTTTACATCGTCAGGAAGAAGGGTAGACGTTGTGACCAAACTTTCACATGCTAGGCCCCAACCACTATCATCTAACATAATAAGATATTGATATTTTAAAGATTCTGCCAGTTTTTCGTCATATTTTTCTGGCATAACCCATTTTGCAGTGTCTACAACACTCAAATTATCCTCTCGGTGTAACATAACACCCATAAACCAATCGGGTTTACCGAACAACGGACCAATCTTTTCAATCTTGTGGATCCCGCCTAGCTCAGTCAAAGGAAGCGCTAAAGTTAAACCCGCAACTTTAAAAAATAATGCCTGAAACTCCGCTGTCGGCCTTAACGCTTGCCTAGTGTCTAATTTAGGCGTATCAATTGCTTCTTTTATTTCGACCTTTGCAACGCTTTCTTTAGCACTGATTTCGACCGGTTGTGTTTCTGCGACAGGGCTTTCAATTGCCGCGGAATGTTCACTAAGTTTTGCAGACTCAAGCAATTTCGCAACACTATCTTGTTGCACGGTATCGACAGATGTCTCTTCCGTTAGTAAAGAAGACAAATATTCTTCGACCAATTCTTCTTTTGCGAAATTCCCACTGTTCATTTCATCACACTCTTTTATATCGTTCTGATTGTGGTTTGCAGTTGTTTCAAAAGGGTCTGGTACGCAAATACACCTCTAGCCTTAGGACAGAATACTGACGGTGGTGATTGTCGTTGACTGGCGTCCCTAAATCGAGTGTCCACTGGGATCACACCAGACCAAACTTGACCTTTATAATCTTCACATAACACTTTATAGGCATCAGCTGCAGCATTAACGCGCTTATCATACATGGTTGGGATAATTAAATGCTGAAATTCCCGTTTTTGTGTTTTGGCCATTATTTCTAATGTATGCATCATTCTTTGCAAGCCTTTCAGTGCCAAAAACTCAGTTTGCACGGGGACCAATAAGCGTTCACATGCGGCAACCGCGTTAACCATCAACACACCCAAAACAGGGGGGCAATCAATAAGCACATAATCAAATTCGTTTTCTACAAGTGCAAAGGCTTTTTTCAGAATCAACCCCATTCCACCTTGCGCACCCATTGTACGGTCCAATGTCGCCAGTGCCATTGAGGCGGGTAGAATAAACAAAGAGTCCAATTTTGTAGGACATAAGCAATCAAGGACTTTATCTTTGTCTAATGTTTGCGCAGCTTTAAACACATCATATACACTGCTCGACAATTCTTCTGAATCGATACCAAAATAATAGCTTAGCGACGCCTGAGGATCAGTATCAACTAAAAGCACACGCTTACCTTGTTGGGCGAGTAAGCCACCGAGTGTAACTGTTGTTGTAGTCTTTCCCACTCCGCCTTTTTGATTGGCCACAGCCCAAACAATCAAGATCTTACCCCAGTAGCAATATGCACAAATTGCTCTCTATTTTACCTGCATTTCAGTCAGGATGCTTGCTGCAATTTCATCAATCGCAATATTTCGTTCTGCTATATTTGCTGTTGTCACCGCTTGCGGCATCCCATAAACAATACTGGTATTTTCGTCTTGAGCCCAGATTTTAGCACCGCGTTTCTTAAGCGTTGCACTGCCTTCTTTGCCATCAGATCCCATTCCCGTCAAAATAATCCCAAGCACATCGCCACCAAAGGTATTTGCCAAGGCACTAAAAGTCAGGTCGACGCTAGGTTTAAAAAGCAGGTGATCCTGACTATCGGCTTCAACGATTTTCAGTCTTGCATCTCTGCTTGAACCTTCAACTAACATTTGTTTGCCACCCGGCGCGAGGTACGCACAACCAGCAGCGAGCCTGTCGCCATTTTCAGCTTCTTTTACAGCGATCTTACACGCATCATTCAATCGTTGTGCAAATGCAGATGTGAAGCTCCCTGGCATGTGTTGAACCAGTATAATTGGATGAGGGAAGTTTGCAGGCAAATTTGTTAACACCTTTTGCAATGCGACAGGTCCTCCCGTTGACGTGCCAATCGCGAGTACGCTATATCGCTTACCAGATGAACGTTCAAAGGTATTTTTATTGATTGAGCGAGATGGCGTTGCAGCAGGCTCAACCGACATACTGCTAGAGCGCATGAAAACCTGGGTTCTTGGGGTTGAGCCAGGCGAACGCGCAGTAGAAAGAGGGCTTTTGCGACCCACCAACGAACGTTTTGAGGCCAGCGCACGAACCCTGCTTTGCAGCAAACTAATAGATTCTTTTCGATTTGCCGCGATATCTTCAAATTTCTTTGGTAGGAAGTCCAGCGCTCCTGCATCCAACGCATCCAGTGTCGCTTGAGCACCATCATGGGTGAGTGAGGAAAACATTAATATAGGCACTGGGTTAACCGACATGATCCGCTTAACGGCAGTGATCCCATCCATTACAGGCATTTCAACGTCCATGGTGACTACATCCGGTTTCAGCTCCTGAACCATTTGTATGGCTTGTTCGCCATTACGCGCAGTGCCCACTACATCAAGAAGTGAGTCTTGATTTAAGATCTCTTTTACTCGACGGCAGAAAAAACTTGAGTCGTCTACTACCAATACTCTGTATGCCATCGCTCAACCGCGTCCTCGTGCTTGCTCTATGTGGTAATTTGGTAACTAAGTCTTTTTAGCATACCGTTTCAGCAGATTCGGGATATCAATGATAAGGGCAATTCCACCATCACTGGTTATCGTAGCACCAGCCATGCCAGGTGTACCTTGTAACAGAGCATCTAGTGGTTTAATAACCACTTCTTCTTGGCCGATCAATGCATCAACAACAAAGCCAACTTGTTGGGTGCCAATCTGCACAACAACAACATGCCCTTGGTTTTTGTCCGTTGCACCTCGACCATTTTTAAGCCAATCACGCAAATAGAATAATGGAATCGCTTTAGAGCGAACAATCATGGTCAATTGCCCGTCAACAGTATTCATTTTACTCATGTCCATATTGATGATTTCGCTTACTGCTCCTAAAGGCAGCGCAAAGGTTTGTTCACCAACAACAATCATCAACGTAGGTAAAATAGCTAGAGTTAATGGAACTTTAATCTCTAGCCGCGTGCCTTTGCCCAACTGTGAGTCAATATTCACTGTACCATTTAATTGATTAATCTTTGTTTTAACCACATCCATACCGACACCTCGTCCTGAGATATCAGAAATTTCGGTTTTTGTAGAGAATCCAGGTGCAAAAATCAAATTAAAGGCTTCAACATCGGACATTCTGGCCGCCGCATCAGCGTCCAGTACACCACGACTAATCGCAATATCCTTTAGCTTGTCTGCATCCATTCCTTTACCATCATCTTCAATGGTCAATAATATATGATCACCTTCTTGTGATGCGGACAATTTGACGATACCCATTGATGCCTTACCAGCCGCGACGCGATCAGCTGGCATCTCAATACCATGGTCAACAGAATTTCTTACCAAGTGGACTAACGGATCGGCTAGGGCCTCAACTAAGTTTTTATCTAAATCTGTTTCTTCACCTTCAAGCTCTAGGGTGATTTCCTTTTTAAGTGTTCGCGCCAAATCTCTGACAACGCGAGGGAAACGTCCGAACACCTTTTTAATGGGTTGCATGCGAGTTTTCATCACCGCGCCTTGCAAATCACCTGTTACTACGTCTAGGTTGGCAATCGCTTTAGACATGCTTTCATCGGCAATGTTGATGCCCAGGCTTAATAACCGGTTACGCACCAATACTAATTCACCGACCATGTTCATAATCTGATCAAGACGCTTGGTATCTACCCTTACCGTCGTTTCACCTTGGCTTGCAGCTGGTGGTGCTTTTTTATCATCTTTTTTCGGGGCCGCAGCCTTTTTAGGGGGCGCTGCTTGTTTTGGCGCTTCTTTAGCAGTAGCAGCGGGTTTTGGTGGTGGCGGAGGAGGCGGCGGAGGTGGCGCAGCAACAGGCTTTTCTGGCGCCTTTTCCGCAGGGCCTTTGCCTGAACCATGCAGCTGATCTAAAAGTGCTTCAAATTCGTCATCAGTGATTTCATCGTCTGACCCTGACGCACTCGTTTCCGCATTCTGTTCTTTTTTGGCTGGTGGAGTGTCTGCAGATTTCTCCGCAACAAACTTGCCTTCACCATGAAGTTGATCGAGTAAGGCTTCAAATTCATCATCGGTAATATCATCATCACCACCCGCGGAAGTCGGTGCTTCAGATTTTTCAGGCGCGGGAGAAGCAGAAGAAGGTGAACCAGAGCCATGCAATTCATCAAGCAAAGCCTCAAATTCATCTTCAGTTATCTCATCAATGTCGCCGCTACTTTCAGCTTTGGCTGAGGCAGCAGGCTGTGCTTCTGGCGTTTCAACAACTTCTGGTTCAGCAGCTGGCGCCTCACTGACGACTTCATCTTCAGATTCGGGTTTACTTAGCTTGTGAAGTATATCAAGTAGTTCGGGGTCTGCCGGCTCTAGCGGCTCACGCGCTTTCACGTTTTCAAACATTTCGACCACAACGTCTGTCGCGCGAAGGATAACATCCATCAATTCTGGAGTCAGTGTACGTTGCTGCTGGCGCATGACGTCAAACACATTCTCTGCACCGTGACAAATATCGACAAGTTCAGTTAGTGCCAGAAATCCTGCACCACCTTTTACAGTGTGATAACCGCGGAAAATTGCGTTGAGTAGATCTGAGTCTTCCGGATTGTTTTCGAGGTCAACGAGTTGCTCTTGCAATTGTTCCAGTATTTCACCGGCCTCGACTAAAAAGTCCTGTAGGATATCCTCGTCAACTTCAAAAGACATGAATCAATTCCTCTTAAAACCCTAAGCTTGATAGTAAGTCGTCTACGTCATCCTGACCCGACACTACGTCATCGCGCGAATCTGCATCGATGATTGGTCCTTCTGCTTTCACTTTATCGGTCTGAGTTTCAGATTTGTTAGGTTTTTCATCAACTTTTGACAAAAGACCCGCAGTCTCTGGTGCGCCAAACACCGTGAGCATATGAACTAAACTATCCTCAACCTCTTTGACTAACTCAATGACTCGTCGTATGACTTGCCCAGTTAGATCCTGATACCCCTGTGCCATAAGAACTTCAGTCAGTAACTCGTTGAGCTTGACAGTATCTGCAGACGAATCTTCCAATAAGGTATCTAATTCATAGCATAGGGTCTTAAATTCACCAAGTTCAAGCTGACGGTTCATCAACTTTTTCCATTCAGGAAGGATCTTAGCAATGCCGACATGCAGTTTCTCAGCGATAGGCATACTACTTTCCACAGCGTCCATTGTGGTATTGGCAGCTTTCTCTGTTGTTTCAATTACGTAGGTCAGGCGGCTTTGTGCATCGGGTATGTCCTCGATGGCCAGATTTGAAATACGAGGATCCAGTTGAAAACTGTTTAGTGAGTCATGCAACTGACGAGTCAGTTTTCCAACTTCGGCAAATAGTTCGACCGAATCGGTGAGTGATGCTTCTTCGAGTAATTCTGTGGCGGCTTGGTTTTCGCCACTTTCAAGTAGCTCTACTAGTTTCTTGGCGTCATCAAGAGACAGAGGAGCTTTATCAGAGCCTGTCATTAGACACTCCTATTTTCTCATTGTAGGGGCGTCTTAACCCAGTCTCTCGAAAATTTTATCCAGCTTTTCTTTTAGCGTTGCTGCGGTAAAGGGCTTCACAACATAGCCATTAACACCCGCTTGCGCTGCTGCCACGATTTGTTCTTTTTTAGCCTCAGCGGTGACCATCAGAACTGGAAGGTGCTTTAAACTGTCGTCTTTACGAATTTCTCGCAACAAGTCAATTCCCTGCATTCCAGGCATATTCCAATCTGTCACGACAAAATCAAAATCGCCTTGTTGAAGCATTGGCAGTGCCGTGCTCCCGTCATCGGCTTCTTGAACATTTGTAAAGCCTAAGTCTTTAAGTAAATTTTTAATGATACGTCTCATTGTTGAAAAGTCATCAACAACAAGAATTTTCATATTTTTATCCAAAACTGCCTCCAATGAGGATTAAACCCAAAAAGTGTATTCTATTATTCTTCATTCTGCCGCCAAGATTGCATTTTATTTTTAAGTTTTAGCATTGCTTGACTGTGAATTTGACTCACCCTCGATTCACTGACTTCTAGTACTTCTCCAATTTCTCGCAAATTTAGTTCTTCGTCATAATACAGTGATAAAACAATCGCTTCTCGTTCAGGTAACGTAGTAATAGCATGAGCAAGCGCTTTTTGAAATGATCCTTGTAATAAATCTTGAAAAGGCATGTCATTGCCTTTGTTTTGTTCTGTGGTGATTACATCTTCAGTAATCCCAAGATCCTCGATGCCAATAATTTTCCCAGCATTAACCTCGTTTAACATTTGATGATATTCACCCAGAGAGACTTCGAGCTTCTCCGCGACATCCACATCTCTTGCATCGCGACCAGTTTCTCGCTCTACCTGGTTAATGGCTTCGGTGATGGCACGGCCATTTTTATGCACAGATCGAGGTGTCCAATCACCTTTTCGAATTTCGTCCAGCATAGCGCCACGAATACGAATTCCCGCAAAAGTTTCAAAACTAGCACCTTTTGAACCATCAAAGTTCTTAGCCGCCTCGAGTAAACCTATCATGCCGGATTGAATTAAATCGTCGACCAATACACTTGCAGGTAACCTTGCCAATAAATGATGAGCGATTCGCTTAACTAAGGAAGCATGTCTTTCTACCAACTGGGCTGTGTCAGCCTGTTGTTGGTAAGCGGCTGCCTTTTTATTCACCCTTGACCACCCACAACTTTATCAGCAATGAGTTGCTCGAGGAAAAACTCTAAGTGTCCACCAGGTTGATTAGGAATAGGCCAGTGCAGTGCTTTATCTGCTAAACCTTTAATTGCAACGGAAGCGGGTGAACTGGGAAAGGCATCGACAATTGCTTTTTGCTTGCGCACCGATTTGCGGATATTTTCGTCATAGGGAACGGTAGCCACCAACTCCAAAGCCACATCGAGGAACCGGTTTGTGACCTTGGACAACTTCGCGAACAACTCTTGTCCTTCACGGCTGTTTCGAACCATATTCGCTACGATTTTGAATTTGAATACCCCATGCTCACGATTTAATAATTTAATCAGGGCATAGGCGTCTGTTAATGACGTGGGCTCATCGCATACAACCATGACAATATCTTGAGATGCCTTAGAAAAGCTCAACACCATGTCGGAAATGCCGGCAGCCGTATCCACGATTAAAACATCTATATTTGTTCTTAATTCGCTAAACGCCCTGATCAAACCTGCATGTTCAGTTGAACTCAGTTCTGTCATGGCCTGTGTTCCAGAGGTTGCTGGTGCTATCAGCACACCATGAGGGCCTTGCACTAGCACGTCATCTAAGGTGCATTCTCCCGACAGCACGTGTGACAAGTTTTTTTCGACCCGCAAACCTAACATCACGTCCACGTTTGCCAACCCTAAGTCAGCATCCAGGACCATGACTCGCTTGCCCATTTTGGCCATTGAAATTGCTGTGTTAAGGGTGATATTGGTTTTACCCACGCCCCCTTTACCGCCAGTCACTGCAATTACTTTAATTAATCGAGATTGATTCATTCGTCTTAAGCTACTCGCCTGGTCCTCAATCATACTGCCATTGCCGGAATATCTTGTTCGCGCTTTTCAGTATGGATCAAACCATATTTTTTATAAAGCTTAGCCGCTGTTGAGATTAAATATTTTGCATCTGCAACTTTAATATCTTCAGGGACTCTTTGTCCATCCGTTACGTAACTTACGGCTAGTTTGTGTTCAATAGCCGCACTAATCGCCTCTCCTAGGCTATAACATTCGTCCAACTTGGTGAAAATACACCCTTGCAGCGCCACATGATTAAAAACGTTTAATGTTTGTTCCATGACTTTATGCTGTGTATTGGCCTGCATCACAATGTATTTTTTGATATTAGCACAAGAATCCTGATGCAAGGTATCTAACTGTTTGATTAATCTGGAATCTCTTTGCCCAAATCCAGCGGTATCAATTAAAACAAGTCGTTTGTTACGAAGTTGGAAAAGTATATCTGATAATTCCTGTGCGTTTTGAGCTTTTTTTACCGCACAACCAATAATTTTTCCATAAGTTGCCAACTGTTCATACGCAGCAATACGATAAGAATCAATAGTCACCAGTGCAACTTGGTCCGCACCATATTTTTGTGCCGCTCTGGCAGCAAGCTTTGCAATCGTCGTCGTTTTTCCTGTACCCGTAGGGCCCACCAAAGCGACAGCGCCCTGTTCATTTAAAATGGCATTGCCGCTTGTGTTGATTCTATTTGCCAATAACTTCAATAGATACAGCCATGCTTGACGTTCATCGGCATCCGCCGGTGTGTAAGACATAACTTCATTGGCAATTTTACTACTTATTCCCATCTGTTCGAGTCTGGAAGTGAGGTATCCATGCAGCGGGTGATGGCGGTTTTGCTCTTGTTTAAGTAAACCCGATATTTGGAATTGCAGCACATTACGTAGTGAGTGCAATTCGCTTCGAATGTCAGCCATTGCTTGCGCATTGGTATCGGTTGCGGCTTTAGCTGTGTGCGCTGTTCCAACGGAATTGTTCAACGGTTGATTTTGACCAGCAATAGATGGGTGTCCATTATTTTCATTTCGACCATTCGCCAATTGCTGCTGAGTGGTTTGGCCATTCTGTTTTTCTAGGAGCTCTCGCAAACTGTCGGGTCCGGAATCTCCGATGATTTCACTTAAGCTGGGTATTGGCTTTTTCGTGGCCATGCTTTGTGCGCCAGACCCAGTGCCGCTGGCTTGACGATGTTTAACTGATTGCATCACGTCCTGTGCAGGACCAGTTTGATTCGTCTCCTGCCGCGACAGTGTCGGCTTTGCCGGGCTGTCATAGGCAGCAACGATTTCAATGCCATCAGTGACCTTTTTATTTGACATGATCACAGCCTCACCACCCAACTCTTTTTTGACCATGTTGAGTGCTTCGCGCATGTCTCTACCAATAAATCGTCTAATTTTCACATTGCCCCCTGTATCGCGGCAGCTTGGCGGTTGATAATGTTTGCTGTGTCATTTTCTTGACCTTTAATCTATTGTCCTACTGCGCTAACAATTCTGATTTGTTTATCGCTAGGAATTTCCTGGTAAGACAGAACATGCAGCCCCATCACCGAATGTTTGAAGAATTTCGATAGTACGGGCCGCAACATACCTGATGTAAGTAGCACTGCAGGCTCACCTTCAAGTTCTCGTTGTTGAGATGCTTCGGTCAGTGAGTTTTGCAATTTCTCTGCTAACCCGGGCTCAATGCCAGCACCATCTTCTCCACCAGCTTGTAATGACTGGTGCAACATTTGTTCCAAATCTGGTGCCAAGGTAATGACCGGCAGTTCGGATTCGTTATTATTAATCTCTTGAACGATAAGACGTTTAAGTGAAATCCGGACGGCTGAAACCAGTACATCTGGGTCTTGAGTTTTGGGGCCATATTCACTTAGGGTTTGCACGATTGTACGCATGTCTCTGATGGGTACTCCCTCATACAACAAGGTCTGCAATACTTTAACTACTGTGCTTAGCGGGAGGATTTCAGGCACTAGTCCCTCAACTAATTTAGGACTACTTTTACCTAACATGTCTAAGAGTTGTTGCACTTCTTCATGACCAAGCAGCTGATAAGCATTGTTAGTCAATAATTGACTCAAATGCGTAGCAACTACAGTGGCAGAATCTACAACGGTATAACCCAAGGTTTGCGCGTGTTCGCGTTGTTGTGGTCTAATCCATATGGCATCTAGCCCAAATGCTGGGTCTCTAGTCGCTTTACCTTCCAAATTACCGAACACCTGCCCAGGATTAATGGCTAATTCGTCATCGTGACTAATTTCAGCATCACCCACGTTCACACCGAGCATGGAAATCGTATAGTTATTGGGGCTGAGATCTAAATTGTCGCGAATGTGCACAGGAGGAATTAAAAACCCGAGTTCTTGCGACAGTTTTTTACGTACGCCTTTAATACGAGTGAGTAATTCACCGCCCTGGGTTTTATCAACAAGCGGAATCAGACGGTAGCCAACTTCCAAGCCAATCGTATCCACGTGCTGTACGTCATCCCAACCGAGTTCTTTGATTTCTGCAGGTTGTTGTGTTTGCTCAGCACTAGGCTCAATGACTTCTGGTAAATTTGCTTGGCGACGAGCTTGCCAGTCATTGAAAAACGCAACGCCACCGACAATGGCACTAAATCCTAAAAATGCCAAATGAGGCATTCCCGGCACTATCCCCATCACAAAGAGTATCCCTGCCGTAACATACAAAGCTTTGCGACTGCCGAGTTGGCGACGCATTTCTTGACCCATCTCTTGCGAATCGTTTTCACGGGTGACAATAATTGCAGTGGCAACGGATAGTAGCAACGAGGGTATTTGTGCAACCAAGCCGTCACCAATAGTCAAAATCGTGTAGATTTCTATCGCTTCGTTAAAGTCCAGATCATGCTGAATTATCCCGATGAACAACCCACCAACAATATTGATCAGCATGATAAACAATCCTGCGATAGCATCACCTTTCACAAATTTTGACGCACCGTCCATTGAGCCGTAGAAGTCGGCTTCGGTAGTAATTTCAACTCGTCTTTTACGAGCCTCGTCTTGGTCAATATAACCGGCGTTCAAATCAGCATCGATTGCCATTTGTTTACCTGGCATTGCATCCAAGGTAAAACGTGCACTCACCTCAGAGATACGGCCGGCACCAGCAGTAACCACTTTAAAATTAATGATCAGTAAGATCGCAAATACTACGATACCGACTGCGTAATTCCCACCGATTACCACTTCACCAAACGCTTGTATGACCTTACCAGCGGCGTCTCCTCCTTCGTGACCTTCAAGTAAAACAATACGCGTTGAGGCAACGTTTAATGCCAAGCGTAAAACGGTGGCTATCAACAGGACTAATGGGAAAATACCGAACTCGACCGGCTTTTTGGTAAAAACAGAGACCAAAATAACCATTAACGATAAAGCAATATTAAAGCTAAATAAGATATCGAGTAGAAACGCTGGCATGGGCAATATCACCATACCCATAATCGCTAACAGGACAAGGGGAGCCCCTACACCATTGGTGAAGTTCTTAACTTGATTTTTATCGATGCGATTAAAATAGCCTGCCAGTTCCATACAACGAATTTTTGACGTTTATTGAGATGTATGGAGGTTTTGCAACAACCGCGCCAAAATAGCGCGCCTTTAATTTGACACCTGAGGATCAATTCATAGTAAAAAGAAAAGACAAAAATAAAAAACCCGGCAAGAGCCGGGCTTTTACTTTCAACATGGTAGAGCGCTATATTTTATTTTGCAGCAACTTTCCTGCGAACTAGCATACCAAGGCCAGCAAGCATTAGGATAAGTGCTGAAGGCTCTGGAACATATGTCACGTTACCAAGACGAGTCTCACCAAATACCACTGGGAAGAAGTCTTCTGACAATTCAAAAAATCCACCAAAGTCTCTATCAGCAATTGCAGTAGCTGTGTATAACAATCCGGCAAAATCGAATTCAAAATCTGAAACGAACAATGCAGCACCCGTAGTGACTGACGTATCATCCAACACTAGCACTGCTAGTGGGAATGGACCTGTCAACAAATCTGCTTCAGTTAAGGTTACAGGGCCAAGGTTGATTTCTAAATCAACATCTTCAGCAAAAATTTCCCCAGCACCGTCTGCATCACGTGTTGCATAGGTAATAGAACCAATCAGTTGGTCCATGCCATCAGTAATTCCTAAACCGTTAGGAAATGCATCAAATTCTGCAACGTCAAGGTAGATATCTTGCTGAATAATTGCACCAGCATTTGCTGACAAAGACATGCCAAGGGTAGTAGCGACCAATCCTGTTGCGAGTAAAACGTTTTTCAAATACTTCATAAGTGGACCTTATTTTTGTTTTATTACTAAGTTTATTTTTTGTTTTTATTATTTTTTCAATCGAGCGATCAGTTTTTAACGTAGCTGATCTCTGCGGAATGATTTAGCAATAACCGTTCCAAAATTTTTATCCCTTTACTATCAACAACTTAAAATATTAGCTTAGTCACTCAGATGAATGATCGTTAAATTTTCTGACAGTGTTATTTTAGGATTCTTTATGCTCAGATTGAGATTCGACATTTTCGTCAATTTTAGTTGTCGCCCCTTCAAACTCACTATCTTCTTCTTCATGATCGCCCACAACATCTTCAAGCCGAACTTTTTCGACACTTCTAAAGGTGTTGACAGGTCCCGCAAGGGCATATAAAGCAAAGACAATGAAAAGAACTAAGGACGGTTCTGTTGCGACAATAATGAAAACTAACATTATCACTAATAACGCAACAAAAGGCACTTTACCGTGCCAGTCCACCTCTTTAAATGAGTTATATTTAAAGTTGCTGACCATCAGTAAACCAGCAAGACCAGTAACAATAGCGACTACAATACCGTAGTCATTGCCGTTTAATCCGTATTCGCCGCCAACCCACACTAATCCGGCTACTAATGCGGCAGCAGCCGGACTTGCAAGTCCTTGGAAAAACCGTTTGTCTGCAGTGCCAAGCTGAGTATTGAATCTTGCCAATCGCAAGGCTGCGCCCGCGACATACACAAATGCTGCCAACCAACCTATTTTACCTAACCCAGTCAACCCCCAATTGTAAGCAACCAGCGCTGGTGCCATGCCAAAAGACACCATATCGGCCATAGAGTCATACTCAGCGCCAAATTCGCTTTGAGTGTTAGTCATCCGAGCGACACGACCATCAAGGCCATCAAACACCATTGCAACAAAAATCGCCACTGCAGCGGCTTCAAAATGACCATTCATTGAAGAAACAACAGCATAGAACCCCGAGAAAAGTCCCGCTGTAGTCAGTAAATTAGGTAATAAATAAATACCTTTGCGTTTCGTTTCAGCCATTTATCCTCCCAAGCTTGTTCGATATAAGATAACACAGGGATACAAATCACGATATTAAATCCATCATGGAAATGATATATTGAAGGTGATTTGCCCATGGGAAAAAAATTAGTCGCCTATCAATAACACTAGTACCAAACACTGTCGAGATACTTTACAACTAGAAATACACCAGTCCCAATCACAATGTCAAAACATTGTTTTTAAATGACTTTATAGCGTAGGCATAGATTTTGCTTTGTTACGAATCAGTAGTCGGCATTGCCGTAGATTATAAGAATACCGGAAAAAGAATTATGTTGAAAAAAGCACTGACAGGCATTTTTGCATTAACGTTAGCAAGTTATGCAAATGCAAGCACCACAACTTTTACGACGCAAAATTGGGATTTTTCGTCTAACAACGTTAGCGTTACTGGCGGTTCTTCAAACTCTCAGATCAATATGTCTGCAGGCGGTGTTAACGTAAAGGTTACTGCATGGTCATCAACGGGTGAAGGAGCGTGTAATTCGGGCCCAGAATGTGGGAATACCTTTCGTAGGGATACTGACCCTTTCATCGAAAGAGCTCAGCTCACAAATTACAGTTCTGGCTTAGGTGCAATTAACGAAGACGAGAGTGACAACTCACCAAACCATGCTATCGATAGTCGCGGTCAAAACAGAGACGAGAAGGATTTTGACATGGTTTTGTTCAGCTTTGATGAAGCAGTCGAATTGACAGCCATCAATATAGGGTGGACAGGCGGCTACGACTCTGATGCAAGCATTCTTGGCTATCAAGGTGGCACAGATTTAGGCAGCACACCATTTAGTGGTAACACTAAGTGGAGCGATTTGCTCAATCAAGGTTGGGATTTCAGACAAGACTCATTCAACATTGGAGTAGGCTCAGAGGCCGTGTCTTCTGGATTCGAATCTAAGTATTGGTTGGTTGGCGTTTATAATCCGGTTTTCGGAGGTTCGGTTAATCACGAAGGAAACGACGTTTTCAAACTTCGCTCAATAAGCACTCAACTCACTCATCGAACTGAGGTTCCTGAACCAGCGACTTTTGCATTATTGTTGGCCGGCGTTGCCGCAGTTTTTCGTCGTAAGACAAAAGCATAAACATATAGATTGTGGAAAAAGACGGTTCGCCGTCTTTTTTTATGCCTGATTTTTCTACTTTTAACGAGCTATGCCAGAAAACTTGCTGTACTTATGAATGCAGCCATCTCCTTTGGTGAATGGTATTTAGCCAGTGTAAAAAATACTGACTTTCATGTATCTTAGAGGTCGCAGTTTGTCCACTATTCCATTTAAGAGAGATTTCACGTGATTAAAGTAGTTAAATCTAGTCTATTAATCGGTTTAACCTTATTTGCTACTGCGTCATTTTCCCAAAGTAGCAGTGAATACTATGAAAGAGCCCTGGCCTCATTTGAAGAACAAGATTTTGAAGCGTCTTATATTCATCTAAAAAATAGCTTACAAAAAGACGAAGATAACTTACCTGCCAAAATTCTAATGGGAAAGGTTTTGTTGATCAGTGGTTATCTGCAAGAATCAGAAGAAGTATTGGAAGAAGCGTTGACCTTAGGAGCTGATCCAAGTCTAGTGGTTGATACCATTGGTAAAGTTTGGTTATTCACCGGTCAAAACGATAAAATTATCGATAGTGATTTTAAAAATCTAACTCCCAAAGCAGCAACAGATTGGCAAATAATTGTTGCTGCAGCCAATCAAAATTTAAGTAATATTGAAGGGGCTCGAGAGGGTTACTTAAAAGCACTAAGGACTGATCCTAATCGCGTTCGAACCCACAATGCTCTCGCTTCATTGGAGTTAAATGAAGGCAATTATGAATTGGCAAAATCTTACTTAGATCAGTCTTTTAAACTGGATGATCAGGATGCACAAACCTGGCGTTTTCTAGGCGATTATTATCTTCGTCAAAAACAAGTTGACCAAGCTATAGAGATCTACCGCACTAGTTATAACTTAGACAATGAAGACCCACTAATAAAACGTTCATTGGTCACCGCCTATCTGCAAAAACAAGATATCAATTCAGCAAAAGAACTGTTAGATGAAATATTGAAGCAGACGCCTGGCGACCCTACAGGCATGTTACTCAAAGCTTGGATATTAGCGAAAAATCAATTGAGTGATGATGCAGCTCGGGAACTGGAAAACTTAAGTGCGCAGTTAGCAGGACTCACAGGCGAAACCTTGCAAGAAGATCCTTCTTTAATCTATGTTAGCGCCCTTTCTGCCTTCGCGTTGCAAAACTACCTGCAAGCAAAAACGCACTTCATTCAATATCTTAACTTTGTTCCAAACAATGTGGAAGCTGTTGCATTGCTCGCACAAACACACGTCAAACTGAACGAACAAAAACTAGCCCTTGAAGCCATGCAAAGGCACGAAAGAGAGTTGATGAAGAATATCGAATCGGCACTATTGCTTGCCGAATTGTATCTCGCCGATAACAAAGCGTTTAAAGCGGTAGAAATTACCTCGAAGCTAAACGAACAATATCCTGACAACCCTAGTGTGGAGCTATTGGAAATTAAAACTCTTGCATCAAGGGGCAAGTTCGACGAGGCAGTCAATAAACTAAATCGTTCGCCTAACGTCAATAACATACGTTTTGTTATTACTCGGGCTCAACTATATATCGATATGGGGAATATACAAGAAGCCAATGAGATTGCTGATAAGTTGCTGGAAGTAGCGCCAGATAACATCGATTTTTTAAACATCAAGGCAGCTATTTTAATCCGTTTGAAACGTTTGGCCGATGCGGAAACGTTTCTCGACAAAGCCCTAGCGATTAACCCTGAGCACTTTGCCGCACGGTTTAATAAAGCAAACTTGCTAAGTTCTCGCGGTCAACATCAAGAAGCGTTAAACATTGTTGATCAGCTCAATCAAATTCGTCCAGACACAGTCAGTGTTTTAACGTTATTAGCACGCAATCAATTTAATGCCGGAATTGTTGACCCCGCCATTGATAATCTACAGCGAGTATTAGAAAAGGATATTGATAATCTCACGGCGTTGGAATTGTTGGCGACAATTTATGCTCAACGCGGTGAACTGGACCGCGCCGTCAGACAACTCAATATAGCGATTAAAACTGAGCCGGAAGAACCTAAATACCAAATGCAAAGGGCTGAGTTATATTTGGCATTAAAACAATTTGATCGTGCGAAACGAGAGCTTCGCAAGATAAAGTCTTTAGTTACAGATGATCCTGTTGGGTTAGTTGAATTGAGTAAAATTCAATTTAGAGCAAGTGAATTGGAAGCGGCCAAACAGAGCATCGCTGAAGCCCATGCAATCCACCCCGACAGCTTATTTTTAACTACGGAATTTGTTCGAGTTCACCTGGCTTCTAATGACTACGTGACCGCCCGTGACATGCTAAACACTTGGCTAACAGGTGACAAACAAGAACCACAATTGCTGGTACTCTCAGGAGATGTCTATTTAGCACAACAAGACAAAGTAAAAGCGGCTCAAGAGTATGCAAAAGCACTGGATGCAGCAAATGGCTACCGTGTAGCACTGGCGAAATATTATCAATTGGCCTCTGAAGGCATAGACGTTGCCGGATTTGAGAAAAGGATTACAAAACTTGTTGCTGAATCTTCACAGGATCATTTCCAGCGTAACTTACTGGCTGACTTTTTTGTTAATCAAGGTCGCATGGATGAAGCGATGCCGCACTACAAGAGATTATTGGAAGTGGATGCCTTACCCAACAAAGCATTTATTTTAAATAACCTGGCAAATATATACGTTAATAAAGACCTAAATAAAGCGGAAGAATACATTAATTTAGCACTTCAAGAAGGTGTTGAAGTTGCCGCAATTTACGATACGCAGGGTTGGATTAAGTCACTCAATGGCAAACATCAGGAAGCGCTCACAATATTGCGTAAAGCTTATGCAATGAATTCCGACGATCCCTCTAACCAATACCATCTTGCCTATACGCTTCATAAACTAGGCAGAAACTCAGAGGCTAAGTCTTCGTTAAATCGAGCCTTATCGACTAGTTATCCCTTCAATGAACGGCAAGACGCCTTATTGCTGATGGAAAAACTATAAACTAATACTTGCCAGTTGATAACAAGCAAATCGCCAGCGATTATATCGCTGGCGTTTTTAGTTGTGATTGCCCGGTTAACTGAGTACTTGTAAAGTTTCCCCATCAGAATCAATCCGAATAGTGCTGTCAGGTTGTAATTCACCTGAAAGCAGTTTCTGCGCAAGTGGGTTCTCAATCTCAGTCTGAATTGCTCTTTTAAGCGGTCTAGCCCCATAAACGGGATCAAAACCTGCTTCAGCAATTTTCTCGAGTGCCTGCTGGGATAATTCCAATTTATATCCTTTTTCATTCAGACGTTGTCGCAAGGACAATAACTGGATTTTTGCAATTGCCTTAATTTGCTCAATTCCAAGTGGATGAAACACGACAGAATCATCGATTCTATTGATAAACTCTGGTCTGAAGTGCTGTCCAACTATATCCATTACGAGCTTTTTCATCTCTTCGTATTGGCTCTCCAGGTGTTTATCTTGGATCACGTCCGAACCAATATTCGAGGTCATGATGACCACCGTATTTTTAAAGTCTACTGTGCGTCCCTGGCCATCGGTCAATCGACCATCATCCAGCACTTGCAAAAGAATGTTGAACACATCGGGATGAGCTTTTTCCACCTCATCTAATAAGATGACCGAATAAGGCTTGCGGCGCACAGCTTCGGTGAGGTAGCCACCTTCTTCGTATCCTACGTAACCAGGAGGCGCGCCGACCAACCTTGCAACGGAGTGTTTCTCCATGAATTCAGACATGTCAATGCGTACCATGGCTTGTTCGGTATCAAACATAAATCCTGCCAACGCCTTACATAGCTCTGTTTTACCAACACCTGTCGGCCCGAGGAACAAGAACGAACCAATCGGCCGACTTGGGTCGGATAAACCTGCACGGGATCGGCGGATTGCATTCGATACTGCACTAACCGCTTCGGATTGCCCCACTACTCTGCTATGGAGCACTTCTTCCATGCGTAGCAGCTTTTCTTTTTCGCCTTCTAGCATTTTACTTACAGGAATACCGGTCCAGCGAGACAGTACATCAGCGATTTCGTTTTCGGTGACTTTATTTTTTACCAGTTGCGTCTCGGTTTGCTCACTCTCTGCGGCCTGTTCCAATTTAAGCTCTAGCTCAGGAATACGGCCATATTGTAACTCTGACATGCGACTCAAATCTGATGCTCTTCGGGCGATTTCCATATCTAGTTTGGCTTGCTCCAGCTCAGATTTTATTGATTGTGTGCCTTGCATCGCCGATTTTTCAGAATTCCAAATTGACTCCAGTTCGCCATATTTAATTTCTGCTTGTTCCCGCTCCAACTCGATAAGCTCGAGCCGTTTATGACTCGCATCATCCTTTTCCTTGGCCAATGCCTGCTCTTCGAGTTTCAATTGAATGATTCGGCGTTCCAACCTGTCCATATCTTCAGGTTTGGAATCCATTTGTAACCTAATGCTAGAGGCCGCTTCATCAATCAGATCAATGGCTTTATCTGGCAACTGACGATCCGATATATATCGATGGGACAAGGATGCTGCAGCGACGATAGCCGGATCAGTTATATCAACGGAATGATGAAGCTCATAACGCTCTTTTAAACCGCGAAGTATCGCGATGGTATCTTCAACGCTAGGTTGATCCACTTGGACTTTTTGAAAACGACGCTCAAGTGCCGCATCTTTTTCGATGTATTGACGATATTCATCCAGAGTTGTTGCACCAACGCAGTGAAGTTCCCCTCTGGCTAACGCTGGTTTGAGCATGTTCCCGGCGTCCATGGCGCCTTCACCTTTACCAGCGCCGACCATGGTATGCAACTCATCGATAAACAGTATGACCCTGCCCTCTTCTTTAGACAGTTCATTGAGCACGGCTTTGAGGCGCTCTTCAAATTCACCACGGAATTTTGCCCCGGCAACCAAAGCGCCCATATCCAAGGCAAGCACACGTTTGTTTTTGAGTCCTTCTGGTACCTCTGAATTGATAATACGTTGTGCTAATCCTTCGACGATGGCCGTTTTACCCACACCGGGCTCTCCAATTAACACAGGGTTATTTTTGGTGCGTCTTTGTAGAACTTGAATGGTGCGGCGTATCTCTTCGTCCCGTCCGATTACAGGATCTAACTTTCCTTGCTCAGCGCGCTCTGTGAGATCAGTAGTAAACTTTTCGAGTGCCTGGCGCACATCTTCAGCATTCGGATCCGTGACTTTTTGACCACCACGCATCTTTTCTATGCCCTTTTCGACTACTTCTTGGGTGATACCCAGTTGTTTGAAGATTTCACCTAATTTGCCTTTGTCTTCAACCGCGGCAAGCACAAAAATTTCCGAACTGATATATTCGTCTTTGCGTTTTTGCGCAATTTTATCGCTAAGGTTGAGTAAGACAATAGTGTCTTTACTGAGTTGAACATCCCCCCCAATGCCATCTACGCGGGGCAATCGTTCTATGGCCTCAGCCAGAGAAGAGCGCAATGCATTAACGTTAATATTTGCGCTATCTAATAGCGGGCGGATCGAACCTCCTTGCTGATTTAGCAATGCCGTCATCAAATGAACTGGGTCAATGTATTGATGATCTCTTCCTAACGCAATGGATTGTGCGTCAGAGATTGCCATCTGGAATTTACTGGTAAATCTATCTAATCGCATAAATTGTTCCTAAAAAATAACTTAAACAATTAATGGGACCGAAAACCCTTTGATTCAAGATAAAGAGTCAAATCTCTTGATCCAGATTAGATATTGAAGTGACCGTAACGCAAAAAAGAACACTACAATCAACTTAAAATACGCATTTATTTCAATAACTTATCACAACATAGCAATTAAATAGTATTGAGCTATGTCAACAGGGATTGCTTATTCCGAGCAGCGCTTAAAACCCTCCAACACTTAGGGTTTTAAATAAATCCCACTGATAAAGCGGCCAGTATGTGACACGTTATTATTTTGCGCGTGCCGGTGCGAAAAGAAGGCGTTATGCTGTTCAAACGTGCAAATACCACTGTTGATAACATCTGGTACATGCATTGAATGTAAAATAGTTTCAATGATTGCAAACAGACTACATCTAAATTTGCCCGCTTGTTTATCTTCGACAAAGGCTTCGGGATATTGCTCAAACGCTGATTTAACATCTTCACCTACCTGAAAATGCGTTTGGGAAATGTGCGGCCCAACCCAGATTGTCAGTGATTCAGGAGTAACAGGTAGTGCCGTGATTGTATTTTGTATCACACCACTGGCCAACCCCCGCCATCCTGCATGGATAGCGGCGACACAGGAAGCGCTCTGGTCGGCAATCAAGATTGGGGCACAATCGGCCGTTAACACACCGCAAACCGTTGCTTTTTGCGAGGTAAAACTCGCATCTGCCTTAGCCGGTTCCAAACTCAGAAAATAATCGTCAGTGACTTTCACGCAACGACTAGAATGCACTTGATTCAACCAGGCAATGCGTTCACTCATCGGCAAAAACTCTCGATTACTGATAACATCATTTGAGTCATCCCCCACATGTAAGGCCAGATTATTAGAATCATAGGGGGTTTCACTATCGCCCCCGTTACGATTGGAATAAAACGCACACACTCCCTCAGGGAGTTGCCAATGTGGGGTTATAACCGAAGTTGCCAGTTGCTCAGTCATCTGCGATCCCGTGTTCTTTAGTGTCTTCTTGTAATACCGCAAGTAACTCTACCATATCTTCAGGAAGTGGTGCATGCCAACTCATCCATTCTCCAGTAATCGGGTGAAACAACTCAAGTTGAATAGCATGCAACGCTTGGCGCTTAAAGCCGCGCAACATATCTATCATGTTTTCAGAACAGGCTTTCGGCAAGCGAGGGCGCCCTCCATAAAGTACGTCACCTACCAGTGGGTATTTTAAGTGAGACATATGAACTCTAATCTGATGAGTGCGTCCGGATTCCAATTTCAGTCGAATGTGTGTATGAGCTCGAAATTTTTGTTTAACTCGATAATGGGTAACTGCTGGCTTTCCTGTCTCTCTGATTGCCATACTGGTGCGTTTTGTTG
Organism: Aliiglaciecola sp. M165; assembly: GCF_007197995.1. GTDB lineage: Bacteria > Pseudomonadota > Gammaproteobacteria > Enterobacterales > Alteromonadaceae > Aliiglaciecola. The sequence continues at coordinate 347,933 of NZ_VKKH01000009.1, forward strand.
GATGCCGCCCGATCGGTGCATCAACAACACCACCTGCAACCATGGTTCCATAGACAACTGCTTCGTATTCACGACTGATCTCTCTGGCTTGCAGACTTTCTACCAGGTGTGTTTGAGCTGGGACCGTTTTTGCAACGACCATGAGTCCGGTAGTGTCTTTGTCTAGTCGATGCACAATGCCAGCTCTGGGTACAGACGCAACTTCCGGAGCATGATTCAACAAAGCGTTTAGCACGGTTCCATCTGCATTGCCGGCACCAGGATGTACCACCAGATCTGCCGGTTTGTTAATGACTAATAAATGTTCGTCCTCGAACACAATATTTAATGAGATGTCTTGGGCTTGATGCTGCTCTTGAATTTCGAGCGATGCATTTATCTCAACAGCTTCGTTGCCTAAAACTTTTTCTCGTGGTTTATCCCAAATTTCTCCATTAATCGAGACTTTTCCGGCCAAAATCCATTCTTTTATGCGAGATCTTGAATAATCGGGGAACAATTGCGCTAATGCTTGATCTAATCGCTTACCCAAAAGACTTTCTGGTATTTCTGCGCTTAGAAGAACAGCTTGTTGGTGGGTTGACATGTAAAAAAGCGTCCTGTCAGTCAATGATGGTGGCAATAAAAAGTGCATCCCTTAGATCCCTAAGGTAGAATGCATCGATAAATTGAATGATAAAAACTTAAGTTTAGCGGATTTTTGTATGCTGCTGAATGCTTATAATGAAAAAGAGTAATATGACACCTAAACATTCATTCTTCAAAATAGCTCTACTCCTATCGGCGGTCACTTTATATGGCTGTTCTACCTCTCCAGATGAGGACGACGCTTTGCTTGCGAATCGCAGTGAAAGTGCTCTATATGAACAAGCTCAGCAAAGCATGGCTCAAGGCAACTTTAATGTAGCGTCAAATATATTGGGGGCGCTTGATTCGCGCTTCCCGTTTGGTCCTCATTCGCACCAGGTGCAGCTAGATCTGATTTATTCCTACTATAAAATTGGTAAAGCCGATGAAGCATTAGCGACGATCGACCGTTTTGTTAGATTGAACCCTAACCATTCTGATGTTGATTACGCTTTGTACATGCGCGGCTTAACCAATATGGATTCTGATAAAAACCTGTTCCAAGAATTGGTAGGAATGGATCGCTCAGATCGAGATCCTTCCCGTTCACGAGAAGCATTTGACGATTTCCGCCGCTTAATTAATAAGTTTCCAAACAGCAAATATGCTGCTGACTCAAAAAAGCGTATGGTTTACATTAAAAATCGCTTAGCCAAATATGAAATTGCCATCGCACGATTTTATATGCGTCGCGAAGCCTTTGTTGCCGCTGCCAATCGGGGAAGATATGTTTTGGAATACTATCCAGATTCAACCGAAATCCAGCGAGCGTTAGAAATTATGGTTGAGTGTTATGATCAACTTGATTTGACCGACTTGAAAAATAACGCACTAAAGACGTTGCGACTCAACTTTCCTGACAGCACCTACTCAGGCTAGTTGTCCTATTTGGCAAATAAAAAAACGCGCTTAATAGCGCGTTTTTTGTTCGAGAAGGTGTGCCACCTCTATGACTTAATTAACCTCTAAAAAAATAGATGGCTAAATGGGTTGAGCAGCCGCGCCACACCTGAAGTGAAGTGTAGTGGTGCGTCGACAATCGAAAACACGAGACAACCTTCAGTAGCTTCAGAATGCGGAGCATGCGTGTTTTGATCGTTCATTAAAATAAAGTCACCTGTATCGTAATGAGAAATCCCGTCACTGAATTCGCCATCGATCACCAGCGTCATCTCATTTCCACGGTGCGTATGCTCTGGAACCGCACCACCTTTTTGCATGTAAATGAAGTTCGCTTTACCGATAGGCCCTAGGTCTACTGGCGCTTGCCAGAGATTTCCGAGTAAGTGCGAAAAGTTGCCGGTCTTATCAACATAGCGACGCAAGGCTCTAGGCACTTTAAATTGACGCCCATCTAACTCAATGGTTTGTTCTTTACGAGATATCGAAAAACTCTCTGCAGCGGGCAAGCGAGTAATGTCTGCGAGCATTGAAGAAAAATCAACGCTGTCATCATACCCTTCCATTGCACTTTCGCTTACCCGAGCCTCTAATAAATCAACTGACCGTCTGCATTGTGGACACATATCACAATGAGCCGAGATGATTAACGACATAGCAGAAGCGCAATTGCCTTCTACGAAATCAATCAACTGTGTCTGAGTGGGGTGAAAATTAATCATGATCTACTAACATCTCTTTCAATCGTTGGAGAGCAAGTCTGGTTCGAGACTTAACAGTTCCAAGGGGAATATCTAGTTCGTCTGCTACTTCCTGTTGAGACTTTCCTTCAACATAAATCGCTTCAATGACGACTTTCTGTTTAGCAGGTAAATTGTTGAACAAGTTGCTGACCTGTTCCAACGTCATCTGCTCATCTAGTGGCACTTCGTTTGCGTCTGCGGTGTGTTCACACAAGACTGGCCACAAATCGTCTGAACAAATGTCTTCTTTGCGATTCTGCTGTTTACGTAGCATGTCGAATCGTATGTTACGAGCTATAGTGAAAATCCACGTCGAGGGTGAACCTTTATCTGCATTGAATAAATGCGCCTTTTGCCAAACATTCGACATGGTGTCTTGAACTAACTCCATTGCCAGCGCTTCATTCCCTATTTGCTTCAGAGCATAAGAGCGCAACCTGGGTGCGAAATAACTAAATATTTTAGAAAACGACCGCTTACAACGCTCTTCAGCGACTGTTGCGAGATACTGAGACATTTCTTGAGCACATTCTTTTGGTTTCGGTGCTTGTGAGCTTTTCGCTTCCAATGGAATTCCGACTAGCATGCGTATCTTTACCTAAATTAGTTCGTTGGTAATTGATACGAAGATTTACGAATACGGATCACTCTACCAGTTGAGACAGGAATTCTAAAGCGATCTGACAATCTTTCTGCTCAAGGAATGCTTGTTTTTGCTCAGCGTTTACCGGTAATAATTCCAACCAGCGATAAATCACCCAGATTGGGTTATTAAATTCTGGTTGTGGATAAAGCGTTTTAACTTCAGGGTATTTGTTGAAAATTTCCTTTAAACGGGAATCCATTGGGGCAATGGCTTGGGGGTTGATTTCACATGTCCAATTTTCTTGCCAGTGGCACTGGCCAATTCGCAAGCCATCTTTATCAGTGTCAATTCTTTCAATTCTGACACAGCGATGGCCTTTCACTTTTATCCCTAGCAAGCCGTCTTCTAACAAGTCAAAATCCTCGACCGTTACGAAAGTACCTACCGGGTAGATATGCTCATTTTGCTCTTTGTCGCCTTGCGAATTTAGCATGCAAATGGCAAAACCAGTTTGGTTGGCACAAGCTTCCTTTATCATCCGAATGTATCGCGGCTCAAAAATCCGCAATGACATTACGCCGCCTGGCAGTATATGTGCCGATAGGGGAAATAATGGTAGTGAGAAAGTGCTGGTTGCCAAAATATGATTCCTAAATTGTTGTTGGTTTAGTTTACGGCACTCACTCATATTTGGATCTAAAGTGCATGACTTTATCTAAGACAAAAAGAAAGATGATCCCAATCCCATATTGCCTTGTAATCTTTGTTATCGGATTTAGGAGAAGGTTTTATGAAATTGATCGAACGATTTGAAGCGTTTTACCGTGACGTTTCTGTTAACTCTTTGCAGCAGCTAAGCGAGATATACAGCGTCGACGCTGTCTTGGCCGACCCCCTTAGCAAACACGAGGGTTTAGATGCCATCAAGGCCTACTTTGAATCCTTGTTAGAAAACACACAAGCATGTGAATGCAATATTGAACACATTTCAGAGCAAGGTGAACATTTTTTTGTTACCTGGAAAATGACAGTTGTGCATCCACAGCTCAATTCCGGTCGTAAGTTTGTTGTAAATGGCGTCAGCCACTTAAAATCGAAAGCGGATAAAATGGTGTTCCATCGAGACTATTATGATTTAGGGGAAATGATTTACGAGCAGATCCCTGTGCTAAAGCACGTGATTAAATCGATAAAACGGAGGGCGGTGTAATGAAGCGGATCCTGATTACAGGCGCGACTTCTGGGATTGGACTCGAGTTGGCAAAATTGTGTGCTAAACGGGGATATAGTGTGATTGCTTGCGGACGCAATCAACAAGCGCTCGAAGAACTAGCTGTGAATGAAAATATCGAGAAGCTCCAGTTCGACGTCACCGACCTTGATGCTGTTAAACAAGCTTTGGGCGAAGTGAAGTGCGATACAGCGGTGCTCAATGCTGGGGTGTGTGAGTATGTCGATATGGATGCGTTTGAGCCACAGATGTTCCAACGGGTTTTTGCCGCAAACTTTTTTGGTGTGGTTAACTGTATTGAGCCTCTCATTGAGGCGTTGCCCCAAGGTGGTCAGTTATTAATTGTGGACAGCCTGGCTCGGCTCCTGCCGTTTACCCGCAGTCAAGCGTATGGTGCAAGTAAAGCTGCAGTACACTACTTAACCAAGAGTTTGCAGGTTGACCTAGCCCACAAGGGAATTACTGTACAAAGTGTTTCACCGGGATTCATCGAAACGCCGTTGACGGATAAAAACGACTTCGAGATGCCGATGAAAATAACCGCACAAGAGGCCGTCGTGGCATTTTTGGATGGTATTGAGAAGCGTGATTCGAGTATTTACTTTCCCAAAATTTTCAGTCTTATTTTACGCTTCCTGTCAATTATGCCAAGTTGGGCTAAAGTAAGTATTAGTAAAAAAATCAAACAAAATCAGTAGGATATTTAATGTCTAAACGGATAGCGATTATAGGTACGGGTATATCGGGCATGACATGCGGATACCTACTGCACAAACAATATGACATCGTATTGTACGAAGCAAATGACTACATCGGCGGCCATACCGCCACAATCGATGTGAAGGTTGACGAAACGGAGTATGCCATTGATACAGGGTTCATAGTCTACAACGACTGGACTTACCCCAACTTTATAAAGCTGCTAGAACAAATAGGTGTGCAAGGACAACCAACTGAGATGAGTTTTAGTGTCAAAAATCTTGCCGAAAATCTAGAGTATAACGGCAACACCATCAACAGCTTGTTTGCACAACGGCGCAATATATTGCGTCCAAAATTTCATCGTATCGTCAGAGATATATTACGCTTCAATAAAATGTGTAAAGCCATATACGCAGACAAATCTGCAATGGAGATCGGCGACGTGACTCTAGGCGAGTTTTTGGCTGAACATCAATTTAGTGAAGACTTTTGTCACAATTACATTCTGCCCATGTGCGCGGCAATTTGGTCAGCCACGTTGGAAGATATTAAAGGCTTCTCACTCGCATTCTTCCTGCAGTTTTTCAATAATCACGGCTTGTTAAATATTACTGACCGACCTCAATGGTACACAATAATCGGTGGTTCTAAACAGTATATTGGTCCGCTAACCGAAGGGTTTAAAGATAAAATTCGATTGAATACGCCTGTACAGTCCGTCGCAAAGCAGGGTGAAAAATATGTAGTAAAAGTAACTTCTAACCAGCAAGATGAACACTTTGATGACGTCATTTTTGCCTGCCACAGTGACCAGGCATTAGCCATGCTCGATGCCCCCACGACAGAACAATCTTCAATTCTTGGTGCCATGCCTTATGCGCCAAATGAAGTCGTTTTACATACCGATACATCAGTATTACCCAAACGAAAATTGGCTTGGGCCAGCTGGAATTATTTATTGAAGGGAGAGCGCGATGAGCAGACAGAGCCCACATCCCTTACCTACAACATGAATATCTTACAAAGGCTGGACGCACCGCATACCTTTTGTGTCACGCTCAATAACACCCATCATATCGACCCAAACAAAATATTAAGGAAATTTGAATACGCGCATCCGCAATTTAGTCTGCAAAGCGCTAAAGCTCAAACACTGCGTGAGGAGATTTGCGGCAAAGAAGGACTGCATTTTTGCGGTGCGTACTGGTACAACGGTTTTCATGAAGATGGCGTGCGCAGTGCATTAGATGTTTGCAAACGCTTTGGAGCACAATTGTGATACAAAGTGCGCTATACGTAGGAAAAGTCTTTCATGCCCGGCATGTTCCGAAAAAACATGCGTTTGATTACAACATTTTTTTATTTTGGCTAAACCTCGACGAACTCGATGACGTCGCAAAAACAGTCAGAGGAATATCTTTTGGTCGCTTTTCACCCGTGCGTTTTAAACGTAGTGATTATTTAGGTGACCCAAATACCCCCTTAAAAGAAGCAGTACTATCTCGGATGAGCGAATTAGCTGGGCAGCAACTCGATGGACAGGTGTTTATGCTTGGACAGCTCAGAATGTTTGGTCTTTATTTCAGCCCAGTCAATTTCTATTATCTGCAACAAGATGATGGGACATATAGTCATTTACTGGCCGAAGTGAGCAATACACCCTGGAACCAGCGACATCATTACTTAGTTGATTTGGCAGAGCAAAAAGATTGTGACAAGGCATTCCACGTGTCCCCGTTTAATCCTTTGGACATGCAGTACCATTGGAAAATAAAACAGCCAAGTCAAAGACTTGCGCTATCTTTAAGTTGCAGTAAAGAAGTCAAACATTTTGAAGCAAGTTTAAATCTTCGTCGAAAAGTACTGAACTCAAATTCTCTTTGGCGCGTAGTATTAAGTATACCAAGCATGACCATTAAAACGGTGATTGGCATATATTGGCAGGCGCTCAAGCTCTTCATTAAAGGCGTCCCGTTTTATGGTCACCCTGGCGATAAGGAAAAAGGCAGCAATGTTAGATAGTGAAAATACCTTAGTACAAACCGAGACATTATCTTGGATAGATCGTACATCGCGCACCATTCTTCTAAAAATATTTAGCCGACTTCCAGAAGGCTTGATGACGATAAAAGAAAACGGTGTGCTGGTTGATCGCTTTGGTGACGCCTCCTCAGAACTTCACGCAGAAATCAACTTTTTAGATTTACGTGCATATCGCAGACTTTTGCTCGGCGGCAGTGTGGCGTCTGGAGAAACTTTTGCCGAAAACATGTGGGAAACACCAAATCTAACGGATGTCATTCGCATTTTTGCACGCAACCTGCCGATGTTAGACAGTTGGGAAGCGAAAATGAGCTGGCTTGCGACACCGCTTCGTCAGATCACGCATCTGAAAAATCGTAATTCCGCCAACCAAGCAAAAAAGAACATTTCAGCACACTACGATTTGGGCAATCGCTTGTATACTCGCTTTCTAGACCCAAGCATGATGTATTCTGCAGCCATTTATCCGGATGTTAATACGTCGCTAGAGGAAGCCCAAAACGCCAAACTTAAAGCGATTTGCGACAAGTTACAGTTGAATGAAAACGACCATTTGATGGAAATTGGTACTGGCTGGGGAGGACTAGCCGTCTATGCGGCAAAACATTATGGTTGCAAAGTGACAACCACGACTATCTCAGAAGAGCAATTCAACTACGCACAAGATTGGGTTGAAAAAGAACGGCTACAACACAAAATCACTTTACTCAAACAGGACTATCGCACGCTTGAAGGAAAATACGACAAGTTAGTGTCCATCGAAATGATTGAGGCCGTCGGCAAACAATATTTGCCAAACTTTTTCGAAAAATGCTCGTCTCTTCTGAAAAAAGATGGATTGATGTTATTGCAGTCCATTACCATCGACGATCGTCGCTTTGAAAGTTACAGCAAAGACGTGGATTTCATCCAAAAACACATATTTCCTGGTGGCTTCTTACCTTCTCAATTTGAGCTTAACCGACATCTGAAACGCTACACTGACATGATGATCCGTGACCTACACGATATTGGATTGGATTATGCTCGAACCCTAGAAGATTGGCACAACCGTTTTTTAGAGAATGTCGACATTCTAATGAAAGATGGCTATGACGATCGCTTCGTACGAATGTGGCGTTACTACTTAAGTTATTGCGAAGGTGGCTTTCTTGAGCGAACCATTAGCACGGTTCAGCTATTAATGAGTAAGCCTGCTTACTACAGCGCTCTGCAAAGATAAAAGATGATGATTTGCAATGAATACGTTGAGTAAGCTCCTTTACACCCTTGCCTTTTTGGCATCATTTATACTGGGAAATGCTATGGCCAGTCCAATTCAGGATCTGCAAAAAGTGGGGAGTGCCAAACTCGAAGTTTTTTTCTTTGATATCTACTATTCCGAGCTGTTTAGCGAAGATGGTCAATATCAGCCAGGCACTTATCCTCTCGCTCTGCAGATCAAGTATCTGAGAGATATCAAGGCAAAAGATCTCATTGAGCGTACTGACAAAGAATGGAAAAAGCTGGGCTACACCGATGAACAAACAAATTCGTGGTTGCACAGACTTGAAGAAATTTGGCCTGACATCAAAGAAGACGACATGTTGACATTGCGTGTCGAAGAAGGCGGAACCAGTGTTTTTTACTTCAACAATGATCCAATTGGTGAAATGGATGACGATAACTTTGGGAAAAGCTTTTTAGCCATTTGGTTAGATGAAGATTGTAGCTATCCCAAATTACGCAAGAAGTTAATAGGTGGATGAAATGAAACGGCTTAGAATTTCTATTTTGGTTGCAACCTGGCTGGGCATTTCTGCCTGTTCCTCTTCATTGGATGATTATCAAAACACCTCTCCCAAATTTGATCTAAAAACCTATTTTTCAGGTGACATTACAGCCTGGGGTATAGTGCAGGACATCTCACAAAAAACGACTCGTCGCTTCTGTGTCGACATTATTGGAACTTGGAATGAAAACCAAGGGACCTTGCATGAAACCTTCTATTTTGCCGATGGTGAGGAACAAATTAGGATTTGGCAGCTGGAAATTGACGCAGACGGCATGGTAACTGGCACTGCAGGCGATGTTGTTGGTACCGCGAGCGGATCGGCCAACGGCATGAGTTTTAATTGGAAATACACCTTAACCGTACCTGTGGATGGTAGTGAGTACGATTTGCATGTCGACGACTGGATGTTCATGATGGACGAGAATCGAATGATGAACCGTTCATACATGAGTAAATTTGGTGTAGATGTAGCTGAGATTTCAATTTTCTTTGATAAAACCTCGCCTGTAAGAAAATGCAAGTGAACTGAATTGGGGGACGTTACCCCAATTCAGGAAACAACGCCCGTTAGCGCCGCTATTTCCTATCCGAGTTTAAAGTTAATCAACCCGATAAGGTTTACTCTTCTACGACCGAAATCGGTTGAGAAAACATCGGTTTGCCTTGATTAATTGTGATTTCGACACGGCGATTTCGACTTCGCTCACTCGCGCTAGTATTGGTCGATAAGGGCGATGTGTCAGCTTTCCCGACCACGCGCATACGTTGTTCATCAAACCCATCGGCTCGGCGTATTTCTTCTGCTACAGCAACAGCTCTTTGAGCTGAAAGATCCCAATTCGATCGATACAGCTCGTTGGAGATCTGTTGGCTATCACTGTGGCCCGATATTTCAATTTCGCCTGGAACGTCGGCAAGCAACTCGCCAATTTGCAAAAGAATGGGGCTGAATTGAGGTTGTAAAAATGCACTTCCGGCTGAAAACGAACCATTTTCACGGATGCGAATAATAATTTGTTGACCCAAAGATTCCATTTCAATCGAACCATCTAAAATTTGGCGTTGCAGCTGCTGCGCGACTTTTTTCATCAGCTCATTGGTCTGCTCTTGACTAGCTTGCTGTTGTGCTGCGGACGACTGATCGGTTGCGGTTTGCTGCGCAGCTCCACCGCGCTGTTCGCCACGTTGCTTTTGACGCCCACCAGCAGAGTCTTCATCACCGGCTTGAAACTCAAGCATTTCTTGAGTCATATCGATAGTTTGTTGCTGGATGTTTTCGATGGGAGTTGGATCTGGGCGACCGGGGCGAAACTCCATGGCAATAACGCTGGTGCCTTTGGGAATATCCTTTACTTCAATTTTGTTTTGCACACCAAAAGCAAATTTCATGGAGCCAGCAATTTGTTTAAATTTCAGCACGTCCATTTCTGAGAATGCTAGCAACAGCACAAAGAAGCACATCAGCAGCGACATTAAATCTGCGAATGTCCCCATCCATGCGGGCAGTCCCTCGGGGGGACATTTAGGGCATTCATCTTCCACGATTACTCGTCCTCTGTTGCTGTGCCGCGCTTATTAGCAGCGAGATAACTCTTCAAAATTCCCTCTATCACTCTAGGGTTTTGACCATCAGCGATACCGATAATTCCGTCAAGTACTAAACTTTGATTTAACTTCTCTTCTTCTGCTCTGTTACTCAATTTTACCGATATTGGCAGGCAAATTACATTGGCGAAAAAAGCACCATAGAGTGTGGTTAAAAGTGCAACCGCCATTGCAGGTCCAATAGCTTTGGGATCGTCCATATTCGATAACATCGCCACCAAACCAATCAGCGTACCTATCATGCCCATCGCCGGAGCAACATCGCCCATTCCTTTATATATCTTCGCTCCAAACTCATGTCGTTCAGTAGTCATTTTGATATCTTTGGCAAGAGTATCGCGCACAACGTCTACATCGTGGCCATCTACCAGCATATCGACGCCTTTTTGCATGAAGGCATTTTCAATTTCCGCTTCTTCTAATGCAAGAAAGCCACCTTTGCGGGCAGCATCAGCCATTTCAACGATTTTTTGAATCAAGTCATCTGGCGCTTCAATTTTGAACATAAAGGCTTTGGCGGCAATTTTTCCTGCACCAAAAAACTGTCCTAGCGTAAATTGTGATAATACAACGAATAAGGTACCGCCAAATACAATCAAGATTGAGGGCACGTTAAGAAACATGCTGATGTCACCACCAAGCACCATGGCCATGACAACGAACCCGATTGCACCAAGCATACCGATAAGGGTTGCTAAATCCACAATGTCCTCCCAAGACGTCGAATACCTAATTAACCGATACGGTCCAATTCTCTCTTTTTAAGGGATTTGGCCGGATAAGTCACTGAATTATTCACTATTATCGGCTATTCAGCCTGATTCTAAAGGATATTATCAACATTCACTGTATCCTTCGAAATAACCATAGCACAACAGCTAGGAGACAAAAGCTTAGATGTAGCTAAAATAGGTTAAGCATTCATCATTATCTGACGTATTGTCCCGGTTTAAATCCTTACTCCACGCTGTTTAAGGGCTAAAAGCCATTGACCCAACCTGGGGCCTCAGGTATCTTTCTCCCTCTTTTGAAAACCCCAAATTTAGAGGAAAAAGCTTACTATGAGTAACGCCAAAACCACTGACAACTTATCTTTCGAGCAGGCTATGCAAGAGCTTGAACAATTAGTGAAAGAAATGGAAAGTGGTGATTTGCCTCTAGAACAGGCGTTAGCAAAGTTTGAACGAGGAATTTCTCTCGCTCGGACCAGCCAAAGCATGTTAAAAAGTGCAGAGCAAAAAGTTCAAATTCTAATGAAGCAAAATGGTGAAGATCAATTGCAGGATTTACCACAAGAGTTAGACGATCAGTGAGTGTTCTGCCAAACCAACTAAAAGACTATCAGCGACGCGTTGATAGCCTTCTCGAAAAGAATATTAACAACGCTGGTGAACACGCTCCTAGACTGAAAAAAGCGATGCAGTATGCGCTATTCAATGGCGGCAAAAGAATGCGTCCTTTTTTGGTATATGCCACAGGTGAAATGCTTGGTGCTACATTGGATGACCTAGATTGTGCCGCAGTAGCAATTGAATGTATGCATGCCTATTCGTTAATCCATGACGATCTTCCGGCAATGGATGATGACGATATGCGTCGTGGCAAACCAACTTGTCACATCGCTTTTGATGAAGCAACAGCGATTTTGGCTGGTGATGCACTACAGACCATGGCATTTGAAATACTTGCCAACGCTCAATTTAAAATTGATACACCTAAATTGCCATTGCAATTGATCAAATTATTAGCCAGTGCCTCGGGCTATCGAGGGATGTGTGGTGGTCAAGCAATGGATTTGGCAGCAACAAATTCCGCCATATCAGAACAACAACTGAAACACCTTCATCAACTTAAAACAGGTGCCCTGTTAAAAGCAGCGGTTCAGATGGCCGCAGAAATCGCACCCGATGTAAGTACTGAATCGTATCAGCAATTAACCACTTTCAGTGAAGCTCTGGGGCTGGCGTTTCAGGTTCAGGACGACATTCTTGATGTGATCGGTGACTCCTCAACGTTAGGCAAACCACAAGGTTCAGACCAGGCACAAAATAAATCAACCTATCCATCGCTGTTAGGATTGCAAGGCGCAAAAAATTATTTGTCTGAACTTCATCAACAAGCCCTTCACGCACTAGACGCTTTACCTTACAATACTAGAGTTTTAGTCGCCTTTAATGATTTTATCGTTCAGCGCGACCACTAAACCAATAATAAAATTAGGCAATTCATGACACTCGACTTAGCACACTACCCTATTCTCGCCAAAGCTGGTACGCCAGAGGAGTTGCGTAAACTTCCTCAAGAGCAGCTGGAGCAGTGCGCTGACGAATTGCGCCAGTATTTATTGTCTTGTGTAAGTAAAAGCAGTGGCCATTTTGCTTCTGGATTAGGCACAGTGGAACTAACCGTTGCATTGCACTACGTTTACGACACACCATTTGACCGTTTGTTATGGGATGTTGGGCATCAAGCCTATCCCCATAAAATTCTGACCGGTCGTCGGGAAAGAATGACATCAATACGCCAGAAAAATGGATTGCATCCTTTTCCTTGGCCTGCAGAGAGCGACTACGATACTTTTGCAGTAGGGCATTCTTCGACATCAATCAGTGCAGCGCTGGGGATGGCGGTTGCCGCAGAAAAAGAAAAAAAAGGACGAAAGGTCGTTGCAGTGATTGGTGATGGAGCAATGACGGCAGGTATGGCCTTTGAAGCGCTCAATCACGGTGGAGACATCGACAAAGATCTGTTGGTGATCCTCAATGACAACGAAATGTCGATTTCAGAAAATGTCGGTGCATTGAATAGCCATTTAGCCCGTCTGCTAACCGGAAGTTTTTTCAATTCCATCCGTGATGGTGGTAAAAAATTACTCAGTAATGTTCCACCAATAAAAGAATTTGCCAGCCGAGCCGAAGAACATATCAAAGGCATGGTTGTGCCTGGTACCATTTTCGAAGAATTGGGTTTCAATTACATTGGTCCTATCGATGGCCATGACGTAAATGGCGTTGTTGGAACCCTGCGAAACATGCGCAATATCAGTGGCCCGCAAATTCTTCACGTAGTCACCAAAAAAGGCAAAGGATTTGAGCTAGCGGAAAAAGATCCAATAAAGTTTCACGCTGTGCCAAAATTCAATCCAAAGGAGCTAGAGCTACCCAAATCTGCACCCAGTGGCCCTACTTACTCTAAAATTTTTGGCGATTGGTTGTGTGACATGGCGGCACAAGATCCCAAACTCATGGCGATTACTCCCGCCATGCGTGAAGGTTCGGGAATGGTGAGGTTTTCACAAGAGTTCCCTGAACAGTACTTTGATGTTGCTATCGCTGAACAACACTCAGTGACATTTGCTGCTGGGTTGGCAAAAGAAGGGCTTAATGCTGTTGTTGCAATTTATTCTACATTTTTGCAGCGTGCATACGACCAATTAATCCATGATGTTGCTTTGCAAAACCTACCAGTCTTGTTTGCTATAGACCGTGCCGGAGTGGTGGGGGCTGATGGTCCGACACATCAGGGAGCCTTTGATATACCGTTTTTGCGGTGCATTCCAAATATGGTGATCATGACCCCCTCTGATGAAAATGAATGCCGCCAAATGCTGTTCACGGGTCACAAACTCAACCAACCCGCAGCCGTCCGTTATCCTCGCGGCACTGGCATGGGCGTTGATATCGATTCCAACATGAAGACAATTCCACTGGCGCAATCTCGTTCACTAAGAAGCGGCCAAAAGATTGCACTGTTAAACTTCGGTACATTATTGCCTCAGGTATTAAACGCTGCAGAAACGCTGAACGCGACTGTTGTTGATATGCGTTTTGTTAAACCTTTGGACACCCAAGCCATTGACACTGCTTGCCAAAACCATGATTTATTAGTCAGTATCGAAGATGGAGCCATCGCTGGCGGAGCGGGTAGCGCAGTGGGTGAATATTTACTTGCCCAACAAAAAACAAACAAATTGTTGCAGATAGGCCTGCCTGATGAATTTATCATGCAAGGCACCCAGCAAGAGATGTACGCAGAGCATGGTTTGGATGCTGACGGCATCGTGTCCAAAGTTAACGATTTTTCATCTAACTAACCTGAACTCGGGATTACTAGAATGTGCAGTGGCTGATCCACTGCTTTTTCCGAAATCACTTTTTTCTTGATCCCTTAAGCAAAAATAACGCTCAATCAATAGAGATTGCGAAAGCGAATTAGGCTTTTTAGCGCTATGCTTAATAAGGGACGAATATTCGTGATTTAGATGACTACCGGCAGCAATAACACAATACACATCTGGCCTTTTTATGGCAAATTCAAACAACAACTCCATCTTGTTGTTGCCACTTTATTGCTGCTGTATTTATTAATTTTTACCGTCGATTTAACGTGGCGTCTACTTCAGTCAGACCAATCAAATATTAAGGATGATTTGTCTGACACTATTGCAAGCAATAGTTCATATAGTCCCTCGCAGGTAACAAATATCACACAACTCAAGCAGCTAAATTTGTTTGGAGATCAATCCGCACCTGCAGCCACAGAAGAAAAGCTACAATCTTTAACCAATGTGCCTGAAACCAGACTAAAATTGGTGCTTTCAGGTGTTGTTGCGTCAAGCGATCCTGAGATCGCCGCTGCGGTTATAGAACATAGAGGTTTGCAAAATACATACGGTATAGATGACCAAATAGACAATACTAACGCAACCCTAGAAGAAGTTTTTTCCGATCGCGTCATTATAAAAAATAGCGGGCGAAGAGAAACGCTCATGTTAGACGGTTACGACATTAATGAAGTATCAAATAGACGGGAGAAAATTAAGGTCGCAAGGGCCGAGTCCAGAATGCAGCCAATAGATGAGATATCTGCAGAGGAAGCTGAAATAGCAATAAAGTTACAAAATAGCACTGCTTCCATTCGCGATTTCATAGAATTTTCTCTCCATCGGAAGGATGGAGATATCGTAGGTTTGCGTGTCGACCCAGGCGAAAAACCTGATATTTTTCAACAAGCTGGCTTTCAACCCGGTGATATTGTCGTGTCGATCAATGGATTAGAATTAGCCGACCCTCAACAAATACGGGAAGCAATAAATCCGTTACGGCGCCCTCAATCATTGCAGTTATCCGTTGAACGAGGTGACGACTCAATCACCCTGTATTTAGATATATCCGCAAGCGGATCGAACTAAATCGGCTTTGACACGTGTTGCTTCATTGTTGGTACAAGAACCTCTAATGTGAATACTTTTTTATAACGTGTAGCCGTCGATATGCGTAATAACTTATCCCGTTAAATTAACCTATTCAACACTTTCATAAGAGTTTATTTTTTAGTCTCTTTTTGACTAAAAAACAACCATTTAGGTTTGGAAAAATTTCAACTTACATGAAATAATTTGATAAGGCTAGATTGGAACTTCGCTACGAAAAATAGCCAGTATTCAAGGAGAATGGATATGTTTCCCAACATAAAAAAAAGTGCCTACTGCGTCGCGATAGCCACGAGCTTAGGACAAGCCCATGCAGAATCGAATGACATCCCAGAAATTATCTATGTGACAAGCGAACGGATCGTCACAAACCGTCTCGACACGCCCTATTCTGTTTCGCAAATATCCAATCAAGATATTCAGGAACAAAACTTTCGCAACCTACCGGAAGTGTTTGAAAGTATTCCCGGCATACTTGTTCAAAAAACAGCATACGGCCAAGGTTCCCCTTATATTCGTGGGTTCACAGGGTTTCGCACGCTGTTCCTTATCGATGGTATTCGGTTAAACAACTCGATCTTTCGTGAAGGTCCCAATCAGTATTGGAATACTGTTGATTTAGGTTCTATCAGTAAAATTGAATTAGTACGGGGCGCTAGCTCGTCTCAATACGGTGCAGATGCGATTGGCGGAACGGTTCAGGTGTTTAGCCAACAACTAAATTTAGGAGAGATCCAACCAAACGATACCTTTCATTTTAATTATCGTGGCGCAAGCGCAGAAGAATCACATCAAGTGTCAGCGGGTTACGTCCGGGAATCAGGAGAGACTGCCTTTCGATTTGGTGCAGGCTTCAAAGATTTTGGTGACTTGACACGTGGAGGCGGAATTGAGCAACCCAATACGGGTTACGATGAATATAATGTTGATGCAAAATTTGCTGTGCAAATTAATCCTCACTGGATATTAACCACTGCCGCTTTTCTTACTCGTCAGGATGACGTGCCAAGAACCCATAAAACCATAGATTCCACCTCTTTTGCTGGCACTACCATTGGCAACGAATTGAGGCGTGATTTGGATCATCGCCGATTACTGACTTATGCAAAAGTCACGGGTAATGGTTTGGGCGGCGTTGTCTCAGCGGCCGAATTAACCCTCTCTTGGCACTCTCAAGAAGAAAGTCGAGAGCGCCTTAGAACCGGAGATCGATTTGATGCCCAAGGTATCGAAACCGACACCTTGGGGCTACAAGGTCAGTTTGTGTCCAATTTTGATTGGGCAAGACTGATTTATGGCATTGATTATTATGTTGACCACGTGTCCAGCTATTCTTCTCGAAACGAGATCCAAGGACCGGTTGCTGATGACGCCACTTATGAGTCACTGGGTATATATGTACAAGGTCGAAAAGCACTCTCTGACAAACTAGATTTGCTGGCAGGCATAAGATTTACCCACGTAGATGTT
The DNA here is from genome assembly GCF_007197995.1 of Aliiglaciecola sp. M165. Taxonomy (GTDB): domain Bacteria; phylum Pseudomonadota; class Gammaproteobacteria; order Enterobacterales; family Alteromonadaceae; genus Aliiglaciecola. Next base: position 364,826 of record NZ_VKKH01000009.1, read on the forward strand.
GAAGCTAATCGGGTGAGCGATCCAAATTCTGATAGTCAGATCCGTGTTAAAAACAATTGGAGTAATCTTGTTGGAAATCTGATGCTCAATTACCGAGTAGACAGAAACCAAGCATTACATGCCGGCGTATCACAAGGTTTTAGGGCGCCCAATCTATCGGATTTAACCCGTTTTGACAGTGCTCGAAGTAACGAGTTTGAAATTCCGGCAACCGATTTAGATGCCGAGCACTTCACCAACTTTGACGTTGGTTATAAATATCACTCCGCAGCATTCGCCGCCGATTTCTCTGCTTATTACACCATCGTAGACGACCAGATTGAACGCGTTCCAACAGGCATGCAAAATGAAGAGGGTGAATTTGAGATCAGTAAAGAGAACATTGGTGATGGTTACGTTTACGGTGCCGAATTGAACCTTGAATACCAGATAGTCCCGACCTTAAGCGTGCAAGGTGCACTGGCTTATTTACAAGGTAAAGTCGATACCTTTCCAACCTCAGAAAGACTGGTTGAGCGGGAATATATCAGTCGATTAATGCCGACAACAGCCCATTTATCCATGCGCTATGACGCCAATCAGATGCCTTGGTGGATGACTGTCAGTCTAATCGCTGCAGAAAAAGCGGACCGACTCTCCACACGAGATCAATCAGATACAGATCGCATTCCGCAAGGCGGAACTCCGGGTTATGGCGTAGTAAATTTTCGGGCTGGTTATCGATTTAGCGAACAATTAACCTTTAACTTTACCTTGGAAAATTTGCTAGACAAGGACTATCGAATACATGGTTCGGGACAGAATGAAGCGGGTCGTAATTTTGTGTTAGGCATTGTTGGAGAGTTTTGAGAACCTGAGAAAATAGCTTTCCACTTACTACCCTTTTTTCACAACACAAAAATGCCACCTTCAATTGAAGGTGGCATTTTTAATTGCTAAGCATATAAGTCGAAATACCCTTTAGCGATTGTGCTGGCGGCGGAACACCAAAAATAGCGGGACCATCAACAGAGCCAATATACCGGGTTCGTTGATAATGCCATTAGCGATAACTGCACTAGTGGTACCCATTGGAAAAATTTCGAATCCAAATGCGTCGCTAAGTACAGAACGCCCGAAACTGACTTCAGTAGATGTGCCATCCGGCAATACATCAACAGAGAAATCAATCGATGCAAGGGTAAAATCAGAGGGTTGCAATGCATCCAGCTCAAAATCAAACAACAGGCTTACAACAGCCAAGTCAATGACTCCGCCTAAATCACCAAAACTAAAATCAATTGCCTCACCTAATCCAAAATCACCTAATAAGCTGCCGACTGTAATATCCGTAACAGATAACGCAGCCGCGTCGTACAAGATGTCTAAATCAAAGGCTCCTAACGAATCTGGACCACCTGCATCCAATCCACTTACCACAATATCTATGGTGACTGAATCACCCGGCATGGCATCAGTAAAACCTGGTACCGCCGAAAGGATCACAGCAGCACTTGCGTTGGAAGCAAACAACAACAGGCAACCAGCCACAAAGTGTTTTAAAAATTTCATAGTATTTACTCCATTTTTTCCATCAACAAAATTTAGATGTGCCGCTTACGGCGCACATCTAGGATTGGTACAAAGTACTGCACATCTGCGAGCATCGAGCACGTTAATTACCCCATCTCCGTTTACATCAAGTAATGGATCACCTGGGGGAACTGGTGTATTTCTGCTACCACTGATTAGACGCACATCAAATACATCTACCTGGCCATCCGCATTCGCATCGCACATTAAGTCGTCTTGCGTGGCGACACTTAGATCAGACAGTATTGGTGAATCGCCAGCAGCATTAGGTCTTAACACAGCGCGAACTTGAATAAATTGCCCAACTAAGGCAAGGCCAGGAGCTCCGTTGCCGACAGGCGCATAAGCAACTAATCCCAATCCAGCTTCGGAATCTGCAACGCGCGCTTCAACTTCGATGCTTGCGCCAGCAGGCACATTGCCTTGAGGTTCGCCGTTCCAACTTACCGAATCCCATTCGGTTCCGGCAGCACCGCCATCAGTGATAATGGTCCAAATGCCTGAAGGGTCGGTTTGAGTGCGTGCGCCAAATCCTGTTGCATCGCTGTAAGTATAAGGGGCTCTTCCAACAGGTACGGTAGAAATAAAGTTACAGTCATTGTCATACTGGGAGACGGAATTGGAGCCAGTATTGATTGTCCAGATGTTATTACCTTTACCGACTATTGGACCGCGACCACCTAAGGTACCAACAGAACAATCGGGTGTCGTATTCAGATCCCCAGTAGCGGGATTAACAGAAAATTTTCGAAGGGTTGGTGTACCAAACCAAACGTTACCAAAACCATCTACCTGCACACCCGTACCACCAAAAGCGATACTTGTTTGTGTTGTACCCGTTGCCGGGTCAAAGGCATGTAGCGTGTTGCCAAGATAGACACGGTCATTGCCAACCGCGATCCCGTAGTTGCTTTGTATGGTTCGGTTTGTAGTCCAGGTATCAGTATTGGTATCAACTTCAACTAGCGTCGATCCTAGCGAAGCTCCCCATAACCGACCCGAGGCATCCACGGCACAGCCGTAATTGGTGGTATTAGTCAGTATTGGACCCGCAAGCGGCGAACCGTTGAGATCAAACTTCCAGTATTCGCGGCCGCTATACGTGCCTGCCCACAAATTGCCGTCGGTGTCCAAGCACAATGAACGACCTAGATCACTTGGGTCACCAAAGGTAGTCACCCAAATGACTCTCTCATCTCGGTATTCACTTACTTGAATGATGCCGTCGGCATTGTCATCAATCACCGGTAACATTTCATCTGGCGTGATTGCGCAGTCGCCGTTTAGATCAGTAGACGTATCAATAACACCATTGCCGTTACGATCAACGCCGCCTTCAACAGCAATTTTGAGCAATTCCGGCGGTCTTCCACCACTAAAATTACGATTGGCAACATACAAGTTACCTTCAGAATCTACGGCCGACCTTGACGGTGCGGGTCCCGAAAAAGCGCCATGATTGGCAAGGGCTGTCGGATCACCAAATGCGGTTAAATATCGTGCTTCTTCGCAACCATTGCCTCCATCGCCATCGGTGTTAACCCGAGAGATGGTATCCTCTCCAGCGTTAGCTACCCAAAGCACTGGGAAGGTATCCCCTACGGTATTAAGCTGAAGTTGATCGCTATTTGGTGCGTCAAAGTTGACCGAATTAAGCGTACCTAACGCAAAATCTGCGTCGGTGGTATAAGTTGTCGTGGCCGCATAAGCGCTGCTGGCAAAAAAGCATGCCGATAAGACCCCGGTTAATAACGCTAGCTGTGTTTTTTTCACAAGTTCCTCCTGTGCCTTTATCGTCGAGCCAATTGTTGGCCAGTCATAACAGGCTTTTTATTTGGAAGTACTTCAGGTCTTGGAATCGGTTGGCTTTGATACCCTATGGCAGGAGCAAGCGGTATAAGCTGCTCAGTGCCGAGATCTAAAAGGTAAATGTTCGAAAAACGTTTCCCATTCCAATTGCTGTGCAAAATACTGTTATCATTCAGCCAGGTTGGATCCCCTGCTTGATAACGACTGTCCGTAATACAGCGTTGCTCAGTTCCATCTTCCTGCATTAAACATATTTGAGTGCGACCATACTGGCCGCGGTTAGACATAAACATAATGACATCACCAGACGCCGACCACTTGGGCTGAACGTCTGAAGTGTAGGTATGAGTAAGTTGAAATTCTTGATTTAGATTTAAATCGTACACGTATAGGTTGTAACGATAATCTCGGCGCGAATGAAACGCGATTTTGGTGCTATCAGGAGACCAGTCAAAGGCACCGTCTTCTGATTTTTTATGTGAGGTAAGTTGACGATTTTTCGCGCCATCCAAAGAAGTGATCCACAAGTCTGCTTTGTGAGATTTCCCAAAGTTTTGATAAGCAATCCACTTTCCGTCTGGTGACCATGTTGGCAGACTGGACATGTATTGGCTGTCCGTAACTTGGGTGATTGTGCCGGTACTTCGATGCCACAAAAATATTTGTTCTACACCGGAGCGTGCAGAATTAAAAGCAATAAACTCTCCATCAGGTGACCAACTGGCTCTGCCGTCAAAACCCGGGCTATTGCTAATATTTACCAGGCTCGTACCATCTGCATTCATTAAATAAACTTCAGTATTGCCCTTTATGCGATTAGAGGTGAAAACGATTTTGTCACCCTGAGGTGACCAACTTGCTTCATAATCGTCGCTACTATTATTCGTCAGTTGTATCAACCCAGTTCCATCCAGCTTGGTGAGATAAATTTCGCGATCACCATCCTGATTAGACACAAACAATGCTTCTTTTGGTGCCGAATAAGTCTCTAATACATCATTTTTACTGAATTTTTGTTCATGCAGGGAGCATGAGAGCAGAACGCTCAACGTAAGACAACACACCACACTTTTTAACAATCCATGTGTAAGCAGCTTCACCAATTAGTCTCCGATTTTAAAAAATGTTTATTAACACTCTCGTTTTAATCGCCAACAAATCAACTGCAGCTTCCTGTTAATGGATGCAATAAGATGTCGTGAATGTACGCCCTGACCATATAGATCATTTACTACATTAAAATTTAGGCTACTCTATAAAGTAAGCATATTTTGTTCCACTCTAATAAAAACATACAAATCAACTGGTTACTTTTTGATCACTTGTAAAGTCGCGCCCAACTGTAAAATATTTTGACAAAAAAAATTTACCCAACTAAATCGCTCAGACTGTTAGCGTGTTTTTAATCGAACATAGTTAAAATGTCTGGATGTATCGAAAATTTGCTTGCACGCGTGCGTCGTCTCATCGTGCGGTAAATCACCGCATAAGCTTTGTTATCTGTTTTTGGACTGCTAGATTATTTCTATCAAACTAAGGGGGTGACTTTCATGGCACTAATGACTCGTCGCAAGATCTTGCAAGGGTTTTCAGCACTCGCAGCTAGCTCTTTTGGGTTTAGTGGAGTATCCTCTTTGGCGTTTTCTCAATCGAAACTCCGGTCGGTGAATAAACCACAATTAGGCATTGCTCTGCTGGGGTTGGGCTATTACAGCCGAGATTTATTAGCACCTGCTTTACAACTAACCAAACATTGTAGGTTGACGGGGATCATTACTGGTAGCCCTCATAAAGTCCCAGTCTGGCAAAACAGATACGCTATCAAAAATAGCAATGTGTACTCTTACGACAACCTAGCTGATATCGCCAACAACGATGAAATCGATGTGATTTACGTCGTTACGCCTACTGCTACACACAAAAAATTCACACTTGCTGCAGCCAGCGCTGGCAAACACGTTTGGTGTGAAAAACCCATGGCAATGACTGTCAAAGAATGCATGGCGATGCATCAAGCCTGTGAGAAGAATCAAATGGCTCTGACTTTGGGTTATCGAATGATGCACGAACCAAATACGCGTACCCTGGCGAACTATATTAACAATCAGCCTTTTGGTCCGATTCAGTCCATGGTCAGTGAAGCAGGATACGCAGGCAATGGCTTAGCGCAAAGTAACTGGCGCATGGACCGGAGCATGGGCGGTGGTGCTTTGTATGACATGGGAGTTTATACAATAAACGGTGCTCGATTTATGACTAGGCAAGAGCCTATCTCTGTGTCCGCTTATCACGAAATGAACCACCCTAAATTTGTTCGCGCTGATGACACAACGGTTATGCAGTTAGAGTTTAAAGAAGGTGTCGTTGCACATTGTCGAACCAGTGTGGTTAAAAGTTTTAATCAATTAAGAGTGAATTGCCAATCAGGTTGGTATCAACTTACACCTATGCAAAGTTATTCCGGTGTCGCTGGACGTGATAGCAGCGGTCGCAATTTAGCGCCATTTAAAGGTAATCAACAAGCAAATCAAATGGACAACGACGCGCTGGCGCTAATGGGCAAAGAACCTTTCTTAACAACCTATGTGGATGGGATGCGAGACGTACACGTTATCGAAAAAACATTGGAGGCGGCAAAAACAGGCGCGACAATTCAAATATAAATCTTTTGGATATGTATTGCCAACTAAAGGTGTCGTTCAAATCCAGTTGAAATAAAGCACCAGGTGCATAGTAGCTAAAGCAAACACTCCGGCAATAATATCGTCTAACATAATGCCAAAACCGCCATGTACGTGCTTATCTACAAAGCTGATGGGCCAAGGTTTGACGATATCAAACAATCTAAACAGCAAGAACCCTAACACCATTGTTTGCCAGCTTATCGGCACCGCGATTAGGGTAATAAACAGTCCAGCAACTTCATCCCAAACGATTGCGGAATGGTCATGGACTTGCATATCCTGTGCGGTTTTACCACACAACACAATACCCATTACGCAGACTATGAGGGTTAACGCAATATAGCTACTTACGTCCAAGCTTGTGGCACTGATCAAGACCAAAGGTACCGCTGCTAGCGTGCCAAAAGTTCCTGGCATAAACTTAGCTAAACCAGAGCCAAATCCTAGCGCGAGGAAATGCACAGGATTGAGAAGAGAAACTCTCGCGCGCAATTCAGGAATCATTAGTTAAAGTGCTCAAATCCAGATCGCTGTAGTGAATATGCTTCGTCATTCAGTCGAAGCTCGAGCTTTTGCTTAACACCGTTTAACTGACCTATGCAAGTAGCATTAATGTTGGCATTGGCCAAGGCGATATCAAGATTGCCTTTTTGCTCTTCACTCACGGTAAATAGCAATTCGTAATCATCACCAGAGCTCAGTGCATAGCGATAGGCTTCTTCGATATCAACGGCTTCTTTTAACGCTATAGACAATGGCAGTTTTTCGACAAATATTTTAGCGCCACAATCGGATTGCTTGAGTATGTGCATGACATCTTTTGCCAAACCATCAGAAATGTCGATGCAAGAAGAAGCGATTCTGCGAAGCGCTGTACCCGCTAGTAATCGAGGCGCTGGATAATTCAGGCGGTTAACCAAATAGGTTTCACAATTTTCGGAAACGCTTAATTCACCTTTACTGATGTCCAAGCCTGCCCCCGCATCACCTAAATTGCCGGTGACATAGAGCAAATCACCTGGACTGGCGCCACTGCGGCGCAAAGCTTGGTCCTGAGGAATAAACCCTTGAGCCGTCACAGTGATACTTAGCGGCCCTTGAACGGTATCTCCGCCTATTAATTGGATTGAATAGTATTGGGATAAATCAAACAAAGAGCGAGAAAAACCTTCCAGCCAGTTTTCATCAACTTCAGGCAGGGAGAGCGCCAAACTAAACCAGGCCGGTTCAGCGCCCATTGCGGCAAGATCGCTCAGGTTGACCGCAAGCGCCTTGTGAGCAATGGCTTCAGCGGGGGTATCATGAGGGAAATGGACACCCGCGATTAACGTATCAGTGGTGGTCGCCAGATTTTGCCCTTCAGGCACACTTGTCACTGCACAATCGTCACCGATGCCTAACAGGACATCCTTGCGCTGATGGCTTTGTTGAGCGAAAAATCGCTCGATTACATCGAATTCTTTCACGTTAGCCTTTGTAGGAAACTTCGTCTTTACGCAACGTTTTAATGGCCTTGTCGAGCACACCATTGATGAATTTATGACTTTCTTCGGCGCCAAAAGATTTAGCCAATTCGATGGCTTCGTTAATGACGACTTTATATGGGACATCCAGTCTGGCTGTAAGTTCGTAGCATGCGATCCGCAAAATTGCTTTTTCTACCACGTCCAGCTCTTCAGGCAAACGTCCCAGGTAGGGCTTGATAGCGGCATCAAGAGCTTGGGTGTCGTTAACCACCGAGCGCAATAATTCTTGAAAATATCCCATATCGACTTTGGACATGTCATTGCTTGTTGCCATGCCCAATTCTATCTGTTCAACAGGGTTTTGAGTCATTTGCCAGGAGTAAACAGCCTGAACCGCTAACTCTCTTGCTTTTCTGCGCGCAGATGGCTTCACAAATTACGCCTCTTCAATCTGAGCAACAACGTTGACCATTTCTAACGCGCCCATTGCAGCTTCAGCGCCTTTATTGCCCGCTTTAGTGCCAGAACGTTCAATGGCTTGTTCAATGCTGTCTGTGGTGATCACACCAAAAGCAACTGGAATGCCATACTCTAGAGAGACTTGGGCAAGGCCCTTGTTACACTCGCCAGCGACAAAATCAAAATGTGGAGTACCACCGCGTATAACTGCACCCAAGGCGATAATTGCGTCGAATTGTTTTTTCTCAGCTAATTTTTTAGCCACAATGGGTAGCTCATAAGCACCCGGTACTCTAACCAAGGTAATATCTTGTTCGTTGACTTCGCCAACACGCTCTAGCGTATCTAGCGCGCCATCAACCAAACTTTCAACAACAAAGCTGTTAAAGCGAGAGACAACCAAGGCAAATTTTTTGCCTGTTGCGCGAACATTACCTTCGATGATATTCATGATTTATGAGTCCTGTGAGAAAACGGCGCGCATTGTAGCACACCGCTGACGAAACAAAAATGGATTAATAAACGTAATCGACCACTTCGAGACCGTAGCCAGAAAGAGCATGATATTTTTTAGGCTTGCTTAACAGACGCATTTTGCGCACGCCTAATGTGGCCAGAATTTGACTACCTACACCGACGGTTCTTGAGGTGCCTTGCCAACTTGCGTTCACGGGCTTTTTACCATTGTCTTCAGCTTCGAATTGCTGCACCTGAGCGATCAAGTCTTCCCCTTTGCCCAGCAACACTAAAACACCGCCTTCATTAGCAATTTTCTGCATCGCTTCTGGCAATCCCATACTGCGATCAATAGAACGCTGTGAACCGAGTAGATCACTAAAGGTATTTTGTAAATGAACACGCACCAAGGTAGGGGTTTCACCGTCTATTGGACCTTTACACAAGGCAAAATGAACCTGATCATCGATAACGTCTTTGAACGTGACCAAATCAAATTCACCGTAGGTAGTAGGTAGCTTGCAGGTGGCTACCTTCTCAATAGTCGTTTCGTTTAAATTTCTATATTCGATCAGGTCGGCGATGGTGCCCATTTTTAGGTTGTGTTTTTGCGCAAACACCTCAAGCTCTGGGCGACGTGCCATACTGCCGTCATCGTTTAATATTTCAACGATGACTGATGCAGGTTCAGCCCCCGCTAATCTCGCAAGATCAACGCCAGCTTCGGTATGACCCGCCCGGTTCAACACTCCCCCTTCTTTTGCTATCAGCGGAAAAATGTGACCTGGCTGAACTATATCCTCAGCAGAAGCATCTTTGTTGACCGCGGCCAATATGGTTCGTGCTCTGTCGGCTGCGGAAATTCCGGTAGTTACGCCTTGTGCCGCTTCTATACTAACCGTAAAGTTTGTAGAAAATTGCGCGCCGTTGTTGTCTACCATTAGCGGTAGATTAAGACGTTGACATCTTTGCGCAGTCATTGGCAGACATACCAAGCCTCGAGCGTGAGTCACCATAAAATTGATCGCTTCAGGAGTGACATGCTCGGCAGCCATAATTAAATCGCCTTCGTTTTCGCGATCTTCATCGTCCATTAAGATAACCATTTTGCCTTGACGAATGTCTTCGATTATCTCTTCAATGCTGTGTAATGCCATGATGTAGGGGTCTCTTTGAATTTTTGTTGTTATTATTAGTTAAATGTTATTTAAGGTAGCCGTGTTTGGCCAAAAAGGACATGTCGATTCCTTCGCCTTGTGAACTCTTTGCAGCCTTGTCACCCATCATTAGTCGCTCTAGGTAACGGGCTATCAGATCCACTTCCAAATTCACGCGACTACCAACTTCGTAGGTGCCGATGATGGTTTCCTGCAAGGTATGAGGGATGAGAGTAAGCATGAATTTGGCGCCATCCACGTCGTTTACCGTCAAACTCACACCATCGACGGTAATTGAGCCTTTTTCGGAGATATATTTTGCTAAGTCATCGGGCGCTTGGATCCAGATCTCCAACCAACGATCAATGGGGTTAATCGCAACGATTTTGCCTACACCGTCAACATGTCCACTAACAATATGTCCGCCAAATCTCGACGTTGCCTGCATGGCTTTTTCTAAATTAACTTTGCTGCCCACATTGTAATTGGCGAATCCAGAACGTTTTATCGTCTCCGGTGAGACATCAACGCTGTAATGTTTATCTGAAAAGTCGACAACAGTTAGACACACACCATTGGTGGCAATACTGTCACCCAAGGCAACGTCTGACATGTCTAATTTGTCGACATTGACAGTTAAACGTATGTCATCACCTTTTGGTTGAAGTTTGGTAATTGTACCTATGTCTTCGATAATTCCTGTAAACATGTCATCTCAATATTAGTGGGATAGGCCGGTTTATCGGTCTTTAAACAACGCAGTGAACTTAATATCTTCACCTACCTGACGAATCTGTGACCATTGGAGTTGTTTGGCCTGTTGCATTTCGGTTAACTCGTCCATCACAAATAAATTTTGCCCTTTGTCGCCTAACAATTTGGGCGCTTGATACAAAATCAACTCATCAACTAAATTTTGTTGTACCAAAGCACCGGCTAACATTCCGCCCGCTTCAACCCAAATCTGGTTTAATTGCCACTGACCAAGAAGCTCAAGTAAATGATGTAAATCAAGTTTATTGCCTTTGCTAGGGATTTGACTCTGCTTAACATGATCTGGCAACTGAGGGTTAAACACACGGTTAACCACATGAGTTTGACCGTCTAAATCAAACATTTTTAGTTGGCCTGTTAATTGGTTTTTACCATCGAGAATAATGCGTAAGGGTTGCCTGAGTTGATTGGCTTCGATCAAGGATGTTGCGGCGCCCAGCTCATCATAGCGGACATTGAGACTGGGATTGTCGGCAAGCACTGTGCCTGAGCCAGATAATACAGCACAACTAAGCGCGCGGTGAATTTGCACATCTTGTCGGGCCGCAGGCGATGTTATCCATTGACTTGTTCCGTTTGATAATGCGGTTTTTCCATCTAAACTAGCCGCAAGTTTTACGGTGACCCAAGGCCGGCCCGTTTTCATTCGTTTGATAAAACCCCGATTGAGTTTTACTGCCTCAGATTCAAGTAATCCATGAGCGACATCAACATGGTTTTTTTCGAGCAGTGCAAAGCCTTGACCAGAGACATTGGGATTTGGATCAACCATGGCGGCCACGACTCTTGTGATCCCCGCCTTCACCAAAGCTTCTGCACAAGGTCCAGTGCGCCCATGATGAGAACAAGGTTCTAACGTTACATAAGCGGTAGCGCCATTGGCCTTATCTGCAGCTTGGTTGAGCGCATGAATTTCCGCGTGAGGGGTTCCGGCCTTTTGATGCCATCCCTCGCCGACTATTTCGCTTTGATTCTTTACAATCACGCACCCGACGTTAGGGTTGGGTGTAGTGGTAAAGCGACCGTGTTTTGCAAGTTGTATCGCGCGGGCCATCATTTGATGGTCAAATAGGCTAAAGTCTTCTGAACTTGGCATTACAGCTTTCAGTCACCGAGTTTGGCAATTTCTTCGCCAAACTCTCGAATATCTTCAAACGAACGGTAAACCGAAGCAAATCTAACATAGGCAACCTTGTCCAATTCTTTGAGTGCATCCATAATTAGGCTTCCTAGGAACTCACTACTTATTTCGCGCTCTCCTGTCGCGCGTAAAGCAGACTTAAGCTGACTGATACAATGCTCGACCTTTTCAGTGCTCACCGGACGTTTCTCCAGTGCGCGCATCAACCCTGCCACCAATTTGTCTTCATTAAACGGCTCTCGAGAGCCATCACGTTTGATGACTCGTGGCATAACCAGCTCAGCCATTTCAAAAGTTGTGAATCGCTCATGGCAGCCTGTACATTCGCGTCGACGACGCACTTGATGACCTTCCGCCACTAAACGGGAATCGATCACTTTGGTTTCGTGCTCAGAACAAAATGGGCATAACATACACAGACGCCACTAAGGTCAAGAATAATGCCCGCTACGCTATCAAAAAATTCCTTCTTTTTATAGGGCTAGTGACAAATTCAGCATACAGAGAGGACTTTTTCATTAGCCTAGGTGCCGATTAATGATCAGTGACCAGTTCAAACCCCTCATCCAGCCACCCCGTTACTCCCCCAATCAATTTTTTAACCGGTCGATTCAACTGCGCCAACTTCAGCGCCGCTTTGTCGGCGCCATTGCAGTGGGGCCCTGCGCAGTAAACAACAAACAGCGTATCAGTAGGAAAGGTGTTTAATGTATCTGGATTGATATTTTTATGCGGCAAGTTTAGGGCATTAGGTAAATGACCTTCTGCAAATAATATGGCACTGCGGACATCAAGCAAGACAAAGTCCTGTCGATTGTTCGACATTGCGAAGTGGGTGTCCCAACAATCTGTTTCGTAACTCAAAAGGCTGGCAAAATGCACTTGGGCCTGAGCAGCGTTGGCGGCGGGAACTCGTGAAACAGCTGATGACATATTAATCTCCAATGTGTTGTGGAGTGTTTATTCTGTCAGATACTTCGTTGAGCGATAGTGGCTTAATCGACAATCTTCGATAGTTTTTAGCCAAAATAACCGCTCCCCTAACTTTGCCTTCTGGTATGTGTGCAATTTAAAGATACAAAAAAGCCGCACTAAAGTGCGGCTTCTCGGCAGTATCGAGACTTACGCGTAAACAGGGAATTGTTCACATAGCGTAACGACTTCCGCTTTAACACGTTCAATGGTGCTTTCATCTTCAATGTTATCTAACACGTCACACATCCAAGTCGCCACTTGCTCTGCCTGAGCCTGGCCAAACCCGCGACGGGTAATCGCTGGTGATCCAATACGTAATCCGCTGGTCACAAATGGAGAACGGGGGTCGTTGGGAACCGAATTTTTATTAACTGTAATGTTTGCTCTACCAAGGGCCGCATCGGCATCTTTACCCGTAATATCTTTATCGATTAAATCAAGTAAAAACAGATGGTTATCGGTACCATCAGAGACAATCTTGTAGCCACGTTGTTGCATGACCGCAACCATAGCCTGGGCATTTTTAACGACTTGCTGTTGATAGGTTTTGAATTCAGGAGCAAGTGCCTCTTTGAAGGCAACCGCTTTTGCAGCAATAACGTGGCACAAAGGCCCACCTTGATTACCAGGGAAGACAGAACTGTTGAATTTTTTGTACAGCGTTTCATCACCACAAGATGACAAAATTAAGCCACCGCGAGGGCCTGCCAAGGTTTTGTGCGTTGTTGTGGTGACAACGTGCGCATGAGGCAAGGGGTTGGGGTAAACGCCTGCTGCAACTAAACCGGCAACGTGAGCCATGTCGACTAATAAATATGCACCGACTTTATCCGCGATTTCTCTGAATTTTTGCCAATCAACAATACCAGAATATGCAGAAAACCCACCGATGATCATTTTAGGTTTATGCTCGAGAGCCAAGGCTTCAACCTGCGCCATATCGATTTCACCGCTTTCTTCGTTCAATCCATATTGAACAGCATGATAAGTTTTACCTGAGAAGTTAACGTGTGAACCATGGGTCAAATGACCACCATGTGCCAAACTCATACCCAACACAGTGTCACCTGCTTCAAGTAGCGCCATAAAAACCGCAGAGTTCGCTTGGGAACCTGAATGTGGTTGCACGTTCGCGTAATCGGCACCAAATAATTGTTTCGCACGTTCGATGGCTAGATCTTCAGCGATGTCGACATACTCACAACCGCCGTAATAACGTTTGTGCGGATAACCTTCTGCGTACTTGTTGGTTAATTGAGAACCTTGTGCTTCTAAAACACGCGGGCTGCAATAGTTTTCTGACGCAATCAATTCAATGTGGTGCTCTTGGCGTTGAGTTTCCTGTTCAATCGCGGCGTACAACTCGGGATCAAAATCAGCGATATTCATCGAACGTTTTAGCATGGTGTCTCCTCAACATCACGGCACATTTTCATAAATGTGCGGGCAAAATCGGTTGTTTGTCTAAAGGCAAACGACGGGATAAAAAACGAGCGCCTATTCTAGTCATTTTGAATCTGTTGTACATAGTTAAAATGCATTACTCATAACAATATTTTTCATCCCGTGTAGTGTAATTCTGCCAGCAAAAACACTGACCGTTCAGTCACAGGATTCTATATTGTCAGGAAATGCCAAACCGATTTGTTGGCGGATTTCGTCAAGTGTCTTCATTACCCCAATACTGTCTTCATGGGACATACGTGGATCACACAAACGACCGTCTACGATTGATTCCATTGTCGAGGCAATTTGATATTCAAAGCCATTTATTGGATGAGGAAAGTTCTCCGTCGCGACACAACGTTCATCTTTATACAAACTAGCGCTGTTACCATTCCAAAAGCAGTGAGGCAAAAGGATGTATCCCTTTTTCCCGTGTATCGTCATTGCATTGCTGCATTGGGCGCCGATTGTGCAGGTAAATTGACTATGGATATTTCCGGGGTGACGCAGGTTAACAAGGGTGTTTTGATCAACGCCATCCTTATTGATCATACCCATTGCTTGAACTTTAGTCGGATGAGACCCAATTAGATATTGACTGATACTCGTGCTGTAGACACCCAAATCAAGAATTGCGCCTCCGGCTAATTCAGGTAGCGTCAAGCGATGATTACGTAAATGAGAAAAAGCAAAGCCAATTTGCGAAGTAATATATTGCAGCTCACCTATCTCGCCACTATCGATCCAAGTTTTGACCTTGGCGAAACAGGGCATATAGCGGCTCCACAACGCCTCTTGAAATACGCATCCTTTTTCTTTAGATAAAGCCACTAACGTTTGAGTTTGTTGAGCGGTCACGGTTAGCGGCTTTTCCATTAACACATGCTTACCGGCGTCTAAGCAAGCTTTGGCATGTTGAAAATGATGAGAGTGAGGTGTTGCAATGTAAATAACATCCACCGATGGATCTGAAACAATTTCTTGGTAGTTGCCGTAACTTATCTCGGCTGCATATTGTTGCGCAAAATCTTCAGCTCGCGCTTTGTTGCGGCTGGCCACTGCATAAAGTTCTCCACCTTGGGTTTGTGCCAACGCTTGGGAAAATTGATGTGCAATGCCTCCGGGGCCTATAATTCCCCACCTAATTGATTCGTGCTCATTCGACATCATTTGCTCCATTTTCATTAAAATATTTTTCACCCTAAGCTTATTCTGACGAGTCACCCGAAGAAATCCAGTATGTCAGCGAAGAAAAATCAATGCCGCCATTGGCGAGACTGACAGAGTCGATTACACTATTAGCTTGTTTAATAACCTAGTAAAATCATGGCACAATACGTTTATAGCATGCACCGTGTGGGCAAGATCGTCCCACCCAACCGATTTATATTAAAAGACATTTCTCTAAGTTTCTTTCCTGGCGCAAAAATTGGCGTATTAGGCCTAAATGGCGCGGGTAAATCGACGTTGTTGCGCATCATGGCTGGTGTCGATCAAGAAATCGAAGGCGAAGCCAGACCTCAAACCGACCTCAAAATTGGTTACCTGCCTCAAGAACCCAAGCTTGATGAAAGCAAAGATGTCCGCGGCAATATTGAAGAGGCCGTTGCTGATGTCGCCCACGCGATTAAACGACTTGACGAAGTCTACGCTGCCTATGCAGAAGACGGTGCCGATTTTGATGCGCTCGCTAAAGAACAGGGTGAGTTGGAAGCAATCATTCAAGCAAAAGACGGTCACAATCTCGACAATGCGCTAGAACGCGCAGCAGACGCCTTACGTTTACCACCTTGGGATGCCGATGTAAGCAAACTGTCCGGTGGTGAACGGCGCCGAGTCGCCCTATGCCGATTACTATTGGAAAAGCCCGATATGTTGCTACTTGATGAACCTACCAACCACTTGGATGCTGAATCTGTCGCTTGGTTAGAAAGATTCCTACATGACTATGAAGGCACTGTGGTAGCGATTACCCATGATCGATATTTCCTCGACAATGTTGCAGGCTGGATATTAGAACTCGACCGTGGCCAAGGTATTCCTTGGGAAGGCAATTACTCTTCTTGGCTTGAGCAAAAAGACAAACGTCTGGAGCAGGAAGAACGCACTGAAAATGCCCGGCAAAAATCGATCAAACAAGAATTGGAATGGGTGCGCTCTAATCCCAAAGGCCGACAGGCGAAGAGTAAAGCCCGTATGGCCCGATTTGAAGAACTTAATACCGGTGATTACCAAAAACGTAATGAAACAAATGAACTTTTCATTCCTCCTGGTGAGCGATTGGGTGACAAGGTCATCGAAGTCAACCATTTAAACAAATCTTATGGTGACCGACTATTGATCGACGATTTGTCATTTAAAGTGCCAAAAGGCGCAATCGTCGGCATTATCGGTCCCAATGGTGCAGGTAAATCTACGTTATTTAGAATGCTCAGTGGACAAGAACAACCCGATTCAGGTGAAATTGTAGTAGGCGACACCGTTCAATTGGCCAGTGTCGAACAGTTTCGTGACCACATGAATGAAAATAATACTGTTTATAAAGAAATCTCTGATGACTCAGATGTGATCAGAATTGGTAACTTTGAACTCAATAGCCGAGCATATTGTAGTCGATTCAACTTCAAAGGTACCGACCAACAAAAATTTATTAAAGATTTGTCTGGTGGTGAGCGGAACCGCGTCCATCTTGCCAAACTGCTAAAGGCCGGTGGAAATGTTCTGCTACTGGATGAACCCACTAACGACTTAGACGTTGAAACGTTGCGTGCACTTGAAAATGCGTTGTTGGAATTTCCAGGATGTGCCATGGTGATTTCCCATGACCGCTGGTTCTTAGACCGCGTTGCAACGCATATCATGGATTACCGTGATGAAGGGAAGATCAATTTCTACGAGGGCAATTACACAGATTATGAAGCCTGGCTGAAAGAAACCTTGGGAGAAGATGTAGTTGAGCCTCATCGACTCAAATACAAAAAGATCAGCAAATAATTCTCTCGGTATTCGACAAGTAGAATTCTAAAAGAGCGCAATCGCGCTCTTTTTATGCTTAACTGATAATTAAAATTTACTGAACCTGCACTAATATGGATAAGCGTCAATTTAATCGTGTAATTTATTCGGCCCACGCCCTGCTGAAACAAGAGGGTCGCCAATGGCAGACCGACGTACTCGACTTATCATTAAAAGGTGCATTAATTGCCTATCCCGATGAATTTACGGCCGATCTGGAAAAAACTTTTGAATTAGATATTGAAATGGAAGGAGCCGATCGTCACATTCTTCTCGAAGGCAGCATCGTGCATAGTGCCAATCACTGTTTGGGGTTTCATGCCGAACACATGGATATCGAAAGCATGACAGAGTTAAGGCGTATAGTTGAACTCAATTTAGGCGACGAGACGCTATTGCACCGCGATCTAAAAGCTCTGAGCGAGCATGAGTAAACACGCTCGTTTGCTATCCTTCAACTAATTCATAGCGCGTCCAACGCATCAGACAACCGAGAAACCGCAATCACTTCAATACCGGGAATGGTCTGCTTCGGTTTATTGCCCTTGGGCACGATGGCCTTCTTAAACCCGTGTTTCGCGGCTTCTTGGATCCTTTCCATGCCATTGGGCACAGGTCTTATTTCTCCTGCTAATCCCACTTCACCAAAGGCAATGAGTTCTTTGGCTAGTGTACGATTTCTGAAACTGGATATCATTGCAAGGAGCAGTGACAGATCAGCACTGGTTTCGGATACCCTTACGCCCCCAACGACATTGACAAATACGTCCTGGTCGTTCATTTGCACATTACCATGGCGATGCAACACCGCCAACAACATGGCGAGTCGATTGGATTCTAGCCCCACCGCAATGCGCCTGGGGTTCGCCATCTGCGAATAATCCACCAACGCCTGAATTTCGACTAACAGAGGTCGAGTGCCTTCCCAAACCACCATCACGATGCTGCCCGGCGATTGCTGCTCATCCCTGCTTAGAAAAATCGCTGAGGGATTACTGACTTCTTTTAATCCTTTATCTGTCATCGCAAATACGCCCAGTTCATTGACCGCGCCAAATCGATTTTTATTACCACGTAACGTCCTGTATCGGCTATCACTTTCTCCCTCAAGCATCATTGAGCAATCGATGCAGTGTTCCAAGACTTTAGGCCCAGCAAGGTTTCCTTCTTTGGTGACATGCCCCACTAAAAACATGGCTATGTGATGTTGCTTGGCAAACCGCGTTAAAAAAGCCGCACTTTCTCTTACTTGTGACACGCTACCTGGTGCAGACTGAATGTCTGACACATGCATAACCTGAATTGAGTCGATGACCATGATATCCGGCTTGTGCACAAGCGCCAGCTCGCAGATGGTTTCGACATTGGTTTCAGCCAATACTTTTAATTTGGATGTTGGTAGCCCCAATCGTTGCGCGCGCATCGCCACTTGTTGCAAAGACTCCTCACCTGTCACGTACAAGGCGCTGCGCCCTTCGGCTAGATGGCACATGACCTGTAACAACAAGGTACTTTTTCCGGCCCCTGGCGAACCGCCAATTAGCATGGCTGCGCCGGGTACAATACCGCCACCCAGAACACGATCGAGCTCTTTGAACCCGGCACTAAAGCGCGGTAAAGCTTGAAGATCAATTTTATCCAGTGTGTCTACCTGAGCATGAGTTTGACCAGCATAACCCTTTAGGTTCCGTTCGGGAGTGTGCTTGTCGGAGCTGAGCACTATTTCAGAAATCGTATTCCATGCCTGACAATCATTACATTGTCCTTGCCAGCGAGGGAACTCTGCTCCACAATCGGAACATACAAAAGCAGTTTTTCGTTTTGCCATAAGTTATTGAACTACATTAATTTAGGGTCTTAAGAAGATGGAAAATGGCCATTTAGTTTGTGTCAAAGATTATTCAACCATTGCCGATAACAGAATATCACATTGACGCGCGAACCATAACGAACATTTAACTGGCATGAGTCAAGATTTAGCTGAATACAAAGACATCATTGAGCAGCTCAAACCTATGATCAATGAACCTGAGTTTAATCAGGTTCTATCGCAGGTTGCCTCTAGCGTCGCAAAACAAAAGCGTTTCCTTATCAAAATGGAGCTAAAACGCCTTGCCCGCCCCTGTTTACGTTTAATTGACTTACGTGGCCAAGTCGCAGGCGATTGCAGAGAATATACTTATCAGGGTAAATCACATTATTTGGACGATACCGCGATCGATGTATTTGAGCGTCAAGTACGGTTATTTGGTGAATACACGATGGGCGTATATGAAGCGGTCAAAAATACCGAAAACAGCTATCGTGTAATTTATCAAAAACAACGAGAAGAAGCAGAAAAAGAAGGCACAAACGTTAAACCCGTGCAGCCTCACCATGCACCTGTCTTCCGTTTTGGTGACTATGCCAAGCGCTCCGAAGAGCGGATGAATTTTACCGTTAATATTGAGATATTTACTGAACTTAACAAGAGTATTCAAGCATCAACCATTGATGTGTCAGTGAGTGGGCTGAAAGTTAAAGTAGCGAGTGAACATCTATTCAAGGTGGGCGAGCGGATCACCGTGCAATTTCGAGGTCTGGAAGGTGAATACAATATCGATAGAAAAGCAGGTGTTGGTTATACCATAGTCGATGTAGAGCATAACAAAGATGAACAAAAGCTCAATTTACATAAAAACGATGAGTTGGCGTCTCATGCTTTTGAAGACTTTTTCGAAAAATTCATACACGGTAATAAACGGCGTTACAAAGTCAATATGGACAATACGCTTAACGCCATAAAAGTGAAAACCTATGAGCAGTATTTTATTCCCAACTTTACGTCGGTTCCGGTCTATATCGAACGTATAAATGGTATTAATCGACCTAAATATGCGCTGATAAACGACAGTAATAAAGACCCCCTGTATTTTTGGAGTGATGAGCAATTCGAATTGCGCCTCGGGTACATGTTGAACCATCACCGTATCGAACGTTTGGCTAATGCAACTGGAATTCAACGAGAGACAATAGTCTACGCCTTTAACCATATCAAAGATGAGAAGGTTTACTTCTATTCTGCCAGCCAAGAAGAGCTATTTGAAAGACCCGACCTGATGAAAGTGTTCTTGGGTTACGGTGCTCGTAAGGCCAGTTGGAGGGTTTATAAAGTTCAAATCACCGACATGGATCTCGAACAAACTCACATTCCACTTTCCTTGCCGGATTCCATCAGTAGCGCAGTAAAAAGGCAAAACCAGCCTCCTGCCCCTCGACTCATGGCGCGGTTGAAAAATATACATAACATCGCGTTAATCACGGATATTACCGACGAAGTTGGTACCCAAAACTACGAAAGGATCCCAATTCGTCGCGGTGAAATCTCTCAACTAAAAGTGTTTGGACACCCACGAAACAAGATCCCGCCAGTAGTCCAAATGTTTCGTTTCAAATATCATAATCAACGTAAGGAAACTCGTTATCAGTTGCGCACCAAAGTGTTGCTCAATTTTGGTGATATGACCTTAGAGGGGAGTAGCGAAGACGTATCTACACGCGGACTAAGAGTGGAGCTTAATGACTTTTTTCACGGTGAAGAAAAAGACTTAGTAAAATTGAGTTTCCCTGTTCTACAAAAAGTCACACGCAAATATGAACTGGTTAACCTGCCTTATCGGGTCAAAGGCATATCTTACGACAGAAATGTTTTACATCTGCAGGCCGTCACCGATGCTGTCAATAAAACGGCTCAACGTTTTTTCGATGAACTGATCAAAAACAATCGTTCAAAATTAAAAGCATTCAAAGAAGAAGAAGAAATTCCAGGTATAGGCACTGCCATGCGCAACCTATATGCCAGCAACGTGATCAATACCGCATTTTTTATACGTAAAGAAGGTATTGAATTTTTACCCGATGCTATGGTTACCAGCAATCCGGATAGTCGACTCAATAACTTGTTGGTGTTTGGGGCAGAGCAAGGCAATTACAATTTACACTTTTTATATTCGACTTACGGTGTTGAGCTAGATTTTATTCAGTACACACTGAAGAAAATAAAAACCAACAATAAGCCGGTCATGCGCGAGATATTTGTTGCCTTTGATCCCAGCAAAGAACATATTGATGAAGCAGTGAAAAGTCGTTTTTCCGATCAATTCCATGGTGACAAAGAACGAAAAAATTTCATTTCTCAAGCGAAAGACAATGGTCAATTTATTGCGGTTAAAGTCTTTCTGGCCAGAGCAGGCAGACCAGATTTAGAACAGCTTCAATCTGAATTAAGCTATGTGGGCATATACGCCATCCATCGCGCAAAAGTTCTCGAAGAGCAACTTTGGAACATCATTGGAGTGGGTGATCTGATAGATGTCACAGACGAAGTAATGATCCGTCACCATTTTAGTTTGAAAGAAATTCAAAATAACCATCAAGCTCCTGCTTACCACAAGGTCAAAACAACCAAAGTCGAGCATCTGTTAAAAGCGTAACAACATAATTTGTCCTGCCGTTGCATTGGGTTTTCTGAACAAATTCATCTTCTGTGAATACGCATGTGAATAAGCTTTTGCAGTGTTCATAGTAAATCGTTAGGATTTGTTTAAATTTGCATTCATCACTGAGGGTCCACCATGTCTCGTTTTATTGTTTTAAAAACTGTCTTAGCCACTTTATGTTTCCTTATTTCCAATCTTGTACTGGCAAATTCTTTTGCTACCCCGGAAGAAGCCGTGAATTCATACATCACTGGCGTCAAAACCGGATCGGGTAAACACGTACTCGCTGCGTTTTCTGAGTCGGCTTCGATTCAGTACTATGATGAAGAAGGTAAATTTAATGACTATACCCGTGACGCTTTCGCAAAGTTAGTCGACACAGGCAATCAATGGAATGCAAAAATACAAATTACCGATATGAAAAGAACCAATAAAGCGGCTAATGCTACCGTTGAGTTTACGTGGGGAGAGAATGGCAAAAAAGGGTACGTTGACTATTTGAACCTCATTCACAACGGCGAAAGCTGGCAGATAAGTGACAAAGTGGCCCATTTTATTGAGCGATAATTATAATTACCCAAATCATAGATAAACAGTAGTTGTAAGCACAACCATTTATTCTGGATTGGGGTTAATTAGCCTATTAGGGCTGCATATTAAAGATTATCTGCCACACTTTTAAGTTTCCTCGAGCATCTCGTTTAAAAACAAACATATTTTTCGTTTCAAAAGCAAAGACATCTTGTGAATCATTGGGTCGAAATGTGCCTATAGCGCGCCCTCTTGCAATCACTACGTCTTTGAAAGAGGTCATTTCTATTAATTCATGTTTAATTATGGTCGTACCACCCTGCCAATTCTGGATGATGTGCTGCTCGTATGCTGACTTACCAATAACTGCGGGGTGATTGTGAGGCATTAAAACGATATTTTCATCAACATTCTCTAGGTAAGTCACTAGCCCTTGAGCGGTTTGGTTGTCCGCTGCAGAAAATATTTCGAGCACCTGAGATTTATCGCTGTCCAAGTCAACTTTCAGCCCTGTACTGCTGCACCCCATGGTGAACAAGCATAGCAATATAATGATAATGTTTTGCATGGAAAAACTTCCCTTTTCTTTCGGCTAAGTGTTTAGTCAGGTTAATCATGTACCAATTACTTTGCAGCATTTTATCTGTATCAGTGTATAAATAATACAGCCCATATTAGACTTAGTTCATCAATTTTATAAGCTGTACATTGAGACTAGATACGACTTAAATATTGCATCCTTCGGGAAAACTGGTAGACTGCGCGGCGAAATTTTGTGCAATGCATTGGCATTGCGCGGCAACGTTCTTTTAAAATTGGTGGAATCTTATGCATCCTATGCTGAATATAGCTGTGCGCGCTGCGCGCTCGGCCGGAAACGTCATTACACGTGGATTTGAAAATCGCAGTGACTTGTTGACTGAGAAAAAAGGCGAGAACGACTTCGTCACTAAAGTAGACAAGGAAGCTGAACAAACCATTATTTCCAAAATTCAGCAATCCTTTCCTGATCACAGCTTCGTTGGCGAAGAAGGTGGCCTGGTAGAAGGAGATAAAGATTTCCAATGGATCATTGACCCACTCGATGGTACGACCAATTTCATTAAAGGCATCCCACACTTTGCTGTTTCTATCGCGCTTATGCACAAAGGTCGCATTGACCAGGCAGTGGTTTTTGACCCGATTCGTGGTGAACTTTTTACCGCCAGCAAAGGTGCAGGCGCCCAGTTAAACGGCTTTAGAATACGTACAGGAAAAGCCAAAGACTTAACTAATACCACTCTCGCAACCGCATTTCCTTTCAAAGATAAAGCGCAAAGCGACGAGTCTATTTCGCGATTTACTAACATTTTCAAACAATGCGGTGATGTCCGTCGTTGTGGTTCTGCTGCGTTAGATTTAGCTTATGTAGCGGCGGGCCGCTATGATGGTTACTGGGAGCGAGGAGTGCAACCATGGGATATTGCTGCAGGCGAGCTATTGGTCAGAGAATCAGGCGGTTTGGTAACGGACTACACGGGTGGCAATGACCCGCTTTATAAAGGTGAAATAGTCGCTGGAAACCCCCGGGTAGTGCAGTCATTGGTTAAACATCTAAAGTAGCCTCTAGCCTGTTTTTTCATTGAAGGGAGATGGTTATCTCCCTTTTTTGTGCCCAATTGCAGATAATCGTCGCCGTGCTATCACTATCAACAGCATCAACATGCCCATTGGTAAGGCCCCACCTCCTGAAGATGAACTAGGTGTCGGAGACGGTGTCGGTGCAGGAGTCGGCGTAGGCGTCGGAGGAGGTGCTGATGGTGCGAACAAATCACTACCATCATCAATGAGTCTAAACGCCTTATTTGTACCTCCCTGATCATTGTTACTGTTTCCATTGCTGTCTTCGTAATCAGACCAACTGCCATTTTGCCAATCTGCAATGGTAGATGTATCTGCATCCAGATTTTGACCCGTGAAATCTTTTGCAGTCGCGGATAAGGATAGCAAGGTGTGTGCACTCCAATCGAAATTACTGGGCAGACTAAAGGGTTGCGAGAATGTATCGGTTTTATAACGGCTAAACTCGTTATCCACCAGCCACTCTCCTTGCGAGGTATCCATGTCGTAGACAATCTCTTGCGCATCAATGGTCCCTGTTAATTCAAGTGAAATACCTATGGGATTGGACAAATTAGAGAATCCAACCACTTCTCCGTTTTCAAGTTGTCGCATAGGTTTGTTGAATCGCACAAACAGTTGATATTGCTCTTCGCCTTGCAAAGGCTCAGTACTCGAAACGTTAAGAACTCGCTCTTCACCTTGTTTGACAAATTGTCCGACAAATACACTAACTTGGTCCCGAGTGCGAACAATCTCTAGCCCTGTTAATGATGGAGGATAGGTCATGGCATACAAACCAGCCATGGTCGCATTAGTCGTTTCTGTGCGCATACGCGGCACTTCAGCATTTGGCAAAACAAATCCGCTGTGGGAAACACCCGTGCCACCATATTCAGCATTAGATTGTGCAGGTTCGGTCTCTAACGTGTAGGAAATCGCCTGATAAGTGTTGGCGAAATATTCGTCCGTCAAACCGATACCAACATTCGCTGGCGTCGGATCGTATTCATACTTAAAATTGTTGGCCGCACGCATGATAAGAGCGATTCGATCATTAACAGAGTTACGCCTGCTATTGTTTGTATAAGAAGCAAAATATTTTTGCGTAAAAGAGTGGGTATCAATGTAAAAGCGCAACCGGTCTTCTCCTGCAACCGTTGCACCTTGTTGTAACGCCTGGGTTTCAGGCTCCGACGCTGGACTGGCACCATGATACACCAAGCTTGAAACGTCATTTGAACTACTATTGCTGGTTGCCCAATAGGGAGCATTGTTCCGATTCAAATCGATACCGTTTAAATTGTCGCCGAGGGTATCAATGTCCTCATCTACATCGCGCATATTTTTGCGCCGCATACGTCCATCTCGTGGCGTAGAAGAGGTGTCAGTGACCAGGTTTGGAAAACGTTGGGTTTGTAAAAAGCCATCAATATTCAATACGGGAATAACCACAAAATGCATATTTTCCAAGAGAAATTGAGCAAGATGCTGATCGCCTTGATTATCAAACAAATACTCCATGTATCCTGTTACCGCTTCAGGCGTCTGCCATTCTCGGGCGTGAATTCCACCATTAATTAGTGCTGAGCCTTCCCTATCTCCATTGATAGTCACTGTGTCAGCATCACCTATACTGTAAGCAAAAATCGCTCTTCCATTGACGGTTTGACCAATTTGTATTTGTGTAAACAATTCAGAGGCGTCCGTCATTTGCACATGTCTCAGATTTAGACTGTTATAGGTACGAAAGCCAGGGATCGGGGTCAGTGAATCCACTGGAATAGGAACTACTAAGCCAAGAGGAATGTTGTTCGGTCCTGTTTCAGTATTCGTGTAGGTAAAGGTGACAGCACTCAGTGAAATTGAAAATGCAGCCAATCCCCAACACAATATTTGTAAGGAAAATCGAGTCATAGGGATTCTCCTTTTTTAAGTTGCTTCTTAGCTGCTTTTGCCAAACTTGAAGCGTCGCTATCATAGCGTTTTAGCAATGCAGTTCTAAACTCTTCGTCTTTGACTTTTTCCAATGCAGTGATAGCGAACCATTGCGTTGAAGGCTTGTGCAATGCGTTTTTAATCAAGGTTTGTGCGCTTAGTTCGTGAGAATAATGAGTCGCAAGGGCAAGTATTGCTTGAGAAGCTAGGTCAGAATTACCCAAGGCTAAATCGAGTTGGGCAATTGCACTAAACGAATCAGATGTTTGAGGTAATTGTTGATAATACTGATAGGTAAATTCATCAGCGCGCCTTTGTACTAAATACCCAACTAATTCCAAAGAATAATTTTTAGTTAGCAACACTGTGAGCGCATGATTGTCAGGTAAACTAGGTAACAAATCAGCATTGAGCCATTGCGCTGAAATCCTTTTTGCTTGTTCTGGCGACGTCGTTTTTAACCAATGGATGAGCGCTGCATAATTGGAAGTCTGCGGCTCTAACCAGTTAGTCCATTCAACCGCATCTTGTTGCCACTGCTGGGACAACACTGTAGCCAAGTGTTTTACATTTAGTAGACGAATAGTTGACTTGGCAGAGCGAGAAATTGTAATCAGGTCTAAAAGCTTCTCTGGGTGATCGTCCAAGTACCCAGATAAGGTGAGATCACTTTTCAGCATATTGTCCAACCAGTGCTTTTGCCCTGCGTTAACTTGTTCTAGCTCAGAGAGTTTAGTTAACCACAAATGGCTGAGAACCGCTCTGTCAGCATCGTCAAGTTTGTCCAGTACGTTCTGGATCTGGTCAACAGATTGCAATTTAACAATGTCAGACTTCGACTCGTTCCAGTAAGATATTTTATCCCTTAGTTGATTTTCAGAGACGATTTGGCTCAACGCGCTATTCGTCAACAAACAGTACATGCCGAGCATCGTTATATAAATAAGCGTTTTCATATTGCACCACACTTTTTCAATGACTTAGCCCCTGAGATGGTTGGCGTAAGCATTGTTTTCATAATCAAAGTTACTTCTTGTCAAAGTATTAACCTACACCTTTATCTACGAATTGTGTAGTAGTTGGTCATTGTTTTCATTGAGTAAACAGGCAAATATTGGAAGATTTGCTGACTTGGTAAGGCCTTGTATCGCAAGACATTCAGGGTTCGACTAATTGCTTCTGCTCGCAAACAGTTTATTTTGTACTTCAGTGATACTGGATTGAATGTCGGTAAATTGGGTAATACTTGTGACACCGGTTTTTACAACAATGGGTTCGGAACAATCGATTGTGTCTATCGGTAAATTTGAAATTTCCAATTCAATGCGCTCTGCTATGAGCTCTGCGCCATTTTCTCTTGTCTGTGGCAACAACAACACAAAGACTTCACTGGAGAATCTGGCGATAAAATCTTCTTGTCGCATTTCATGTTTCAAAACTTCCGCGACCCGCTTTATCAATTCGTCGCTCGCTTGCTGACCACCCTGCTTTTTTATCGTTAAAAAATTCTCGATATCGCACAAGATGATGCTGATTGGAAATTGATGACGTTCTGCTGCACTGAGAAATTTGTTGGCTTGCTCTATGAAATATTTTTGATTGTAAACACCACTAACTGGATCGATGCTAGAACTACTTTTTAAGGTAAGCAGTGAGTCGTTGAAGAGCGTGAACATGATAGCTGCAAACATCAAAAAGGTGATAGCGTTTTGACTAACAAGCATTATATTCAAAAACATGACTGAGCTAGACGTCGCTAAATACGAAATAGGAATACTCAATACATTTAGTGCCGCGACTAGTGTTGCAATACTAAGTAACCGCCCAGTTTGCGAGTTTTTTTTACGAAAACGGCTAAATAAACTCAGGGCATAAAGTAAAACCGCTGTGACATTTATGTAGATAAGGGCCAAGCGCAATATATCGTATTCTGGATAGAGAAAACTAAGAGTTGTTTGCGCACCGGTGAAGAGCCCAATGTGAAAAAGCACCAGTGGAGTATTAAAATTAATTTCTTGTTTATAACGCCAGAGTAACGCAAATACAATGCAGTAGACCGACACTAAAATGAACCCGTTTGTAATCGCTACAGACAATTCCAAGGGAACGAAAGGTCGCGCAGCATAACCTAAATGGCCAATGACACTATATAAAAAGTAAGCGCTAAAATAACGCAGTGAATTTCGTTGAAAACGATTGTTTTCAATTGGAACAAGGCGTAAAAGCCAAAATGCAATTGTGCAATTGATGAGTAGTAGCGATGCCAAGAAGCCTGTCGCTGTTGTTATTTCCACAAATGTTACTTATTCGATTAATCTCCCCCTAGATTAGAACAAATTTTGAACATTTTAAACTAAAAGTTGTTATAACCAATTGAATTATAGGGTATTTTTTTACTCCCCCTAAGGCTGGAAATATCGCCATACACACCTAGCATCTTGAAAAATAACCATAAAAAAAGGTCGAATAAATTCGACCTTTGCGTTTCAGTCTTCTGTTTTTATGGCATGGGATCTAAATCCGCGCCTTCTTTTTCAACAACAGTCGGCATTAGGTCTTCTTTGCTGATGCCTAACATCAATGCAACTAAACTGGCCACGTAAATGGAAGAATAAGTACCAATTACTACACCAAATAACAGGGCTGTAGCGAAACCGTGGATCAGTGCACCACCTTTAAAAAACAACGCCAGCAATACCAAAATGGTCGTCAAAGACGTAATGATCGTTCGATTCAAAGTTTGGGTAAGCGAGATATTAATAATTTCTACTGGCTCACCTTTTCTGATTTTGCGGAAGTTTTCACGGATGCGGTCTGAAACAACAATAGTATCATTGAGCGAATAACCAATAACCGCTAACACTGCCGCCAAGACCGTCAAATCAAACTCTAATTGCAACACCGAGAATAAGCCTAAAGTAATAATTACGTCGTGAGCCAACGCGGTAACAGAGCCCAAGGCAAAACGCCATTCAAAACGCATTGCAACGTAAATCAGAATACAGATAAGCGCAGTTAGCATTGCCAAACCACCTTGCTCTGTCAGCTCTTCACCTACGTTTGGACCAACAAACTCAATGCGGCGCATATCAACGTTATCGCCTGTAGCTCGAAGAGTCTTTAGCACCTCATCGCCAACTTCTTCGGCTTTAACGCCTTCACGAGGCGCCAGTCTGATTAAAACATCTTCACTGCTGCCAAAGTTTTGCACAACTGCATCACCAAAACCGGCACTTTCCAGATTGACACGAATTTCGTCCAATTTAGCCGGTTGATCATAACCGACTTCAATCAGGGTTCCACCAGTGAAATCCAATCCCCAGTTCAGTTGATTAATAGATAAACTAACCAAAGAACCAATGATAAGCAGGCCAGAAAGTATCATTGCAGGTATCCGCAATGACATGAAGTTCACATTTTCTTTTAATTTAAGTATTTGCATTGCCCGCTCCTAAATCCACAATTTCTCGAGGCGTTTGCCGCCCCAAACACCATTGACAATAGTGCGGGTTAAAATAATGGCCGTGAACATCGAGGTCACAATACCTATCATCAGCGTGATAGAAAAGCCTTTGATAGGGCCAGTTCCCACTGCAAAAAGTATTAATGCAGCGATAAAGGTCGTGATGTTGGCATCCAATATTGTCGAGAAAGCGCTATCGTAACCATGATGAATCGCCTGCTGAGGACTTCTGCTGTCGCGCAGCTCTTCTCGGATCCTTTCAAAAATGAGTACGTTCGCATCAACCGCCATACCAACGGTTAGCACTATACCTGCCATACCCGGTAAGGTTAGGGTTGCTCCTGGAATCATAGACATCACGCCGACAATCATAACCAGGTTGGCAGTCAGAGCGACGTTGGCAACAACACCAAATGCTTTGTAGTAAACCAACATAAAAGCAAGCACCAACACAAAGCCCCAAATGATAGCTTGCATTCCCAAATCAATGTTTTCTTGACCCAAGCTTGGCCCAACTGTTCTTTCTTCGACAATGGTAATCGGCGCGATCAATGCGCCAGCGCGAAGCAACAAGGCTAAATCGCGCGCTTCTTTAGGCGAATCTAATCCAGTAATTTCAAAACGGCTACCTAACTGAGCGCGAATAGTTGCTACGCTCACCACTTCCCGTTCTGGAACAAATATTATTTTGCCATCGGCATTTTTTTCATTGGTGGCTTGGTATTCAATAAATACCGTTGCCATGGGTTTACCAATATTTCCTTTAGTACCCAAGGACATTTTGCTGCCACCCGCTGAGTCCAATGAAATTGAAACTTTCGGCATGCCGTATTCATCTACACCACTATTTGCATCGATAATATGGCTACCTTCAAGCATGATGTCTTGCTTAAGCAACTGAGGTACCCCTTGTTGATCGTTGATCAATTCGGAGCCCGGTGGAACCCGTCCATTAACAGCGTCGCGTACATCATGATCAAGATCGACCATTCTGAATTCAAGGGTCGCGGTGGCGTTGAGAATTTCTTTAGCGCGCGCAGTGTCTTGGATACCTGGTAATTGCACCACGATACGATCCGCACCTTGACGCTGTATTAAAGGCTCAGCCACACCAAGTTGGTTAACCCGGTTGCGCATGATAGTAATGTTTTGTTTGACCGCATAATCACGAATCTCGGCTAATTTGGTCTCCGACATACTCGCAACTAAGGTCAACTCTCCTTGTTCCACTATAGTGATATCGGCGTTGCGGTTCTTGAGGAAAAATTCTGCTTTTTCAAGGGTTTCTTGGTCGCGAAACTGAATCTGAACTACGTCATTAACAATGGAAACCCGTCGATAGCGTATTCTCTCTTCACGCAAAGACGTTTTAAAATCACCTTCCATGTCCTTTAGCGACTTAGTCATTACCGATTGCATGTCCACTTCCATCAAGAAGTGCACACCACCGCGCAAATCCAAGCCAAGCTTCATGGGTGTGCCGCCTAGATTGTCCAACCATTCTGGCGTATCTGGGGCAAGATTCATTGCCACAATATAATCTCGACCCAAGGCGCTTTCCAACGCTTCTCTGGCCAATCTTTGTGACGAATCGTCATTTAGTCGGATAAGAATTTGTTCGTTCTCTAAGGCAACGGCCTTAGTTTCTATACCCGCTTTTTCTAGTTGAGCGTTGACACGATCAACCAGGTTCAAATCAACAGTGGAATCTTTAGCTGCTGAAATTTGAACTGCGTAATCCTCACCATAAAGGTTCGGGGAAGCATAAAGCGTGCAAACGGCAACGACCATTAACACCATTATGTACTTCCACAGGGGAGTTTGATTTAACACTTAGCTTTCCTTCACTACAAACGCAAAACGGGAAAACCGATGTTTTCCCGCTTTTCAAATTAGATTGATTTCATTGTACCCTTTGGTAACACTACTGAAATCGCACTTTTTTGTAAGACAATATTAGTGTTGTCGTTCAGTGCAACCTCAATAAAATCTTTCTCTTCATTTACTTTTGTCACTTTTCCGACCATACCGCCTTGGGTCAAAATTTCATCCCCTTTACCGATGGAGGAAATAAGCGCTTTATGCTCTTTTACGCGTTTTGCTTGAGGGCGATAAAGCATAAAATAAAAAATCAGGCCAAATACACCCAATAAAATTAGCATTTCAAAGCCACCGCCTTGCCCGCCACCTGCTTGTTGTGCGTAAGCATTGGAAATAAATAAACTCATAAATTCCTCTTATTTTTGTTGTTCTAATGCCGGTACGGGCATATTTTTGTCAGCATAAAATTGTGCAACGAAATCATCCAGTTTATGTTCGGCTATCGCGTCACGTAAACCTTGCATCACGCGCTGGTAATATCTCAGGTTGTGAATCGTGTTCAATCTGGCGCCGAGTATCTCATTGCACTTATCTAAATGATGTAGATATGACCGTGAATAGTTTTTACAAGTGTAACAATCACATTTTTCATCAAGTGGACCAGTATCCGTCTTATGCTTAGCATTGCGGATCTTGATCACTCCATCGGTAACGAATAGATGCCCGTTTCTCGCATTTCTAGTTGGCATCACGCAATCAAACATGTCAATGCCTCGACGTACGGCTTCAACAATGTCTTCTGGTCGTCCGACACCCATCAAATATCTGGGTTTGTCTTGTGGGATCTTGTGTGCGGTGTGATCTAACACTCTTATCATGTCTTCTTTGGGCTCTCCAACCGACAATCCACCGATGGCATAACCGTCAAATCCAATGTCTTCGAGTCCTTTTAATGATAGGTCTCTAAGACCCTCATACATACCACCTTGAATGATCCCAAATAGGGCCGAAGGGTTACCCTGATGCGAATCTTTGCTACGTTTCGCCCAGCGCAAAGATAACTCCATAGAACGACGAGCTTCAGCCTCAGTCGCTGGGTAAGGCGTACATTCGTCAAAAATCATCACGATGTCAGAGCCCAAATCTTTTTGCACTTCCATGGATTTTTCAGGGGTCAATAATATTTTTTCACCGTTTATTGGCGAACGAAACGTCACGCCCTCTTCAGTGATTTTGCGTAAGTCGCCTAGGCTAAATACCTGGAAACCACCGCTGTCGGTGAGAATAGGTTTGTCCCAATGCATAAAGTCATGCAAATCACCGTGTTGCTTCATAATTTCTGTGCCAGGACGCAACATAAGATGGAAGGTATTTCCCAAACATATGTGAGCACCGGTATCTTTTAACTCTTCTGGCGTCATGCCCTTTACGGTGCCGTAGGTTCCTACCGGCATAAACGCAGGCGTCTCAACAACACCACGTTCAAACACCAACCTTCCCCGCCGAGCATTGCCGTCGGTAGTTTCTAATTCAAATTTCATTTTTTACCTTCTCGATTCCTGCATACCGGAAAACAGTCCAGTGCACAAAACAGCGGGGATTATAAAGGAAACTGTGCTTGGCTGAAATCGCCAATCGACGATATTCAGCACAAACTTTGTTATTGAAGGAATTTTTAGGCTTTTTCTATCAACATGGCATCGCCATAACTAAAAAATCGATACTCTTTCTCAATTGCTTGCTGATACGCGTTCATTACATTATCTCGACCCGCAAACGCACTGATTAGCATAATTAGTGTTGATTCAGGTAAATGAAAATTGGTCAACATCGCGTCGACAACTTCAAATTGGTAGCCGGGATAAATGAAAATTTCGGTGTCTTCAAAAAATGGCGCCATAGGCTTCCCTTTTTTCACCGTAGCTGCTGCCATAGACTCTAATGAACGTACTGAAGTTGTGCCAACGGCGATGACACGCTTTCCACTGGCTTTAGTCTGGTTTATCGCATCAACGACAGTTTGTGGAACCTCGGCATATTCCGAGTGCATATGGTGTTCTTCAATATTGTCGACTCGAACCGGTTGAAAGGTACCCGCGCCGACATGCAAGGTCACAAACTCCATGTTGACACCCTTTGCCTTAAGTGCAGCTAAAATTTCATCGTCAAAATGTAGCCCTGCTGTAGGTGCTGCGACTGCACCGGGTTTTTCCGAATAAACGGTCTGATACCGTTCTTTGTCAGAATCTTCATCAGGACGATCTATGTATGGTGGCAATGGCATGTGCCCGTACGCTTCAAGTAGCGCCAGGAT
This sequence comes from Aliiglaciecola sp. M165, assembly GCF_007197995.1. Lineage (GTDB taxonomy): Bacteria > Pseudomonadota > Gammaproteobacteria > Enterobacterales > Alteromonadaceae > Aliiglaciecola. Next base: position 397,924 of record NZ_VKKH01000009.1, read on the forward strand.
AGGTTGGTCATTGAGAACACGTAATTCGAATAATTGATCCCGTCGTTGAACCATTTCAAGCTCAATGTAACTTTCCAATTTGAGTACGGTACCGGGTTTTGGTGATTTGCTCGCTTTTACGTGAGCCAGAAGGGTTTGCTCATCAATAATTCGTTCTACAAGCACTTCAACTTTTCCGCCCGTTGCCTTTTGCCCTAATAATCGAGCGGGGATAACTCGCGTATTATTAAAAATAAGTAAATCACCCGCATCAACGTGTTCGACAAAAGCGGTAAAATGGGAGTGATTAACTTCTCCAGACTTGCCGTCGAGACATAGCAATCTGCTTGCGGAGCGTTGTTCAGTTGGGTATCGAGCAATTAACTCGTCAGGTAAATCGAAGTGGAAATCAGATACTTTCATTGTGTTCCTAGCAGGTTTACTAAATAAATCCAGGCATTTTAGGTATTATAAAAAATACCTTTTGTGCGTTGAGCATACCCTCAAATGCTTGAGTTAAAGTGCAGATAGGCTAAATTATAAACACTTAATTTTTTCGACGTTTCTCCCAAACGAATTTATGCCCGACATCCCCTGTCGGGCTTTTTTTTACTTTTTTTCTGGAGAAAAATTCACTCATTATCCAAACTGACACCCATATCAGCAAATATTTCGACAATTTCGTCTCTGTCTATTTTACGCATATTAAGCACAACCATGATTTGTAAAAGTAAATCGGCGCCTAATATCCCTTTATTCACTTTGTTGCGCAGATTATCTGCACTTTGATTGACGTCTACTTTGGCGAGGCGCTCACTCAAGTCTTGGTACTTAACTCCCCGCTTTGACATTTCAGCCTTGATAATACGTTGGACGACCTGGCGCCAATTGGCGCTGCTATTATTACTTGACATTGGCAACCTACACCTACAATCTTTTTGTGACTTATAATTTACATTAGTGACGCATTTTAATCAATTGGTAAAAATAAAAATTGACAATCCTATCCTATCTTGACTATTATCTGCACCGTTGCAAAAAAACTTACAATTGATTTGATTACTGATCATGTTTTTTCGTATACAAAGGTAACATACTATGGTCATAACACTGACAGGAGAGTAGGCATGACTTGGGACCTTAATCAACTTGAGACCCTTTTTACTGAGAATGACGACCTTGTGGTCACTCGCGAAGAAAACTGTTTAATGATCGCTAATGCAGACGGACTCGATGCATGGCTAGCCATAAGTGGTGAGCAAATTATTGTGGAATCGTTATTGTTTTCTACTTCGGAAGTAAAAGACAAAAACGCACTAAATGAGGAAATACTCAAGACACACATGCTCTTCCCGCTTACGACAGTAGGGATTTCAACGGTCGCTGACGAAGAATATTATGTCGCGTTTGGCGCACTGAGTTCTCAGTCTAAAGCGGAGAGTGTGATGATAGAAGTAGCAACGCTATTTCATAATGTGGCGGCGTTTTTAGATGCCTACCAAGATCATTTACGTTAATCGAATGGATTAATTAGGAGAATTTTATGTCAGTTTGGAGAAAATTAGTCACTGCAGTAAAAGGCGGTGCGACGGAAGCTGCACAAAACGTGGTAGATAGCCAAGCAATCCGTATTCTTGAACAAGAAATTCGTGAAGCGAAAGAAGAATTACGCAAGTCTGATCATGCGCGCACGCAAATTTTGGCAAAGTGCAAACTCGCACAGCAGAAAGTCGACAGTTTAAAAACATCGATTGCACAATATGAAGAGCATGCACGAAAAGCAGTCGACACAGATCGTCAATTGGCGCTTGACTGCGCACAGAAAGTGTCTGATTTAACTGTGGAGTTAGAGGGTGAGCAAGCCTATTTGGATCAATTTACTCAATCTGAAAAGCAGCTCGCTGGAAACATTTCGCAAGCCAAAGCCAACCTAAAACGACTTGAACAACAAGTTGACATGGTCAAAGCAACCGAATCCGTGCAAAAGGCGCAAGTGGCAGTGTCTTCTCGCCACATGGGTGCCAATAGTAAGATGAAAACGGCTACCGAATCCCTTAGTCGTATTCAAGAAAAACAGAAACTTAGAAATGCCGAATTGGAAGCTGCAGAAGAGTTAGCCACTAATGAGTCGTCAGATGATTTGGAAAAGCGCTTGGCCGAGGCTGGCATACACGGTGGTAAAAGTTCTGCCGATGACGAATTGAAGCGGATCCTAGGACAATAAGGAATACCTAAACTCTATGTATGTGCTGAACAGAGTACGCAAGGTTTTCTCACGAGTATTCTCAGAAATGCGCTGGTACAGTATTGTACTGGCGCTTTTGTTTTATGGCTTTACCAGTTGGGGCCTGTTAAATCTTGCAGGTGAACATGACTTACTCGACAGCGGCAACTTTGTCTACTGGCTAGTCGTTACCGGCTCAACAGTCGGCTATGGTGACTTATCTCCAAGCACCGAACTTGGTAAATACATAGTTTCGTTCTACGTCATTCCACTGGGGCTTAGTATCTTTGCAATGGTGTTGGGACGGATTGCAACCTGGGTGTCAATGCAATGGCAAAAAGGAGTCAAAGGTTTGAAACCTCTATCTACAGAAAACCACGTATTAGTTATTGGTTGGAATGGTCAACGCACGATTCAGTTACTGAATTTACTGCTCAAAGAACGTGCCGAAACCGACTACCAACCTGACATTGTTTTGTGCGCAAAAGCGGACATAGACAACCCTATGCCGGATAAAATCGAATTCGTTAAGGTGAGTTCTTTCAATAGTAATGCTGAAATGGACAGGGCCTGCGTTGCTCAGGCGTCGGTCATTGTCATGGACAATGAAGAAGATGATGTCACTATGACTACAGCTTTGTATTGCAGCAAACGCAATCAAGATGGACATTTAATTGCTTACTTCAAAGACGAAAGTTTGGTTGAGCTATTGCAAACCCACTGCCCGAACGTTGAATGCACACCAAGTTTAGCGGTTGAAATGTTGGCAAAATCTGCGTTTGATCCCGGTTCCAGTCTGCTTCAATACGATTTATTAACCGTGCAAGATGGCCAAGCCCAGTTTTCAATAGAAGTTCCCAAAGAGCTTCCATCATTGCGTGTTGAAGATGTATTTTTAGCGCTCAAACGAAAATACGACGCTACCTTTATTGGGTTTTTACCGCCGGAACGACCAGCAACGGTCAATCTCAATCCACAGCTTGATGAACCGCTAAAGCCTGGATACAAGCTATTTTATATTGCACAGCAACGGATCAAACAATTCGATTGGCAGGCATTATCGGCAACGAGTGCCTAGCAGGAGTCAATGTCATGTTTTCAAAACTCTTTGGTAAAAAAAAGATATCGGAAAAACCCAAAGCACCAGAAATAATGGGCTTATATTTGGGTGGTTCTTTTGAGTTGGATGATTTGAAACTCAAACTAATTGAACCGTCATTGACCATTGAAGGTGCAGCGAGGCAACATTTAATTCAGGCAGTAGGAGAAGCGCACCTCGATACCGGTGGAAAAATTTTGCGCTTCTATACCGACGATGATGCGTTTTTACAGGTGATCTTAGATGGTGGTGACACAGAAAATCATATTACAGATGTGAAACTCTGGTATTTTTATGAGACCAAAACCATAGGGTCTGATAGTCAGTGGCAAAACGTCATGAGTAACAGGGTTTCCCAACCAAAATACCAACTTAATGGCCAAGATTTTGATAGAGTCTGGGACGCTGTAGGTGAAGAATCGCCACCGGTAGCAATGACGGAAAAAACCTACGAGCTAGATGGGGATATCAGTGAAACCGATCAATTTGTCATGCTCTATGAACGAGCCATAGACAATGATTCTGCAGAAACGCTGCTAGTTAGTGCAGAAGAAAAAATAGTCAACAATAACTACGACCGCTGTCTAGTGGTGAGTACGGGCTTCGATGTATTGCCCTCAGATATCCGAATTAATGGTTAAGCAAAAATAAATCACGAGGAAAAAAAAATGGATGCAATACTGGATTCAATAGCGGGGCTGGGAGATTTTGCCATTTACTTCGGCATTTCAATCGTCTTACTGTTTATTTTTAAGCTCGCGTATGCAGCAGTGACACCCCATGACGAATGGAAATTAGTTAAGGATGATCACAACACGGCCGCCGCCATCGGTTTTGGTGGAGCAATTTTAGGTTTTAGTATTGCCTTGGGTGGCGCTGCATCGAACTCGGCTTCACTGATTGATTTTGGTGTTTGGGGTGTGGTTGCCTTGGTTGCACAAATCCTAGCATTTTTGCTTTTACGTTTTACTTTTATGCCCAAAATTGCTGAGCGTATTGATAATCAGGAAATTTCTGCGGGTGTCATGCTAGCGTCAATGTCAATAGCTGTCGGTGTTCTAAACGCAGCCTGTATGACCTATTAGGAGGATATATGACACGCAAACGCAGTGCTCAAATCAACCTAAACAGAATGCGTAAGCATTTTGTCCCTAAACCACTTGCCATAGGTGTGACATCAGTATTTTTAGCTGCTTGTGCAGATGACAGGCAGGATGCCGTGATTTATAAGGATGCGCTCGAGTGTACGAATGCCAACCCTGAACACGCACAAACCTGTGAAACCGCCTATGCTCAGGCGCTTGAAGAAGCGCAACGTACTGGTCCGAAATATAACGGCCGAAACGACTGTGAAAGCGATTTTGGTGCAAATCAATGTTACGCCGTTCAACAAAACTCAGGTTCTTTTTTCATGCCCCTTATGGCTGGATATATGATTGGCAATTTACTCTCGCCTAGTCGCTATTATTATCAACCTATGTTCACGTCTTACTCACCCTACTCTTCCTATCGGTACCGATGGTTAACTGCAGACGGTTACGATTACGGGGATTTGCGTAAACGCCGTTATAAAGTCAGGCCTGATGCGTTTAAAGCTAAGCCTACGGTTTCTCGCACGATCAAGCGTGGCGGCTTTGGCTCTTCTGTTAGGGCTAAATCGAGCTGGGGCAGTCGAAGTGGCTCAAAAGGCGGCTGGGGCGGATAACACACTGAAAAAAATGACCTTTTGAGCATAATATGTTTCGATTACCTAGCCAGCCCAGAGCAAACTGGCAACAAAAAGCTCAATCGTTTGGTTTTCATTTTCATACCATGTATGGAGAGCCCTATTGGGACGAATCGGCTTACTACCAGTTCACCCTGAAGCAAATTGAGCGGGACCTGGAAGATCCGACAGAAGAAATCCATCAAATGTGTCTTGAGGTAGTTGAGCAAGTTGTGCGAGATGAAGCCTTGATGGCTCGCTTCCAAATCCCAGAAACATTTTGGCAACCCATTGCGGATTCCTGGAACATTCGCGCTCCGTCATTATATTCAAGACTAGATTTTGCTTATGATGGCAGTGGACACGCAAAGTTATACGAAAACAATGCTGACACCCCTACCAGCCTTTACGAATCGGGGTTTTGGCAATGGCTTTGGTTGCAAGACAAAGTAGATAGCAATCAATTAGCGCGTAACGCCGATCAATTTAACTCACTGCAAGAAAAGCTAATCAATCAGTTTGCACAGATCGCGCAATTTTATAAAAGTGACGTTTTTCACTTTGCTTGCTGCCAGGATACCGTTGAAGATCGTGGCACAGTTCAATATTTACAAGACTGTGCGGCAGAAGCTGGATTAGATGTTCCATTTGTTTTTATTGAACAAATAGGTATTGATGAAACGGGCCGTTTTACCGATCATCAAGACCTACAAATCGATACGCTATTCAAACTATACCCCTGGGAATTTATGCAGCGTGAGGAGTTTGGAGAGTACATTATAGAATCCGAAACAAATTGGATTGAGCCACTTTGGAAAAGCGTGTTGTCTAACAAGGCGCTGATGCCAATGTTATGGAAAACATTTAAAGGACATCCAAATTTGCTGCCTGCATTCTTCGAAGACGAAAAACATCACTGTGACAGCGCCAAGGTGGTCAAAAAACCTATTTTTTCACGAGAGGGGGCGAATGTTTCCATTTTGCAGGACGGCAAAATTGCCCAATCAGCAGACGGGCCCTACGGAGAAGAAGGATTTATTTACCAAGCGTTTCATCCGCTGCCTCAATTTGACAAAAACTATACTTTGATTGGCTCCTGGTTGGTCAACGACAAACCGGCGGGCATCTCGGTAAGAGAAGATTCGTCGTTAATAACACAAGACATGTCGCGCTACTTACCGCACATCATTTTAGGTTAATGAAAAAATGACACGGACCTTTTTCTTGCAACTTAAATGGGTGTTTTGGTTTTTGCTCCTGTTTATCTGCGTAGAGGTGATCAATATATTTGTCGCCAGAGGGTTAAATAATTTTGGCATTTACCCACGAGAAATTTTCGGCTTACGGGGTATTTTGTTTGCACCGTTTTTGCACGGAAATGTCATGCATTTTGCGTCGAACATCGTCACCTTAGGCGTGTTTTCTCTGTTAGTTTTACAATACGGATTTTCGCGCTTTATATCGGTTAGCCTGTTAATAGTTGTAATGTCGGGTCTGTTAGTTTGGGGACTTGCTAGAGAAGCTATGCATGTAGGGGCCAGTGGATTAATTTACGGATACCTGGGATTTTTATTACTGGGCGGTATACTTTCCAAGCAAATCAAACTGATTGTCATCGCATTGGTGGTTAGTATTTTTTATGGTGGACTCATTTTTGGCGTATTGCCCACCCGAGGCTTTGTTTCCTGGGAGTCTCATTTATTTGGGTTTGTCGCCGGATTAGTGGCTGCAAAACTATGGGCTAAGCCTCGTTAAACAATGAAATCAAAAATAGCACAACAAATAGTGGTCAGCGTTGAATTCAGATATACTTTAACGACACATCGAGAAACAGTAGTAACATGACAAACGATAGCAATTCAGACACAACTGCGACTGCGCCAAAACGAAACCAGCAAAATGGGGGTTTCCTCGGCAATTTGGCGTTTAACATTGTCATTCCGGTGCTGATCCTGACAAATTTAAGTGGTGAAGATTCTCTTGGCCCAGCTTGGAGTGTTGTCTGTGCATTGGCCTTTCCAATCGGATTTGGATTGTGGGATCTAAAGAAGTCTGGAAAAGTAAACGGATTTTCAGTGTTAGGCATCGTCAGCGTTTTTCTGACTGGCGGAATAACCTTATTAAAATTACCGGCAGAATATATCGCGATTAAAGAGGCTGCTATCCCCGGGATCTTGGGTATTGCTGTATTGGTTTCGCAGTACACGAATCGTTCTTTGGTCAAGATCTTAATTCTAAACGAAAACGTAATAAACTGGCCTGCATTAAATGCTGCGCTTGAACAAAAAGACAATGTTTCAAAATTCGCGCAAAAGGTTACCGTTAGCTCTTATATTGTCGCGGCATCCTTTTTCTTGTCCTCGGTGCTCAACTATGTTCTTGCCAAAGTGATATTGGTAAGTGAGCCAGGCACAACTGCCTACACAGAAGAGCTTGGGAGAATGACAGCGCTGAGTTATCCGGTCATTATGGTGCCTAGTATGATCATGCTGTTCGCGGCATTGGCGTACATATTTGTTCAAATGAAAAAGCTCACGGGAGAAGATTTTTCTTCTTTCCTATTAGAGGACGGCTGAACTCTAGATCTCTTCAGCCTTGATCTAAGAAAGGCGAATGATGATAGCTCTGCAAAATGTGTGTAAATCTTTTCAAGACGGTGATGTTAAGCACGCTGTTATAAAAGATTTAAGTCTGTCTTTTCCACAACAATCTTCCATTTCTATCACGGGCGCATCTGGCTCTGGTAAATCGACCTTATTGCATTTGCTGGCAGCATTAGATACCCCCGACAGCGGTTCCATTATTGTTGACGATCTGAAAATAACCGAGTTATCGACCAAACAAGCAGATGAATACCGCAAACACTATCTGGGCTTTGTCTTTCAACGATTCAACTTAATTGATTGCCTGTCAGTTTGGGACAACTTGTGTTTTTCAGCGCGCTTAACAAAAAGGTTTGACGAAGATTACATCGATTCACTCGTTCAAAGATTAGGCATTGAGGATTTGAAGCATAAATTGCCACAAACACTCTCAGGTGGTGAACAACAACGTGTTGCCATTGCTAGAGCATTAGCACATAAACCTAAGCTTATATTGGCCGACGAACCTACCGGAAATTTAGACGACAAAAACAGTGAAAATGTGGTGCAACTGCTTTTTGAACTATGTGAAACATTGCAAACGACATTGATACTCGTAACTCACAGCCAACCTATCGCAAGCTCAGCAAAACTGCATTACTGTCTAAGGGACGGTCAATTGCACCCTCAATCGCGAGACACAGGATGAAACTGGACGCGATTTGGCAAACCTTAACGGTCATTTTTAAAGGGTACAAGTTGTATCCATTTAGAGTGTTTTTAGTGGCCTTGGCCTTAGTGTGTGCTTGCGCAGGCTTAACATCGGTATACGTGCTAAACGAAACCGCTAAAACAAGCTACGCTAATCAATCCCAACCACTGTTAAATGGTGTTGGCCGGGCAATTATCGCCAAAAATGGCGAACAAATCAGCGTTGAAGACTATGCAGCATTGCGCCGGGCTGGCGCCAACAATCTAGTTGCTGTTGCACAAAACAGATTGGAACACAGTTCAGATCAAATAATTGAGGTACTTGGGCTAGACCTGTATGCAATGATGAGTCTAACCAGCCTCTTGTCGGAACCAGACACGCAACAAATTTCACAGTTAAGCTTTAATAACTCATCAAGATACTTCATTCACCCCGACCACCTCGCAACGCTAACGCGAGAAGGTGTTGTAAAAAACAACGAACTCATTATCGACAAAGACGGCTCTTTTCCATTTAGCTTTTCGCTTACGCCCTACGCTGGAACTGGCATGGGGAATCAGTTGATTGGTGATATAGAGACGGTATTTGATGATTTTCCATTGTCGACCATTTCTTATTTACTCGTGATTGGGGAGATGAGAATTAAAGAGGATGCTTTGCCAGAACATTTGTTTGTCAGAGAGCTAAACACAGGAATAAACGCTGAAGAATTGACCGAGAGCTTCCATCTCAATCTACTGGCGATGGGGCTACTCATGTTTGTTGTCTGTGTTTTTGTCATGATGAATGCACTTCATTTGATGATGATGAAACGGATCATCAATTTCAAAATCTTGCGTCAACTGGGGATCTCGCGCCTCACAATAATTTATGCCTGTTTAATAGAACTTATTGGTATCGCACTCATTGCAAGTTTTTTCGGCACTTTGTTGGGGCTGGAATTATCATCTTTGTTGTCGCCAGCGGTTAATCAAACACTTCAAGGCCTCTACGGGGTTTACGTTGGACATTCAAATATCTCGTTATTACAACTATTTGTGAACGCGTTGGCCGCATGTTTAATTGGTGGGTTGGTGGCGATAATCTTACCGCTGAGATTACTCAATCAGCGTATGGCAATCGCTGTAACTGATTCACCTAGCGTGCCTTCCAATTATCTTTGGCTAGGTGGCAGTTTGGTATGTCTTGGATTGACAGGGCTGCTGCTGTGGTTGTCTGATGGTTTGGTTAGTGCTTTTATCATGCTTGCTTGCTTATTATTTGCTGGTTGCTTTAGCCTGCTCTATTTGCTGCCAATTCTGATTAATTGGGTGTCCAACATTACACCGGTACAATACCCTTTATTAAAATGGAGTAATTCTGATGCGCTGAGAATATCCAGAAAAAGTAGCATCGCCTTTTGTGCATTCTTTTTAGCGGTTGCCGCCAATATTGGTATGAACCTGATGGTGAATAGCTTTAGAGTTGCCACTGAATCTTGGATCACACAGCGGCTCAACGCAGAAGCTTATATATACACTAATCAAACCGATGACGTTATCAGTTGGCTGCATGCTAACTACCCACAGATTGACATTAATGTTCGTCAAGCGGAGCAAGGAAAATTTCACCAACAAAGTCTACAGATTCGATCTTATCCGCAAGATTCCGCAGACCAACTTGCGATGCAATTCGACAAAGCAAGTCAACAAGTTTGGCAATTATTCGCACAAGGTAAAGGGATTTTGATTAGCCAACAACTTGCCTTTGCCAATAATCTTTCCTTGGGTCAGTCGATCCAAATTGAACGCCACAGCGGACATAAGGTTAACTATATTATCGCTGGGATCTATTTAGATTATGGGAACACACAGCCTCAAGTCTTGTTGCCCGAAGATGCATTTGAGAAGAGTAGGCAAGGTAGAAAGATCCTGTCACTAAATAAAGTGCCAGGTTCGTCAGCGTCAATCTCTGCACTAGTTTCAGATTTCCCGACAACATTCGAACAAACACAAATCATCATCACTGAGGATTTGCTCAAATTATCCATGCAAACCTTCGACAAAACCTTTGTTATCACCAATGGTTTAAACTTTATCACGCTATTTGTCGCCGGTTTTTCATTGGCGACGTCGATCTTGGTCATAGATATCGACAATCGTCCGCAAAGAGCACTACTGCGAAGCATGGGGGTCTCAAGCTTGGCGCTATTTAAACTGAGCTTGGTACAACTGACTTTATTGAGCATGTTCATTATGGTAATTGCTGCACCCTTTGGATTCTTTTTAAGTTGGTTGCTAATCAACGTAGTCAATTTGCAAGCTTTTTATTGGATCTACCCACTTATTGTGGATCCGCTAAAACTCAGTATCGTGTTTGTAATGAGTTTGGCCGTTTTATTGGCAACAACAGCGATCCCTGCAGCCATTAATGCCAAACGTCGGCCAATCGAGGACTTGTTATGCCTAAACGACTGATCATCGTATTAGCCGCTTTGCTGCTGTCACCGGTATTTGTGTGGGTGTATCAATGGTTGCAAGTCGACAAAGTGACTGAGACAGCGACAGGTTTGTACGGCGGCATTTTCGATGACGTGAATGCTGGCCAGCAAGTTGTCCGTGGTACGCCTATTATTCTTCCTGAGGACCATTTAAGTCACAACAATTTTGCTGTTGAATGGTGGTACCTGACGGCAAATTTATTTGACCAAGCGGGTAATCAATACCCATTGCAATGGACCCTGTTTCGTTTTAGTGATTTTCGCCCAAAGAGCCGCTGGAGTAATGGTCAGCAATTCATGGGGCACGGAAAAATCAGTAATGCGCAAAACACCTGGTTTGAAGAACGTTTTGCTCGAGGCGCAGTAGGAAATGCAGGCGTTAAACTCAATCCTTCTGGACAATTCTCCGCCTTTATCGATGACTGGCTATGGCTATCAGACACAGAGGATTTGTTTCCAGCAACGCTTAGCTTTTCCGTAGACAATCTTGTCAAAGCGAAACTTCGACTTAATACAAACATGTCTTATGTGAGTCATGGTGATAAAGGCTACAGCGCAAAGTTTAGCGATGACAGCCACGCCTCGATGTATTACAGCCAACCTTTTATTAACTTGGCAGGAACTATCACGCTGGCTGACAAAGAAATCAACGTATCAGGGGAAGGCTGGTTTGATCACGAGTGGAGCTCTCGGCTTAGTGACCAAAATACCTTGGGGTGGGATTGGTTTTCATTGCATCTAGATGATGGACAAAAGCTCATGCTATATAACGTTCGCCATCGCACGCTAGCAGATTCTTGGTTTGGGAGTTTAATTTCGGCACAAGGGATTAAAACCAGTCTAACAGCCGCTGATATTTTCGCAAAACCAACAAGTTTCACGCCTATTGAGGGTCAGAGTCTGCCTTTAAATTGGCAGTTAACCATTCCTGATCATCAAATTAATTTGAGCGTTTCAATGTTCAAACCCGATCAAATGAATATTGGGAGATTTTCCTATTATGAAGGCGCAGTGAATATAAAAGGCAGTCATACGGGGGTGGGGTTTATTGAATTAACTGGCTATTAAAACCCCACCTTGGATCAGCTTTTCATCACGCTTTAGTTTTTACCCATCAATTTGAATAAAACCTTGGGGATGTCAGTGTTGTCTATGTGACCTTCAAATTGCTCAGCACCTAGGCCTTTAGCAAAAACCTGTACGTCTATGCCGGTATGACCATCCGTTGTCCAACCTGTATTGGTTCGTAAATCCATCACTTGTTTCAATTTCAGGTAAATGTCTTTGTCGTCACCAATTTTGGCTTGCGAAATGAGATGTTTTTCGTCTTTGCTAAGTGTAAACCCAAGCTTCTGCTCTGCCACATCAAATGGCTTATCATTTTTTGACATCAACTTCGAAATAGTTGGAAGAGAAGCGCTAAGATTCTTCAGAGGTTCAGGATCCCAGCGATATTCTGTTATCGCGGCTATCGTCAAACCACCTGTACTGTGATCGGCAGTACCCACCAATAAGGTATTTGGGGTATCGTCGACGTATTGTTCTAACCACTCTAGCGCCAATGCAAAATCATGCATCTCCGCCATTGCAGAGGCAATATCATTAGCATGACCTGCCCAATCAATCTGGCTGCCTTCCACCAGCAAGAAATAGCCATTTTCATTTTCATTTTCAAGTTGTGCAACAGCCGCTTTAACCATTTGCACCAAACGCTGTTTCTCGGGGGTGTCCAACGCCCAAGGCATTCCACTTTCAGCGAATAAGCCAATGGTTGGTTGATTGACGTTAAGTGATCCCAATTGATTGAGTGAGTCAATGTATTGATAACCACTTTGTTTAAACTGCTCAACAATATTGCGATCATCACGAACAAAGTAGTCAGTTCCACCGCCGAACATCACATCTAATACAAATTCACCACCGACTTTCTGATCATAAAAAGCGTCAGCAATGGCATCGTAATTACGACGATACTCGTTATGTGCTGCAAATGAAGCAGGGGTGGCATGATTGATTTGTGAAGTCACAGCCACACCAGTTCGCATACCTTGGCTTTTAGCCCATTGCAGTACAGTCAATAAGGGTTGTTTATTTGCATCAACGCCAATTGCACCGTTATACGATTTATGACCCGTCGACAACGCTGTAGCACTTGCAGCGGAATCGGTAATGTAGCCACTCACCCGCGCAGGGTAAGTGCTGGCCATACCCACAAACAATCTGTCAAAGACCGTATCGGCAATTTCGTCAGACGACTTATCATCAATGAAGTTGCGATATGCAGTGGTATATGCCGGTCCCATGCCATCGCCAACAAACATGATAATGTTACGTGGTTTTTGCTGTTCAGCCTGTGCGACAGACAAAAATAACGTAATGCACAGGAAACTAAATAATTTCATTAAAACTCCATCAAATGGATTAACCGTGGCAAATAATACGTTAAAAGCAGTCAAGAAGGACAGACTATTTACGTTAAATTTATTGTCTAATTAACCCCAATTCTGGATAAGAAATGTCGGAATAGGTTAGTTTTTAGAGCTTTATCAATGACATAGAAGCTATCGTAATTTTGATATTGGTTTTTTACAGGTAAGTGCCGTGATTTATTCCCTTATCAAGGCGAGAATTATGTTGTCTAGTCGCTCTAAACGCATAATGAACAACGAAGATAGGGGGATAAATAGCGGTGCTTACAGGCGGTGCTTACCCGGGATTGGGGTTAATTAACCCCAATTCTGGATAAGAAATGTCGGAATAGCTTAGTTTTTAAAGCTTTATCAATGACATAGAAGCTATCGCAATTTTGATATTGGTTTTTTACAGGTAAGTGCCGTGATTTATTCCCTTATCAAGGCGAGAATTATGTTGTCTAGTCGCTCTAAACGCATAATGAACAACGAGGATAGGGGGATAAATAGCGGTGCTTACAGGCGTTGCTTACCCGGGATTGGGGTTAATTAACCCCAACTCGGATTATTTAAGTGAATCAGAATCTGATTGCAGAATTGTGGCACTAGGAAGGGTTTTCTAATTTTTCGCGCATTCGCTGTTGTACAACGTCTACTAGCAAGTCAGGCTGGAACTTTGAAATAAATCGATTACATCCAACTTTTTCTACCATTGCTTCGTTAAATGAGCCGCTCAATGACGTGTTTAGAGCAATGAACAAATCACTCATTCGATCATCGTCTCGCACTTCGGCAGTCAATCGATAACCATCCATTTCAGGCATCTCTGCATCGGTAAACATCATGAGAATTTCATCTGTAACCTTTTTCCCTTCATTCGCCCACTCACGCAGCAGATTCAGGGCCATCAGACCGTCTCGGCATTCGACGATATTAATGCCTAATTGTTTTAGGGTGTCTCTAATTTGCCATCGAGCCGTAGCAGAATCATCAACGACTAATATTGTTTGTCCTTGCAAATGTTTCGCCACATCTTCGTCGAGGATTTCTTCTGATATTTGCGTATCGTAATGAACAATCTCGGCCAACACTTTTTCTACATCGATGATTTCTACCAGTTCATTCTTGCCTTCGATCTCAATTTGAGTGATAGCTGTCAAATAGTTATTTTTACCAATGGTTGTAGGTGGCGGTTGAATATTGCTCCATGATGTATTGACGATATTCATAACTTGACCAATCAGGAATCCTTGTACACTGCGATTGTACTCGGTGATGATGACATTTTGGCTTTCTGATCCAGTCCCTTTAGCGGTTAGTTTTATGGCTTGGCGCAAATCGATTACCGGTATCGATGTACCTCGATAATTTGTCACTCCTCTCAGGTGAGCATGGGAACCTGGCATTTGATTTAGGGCAGGTACAGTGATTACCTCTTTCACTTTAAAAACATTGATAGCAAACGTATGACGTGAGCCCAGTTTGAACATCAGAAGTTCAAGCCGATTCTCTCCAACCAACTGCGTTCTTTGATCAACAGATGCTAAAATTCCTGACATAATCACCAACGATTGACTAAGTTGACTAAAATAATAGTCGTAAAATGTGCATTTAGGGAAATATGACAGTGTTTCTGTGCATATGCTTTCATAGTTTATCTGCTCCTAAGTGATTGTCTTTAGATGATTCTTCAAACCGATCACACCTCCATTCATGATTTTTATGTCGAATATCATCAATATGCGTTTCAATTATTATCATCTAAGCCTTAGGATCACTTCATCGACACAAAAGAATAATCAAGGTGAATCGATACAAGCTGGTGTGTT
Source organism: Aliiglaciecola sp. M165 (assembly GCF_007197995.1). Taxonomy (GTDB): domain Bacteria; phylum Pseudomonadota; class Gammaproteobacteria; order Enterobacterales; family Alteromonadaceae; genus Aliiglaciecola. Next base: position 412,944 of record NZ_VKKH01000009.1, read on the forward strand.
TTGACTCACCAACATGCTGATTAACTCTGTTCCCTACACAGTGAAAGAGAAGGAAAGAACAATGTCTCAATATCAAAACGACTTAAATGCAGTGTCTCAATTACGCGAACAAAATGGTAACGCCTGGAGCGCGATTGACCCTGAATATGCAGCACGCATGAAAGCGCAAAACAGATTTAAAACAGGTTTGGATATTGCCAAATACACCGCTGGGATAATGCGCAAGGACATGGCGGATTATGACGCAGATAGCTCGCAGTACACCCAATCTCTGGGCTGCTGGCACGGGTTTGTGGGTCAACAAAAAATGTTGGCCGTGAAAAAGCATCAAGGTACAACTAATAAGAGCTACCTGTATCTTTCTGGTTGGATGGTTGCTGCATTGCGTTCTGAATTTGGTCCATTACCGGATCAGTCGATGCATGAAAAAACATCTGTCCCAGCGCTGATTGAAGAGCTTTATACCTTCTTACGTCAAGCGGATGCGAGAGAACTAGGTGATTTGTTTAAGGCACTAGACGCTGCTAGAGAAGCGGGTCAAGACACCGCTGAAATTCAGGCCCAAATTGATAACTACGAAACTCATGTTGTGCCAATCATCGCTGACATTGATGCAGGGTTTGGTAATGAAGAAGCTACATACCTTTTAGCCAAAAAGATGATTGAAGCTGGCGCCTGTTGTATCCAGATCGAAAACCAAGTATCTGACGCTAAACAATGTGGCCATCAGGACGGTAAAGTCACAGTTCCACACGAAGATTTCCTAGCAAAAATTAATGCTGTTCGCTATGCATTCCTAGAACTAGGTGTAGATGACGGCGTGATTGTTGCGAGAACCGACTCACTAGGCGCAGGTCTAACGCAAAAAATCCCAGTTTCTCGAGAAGCTGGCGATCTTGCTGCACAATACAATGCATTTTTAGACACTAGCGATGTGAACAGTGTTGAAGAGCTAAACGACGGCGACTTAGCGCTACGTCAAGACGGTAAACTCGTCAAACCGGTGCGCCTACCAAATGGTTTATTCAAGTTTAAAGACAACACAGGATTTGATCGTGTGGTATTGGATTGCGTCACGTCATTGCAAAATGGTGCTGACCTGCTTTGGATCGAGACTGAAAAGCCACATGTCGGACAAATTGGCGCTATGGTGAATGAGATCCGCAAGACAATCCCTAACGCAAAATTAGTCTACAACAATTCACCATCATTTAACTGGACGCTTAACTTCCGTCAGCAAGTTTTTGATGCATGGACCGAAGAAGGAAAAGATGTATCTAGCTATGTGCGTGAAGATTTGATGCAGGCTAAATATGATGACTCTGAGCTAGCTGCTGAGGCAGATGAAAAAGTTCGCACCTTCCAGGCTGATGCAGCGCGCGAAGCAGGCATTTTCCATCACTTGATCACTCTACCGACTTATCATACTGCAGCATTGTCAACCGACAACCTTGCTAAAGGTTACTTTGGTGAAGAAGGTATGTTGGCCTACGTTAAAGGTGTACAACGCCAGGAAATCCGCCAAGGTTTGGCCTGCGTGAAGCACCAGGCAATGGCTGGTTCTAACCTAGGCGATGACCACAAAGAATACTTCAGTGGCGAACAAGCACTTAAGGCGTCTGGCAAAGACAACACAATGAATCAATTTGACGTTGCTTCATAATTAATCCTTAAGTTATGCAATAAAAAAGAGCAAGGGTTAGTCCTTGCTCTTTTTGTTTGACGGAACAAATTTATCTTGATCTAAAAAAGGACGCAGACATTACCCATCACCTTGGTTTCCTTTAGTTTTTAGTCGGCGTATCATTAATATTGGAATTGATTCTAGCGTTGTTATAATCAAATCGCCGTTTTGACATAAGTGAGCTCAACTTGAATATTGCAAAAGTAGATTTAAATCTGTTGGTGTATCTAGACGTATTACTACGCGAAGGAAGCGTCACTAAAGCCGCTAACCAATTAAGCATTACGCAACCTGCAATGAGCAACGGTTTAAAACGTTTACGGGACTTGTTCAAAGATCCGTTATTGGTCAGAACCAGTGATGGCATGACGCCTACGCAACGAGCGTTAGAACTGCAGCCAGTGGTGCGCGACGTTTTGGCCAAGTTGGAAACCACGATCCAACCAGAGACGGAGTTCTCTCCGCAGAGCAGTCAGCGTACGTTCCGAATAATGGCAAGCGATTACGCTGAATCAACCTTGCTTATCGAAGTCGTGCGTCAATTGGGTAACATTGCCCCGAACATTACTTTGGATGTGATAACCCCAAGTGATGTCACTTTTCATGATGTCGAGCATGGAAAGGTTGATATGGCGATCAATCGATTTGAAGAATTGCCGCTATCTTTTCACCAGAAAGTGCTCTGGTACGATACGTTCTCTTGTGTGATTAACAGTCACAACCCTATTGTCAATCGATTTGACTTGGCGTCTTATCTCAGTTCACAGCACATATGGGTAAGTAAAACCGGTTTTGGGGTTGGTGTTGGTGTCGATCCTAACGAGGTGCAAAAACTAGGCTGGGTCGATGCGGAGCTTACCAAACTGGGGAAAAAACGTGATATACGCGTATTTACCCGGCATTATCATGTGGCTCTTCAATTAGCAAAAGCGCAAAACCTTGTTGCTACCTTACCTTCCAAAGCCGCAAAATTATATCGTGACGACGCTGATGTCGTTATCCTCGATCCACCGTTTGACATCCCCCCTATCGGCTTAAAAATGGCCTGGAGCGCATTATTACATCATGATGCTGGACATATTTGGTTAAGACGATTAATCGCTGATGTTGCGGAGCAACTTAGCTAACCCAAACATTCAGCAAATTTATCACAAGTATAATAACCATAAATTAAACATGATATCATTAACTCGCTACTATTCATCGTATAAAGAGTAGGAGTAATATTCATGCAAAATTATATCGAACGTGGTGCACTGAAGATTGATGCCCAGCTTGATGCATTCATTAGCAACGAAGCTATTGTTGGAACAGGTGTTGATCTGCAAGCCTTTTGGGCAGGATTCGAAAAGCTGCTAGCCGAATTGATGCCGCAAAACCAGGCACTGTTAGAAAAACGCGAGAGCCTGCAAAGCAAAATAGATGACTTCAATCGTGAAAATCCAAATTACTCCATGGACGAGTACAAGGCTTTTTTGACTGACATTGGTTACTTGGTTCAATCCCCTCCCCCCTTTTCAATCAGCACAGCGCATGTAGACGAAGAGATTGCCAACATGGCAGGTCCACAATTGGTCGTACCGATAAATAATGCAAGATATGCGGTCAATGCAGCAAATGCTCGTTGGGGCAGCCTCTATGATGCTGTATATGGTACAGATGTGATCGACGATGCCAACGGAGCTGAAAAAGGCAACGGCTACAACCCAGTTAGAGGTCAAAAAGTCATTGAGTTTGCTCGCAATTGGTTAGATATCATTGCGCCACTTAGTGAAGGCTCACACATTGACGTTATCGGTTATCGCTTGCAAGATGGGCGACTAATCTGCGATTTAGATGACAAGCAAAGCACAGGCCTAGAAGACACAAGTCAGTTTACAGGTTATTCCGGCGACCTTGACTCGCCAGATTGTATATTGCTGGTTCACAATGGTTTGCATATTGAATTACAGTTTGACGATTCACATCCGGTCGGGAAAACCGATCCGACAGGAATGAAAGACATTTTAGTTGAAGCCGCGCTGTCCACAATTATGGACTGTGAAGACTCTGTCGCTGCCGTAGATGCGCAAGACAAGGTGCTCGTTTACCGTAACTGGCTTGGACTAATGAAGGGAGATTTAAGCTGTGCAGTGAGTAAAAATGGCAAATCATTTGAGCGCTCACTGGCCGCTGATAGACACTATTTAGACGCTAGTGGCAATGAGTTTTCTCTCAAGGGTCGCAGCTTAATGTTTGTTAGAAACGTAGGTCACTTGATGACTAGTGATGCCATTTTATTTAAAAACCAGATGATACCGGAAGGAATTATGGACGGTGTCGTTACTTCGCTCATCGGTATCCACGATATTAAAACAGATCGCCAGACAAAGAATAGTCGTCATGGCAGCATTTATATCGTCAAACCTAAAATGCATGGGCCGGAAGAAGTCGCCTTTGCCAATACCTTGTTTGCGCGTATCGAGTCTTTGTTAGGTTTGCCCGCTTACACATTAAAAATGGGGACCATGGACGAGGAGAGACGCACCAGTGTCAATTTGGGTGCTTGTATTTATGAAGCTAAAGAAAGAACGGCCTTTATTAACACTGGATTCCTAGACCGCACAGGTGACGAGATTCATACAGCCATGCAACTTGGTCCCTTTGCACTTAAAGGTGAACTCAAATCAATGCCTTGGATACAAGCCTACGAAAAAGACAACGTCAGTCACGGCTTGCAGGCTGGATTGTCTGGTAAAGCTCAGATAGGCAAAGGTATGTGGCCCATCCCAGACAACATGGCTGATATGATGAAGGCTAAAATCCAACACCCTCTGGCGGGAGCAAATACCGCTTGGGTGCCCTCTCCTACGGCGGCGACACTGCATGCGTTGCATTATCACAAGGTAAATGTATTTGAACAGCAAAAAGAACTTGCTCAGCAACCTTCTGGGTTAGACGATATATTAACAGTTCCGTTGATGGACCCACAAAACAAACCTGATTTAGAAACAATCACCAATGAGCTGGATAACAATGTGCAAGGCATCTTAGGTTATGTTGTTCGCTGGGTTAATCAAGGTATTGGTTGTTCAAAAGTCCCAGACATTAACAATGTTGGATTGATGGAAGACCGGGCAACATTGAGGATTTCTAGTCAACACATTGCCAATTGGCTTTTGCATGGGCTTATTTCTTCTGAGCAGGTACTTGAGTCAATGGAACGAATGGCCAGACTGGTCGATCAACAAAATGCAAATGATGCAGACTACATTCCCATGGGCCCAACGCTTAGTGAATCGATTGCTTTTGATGCCGCAAAAGCCTTGGTGTTCGAAGGGACGTCTCAGCCTAGTGGCTATACCGAACCCTTACTTCATGCAATGCGACGCAAAATGAAACAGTTTTTGGCGAGCCAATAAATTGCAGATCCAAAAAGTAAAAAGCCAAGCGAATGCTTGGCTTTTGTATATTTCAACTGCAGATTTTAAACTTTAAAGTAGTCTTTATACCAGCTGACAAAGTTCCCGATACCGGTATTTATAGTGGTTTCTGGACGATAATCAACGTCTTTTACCAGTGCTTCAACATCAGCATAGGTATTAGGAACATCACCTAACTGCAAGGGTAAAAGCTCCTTTTCAGCCACTTTTCCTAATTTATCTTCCAGGGTTTCAATATATTCCATGAGTTTAACTGGATTCTGATTACCTATGTTATAGACTCGCCACGGCGCTTTGCTGGTGCCTGGATCTGGGTTTTTCCCTGACCATTCCGGATTGCTCTGCGCTGTGTGGTCGAGCGTCCGGATAATGCCTTCAACGATGTCATCAATATAAGTGAAATCACGCATATGATTACCATAGTTGAATACTTTAATTGGCTTGTCTTCCAAAATCGCTTTGGTAAATAGGAACAACGCCATGTCAGGTCGTCCCCATGGGCCATAGACAGTAAAAAATCTAAGTCCAGTGGTAGGCAGACCATAAAGATGGCTGTATGTATGGGCCATTAACTCATTGGCTTTTTTACTAGCGGCATATAATGAAACAGGATGGTCAACATTGTCATGTACAGAAAACGGCATAGACTCATTCGCGCCGTACACCGAACTCGACGATGCATAGACCAAATGCTTAACGTCGTTGTGACGACACCCTTCCAGGATATTCATATAACCAACAATATTGGCATCAATATAAGCGTGTGGGTTTTCCAACGAGTAGCGCACGCCCGCCTGAGCAGCTAGATGCACTACCTTGTCAAATTTGTGCTCAGTAAACAGCGCTTCCATACCTTCACGGTCTTCAACACTCATTTTGACGAAGGTGAAGTTGTAGCTGTTTTTATGATTTTCAACTCGCTTGAGTCTGTCCAGTTTGAGGTTGACGTCGTAGTAGTCATTTAGGTTATCGAGACCGACAACCTCATCACCTCTTTCCAACAAATATAAACTGACATGAGAGCCAATAAAACCGGCAGCTCCAGTTACCAATACTTTCATCAAACTGTTCCTATAATCTTAAGTCGACTAGTTGTTTATCTAAAATATATTTCAAATCGAACACAACGCAATTTTCTTTACCTAAGGCGCGTATTTGCTCGGTGCCCATTTCTTTAAACTGTGAATGGGCAACAGCTGCGATAACCGCATCGTATTTGCCTACTTCGGGTTTATCGACAAGAGACAAACCATACTCGTGCTCAACTTCTGCTGATTCTGCCCAAGGATCATAGATATCGACATTGACATGATAGTTGTCAAGTTCAGTGGCAATATCAACAATTTTAGTATTGCGTATATCTGGACAATTCTCTTTGAAGGTAATCCCCATCAACAACACGTTTGCACCGTTGACCATAATCTTCTTATTCAGCATTTTTTTCACTAGGCGACTAACGACATATTCACCCATGTGGTCATTGATCCGTCTTCCAGCCAAAATCACCTCAGGGTGATAGCCAATTTCTTCTGCCTTGTGGGTCAGATAATAAGGATCAACACCGATACAGTGACCACCAACTAGACCTGGACGGAAAGGTAAGAAGTTCCACTTGCTTCCCGCGGCTAACAAGACTTCTTCAGTGTCGATCCCCAGGCGCTCAAAAATCATCGCCAGTTCATTGATTAAAGCAATGTTCAAATCGCGCTGGGTGTTTTCGATAACCTTAGCCGCCTCTGCCACTTTGATTGATGACGCTTTGTGAGTGCCCGCTTCGATGATGCTTAGATAAAGTGCATCAACGGTATCACCGATTTCAGGTGTAGAACCGCTAGTCACTTTGATAATATTTTCTAGGCGATGGGTTTTATCACCCGGATTAATTCTTTCGGGGCTGTAACCTGCGAAGAAATCTTGATTAAACGTCATACCTGAATGCTGTTCTATAATTGGTATGCAAACTTCTTCCGTTGCACCGGGGTAAACAGTAGATTCATAAATAACAATCGCACCCGATTTAATCACTTTACCAATCATTTCACTGGCTTTTCTAAGAGGCGTTAAATCAGGTTGTCTGTTCTTATCAATTGGCGTAGGCACTGTAACGATGATGTAGTCACAATCTGACAAATCTTGTGGTGAACTACTAAACTCGAGAGAAACGACATCTGCTAGCTCTTCTGGGGACACTTCAAGTGTATGATCTTCTCCCCGTTTTAACTCGTCTATGCGTTGTTGGTTGATATCAAAACCCAAGGTTGCATATTTTTTCCCAAATGCCACTGCCAAAGGGAGACCCACGTAACCCAAGCCAATGACACCGATGCGTTTGTTCGTAAATTGATCCACCAACTTTGTTTCCTCTTTTTCCTAACCTTGATGCCATAATGTTGTGAGAAGTGTTCTACTCACATCGTGCAAGAATGGCATGATCAGTCGCTCATCAAAAAAATTACAGCGTAGTTTGCCTGTATTTGTAAAAAAATAGTAGTGTTGTAATGCAATTAACCCCAACACAAGGCGTTATATGTCGATAGTGGTAAATCAGCCATGTTTACCAGTTTGGATTTTTCGGCAATTGCGGATCAAAATGGTGTTTACCCATGATTTTGTCTCTTATGGATAAAAATGATTTTACGACAAAGTGTTTTATTAACACAGTAAAGGGCATCTTAATCCAGTGTCCACGAAAATAAACCCAACGCTTCCCCCAAGCCTGCTGTCGACCCAAGGTCAGTTCATGTTCTGGTACAACGGCTGGAATGACGGCATTTCGAATAAACCATTCCTGAATATTTGATAAGGCGATTTGCTGACAATAGTCATCGGCGCTTTGCGGGACGTCAAATCCTGTATAATGTTCAAGTACCCTCATGCAACAAACAAATTCAAACCCGAAGTCCGTCTTTTTTGCAAGTAAACTCAACTGCTTCCAGAACTTGTCATCACTATATTCTTCGATCAGTAAATAAATGTCATACAAGTCACGCATCCAACTGCTGCTATCTTCATTGGCAAACATATGAATAATACTGTGCATGACAGTGGCCACAGGATCCAGCACAAAGCAGCCAGATTGCGTTTTCTCTTTACTGCTAATGAATTCGCTTATCAGTGGCGAGCGCCCGCTGATAGGTGGATATATATTGTGGTGCATATCCACCACTGTTGCCCGATTAATTTGAATCAACGGCGGTATTTCGTGCGCCCATTCCCGATAATATTTTTCATCATAGTCGCTGAGCGGCTCAGAACGCCAACGATTAACCTTAAGGTGTGCTTCCGCCTTGGACAAGTCACTTTTATTCACTAACACGTCAAGATCTGAACAAATTCTGCCATGACTATTCAGGCTATTGCGCAAGGTATACGCTGCACCTTTTAAAAAAATGACGGTAACATTTATATGTTCAAGTAAATCTCTCAGCTCCGCAGACTCATAGCGGATCTGATCTGCTTGCCTGTTTGCGTAAATTGAAGCAGATACTAGATGTTTTTTAGCAAACGTCGAATATTGTTCGTAACATCCGTTCTTGTTTGCAGAATGATATAGCGCCGCAAGTAGTTTGCTTTCTCGCAGCACAAAAATACAATCTTGCCATTGTTTATCGGTTAAATTGACACCCATCTGCGGCTGCATCAATAAATCAAATAACTTTCGAGTACTCAATTTCATAAACTGGCACTCAATATATCTTCAGTTAAAAATGCATCGACTTCGCGAACATCGTTGAATCGAATTTCAAAATTCTTAGTTCGCCGAATAATGTTATCCACGGTATCAAAACCATTACGGCCAAGTACGTTGTAATTGAACGCATTTTTGCTGAGCACATTAAAAGCTTCAAGGTCGCTCAATTGAAAAATGGTCAAATCACTTTGCGCATCATATTTTGGAAAAACGACTGCCACGATCGGTACTGGCGATAATTGTGTGTAGTTTTGCCAATCCATCACTTTCACATGAGCGACATCACCTTTTTGTGTGTCTTTACAAACAGGCGCAAAAATCGCGTTGGGATGCCATTTTTTGACGAGAGAAATTGAGTCATTTTTCAAGCATACCGGTCGATATAGAGGGCTAACTTCCAACGTCACAGGATCAATCATCGCCATTTCATCAGAATAAGTAGACCATGAAGACAGCCCCAAGTAGGCGGTTAACGTGCTTTTCCCCGAACCTGGAAGAGCCGGGAACAATATTGCCTTGCCATCCTTAACTAAAACGGCTGAATGAATGATTAATTTCGAATACTCGTGAGCTGCAACACACCAGTTCATGCCCCACTCAAGTAATGCTGGTGCCTGGGACACAGGAAGAGGTTTAAAGGGTGAATGTTGATCAGAATAAAAACTAATTTGTGGTTTAATAAAGCGCCTGACTAAAGACTCAAAAACAAGACGAACTTTAAAATCGTACGGAAGATCTTGTGCAGGCACATCCCCATAAATAATATCGATAGCGTTGTTAACTGCTTCTATTTTCGATTCAACTGAAAAGTGATACTGACCAATATTGACATCAATCATTTAGGATATTTCCCCAAGCACTTTTTGTTTGATCAGCAGATCTATAGTGTGTTGAGCAGCGAGCTTACTCATGCCAAATTCCTCTACAAGGAATGTTGGTGTAATTTCTTGAGGAACAGTAGAAAGTGCCGGCAGTGCGCTTTGGTCTTTTTTTGAATGAATGAAGTGAGTATCACAGCTATAGCCATCATAAATGGCAAGGCCGCTACCATCCGAAAGTAAGCGCACTTCCGAGTTAGGATTGAATGCGTAGCGGCTTGTAGGACTGTCTTTCAATACCTATTTTCAACGCGTTGAATTAGTTGACACTGCAGGAGTTTAGTTCCCAGTATGTCCGACCGTCATCATAACCCAAATCATTGTCGCTAATCGATACAGTTCCCGATTTATTGGCCATGTACCAGTATAGATAAACTTGCTCAATCGCGTTTAGCGCATCAGCACGCCCTTGATAACCTGCATAAAACCCATAATAGGCATTCAAGTAAACAGCAGCTAAATGGTATTGAATATTATTGAGAGTTCCGCCTTGACTCTGCAGAGCATCACCAACAGTAATTGGGTTTGAATTCAGTTCTGGTGGCAGAGTCAGCACATCATTTAAGCGATCGCGCACTTCGTTTTCATAACACTCTTGATGTTTATCTTTGTCAGCATCTGAGATTGAATTGTCTTCCATAATGTCTTTCAATGGAATAAACATAGACGAGATGGTTTGTGAGTTGCCATTTCCATTACCGTTGCCGTGCAAGCCCATAACTTGTCCCCAACCACCGGGAGAACGGCCATTGGCAAAATTAGGCAAATGACAGTCATGTCTATCAGTGTTTTGTGACAAATTACCTGACATGGCACCAGATACAGAGCACGCGCCCCATACAGATTTGGCTGGTAGGCTCGCAATCACTGCGCCTGTAGCGGTCTTCTTGATAAAACTACGACGCTTATTCACAGTGGCAACATCCTTTTCTGCTGACTTTTCGAATTCATTCATTGACTAAAACCCATTCAGTGCGACTCAATATGCGCAGTTTAACTTCATTACATGATTAAAGCAAAAATCGGACCACTTAAATAAACCACTGAATTTGCAGGATTTATCCCATACAAAACTGTCATGTTGTAAATTTTTCTGACAGACTAATTAAGCGGAACATTGGCCGTTTTGAGCAGTTCTAGTACGTATTTTACAGGTATTGCATACGTAATGCCACTGGGGTCTGATAATACCGCTTCTTTTGTCGACTTTACAAAAACTTTATTGATCACAGCGACTACCTCACCTGTGTCAGCGCTATACACTGCACTACCACTATTCCCAGGATATGCTGTTGCATCTAATTGATAGATGTAATAAGGATCTCTGAGCCTTCTTACGGTATTGATATCCAGCTGACTAGAATGATTCGCAGGAATAATAACCGGAGTGGTGGCAGCAATAATACCTCGGTGAGTAGCAGGATATAAGCCCAGCACTGCACCTATAGGAAAGCCTGTAAATACAATTTCAGAGCCATCTTTTATCAATGTTGCGCTGGCGAGTTTCATGGGTTCAAGCTTCCTTTCGACACGAAGAAGCGCCAAATCGTGCAATTCATCTACCTCGACTACGGTTGCATCTAAGGTAATCGGCCGTTTCCCTTGACCGACAAAAACCACGCGTCGCTGACGACTATTTTCGGCTAATGGCTTACTGATAACATGATGGTTAGTAATAATGTGTTTACCATCTGCGACCACAAACCCACTGCCGTGAAGGTTTGCTCGAGGTGCATTGATCGGATCAAAAACACCAATACCAACAATAGATGGTTTCACTCTATCCACTATCTCGACAATGCTATGAGCGCCCACAGGAAGGGACAACAACAAAGCGACATAACAACAAATAGTGGTGAGTCGTTTTTTAGCCTGAAAACAAAGTTTGTTGTCAAGAAAAACCGTCATAAATTCACGCTCTTATGCAAAACTCGATTTTTGAACCATATTTTAAACAAGCCCACAAAACAAGTTTGGTTTTATAAAGTGACGACAAAGCAACCACAATCAATGCGCATAGTTCCAATATTCTCTGGTGGCGGTACCCGTTTGACTGCGCATATCGGCATTATGCAAGCTATCAACGATTTGAATTTGAAATTTGATCGAGTTGTCGGGATTTCTGGAGGCTCCATTGTCTCTGCACTTTATTGCAGTGGAATGCCTTTGCAAAATATCCTTAAATTGGCCATTGACACCGACTTCAAACAATTTAAAGGATATTCGATAATAAGATTGTTGAAAGACGGGGGATTGAGCTCGGGAAACAAATTTGAACGCTGGATGGACGAACAGCTAGAAGGTAAAACGTTCAAGCAAATGACTCACGACCTTAGCATAGTAGCAACAGACGTTAATGGTGGCGGCCCGGTGGTTTTTGATAGTCAAACCAGTCCTGATTTAAAAGTTTCGGCTGCTGTTCGATTTTCTATGTCAATTCCCTTAGTCTTTAGTTTTAAACCGTATAAGGAACATCTACTCGTCGACGGAGCAATATTGTCCGAAGATGCTCTATTCAGAGAATGGACCGACGATGACGCTAAAAATATGTGCTTTAGGCTCAAATCTCAACAAGTCGCGACAATTCAGAAGCGTAAGGTGTTTTTTCATCTCCCAGAATACCTGTTCATGCTGATCAAAACCTTTATGACTGCGCTATCCAGAGAGTATGTGCATGCAGACAATTGGCACAACACCATCGTAATCGATACAGCACATTATTCGTCTGTTGATTTTTCGCTCTCACCAGAACAGAAGATGGAATTATTTCAGATGGGCAATCAAACTGCGCGAAGTATTATTCCGCTTAAGCTGAAGCAGTAATTTTTAAATGTTAGCCTGACCTACTTTTATCCCAATCATTAAAAATGAAACATCTGCATAGGATTGTTTCCACCGACATTTTTCAAGTTAACGCCGCAGAGTGTTATTTGTTTAATAGCGATGATAACGGCAACAAAACAATTTGAGCGCTAAACAGTGGTACGTTTTCCTTAACATAACCCACACACAAATGACTCACTTTGTTATCACTCCCCGCGATTTCCAGTTCGGGACTCACAACAATATTTAGTACGTCATTACTGCGCAATTGATTTAGCTGTTTTTGATCAATGCTTAATTTATGCGATGCATAGATCATTGGATTTTTAATCAAATCATGTCCAATTGCTTGCGCTCTCTCCAGCAAGGCTGATGACAACAGACTCATCGGATACATTTGCGGGAAACACACTTTGTCGGCGAATTCATCGATGTATTCAGATTGCTCGGCAAATGCGCTAGTCAGAAAGTTTTTCGCATTTCCAACAATCATATATTTTCTTTTTAAAAAACATCCGCTCCCCTGGTCAAAAGAGCGGTCAGCGCGCAATCCCCAATCAATACCTGCAGGAATAGCATCATTTACGACAATCGGATTCACTTCTGAGCGCCTTTTGAAACCGAGAATGACTGCCTTGTTATTTGCCTTTAACAGTAGTCGGTTGGAGTGACAACGACCACCTTGTAACATTGAATTCTTTCCCGGCTTTGCGTCCAGGTGAAGTTTATCCCCAGGACGCACCACACCAGCGTATGTGAGTTCAAACACACTAAATGGGTAGTCGGTAGCGTCGACCGATTCATGTTGACTCAGCGCTTGCAACTGCGTTTCTATAAAACATCCCAATTGAAAGCCCAAAGCAATGGGACCGTCAAAAGGGTTATTGTGGATCCAATTCCAACGCTTCTTATCATGAAATAGATTGAAATCATCCGTTGAGTTTCTGGCCGCTTCAATATGAAATTGTGTAAGTTGATATTCCAACAGTTTTTACTCCGTATTTACTTGGTAAAAAATCCAACAAGTCATTATTTTGCATAAAATTTATCGGGTTTAGGTTTGACAAATTTTGAGTTAAACCCGAAACTTGAAGCATTACTTAGTTTAAATACATAAATGATTACCAACAATAATGGTCAATATATCCCACAAAGGAAAGTTGAATGACTGAAATCTCTGCTGACAGCATTTCTGGTCATTTTTCAGACTATTTGAAACCTGTATTCTCGGAATCGCAAGAGCACAAAGAACACTCCTACAATATTAGGCATCAAGTCTACTGTGAAGAGTTACATTTTGAGCCTGAGAACGAGCAGAAATTGGAAACTGATAATTTTGATTCCCATTCATACCATTGTTTAATCCAACACAAATCGAGTGGCAATTATGCTGGCACAGTCAGACTCATAGTTTCAAATTCGGCTTCTCAACAGCTACCGATAGAACTTTATTGCAAAGAGGCCATTCAGAGGCCAGAACTTTTCCCTGACAATTTTGATAGAAACGACATATGTGAAATTTCTAGATTAGCAGTCCCTCTTCAATTCAGACGTCGTAAAATGGATAACTTTGATGGCGCTGCAATTGGTTTGATTAATAAAGAGGTATACTCGGAAACAGAACTACGTTGCTTTCCTTTTATAGCAGTTGGACTATATTTATCTGCTACATCAATTTTGCTACATAAGAATATTAACCACTGTTATGTCATGGTAGAACCAAGACTAGCGAGAAGCATGCGCTTCGTGGGACTGCCATTTGAACAGATTGGCCCAGTTGTTGATTATCATGGAAAACGGGCACCTTATTACATTCAACCGAAAAAAGTAGAAGAAAATTTGAACGAAGATTTCAAATCACTTTTATTCAGCATTAATAATGCGTTAACGCATCAAATTGACGTTTAATTATTTTCGCACTAGCAACAGTTTCGTTTAACGCCGATTGCTAGGCATACGAAAGAACAATTGGTCCAAGACCAACTGTCTACAACTGAACATATTTAAGAGACACTATTATGTTTGATTACAAAGAAGCATTCTCGCGAAACATAGGATGGATGACTGACGAAGAGCAAGAAGTATTGCGAAATTCTAAAGTCGCCATAGGAGGTCTCGGGGGAGTTGGAGGTGATCATGCAATAGTGTGCGCTCGGTTAGGCATAGGGAACTTCCATATTTCCGATATGGACCAGTACGACTTAGTAAATTTCAATCGCCAGGCAGGTGCTTCGATGAAAACCTTAGGCCAAGAAAAATCTAAGGTTATGGAAGATATACTCGCCAATATTAACCCTGAATCAAGTGTTAAAAATTTCGACAAAGGTATAAACGACGAAAACCTAGAAGATTTTCTTGATGGTGTTGACATATATATTGATAGCTTGGATATCTTTGCTATGGATATTAGACGCAAAGTATTTCAGCGCTGTTATGAAAAGAATATTCCTTGTGTTACTGCAGCGCCAATGGGAATGGGAACAGCTGTACTTGTTTTTATGCCTGGAAAAATGTCATTTGAAGACTATTTTTGCTTAGAGGGACTCAACGAGGAAGACAAGTTTTATCATCTCATTATGGGACTATCTCCGCGCATGTTACAACTAAGCTATCTAGTCGATCGCAGTAAGGTTGACTTTTGGAGAGGAAAAGTTCCCTCTACACCTATGGGTATATCAATGGCCGCTGGCGTTCTGAATACCAACGTCGTTAAAATACTGCTAAAAAGAGGGAAAGTGCTCGAGGCTCCATGGGGATGGCATGTAGATGCGTTTAGAAACAAAGCAAAGCGCACCTGGCGTCCTTGGGGAAATAAAAACCCTATTCAAAAGTACATTATGTTCCCTATGGTAAAAAAGGCCGTTGGCAAACCAAAACCAACGACTTAACTCTGCCTCGAGATAATACTTCCTCTGCCTAATATCCTCTCCGGTCCCTTTATACTTATTGGCTCTGCTTTCAATAGATACTGCTGATTATTACAAATAAAAGCTCCGGCCTGATATCAGTTAAAACTTAAATACTGAAAAGCAGTCTAATGACAGACATCAGTGAAAGCTGTGTAAATAACCTCATCTGAATTTAAGAATCACTAAATCTATACATCAAAACCATTGCAACCTGCCAACAGAATTGACTACCAATCCACATAACAAAGTGCTCTGGCTACGAGAAAGCAAATGGACGTACTTAATTGCTGGAATGAATGAATCGAGTGCTACGTTAAGTCCAAAGCAATGCTTCGCACTCACTTAAGTCCACATGAAGAGAATTTTACAGCGCCTTTTACCTGCAGTCGCTATGGATAAGAGAACTCCCCTTTGAACAGAGCGACTTTTTGTTTAAAGCTTCTGGACGCGTTCTGACTAATCACTACATTATGTGGATTGGTCTAACCATGTAGTTTTTAATATGGTTAATACAAAAAAAATCCGATATCAGAAACTGATATCGGATTTCGTAGCTGTGTAAAGACCGGTTAACCGCCAAACGTAATGTTTGATTTACTTATCGGTACTACAGATAAACCGTTCTTTTGACTATTAAGTCTCTAACTTAGCTTTTACGTCTGCGAGCAGCGCCGCCTAGACCTAGAAGACCAAGCCCCAAAATTGCTAAGCTTGACGGCTCAGGAATTTGGAAAGAGATAGAACCATCATGGTTACCTTGTAGAGTAAAGGTTCCATCAAAGTTATTAGTAATCGTTACGTCAGCTGGGTCGGTGTTGAAATCTACGAAAGAGAACACGTCAACCATATCGCCAACCAAATCACCCATTGAACCATCAGCGAAGTTGAATACATCACCTGCAGCAACACCGTTTACAGTACCCGCTCCAACAGAAGAAACCATAGTTCTTAGTGAAGGACCACCTAGGCTTTGAGCGATACTTAGGAAATCAAGTGTAAACAATTCTACGAAATCACCAACAGCGTCGCCTGGCTCAAAGTAGAAGAAAGTAATGTCACCTGAAGTGTAATTAGTGGCAAGTGCAGGACCTAAACTACCTGTTAGTTCGAATTGGAAAGTTAAACCCCAATCTCCATAACCATTGTCACTTTCAGGTCCAAAGCTGTTAGGAAGGAAACCTTCAACAGCGTTAAAACCAAGTGAAGCAACGTCAGTGAATCCACCAACAGTAGTAATTGCATCGCCTACATCAGGACCATTCATATCAGCATCAGTTACTAGTGTAGTTGACTGATAGTTATAAGTTGCTTGATCCAACCAACCTGTAGTTGTTGCGCCAGCAGCCTGATTTCTTGCGTTGTCTCCAAAGTCTACACCGACATCGATATAGAATTGGTCAGCGAAAGCAACAGACGAGCTTGTTGCTAAAATGATCCCTGCTAATAAGGACTTAGTTTTCATATTAATTCTCCAGCGTATTAATTTGTTTAGGTTGTAAAGTTGGTTTCACAAACAAACTTTTCCATGTCTAGATTAATGCACGCGGCGTGCCAACTTTTATCCCATTGATTTTGTTGAATATTTTAAAATCACCACACAACAGCTGTTAAATATTTTGACACTTTTTTTACTCTGTTTATCGTTTGTTTACTGGTTTGCTTTTTGGGCTTCTTCATAGTGCACGCGATAAACTTGGTTGCTCGGCTCAATGTCAAACGCCTTTTTAGAAACTTCTAACGCCCGTTGCTTCTCACCATTACTCAACAGCGCCACACCTAATGTATCCAATAACTTAGGGTTTTCAGGTCTCAGAGCCACCGCTTTTTCCGCAAATTCAACCGCTTTTTGCGCATCACCGGTTTTCCCGTATAACCAACCGAGGTTGTTTAAAGCAATAATGTTTTCTGGAAGAAACTGCAAGATATACTCATAGTGGATAATTGCTTTTTCAGGTGAGGCTTCCATGATCCTCTCAGCTAAACGGGCCCGCACGTTTAGATCTCCTGGAACGGTAACCAAATGGTCTTCCAAGAATTTTAATCCTGAATCTGCCTCGTTAAGTTTTGCCTTTGCATCCGCAATGGTTAACGCAATGCGACCATCACGGCTCTCGTCATAATGGGCTTGTAGCAGTGGAAGCGCTTTGCGAAATTCATTTTCAGCAAAGTGCAGTTGCCCGCGCATACCTTTAACAATGTTATTTTGTTGAATGTTGACCGGTAAATTGTTGTAAAGCCGCTTTGCCACCGAGATGTTGCCACTTAACAATGTATAATGTAGTTCCATGACTTTAAATTCATCATCATCCTGGTGATGATTTAAAGCTCTTTTTACTGTGTCCAATGCCGCTGTCATATCCCGTAAGCGATCATAGATAACAATCGCCAGTAACCATGGCTCTTTCCGCTGTGGTTCTAACTGTTGCCACGAAGTATAAACATTGACCGCTTCATTAGGCTTGTTTAGCGCAATAAGGCTATCAGCTTGGCCTTTCCAATAGAACATTGGCATATCAACATCAGCAGTAATTTTTGACAAAATATCCAACGCTAACTGGGGTTGACGAAGAACAACTAGCCCTCGAGCATAGTTTAAACTCTTTAATACATTATCAGGGTCAGCCTCACTGACGGATTTCATTAGTGCTAGCGCTTCTTCTGCTTCAGCTTCACCGGCATCTTTAGCCGCCATCAAATAGTCAAACGTACCTTGTACGTATTCAGGGTTGTTTTCGGCTGCCTGCTTTAACATGGTGAGCGCATTGTCGTTGTTTCCGTCCTGCATAGCTAAATCAGCCATGAATTTCAGAGAAGCAGGATTGTTAGGTGAGAGTAGCAAAACTTTTTCATGGGTCTGCTGGGCTAAATCGGTATTACCCGAAAGCTCATAAACTTCGGCCAGCAAGTTGTAAGCCGTAACTTCTTCAGGTGCAACCTCTACCCATTGTTTTGCTGTTGCGATAGCTTTATCGAACTCATTGCTACCGATATAGAACTGTGCAAGCACGAGTCTCGCTCTTATTGTTTTAGGATCAAGCTCAATCGCTTCATCTAAGTCACTGATGCCGGACAGATCGTTTAACGATAATTTTAGTGTGCCGACCCGTGTTTTTTCTTCAGCACTTTGAGGGTCTAGATCTTTGGCTAAGTCGAGCATTTTTTGCGCATTAGACTGATCGCCACGTTTAACTAAGTCGAGGCCGGCTTGAGTAAACAAACTAACATCAGACAAATCATAATTACCCAAGTTGCCTAGGGTAACAGCGGCTTCAGTGCTGTAGCCAAGTCGAAGTTGAATTTCAGCAAACAAGCGCTTCGCGGGATGGTTTTCTGGCAGAATCCCTTGTACTGACGCTAAATGTTTATGGGCTTGCTCAAGTTTGTTTTCCTGATATGAAGCTACACCAGCAATTAATCGCACGGTAGCAGAATTCGATCCGTTGGAAATGGATTGTTCCATAGCGGTTTTAGCGCCAGCATAATCATTATTGTTGAATTTCAATATCCCAGAGAATTCATTTAGTTTTGCATTATTAGGAAGCTTAGCTAACAACGAATTTAGCAATGTTTCGGCTTCTTGGTATTTTTCTGCGCGAATTAGAGCATCTGTAAGAAGGAAATTACCCTGCGCGTCTTGGGGTTTCTGTCCAACGTATTTTTCAAACGTTTTGATTGCAATTTCGTAGTCTTGCTCCTGCATGGCCAGTTGGCCGCGCATTAATACCGCTTCCATAAAATCAGGATCGTCTACTAATAATTCGTCGAGAATGATGATAGCGTCAGTTACTTCACCATCACGAAGCGCGTGATGAGCCCTTCCCAATCTTGAGTAGGGCGAGTCTGGTGCAAGTTCGCTAGCCCTTTTAATGGCTAACTTAGCTCTGGAAACTTCATTCTTTCTAAATAATGCTAATCCTTTATAGGTTTGAGCTGCAGCCTCAGTTTCACTATTCAACCCTGTCGCGCGTTCAACTACCTGCACGATTTCGTCATCACGCTGTAAAAAATCCAGTGTTCCTAAATAGAGTGGTAACACTTCGTTCTTGAAGTATCCGCCCTCTAACGCAATCTTTAACTCCTTCTCCGCAGAATCTGCGTTGCCTCGTTTAAAATAAACAGAGCCTAATAGAAACCTTGCTCGAAGGTTTGTTGGTTCCGAGGAAAGTGCATTTTTAAGCACAATTACCGCAGTATCGTTTTCATTTTTTAAAATCGCTTGTTCTGCTTCTTCAATATATTCTGAAGGGGTCTTTTGACTGCACCCCATCACAACTAATAAAACAAGTAATACTCCATATCTCTTTTTCAAATGCATAGAATTCTCTTTGAGTTTCATTGAATTGGTTTTTGAAAAAGCCTCTAAATCCGAGAGACCATTCAGCCTGACTGCGTCATTCTTTAACTTATCACTCTATTATTACGTGGACCAAGTTACCAAGCCAGTCGAATCAATTAACACTTTGGTATTGAAATGCGACTTGTCTAGTCCTTTAAACTGCAGATGATTTACCAGCACAACCACGATATTCGCTTGTCCAAGAGCGGTATCCAAATCCACCAACTCGATGTCTGTGTCCGAAAGTTTATCTGGTAGTTGATTTATATTGGGCTCTACAGCCAATATTCTGCCGATTTTCAAATTCGCTAAACGTTGGGTTATATCCAACGCAGGACTTTCTCTTAAATCATCAATATCTGGTTTAAATGCCAAGCCCAAGCAGGCTATCACTGGACGCTTAAATTCATCTGCAGCTTTGGCAACTTTATCAATTACAAATTGAGGCTTACCATCATTTACTTCCCTAGCGGTGCGTATCATCCGCGCAGACTCAGGTGCGGAATCAACGATAAACCACGGATCGACTGCAATACAGTGACCACCTACACCTGGTCCCGGTGTCAGTATGTTAACCCGTGGGTGCCGGTTGGCAAGCGCGATTAATTCCCATACATTAATTTTCAATTCATCGCAGATGATTGATAGCTCGTTGGCAAATGCAATATTGACGTCTCTAAAACTGTTTTCCGTTAACTTAGCCATTTCAGCTGTTCTTGCACTTGTTGCAATACAGTCCCCTCTAACAAACATTTTATACAGCTCAACTGCCTTTTCGCTGCATGCCGTCGACATGCCGCCAATTATTCTATCGTTAGAGACTAATTCTTCGAGAACTCTGCCTGGCAGTACTCTCTCAGGACAATGGGCCACAAACATATCCACGTCTTGGGCGCCGTGTCCAGGAAAGTGTAGGTCAGGTCTGAGCTCTTGAAGCCACCCAGTTAACTTTTCAGTTGCACCTACTGGAGACGTTGATTCAAGAATAATCAGGTTGCCTTTTTCCAGTACTGGCGCAATCGCTTGAGCGGCTTTTTGTATATAGCTTAAATCAGGCTCTTTGCCTTCTTTAAAAGGGGTGGGAACGGCAATCATAAAGGCATCTGCTGGTTCTGGAGACAGTGAAGCGCGCAGCTTTCCCATTGTTACCGCAGCTTGCACCACCATATCGAGATCCGGCTCGACAATGTGAACTTTACCCTGATTTATGGTTTCAACGGCTTTTTCTGAAACATCGATGCCAAGAACTTCAACACCACGAGATGCAATAACTGCGGCAGTGGGTAAACCTATATAGCCTAGACCAATAACTGAAACTTTCTTGAATGCCATTTTATTCTCTTATTATAGTTTGATTGCTTCGACAATTCGTTCACAGGCTTTTCCATCACCATAAGGATTATGAGCAAAAGACATCGCCTGATAAGCTTGTTCATTGTCGAGCAACGAACTCGCTTGCTCAACAATCGCATCGTAATTTGTGCCTACTAATTTCACTGTTCCCGCCTCTACAGCTTCGGGCCTCTCTGTTGTATCGCGCATGACAAGCACTGGTTTACCTAATGACGGCGCTTCTTCTTGCACACCACCAGAATCGGTAAGAATGATGTGTGCTCGGCTCATCAAATAGACGAAGGGTAAATAGTCTTGAGGCTCTATCAAAAACACACTTTCAATACCAGCTAGTAGGCGATTTACCGGCTCCTGCACATTTGGATTCAAATGCACTGGGTACAAAACTTGTACATCCGGTCGCAACGCTAAAGTATGTAACGCGCGACATATATTCTCGAATCCATCACCAAAACTCTCTCGTCTGTGACCCGTAACAAGAATAAGTTTCTTATCCGGATCAAGGAAAGAAAACTTTTCTTGCAATGACAGTTTGAGTGTTTCATCGGTGGTCACTTTTTTCTCAACTTGTATTAGCGCATCGATCACAGTATTGCCTGTCACAACCACAGCATTGGGGTCAACATTCTCTTGAAGCAAGTTCTGCTGTGCTTTTGCTGTAGGGGCAAAATGTAAACGTGTCAGAGAACCGGTAAGTTTTCGGTTAATCTCTTCTGGCCAAGGGCTGTAGATATCCCCCGTACGCAGCCCTGCTTCTACATGCCCTACCGCAATACGTTGGTAGAAAGCTGCGAGGGAAGCAGCAAACGTGGTGGTTGTATCACCATGCACGAGCACTAAGTCAGGGTTTTCCTGGCTAAATACGTCACGTAAACCGAGCAATGCCCTGGTTGTAATGTCGTAGAGGTCTTGACCTGGCTGCATTAAATCCAAATCGTAATCTGGTGTTATGTCGAATAGTGCCAACACTTGGTCCAACATTTGCCGATGTTGTGCGGTAACACACACTTTCACGTCAAGATCTGGATGTTGGTTTAATTCTACGGCAAGAGGTGCCATCTTTATCGCTTCCGGTCGTGTACCGAATACCAGCATTACCTTTTTATATTTCATGATTTATGTTTTTAAACCTTTTGTTCAACAAAATCACATAGCGCGCCGAAGGTCTCGAAAATATCCGCAGAAATCTCATCGTCATCTACTTCGAAGCCAAAAGTATCTTCAAATGCAGTCAACACGGTAACCACTGCCATTGAATCAAACTCAGGGATAGCGCCTAGTAAAGCAGTATCTTCTGCAAATTCAGAGTCGCTGGATAACTGTAAAACATCAATTAAAATTTCTTTGACAGACGCCGCTGTATTCATACTCTCACTACCTGTATCATTATCTTTTTTTATTTGGTAAGAATAAACTCCTACCATCAGCGCGCTTATTGTTCCATTATTTAAAGTAATAAGAAACACTTGCAACCCATAAACAAGAGATAAGTAAGAAAAATGGTGACATTTTTTGACGAGTTGGTTTCTCACTCAGCCAAACATCATGCACAACGACGTGCATTAATATATAAAAATACGCAGCTAACCTATGATGAACTTGAGCAGCAAGTCGCTCAAATCGCAAAGGGTCTCACGCAATTGGGATTAAACCGACATGATAGAGTCGCTGTTTTTCTTCCCAAACTGCCCGAAACGATCGTTGCGATGTTCGCCACCAGCAGAGCAAATGGCGTTTTTGTTCCAGTAAATTCAGTATTAAAAGCACCACAAGTTCAACATATTCTTAATGATTGTGATGTAAAGGTACTGGTTACTAGCAGCGACAGAGTGAAAGCGCTGCTTCCGATTCTGGACAAGTGTCCAGCGCTGGAACATATCATTGTTATCGACAAATTGCCCACTTTCGATGTTGGTTCGGTAAATGTGCAGTTATGGGGTGCATTACAAACCTTGCCCTATGCGCCGATCCACCGGGCAGATAATGACATGGCTGCTATTTTGTATACTTCGGGAAGCACGGGGAAACCCAAAGGTGTGGTTCTATCCCACCGAAATTTGGTCGCTGGCGCCATGAGTGTTGCAGAGTATCTTGAGAATGATCAAGACGACGTTCTCTTGGCACTTTTACCGCTTAGTTTTGACTATGGACTAAGTCAGGTGACCACCGCATTTCTTCGTGGTGCGAGTGTTGTATTAATGGATTATTTTTTGGCGGGCGATGTGGTAAAGACCATCGAAAAGCATCAAGTGACAGGTCTGGCTGCTGTGCCGCCTTTGTGGCAACAATTGATGAAAGCAAAATGGCCTGAAAGTGCCACACAGCAGCTCCGCTATTTTACCAACTCAGGTGGCGCAATGCCTAAAGTGACGCTGGGAAAAATCAGAGCAACCTTCACCAATGCATCACCTTATTTAATGTATGGATTGACTGAAGCATTCAGGAGTACCTATCTGCACCCTGATCATGTGGACCAAAGGCATGGGTCTATGGGTAAAGCTATTCCTAACGCGGAAGTTATGGTTGTCCGCGAAGACGGTTCAGAATGCGACGCGGACGAACCGGGCGAACTCGTTCACCGTGGCCCACATGTCAGCCTCGGCTATTGGAACGATCCAGCTAAAACGGCAGAGCGTTTTAAACCCGTGCCAGCTCAACTTGGTGGCCTAGTATTGCAAGAAATGGCTGTCTGGTCTGGCGATACGGTTAAGCGTGACAAAGATGGTTTTTTGTATTTCGTAGGCCGCAAAGATGAAATGATCAAAACCTCCGGGTATCGAGTGAGCCCAATGGAAGTTGAAGAAGCCTGTTATCAGGGAGCTGAAGAGATCGCAGAAGCAGTTGCTACGGGTATTCAAGATCTCGAATTAGGTCAAGCAATCGTCTTATTGCTGGTCGCCAAAGATGAAGTAGAAGTCGATGAAAAGGCAATTTTAGCGAAGTGTAAAAAAGCCATGCCTAACTTTATGCACCCAAAGCATGTGGAATTCAGACTGTCTCTTCCCCGCAATCCAAACGGGAAAGTTGATCGAAGCCTGTTGAACAAAGAGATGAAGGAAAAATATCAAAATGTCTAAGCCGGTACCTATTCATGCAACGATGGACCAGTTTGCAGTTGAAAAAAATGACCTCCTAGTTGGCGGTAAAACACTCAATCATATCGAAGACATGCTCGACAAATCGGTGTTTTATGCTTATGACAAAAACATCGTAAAACAACAAATTGATTTGTTCCATCAGGCTATTCCTCAAGAAATTAAATTACATTATGCAATAAAGGCAAATCCTTACCCGCCTTTAGTCAATGCAATGCGAGACTGGGTCGAAGGCTTTGACGTTGCCTCTCAAAAAGAGATGTTACTAGCAGTGCAATCTGGAATGCCCGTAAACGACATCAGTTTTGCCGGACCAAGCAAACAAATCGCAGAAATTCGAGCGGCTATTACTGCCGGTGTCACCCTTCATGTTGAGTCTGAACTGGAGCTTCAGCGAGCCATTGATATTGGTCAGCAAATTGGTATTTTACCCATAGTCGCTTTTCGAGTTAATCCTGCATTTGAACTCAAAGCCTCTGGAATGAAAATGGGTGGAGGGCCCAAACAATTTGGTATTGATGAAGAACGATTACTCGAAATTTTGCCAAATCTTGATTATCAGACATTCAGTTTTCGCGGTTTTCATATTTATTGGGGCTCACAAAATCTCAAAGAAGAAGCGATCATAGATGCCCACAACAAAACCTTTGACCTCGCAAAACGACTGATCGATGTTGTGCCTGTCAAAACGCTCACTGTGAATATTGGTGGCGGTTTTGGCATTCCTTATTTTGCCGGTGAAAAGCGCTTAGATTTAGCCCCCATTGGAGAGAATCTTCAACGGTTATTAAGCGATTATCCGATATTGGCTGAACTTGAATTGATCATCGAATTGGGGCGTTTTTTAGTCGCCGAAGCAGGCATTTATGCAAGCAGAATCACTGACAAAAAGCAATCTAGAGGACATACCTACTTGATGACCAATGGTGGGTTACATCATCATTTGTCTAATTCGGGTAATTTTGGACAGGTCATTCGTAAGAACTACCCTGTCGCTATCGGAAACAAAATGGGAATAGAAAAAGATGCCACTGCAGTAACCGCTGTTGGGCCGCTTTGTACACCTCTAGATACCCTAGCCGATAAAATGCTGTTAACAGATCCTCAAATCGGTGACTGGTTGGTGGTATTTCAATCTGGTGCCTATGGCCCTACAGCGAGTCCTCAGGATTTTCTAGGCCATCCTCATGTTGTGGAGATCCTGCTGTAAGCCGATATATAAAACTAGCACTTTTGTTGTTTGCCTCGTCAGAGGCATCAACAGCGGCTATTCCCAAGCACTAACATTTAATATCAAGCCCATCAATTAGGAGCCATAAAACTCTCGCTGAGTAGTCATGTATTTAGTGGAATTGATACAATCAAACAACATAGAATGTTATGGTCTCCGCATCTTGCATTTAGATTCTTTTTGGAAATTCATGGATCAGTTTTTTTTCAGGCTTTTAATCATCAACGCAATCCTAGTAATGGCCTCCCCCGTTTACGCAAGTACGCAACTATTTGATAATAGTGCTACCTATTACTATGCAAGCTCACAGGCGCAGGTTTTTTGGCCCACAGGTCAATACAAAACGTTGGCTAAGCAAAACGCAAAAAGAATTGCCACGTTTGATGTTGCAGATATCGACAAGGAACGCGCCATTTATATCCCACTTGAATCCATTTTAATCAATAATGAAATTATTTTACTGATAGAAGGGGCGACAGGAGACAAAGGCGTTGCAGACTTTTTAAGCAAGGAAAAAAATGCCTACAAAGCGCCACAATTGACTTACGAATATGAGACAAACAAACGTCTTTTGGTCGCTCAGATAGATACCTATATTGTCAATAAAGGGCGCAAACCGCTTTCATCGAAACCTTTTATAAAAGCCGGTCGGGGCAATATTTCATTACTGAGATTTGTCTTTCCCGCCAGTGTGGAGCTCGCAAAAGTAAAGAACCTCAGACTAATGCTCACGACAACAAATCGTCAGTATGGAAAATCGAAGTTAGAAATTGCGCAAATTAATTACACGCAAAAGCCAATTGAAATAGAACAGGATGGCCTAGCCAGTGGTTATATCTTAGATAAAGGCATCAACGAACATCCGAGCGTTTACCATTTTGACGATTTTGATCAACACGGGTGGCTTAGCAAGGTCAAAACGTCAGTGGGACTAACCGAGCCTGTTTGGCAAAATACGGGCGAGTTAATTTATGTCGAACACAGCAAAATAGGACATTTTAGTGGACAACAAGGTAAATCTGTCAAAATGCCATTTCGCACCAGTAAAAACCTGGCAGGAAACCTAGACTACTATTTTGCAAGCCAAACCGGCGGCGAGCCGGAAGAAGCGTACTTCAGATATTATTCTTTATTAGGGTCAGGGGCGTACGCCAGTGGCGGTGGAAAGCTGCCAGGTTTTGGTGGAACATACAACAAAGCGGGTTGGGGTGGACGAGCCAATAACGGCAAGAACGGCTGGTCGGCCAGGGGCGCGTTTTTTCAAACTGTCGGCTCGAAAAATCAAACCTGGGGCGGTCGTATGCCAATAGGTAGTTATATTTATGAAGTTGATACGAAAAATAAATATGGCAAATCAATCCCCTGGGGACACGAACTTTCTACTCAACAACCAGGTCGCTGGTACGCGATTGAACAATATCTAAAACTCAATACTCCAGGTCAAAAGGACGGGGTATTGACCGTATGGATCGATGGGAAAAGAATTTACAATCGCAACAACATGCATTTTCGCGATACTGACCAATTGAAAATAGAAAAAGTTTGGCTCAATTATTATTTTGGTGGCGTTGCTAAACCAAATAAAAACTTCGACATGTTTATCGACAATATTGTCATAGCATCTGAGTATATTGGCCCAGCGAGAAAGTAAATGGGCGTAATCAAGGCGAGAATTATGTTGTCTCGCTGCTCTAAACGCATAATGAGCGAAGCAGAGAGGCGGATAAATAGCGGTGCTCACAGGCATTGCTTATTCAAGGTTGGGGTTAACTACATTTATCTAATAAACAGCAGATCGTGTCGAATCAGCGTGGTAAGAGCGCACAGTGGGTTAACTCAGAAATAGTATTCTAAGCTCAGCTCTACAAAATCATCGCGTCTGAATTGATAAACAGGTTCCATCGGCTCATCACTGGAAAACAACCAGGCATCAAAACTCCATTTCCAATTATCGTTAATTCGACTAGAGGCTTCGATAAACCCTGCACGACTTGATGATTCATCTAGATCTTGAATTACGCCAAACAAAATCTCTGTGCCATCGACATCGTTAAACACAATACGAGAACCTAGCATGAGATCATTTTGCGACGGCACTAACAACAGATTGTCACGGTCATCAAACTGATATTCCACCAGCCACCCCAAATCAAAACTACTGTTAAAAACGCCTACGTTCGTATATTCGAAACCACCCACCGCTGCGGTATAGTCTTCAACGGAAGTGCGTCTTGAAATCCCTTCAAATTTAAACAACCATGCGCCTTTCACCGCGAGTATATCAACACCAACCTGTTTAAGCTGCGGGTAAAAGGGTTGCAACACAGCAGATTCTTCTTCTATCAGTGGCGTTAAAATAGGCTCTCTTGACGTGCCATCGAAGTAGGATACTCCCACTTCCCAGTCGCCAAAATAGTGATTCCAACGAACGGCCCAATCGATATTTTTTTCTTCGTCACTCGACTCATAAATCGGCCGGTCGGTATCAATATCGAGTTCAAACCGTGGTCGCCCTTCAAGACCCGCGAAGGTTCTCTCTCGAAAATAAGGCATGAAGAAAAACGATGTAGTCCCCCAATCTCTGATTAGATTCAGGTTGACCATAGGTTGCCCTAACTTGTCTTCTCCATCAATCGCTTCAATATTGTCTGTCTGATTAATGATATCAACTAAGTGCAGTGATTCAGTTTGACCCCAAAAGACTTTACCGATGCCCGTTCGCAACTCCCAATCATCGCCGACATGCAACCATATGAGTTCTCGAATATCACCGTGAGACCGATCTGAATCATTTTGGTCCTGACGGTAGAAAGGTTTAAACAGAATACTGTCATTGCCATCATTAAACTCAGTATAAATCTCGACCTGCGCAAAAACTGAAACATTAGCTCTTTCTTGCTCCGGGTATAGAGCGTCTTGCAAAAAGTAACGTTGTTCGATAGCTGCAGTTCCGCTTACGTCAACTTCCCTGGCATTTAACGCGCTGGGCACTAAGCACATAGTAGCCAGTGCTATAAATGCACCACATTTATCTCGCCCTTTTGAGACTATTTTTGTCAAAGTCGCCGTCCTCTAATCCGGTCTTGAATTCTATTGAATGAGTGATCAGCTCTGTGCTTTTACCGTTTTGTTCGTTAAACATTTCTGCCCGAAGTGAACGCCAGTATTTGCCCAAATAGAGCTTGTACTCACTGAACTCCAAGACTTTTAACAAACTGTTTTTTCTGTCATAAAACTCAATTTTATATGGAATGTAACGCTCTTTATCAATCCATACTTTTTGTCGAGTGTAACCAGAAAACTCATCCGCTGGGTATTGCTCGACAATATACATGTCTCTGTCACGAAAAACATCATCACCAACATATTGAAACGCAAATTTTTCGATTTCAAATGTAGTCATATCCTCATAAGCGAACTCGCTGCCCATGAAAGGGCCTGATTTGTTTCGTGAAGAAATGCGTTTAACACGCTTTAAAGCAGGTAAGAAAATCCACTGCTCATCTGGCACCTTAGCATGAGAAAAGTTCAGAAACGCCGTGCCTTTTACATCTCGAGGCTCATCAAAAATAGTCAACGTTTTGTCTCCATCATCTAGAATTTCAAGAGCCTTGGTGCGCATTTTCCGTTCTGATTGTTGCCCCTGAGAATTACGCAGTACCATAGTCATATCGGCCACAGTGTCTTGCCAACCAACATCCCGTTGCTTTCTTTCAATAGCGATATCTAATCCACGTTGTCCAGAGTCCTGTGCCTGGACGGCAAAGCTGACAAAAATCAGCGTTAAGAGCGTTGCCAGACCACTAGTTAGCGGGAGAAGTGCTTTGCTTGAGCTCATGATGTGGATCCTCATTTGGTTCTTGCTTGTCAAAAATTAAAAGGAAAGCTGGTAAGAAGAGAAAATCGACTGCCAAAGCGACAACAATAATAATTCCAGTCAGTAACCCCATGTCAGAGTTTAGTGCAAAGTTAGACAAGGTGAGAACTGCAAACCCCAAAGTTAGCACCACTGTGGTTATCCAAAGTGCTCTACCAACGCTTCCAAACGCGTATCGAACGGCGTCTTGAGTCATTTTACCTTGTAATCGAGCATGTTGATACTTACTCAAAAAATGCACCGTATCATCAACAATTATTCCCAATGCCATACTTAATACCACGGACAATCCCATGTTTATTTCTCCGGAGTAAAGACCCCAGATCCCAAAACCGATACCCGCAGGTAATAAATTGGGGATCAAACTCACCGCGCCCATTTTCCAGGAACGAAGTGCCAGCACTAAAATCACGCTGATTAAAACCAGTGCTAACACTGTCCCGCGCAGCAGGCTATTCATATTGGCTTCGCCAATATGAGCAAACATCAAATTTTGACTACCTGCAGTAAGGGTGAGTTCTGGGGCATTATCTTGCATCCATTGATATGCGCGATCTTCAAATGCGGTAACTTCTTTGCTGCCCAAATTTTGAATAGTCGCAGTAATTCGCGTACCAGATTTGTCTATGTTGAGCTGATTATTTAAATCCAAGTTGTAAGGCAGAGACATCTCGTACAGAAGTAAAAATTGAGCAGCGAGTTCCTGATTGTCGGGAAGTCTATAGTAGCTAGGGTCGTCACCATGCATATTCTTATTCAAACGCAGAAATGTATCGGTCAAACTCGACACATGGTCAACCTCAGGTTGCTCTTTCAACCAACCACTAAAGTTGTGGATCTTAGTCAGTACCTGCGGATTATTGATCCCGGATTCGACATCGGTGAAAATCGCAAAATCAACACTCGACATGCCACCCAAGGTCTCGTTTTGAAAATCAGCGGCCTGTTTAAACTCTGCTGTTTCATCAAAATATTCAACTGGAATATCATTAATTTTATTTAGCAACGAAGCACTAACTGCAGCAATGGCAAGCAGCAATGAAAATGGCAGGATTTTTTTATGATGGGCAATAACCCACTCGCCTAGTTGCACAAACCGATCGTTATTCGCATCTTGAACTGCAGGAGCTTTGATCGGTAGAAGGGTCAACAAAGACGGTAAAAAAGTAATAGACAAAATACAGGCGATCATCACACCAATAGCAGTAAGTGTGCCCAAATCGGCCAAAGCAGGTACATTGGAAAAATTAAGGGTGATAAAACCAATTGACGTTGTTGCGCTGGTAATAAAAATGGGTTTCACATTAAGCAACATACTGGTTTCAATCGCTTTTAATTTGGTTTCACCTTTTTTCAATTCATATAACATTGACGCGATTACATGGACACAGTCGGCTACAGCAAGTGTCATAACTAACGTTGGAACATTGACTGTGGCCGTAGTCAATGCAAACCCTAGCCATCCAGCAATCCCCATAGTTGCAGTAATAGAAGTAATTACCACAAGTAGCGTTGAAACCGTCCCTAAAAACGAACGCAATAAAATCCACAAAACAATTATTATGACCAAAAACATACCAGGTACCAGAGTCGCTGCATCATTCTTCGCTTCTGACTCAAACGCCGCATTCATAAACACGATGCCAGTGTGATAAAACACATGATCTGGGTACTGGGTTTCGTATCTCTCGGTTAAATTTCTGATGAAATTAACAATTTTTGCGCTGGCTTCGGTCTTGTCACCATCGGGCAAATTAACAGTAATTGAAATTAACGTGACTTTACCCAAAGGATCGACGAATCGATTGAGTAAATTAGGCTCCTGCAACGAAACTTCTTTGACACGTTCAACAACACTTTCGTCAATGTTGGTTGCATCGAGAATTAATGTCTCAACAATCATGTCATCTTCTTCTGACCAGGTATGTTGAAAATTTGCAATTGAGTCAATGCGACTTGATAGTGGCGCCTGCCAAGCCTGCTCAGTTAAATCTGCTACCAATTTTAATGTTCTAGGATTAAAAACGTTTCCCTGCTTCGGGGCGACAAGAATATTGGCGGCTTCATTTTTACTGAACACTGCCTGCATATTTTCGAATGCTAGTCTTTGCGGATTATCCTCTTCAAAGTACACCTTATAGTCGCCATTGAAGGCAAGATGTTTAGCACCTATTGCAGCGAGAACAACAAAACACAATGACAAAAATATACTTAACCAAGGTTTGTATAGAATAGTGTTCAGCCAAATATGCTTCATTGCGCTCTCCAAGTTGTGAACATCAAAGCGTCACTGTTTAACCGATTTTTTTTCAATGTGAAGATTCTCTCTATTTCGAAGCCATGTACTTTAACTTGAATTGTCACTAACTAGTGTTTTTCATCTCATGATGTTAGCAAAAGCGTGGATAGATGAAAAAACAATACGGATTACCAATACTCAAACCAAGTCTAGTTGGCCTCAATTATAGTTAGTCATTGGGGCATGTTTACCTTTATGGTAGACACGCCCTTATCAAATACAACGGCACTGACGGTGATTTTTTCGCAATTTATGCCGTAAAACCAGAATTTTCGATTATTTTTTGAGCGATCAGTATACCCCAAGCAACTTAATATCTCATTGTTTTAAATGATAAAAATTAACAACTTATCAGAATTTATACATACATATTCTTAACAATACCATCGGATTACTTTGATCTTTATTAAAAAGAAGGTAGTATAAATAGCAACTGGTCAGATGAGCGGATGTGTTAATTATGAGTATTAGAACGAAACTGAAAAAAGTATTGCCACCGATTTCTATCACCGAGCAAGAAGCGTTAGACGCAGGTGACGTGTGGATCGAATCTTCGGTTTATCAAGGTAAGCCTGACATGCAGGCTCTCAGAGATATCCCTGCTGCAAAGCTAAGTGCAGACGAACAAGCGTTTCTTGACGGTCCTGTCAGTGAACTCCTTCACATGATCGATGACTTCGAATTGCAAAACGGTGTTCATATTCCTGACGACATTCTTACGTTTTTGAAAGTGAATAAGTTTTTCTCGTTGATTATCCCTAAGAAATTCGGCGGTCTTGAATTCAGTCCATATGCTAACTCGACAATTGTGGCGACAATTGCCGCGAAAAGCGGGGCTGTTGCGGTGACTGTAATGGTTCCGAACTCTTTAGGTCCAGGCGAATTGCTTATGCATTACGGAACCGAAGAGCAACAAAATTATTGGTTGCCTAAACTAAGCATCGGTCAAGACATACCTTGTTTTGCATTGACTAGCCCAGAAGCTGGATCAGATGCCGGCGCAATCCCTGATGCAGCGATTGTGACTAAAGGCATGTGGGAAGGTGAAGAAGTTGTAGGCCTGAGCGTAAGTTGGGACAAGCGTTATATTACTTTAGCGCCAATCGCTACAGTGCTTGGCTTAGCATTTAAAGTGTTTGACCCGGAACAATTGCTTGGCGACACCCTTGAGCTTGGTATTACCTGTGCGTTGATCCCGAAATCTCACCCAGGTGTAGAGCTAGGTAATAGACACGATCCGATGGGCGTACGTTTTTATAACGGTACGACTCGTGGAGAAAATGTTTTTATCCCAATGGATTTCATCATTGGTGGACAAAAGAACATAGGCCGAGGCTGGCAAATGCTAGTTAGTTGTTTAGGTGCAGGTCGCGGTATCTCTTTACCAGCAATGGGGGTTGCTTCAGCGCAATCAGCATTCAAATCAACGGCCGAATATTCATTCGTTCGTGAGCAGTTTGGTGTGCCGATTGGACGTTTCGAAGGAATTCAAGACAATCTAGCTGATATCGCAGGCAAAACCTTCGTGCTAGAAGCAATGCGCGTACTAACAACAGAAGGATTGGGATTAGGTCTTAAACCATCTGTTGTCACTGCGATGGCAAAATATCACATGACAGAGCTGGGCCGTGATGTCCTTAATTCTGCTATGGATGTGCAAGCCGGCAAGGCGATTCAACGTGGCCCACAAAATACGCTTGCTAACGGCTATTCTGCGTTACCTATTGCGATCACTGTGGAAGGTGCAAATATATTGACTCGTAGCTTGATGATTTTTGGTCAAGGCGCGATGCGTTGTCACCCATACTTGAAAGAAATGGTTGAGCTAATTCACAGTGAAGAAAGCTCAGCAGACGCAGAGTTTAACAAAGTGTTAGGTAAGACAGTTAAATTTAGTGTTGCCAATTCCTTCAGATCTATGCTCAACAGCTATGTGCCCTTTGCGCGTAAAGCGGGTTCAGCTATGCCTGAAGTCAAAAAGTATGAGAAACGCCTCAACGCACTTTCAGCGAAAATGGCGCCTCTGGCCGATCTTTCCTTGCTTGTATTAGGCGGCGATTTGAAAAAAGCGGAACTATTGTCTGCTCGCTTGGGTGACATTATGAGTTATAGTTATGCAGCTATGGCCGTCATCCGCTTCTATGAGCAAAAAGTTGAAAATCGAGCCGAAGCTTTGCCTTATTTTGAATATGCAATCCAATGGTGTTTGCAACAAGGTGAAAAAGCATTGGTTGATTTTGTAAACAACTTCCCAAATACCGCTACTCGTGGCTTGATGAGGTTGTTAACCAATACTTACACATCGTCTGTTCCAGGTATTTCTGACGACTTGATCCGTGAACTATCAGAAGCGTCGATGAAACAGTCAAGCATCAAACGCCAACTAAGCCATTTGGTGAAAGTGTCACCGGGTGATGGTAATGACATTAACGAACAGGCATTTAATGCTAAGCACGCGGTCATGCCATTGTTGAAGAAAATCCAGAAAACCCTGCGCACTAACCCAGTTGTGCCAGCGTTAGATTTTGAAAATGTTGTCAACAAACTTGTAGAACAAAATTTATTGACTCAAGAAGAGAAAAGTTTAGTTTTGGACTATAACGAAAAACGTAAACTCGCGGTACGTGTTGACGAATATACATTCGACCTGGAATTGATTGACATCAACGAACCAGAAGTCACTGAACAAGCTTCAGCAGCCTAGTTTAGTTAAAACTTTAATACACAAAATACGATAAGGCCAGTCAGGCAACCTGACTGGCTTTTTTTTGTCAGTCAGATGGCTACAGCAAATCTAATCAGCTCGTTTAAAACTCAACGAGACACCCATGTTGCAGATGGGAAGGTTGCTGGTCTTAGAGAGAACGGATGCGGTGACATCACCCTAGCGGGAACCTGTGGAACTATTAATCAAACCTATCTCTACTGGCATGGACCCACACATACTGCTGGAGGTGATGCGCTAAGTGGTATACGTTTTCGCGTCAATCTGCCAGTTGGAGCCTTGCCATATAAGGATCCATTCCCGAACCTATTGGCTTGATATTGCTTGGTAAAGGTTTATCAGTTCTGCGCCTGTCCGCCTCAAGGAAATAATCAATTTCGTAACCTTGATCCCCTAACAAGAAAAGTCAGGGGATCAAAAACAGAATTTCATCGCAAAGCTCTGCCAAATATCAGCTTTAATAGCATCACACCTGAAAAAACGCTACCATCGGCTTTACTACCGATCTAAATTAATTCATTAGTAAATAAGGCTGGAAAACCTGAAATGGTAAAAGAGCGAATTGACCCCGACCTCCCGAACATAGTTTTGGATAATGATGACCGAGCTGCATTCCAAAAACAGCGGGCAAGTCAAAGCAAAACCCCTGTCGAGCCAGAAGACTCCAATACAAGTAAATCAGGTGTTTCTGGATTATGGCTGGCCCTAACGTTAGTTATTGCTCTTGGGGCCTGCGGCGCGTCATATTGGTTGTATGAACAAAAGCGTATTAGCGATGCTGAATTGACCAATGCGGTTGGACGGGTGGCCGAACTAGAAAGACGATTATCAGCAACCGGTGAAGAAATGGACCAATCTGCTGGCGCCTTGAGAGTGACGGTGTCAGAGCTAACGGATAAAACCGATGAGCTGTGGTCACAGATGGATAAACTTTGGGCTTCTGCTTGGCGTAAGAACCAAGCAGAACTCGCACAACTCAACGAAAGACTTAACAAGAGTGTCAGAGAAACGAATAACAAGATCAGTGTAGTAGAGACAGAGTCCTCGACCCTATCAACCAACCTTGCTGTGATTCAAGAGCAGCTAACCCAGCAATCAGTTGAATTATCTCAGCTAGCGACATTGATTGCTGAAACCCGTGAAAGTGGCAATGGCAGTGCCCGACAGATTGGTGATATTCAATCTCGCTTGGTGGCCTTAGATCAAGTGAATGGCGCATTGACGCGTCGGGTAGCAGAATTAGAAAAATGGCGACGAGATGCTCCTGCTGAAAGCTCTCCCTCTGGCGTTTCAGTGCCTTAAACAAATTGCTGTTAAAGGTTTAGATATCAAATCTATAACTCAAACAGCAAAATGCCAGTTAGAAGTAAGTCGACTAACTGGCATGTAACCAATAACATAGAAGCTAAAATCATTTCGATACTGGCTTTTTGTAGGTAAGTGCCGTGATTGGGGTTAATTAACATCCCCAGCAGTATTCAGAACTTGCTAGTGTGTTACTGTTGTCTTTGTCCCATGCCTTTCGTCCATCACTGTAAAAGTACAACTTGCCATCGTCAATCTGCGCCGTTCCACTAGCGGGTGTAGCAATAATGACATAGCCGTTTCCAGATGCTGTGACACTATCAATTGTCAGGTCGTATTTTTTATTGGCGACCGGCTCTCCTGAAGGTGAGTGCGCATGAAACACTGCAGGCTTTCCTGTATTGGCTGCAGCTTCCGCAGCACCATTGTATGTATAGTTTGCCGCCTTGTGACGTTCCATCGCTGCGGCTAATGCCATGAGGTCAGCCTGAGCACTACCGCGATTACTACTTTTTACGAATCCCTGATAACTCGGATAGGCAATGCTGGTAATAATGCCAACAATCGCGATAACAATCATCAACTCAATTAAAGTGAATCCATTGTGTTTTTTAAGACCGTGTTTCATTGAAAATACCTAACCTTAATAATTATCTATTGTCGTTCTATTTCAGTTTTCCAACTGCTCTTCTGTACGCGTTCGAAGCGACCATAGATGTTTTCCGCTAGGCACTCAAACGCCGTTCCACAAGGCAAGGGATCACCATTTGGATCCAGGTCAATAACTGCTGAGGTACATTCAGTTCCCAGGCATACAACTGGCTTGATGATATCCTCAATTAGAATTTTTGTTTCTGGTGCTATACCTGTTTGACGAAGCTGTGCATAGCGATCTTCGTTTTCTAAGTCACCATCATAGTCTAAATCTGTAACGGCATTGGCATTTACCAAATTAACAAGATAGGCGCGACTATTGCCCGAAGGCGGCGCACAAAGACTGTTGTTAGCACTTGCTGGCAAATAGGTTGTAAAGAACAATTGATAATCAATGATCAATGGCGAGGCCAATACTTTTTCACCACCAGCGCCCAGTTGCAAATACCACCCTTGTTTTTCAGCAAAGGTCGTGTTCGCGATTTCCCTTTCAGTGTTATCCGAAGAGGTTAAGCTGTGTGATGTGGCATCAAACATGTTTGCAAGGGTCAGAGGAACCGCAGGCATGGTGTAATTGCCATTAACATCTAGATTAAAAACGCCATCATCTTTGATCATGTAAAAATGATCTTGGATAACACTGTTAAGTGGACGAGCTCGATAACCTGATCCTAAGGCAACCGCGTAATAGTGCTCCTCACCCAAATTAATTTCTGACACATCCGGGCCGTAAAAGAAACGTCTGTTATCAACCGCTGCATTGCCGCCAAAGCTTGCTAAAACACCACCTGTTACTAAGTTCGCAGTAGATTCGCCGTTGTGAATATCTAGTCTGAACAACTGGCCGCCCATGTCAGCAACATACATGTGATCAGCATAGCCATCACCCTCACGGTCGATTACCGATACTCGAGCAGGAATACTGTATTCCATGTCAGACAGAATGAGATCGGCATCAGAATTACTGGCTGTCCATAACAGGCTGCCATTATCTGCATCTACAATATACACAGCATTGCCCATTGAATCGGCACTTCGCGTTTCTTTGTTGTCTTGCTGTTCATCGTAGCCACCTGCAAAAATGAGGACATCTTTACTGGCTCCACCAATATTTACTTTCGTGACTGTTGGACGTGACCAACTTTGTCCCATTTTTTCAAAGCCGGTACTGCCACCATCAATTTTAAACTTCAAAGTAGGCGAGTTTTTATTAGTAATATCAAAGGCATAGTAATTGTCACCGCCGCGACGCATACCAACATACAAATACTTATTGTTTCCATCTGTACGTAAAACCATGTCACCGTCGAGACCATATATATGGTTAAAGGTCGCGCCATCTCGATAGAGATCGTATTGGTTTGCCAGTAATTCCTTAGGCATAATCGCCCAATTCTCAGCACCGGTTTCCGGATTGAATGAATGTAACAAACCATGGTTTGTGGCGACCAATATTGCACTTTCAGTCAAAGAGTAATTAACAATAATGGGTTGAGAGTGGATCGGGTCACCCATGGTTAGGCGCACATCATCAGTATTGCCATCGCCATCATCATCTCGAACATCAACCCCTCGAGCCCACTTCAATACTGTCGTTCTCAATGCCTCTTTATCTGGCAGTGCATCGATAGCCAAATCTGAAGTCGTTATCGAGGTATTACCCTCTGATAAACGATTGCTTTCATTCATAATTGTGCCATTGCTATCAAATACATACATATTGCGGCTAAGCGTCATTCTGCTTGCAGCACCACCTTCTCGTACGTCATTTCCATCACTTGTTACCGACCAATAACTGTGAGAGTTTTCGGAAAAGAACCCTGTACCCGAATCCACAGCAGGCAAATCGTTTTTATCCAGTATTTTGTCGCCGTCAATTCGATAGCGTTTCACATTCCCTGGCCAGATCGCCCCTTCGGATGGTTTGAACAATGCGAAGTACAATTCATCGTTGTGTGTAAGACGGTTCAACTGGTTTACGGCAACCCCCGGCGATACAAAGGTTGTGTTGACGTCTTTAACAGTCTTCAGAATCGAAGAGAACGCTGTAACCAAATCAGCAGTGTTGTTCGCTTCATAAAAACCACCACCACCGTTAAGTGCAAGTTGATTTAGAAAGGCACTGGCGGCTGCATTAGTAGCAAAACCTATGGTATGAGTAATAATGCGAGAATCAATGACTGAGTCACCCAAATCACCAATATTTGAGACCAAGTCAACACCACATTTTTCGCCACCACTGCCGCTGCATGATTTACCAAGTAAAGTTTCGATTTTCCCTACGCTGTGGTTATTGTTGGCCTGTCCATCGGACAAAAGCACTATGTGATTATTTGTTTGGCACTGTTGATCAAGTATCGGTGATATATAAGTCGCCCCCGCTGGAATGTATTCACCCACACAATCTGAGTCATTAAGGTTTTCTTCACTACAGCCATTGGGTAAAACTGAATTACCACCTAGATAAGATTGACGATGGCTCACTCGAGTACTGCGTCTTACTGAAGAAGATACGGCATTTGTGCCACGTGCAAGTCCGTAATCGACATCACGCCCACCATAATAATTAGTCGCTTCCAGCAATGTATCAACAATAGGGGTGTAGCCATTGGCTGTCAGTTCGTCAACCTTACTGATCAAATGCTGCCTTACCGTAGAAGTCGTTCCAGGAGTCGCCTCTCCTTCAAATTCAACGACAAGAACTGGAGCACCTGAAGGTTTCCCTTGATAAGTGTAAGCACCGCGATTTCCGACCATATCGGACACCACAAACATCATATCATTACCACTCTTCCAATCCCCTCGATTGACTAGCTCTTGTACAATAGGGGCCACAGAAGGCGACTGGTATGTAGTGTTTCGGTACCAGGCAGGTATGTTATTCCATGTCACAGATGCTGCTGTTTTGGGCTTATCTCGTAGCAAGTAACGCGTATAATTACGGAAATTTCGTGGATCCGCTTCGTTTACACCACGCAGTACAAATGAAGATCCTGCAGCAGTTCGATTTTGATAAGCTGTAAAAATGATATAAGCATTTGAAATTGTTGCATTTTGTGGCAGCGCTAGGTTTCTGAAACGAATACCGATATAGCGATTGCTTGATGGGTTGAAAGTAAGCTCACTTCCCGTTGATTGGTAGCCGTCATTTCGCTCTTCAGCATTATCTCGCTGAGAAGCAACCTGGTAAGTTTGATCGCCCTTTACACAGCCTGTTGCCGTGGCATCATCGTAACCAATGACTAGTTGTGGCGATGATCCAGTTCCATCTTCAAATGCTTTTGCTCTTCGGTCACTAGAACCGTCTATGCTGCTGGTCTCAATAATAATATTTATCGAGTTTTTACCACACCACGATGCCTGATCCACAACTTCTTGGATCACAGAGATAATTGATGGAGATCTGACCATGTCGTTGGAAAGAGGCCAATCATTATCAAGGTCCCAATTGACCTCGTTTGCTGTACGAGTGCGATTAGAAATATTAAAGTTTGTAGAGGCAAACTCCGTTGCGTCTCCGGTCAACTCAGCGCGTATATTGATTGAAGTCACAGCGGTGTTAAGTTGCGATGAGGTAAACCTCATATGTGCATTTGTTATCGTCGCACCACGAGGAATGTTGATGCTTTGATATCGAAAACCGCTGTACACGGTCTCAGTTCCACTAGAAATTTTAATGGTATTTGAGTCGGTGTCGACGAGGCTTGATATTTCATAAGCATCATCCTTTCCACTCACAATAGGTGTGATTATCTCGGGGATAACGGGCGTATCAATACCCTGGACAGGGAATAAAACAGGACCACCAAAATCAGAAAAACGCATCAGACCGGCATTGATATTAGTCACGCTGTTTAGTGTTTCCTTTAGGGCGTTTTGGACCCTCAGCATCCGTGTTTCTTCGGTACCGTCTTTGCCCCCCATACTTCCTGAGGTATCCATGATAAACAAGACATTCGGATTATATTCGACCGCCGCTTCAGAGGTGCCAAGATATATTTCAAGATCATCGCCGAATGCTGAAAATGCAATCATTGATGATAGGGTGAAAGATGCAACTCCATGCAGCGCTTTTTTAATAGACATAATACAACCTCGCTATTGAGACGCTGGCGCAAAGACAGACGCACTAAGTGTGTTTGCGACAGCGAACTTGGATCCTTCCAAGCGGCCACAACCTTTAATAACAAATACATGGCAGCTAATATTGCTACCGCCGATAACATTACTCGAGCCAATACAGGCTCTTTCCTCAACAAATGCCGTGCGCGACCAACTGCTTATCGCTGGATTGTCGTTATACAAACCCACCGCAGTGTGTTCAACATTGGTTTGTAGGCCATTTGCCGCGGTCACCGCTCTGTTAGTCCAATCGACATTATTGAAGCAACTCAGATCGTCAGCGGCTAAATTTATCACTGCACCCTGGCGGGCTTCGGAAAGTGGGTCAGTTTTATTCGGGTCGGTCAATAAGACCTCATCTTCAGACTCAAAAACCACGCCAGCGATAGCAGCCTCAGCAGCATCGAAGGCTAAGGACTGCCGTTCCATAGACACTGCCATTTTATTTTGCATGAGACTGCTTGATACCGACGCAACCCCCAGTACTGTCAAACTCATCAACACTAGCAGTGCAAAAACCATTACTAAACCTTGCTGTTTCATACTTTTCTACTTCGCATAAAATTCTTCACATTACGCAATGTGATCGTTGTTTCAAACTGCTTATAAAAGCGCTTCTGAGTCGGTGACACGGCAGTCTCGTTGAGTAACTTAAAGCTAGGCACGTTGTTGATGGGAACTTCTGAATCGCCTTTAAGCAAAACGGCTAAGCGGATCGCAACCACTTGACCGTCATTGGCAAAAATACCAGGAAGTTCATTTGCCGTGACATAACCTACGGGCCGTGCCGAATTGTCACCGGTAACTAAATTATTGGTGTATCCATATAGAACTTGAAAACTTTCTACATCGTCCAGCAACGTCACGGCGGCGTGGCCATTATGACCAACTGCTACCTTTTGTCCTTGCAACACTCGGCCATCAAATCCTCGACATTTTAATGTGCGGTTTTCAACATAGTATTCATTTACGATGAAAAACTCTTCTGCATCTAAATAACCTAGCTTCAAGCCTCGGCAATCCTGGAGCCCTTGAAGGCTAATAGCAACTTTGTCATTGGCACCGGCAGCGCCTTGCACTGAACCGACATCGGCAAATGCGCCAAACTCTCCAGGCAAGATAACGGGATGATTACGCACATATGCGCCTTCTGATACAACGTCTACGTCGCGGTTTAAATCAGGGGAAAGCAAATCGTATCGACCAGCCATTATCAGTTCATTACGCAGTCGCGTGATAATAAATCGACCACTTTCTTGTGTAGAAGCAATGGAGCGATTTAGCCTTTCAGTCAAACTATTGCTCACTAGAACCTGAATGATTGCCCCAGATATCAACAAGCCTAATGCAAGGGAAATCATGATTTCAACCAGCGTAAAGCCTTTTTGACGTTGATGAATGCTCATAATACAACGTCCAAACGCACACAATCATGCGGATCCGCTTTGGCAACGTTACATTCCGCGTTGAGTGCACGATCGATATTCTGCCAATTCTCAACCGGCCAACTTAGAATAATGCTGACTCTTGAACCCGTACT
The DNA here is from genome assembly GCF_007197995.1 of Aliiglaciecola sp. M165. Classification (GTDB taxonomy): domain Bacteria; phylum Pseudomonadota; class Gammaproteobacteria; order Enterobacterales; family Alteromonadaceae; genus Aliiglaciecola. The sequence continues at coordinate 454,888 of NZ_VKKH01000009.1, forward strand.
GCAGGTTTCGGCATCGAGTAAGTTGTTGTCGTCACAGCTCAGGTTTAATTCTACTGTAGGGTTGGTTGATACGGCTGAGCAGGAGGCCTCATATGCATCATATGCGGCAAACTCCGCCGCCGAGCACTGTCCACCATTACAATCAGGGATAGCAGCCGGACGCGCCAAACAAAAACAATTGTAGTCGGTCGCAGATGTAGCGCAGGTAAGATTTCCGAAATTATATAGGTCAGGATTGAAATATTCTGGATCTACTACCAGACCATCACCAATAAGAGAAAGACGGGCACTTGCACGTAAGCGCTCACTGAGTTGTTGAGCAACCATTACTGATTGTGAGCGATTTAGCGCATCAGAATTGGAAAAAGAACTGACAAACTGCAACGAAGCAACACCTAATATGCCGACAGACAGAATAAACAGGGTCACTAAAACTTCAATCATCCCAACACCGCGTTGTGCAATGGGTATATGTTGATGTCGATTGCTAATTATCACTATTACTCCTGAACGACCAAACCTAAACTGTTATCTGAATCTACCTCAACTTCTTGAGAGTGACTCAAGGATTAACATGGCAAATTGCAAAAACGTGTTCGTTACGTAAGTAAATGTAGCTTATTTAGCGTAGGAATTGGTTATCTAGGAGATCGCTTAGGTATATTTTTGAGAGATTTAAGCGGATTTACATTGATATATTTATATGAGGTAGAATTTTTACCGAGGCTTTTCAATTACTTGGCTTGAGCCACTGAAATACTCAAGTGCTGACTCAAAAAGTCATGCACTTGATTGTATTGGCAGCGATACCTTTAACTGACTTCTTTGATCCGAAGTTCTTTTGGCACAGCAAACTCTATGTTCTCTTCTCGGCCAGGACGTTCAGTTGCCTTATGTGCACCCCATTCAATGAGTCTGTCGACAACTGCTTGCACTAAAACTTCTGGCGCGGATGCTCCTGCTGTCACACCGATATTATTCGCATTTTCCAACCATTCCTTTTGGATGCAATCAGCCGATGCAATGAGGTGAGCTTGTGCGCCTATCTTGTCAGCTAACTCTTTGAGGCGGTTAGAATTTGAACTATTCTGCGCACCTACAACTAAAAGCACATCACAGTCTGCCGCAAGCTCTCTGACAGCATCTTGTCTATTCTGTGTCGCATAACAAATGTCATCTTTACGTGGGCCTTCGATTGCTGAGAACTTCTCACGTAACGCATCAATCACCTCTGCAGTGTCATCCACTGACAGTGTGGTTTGACTGCAGTAATAAAGATTTTTATCGTTTTTAACCTGAAGATTGTTGACATCCTGAACTGACTCAACAAGGTAGATTCCCCCTTCCTTATTGTCATACTGGCCCATGGTTCCTTCAACCTCAGGATGGCCCTGGTGCCCAATCAAAATGCATTCGGTGCCTTTTTTACTGGCACGCATCACTTCCATATGCACTTTAGTCACTAACGGACAAGTTGCATCAAAGACTTTCAATCCGCGTGCTTGGGCCTCACTGCGCACTGCCTGAGAGACGCCATGGGCAGAAAAAATCACGATGCTGTCGTCAGGGACTTCACTTAACTCATCGACAAATCTTGCACCACGTTTTTTCAGTCCGTCTACCACAAACTTGTTATGTACCACTTCATGTCGAACATAAATTGGTGGCGCAAACATCTCAAGAGCACGCTCAACAATAGTAATGGCTCTGTCGACTCCTGCACAAAAGCCTCGTGGGTTAGCTAAATGTATCTGCATGTCGTTTGTACTATTAGCTTACGCTAATAATCTCCACATCAAAAATGACCTGCTGGCCGGCCAAAGGATGGTTAAAATCCACCGTTACCGAATCGCCAGCAACTTCTCTAATAATACCTGGTACTTCACTGCCATCTGGCTGACTAAACGCGATAATCGTGCCGACTTCCATTGGCGTGTCTGCAGCGAATCGGGACTTATCCATATGATGTATATTATCAGGATTTGGCATTCCAAAGGCTTCATCTGCCTCAAGCGTAAACGCTTTTCTCTGACCTGCGGACAAACCCAGCAAGCACGCTTCAAAATTTGCTGTTAGGCTACCATCTCCCATTTGAAGTTTGGCAGGTTTATTGTTCACGCGAGTACTATCAGCTGCCGAACCATCTGCAAGTTTCAAATCAAAATGCATTAAAACTTCGCTATTTTGATCAATTACCTGTGTCATTCGACTCACCTTGTTCTTCTTTGTTTTTAAACATATCGATAATAAGTAAAACGGCACCTAAAAAAATGGCACTGTCGGCAATATTAAATACAGGCCATTGAAATTCTTCATAGTAAACATGTAAAAAGTCGACAACATAACCATACACTAGGCGGTCGTACACGTTGCCCATGGCTCCACCCAGAATTAGGCTAAAAGCAACAGGCAACATGATTTGCTGTTTAGGTGTGGCTTTCAGCCAGCGCACAATTACCACACTTACAATCAGAGCTATCGCAGTAAAAAACCATCTTTGCCAGCCGCTTGCATCATTTAAGAAACTAAATGCTGCACCATAATTGCGAGTATGAGTGAGGTTAAAAAATGACGTAATCTCTATGGATTGATATAACTCCATGCTAGCTAAGATCGCATGTTTGCTCCATTGATCCAAGATCAAAGCAAGTAATGCAAGCCATATAAATCGCAAACCTGTTTGCGTAAACAAATTAAGCATATTGCCTTTTTTCACCTTCACCTTCTACGTTATCAACACAACGATGACATAATTCAGGATGCGCGTTGTTTTCGCCGACATCGGCACGATAATGCCAACAACGGACACATTTACCGTCAGTGGATTTTTCAATGTTCAACCAAAGCCCCGCAATGTCGGTAGCCAATGTTCCATCAGGTTGCTGTGAGCTAGATACAACTTTAGCCGCAGAGGTGATCAACACAAAACGTAACTCATCTTCAAGTTTTGCAAGACTATTTGTTAGGGCTTCGTCCGCGTATAAGGTCACGTTAGCTTCCAAAGAGGCGCCGATATTCCCTTCTTTACGTTGTTGCTCCAATGCTCGGTTGACTTGCTCTTTTACCGCAAGCACTTGTAACCAGAAAGCATCATTAAAGTTTCCTGCGACTTCTTTTGTTGGCAGCCCTCTATACCATGTTTCGGTAAAGACAAATTCATTTCGTTCACCAGGCATTGCTTGCCACAACTCTTGAGCAGTAAAGCTCATGACAGGTGCCATCCAACGGACTAGAGCTTCAACAATGTGGTAAAGCGCAGTTTGACACGAACGACGTGCATGACTGTCAGTTTTTGCTGTGTACTGTCTATCTTTAATGATGTCTAAATAGAAGCTTCCTAATTCAATCGAACAGAACTGCATCATTTTTTGTGTGACAACGATTAAATCGTAAGATTCATAGGCGGCGATGATCTCTTTTTGGACCGCCGCTGCTCGGTTCACAGCCCATTTGTCTAGTTCGACTAAATCATCAAAATCAACTAAATCATTTTGCGGGTCAAAACCATTCAAATTAGCCAATAAAAATCTGGCCGTGTTTCGAATACGCCGATAAGAATCAGCAGAGCGTTTTAATATCTCATCCGACACCGCTATTTCACTGCGATAATCGGTAGACGCCACCCACAAACGCAGAATATCTGCTCCCAATTTATTGATAACATGCTGCGGCGCAACAGTATTACCAATAGACTTGGACATTTTTTTACCTTCACCGTCAACGGTAAAGCCATGGGTTAATACCTGCTTGTAAGGTGCGTGACCTTTCTCTGCAACGGATGTCATTAAGGATGACATAAACCAACCGCGGTGCTGATCTGAGCCTTCAAGGTACAAATCGGCCGACGCCGGAATATCTTCACGACTGTCTACCACAAAGTGGTGCGTCACGCCTGAATCAAACCATACATCCAAGGTATCAGGCACTTTCACATAGGTCTGTGCATCTTCGCCAAGGAATTCGGCGGTATCAATATCCCACCAGGCTTGAATACCCTTTTCTTCAACTAATTTGGCTACGCGTTCAATCAGCGCATCAGAATCTGGATGTAAATCGCCTGTGTCTTTATGCACAAACAAAGCAATAGGCACGCCCCAAGTACGTTGCCGTGATATACACCAATCTGGTCGACCTTCTACCATGCTTTCAATGCGGCTTTGGCCCCATTCTGGGATCCATTGTGTCTTTTTGATCTCGGCAAGAGATTGTTCTCGCAAGCCGGCTTTGTCCATGCTGATAAACCACTGAGGTGTCGCTCGGAAAATAATCGGCGTTTTATGACGCCAGCAATGGGGGTAACTGTGCGTATAAGCGTGGTGATGCACCAACGCTTTGCGCTCCTGCAAAACGTCAACAATGCGGGCGTTGGCTTTAAATACATGCTCACCTTCAAACAGCTCAGTGCCCGCCATGTAGACACCATTTGCACCAACAGGGTTGGCCACTTCTAGCGCGTATTTGGCACCGACATTAAAATCGTCAACACCGTGCCCAGGAGCAGTGTGCACACATCCAGTACCAGACTCAGTTGTAACATGGTCACCTAAAATAATCGGCACAGTAAAGTCATAGAATGGGTGCCAGATATGTTGATTTTCTAGCGCGTCGCCATGACAAAAGCCCAGTGCGTGGTAATGGTCAAAACCAAAACGATCCATGCACTCCTTGACTAAATCTGAGGCGATGATAAGTCGTTCTTTGCCGTTTTCACCTTCAGCTTGCACAAGTGTGTATTCCAACTTCGGGCTGACACACACTGCACGGTTCGCCGGCAGTGTCCAAGGTGTCGTTGTCCAAATAACGACAGACACAGGACCTTCTCCAACATGTCCTTCTGGATGCTTAAAAGATTCAACTAACACATCGGCATCTTTGGCAACAAAGCGTACATCAATGGAAGGCGACTGCTTGTCTTGATATTCGACCTCAGCTTCAGCCAAAGCTGACCCACAATCTGTACACCAATGCACCGGCTTAAAGCCTTTTTCAAGATGGCCTGAACGCACAATTCCACCCAAGGCACGAATGATGTCAGCTTCTGAACTGTAATCCATGGTTTTGTAGGGCTTATCCCACTCCCCCAATACACCTAGACGAATGAAGTCACGCTTCTGCCCTTCGATTTGACGTTCAGCGTAGTCTCGACATTTCTGTCTGAATTCGGCAGCAGTGACTTTTTTGCCAGGCTTACCTACTTTTTTCTCAACTTGTAACTCGATAGGTAGTCCGTGACAATCCCACCCTGGAACGTAAGGCGCATCAAAATCAGAAAGCGTCTTTGCTTTGACAATCACATCTTTAAGGATCTTGTTTACCGCATGACCAATGTGAATATCGCCATTTGCGTAGGGAGGTCCATCATGCAACACGAAAGGTGTTTTACCTTTTTTGGCCTCACGAATGGCATGATACAGCTTCTTTTGAGTCCACTGTTTCAGCATTTGCGGTTCCCTTTGTGCCAAATTCCCACGCATAGGGAATTCAGTTTCGGGAAGATTTAAAGTATGTTTATAGTCACTCATCGAGGCTTAAATCCAAGGTTTATAGTTTGTTTTATTCCACACTCATTAGCGCTTTAGCCGCTTGAGCATCAAGTATGATTTGTTCGTGTAATAGTTCGAACGAGTCGAATTTTTTTTCATCTCGCAGTTTCTTGATAAAAGCTACGCTAATTCGTTTTCCGTAAATATGCTGCTCAAAGTCAAATAAATGAACTTCTAACTGAGACTTTTCGCCGTCTAAGGTTGGGCGAGTACCGACATTTGCCACACCATCATAATGGCGAGCGTCGATATTCACTTTTACCGCAAACACACCATTAATAGGCGCTTTACAGCGTTTTAAGAGCACGTTTGCCGTTGGAAAACCAATAGTCCGACCTTTCTTTTCACCATGTACGACTTTACCGGAAATTGTAAAATCACGGCCTAACATTTCTTTTACCAGACCAAATTCGCCCTGCTCCAAGGCCAAACGAATCTCCGTTGAACTGATACGGCAATCATGATGACGAAAACTTTGTGTACTGACTAACGCAAATTGGTGCTGAAGTGCGTACTTTTCAAGCATCGTAAAATTGCCCAGCCGCTTTTGTCCAAAACGGAAATCGTCACCGACAACTAAAAATTTCACACCGAGTTTTTCTATGAGCAGGTTTTCGATGAAATCTTCTGCTGAACAACGGGAAAAATTTTGATCAAATCGAATGCAAAGTAAACGATCAACACCCAAGGCTTTAAGTTGCTCGTATTTGTCACGAAGTCGACTCAATCTTGCCGGGGCATTTTGAGGGTCAAAAACTTCTTCTGGCTGGGGCTCAAACACCATGACCGTCGCAGGCAAGCGTAAGTTTTTGGCTTGTTTAACCAAGTTTTTAAGCACAGCTTGGTGGCCTAAATGTACTCCATCAAACTTACCAATTGTTAACACACACCCTTTGTGTTGTTCACGGATGTTGTGCAACCCCCTAACTAATTCCACTCTGCCCTCGTTGCAACGCGCTACGCGCATTGATTAAATGCTACCCAAAGGCGGGAATTATAACCAACTCAGCGACTAAAGAAAGGGTACAAGCTAGATAATAGTGTGTGAAAAGACAGGTTTTTACTAAGATCTATTGTTTAGTGAGTGTTTTCGCTATTTTTAAATAGTCGTAGAGTCGTTCAATCACCATTTTTAGCCGTAAAAATGCAATTGGGAGTAGACAAGCAACTACAAGTTGTCTTTACCCACCAAAGCATTCTATTCCGACTATTTCACAATGTGAGTGCCAACAAAGCTACTTTTTCTTACTCCCAACATTAATAATGTTATTGAAAATGCAATAAATCCGAACAAAATTAATTTGCCCAACTCTATGACTTGAGGCCAAATCGTCATGGTCTGCCATTGCACAATGGGTGGATTGAAATATTCAATCGTTCCAATCATCACTGCGCAGGCAAAAAGAATTTTTAGCAAAAAGAAAAAGGTGTGCTTTGTGACTTTATATACCCCTTGCTTGTGCAGTGTGTAATAAAGTAACCCGGCGTTCATAGTCGCAGACATGGACGTCGCAATCGCTAGACCGACGTAACCAAAGGGGATCGCTAGCGCAGCGTTTAAAAAGATATTCGCGATCATGCAATAAATGCCGAACCGCACTGGCGTTTTCAGATCTTGACGTGAATAAAATCCTGGCGCCAATATTTTCACCAACATAAAGCTGAGCAACCCTGTTGAATAGGCCATCAGGCTCAAAGATGCCATATTGGCATCTTCCAAGGTAAAAGCGCCACCGTAAAATATGGTCAATAGCATAGGCTCGGCCAAAACGAATAAACCTGCTGCAGCGGGGATCCCTAATAGGCACACAACCTTCAGTGCCCAGTCCATGCTGTTGCTGAAAGCTTGGCTGTCTTTACTTACATGATGGGCAGACAAGGTTGGTAGTATGACGGTTGCGATAGCAATGCCGAACAAACCTAATGGAAACTCCAACAAACGATCCGAATAATAGAGCCAACTGACTGACCCTGTCATTAGCGCGGTAGCAATCATAGTATCAATGAGCAAATTAATTTGGCTAACTGACACGCCAAATAACGCAGGGATCATTAGCCGTCTTACCTTAGTGACTTTAGGATCCGACCATGCCCACTTAGGCTTGACTAATACACCGGCACGATACAAAAAAGGAAGTTGAAAAAGCAATTGAGCCAAGCCCCCAATAAATACCCCCCATGCCAGCGCGAATTCAGGGTTGTCAAAATAGGGTGACAGGTACAATGCACAGGAAATTATGGCAACGTTCAATAGCACAGGGGTAAACGCTGCGACGGCAAATTTGTTTAGCGAATTGAGTATCGCTCCTGCCAAACCAGTAAGCGATATAAAAAACAGGTAGGGAAAGGTTATTTTCAGCATCAAAGCGAAAGGTTCGAATTTATCAGCTGCCGGGCCATCGTTAATATAATCGTAAAACCATCCGGCACCAAACAGCGCTGCTACCACGGGGGAGCCGATCACACCCAGGACTGTTACAAGTGTAACAATGACTCCCAAGGTACCTGAAATTTTGGCTATAAAGAGCTTGAGGTGCTGTTCATCGCCTTCGCTTTTCACCTCCGCCAGTACCGGAATAAATGCTTGAGCAAATGCGCCCTCAGCGAAAAGCCGTCTCAAAAAGTTGGGGATTTTATTTGCAACAAGAAAGATGTCAGCTGCAGCGCCCGCGCCTAGCATATTGGCAACTACAATATCGCGCGTTAAACCCAGTATGCGTGACAAAAAAGTCATGAAGGACACCACAACACCAGATTTAAGTAGCTTTTTGGACAAGGTTATTCCCTAAATAGATTCATAACGCACAATTGAAGGTTATTATGCGCAAATAGCAACGTTTAACCATCTAAAAATCTAATTACAATACTATATTTTCTTGTCTTGGTGGAAAATCAAGAGCACTTACCTTTGTCTTTAATGTCTTGCAAAAGCTGAACACAGAGTTTGACAAAATCGGAAGATGTCACGATACCAATGATACCCTTGTCCGGATCAATAACGGGTAAACAACCGTGTTTGTTTTGCAAGAAAAATGGCGCAACCTCATCTAACGGCTGATCAGCTGATACGCTGGCAAAATCCTTTTGTGCAACTTCCAGAATGTTCGTACTTTTCTCTCGTTCCAGTAATTCTTCTGTACCGTAAAGCGCAATAGATCGTATGACATGAGTGATCAAGTCTTTTTGTGTAACCAAAGCAACGAGCTTGTTGGTTTTAGGATCGACAACAGGTAAATGACGTATACTTTGTTTACGTGTGATCTCGTGGGCATCATGCAAGGTGGCATGGGGTGCCAGCTTAATCAGTTTTTTACTCATAATGGCCGATACAGTTAAGGACATATTACCTCCGGATTAAAAAAGTCATCCACATATATTTGAGCGTTGCGTTCCCTATATGAAGCGTTTTGATACTGCTTGAGTATGTTCAACTTAGCTCCAATTTAAGTATAGATTAATGCGCTAAAATCCAAGTGTTGATGAGAAAATTCTCTAATGAATTATCGGATTTGTGACGAACCTCACTTTTTTGCTAAAAAAGCGCTTGTTAATCACTAAAGGATTTGACAATAGGTTCGCAAATAGGCACAATCTGCGCCCTTGAATTTTGACTAGTTTTTTCGGGAGTTTACCTTGGCTAACATTAAGTCTGCTAAGAAACGCGCAATCCAAGCTGAGAAGCGTCGCCAGCACAACGCTAGCCGTCGCTCTATGGTTCGTACTTACCTTAAAAAGGTAAACGCTGCCATCTCTGCTGGGGATAAAGAAGCTGCTGCTGCAGCCCTTACTACAGTGACTCCTTTGCTTGACCGTATGGCAACCAAAGGTTTGATCCACAAAAACAAAGCTGCTCGTCACAAGAGCCGTCTTTCTGCACAGATCAAATCACTGTAATATCGCGTTTTATACAATGCACTAAAAAAGGCGCTAACAAGCGCTTTTTTTGTGCCTGTTCGTTTGGCGATAATACACCAATAATTTTCGTTTATAATTGTGTACCCATTGACGCAACCGCTAGAATCACATTATTGTTATTTAACCGAAGTCAATGTGAAGACAGTATGTAGCGTTTACTTCATATTTGTCACACTAGGAGTTTTCCTTGCTGAGATTTTTATTTTTAGTTCCCGTAGTTATGCTCGTTGTATGGAGCATATATTTGTTAGCGAACGGTTATAGCCTCGACGATGGCAAAAAAGGTTATATAAAAATTCTCTATATTTCGATTGGCATTGCCGTTGTCTATCTACTGTTAATGTGGATAACCTAGGCTGCTTTTCTTCCCTAAGTTTCTAATTCCTCCCTTTCTCCAAGGTAATCCAATCCATTTTGTTATAGTAGGATTGCAGGGTAACTACCAGCAATTTTTAGGCGTAACCTGTAAAAGATGATTGACTGAAAAACTGCCACAAGGTACTGATGCTTGGGGTTTATTTTTTAGTGCTGCTACTATCTGGTATGTTTGCTCGGTGCCATTTTTAAGTTCTATGTAATAATCAGTGTGTTTAGGAATAGTAAGCTCCTTCGCACTAGCATATCGAAGGTGCGTTAAGCGAAAAGATTCCTGCTGCATTGTGTAGGTCAACAACTCCTTTTGAACGGCATTTCGTTTAGATTCGTTGATATGAGTGTTGTATGCGGGTACTGCAAAGAGCAACAAGCATCCGGCAATTGCCAACGCTAGCAACATGTCCACCAGTCCGACCCCTTTACAAAAAAAACCGTACTTCATCTTTGTATAACTCCTTCTATACTCAGCTCAAAGTAAAGCACAAGGAAACGTGGCTGGAGTACAGAAAATGCATGGAAGAAGTAAAAATCGCGCTGCTAAAAACGGATTCACACTGCTCGAAACGCTTATCGTATTATTCATAATTAGTTTGGTCGCCTTGTTTGGCGCACCTTCGTTTTTGGAAAGTCTTCGCCAGTACCAATTAAAGAGTGCTTTGCAAGAAACCTATTTTTTGTTGAAAGCGGCCAGAAGAATGTCCATTCATCTTGGCAAAGACATAACAGTCAATTTTGATGCTCAAAAAGAATGGTGCATTGCCCTAAACGATAATGGCCAATGTGATTGTCATACTAAAAATGCCTGCTCGGTTCTTGGCCAGCCATATTTATTAAATCGACAAGGGTTTCCCCACGTAGCGTTAGATACTTTGCTGATGGGAAATATCAATGCGTTAGTATTTGATCGAAACCATGGAATTAGTGTGGGTCGAGGTGGCTCAGGCCAGTTTTCTACTCCTAATGCTGCTGGCAAATTTATTGTTAGCAACCTTGGCCGCGTGCGCATTTGCGTTTCCAAGGGGAAAATTGGCGGATACTCCCCATGTTGAACACTCATTTATGTCAACGCCGCGTGATCAAAGGTTTTTCGATTGTCGAACTGCTTATCGCCATGACCTTGGGCCTAAGCGTAATGGCTGGGTTGACGGCATTTACCGGGCGTTTAATCAGTTTTAACGCAAATACCATGACACATTTACGTCTTCAAGAAGAACTTCAAACTATCGCTATATTTCTATCCAGAGAAATTAGCCGCAGCGGTGCTATTGCCCAGGCCGAGATTCATGCAAAAAATGGTATCAAATCAAAAGGAAAACAATGGAATGGTTTTACCTTTTCTCATTTCCCAAATGAATCGCCAAATAGTTGTATGTTATTCGCTTATGACCGAGATTGGGATGGTCAAATGAGTCGAACTCCAAACAACGAACATTATGGATTCAGGTTAAAAAACAAAGCGATTGAATTTCGAGTGGCCGGAGCAAATTGCGACGAAAATGGCTGGCAGGATTTATCTGATCCCAACATCGTCGAGGTCACAAGGCTTCAATTTAATCCAATTGCTAATACAAGGGCGCTAGTGCAAGTCCAACTAGCAGGACAATTAAAACAAGATCCAAATCATAAGCTCAACATGGATTTTGTCGTACGAGTTAAAAATCGTGAATAAAGTTATTCGCACTTCAAATACCTTGCAACACGGCGGAGTATTATTCGTTGTACTAGTTTTATTATTAGCGCTCTGTGCAATGGTTATCCTTTCCAGTTTGAGGCAAAATTTATTTGTCAATTCGATGAGCGTTAATAGCAAAAACTTGGCATTGGCTCGCACTAACGCTGAAACAGGTATGGCTAGCGCCTTAAATCGGCTTCAATCCGATCCCACCTTTATGCAAAGTCAAATGGAAATGCATCTCAAAGCTAACAACAATCCTCAAGGAAAGGCGAAAGTAAACATTTCCCGGCACATAACAACCCGTTTTTCTAATCGCATGGAGTTGATCAAAGTGACTGCAATGGGCCAAGGGTCAGACCCGAACGCCCGAGTAATTTTGACTCAGCAAGTTCTAAGATACCCGCTACTTAGGGCAACTCCTTTATCTCCCGTGATGATTAATGGCAAATTAAACGTCAGCACAGACTTATCAATAGTCTATGACCCGCCGAATTTTGATCCAACTTCTGATAAGTTAATATTGCTTGCAGATGCGCTAACTGTTGCCAGCAACATTTTTAACTGTTCAATTGATCGTTACAAACGAGGTGATTGCACCAATAATAACTTTTCTTCGATATATCAAACTCAGGCAAAGGGCCCGGCAACTGATTTATTGCCCTTTCTTTTTAATATAAGAAAAGTGGATTGGCCATACCTACAAGACGAATTTAAGTACGTTTTAAAAAACTGTGAACCACAAAATCTGCCATCAAAGGCCTCTAGTTTCTGGGTAATCGGTGATTGTTGGCTGGATGGTCGGACTGTATTAGGAACACCGCAACATCCAATAATAATGGTTGTGCAAAACGGAGATCTCTATTTGCGGGGACAAAATAAGATTTATGGCTTGTTGGTAATCTTGTCCACGTCACATTTTGATACGACACATAACATAACACTACTAGGACAGAATCAGATACATGGCGGTTTTGTTGCCAATACAAATGTTAACTTATCCGGTGGCACAATGGATATTCTGTTTAACAATGAGATTATAGATCGTTTGTTTGATCAGGCAGACATGTGGAAACTTGTCCGTATCCCCGGCAGTTGGCGTGATTTCAAATGAAGGATCAACGGGGCTTTAGTCTTGTTGAGGTGATGATTGTCTCTGCGATATTACTCAGTAGTGCGACCGGAATGATGGCCCTCCATAAGCAAATGATCGATATGCAGTTAATTCGATTTTACTCTGATATCGCGGTGAGATTGGCTGTCGAAAAAATTGAAGATTTACATGACTTTCAATCAAAGTATGGAAAGTTTGGCTTACATGGGAAGACAAGCTATTCTCAAATCTCTGATAATAGAGGTGGGGTTTTACCAGCAGGAAAAGTAGCGATTCAGCCGAGTGGTCAATCAGGCAAGACACTCATATTTGAGCGACAATGGAAAGTTTTCGAGGATCCACTTTCTGCCAGTAAAAACGTTGTAGTGACGATTTCATGGCAGGGTATTAACGCAAAAAAACAGCATTTTTCGATGTCTTCTGAATTGGTGCCGATTTCTCCCCATCGACATATTCATCTAACAGATAATTATTCTATTCCGAGGTGAACCGTTTTCCAATCACAGAACACCTGCACATAGTGGTATTTAACAATATGCCAAGCCCACCCAACTACTATTAGATAATATTAAGATGCGTCAAGCTAGCAGCCTAAAAACAAAAAACCAGCTGAGCGCAGCTGGTTTTTTTATTGTCAGTAAGTGTTTGTAGGCTTACAAATTAAATACTGTTATGTCTGCATCAGCACGCAATGATTCAATTAGGCTTGCGTAAAGGCTCTGTGAACGAGTTTGACCGAGTCGTTGTTGCATAGCTTCAAGTTGCTCCGCAGGTAACTCATCTGACGCATTAACGTTGTTCAACTGCACGATCCCAATATCTCCGCTGGCGAGTTCAACAACATCCTGGTTGGCTCCGGCGTCTGTAGAAAGCTGAAAGGCTTTGTCGACAATTGCTCTTGGCACTTCACCACCGAAACGCGTTACACCAGCCTGAAGCTGCCAGCCAATTTCTTTTTCCGCCAATCCGGCTGAAATGTCCTGTCCTGCCTGTAGTTGAGCAAGTAAATCATTAGTCCATTCTTTTGCTGCTTCCTGCGCTTTTTCAGACGTTAACTCTGAAACGATTTGGTCACGGACTTCTTCAAGCGCTTTGGTGCGCTCTGGCTCATGCTCTTTAACTCGAATAACCATAAAGTGGTTCTCGCCAACAGTAATGACTTCACTGTTTACGCGATCTTGAATAAGTTCGTCAGAGAACGCTTGCGCAATCACGATTGGGTTGGATACCGCTTCAGGTGCTTGTTCACGAACAAAAAGTTCTGTCGCTTGAACACTCAAGCCTGTTGCCGCTGCCACGTCTTGTAAACTGTCTGGCATTTCAAACGCCAACTCAGCAAGTTGTCCTTGCACGATGTAGAGCTCTTCAACGGCTTTGTCTAATTTAACGCGTTGTTCGAGGTCGTCTTTGACTTCTTCAAATGCTGTTACCTGTTCTGCTTTGATGTCGGTAAGTTTAATTACGTGAAAACCAAATTCACTTTCAACTACACCGCTCACATCTCCGATATTAGCCAGGGCAAAGGCCGCTTCTTCAAACGCTGAGTCCATCACTCCGCGCGTAAAGAAATCTAAATCACCACCATTTTCAGCAGAAAAGGTATCATCAGACATCTCACCTGCGACTACAGCAAACTCTTCACCAGCATTTACCCGATCTGCCGCTTCTTGTGCTTTTGCTTGTGCACTGTCTTGATCATCGCCAAATTCAACAAGAATATGCGAGACACGTCTCTGTTCTTCACTGCGATAATCGTTCGAGCTACGCTCATATAAATCGACTAATTCTTGCTCAGTGACCTCTACAGTATCTAGATAGTCTTCTGCTTTGACTTCAAGGTACTCAAGACTGAGTCGCTCTTGCGTATCAAACTGTAAAAGATTTTGTTGGTAATAGTCTTTGATATCATCTTCAGTCAGTTCTACACCGGCTTCAAATGGTCCGTAAGGAACTGTGAGATACTGAATATCACGGGTTTGTTGCTGCAATTGCAATATTTTGCTGGCTTCGCTGGGCAAAGAAAATTCACTGCCTAACAATGCTCTGGCGACTTGTTGACGAGTCATTTCATTGCGCATGTAATCTCTAAAGGTATTGGTTTGGAATCCTACTGAGCGCAATGTTGCCTGGAAACGGGCGTTGTTGAACTGACCACCAATTTGAAATTCTGGCATAAGCAGGATCTGTTCACGAACTTGCTGATTACTGACACGTAAGCCAAGCTCTCTAGCCGCCTGCTCGATAAGTTTATCTGCAATGAGTCTGTCTAGCACACTTTGACGAAACTGGTTCAAGTAAGCCGAATCAGCTGCTAGCGCTGCAAAGGCATCACCAAATTGCGATTCTAAACGTGCGCGTTCATTTTCATACGCTCGATCAAATGTGGACTGAGAAATTTCGTCGCCATTGACTTCAGCGGCAGCCGAACCTGAAGAGGAAACATAACCCCCTACTCCAGCGAAAACGAAACTTAATATAACCAAACCCAGGATAACAATTGCCCAAGTACCCTGCGATCCTTCTCTAATTTTTTCCAACATATGAGTCTATTCTCTTTGACGGACTTATTAACAGCACTGCGCAGCGTTATAACCTCTGTGCTCGCAGCAATAAAACGGCGGGATTATAGCGCGAAAACCATTAGGATCACCAGCTAAAGCCCAAATAATCTATGACCAAATTGATTAATTATCCGGTCATTCAAAATCAACATTAATTTCGAAGGTTAATTGCGATGAAAAAGCAGGTTGAGCGACAAATACCAGACAATAATGATATTTAACCCAGTAAACAGAAACGAAAAAGGCGATGAATGTTCATCGCCTTTTTGTCTATCGAGACGCTTGTCTTAGTTACAAGAATCTTTAAGAGCTTTACCTGCTTTGAAAGATGGTACTTTCGCTGCAGCAATCTGGATTGTCTCACCTGTTTGTGGATTACGACCACTGCGAGCTGAACGCTCACGAACTGAGAATGTACCAAAGCCAACTAGCGCTACTTGATCGCCGTCTTTAAGAGCAGCAGTAACTGCGTCGGTAAATGAATCAAGAGCACGACCAGCAGCTGCTTTAGAAATGTCTGCACCAGCAGCAATACTATCGATTAGTTGAGACTTGTTCACAATAAGATCCCCTTCAATTGTTATTATTTGTTGTTCCGCAAAATGATTATTGCGGTGACGTTATAACAAGCTTGAATTTGAACTTCAAGCAATGATTTACAATTAGTTTACATTTATGAATCGTCGCAATCCCTTTTGTGATAAGGCTTCTGACGAAACTGACATAAAGGCTACCATATCTTTTAACTTAGTGAAGCCCTTATTTTTAAAAAAATTAGAAAAAATCACCTAAATTGGCTACTTTTTCTCCGGCTAGGCCGATTCGGCGCTAAATCCCTCAGGATTTTCCTGCAAAGCCAACTCCAAAACCTCATCAATCCATTGCACTGCATGAATACTCAAGTCTTGTTTGACGTTATCAGGGATCTCTTCCAAGTCGCGTTCATTGTCTTTTGGAATAACAACTGTCTTTATCCCGCCTCGATGCGCTGCCAATAACTTTTCTTTTAAACCACCAATTGCCAATACTTCGCCTCGCAATGTGATTTCTCCAGTCATAGCCACTTCACCTTTAACCGGATTTCCTGTTAAAGACGAAACCAATGCGGTGCACATTGCGATACCTGCACTAGGACCATCTTTTGGTGTTGCCCCCTCGGGAACATGAACATGAATATCACGTTTTTCGTAGAAGTCTTCATTGATGCGGAGCTTCTCAGCACGGCTTCGCACGACTGTCATAGCAGTTTTTATTGACTCAAGCATCACATCGCCCAGTGAGCCGGTAAACGTAGTTTTGCCTTTACCCGGAACAGATGTCGTTTCTATCGTCAATAAATCACCACCGACTGACGTCCAAGCTAGCCCAGTCACTTGGCCAATCTGGTTATTTCCATCAGATTTCCCATAGTCAAAGCGCTGCACACCCAAGAAGTCTTTTAAGTTTTCCTGGTTCGCTACAACTTTTTTGGTCTTAGGATTAAGTAAGATGTTCTTCACCGCTTTGCGGCAAATCTTGGATATTTCTCTTTCGAGACTTCTTACCCCCGCCTCTCGGGTGTAATAACGAATAATTCCTATGATTGCTGAGTCTTCAATATGCAGCTCGCCTTCTTTTAGACCATTGCGTTCCATTTGTTTTTTAACTAAATGGCGAGTAGCGATGTTGAGTTTTTCGTCTTCGGTATAACCAGATAGGCGAATCACTTCCATACGGTCAAGTAATGGTCCAGGAATGTTCATACTATTTGAGGTAGCAACGAACATAACGTCTGACAAATCGTAGTCCACTTCCAAATAGTGATCGCTGAAAGTACTGTTTTGTTCTGGGTCCAGCACCTCTAACAGTGCAGAAGATGGGTCACCGCGCATATCCGATGACATTTTGTCAATCTCATCGAGTAGGAATAGCGGGTTTTTTACGCCAACTTTTGCCATTTTCTGGATCAGTTTACCTGGCATAGAACCGATGTAAGTTCTGCGATGACCGCGGATCTCAGCTTCGTCTCTTACCCCCCCCAAAGCCATGCGCACGTATTTTCGACCTGTCGCTTTGGCAATGGATTGCCCTAAAGATGTTTTACCCACACCAGGAGGACCAACAAGACAAAGAATAGGACCTTTGAGCTTCTTAACTCGTTGCTGAACCGCGAGATATTCAATAATTCGCTCTTTAACTTTCTCTAAGCCGTAATGATCAGAATCTAAAATGTCATCGGCTTTTGCCAAATCTTTTTTCACTGCACTGCGTTTATGCCAAGGCACATTTGCCAGCCAATCGATATAGCTTCTGACCACAGTCGCTTCAGCTGACATTGGTGACATCATTTTGAGCTTGCGTAATTCCGCAGTGGCTTTTTCCTTTGCCTCATCTGGCATCTTGGCTTCTTCAATTTTTTTGCCGAGTGCATCAAATTCGTCTGGGGCTTCATCCAACTCACCCAACTCTTTTTGGATGGCTTTCATCTGTTCGTTTAGATAGTACTCTCGCTGACTCTTTTCCATTTGCTTTTTAACGCGGGTACGGATTTTTTTCTCCACCTGCAGCAAATCAATTTCGTTTTCCATCAACGCCATGAGATATTCTAGACGCTCGTTAACGCTCTCCATCTCTAGCACTTTCTGCTTTTCAGAGAGCTTGAGTGGCATATGAGCTGCCATGGTATCAGCAAGTCTAGCGGCTTCTTCGATTCCATTTAGCGAGGTAAGCACTTCGGGGGGAATTTTTTTGTTTAGCTTAACGTATCCCTCAAACTGAGAAATCGCCGAGCGAACTAAAACCTCTTGCTCATTTTCAGCAAGCTCTTCGTCTTCTTTACGAATTACTTCTGCCACAAAATAAGTGTCAGTTTGTAGAAAGGTTTGGATCTGGCCACGAACATTGCCTTCCACCAAAACTTTTACGGTGCCATCAGGCAACTTGAGCAGCTGTAAAATGGTTGCAATGGTGCCGACTTCATAAACATCCTCTTTTTCAGGTTCATCTACGCCAGCATCTTTTTGTGCAACCAAAAAGATTTGTTTGTCTTTATCCATTGCCGCTTCTAAACAGCGAATGGATTTTTCTCTCCCTACAAATAAAGGGATAACCATGTGTGGATATACCACCACATCTCTTAACGCCAATACTGGCATTTCTATGCGATCAGCTCGCTCTTCTGTCATGCTTAATCTCGTTTTGTAATACTGCTAGAAAGGTAATGATAGTGTATATGGGGATTACACAGTAAAGTTCAAACAAAAAATACAAAAGGCTCCTAAGAGCCTTTGTTTTTGTTCCATTTCTACTTTATTCTGCAGCAGCTTTTTTATCAGTGCTGCTATCGTAAATGAGTATAGGTTTAGACTCACCTTTGATAACGGTTTCATCGATCACCACTTTACTGACACCTTCCATTGACGGTAAGTCATACATGGTTTCGAGCAACACACCCTCAACAATTGAACGCAAGCCACGAGCGCCTGTTTTACGTTGCATCGCTTTATTCGCAATAGCGTGCAACGCATCGTCACGGAATTCCAGCTCTGCGTTCTCCATTGAAAACAATGCACCGTATTGCTTGGTTAGTGCGTTTTTAGGCTCCTGAAGAATTTGAATCAGTGCATCTTCACTCAGTTCTTCCAAACTAGTAAGTACCGGTAAACGCCCGATAAATTCTGGTATTAACCCATATTTCACCAAATCTTCTGGCTCGACTTGCTTAAACAACTCGCCTGCTGCTTTGGTTTCGTTTTTGCTTTTAACGGTTGCACCAAAGCCAATTCCAGAACCCACTGCTGCACGTTGCTCAATGACCTTATCCAAACCTGCAAACGCACCGCCGCAGATGAACAAGATTTTTGAAGTGTCGACTTGCAAAAACTCTTGCTGAGGATGCTTTCGACCACCTTGAGGCGGCACAGAAGCTATGGTTCCCTCAATCAGTTTCAACAACGCTTGTTGCACCCCTTCACCAGAAACATCCCGCGTAATAGATGGGTTGTCTGATTTGCGGGAAATTTTGTCAATTTCGTCAATATAAACAATACCACGTTGTGCTTTTTCAACGTCGTAATCACATTTTTGTAAAAGTTTTTGAATAATGTTTTCGACATCTTCACCCACATAACCGGCTTCAGTTAGTGTGGTTGCATCTGCCATGGTAAAGGGTACATCTAATAAACGAGCCAAGGTCTCTGCCAGTAGTGTTTTACCACTACCCGTTGGACCAATCAGTAAGATATTACTCTTACTAAGCTCAATACCATCGTGAACATCACCACTTCGTAGACGTTTGTAATGATTGTATACCGCCACAGATAGCACTTTTTTGGCGTGTTCCTGACCGATAACATATTCATCAAGATGCGCGTGGATTTCTTTTGGCTTCGGCAGCGCATCTTGCTTTTTCTTGGGAGAAATGTCTTTAACTTCTTCACGAATTATATCGTTACAAAGCTCCACGCATTCATCACAGATGAATACAGATGGGCCGGCAATTAGCTTGCGCACTTCGTGCTGGCTCTTGCCGCAAAACGAGCAGTACAATAACTTATTGTCGCCGTCTGAGTTCTGATTATCACTCATTAATAAATTGCCCCTTCCAATTTGTCTCGCTATTTGCGAACACTCCTTTAATCCTAAGTGTTAACGCAAATGGCTTACTTCTCAAATTATTTCGTGTTTTTCAACGCGTCTTCACGGTTGTTGAGCACTTGATCAATTAAACCATATTCCATGGCTTCAGTCGCGCTCAAAAAATTATCTCTGTCAGTGTCGTTAGCAACACGTTCGTAATCTTGCCCTGTGTGTTCGGCCATCAAACGATTAAGTTTCTCTTTAATAGACAGGATTTCCTTCGCATGAATTTCAAAATCAGACGCTTGACCTTGGAAACCACCCAAAGGTTGATGGATCATGACCCTTGAATTTGGCAAGCAGTAACGTTTACCTTTTGCACCACCAGACAATAAGAAGGCGCCCATACTTGCTGCCTGCCCTACACAAACGGTGCTAACGTCGGGTTTGATAAATTTCATTGTATCGTAAATTGCCATGCCTGCAGTCACAGAGCCACCTGGCGAGTTGATATACAGGAAAATATCTTTTTCTGGATTTTCAGCTTCTAAAAAAAGCATCTGGGCAACGATCAAGTTTGCCATATGATCTTCAACCTGCCCCACTAAAAAGATTACGTTTTCTTTTAATAGACGTGAATAGATATCGTAAGAACGTTCCCCTTTAGCAGTTTGTTCTACAACCATGGGGACAAGTGCATTAAGTGGATCGAAAGACGTGTTCAACATAAATTAATTCTTCACAAATAAAAATGCTCGGTAAGTACCGAGCATTTAATCAGGAGCTGACTATTGAAGTCAAATAACTACTGCTAATTTAAGCCTGTTTGTTCATGATATCGTCAAAGGCTTTTTTCACTTCTTTGACTTTGGCTTCGCCAACGACCCACTCAACTGCTTGCTCTTCAAGAGCAACGTTTTGAATTTGTTGAAGTAATTCGTTGTTGTTTTTGTAATATTCAACGACTTCTGAAGGATCTTCATAAGCAGATGCAGTTGTTTCGATTAACTGCTCTACGCGCTCATCTTCAACTTTGATTTCATTGTTTTTGATGATTTCGCCCAAAATCAGACCAATTGAAACACGACGTTTGGCGTTTTCTTCGAATAAATCTGCTGGAAGTTCAGGCATATTATCAACATTACCGCCAGATTGTTGTTGGAAACGTTGTTTGGCTTGCTCACGCAAAGCATCGATTTCTTGGTCGACTAGTGCTTTAGGCAAATCCAACGTGTTTTGTTCAAGTAAACCAGCAATCACGTCTTCTTTAAGTTTAGCTTTTAAAGTCTGGTCAAGTTCACGTTGCATATTCTTGCGTACTTCAACGTTTAGTTTTTCAACGTCACCGTCTTCAATACCAAACAACTTCGCAAACTCTTCATCAACTTTCGGCAAGTCAAGGCCTTCAACTTTGGTCACTGTGATTGTGAACTGTGCGTCTTTACCTTTTAGATTCTCTGCATGGTAGTCTTCAGGGAAAGTCACATCAGAAACGACTTCTTCGCCTTTCTTCGCACCCACTAAAGGTTCTTCAAAACCAGGGATCATGCGATCTTTGCCAAGCTCTAAAGGAAAATCTTCAGCTTTGCCGCCTTCAAATTCTTCGCCATCGATAGTGCCGACAAAGTTAATTGTCACACGATCATCTTTCTTCGCTTTACGCTTAACTTCTTTCCAGTCAGCGTGTTGCTTGCGAAGTGTATCCATCATGTTGGCGAGATCTTTATCAGAAATCTCTACAACAGGTTTTTCCAATTTAATTTTGTCTACGCCCTTAACTTCGATTTCTGGATAGATTTCAAATGACGCAACAAATTCAAGGTCTTCACCGTCTTTGTCTTTGGTCAGTTCAAAACTTGGCATACCTGCTGGGTTTAGTTTTTCTTGCACAACCGCTTCATAGAAGTTGCGTTGCATAACTTCACCAGCGATTTCTTGACGAACTGCCTGGCCAAAACGCTTTTTGATTACTGAAACAGGAACTTTACCAGGACGGAATCCGTTGATGCGTTGGGTTTTCGCCAACTGCTGTAAACGCGATTTGACTGCTGAATCGATTGAATCTGCAGGAACAGAAATGGTAAGGCGGCGCTCTAGGCCTTGAGTCGTCTCGACTGACACTTGCATTATGATACCTCAACTATGCGTGTTTAATACGCGTAATTCAAATTTGCGAAAGAACGTAATGGATGATTAACTTTGGCGCGATCCTAGAATCACGCTCGGCTACTTTTAACTTCCAATTCCACCGCATTGTGCGGACCATCTTGGCCCACCTCGGTTAAAAAAGACGCGACAGTATACAGGCAGCGAAATATATAGTCGAGCGCAAAAATTAATTAAAATCCGACCAGTTAAAACATTTGGTTTTAATGTTGACAAAACATTGCTCCCAATTCCCTGTTTTGGTTAAACATATTGGCCCTGTCTCGCCTCTCTGCTTCCATTGCATAACCGCGCAAGATATGGAATATTAATTCAGATTGGCACTACGGAACCCATAACCTTGAACCCGAAAGACGTATTACTTCACCATCTAAGCAGCCTGATGTCGTTCTCTGGTGCGAAAAACATCAGCGTTTTTCACCCTCAGGTCAGCGATAAAATGGGTGAAGTTGTTGTGGGTGAATTTGAAAACGATGAATTGCCATTAACACAAGATTTTGATTTTGAGCATCCAGGTGTCATCCAATTTAACAGTAGAAACTCAGACATTGTCTACATCGTGCTAGACCAAAAAACGGTCCTTATCAAAATATCCGAATACATCATTGCAGAGTTGCCTACACCTGTAAGAGATGCAACAGGAAGTGATAATCAAAGCTCAGATTCTAAGTCCCGTCGTGCCCCGATACAGTCGTTTAGCACGACATCCTTTTTTTGGATGAAGGTAACATTTGAATCGGCAATACCCAGTTGGTTTGATCAAAACATGCAACAGGGAAACCCAGAAGAAATCGAAAAAATGGCCTCCATCGAGCAAATGCTCGAATCAGCGAGTATGCAAATTAGGTTGATTGGCGATTACCTAGCCCTGTTGTCAGATCCGCTCACTAATTTGAACCCTCGCACCGTAATGCAAAATAAAATTGCCTTGCTTAGCCAGAATTATTCTGTGGGTTTGGTGATGCTGCATTGTATCGACTTTCACCAAATCAATAAAAAATTTGGCCATGAATTTGGCGATAACGTGATCCGTGAAATCGCCACTGAATTGAAATCAGTAACAAGAGAAGCAGACATCCTGAGTCGCTTTGGCGGTGCACTTTTTGGCGTTGCCTTTCCAGCAAATGAAAAAACCGACGTAGCAAGCCTTGCTAAAAAACTGCAACGAGTGTTGCAGCAAAAACAATACTTGGATGGTGCCATCAACCTGCAATTTGATTTGGGTGCCGCTATTGTTGAACATGACGAGAAAATAGAAACTGAGTCTGAACGGGCAAGTACCTTAATTAACCGCACCGATCAGGCTCTTAAGGTTGCTCAACAGGAGAATCAACCTTCCATTATTACTTGGCAAAAAGACGACTTTAATCTTTATCAACAGCAATTTAATTACCTTGGTGGCATCTTCACTGCCGATACGATAACCGACTATCGCAACATGCTTTTGTTGTGGGATATATCTTCATTAATAGCCGATAAACATGATCTCACACAGTTGTGCCAAAGTGTTGTCCAACGTTTAGCTCAGACGTTCGATTTTAGTTGTGCAGGCATCATCAGTGACGATGAATTAGATCAGATGAGTTACAAGTTCTCCATCGACGTGGCTGACAACGCTGTCGCGCTCAACACTAAAGATCATGCGTTTTTGAGCGAAATAAAACAGATGAAAAACACCGTTTTGGACACTAAAAAACCGTCCGAGCGGTATGTTGGCAGTTCGTTGTTATTAGTGTTGCCACTTGAGATTGAAACCGATGATTGTTTTTTCATTTGTGGTAATGCTGAGCATTTTGAAGTTAAACATGACACCAAGGTGTTGCTGTCGGGTTTGACAAGACAACTCGGTAAAGCACTGCGCAGAAGTCGCCTGGAAGAAGAACTTAACCGCAAGCTGGAATCGCAGAATGAGCAACTGCAATATGAATTGGCGCAATTAAAAGAAGGGTTGCAAGTAAGCAGTATTATCTATCGATCTCAAGCGATGGAAAACTTGATGAAACAAGCCAAGCGGGCGGCATTAACTGATACCACCGTATTAGTCACGGGAGAAAGTGGTACGGGCAAAGAGCGCTTGATCAATGCGTTGCACACTATGGGCAACCGAGGCGACAAACCCTTTGTGATTGTAGACTGCGGCTCCATTCCAGAAACCTTGATTGAATCCGAATTATTTGGTTACGTAAAGGGCGCGTTTACCGGCGCGCAGAACACGTCACAAGGTAAAGTCCTAGACGCCAATGGCGGCATATTGGTTTTGGATGAAATTGGTGAATTACCACTGAATATGCAAACCAAGCTTCTGCGATTTGTGCAGGAAAAACACTTTACTCCAGTTGGTGGCAATAAAGTCATTGAAGTGGATGTTAAAATCATTGCCGTGACCAACCGAGATTTAGCACAGGAAGTCGAACTAGGTACATTTAGGAAAGACTTGTATTACCGACTCAATGTTCTCACCTTACACAACCCACCTTTACGAGAACGGGTAGAAGATATTGCACTGCTTTCCTCACATTTTTTGGCCAAATTTGCTGAACAATTTAAGGTTGAAAAACGCGTGCTGTCCGATACAGCGCTTCGTCGCATGGCAGAATACTCCTGGCCAGGAAACATTCGTGAACTAGAAAATAGATTGATGCAGGCAACGCTGCTCAGCGAAGGACAGGTGATAGAGTGGGAACTGCTTAACATTGAAGATGATGCTCAACACCAAGCACAAAACGGATACGCCACAACCAATGGATTACCTTCTCCACCCGTGACACCTGTGATGCAGTCAAACGGTATTAGTGATAACAATGCGAATTCAACGCCGGCACAAAACGGTCAAGTAACTCATCAGCCACCACCTACCGCGCCGATTCACCAGACTGAACAACATTCAGCGCCTCAGTTTATCAGTTCAGACGACTGTTTAGCCTATTTGCTGGAACTGTTTAAACAGCAATTGGCGGCAGCAGGACAACATCCACAGTTTTTTAACGCGCCTTTTGGTAATTGGATTGAGGACGAGTTGATTATTAAAACCTATTTGGCAACAGACAGAAAAATGCGCCAAACCGCTGCGCGCTTGTCGATTTCGCAAAGCACCGCCAGACGAAAAGTTGACAAGATATTAGCCGAAATGAATCAGAATAATCAGCATCGCCCGGACAATTGGCATCAAATTACCGATGCACTCATGCCCATAGCAGAAGGCAAAGTGTTTATTGCCAACTGCGTGGCAAAAATAAAGTTGCTTGTACTAGAAGGGATTTTGAGCACACCGGTTTATAGCATGGCTCAGGCTGCTGAGATGTTAGGTGTTAGTGAGCCCACATTCTACAAATTAAAACGTGAGCTTGATGCGCTAAATTAGCAGAATTTGCCTTCACAAATCTTGTGTTCAGCTAACTAGCGTCTTCTGGATTTTATATCCAACACCTTAGGGGCATTTTCGCGATCTGCCTGTTTAATGCGAACATAGCCTTCACCAATGACACTATCAATATTTTGCGTCAAGGTATTCATAATGCTCACTGGCGGCATTTCCAAAGATTGTAAAATTCCTGTCCATTGATTACGTCCCGCTTCCTTGGATTTATACAAAGCGTTGTCCGCAAGCAAATGAACCTGTTCCCAACTTAACGAATCTGGGTAGTGATGCGAGAATGGGAACATGCTGTATCCGATCGAACATGACAAATGCATCTTTTGTTTAAGATCAATATCAAATCCATAGGCGGCAATTTTGCTCCGTAGACGCTCTGCAAGTAACTCAATTTCTTGCGTTTCTTCAACACGGCCCATCACTAAGAATTCATCCCCACCCCAGCGAATGACGGTATCCGACTTGCGGCAGACGGTTTTAAGTAAATCACTGACCTGACAGATAACTTTATCACCAGCATCATGGCCATAGGTGTCATTAATAGGTTTAAAGCCATCCAAATCGAACATTAAGAAGAACAGCCTTGGACCACTTTCAGCATTCATTCCGCCTTTTTTAAGGTTCGCTTCAAAATCACGGAATACGCTTGCGCATTGCTGATCGATAATGCTGTTCAAATAACGGCGATTGTGCAATCCAGTTAATTGGTCCGTCACACTCGCATTAAGTAGTTGTTCGTTAGCCTCTCGAAGCTCAACCGTACGATTTTTCACTTCAAGTTCAAGCTCATGACGATAATTTGCTTCTTTTTCCAGTTTGTTAATGTAAGAGCGATAAATCCAATAAATCAGCCCTAGAGCAAATAACGCATAAATTGTATACGCCCACCATGAATACCAGGGCGCTGGCAATACAGTTAACGCAACATCTGCTCCTTGCTCGTTCCAAATACCATCGTTATTCGACGCTTTGACGCGGAACAAATAATTACCTGCAGGCAAGTTGGTATAAGTCGCTTTACGAATATCGCCAGCCTCAATCCAATCGTTATCAAAGCCTTCTAGTTTATACAGATATCGATTGTTGTTTGGCGACGCGAAATCCAAGCCTGCAAACTCAAACGCGATCAAATAATCTTTATGAGAAATTTGAATATTGTTGCGCTGGCTTCCCCCCGAATCTAATGAATACACTTCATTTAGCTTTTGAAACTTAGTCAAAACCACTGGGGGTATATGTTGATTGGGCGCAATTTCATCAGGATAAAAAGCCGTCACCCCGTTGGTGCCACCAAAGTACATTTTACCGTCGCGGGCTTTGTGGAAAGCTCCTGAGTTAAATTCATTGCCTTGTAACCCATGAGAACTGTCGTAGTTTAGCAATTCGTTGGTTTCGATATTGACTTTTGAAATTCCTCGATTGGTACTTACCCATAAAAAACCATTACTATCTTCCAGGATACCGAATACTGTGCTGCTTGGTAGGCCTTCATAGCGTGAAATACGATCAAATTCAAATACGCCGTTTTCAATATTCTCTTTGCTTATTTTTGCTAAACCCGCGCCTGCTGTCCCTACCCACACGCTCCCGTTAGGATCTTCAAGAATGTCCCAAACTGTATCAGCACCAAGAGATTTAGCTGCTGTTTTGTCCGAGTCAATTCGCATCGCGGTTCCGGTAGTAGGGTTAAATATATTTAACCCTTTGTCCCAAGTACCTACCCAAAGTAAACCATTTCTCATTCGTGTAATGGATAACACCCGATTACTGCTCAATGTTTGTAAATTTTCACCATCAGTTTTGTACTTGATGAATTGACCAGTTTGAATATCAAACAAGTTAAGACCGCCACCAAATGTGCCCACCCAAAGCTTGCCATTGCCCGCATCTTTGATGGTTGTCACACCAGGCGCGCCAATACCTTCAGGGTTGGCAGGGTCAAAGGGATAATGTTTATACGTCATGGTGTCAACATCTAGATGACTCATGCCTTTTTCACGGTATCCGATGAATAAATCGCTTCCATCCTCACTTGCATGAAGCGCCATCACTTTGTTGTGCAGCAATGTAGTGTCGTAGTCGCCTTCAAATTCTAAGGTCGTAATCTGGCCGGTTGCTTGGTCAAGTAAATCTAATCCTTCAAGAGAGGCCAGCCACATAAAACCGTCTTTTCCATCATGAAAAGCTGTTGAATAACTGCCGCTAAGAGATTGATTTTCGTCTGCAGTCACGCGTATATGATCGAAATTCGCGGTCGCGGTATTCCATTTATTCAACCCACTGTTGCTACCCACCCAAAAAACATTACCACGATCTTGGTAGAGATAGGTCAATTTCTGGCTAGATAGACTAAAAGGGTCTTGTTTGTCATGTTGAAGGTGTAAAAATGTTTCACCATCGGAGTTCAACCTAAATAAGCCGCTGTCAGTGGCCACCCACATAACGTCATCTCGGTCTTTGTATATGTGCTGGATGTTAACATTTCGAGTCTGCTCAGGTGACCAGACTTCAATTTTACTCTCGCCTGTGCTCAAAGCGCTTAGTGATACCACATCAAGTCCGTTCTGGCTGCCTATCCAGAGATTCTCTTGACTATCAAAAGCCAAAGAAACTTCTCCGGTCGCTGAAAAGGCGAAGCGTTTCGACAAATCCTCAAAGCCATGAACTATTTTTCCATTAGAAGAATCAAGGCCAATCAAGCCTCTTCCAGATACTGCAATCCATAGCAATCCATTGTTATCCTCAACTATACTCTGAATAAATTTTGTATCGGTGCTTGAATCTGGAAGACCAATTCTCTGGAAAGAATTTGAAGTGGGATTGTAGAGGTTTAAACCTTCGCCAGTCCCAACCCACATTTTTCCGTTTTTTGACTTATGTATGACATTAACATTGTCACTACTCAAACTTGTTTCATTGTCCTTGTCATGCACTAAATGACTGAAAGTCTGCGACGACTTGTCAAAAACGTTGACTCCCCCACGAGTGCCAATCCACAAAGTATTTTCGTCATACTCCGCAATACTAAAAACCCAATCTGAGCTCAACGATTCTCTGTTTCTTACACTGTAAGTGAAAACTTTAAATTGGTAACCATCATAGCGGTTTAGTCCCTCTTGGGTGCCAAACCACATAAAGCCCTCAGAGTCCTGAAATGCGGTAATAATAAATTCTTGCGACAAACCTTGCTCAAGCGCTATTTTTTGGAAGCGAATGTTTTCCTCATCGCCCAGAGCACTGCTAACCATGGTTAGAGTCAGTAAGAGTGTACTGAGCTTGACCATAATCTTTTGTATAATTCTAAATCGCAGTTTCAATTCTTCAGCCTCAATCCAAGGGTTAGCCTTTAACGTTGTCAAAAGGTCAATGATTAGCCAACCGATGATAAGTGTTGCGTTAACTCGATTCAACATAATCTGCTTAATCATTGACGGTTATTCGTATCTTGTTTGTTCAACCCTTATAACTTTCTCTTTTGAAAAAGGCCGCACTTAAGTGCGGCCAATACTTACAGTAACTTAATCTTGTTTAGAATACTGGGTCTAGCAGTTCATCTGATTCCTCAGTGCTGTTAACCACTGTCTCGTCCAGGAGTGCTTGTTCTACACTTTCAGTTGAAATTGTTGCACCTTCTGCATTAAACCAGTCCGTTCCTTCTGCGTTGAACCAATCCGTTCCTTCTGCGTTGAACCAATCCGTTCCTTCCACTCGCAGCCAATCTGTTCCTTGTGCATTGAACCAATCTGTTCCTTGTGCATTGAACCAATCTGTTCCTTCTGCATTGAACCAATCTGTTCCTTCTGCATTGAACCAGTCCGTTCCTTCTGCGTTGAACCAATCCGTTCCTTCAGTAATTACATCGCCATTACTTATTAAAATGCCTAACTCACCGG